>SDAL01000001.1:1609227-1755391 GCA_004153385.1 Paracoccaceae bacterium | reverse complement strand
ATCGGGGCCTCTTCGTCTTTGTTGATCGCGACGATGATCTTGGAATCCTTCATGCCTGCCAGATGCTGGATCGCGCCCGAAATACCGCAGGCGATATACAGATCGGGGGCAACCACCTTGCCGGTCTGGCCCACTTGCCAGTCGTTGGGCGCAAAGCCCGCATCGACGGCGGCGCGCGAGGCACCGACGGCTGCGCCCAGCTTGTCGGCCAATGCGGAGATGATCGCGAAATCCTCCTCGGATCCGACGCCACGCCCGCCCGAGACCACAATGCCCGCGCTGGTCAGTTCAGGCCGGTCAGAGGCCGCAACGCGGTCCTCGACCCACGACGACAGGCCCGCATCGCCCGCGCTTGTGCCCGCCTCGACGCTGGCCGCAGGCCCTGTGGCTGCGGCATCGAACCCTGCGGTACGGATGCTCATGACCTTGGTCGCATCATGCGATTTGACCGTCTGGATCGCGTTGCCGGCATATACCGGACGCTCGAACGTGTCGGCATCGATCACGCCCGACACATCGGAAATCACCATCACATCCAGAAGCGCCGCCACCCGCGGCAGGACGTTTTTGGCATTGGCGGTGGAGGCGGCCGCGATGTGGCTGAACCCCGGCGCCATTGCCACGACCAGATCGGCCAAAGGCTCGGCCAGACCATGCGCATAGGCCGCATCATCAACCAAAACCACCTTGTCCACGCCAGACAGACCCGCAACCGGCCCCGCATCCACGCCCTGGCCTGCCACCAGAACGCTGACCGGGCCCAGTGCCTGAACCGCGCTCAATGCTTTTGCAGTCGCATCCAGCGACACCGCATCGCCATTGACTTCAGCAATCAGTAGAACCGACATCACACAGCCCCCGCTTCTTTCAGTTTCGCCACCAGCTCGTCGACCGAACCGACCATGATCCCCGCCTCGCGGCCCGCAGGCTCGGTAGTTTTGATCACCTCAAGGCGCGGGGTCACATCCACGCCGAAATCCGCCGCCGTTTTGACATCCAGCGGTTTCTTCTTGGCTTTCATAATGTTGGGAAGCGATGCATAGCGCGGCTCGTTCAACCGCAGATCCGCCGTCACGATCGCAGGCAGCTTCACCCGCACGGTTTGCAGGCCGCCGTCAACCTCGCGGGTGACAGTGGCTTGCTCCCCGGTGATCTCGAGGCTGGAGGCAAACGTGGCCTGACCCCATCCCAACAACGCCGCCAGCATCTGGCCCGTCGCGTTCATATCGTTGTCGATCGCCTGCTTGCCTGCAATCACAAGGCCGGGCGCTTCGTCGGCCACAACCTTGGCCAGCAATTTGGCCACCGCCAGAGGCTCTATATCCTGATGGACGTCATCGGCCGCCTCGATCAGGATCGCGCGATCCGCGCCCATCGCAAGCGCCGTGCGCAAAACATCCTGCGCTTGCTTCACGCCGATCGACACGACCACAACCTCGCTGGCCACGCCTTTTTCCTTCAGACGGATCGCCTCTTCCACCGCGATCTCGTCAAACGGGTTCATCGACATCTTTACATTCGCAAGATCAACACCCGTACCGTCCGCCTTGACGCGAACCTTAACGTTGTAATCAATCACGCGTTTAACAGGTACCAAAACCTTCATGGCGCGTCTCCCTTCGTTGTCCCGCCGCAGACAACGGGCGGTTTTTCATCCATACGGTGTTAGCCTGTCACCGCCAGACCAACCCTAAAAATTCGACATAGCGCAGACGTATTCCGTCACCAGCTTGAATTTTGTCAATACAAACAAGATCCAAAACCGCAGCAGCGTGCCGCGTCCGGGTGATATAACACACCATTGCAGGACGCAAAACCGACCCTCCTTTCCCTTGGTGCAGCCTTGGCCGTGTTGGCACCCCACCCCGAAGCCGGAGGTGGCAAGGCCCCAATCGCGTGACTGCGCAATGGCAAAAGGAAGATATGTCGACTATAAATGATGTCCCGGTCGAACAGAAAACTGCGTTCACATCGCCGCCTAAAACACATGCAATAAAATATATTTGAAGATGCATAAAGCTGACCCATTATGGCCGCCGAAGGGAGACACCGATCTGAGGCAGGAGGCCGATTGGAAAAGCCGCATATTTCATAATTGACCGCAATTATGATACATTCCAACAATTATATCTAAAAATTGCATTCTTTCATAATCGAATTGCAGTAAAAATAGCGATTAACATAATCACATTTTACAATATGTCTTGGCCCTGCCCCCTTGTTTAAAACAAACAGCACTATTGCGGGCGATGATATGCGCTGCTCCCCAGATTTGGACCGCCCGACGCTTGATTTTTTGTGCTCTTTCATGAATGATGCGCTGGTGACGCCATCGGGATAATGAATGGCGCCCGCGACTGTGTCCGCGATCACGCTGTGCGGTCTGTCTGCCGTGTCGTGCCTACGCCAATCCCCCCAGCTTTCTGCGGGCATCCGCAAAGCTTATGAACCAACATGCGTTCACACCCTCTGCCCATAGCTTGCCGTTGAATGTGAGTAGGGATCGGAAACCGGTCCGGAGGATTGTGTGCCCTGACCCAAAATCAACCCGCTCATCTGTGCGCTTTTCCGGCCATGAGACGCCCAGTGTAACGTCCTGGCATAGACCGACAAAGGTCGCGGGGCATGAATTGGCGACCGTTGTCGACCCTGATCGTCTTTGCCTCGCCGATCCGCCCTCAGACCCGCTCAAGCCTCTGCACGATGTATTTATCCCGATAGCTGAACCGCGGATCACTGGCCGGACACAAGCGCGTATGCGTGTCTAAAATAGTCAGGATGCGGAACGTCTTGCCAAGGGCGCGCTGGTCGTAACCGATGTCCATCGCCCGGACATCGTTCGGGTCGACCGGCAGACTTGCGTCTTCGCCTAGCGTGGTCTTGACCGGCTGCTTTAGGGTGCGGGTTCCTAAGCTGTAAGCCCAACTCATTGTAAATATTTCGGATCTTCTACATGTTGCTTCCAGCCCGCGTCTGTCAGCAGTACGTAGAACGCTTGGAACCATCGCGCACACGGGTTTTCGCAATCTCCTCGATCCGTCGCTCGATAGCCGCCTGCTCGATGCGCCGGGATGTGTGGCAAAACAAGGAGGCGTCCAGTCGAAAGGCTCCACAATCCCTTAGGATCGGCACGCAGCGGATCGATGCACATCGCACGAAGCAGCGCGCGTCTCCGGCCGGTGTGAGCCCGCAGTCATCACCGGCTCACGTCAGCAGGCCAACACGCTTTCGGCGGATACCGTCCTTCGCGGGCGTCGTCGGGCCGGTGGTGCCCGCTGGCTCATCATCTCCCGATCCAAGTGCGAACGGTCACGATCTTCTTCAGCCGAGCATTCTCGTCTGGGCGCGTTGAGCCAGCGCATCTCATCTGGCAGCAACCTGCCGTATAGCGATCGGCGGGCGAACGCTCCCCCAGACTGTTTGCTGCGCCACCTTGCTCCAGTTGAAGGAGGTCGTGTGGCTGGTCCGCGCCTTGCGGCCGATTTCCGACACTGGCGTGTCTTCCACGTCTCCGTAAACTTCAATGTTTTCATGCGTTTTCGCGCCGCTCCCAGCGAAGAAAAACTTAGCCGACAACTCACGTGCCAAACGGTCCAGTTGTCAGGGCGCAAAGCAATAATGGCAAAATTAGAGGAAGGGATGAACTTGAGCTCATTCCAAAGATTTACTTTCGTCTACCCATGGGTCTGTTTCTGCGGGAATGGCGTGGCGGTACCGATGCCCGCACGTGCATCCGCCGCCCCTAACGCCTGATACAAAATCGCGCGGGTGATCGGTTTGCTCACCACACGGTCACATCCGGCCTCTACCAATTCGGCCACAGCCTTTGGCAAAACATTTGCGGTCACCGCCACGATCGCACTGTGTTGATTGGGGCCGGGCTGCGCGCGCAGGATTTTTGTGGCAGCCATTCCGTTCAGCACAGGCATATTCAGATCCATCAAGATAAGATCAAACCGCTGCTTTCGGGCCGCCTCCACCCCCTCTTGTCCATTGGTTGCAGAGGCGATTTCATGTCCGCCTTGGCGTAACATTTCTTGTAAAACCCGACGATTAAGAGCGTTATCTTCAACAATTAAGATACGAAGTGGCGGACCGTCGCGCACTGGTACCAAAGCCTTTGCCGACGGTTTTTTCTCACCGGCGGGGGCGACTGTCGCAGGCAGAGTAATCCAGAATGCCGCGCCGCCGCCCGGCGCCTCATCGACGCCTATGTTGCCCCCCATGGCAAAAATCAATCGCCGCACGATTCCAAGTCCAAGCCCCGTACCGGAGATATCACGATTGGGCGCCCCATCCACCGTTACAAAATCCTCAAAAATACGTGCACGGTCCTCTGGCGCGATCCCCATGCCGGTATCGATCACCCGTATCGTCAAGCGCTCCTCTTCTTGATCATAACGCAAAACAAGACGAATGGTGCCATTTTCGGTGAATTTGATCGCATTTCCGAGCAGATTCACAATGATTTGGCGTAGCCGCGCTGCATCACCCAATACGTCTGGCAACGGGCTTTCAGATTCCACCAAAATATCGTTGCCCCGCCGTTTTGCAGACATTTTTTGTGCTTGTGCAATTTGCTGCGCCAGCCGCAGCGGCTTGAAGGGTTGTTTGACAAACGTAAGCTTGCCCGCGTCCAGCCGCTCCACATCCAAGACATCATTTACGTGATGCAAAAGGACCATACCAGAATGCTCCATCGCTTCGGTATATTCCGACTGCAGCGGCGACAAATCGGTGGTACGGATCAAGTCCAGCATACCTAACAAACCGTTGAGCGGTGTGCGCAGTTCGTGGCTGATGACCGCCACAAATCGCGCCTTTGCACGCTCACCGGCCAACGCGCGATCACGGGCCGCGACCAACTCGCGCTCTTGCGCAATCCGCGCAGAGATATCTCGAAGATATACGACATGTATAAGGCCCTGGCCGATCATGGCCGTTTGTATCGAAAGCTCTGCCGGAAAGGCTGCGCCATGCGCCCGCAAACCCGGGCGCTGCACCAACCCCTGCCCCAGAACTGGCGCTTGCCCGAGTTCCACAAAGTCGTGCAAGGATCGTCCCAGTGCAGGGGCCCGGTCAATCTTGAAAATCAGCTCTGCGGCGCTGTTGAATTCGATCACCCGCATTTGAGCATCCGCCACGATGATCGCATCAAGCGATGTGTCCACCACCGCTGCCAACCTGACCAAAGTGTCATGTAATGATCGGGTCTGCGCACGCCCGAACCGCCACATAAGCGACAGGGCCACCACTGCCAGACACATCAAGGTGATCAACAGTCCCGTCAGCAACGAGAGCTTGACCAGCGCCAGAAACACCTCTTCGCGCTGAACTTTCGAATTTTTTACAAAAACGCTCATGCCCTGCAAGGACAATGTCCGGATGCCGTGTTCGAGTGCGTTAGCCTCTCGCAGGATTTGTTCGAAATCTGCCCGGTCAAGCAATTTGCCGCTATCAACCTTTTCTGCGGTTCTATCCAGAAAATCTCGGAGCTGTCCAATCGCTTCTGCCGATTGTAACTGGGTATTGATGCTCTCGAAGGCATAGCCATGCAAAACTGTTTGAAGACGGCTATAGAAAATGTCGAAACGCTGCTGGAACAGATCGGAATTCGCATTTCCAATGGTGAGCAGCGCGACCCGCATCCGGTTGTATTCGACCTCCAGCTGGGCGAGCGACCATTGCTGGCTGTCAGAATTCGCGATGGCAAGCAGATCGATTTCCCGTTTCACGTCCCGCCCATAGCGATATACACCACTAAGACACAAGATCACGATAGCTGCCAACACCAGCACCGCCAGTCTTCGCCATACTTTGCGTGCCAGTATGATTTCAACCAGTCCTGCCATGGCGCGCCGAAACCCTATCCTAGCACATCAAGGCGCACGACCTGCCAGACGCTACGCGAATAAACGATCTCGTTTTGTAAGTTTGTATTATTATCATACGGGTAAACAATCCAAAGCGGCCCCTTCTGGCGCATAGACATGATTTTTCCATTCCGTTTAAACGCCAAAAGTGCCTCTTGGTCGCGCAGCTCTGTGACCGGCATCGAAACACTGTAATCATTCACCGCAGTGACGCGGATCTCGCCCTCGGTTACGTTGAAATAGGCCAGCAAATCATGCAAAAATACGCCCTCGTAGGTTTGCGGGCCATCTGTCCAAATTGTAGTCGTTGTGAACTGTCCGACAGGCAAATCCTCCAGATCTTCCAGATCCAGCTCCACATGCACGGCAGATCCGTTCACGAAGGTCAGCAAGGGCTCAGGTTCGTGCGCACTGGCGGGCGCGCGAACGCCTCCAATGGCGAGGCAGGCACAAACGACTGTTAGAATAGATAGAATACGGCCCATTATGCTGTGATCCCATTTCCATGATTGATATGAAAGCTCGGCCTATCCGGCCAAGCGCTCCGGCAAAGCCGCCTCTTTGGTAAGAAGGCTTCCGCATTTGAAATATCCAACGTCTTCGGCCATGGAGCTGATCCCGTTGCGCAGCATCTGCACCGCGGCAGAAGTCTCCTCGGCCATAGCGGCGTTTTGCTGCGTGGCACGATCCAGATCGCTGACAGCGTGGTTCATTTCCGACAACCCGTTGCTTTGCTCTTGTGCAGAAGACGCAATCTGACGGATCGAGTCGCGGATACCTGTCACCGCCTCATCAATCGAACGCAGCGCCCCCCCGGCCTGCCCGACCAGATCCACCCCGCGGTCCACCTGCGTGGTGGAGGCCTGAATCAACTGGGCAATCTCGCGCGCCGCATCCGATGATCTTTGGGCAAGCCCACGGACCTCCGAAGCCACCACCGCAAATCCACGTCCGGCCTCGCCTGCCCGCGCAGCCTCCACGCCCGCGTTAAGTGCCAGAAGGTTTGTCTGGAACGCGATGTCGTCAATCACGGAGGTAATGCGGGAGATCGATTGGGAACTTTGCGCAATCGCACTCATCGCCTCGACGGCGTCGCCTACCACCACACTGGAGCGTTCGGACTGCGTCTTGGCGTTTTGCGCCTGCTCGCGTGCCGTAAGGGTCATATCGGCAGCCGATTTGACCGAGCTTGTCAGCTGTTCAAGGGCTGCGGCACTTTCCTCCAGTGTGGCCGCCTGTTGCTCTGTGCGGCGCGACAATTCCAGCGTGCCGGAGTTAATGGAGGCCGCCTCTTCGTTAATCTCACCGCTTTGCTGCAGCACTGCCAAGACCACTTGTTCGATCCGTTCGACCGCGCTGTTGAACTGCACGCGAAGCTGGTCGAAGTCCCCCAGATTATTTTGCACGCGCGCGCGCAGATCACCGGAGGCCAACTGGTTCAGCGCCGCTTCCATTTCATTGTTCGTGCGCACGAACGCCGTAGTATCTACTGCAAATTTGACGATTTTCACCACACGGCCCGACGCATCACGGATCGGATTGTAGCTTGCGCGAATATAGACATTGCTGCCATCTTTGGCGATCCGGATAAATTCCCCGTCCTGCGCATGTCCGGCACGAAGCGCGGACCAGAATTCCGTATAGGCCGGACTTTCGTAAAATTCGCGCGTGACAAACAACCTGTGATGGCGGCCTTTCAGCTCCGTATCTTCATACCCCAATACCTTGCAGAATATGTCGTTTGCATGAACAATGTTGCCCTGCGGATCAAACTCGATCACCGCCTGCACCTTCTGGATGGCGTCCAGTTTTCCCTTGGCATCGGCCGCCATATTGCAAGCCTCCGTCGTGTCAAAGGCATATTTCACCACCTTGAACGGGCGGCCTTCAGGATCGATCAAACATTCATAAGTCGCCTGCAGCCAGCACGGCTCCCCCGATTTCGTGATGCGTTGTACCAGACCGCTCGACGAACCGCCGTTGGCCAGCGTTTTCCACAGCGCATGGTATTCAGGCGTTTTATCTTCGCCCTTTGGCATGAAAATCGCGTGATGCTTGCCAACCAGTTCTTCCAGACTGTAGCCGACCGTATCCAGAAACAGCTGGTTTGCGTTCAGAATGGTGCCGTCTAGATCGAACTCGATCACCGCCATCGACCGCCTCACCGCATCCACCTGACTGCGGTTGTCGCGCCTGCGCAGGTGAAAATTCGTGATGTCATGTCCGGCGATCAACACATGATCGGTCTTCCCGTCGGCATCAAGCACCGGTGAATAGGTCGCATCGAACCAGACCTCCTGACCGGATAGAGACAATCGAGGCACGATTTTATTGACCGTCTCGCCCCGGCCCAAGCGCTCCCAGATATCCAGATAATCAGGATCAGCCCGATCTTTTTCACGTACAATATCAAGGTAGTTATGGGTTACAGCGTCCTGCGCGATCATCCCCAGTGTATGGGCGAACTTGTCGTTCACCTCGATAAAATCCCCCGTCAAGCTGACCCGCGCCACAGCATGCGCATTTTTGAAGGCCTGCAACTCCCGGCTCAATGCCGCGGCGGCGGATTGCGTTTTTGATTTCCAGAACATCGATACTCCTTGAGATCATGCCCGGGGTCGGGCGCTTTGGCTCAAGGTGTATGATTCGGATTAAGGATCCTTTGCGATTGTGGAAAAAAAAACCGCGATATTCGGCTTTATCCCCCCTTTTGGTGATGCAATCAGGGGGGGCATACCTAGCGTGCGCGCAAAAACCCCTCAGGCAGCGGGCCGGACTGTGGCCGGGTCAACAGGCTGACGGCCACAAACAGGACTGAAGCGACCGGAAGCCCCAGCACACCCGCATTCAATCCCCACAGCGCATTGCCCGAAAGATACATCCACAACACGAATATGACCCCGCCACAGATCGACGCAAGCGCCCCCGCCGCCGTGGCCCGCCGCCAGAAGAACGCCCCGATGATAGAGGGCACCACCACCACAAGCCCCGCCGACGCCGCCACAGACAGGATCGCGATCATCGATAGTTCAAGCGAGGCAAATATCATCGCCAGACCGCAGATGACAGGGATCACCAGTTTACCAATCCGAAGCTGGTGCGCATCCTGACGCGATCCACCCAGATTGGCATATACGTCGCGCGCGAAAATCGCACCGAGTGTCAAAAGGATGGAATCGATCGTGGACACCGCTGCCGCCAGAATACCGACCATCACAATGACCCCCAGAACGGGCGGCACCAGTTCGGACGCAAGCAAGGACGATGTGGCCAGATCAGGGCGCTCCAGCTCTGGGAAGGCCACAAGAGCAGAGAACCCCCACACCACCGACACCACCGTGTAGACCAATCCGAAGCACAAAAACAAAAGCAGCATCTTGCGCATCTGGACCAGACTGGCGGGCATGAACAGCCGCTGGCTGACCTGCGGATTGGAAATGGAAAAGAAAAACCACGGCAGTGTCAGCCCCAGAAAGGTTGGAAAGCTGAAGAGCCCCGGCCCGGGCACTTGCAACATCTCTGGCCGTGTCTCGGTGATATGGGCAAACATCGCCGCAAATCCACCAAGCCGCTCGACCACCAGCACCGCCACCAACAGCGAGGCTGTGATCATCATCAATGCCTGCAAGCTGTCGGTCCACATAACCGACCGTATCCCCGCAATATAGGAGAAGACGATGGCCAGTGCAGTGGCCACCATGATACCGGCCCCGAAAGAGATGCCGCCATCCGTCATGCCCGATAACAGATAGCCCACCCCTGACAGTTGCACCGCCGAATAGGGAATAAGAAACACAAGGCTGGTGAGCGCCGCCGCAATTGCCACCCAACGCGAACCGTAGCGATGGCCCAGCATCTCGGACGGTGTGATATAGCCATGCGCCCGCCCCACGGCCCAGAACCGCGGCCCGAACACCGCCACAAGCGATACGCCCGCGAAATAGACAATCTCGAAACCAAGGGCCCCGACACCCCCCTTATAGGTTAGCCCCGCAAGCCCCACCATCATGAACGCGGAATAGGTTGTGGCCGAATAGCTCAACGCCGAGACGACCCCACCCATCGCCCGATCACCCAGAAAATACTGCGACATCGTGGCCGAGGTGCCGCTGCGCGACAGCCACGCCACGCAAAGCGATGCCACAATATAACATGCAATACCTGCAAGCACATATGCAGTGGTCATTGCTTATCCTCGCGAAAACCCGCCATCGCGGCGGCATTCAGCACGATGACCGCCACTCCGGCGAGGCACCAAAACAGGAAGCTGCCGGTCCATCGCGGGGTGTCCCCGATCCAAAGAAACGGCACGGCGTAGCAGGCCACGATGACCACAGCCATTAAACCCAGCGCAGATTTGCGTAGCATCGTCACCTCTCCCGAACGGTTTGCCCCGACACCCTTACTCGAAGGCGGCCGGGATGTCTGCATATTGTGCACGCGCGCGGCGCGCCTTTACGCAAACCTGTTCCGCAGGGTTCACGGGTGGCCTGCGACGTTTTCGGGGCACAGGAAGGCGAACGGAACAGCGCACAATTCCGTTCCCCGAACGCAAGGCCGCAATCGAAAGGCACCCCTCGACAGAATCGCCATCACATAGGTGTGAGTTACACGACGAAGGATCAAATCGCCGATCAGACATGCCGCATGTGTGATAAATTTACAACATACTATAAAACGTACACGATAACGACGCAGCTGCTGATGCTCATCAGTCACCGGCGACCACACGACTTGAACATCCCCCTTGGGGCCAAGTGATTTTCGACCATTCGATTTCGTAATTGCGTAATTGCGTAACATGCATTGATTGCGGTGACGCAACCGACCCATAGATTACCATAGGTCACCTATTTTATCATCATACAAACAAGCATCAAAGATAGATTTCACAACAAATAATTAACATATAAATTTCAATAATTTAAGTTTGAAAATTTGAATAATATTACAATACATCCGATGAAATTTATCCAAATTTTCGTGTGGTTTCAGTGTGATCATACAACAGCTATCTTCCTTACACCGCGCGTTTGGAAGCAGTATGTCATGCTGTGACCCAATGCCGCATCAAGTGATCAAACGAGATTTTTTTAGTTTATAATTTTTAATGCTTTTGTACCTAAAAAGTTGATCTAAGACCACGCCTGGACAGTTTACCTTAGGTCACAACAGGCATGCTTATCTCCCATTGTCGAATATCATTAATTTACGCATAATTTTTTTATCGTGGCTAAAAAACTATATTTGCATAATTAAATGAATAAAATATAAGCATATATACAGATGCTGTTCAAAGCAGCATTGGCAAGGCTCGTTTATGCCCAGTAGATATATAAAAACCCACATTGCCTGAGACTGCCAGTTGGTCTCGCATCAATCGTGAAACCGAAAGTCTTTCGTATGCCACTATTAATTGACGATACCGATTACAACCTTGAGGAGCAGGCTGGTTTTATTTTGCGTAAAGCCTATCAGCGACACACATCGATATTCGCTGAACATGCCAGAGATCAATTAACATCCATGCAATTTCTAACACTGTACAGGCTTGCAATCGAGCCCGGACAGGTCTCACAGAACGCGCTTGGCCGTTTGGTTGCCATGGATGCGGCGACGACCAAGGGTGTCGTTTCGCGCCTTGTCGCGCGTGGATTAATAGAAAGCAAGCGTGATCAAATAGATAGACGTCGCTATATGCTCTCAACCACAGCCAAGGGCCGGGCCGTTCTGGACGGTATGCTTCCGAAGATGAAAACGGTTACAGTCGAAACCCTATCCCCGTTGACCGAGCAAGAACGACACCAGCTCATCAGTCTATTGCACAAAATTACCTGACTCTCCCTCAAAAACGCGATCGTGCTACAAAAACTCCATGGCGCGATTGCACAGGGTTGCCATCGCGACGTGCAAACACTCGCTACATCTGGTCTGCAGCCACACGCGCGCGTGTAGATACTGCACCTACCAAAGCCTGAAACAGGGCTTTAGCGTCCACACTCATCGCATTTCGTCAGTGTATGAAGTAGATGATCCTGTCTGGCGCGCTAAGTACGTGTCTGTTGCCCGTGTGCACAACGCCCTTACGACTGCTGAAGACATTCGGCTGCAGAAAAGTCCCCTGGCGGCATATCCCGAAAACATATTCTTATCATTTGTTATCTTACACGTTGCGAGCGTGCTGGATGCGTCTCATCTGATCAAAGCAACATAAGATCAGCCACACATCCGCCCTAGCGCGGTGCTTCATTAACAAAAAGCCATTCTTTATTTATTGACTCAGGATGCTTCTGCATCACATTTCTACGCCATACTCTCAAAAAATCCGGCGCGATATTTAATCAATAGGTATTAAAACCTATTTTCTGATTTATGGTTTTAATTTTGAGCAATCACTCAATATTAAAAATTATAAAAGGTTAATTAAAGATTAACATTAAATAAAAAAACTAATTTATTCAATGTGCATGTCGTAGGAATTATTCCTATTGTCAGATAGAAATGCAGAACAATATTCCAAAAGCGCCTGACTGAGTTCACCTCGCCGGCCGCCATGATGTAGGTGCCGATTTCCATGACATCTGCGGCAAGTCATATGTCATAACTTTCTCCAAGCACGCTTTGCTTTTGTCACGCAGATCCGCGCTGCAGCACCTCTGGATCTTGCGCGGCGTGATATTGCACCGCAAAACAAGGCATCGAGGATAGGAGATGAGAATGTGGTATTTCCCGAAGTGGCGAGTGTCGCGTGAGAGTGTTGTAATGCCGGACGAACGGCTGCCATGGGCGTCAGGCGTACCGATGGGGGTGCAGCACCTCGTGGCGATGTCAGGCTCGACCATTCTGGGGCCGCTTCTGATGGGGTTCGATCCGAATCTGGCCATACTCTTCTCCGGTATCGGCACGCTTGTGTTCTTCATATGCACCGCCGGACGGGTGCCCAGCTATCTTGGCTCCTCGTTTTCCTTTATCGCAGGGGTTATTGCGGTCACAGGCTACGCCGGCACCGGCCCCAATCCAGATATAGGGGCGGCTTTGGGCGGGATCGTGGCCTGCGGCGCGCTTTATGTCCTGATCGGGATCATCGTCCAGATGACCGGTACAGGATGGATCGAAAAACTCATGCCGCCTGCGGTCACCGCCGCGATCGGGGCCGCAATCGGGCTTAATCTTGCGCCGGTGGCCGTGCAGGGCGTCGAAGGAACCGGCCCCCATATGGCGGTCGCTTTCATCACCCTATGCACGGTTGCGCTGGCCTCCACCTACGGCACGGTTGCCACGCGGCGCGTGTCGATCCTGTTCGGGATTGCGGTCGGCTATGTCGCGGTTCTGGTGCTGGGCAATGGGGCGGGCCTGCTCCCCCCTATCGATTTCACCCAGCTTCGCGCCGCACCGTGGCTGGGCATGCCGCAATTTCACCGCCCCGAGTTCTCGCCCCGTGCGATTATGCTTCTGGCGCCTGTCGCCCTTATTCTGGTGGCCGAAAATCTTGGCCATATCAAAGCAATCGGTGCCATGACCGGACGCAATCTGGATGGCTATGTCGGGCGCGGCTTTATAGGTGACGGGCTGGCCACAATGATCTCGGGCGCAGGCGGCGGCACAGGCGTGACCACCTATGTCGAGAATATGGGCGTGATGGCTGTCACGCGCGTGTTTTCCACGCTTATCTTTGTGATTGCCGCCTTCATCGCGATCCTTCTGGGGTTTTCGCCCAAATTCGGCGCGCTGTTGCGCACCATTCCCGCGCCGGTACTGGGGGGGCTGTCTGTGGCCGTCTTCGGGCTGATTGCAGCGGCGATGGCGCGGCTTTGGGTGGATAACAAGGTGGATTTCGCCGATCCGCGCAACCTGTTCACGGTGGGCATCACCTTGGTACTGGGCGCCGGCGATTTTTCGATCACCTTCGGGGAATTCGCGATTGGCGGTATCGGCACGGCCACACTCGCAGCCCTCATCACCTATCAACTGCTGGGGATCGGCCGCGCCGCCACCCCCGCCGACACCCGCAAAGCGCCAGATTGACACCGCCTTGGGGGCGTTCATGATTCCCGCCCTCCGGCACATGTCGGGGGGCGTTTGTCTGTCTGGCATATCCATGCGCCGCCGCCCCACCCCACGCCGCCGACACATGTCTTGCTGAAAATGTCAGATTGCTTAAAATTTATGCAATTTTCTCCCCCGTACACACAAACCGGCGAAAGATTATTCCAATAAGGTAAGCCCTGTTCACGTTTTTCAGAAACTCTTGCGAAATTATCGCATTGGGCTAAATTCACGGCAGTTTGATTAAATGATCAAATCTGATCACGCATCTGGCAAAAATCGGTCACAGAAACCGTGCTGGGCGCAATTTTCACAGGGGAAATACATGTCTGTTCTGACGCGCAGCCTGATGGCTGCATCGATCATCGCGCTTGGCACCGCCGCGCCCGCGCTGTCCAAAACCTTCGTCTATTGCTCTGAGGCGTCACCCGAAGGGTTCGATCCGGCGCCCTATACCTCCGGCACGACATTTGATGCCGCAGCCCATACGGTTTTCAACCGTCTGACCGAGTTCAAAAAAGGCGGCACCGAGGTCGAGCCCGGTCTGGCCGAAAGCTGGGACGTCTCCGATGACGGTCTGGAATACACCTTCCACCTGCGTCCGGGCGTCAAATTCCACTCCGTCGACGGGTTCACCCCCACGCGCGAGATGAACGCAGACGATGTGATCTTCAGCTTCGAGCGTCAGGGCGATGCCGAAAACCCGTGGCACCAGTATATTCCCGGTGTGACATATGAATATTACAGCGCGATGGAAATGGCGGACCTGATCGCCAGCATCGACAAAGTCGATGACATGACGGTCAAGATCACGCTCTCGCGCCCAGAGGCTCCGTTCATCGCCAATATCGCCATGCCATTCATGTCGATCATGTCGAAAGAATATGCCGATACGCTGGCCGAAAACGACAACATGGCCCAGATGAACAATGTGCCCGTCGGCACCGGCCCGTTCCAGTTCGTGGCCTACCAGCAGGACGCGGTCATCCGCTACAAGAAAAACGCCGATTACTGGGGCACCGCCCCCAAGATCGACGATCTGGTCTTTGCGATCACGCCAGAGGCCTCCGTGCGTCTGCAGCGCCTTCAGGCCAACGAATGCCAGCTGATGCCCTACCCCTCGCCCGCCGATCTGGAAACGGTGCGCAATGACGATAACCTGAAGCTCGATCACCAGCCGGGTCTGAACGTGGCCTATATGGCCTACAACACCACCATGGCCCCGTTTGACGATGTGAATGTCCGCAAGGCGATCAACAAGGCGATCAATAAAGACGCGATCATCGACGCCGTCTTCCAAGGCGCGGGCGAAGTTGCCAAAAACCCGATCCCGCCGACCATGTGGTCGTATAACGACGCGATCGAAGACGATTCCTACGATCCCGAGGCCGCAAAGCAGATGCTGGCCGATGCGGGTGTGGAAAACCTCGATATGAAAATCTGGGCAATGCCGGTGCAGCGCCCCTATATGCCCAACGCGCGCCGCACAGCGGAAATGATGCAGGAAGACCTGTCCAAGGTCGGCGTGAACGCGGAAATCGTGTCCTATGAGTGGGGCGAATATCTGCAACGCTCCACAGAGGTTGATCGCGACGGTGCGGTGATCATGGGCTGGACCGGCGACAACGGGGATCCCGACAACTTCCTGTCGGTTCTGCTCAGCTGTGCGGCCACCGGCGAGGGCGGATCCAACCGCTCGCAATGGTGTGACGAGGAGTTTTCCGATCTGCTCGCCCAAGCCAAGCAAACCACCGATCAGGCGGAGCGCACGAAGCTTTACGAACAAGCTCAGGTGATCTTCAAAGAGCAAGCCCCGTGGCTGACCATCGCGCATTCGGTCCAATATGTGCCGATGCAGAAAAATGTCGAAGGTTTCGTCATCAGTCCTTTGGGTGATTTCACCTTCGAAACGGTCGATCTGGTCGACTGACCCCGACACGGCCGTTCTAATATCAATCAACAAGACCAGCGTGGCGCGCGGGCGGAGCACACCGTCCGCGCGCCACAGGTCATAAGGCCACAGGTCATAAGGCAGGACCATGATCCGCTTCATCTTCAACAAATTACTCTATCTGGTGCCCACGCTGCTGGGGATCACGATTGTCGCCTTCGGCTTTGTTCGGGTGCTGCCGGGCGATCCGGTCACGCTTCTGGCGGGCGAACGCGGCATCAGCCCCGAACGCCATGCCCAGCTGTCCGCCCAGCTTGGTTTCGACCGCCCCATATGGGAACAGTATTTCGATTTTCTCGTGCGCCTTGCACATGGGGATTTCGGCAATTCTCTGGTCACCAAGAAACCCGTTCTGGACGAATTTCTAACCCTGTTCCCCGCCACGCTGGAGCTGGCGTTTTGCGCGATTGTTCTCGCCACGCTGATCGGTGTGCCGGTGGGCGTTCTGGCCGCGATCAAACGCGGATCGTGGTTCGACCAGATCTCGATGACTGCCGCCCTTGTGGGCTTTTCCATGCCGATCTTCTGGTGGGGGCTTTTGCTCATCATCTTTTTCTCCGGCACTTTGGGCTGGACGCCTGTGTCGGGGCGCATGTCGCTGATGTTCTACTTTGACACCCCGACCGGCTTCATGCTGATCGACAGTCTGCTATCGGGCCAGTCGGGGGCGTTCCGCTCCGCGCTGTCGCATCTGGTGCTGCCTGCGATCGTGCTGGCCACCATCCCGCTTGCGGTGATCGCACGCCAGACCCGCTCGGCCATGCTCGAGGTGATGGGCGAGGATTACGTGCGCACCGCCCGCGCCAAGGGCCTGCCCGCAAAACGCGTGGTTATGGTGCACGCCTTGCGCAATGCCATGGTGCCGGTGATCACCACAATCGGCCTGCAAGTCGGCCTGCTGATGGCCGGTGCCATCCTGACAGAAACCATTTTCTCTTGGCCGGGTGTCGGCAAATGGATGATCGATTCCATTTCACGCCGCGATTATCCGGTGGTCCAATCAGGGCTTTTGCTCATCGCCGGCATGGTGATGATCGTGAACCTGCTTGTTGACCTGACCTATGGTTTCATCAACCCAAGGATCCGCCACAAATGAGCGATACATCCCTCCAACTGACCGACGGCCAGATCCGTCGTAAAATGATCGCGGATTTCTGGTTCGATTTCCGCCGCAACAAAGGCGCGGTGGTGGGCTTGTGTGTCTTCACGCTGCTGGTGCTGGTGGCGATATTCGCCCCCCTTGTCGCGCCGCATTCCGCCACGCTGCAATATCGCGACGCCCTTCTGGTGCCGCCGTTCTGGTCCGATGGTGCCGATCCGCGCTTTTTGCTGGGCACCGATGCGGTGGGCCGCGATGTCCTGTCGCGGCTGATCTTCGGCTCGCGCTATTCGCTGTTTATCGGCGTGGTCGTGGTACTGGTCGCGCTGACAGGTGGCATTATCCTGGGGCTGATCGCGGGCTATTGCGGCAAATGGGTCGATACGGTGATCATGCGGGTCATGGATATCATTCTGGCCTTCCCGTCGCTTTTGCTGGCGCTTGTGCTGGTGGCGATCCTGGGGCCGGGTCTGACCAATGCGATGATCGCCATTGCCATTGTCTACCAGCCGCATTTCGCACGCCTGACCCGCGCCGCCGTCATGGGCGAAAAGAACCGCGAATACGTCACCGCCGCGCGGCTGGCGGGCGCCGGTCCGCTCAGGCTGATGTTCAAAACCATCCTGCCCAATTGTCTGGCGCCCCTGATCGTTCAGGCAACACTGTCGTTTTCATCGGCGGTTCTGGATGCGGCGGCCTTGGGCTTTCTGGGGATGGGTGCACAGCCCCCCGCGCCCGAATGGGGCACCATGCTGGCCGAAGCCCGCGAGTTTATCTTGCGCGCATGGTGGGTTGTGACCTTCCCCGGTCTGGCGATCCTGATCTCGGTTCTGGCGATCAACCTGATGGGCGACGGTCTGCGTGACGCGCTCGATCCGAAACTGAAGCGGAGCTAACACAATGGCGCTATTAACAATCCGCAATCTGACCGTCAGCTTCGCCACATCCTCGGGGCCGTTCAAGGCCGTGGACGGGATCGACACACAGGTGGACGCGGGCGAGGTTCTGGCCATCGTGGGCGAATCCGGGTCCGGTAAATCGGTGTCCATGCTGGCGGTGATGGGGCTATTGCCCGACACCGCCACCGTGACCGCAGACGAGATGAGCTATAACGGGCTTGATCTGTTGCACATGTCGCGGGCAGAACGCCGTCGCATCATCGGGCGCGAGATCACGATGATCTTCCAAGAACCCATCGCCTCGCTCAACCCCGCCTTCACCGTGGGCTTCCAGATCGAGGAAGTGCTGCGCATCAACGGCGGGATGTCGCGCAGTGACGCACGTGCGCGCGCCATCGATCTGTTCAAGCAGGTCGGCATCCCCGAGCCCGAGACCAAGATCGACGCCTACCCCCACCAGATGTCGGGTGGCCAATGTCAACGGGTGATGATTGCCATCGCGATTGCGACCAACCCCAAACTGCTGATCGCGGACGAACCCACCACCGCACTTGATGTCACGATCCAGAAACAGATCCTCGATCTGTTGTTGCAGTTGCAAGAAGACCACGGCATGGGGCTGATCCTGATCACCCATGACATGGGCGTTGTGGCCGAAACCGCCGACCGTGTGGTGGTGCAATACAAAGGCCGCAAGATGGAAGAGGCCGATGTGCTGACCCTGTTCGAAGCCCCGCGCCACCCCTATACCCGTGCGCTTCTGGCATCGCTGCCGGAACTGGCAACCGGTGACCGTCTGCCCACCGTGGCCGATTTCTTCGATCCAAATGACATGACGAACGAGGCACAGCCATGAGCATCATTCTTGAAGGCCGTGGCCTGACGCAAGATTACCATGTCTCGGGCGGCATGTTCGGGCGCGCAAGCACCGTGCGCGCGGTCAAGGGCGTGGATTTCACCGTCGAGAAGGGCAAAACCCTTGCCATCGTGGGGGAATCCGGGTCCGGCAAATCGACGTTGGCCCGTATCATCGCGCTGATCGACCACCAGTCGGGCGGCGAATTGAAGATCGACGGCGAGGTGGTCGATATCGACCGCCGCAAACCCAGCCATGCCCTGCGCTCGAAGGTGCAGATGGTGTTCCAGAACCCCTATGGCTCGCTCAATCCGCGTCAGAAGGTGGGCGATTGCCTGACAGAGCCCTTGTTGCTCAACACCAAAATCCCCGGCCCCGAACGGCGTGAACGCGCCGAGGCGATGCTGGAAAAGGTCGGGCTGATGCGGGCGCATTATAACCGCTATCCGCATATGTTCTCGGGCGGTCAGCGCCAGCGGATCGCGATTGCCCGCGCGCTCATGCTCAACCCCGATCTGCTGGTGCTGGATGAGGCCGTATCCGCCCTTGATCTGTCGGTGCAGGCGCAGGTGCTCAACCTGCTGTCGGATCTGCAAGAGGAGATGAACCTGACGTATGTGTTCATCAGCCACGATCTGTCGGTTGTGCGCTATATCGCCGATGATGTGATGGTCATGAACAAGGGCGAGGCCGTGGAGCAGGCCAGCCGCGACCAGATCTTCACCGATCCGCGCCATCCCTATACGCAAACCCTGTTTGCCGCGACACCGGTGACCGATCTGTCGGCCATCCGCGCGCGGGTGGAACGCCGTCGCGCCGCGCGCACGGGCAAAGCGGATGCGGGCAAAGCGGACACGGGCCCAACGGATAGGGGCCAAACAGGCACGGATCGACCCGTCATCGGCTGACCCGCGCCGGATCGGGCGGGGCGGGTGCACCAACCCGCCCGATCACCACGTGCGGCCCCGTGCACCAGATGCGGGGCCCCCTCCCCTACCAGCCACGCCCGCTACCATCCGCTCCTGCGATCATCGCCTCGGGGCACCTGGCGCGCGCCCCTGCCCCGCGGCGCTACATCCATCTGCACATCTCCCGATCCCAGCCGCGCAAGGCACCGCGCGCCATTGTACACGGCCCTGCCCGCACGACGTCACGGCTGCGCCATTGCGCGATCTGCGGGGTTGACATTTCGGCCAAACCCTTGCATAGACCGCCGCAGACGTTGCGCCGCCGCGTGAGCAAGCCGTGCCCCGATTCAAATCGGGCATAACAGCGTCCAACCCATCGGTTCCCCATCACGCAGGGTTCTGTTCGCCAGACCGGACCGCACGGGACACGCCCGTCGATCCAGAGGTTAGGCGCAACCCTCGTTGACCGTCCATGGGCGGTCTTGCTCGATTGCGATTGATATCGCACGGGCTGTAAAAGGATTTATATGTTCGATTTCGACATGCTGGGCCTTCAACCGGCCCTCAACGCTGCGCTGGCACATAACGGTTTCAAAGAGCCGACCCCGATCCAGAACAAGGCTATCCCCCTTGCGATGGAAGGCCATGATATCTTGGGTCTTGCACAAACCGGTACCGGCAAAACGCTGGCCTTCGGTCTGCCGCTGATCGACCACCTGCTGGCCAACCCCGCCAAACCGGCGCCCAAAACCGCCAAATCGCTGATCCTTGCGCCCACGCGCGAACTGGTCAACCAGATCGCCGACGGCCTGCGCAAGCTGACGCTGAACACCAATGTCCACATCATCACTGTGGTCGGCGGCCAATCGATCAACCGCCAGATCGGCGCGCTGCATCGTGGGTGCGATATCCTCGTGGCCACGCCGGGTCGCCTGATCGACCTGATGGACCGTGGCTCTGTCAACCTCTCCACCGTGAAGCACCTTGTCCTTGACGAGGCCGACCAGATGCTGGATCTGGGCTTCATCCATGCGCTGCGCAAAATCGCACCCAAGCTGGGTACGCCGCGCCAGACCATGCTGTTTTCGGCCACCATGCCCAAACAGATGGAAGAGCTGTCGCGCGCCTACCTCACAAATCCCCAGCGCGTGCAGGTCTCGCCCCCCGGCAAGGCCGCAGACAAGGTCAGCCAGTCGGTCCATTTCATGGACAAGGCCGCCAAGCCGCGCAAATTGCGCGATTTGCTGACCAATGATCTGGGCGCGCTGACGCTGGTATTCTGCCGCACGAAACATGGCGCAGAGAAACTGAAAAACGGTCTGGAAAAAGACGGCTTCTCTGCCGCCTCGATCCACGGCAACAAAAGCCAGGGCCAGCGCGACCGCGCGATCAAGGGTTTCCGCGATGGCACCACCACCATTCTGGTGGCGACCGACGTGGCCGCCCGCGGGATCGATATTCCGGGCGTGTCTTATGTGATCAACTACGATCTGCCAGAGGTGCCCGACAGCTATGTGCACCGCATCGGCCGGACCGCGCGCGCAGGCCTTGAAGGTCAGGCGATTGCGTTCTGCTCGGCCGAGGAGGTCGATCTTCTGACACAAATCGAACGTCTGATGAAAATCGACATTCCGGTTGTGTCGGGTGATCGTCCGGCCGCCGTTTCGGCCCCGAAATCGCGCCGTGGTAACGGTGGCGGTGGTGGCGGCAACGGTGCCCGTGGCGGGCGTCCCGGTGGCGGTGGCAACGGCGGACAGAACCGCTCGCGCGGACCGAAACCTGCGTTCGGTGCCGCGCCCGCGAATGGCAAACCCGGTGCAAAGCCGCGCCGGCGCAAGCCTGCACGCCAAGGCGCGTAAATCACGCATGCCAAAGAGCGCCTCATCTGATGCGTCTTTCATGCCCCTGCCGGTTCCGCCGGCGGGGGCATTTTCATAAGGGGGTGCGGGTCTGCGGCTGGCCGTGGGCGTGAAACCTTTCCGCCCGCAAGATGCGGGACAATGGCGCGCTGACCGCTTATGCGGCGGCACGCGGAGGCGTCGAACCACGGCCTTAGGCGCCATGCCCCACTGCCATTTGCAGATGCAGGCCAAGATGCCCGCACCGGTTCCAAAGTTTTTTAGTTTTTTCTTCTCGGCCTTTCAAAACCTGCCCAATAAACGGGCAGTTTCCACGGGATCATCAGAACGCCAATGCGAACCGGCAAATCAATGGACGAAACATCACCCTTGATTTTTTCCTATATTTTCCAAACCGTTAACCCGTATTCTCACAACCCTCGCCAGATCCTGCCCTGACCTGTATGCCAAATTTCGGCGAAAGCCTGCCGATCCCGCGCGCCCTGCCGGAACCGCTTTGCCTTCTGGCGGTTGGCTTCCCGAAGGAGGACTGATCGATGAAAAAATTTCTATACCTTACCGTTGCGGCCCTGCCGCTGATCGCAAACCCCGTTCTTGCTCAGGACACACCTGACACCAAGACGGACAGCCAGATGGAACAAGGTCAGATGGATGGCGCCACCAGCACCACCACAACCACCACCACCGGCGATACCGGCATGGCAGCCGAAGGCGACATGTCCAACGACACGATGACCGATGGCGACACAGCCAACGATAACATGGCAACCGATGCCGACGCGGGCACCGATGACATGGCCACAGAAGAAGCCGCCGTTCCGCCCTCTGATGCGGTGGTCGAGCAACAGCAATCGTCCGAAATGGTCGGCAGCTGGCTGCGCAGCACGGCTGTGACCTCGCCCGAAGGCGACAAGATCGGCGACATTAAGGATTTCATCATCACCGATGATGGCCAGATCGAGGCTGTTATTCTGTCGGTCGGTGGCTTCCTCGGTATGGGTGCCAAAGACATCGCGGTGGATTACAAAAAACTGGATGTCCAGTTCGACGGCAACCAGATCATGCTCGACATGACCCGTGATCAGGCCGATGCCGCCCCCGAATACCAGTACCGCGAGAAAGAAACCCCGCCGCCCGCCACAGGTGCGGAAGGTGATATGGGCACATCCACCGGCGCTGAAACCGGAACCGCGACCCAGTAACACCTGATCGCTAAATCCCGACCACAGGCCGCGCCTCCACAGCAGGGAGGCGCGGCTTTTTCGTGCGCCCGGCCATGGCTGACGTGGCGCGCCCTGCGACAAGGGGCACGCCACGCACGACGGCCACCGGTGTTAATCCGGCATACGGATTTGCAGCTTCACATCGGTCTCGCGCGCCTCGACCGCACGATCAAACCCTGCAATCGCATCGGCGAAATCGACCGTATCGCTGATCAACGGTTTCAAATCGACCTTGCCCGAAGCAATCAGGGCAATCGCGCGATCATAGACATTGGCATAGCGGAACACCGTCTCGACACGCAGCTCTTTCGCCTGAAGACCGACGATATCCACCGGCACCGGATCAACCGGCATCCCCACCAGAACAACCGCCCCGCCCGGACGCGCCAGTTCGGCCACGCCCAAAATCGCCCGCGCCGCGCCAGAGCATTCAAACACCACATCCGCGCCCCATCCGTCGGTGGCTTGCGCCACGGCCTCGGCTGCGGGGGTGGTGCGGATATTGACGGTCTCGATCCCGTCATAGGCGGCGATGATGTCCAGCTTGGGCTGGGCCATGTCTGCCACGATCACCTTGGCGCAGCCGCCCGCCAGCGCGGCCAGCGCGACCATCATGCCGATCGGACCTGCGCCTGTGACCACGGCCACATCACCGGGCTGGATGCGCGCGCGCAAGGCCGCCTGCATCCCGATGGCAAAGGGTTCCACCATCGCCCCTTCGCCAAAGCTCACCTGATCAGGCAGCTTGTAGGTGAAGGCCGCAGGATGCACCACCTCGGGCGTCAGGCAGCCGTGCACGGGCGGGGTCGCCCAGAATTTCACGGCCGGATCCACGTTATACATGCCCAGCTTGGCCGCGCGCGAGGTCGGATCGGGGATGCCCGGCTCCATGCACACACGATCACCCGGGGCCAGTCCGCGCACCTCGGCGCCCACCTCCAGCACCGTGCCAGACGCTTCGTGGCCCAACACCATCGGCGCGTTCACAACAAAATGTCCGATTTTCCCGTGCGTGTAATAATGCACATCAGAGCCGCAGATACCTACAGTATGCGTCTTGATACGCACATCTTTCGGGCCCAGCGTTGTATCCAGGTCGAACTCCCGCAAGGACAGCTTGCCCTTTTCCTCCAAAACCAATGCATCCATCGTCCCGCGCTCCCTCTCCGTTATGGGGTCTATCGCGCCCTGTGCTGCGCGTATCTTCGGCGCATGTAAACAAAAACCAGCGCATGGGTGCAAGATATCGCCGAATTTCGCGCAGCCCTGTCAAAATCCTATCAGCCACGCGGGCGCGCGTGCACATGCCCCGCCGCCCCCCCGCGCATCACAGCACAGCCACCGCGCGGCAATGGGGGGAAGTTTTCCCCGCCGGCCCCTTCTCTTGTGACGATTAGCCGCTAGGTTATGGCAGGACCGCACGTGCCGCCTTTTCCCGCGGGGAAAGGATCCGCGCCTATCGCAAACCGACCGAAAGGACCTGCCCATGAGCGAGACCTACACACCGCCCGCCGTCTGGACCCCGCCCGACACCACAGGGGGCCGCTTCGGGGCCATCAACCAGCCCACCGCAGGGCCACGGTTTGATCGCGCGCTGCCCGTAGGCGATCATGATCTTCAGCTGTATTCGCTGGGCACACCGAACGGGCAGAAGGTCTCGATCCTGCTCGAGGAATTGCTCGAGGCAGGCCATACCGGCGCCGAATACGATGCCTGGCTGATCAACATCATGGATCTGGACCAGTTCAGCTCCGGCTTTGTTGAGGTAAACCCCAATTCCAAGATCCCAGCGATGGTGGACCGCAGCGGCGAGGCCCCGGTCCGGCTGTTTGAATCAGGCTCGATCATGCTTTATCTGGCCGAGAAATTCGGGGCCTTCCTGCCCGCCTCCGGTGCCGCGCGGGCCGAGGTTATCAACTGGCTGATGTGGCAGATGGGATCTGCCCCGTTCCTTGGGGGCGGTTTCGGCCATTTCTACGCCTACGCGCCCGAGAAGCTGGAATACCCGATCAACCGTTACGCGATGGAGGCCAAGCGCCAGATGGATGTGCTGGACCGGCAGCTGGCCGATCACCGCTTCATCGCGGGGGCCGATTACACCATTGCCGATATCGCGATCTACCCGTGGTATGGCGCGCTGGTCGAAGGCCGCGCCTATGGCGATGCGGCGACCTTCCTGCAGGCCGATCAATATACCCACCTCAAACGCTGGGCAGACGAGGTCGGCGCCCGCACGGCCGTTCTGCGCGGTCGCCGCGTCAACCAGAGCGATCCTGAAAAGGGCGTGGCAGAACGCCATAGCCCCGCCGATCTGGACTGATCGACACATCAGGCGGGGCCTTGCGGCACACGCAAGGCCCCGCCCCCGTTCGGGGCGACGCAACGCCCCCTTCCCCCGCCCTGCCCTACCCTGCCTTAACCGTGACAGCCACATCATCGGGCCTGCGCTGGCCATCGCCTCGGGGCCACGGACCATCGCACAAACCCGGGTGGCGCATATCGACGCGCCTCTTCCCACAGGTGCCTGTCGCGCGGGCCATAGAGACGCTGGCCTTTGACATACACGGCTTAGACTGACGGGCCTTAATCTCGCGCGCGCGGCCAATGGTGCACGATCGCGCGGGCTGGGCCTGCCTGCCCCGCATGGCCGCGAAAAACGGACGGGCCCCCCTCCCCCGCGCGTTTTGCGCCTCCCCCCGCGGGCACGCAGCGCGCTTGCAATAGACCCGCGAAACAGGCATCAGACCGCCACCGCACATCTGACAGGAGGGCGTCATGGCGCATGCATCGCATCTGCATCTCGGGGATGTCACGCTCCGCCTCGGATCGAAGACGGTGCTTGATGCGATCACCTTGGATCTGACGCTGCACCGTACAGGGGTGGTGGGACGCAACGGATCGGGCAAATCCACACTGGCGCGGGTGGTGGCGGGGCTTGTGGCCCCCGACACCGGCACGCTGCGGCTGAACGGGATCGATCCCGCCCGCGACCGGCGCGCCGCGCTTGGCCATATCGGCATCCTGTTCCAGAACCCTGACCACCAGATCATCTTCCCCACAGTCGCCGAGGAGTTGGCCTTCGGCCTGCGCCAGATGGGCCGCACCAAGGCCGAGGCCGCCCTGATCACCGACCGCACACTGGCGCGGTTTGGCAAGACCCACTGGCGCGAGGCCAATATCGCCACCCTGTCACAAGGCCAGAAACAATTGGTCTGCCTGATGGCCATTCTTGCGATGGAGCCGCAGGTGATCATCCTTGACGAGCCGTTCTCCGGACTTGATCTGGCGATCAGGGGGCAATTGATGCGGTATTTCCACGCACTTCCGCAGGCACTGATCCATATCACCCATGATCCCGATTGCCTGCATGGCTATGACCATGTCCTGTGGATCGAGGCCGGCCGCCTGCATCGCGCAGGCCCGCCCGCGCCGCTTTTGGCGGACTACCGCGCGCATATGTCAAAATTGGGGGCGGGCGATGATCTCTCTGACCTCGCCGGTTGAAACCCGCGCCCATCGCTGGCGGGCCGGCGCAAAGCTGGGCGCGCTGTGTGTGGCCACGCTGGCGCTGTTTTTTGCCCCCGATACCGCGTGGCTTGGGGCCGCCCTCGCGCTGACGCTGGGGGTCTATGCCCTGCCGCCATGGGCTTTTCTGCGCGCGGGTCTGTCGCGCCTGCGGCCGGTGATGTGGGTGGCGGTGCTGATTGCGCTGTGGCACGGGCTGGCAGGCGACTGGCATGAGGGGGCCAATATCGCGCTGCGCATCCTGACCGCTGTCGCCATGGCCAATCTGGTCACCATGACCACCCGCCTTTCAGATATGCTGGATGTCATTGCGTGGCTCTTGCGCCCCGCCGCTCGCCTCGGGATGAACACCCGCCCTGCCGAGCTGGGCGTCGCGCTGATGATCCGTTTTACCCCCAATTTCGCCGAGCGCGCCCGCCAGCTGCATCACGCGTGGCGCGCACGTTCCATACGGCGGGCGAACTGGCGCCTTGTCATGCCGCTCACAATTCTGGCATTAGATGATGCAGAACACGTGGCCGAGGCGCTGAAGGCGCGCGGCGGTGTTGCAGCCTCGGTACCCAACCCGGATGGAGGAACATCCAATGGAACGTAACATCACAATGGTCGCCCTGTTTGCGGCGCTGATCGCGGCCTTGGGCCTTGTGCCCAGCCTGACGCTGGCCTTCGGCATTCCGATCAGCGCGCAATCGCTGGGCGTGATGCTGGCAGGCACGGTGCTGGGGGCCAAACGCGGATTTCTGGCCGCCCTGTTGCTGGTGGTGCTGGTCCTGCTGGGACTGCCGCTTCTGGCAGGCGGGCGTGGCGGTCTGGGCGTATTGGCAGGCCCGACGGTCGGGTTCTTTCTGGGCTGGCCGCTTGCGGCACTGGTCACCGGTTTTGTCACGCAATCATGGCGCGGTGCGCCTGTGGCGATTGCCGCAAGCGTGGGCGCGATACTGGGCGGGATCGTCGTGCTCTACGGCTGCGGCATCCTCGGCCTGTCCCTGATCGCGGATAAGGGCCTTTGGGCCTCGGCCGTGCTGATGACACCATTCCTGCCGGGCGATGCGATCAAGGCCGTGCTGGCCGGGCTGATCACCCAAGGCCTGATGCGCGCCCGCCCCCACGCGGTGCTGTCGCGCAACTGAAACACCCGCCGCGCACCTTCCCTCCGGGGAAGGTCCACGCTCAGTGACAGACGCAAAAGGGGCCGCGCGATGCGGCCCCTTTTTCTATCTCCGGATCCGGCGCGCGCCCTATGCCAGCGTCTCGCAAATCCGGCGCACGCACATCTCGTATCCGGCGGTTCCGAACCCCGCGATCACGCCATCCGCCCGCCCCGACACATAGGAATGGTGGCGAAACGCCTCGCGCTTATGGATGTTGGAGATGTGGCATTCATACACCGGCCCGTCGAATGTGTTCAGCGCATCCAGAATCGCGACTGAAGTGTGGCTGTAGGCGGCGGGGTTGATCACGATGGCACAGGCCGCCTCGCGCGCGGTGTGGATCTGCTCGACTATGCCGCCTTCGAAATTGGACTGGAACAGGGACACCTCGAACCCGGCCGCCTGCGCAATCGCGCCACAGCGCGCCTCGACATCGGCCAGCGTATCGGTGCCGTAGATCTCGGGCTGGCGCTTG
Source organism: Paracoccaceae bacterium (assembly GCA_004153385.1). Lineage (GTDB taxonomy): Bacteria > Pseudomonadota > Alphaproteobacteria > Rhodobacterales > Rhodobacteraceae > Thioclava. Next base: position 1,727,526 of record SDAL01000001.1, on the reverse strand, counting down.
CCCAACAGATTGAGGTTCGGACCGTTCAGGATATGGATCTGCTTCGATGTTGGCATCGGGTGGGGTACTTTCTGTTCCGGCTGGGCCCGTCGGGGCCACGGCGTATATGTCGGTTTTGCGGCTATCAAACCCTAAAACCCCGCCGGTTGCAAAGCCCCCCGATCCACGCGGCCACAGGCATCAGAACCGGAAATCGGCCTCTTTTCATAAAAAAATCAATATTTTCAATGCATTATGTAACATAACCCATGTGAACCCTGGTCTACAGGGGGGCAGACACCCAGCCGGTCACGCAGTCGGCGGGGCAACCCCTGCCCCCCGAAATAAAAACGACCCCGTGGACGCGCCACAGGGCCGGTATCGACCTTCCCCGCGGGGAAGAGGTGCAGCCTTCCCCGCGGGGAAGGTTTCAGTCCAGCTGGTCCAGCATCTGGCGCAGCGCCTGTTCCAGACGCTGACGGTCCAGTGTTGAAAAATCCCTGTCCAGCCGGATTTCCAAGCGCCCGTTCGATGCGGTGCATTTCGCCTGCCCCGTACGGCTTGGCACCTGAAACACCGTACGCGCCTTGCCGCTGCGCGGCTTGGCCGGACGTTTGGCGGATTTGGGCGCCGGACTTTCGTCGCCGTCCCCCAACACCTGACGCAGCAAATTCAGCTCGTCCACCGCGCTGTGGTTTTCCCAGCCCTTCAGCCCCTCCTTCACCTCGGCGGCTATTTCGGGGCGTGCCTCAAGCTCGGCCACAAATCGCAACCCCAAGGAGCGCGGCACATGCTGGACGAACTGCAGATCGTCGCCCAATGCCTCCACCAGTTTGATGAAATTGCGGATGTAGCTGCGCTTTTGATAGCCCGCGCTGGCGAACAGTTCGGCCACGGCCTTGTCGGGGTCATTCTGCTGCGTGCCCGGATCGCGGGCATAATTCAGCGCCAGCGTCGCCATCTCGCCAAAGCTGATGTCCTTGCGCACAAGGTTTTCATCCACCATACGGCGATACAGGCCATCCAGACCTTCCCCGCGGGGAAGGATGCCTGCGGGGATGGTGCCCCAACGCTCCACATCGCCGGTTTCCTCAAGCAGCTGGCGATAGGCCGATACACGCCTATACCCTTGAATTAATTCGTATTTACCATCATCACGCGCCTCTAGCCGGATCGGGTTGGACAGGCCCAATTCGCGGATCGAGGATACCAGCTCGCCCAGTTCCAGATCATCGCCCTTGGCGCGGTCACGCACCAGTTTCCATGTCTCGATATGCTCGAGTGGCACCAGATCGACGATCAGGCCAAGCTTTTTCATCCGCACATGTTCGGCGGCCAGTGCATCGTTTTCGGCGCGTATCTTCGCCTCCAACGCGGTGCGGTCGCGCAGGCTGGCGGCATTTTCGCTGATCGCGGCGGCCATGGGCGACCGGCGCGGGGGCGGCGCCTCGACCTTCCCCGCGGGGAAGACGGGGGTCTCTTCCTCGTCGGGAAGGTCTATGGCAAAGGTGCGGCGTTTCTTGCTCATTCAACATCCTCCAGCTTGTCCCATGCGCGCAGGAACGTATCCTTGAACTCGTCATAGGCCCGATCAAACGATGCACGTGCCCTGCGCCATGTTTCGCGCGTCATGGAGCGGTAGTCGATTTCATAGACCGAAGACAGGAACCGGCCCGATTGTTCCACAGCCCGCGTCATCTCGATCGGGTTGTTGGCCAAGCGTTCACCAAAGACATTACCAAAAGCTTCGAACATCGCGCGATGCAGCTCGTTACCGGATTCATAGCGCGTCATCAGAAACCGGATATCAAGGAACTCTTTGGGCAATGTCATATTCCCCGCGGGGAAGGTCCCCTCGAATCCGTGCGACAGATCGTCAAGCGCCTCAGACAGCTGGCCGATGAAGGATGTGGTGGAATCGTATTCCCAGTAGCCCGGCCCAGAGGGGATATACAGCACATCGGCGGCAAAGACCGCGTTCATCGACTGGTAGCCGATGGCGGGCGGGCAATCGAACACCACCAGATCATAGCTGTCGGCCGGCACGGAATCGAGGTAGCGGGTCACGGCCGCAAAGAACGACCAGTCCGGGTTAAGGTGGCGGTATTGCGCGGACGCAAACTCCACAAAGGCCGCATTGGCGCAAGACGGGATCATGTCGATGGTGGGCCATGCGGTGGGGCGGATGAAATCGGTCACGCGCAAACTGTCCAGCCCCAGATCAAGGATCGAGCCGGGCAGTTTGCGGCGGGGCAGGGCGGTGCCGGATTCAGCGGCTTGGGGCGCGTTGTTCATCCGCTCGGTTTCGCGGATCAGGTCGCGGGCGATGATGCCCCACACGGTCAGCTCTTCGGAGACATCGGTCAGCCCCATCGAATGGGTCAGCGTTGCCTGCGGATCGAAATCCACAAGCAGCACGCGGTAGCCGTCCAGCGCGGCCGCATGCCCCATGTGCAGCGCCACGGTGGATTTCCCCGCACCGCCCTTGAAGTTGGAAATCGCAACGCGGATCGCGCGCTTGTTGGCGGGCCGCTTCGGCATCAAGGACTGGCGGTTCACCTTCATCTTGCGGCGCATCTCGTTGATCTCGGGCAGCGAGAACCAGCGCTGGCGGCCCTCCTCCTCGACTTCCCCGCCGGGAAGGTCGCCGTCGGCGGCGAGACGCCCGCGGAAGGTGGACTGGTTGATCTTGAGGATCAGCTCCGACACCTCCCAGCTGGAAAAACGGCGCAAGGTCTTCTCGTGCTCGGGGGAGAAAGTCTGTCGACGGATCGCGCTTTGCATCTTCTGGGAGCGCGCGTGGAGCGCCTCCAGATCCTCATGAGTGAACATGCTGTGCCTCTTATGGACGTTGATTATCTATGTTCCAAGGATTACGCCGGATTTGCATTTAGTGCAAAAAGAAAGTTACTCTTATTCCAGATTTTGCAAATAGCGTCCGCAAGTAAAGAAATAAAGGGAATCATTGCCGAATCGATTCCCCCTGTTGCGCCTCAGCAAACGTTGCGCAACGTCCCCGCTCCCCGCGCGTTTGGGGGGACAAAATCGAGGGGTGTTTGTCGACTAAGGGGACATAACTGCGCAATTAGGGGGACACACTGGATGTCCCCCTTAACCATATATTACCATTTTTTTAAATATCTGGATGGATCGAAAACAGCTGCATTCGGGGAAATGCTTGACATGATGGCCGCTGTGGACGCAAATGGGGCATGTTGAGAAGATAGCGTTGGATGGGCAGCCAAACGAACGCATCACGGCGGTCACCGGCGCGAATTGCGCCCAAGGGTCGGACACACCCTGCAAGTGTCCGGGGCGTAGAATGTTGAGTAAAGCAGTCGGGCGCGGTGCGTCGGCGCGGAAATACGACCTGTTGACGGTTCTGGGTAGCCACGCATTGGCCCAGACCAAAACGCTGCAGCGCCAGACCTTGCGACTGATTTGCCTGATTACCGCCCGATATAACTGGCAAAATGATGAGCTGTCGATCGGTCAGGGTGATATCGCAAGACTTTGGTCGGTGGATGTGCGCACCGTGAAACGCGAGATGGCATCTTTGAAAAAGCGGGGCTGGCTGGTTGAAAAGCGTCCGGCAGCGCGCGGACGGGTCACATTATACGGTTTGGGGATCACGCAAATCCTGCATGACACCCGTGAGGACTGGACGCGGGTTGGCCCCGATCTGGTGGCGCGTCTCGGGATGGAGGAGCCGCAAGGCCCCCAGACCAATGTGATCCCGTTTCCACAAGAGGCACCCGAAGGCGAGGGGCTGTGGGTGGCGGTCGCTGGTGAATTGTTGCGCCATCATCCGACCGCCTATAGCGCGTGGTTTTCGCATCTAAGCGAAGTGCCAGGCGATCCGGACGAATTGATCCTGCGCGCCGACAGCGGGTTTCAGGCAAGTTATATCGAGACCCACCTGCGCGGCGCGCTAGAGGCTGCGGTGCGGGCCGTTATCGGGCGTCCGCTTCGGCTGAAGATCACAGCCTGACGCTGATGGGGTATGTACAGTATTTTCATTATTTTCAGAAATAATCATGAAAACAGTTATTTAATCGATATTTTTATGGTTTTCAGCGCGCATTTCTTCGCGTGGCGCAAGCGATAAAACAAGCGATATCTGACAATTGCCATAGGAGGCGGGTTTCAGATCGAGACTCAAAATCGGCTTTTTAAGCGCCTATCATAGCCTCCGTTGATCGGGGGGGGGGCAGGATCGTCGTGTGTCCCCGCGCGCGCCCCAGTGCTGTGACCCGCGCCGAGGTGTGAGACAAGGCCCGCCTTCGCGCTTTTCACAAAACCGGCGCAGGTCCGCCTTTGCCGGTTCAGGCCGTTCGGGTGTGGGCGAAAGAGTATAAGATATGCCTGCTGCGGGCAGGGGCGCGTGATTTGGCCTCTTGCGCTGGCCATAAAGGCCACAGATATAACGCCCTATGACAGATTTTATCGCACCCTCACCCTCCTCCTCGCCGCTGCGCGCACGTGTGGCCCGGTTTATGGACATGCCCGCGCTGCAAAACGTGATCCTCGGGGTGATCTTGTTTAATGCCGTGCTGTTGGGGCTTGAAACCGTGGATCGCGCGATGGCGGTTGCGGGGCCTTTGATCGTGCTTCTTGATAAGCTGTGTCTGAGTGTGTTTGTCGCGGAAATCGGGTTGAAGCTGTTTGCCTTCGGGCGCGGCTTTTTCCGGCGGGGCTGGAATATTTTCGATTTCGTCATCGTCGGCATCTCGCTGATCCCTGCCGCGCAGGGCCTGAGCGTTTTACGGGCGATGCGGATCTTCCGGCTGTTGCGCGTGGTGTCGGTGGCACCGTCATTGCGCCGCGTGGTGGAAGGTCTGGTCAACGCGTTGCCCGGCATGGGGTCGGTGTTTTTGCTGATGGGGGTGATTTTCTACATCGGCTCCGTGATGGCGACGAAGCTGTTCGGGGCGGCATTTCCCGACTGGTTCGGCACACTCGGCCGCTCGTTCTATTCGCTGTTCCAGATCATGACGCTGGAAAGCTGGTCGATGGGGATCGTGCGACCGGTGCAGGAAATTTACCCCTATGCATGGATGTTCTTCGTTCCGTTCATCATTGTGACGACTTTCGCGGTGGTCAACCTGCTGGTGGGTTTGATCGTGAATTCGATGCAGGACGCGCATCAGGAGGAAAGCAACGTCAAGACCGACACCTATCGCGACGAGGTTCTGACCCGGCTGAGCGATCTTGAGGCGTTGATCCGCGCGCAAAACGAGCCCCCGAAGAAATAGCCCTTCCTGCGGGCCGTCCCAAAAAAGAAGACGAATATCGTGCGGGAGTGTGATATCGGACCTGTCGAACCGGGGGCAGGGGGGCCGCGGCGCGGCGGTTCTGGCTGGCTTGGGCGCGGGGGGCGAGGAATGCGTATTTTATATGTCGAAGATCACGCGGCCTTTGCGGCCGTTGTGGCCGAAAAGCTGAGTGGCGACGGTCACAGCGTGGATATCGAGGCAGATGGCGCCAAGGCCGAGGCGCTTTTACGCCATGCCGAATTCGATCTGGTGGTGCTGGATGTGAACCTGCCCAACCGCAGCGGGTTCGAGATTTTGCGCGATTTGCGCCTGCGCGGCGATGACACCCCCGTTCTGATCCTGACCGCGCGCAGTCAGGTGGAAGATCGCGTGCTGGGGCTGGATGCGGGTGCGGATGATTTTCTGGTCAAACCGGTTGATCTGCGTGAATTGTCGGCGCGCTGCCGGATGCTGGCGCGCAGGCGCACGGGGGCGGCCACCAACGTGGTGCAATGCGGCGGGTTCAGCTATGATCGCGCGGCCAGACGGGTGGGTTTTGAGGGGCGCGATATCGATTTGCAGGCCCGCGAGATGCAGCTTCTGGAGATATTTCTCGACCATCTGGGCAAGGTGCTGACCAAGGAAGAAGTCGCCCACAGGCTATATACATTCGAACAAGCCCCCAGCCTGAATGCGATCGAACAGTTCGTGGCACGGCTGCGGCGCAAGCTGGCCGCCACGCCGTTTCATGTGCAGACGTTTCGGGGGTTGGGCTATGTGGCGCGTCTTGACGCCCCCGAAACCGGCCCAGAGACCGGCCCCGAGACCGGTGCTGACCTTCAAACCGGTGCCTCTCCGCCAGCCCCTGCCACAACCAACGGACCCGAAGGCCGATGAGCCGCCGGGACGGTGCGCAGGCGCCGCGTTCGATCTCGGCGCGGGTGTTTACCATGGCCTGCGTGGCGGTGGCGGTGGTCTATGTGCTGCTGCTGGGCGTGTTCTATCTGCAAAGCGCGTGGCAGGCCGACCGGACCTATGACAGGGTTTTGAAAAGCGCCGCGCTTGCCATGCTGGAGCGGGTCTATACGCTGCCCGCCGGCCCCAGCGTGGATGTGCCCGCCGCCGCGTTCGATACATTGGCGCTGGCCCGCGATGACCGGATTTTCTATCGCATCTATACCGCTGACGGGCGCGACCTGACCGGCGATCGGGATCTGCCGCACGCGACGGGGCCGGTAAGCGCGCAGCCCCGCATATGGACCGAACACTGGTCTGGCGAGGCGGTGCGGTTTCTGACCCAGTCCCGCAGGCTTCTGACCGAGCATGGCCAGATCTGGGTGAGTGTGCAGCTGGGCCAGACCCGCCGGACCCGCGACGCGGAAATGATGCGCGCCTTTGGCTGGAACGCGCTGGGGCTGAGTGTCGTGGCGCTGATGCTGTGCGGGCTTGTGCCGCTTGGCGCGCGGGCGGCTGTGGCGCCTTTGGCGGGTCTTGGGCGCGATCTGGGGGCGCGTGCCCCAGATCATCTGGCGCCCTTGCGCACCACCCCCCCGCAGGAGGTCAGCCATCTGGTCGCGGCGCTTAACGGTTTTATGGCGCGGGTCGGTGATTTACAGGTGCGAAACGAACGGTTCATCGCGGATGTGGCCCATCAGTTCCGCACCGGGGTGAATGCGACAGATGCGCATGTGCAGATGGCCCAGGCCGCACGCAGCCCAAGCGTGGCCTCGGCGCATCTGGCGCACGCGCGGGCGCAATCGGCCGCGACAATGCGATTGACCAATCAGCTATTGGCGCATGCGATGGTCACGCACCGCTCTAGCGCCCAAAGCCCGGGGCCGCTGGATCTGGACGCGCTGTTGCGCGAGACCCTGAGCCAGACTTTGCGTGACACGCGGTTTGCGGCAGTGACATTGGAATATGAGGGCCCTGACGACGGGCAGGCGTGGATTGCAGGCGATCCGGTCAGCCTGCGAGAGGCCGTGCGCAATATTCTGGAGAATGCCTTGCAGCACGGGATGCCGCCCGAGGGCGCAATGGAAAACCGGCCCGCGCTGGCCTTGCGGATTGCGGTGCTGTGCGGGGCCGGTCACATCACGCTGGAGATGGCCGATAACGGGATCGGGATTGCCGCGCGCGACCGCGCCCGCGTGCTGGAACGTTTCGCCACCCAAGGCGCGCGGGCGGGCACGGGGCTGGGGCTTGCAATCGTGGCCGAGGTCGCGCGGGCGCATGGCGCGGATCTGGCGCTGGACCAGAGCGCAGGCGGCGGGTTGACGGTGCGGCTGCGGTTTGCCCGTATGGCCGCGGGCGGCTTTACCGGCGGGGACCCCGGGCACAACGCACCGCATGGCTTGGGGGGCGCAAACGCCACACCGACAGACGTCACGCCGCGGGGGGAGGGGGGTGCAAGAAACCGCACCTTGGCCCGCAGGGACGGGCGCATCGGGCATGAGGGCGGCGCATCGGATCGTGCGTGCAAGGGCAGGCAGGGATGAGCCGGTCAGACATCATGCGCCCGGCCATATTCGCCCCCCACGGGGGCGTGGATCGCCAGACATACGCGCCTGCAAAGGCCGCGCAGGGCGATGGCATCCCCCTCCCGCCTGCAGGCTCGATCACGCGCCGGCGGGCGCTTGGGCTGCTTGCGGCGCCATGTGTGATTGGCGCCATGGCACCCACGGGTGTCCGCGCCCAGCAAAACCGGCCGCTGCGGATCTGGTCGGCCACGGATGCGATGATCATCGCCCCCGTATTGGCCGCGTTTCGCGCAGCCCATCCCGACGTGGCCATCGACTATACCGATTGGGAAACAAACGCGCTTTATCACGCGGTGGCAGGCGGGCGGGCGGGCGGCACGGTGCCCGATCTGGTGATCAGCCCTGCGGTGGATCTACAGGTCATGCTGGTCAATCGCGGCTATGCGCGGCGGGTTCGCGGGGTGTCGGGCAATGTGCCATCATGGGCGTGCTGGCGCGAGGAACTGTTCGGGTTCACCCAAGAGCCCGAGGTCGTTGTTGTTAATCGTGCACGCCTTGGGCATCTGGCCTTGCCGCGCAGCCATGCCGAACTGGCCGATTTCATCCGCGATCACCGTACGACATTGGCGGGGCGGTTGGGCACCTATGATATTGCACGTTCGGGGATCGGCTATCTTCTGGCCACTCAGGCCGCAGGGCTTGGCCCGAGCCACGCGCGCCTGACAGAGATCATGGGCCAGACCGGCACACGGTTGTTTGCAACGACCGCCCGTCAGGTGCGCGCGGTGGCGGCGGGCGAGATCTGGCTGGCGACCAGTGTTCTGGGATCTTATGCGCAGGCTTTGATAGACCAAGACGACCGCGCGCAGATGCTGATGCTGGAAGATTACAACCGCGCCATTCCCCGCGCCGTCTTCAGCCACCGCGGGGGCGATAACCCGCGGGCGGCCGCAGCCTTTGTCAGGTTCTTGCTGGGGGCCTCGGGGCAGGGGGCGCTTGCGCGCGCGCCGGGCCTTGTGGCGCTGGACGGCCCCGCAGGCCTGAGTGATCCGGCGCGCAATACGCTGATGCCGTTACAGCTGGGTCCGGGGCTTTTGCTGTGGCAAGACCGGCTGAAACGGCACCAGTTCATCGAGACATGGGATGGCTCGATCCGGCGCGGCTAGCGCCCGCCCGCACGGGCGGTTTTCAGCCCTTATCTGACCTGCCCCTGACCCGTGGCTGACCTGTGGCTGACCAAATGCGCCGCAGCGCGTCGTTTGCTGGACAACAGGGCGTTTGGCGCACAGTCCCGATCCCATTGGCATAGCTATTCAGAGGAGGAGGAGCGAATGCTTGCACTTATCGGGCTGATTATTGTGGTCGCGGTTGTGGCCCTTTTGTTGACGGGGAGAGCGTCACCGATTGTGGCGCTGACACTGGTGCCGTTGGTGGGCGCGCTTCTGGCGGGCTTTTCACTGACCGAGATCACGGAGTTTTTCGAGACCGGTATCGGTCGGGTCATGCAAGTGGCCACCATGTTCATTTTTGCCATCGTCTTCTTTGGCGTGATGCAGGACACGGGCCTGTTCCGCCCGATTATCAACGGGCTGATCCGTGTGACGGGGGGCAATGTCGTATATGTCGCGATGGGCACCGCGATGATCGGGATCTGCGCGCATCTGGACGGGGCAGGGGCCACGACCTTTTTGCTGACCGTGCCTGCGCTTTTGCCGCTGTATACCCGTTTGGGGATGAGCCGCTATCTGATGTTGTTGTTGCTGGCCACAGGGGCGGGCATGGCCAACATGCTGCCGTGGGCCGGACCGTTGGGGCGTGCGGCCGCTGTCACCGGGCTTGAGGTCACCGATCTGTGGCGACCGTTGATCCCTGTGCAGTTGTTCGGGGTGGTTTTGTTGCTGGCGATTGCGGCCATCTTCGGTGTGCGTGAAAAGCGCCGGATTGCGGCGGCAGGCTCGGCGGATCAGGCGATTGCCGATGCCGACGGGATATCGCTGCAAGAGGCCGCAAAGAAACGCCACGATCTGGGCGCGGATGAAGGGGGACCGGCATTGAGCGAAGACGAGGCATCGCTGCTGCGCCCGAAACTGCTGTGGGCCAATACGATCTTGTTCTTTGCGGTTCTGGCCACCCTTGTCAGCGGCATCCTGCCTGCGGCCTATGTGTTTATGATCGGGCTGAGCATTTTGCTGGTTGTGAACTATCCCGACACCCGCATCCAGATGGAGCGGATCCGCGCCCATGCCAGCTCGGCACTGTTGATGAGTGCAATCATTCTGGCTGCGGGCAGCTTTCTGGGTGTGGTCGATGGCAGCGGGATGCTGCGGGCCATGGCGCAAACGCTGGTGGATCTTCTGCCGCCTGCGGCGATTTCCAACCTGCATCTGATCTTGGGTCTTGTGGCACTGCCGATCGAGCTGTTCTTGTCCACCGATGCCTATTACTTCGGTCTGTTGCCGGTGGTGTTGCAAATCACACAGCCTGCAGGCATCGACCCAAGCGCGACGGTCCATGCGCTGGTCATCGGCAATATCATCGGCACGTTCATCAGCCCGTTTTCGCCTGCCATGTGGCTGGCATTGGGGCTGGCGCGGGCCGAAGTGGGCCGTCATATCAAATATTCTATCCTGACGATGTGGGCCTATTCGCTGGCATTGATGGGGGTGGGGTATCTGTTGGGGTTATTTTGAACAATACGGTGCGGGCAGGGGGCGACCGCCCGCACACCCCATTGGTCAGACAGGGTCCCTGGCAAAGGACGGCCATTGTGATTACGCCGACGTGATCTGGCGGGAGGAACCAACACGCGTATCGTCGCGTTGGATGTCCATAAACGCTTTGGAGGATACACATATGAACTGGGATCAAATGAAGGGTCAATGGACCCAAGCCAAAGGTCACGCCAAACAGAAATGGGGCGAATTGACCGATGATGATCTTGATCAGGTCGACGGCGAGAAAGACGTTCTGGTTGGCAAGATCCAAGAGCGCTACGGCATCACCAAAGAAGAAGCCGAGCGTCAGGTCAACGACTGGAACTGATTGCGCGTCCTTAGGGGACGACACATCGATAAATGCGCGGCGTCGGTCTTATCCGGCGCCGCATTTTTATGTGCCAACGCGCATGGACGGGATCAGGAGCGGCGTGCCTTTGATACGGGCGACACATCGCGCGGAGGCGAGGGCGGCGGGGCAAAACTGTGGGGAACAGATCGCGCTGGCGGATCGTTTTGTCTGGCAAATACACTGTGGGCGCACATCGCGTGCCCGCCCCTTGAAACCGACGCGAAAGGACGCCCCCGATGGCAGATATCTACACAAAGAAAATCGACGATCTGATGCCGGCCGCCGAATATATCGATGACAGCTACAAAGCGGCAGCGAAGCTGGCGGGCAAGCGAGTGCTGATTTCTGGCGGTGACAGCGGGATCGGTCGGGCCGTGGCGCTGCACATGGCGCGCGAGGGCGCGGATGTGGCCTTTATCTATCACAAGGATGAAACGAGTGCGCAGGAGGCCCGGGAGGGGATCGAGGCCGAAGGTGCAAAGGCGCTGGTCCTGCAGGCCGACATCAGCCAAAGCGCGCAATGTGACGCGGCCGTGCAATCTGTCGTGCAGGCGTGGGGCGGCATTGATGTGCTGGTCAATAACGCAGGCTTCCAGAAACCCTATCGCGATCTGGGCGATATCAGTGATGATGACTGGACCGCGCATTTCGAGGTGAACATGCACGGGTATTTCTACCTGACGCGGGCGGCCCTGCCGCATATGGAGCGCGGCGCCAGTATCATCAACACCGCCTCGATCAATGCGTTTGTAGGCAATGCGGAACTGCTGCCCTACACCACGACCAAAGGCGCCAATGTGGCCTTTACCCGCGCGCTGGCCAAACAGCAGATGGACAAGGGCATCCGCGTGAACGAAGTCGCCCCCGGACCGATCATCACCGAAATCCAGAAGGTGTTCAAAGACCTCGACCCCGATATCTTGCGCACCATGAAAGCGCCGATCGGGCGGATGGGCCAGCCGCGCGAGGTGGCACCGGCCTATGTGTATCTGGCCTGTCAGGACAGCTCGTTTGTGACCGGTCAGACATTGCACGTGAACGGCGGGATGATCTGCAACGGTTAAGCCCCGCGCCTTTTGCGAAGAACCGAGCCCGAACACGCCAGCCGGCAGAAAACCGGCTGGCTTTTTTGTGCACGCATCGGGGGGGGGCAAAGCGTGTGCTTGGGGTATGCAGGATCTGTCGTGGTTACGGGCTGCATCAGCTTTCAACATGGTTCATCTTGTCACATGGTGATGCATACTGGACGGGTTTTGGCTTAAAAAAGTATAGGCCGTAGACTGCACTGTAATGGTTGATGTTAGCGGTCACACTTGGCCATTTCTGTACTTATGAGCCGTTTTTTATCAGTTATACAAGGGTCGGATGGTCCCACCGTGGGGCCGTTGCGCGCACAGGCTGCAATGCCTGTGGGGCGGTTGTGCGAAATGCGATACAAATTATGCGCAAGTATCGGCAAAAAAGTATCAAACAAAATTTCATGGTGATGTAGAGGGCGGGCACGGTTTGGGGGTAGTGTCTGCCACACTGCCGGTGCCGCGCGAATGTGGGAGTTCGCAAACTACACGGGTGGTGTGACTACCGGCACATTTGGCCGGCGCGTTTGGGAGGACGTCAATGCAACCCGATCTGGAACTGGTCCATATCCGCAAGGGCGAGTCTTTCGCGGCATGGCGGCATGGTTATCCGTTCCGCACGGTGCGCTGGCATTATCATCCCGAATACGAGATCCACCTTGTGGTGGCGACGTCGGGCAAATTCTATGTGGGTGATTTCATTGGCCGGTTCCAGCCCGGACAGTTGATTATGACAGGCCCGAACCTGCCGCAGAACTGGATTTCCGAAATCGGCCCCGAAGAAAGCGTGCCCGCCCGTTCGCTGGTGGTGCAGTTTCCCGAAAGCTTTGTGAAAAACGCGCATGAGGCGATGCCGGAAATGTCGGCCGTTCAACCCTTGCTGGAACGCAGCCACCGCGGGCTGTTGTTTGATCGCGAGACCTCGGACCGGCTGCGCCCGCTGATGGAGCAGCTGATCGAGGCCCACGGCCTGCACCGGCTGGCGCTGTTCTGGCAAATCCTCGATTGTCTGGCACGCGCGCCCGAGCCTGAGGTGCTGGCCAGTTTGAGCTACGAGCTGGATCTGTCGAAGATCAACGACGGCGGGGTGAACCGCGCGATCGCCCATCTGCGCGAGAACCTGACCGAAAGCGTTGACGAGCGCGAGTTGGCCGATCTGGTGGGCCAAAGCCCCAGCGCCTTTTCACGCGCGTTCAAACGCCACACCGGCACGACACTGGTACGCTATAAAAACCAGCTTCGGGTGGATCTGGCCTGCCTGATGCTGCTGACGCGAACAGAGGTGAAAGTGGCCGAGATCTGCTACGAGGTCGGCTTTTCCAACCTTTCGAATTTCAACCGGCATTTCCTGAAGATGAAGGGCATGTCGCCATCGCAATTTCGCGCGACATTCGCGGCCAACGGCGCATTCAAACTGACGCAGGCCGCGCAATGACACGCAGGTATTTTCCCGATTACGCACCGTCGTGTTCAGGAAATTCGACCCCGCCCGCGAAAGCGTATCGGGGAGAACAGGCGGCGCCTGCGCCGTTATCATTCCATGGGAGGAAGACTGAGATGACTATGAGCAAAAAACTGGGCACAACCGTTGCCGCACTGGCCCTGAGCGCGGTCCCCGCGCTGGCACAAGACGACGGCCAGCTGAAAATCGGCATGACCTTTCAGGAGCTGAACAACCCCTATTTCGTGTCGATGCAAGAGGCCCTCAACGAGGCGGCCGACGATCTGGGCGCGCAAGTGATCGTGACGGATGCGGGCCATGATGTGGCCAAGCAGATTTCCGATGTCGAGGATATGCTGCAACAGGATATCGATATCCTGCTGTTGAACCCCACCGATACGGCGGGCGTTGAATCGGCTGTGCGCATGGCCAAAGACCAAGGCGTGATCGTGGTTGCGGTTGATGCCAATGCCAATGGTCCGGTGGATACGTTCGTAGGCTCCAAAAACAAGGACGCGGGCTATCAGTCGTGTAAATATCTGGCCGAAAGCCTCGACGGCGAGGGCGAGGTCGCGATCCTCGACGGTATTCCGGTTGTCCCGATCCTGCAGCGCGTCGAAGGCTGCAAGGAAGCGCTGGCGGAGTTCGATGGTATCAAGCTGGTCGATACGCAAAACGGCCGTCAGGACCGCTCGGTTGCACTGGGTGTTGTGGAAAACATGATCCAGTCCAAGCCGGACCTGAAGGGCATCTTCTCGGTCAATGACGGTGGTGCCATGGGCGCGTTGTCGGCGATCCAGGGCTCGGGGCGCGATATCAAACTGACCTCGGTTGACGGCAGCCCCGAGGCGGTCAAGGCAATCGCCGACGGCACCGCATTTATCGAGACCACCGCCCAATTCCCGCGCGATCAGGTGCGTGTGGGTCTGGCGATGGCGCTTGCACAAAAATGGGGTGCGCGCGTTGTGCCGAAAGAAGTGCCGATCGACGTTCAGGTTGTTGATGCGAAAAACGCCGCTGATTTCAGCTGGTAAGCCTGTTGCAGCCTATCGCCCCCGCGCAGCCCGCGCGGGGGCGGATCTAATTTCATGACGCAGGAGCGAGCCATGCTGGAACTGAGCGGGATCAAGAAAAGCTTCGGCAAGATCGAGGTGCTGCACGGCGTCGATCTGTCGGTGCGTGCGGGCGAGGTGCACGCGTTGCTGGGCGAGAACGGCGCTGGCAAATCGACGCTGATGAAGATCCTGTGCGGGATTTTGCACCCCAGCGCCGGCGAGATCGTGATCGAGGGCAAACCCCATACATTTACCGATTACGACGAGGCGATTGCCGCCGGCATCGGGATCGTGTTTCAGGAATTCTCGCTTATTCCCTACCTGACGGCGGTGGAGAATATGTTTCTTGCGCGCGAAATACGCACGCCGTTGGGCCTGCTGGACCGCCGCGCCATGCGCAAGCGCGCAGCCGAGATCATCGCCCGTCTGGGGATCGAGTTGCCGCTGGATGTGCCGATCCGCAACCTGTCTGTGGCCGAACAGCAATTTGTGGAAATCGCCAAGGCGCTGTCGCTTGAGGCGCGGATCTTGGTGCTGGACGAGCCGACCGCGACGCTGACCCCGGGCGAGGTGGAGCATCTGTTCCACGTCATGCGTGAATTGCGCAAACAGGGGGTGGCGATTGTGTTCATCTCCCACCACCTGGAAGAGATTTTCGAGATTTGCGACCGCATCACGGTGCTGCGCGACGGTGAATATATCGGGTCGTGCGATGTGGCGGATGTCGATAACGACCGGCTGGTCGAGATGATGGTCGGGCGGCGGATCGAAAACAGCTTTCCGCCGAAAACCGGCCCAGCCCATGGTGCGCCTGTCGTGCTGGAGGTCGAGGAGGTGCAGCTGCGCAAAGGCGGCCCTGTCTCCAGTTTCCAGCTGCGCAAGGGCGAGATTTTGGGATTTGCGGGGCTTGTGGGATCGGGCCGGACCGAAACCGCGCTGGCGATGCTGGGCGCGTATAAGGCGGCGCGCTGCAAGGTGCGGGTGGACGGTGTCGAGAAGCGCTTCTCCGAACCGGCAGAGGCGCTGGCCCATCGCATCGGGCTTTTGCCCGAAAGCCGCAAGGAACAGGGGCTGATCACCAGCTTCTCGATCTTGCAGAATATTTCGCTGAACAACTACGCCAAATATCGCAAGGGCGGGGTGTTTATCGACCACCGCAAGGAACGCGAATATACCGAAGCCGCGATGGATCAGGTGCGCGTGAAAAGCCAAGGCCCGATGTCACGCGTGGATACGCTGTCGGGTGGCAACCAGCAAAAGGTGGTGATCGCGCGCTGGCTGAACCACGATATGGACGTGCTGATTTTCGACGAGCCGACACGCGGCATCGATGTTGGTGCCAAGGCCGAAATCTACACCCTGATGCGGGAATTCACCGCCAAGGGCTATTCTATCATCATGATTTCTTCCGAACTGCCCGAGGTGATCGGGATGTCCGACAGGGTCTGTGTCTTCCGCTCCGGCGGAATCGTGGCGACTGTCGAGGGCGATCACATCAATTCCGAAGAAATAATGACACATGCAACAACCGGGAGAGTTGAGAATGTCGCATGACGCAAATACCGAAACCGGTGCAAGCCGGTCTTCGGGCAAGGCCGCGATGGCCGCAGTTCTGCATTCGCCACTGGCGCTGCCGCTGATCGGTCTGATCGTGGTTTCGGTGCTGATGGGGTTTGCTTCCGATAACTTCTTCTCGGTTTCCAACATCATGAACGTGCTGCGGCAGGTGTCGATCGTGGGCATTCTGGCGGTGGGCATGACTTTCGTCATCCTGACCGGCGGGATCGATCTGTCGGTCGGGGCCGTGATGGCGCTGTCTGGTACGATTGCGGCCGGATTGATGGTGAACATGGGCATGCCCGGCTGGGTGGGTCTGCTGGCCGGTCTGGGCGTCGGGCTTGGTCTGGGGCTGTTTAACGGCATCATGGTCGCATGGGGCAAGATGCCCGCGATCATCGTGACGCTTGCCACCATGGGCATCGCGCGCGGTCTGGGCCTGATCTACTCGGGCGGCTATCCGATTTCGGGCCTGCCGTCGTGGATTTCGTGGTTCGGCGTGGGCCGCGTAGGGATCGTGCCGGTGCCGGTGATCGCCATGGTCATCATCTATGCGCTGGCATGGGTGCTGTTGCAGCGCACGGCTTTCGGGCGTCATGTCTATGCCATCGGCGGCAACGAGACGGCGGCGAAACTGTCGGGTGTGAAAACCCAGCGTGTGAAGCTTGCGGTCTATGCGATCTCTGGCGTGACCTCGGCGTTGGCCGCGATCATCCTGACGGGTCGTCTGATGTCGGGCCAGCCCAATGCGGGTGTCGGCTTCGAGCTGGATGCCATTGCCGCGGTTGTGCTTGGCGGTACGGCGATTGCCGGCGGGCGTGGGTTGATCCTTGGCACGCTGATCGGGGCGGTGCTTTTGGGCATCCTCAACAACGGTCTGAACCTTGTGGGCATCAACCCCTATATGCAGGATGTGATCAAGGGCTTCATTATCTTGCTGGCGATTTATATCGGGCGGGAATGGCGCTGACGCGCCGCCCCGGTCCCACACCAAATTATCTATATCAGGAGAAGAAAATGTCCCAATCGCTGGAAGGCAAAGTCGCGGTCGTAACCGGCGCGGCGTCGGGCATCGGGCTTGCAAGCACGAAGATGTTTCTGGCCAATGGGGCCACCGTTGTGATGGTGGACCGTGACGAGGCCGCGCTGAACGCGCTCGTCGCAGAACTGGGCGCACGCGCCATCGCGCAGATCACCGATCTGCTGGACGCTGACAGCTGCAAGGCCATGGTCCCCGAAGTGCTGGAGAAAGCCGGCCAGATCGACATCCTTTATTGCAACGCTGGCACCTATATCGGCGGCGATCTTTGGGACACCAACCCCGATACGATCGACCGGATGCTGAACCTGAACGTCAATGCGGTGATGAAAAACATCCACGCGGTTTTGCCCCATATGATGGAGCGCAAGACAGGCGATATCATCGTGACCAACTCCATCGCCGGCCATTTCCCCGCCTATTGGGAGCCGGTCTATTCCAGCTCCAAATGGGCGATCACCAGCTTCATGCAAGGCGTGCGCCGCCAGATGATCCCTTATGGCGTGCGCGTGGCGCAGGTCTCGCCCGGTCCGGTTGTCTCGGCACTGCTGGCCGACTGGCCCGAGGAAAACCTGCGCAAGGCCAAAGAGGCAGGCGCGCTGATGGATCCCGAAGAGGTGGCCGATGCGGTGGAATATATCGTGACCCGCAAGCGGCAGGTGACTGTGCGCGACGTCATCGTGATGCCTTCGGCATTCGAGCGGATGTAAATCCGCGCGATACGCGATATTCTGGGGCGGGGGCGGACAAGGCCCCCGTTTCGGGGTTTAGAAAGATGTGCGAGAAGGGATCGGCTATGGCGGACAGGTTCATCGGTGTGGATGTTGGCACGGGCTCTGCGCGCGCCGGCGTTTTTGATGCAAGGGGCACGCTGGAAGGCACCGCCAAACGCGCCATCGATATGGTGCGCACCGACGCGGGCCATGTGGAGCAATCGAGCGCCCAGATCTGGCGCGCCGTGTGCGAGGCCGTACGCGAGGCCGTGGAACGTGCGGGCATCACCGCCGCCGATGTGGGCGGTATCGGTGTGGATGCGACCTGCTCGCTGGTGGTGTCGGGTGCAAGCGCCGGTGTGGGCGAGGCCGGTCACCCGGAGCGCGATATCATCGTGTGGATGGATCACCGCGCGTTGGAACAGGCCCGCGCGATCAATGCCCAGGGGCATGATGTCTTGCGCTATGTGGGCGGTGTCATCTCCCCCGAAATGCAAACACCCAAGCTGGTATGGCTGAAGGAAAACCGCCCCGAGGTCTATGCCTCGGCCGCGCATTTCTTTGACCTGACCGATTTCCTGACGTGGAAGGCCACAGGCGCGCTGGAACGCTCTGCCTGCACGGTCACCTGCAAATGGACCTATCTGGCCCATGAGGGCCGCTGGGACGAGAGCTATTTCCGCCAGATCGGTCTGGGCGATCTGGCCGATCAGAACTTTGCACGGATCGGGGCCACGGTGGTGGACCCGGGCACGGCATTGGGCGCGGGATTGACGCCCGAGGCGGCGCGCGAGCTGGGGTTGGCCGAAGGCACGCCGGTGGCCGCAGGGCTGATTGATGCGCATGCGGGCGGTGTGGGCACGGTTGCGGCGTCGGGCGATGCGACGGCGGCCTTGGGCTATGTGTTCGGCACCTCGTCGTGCACGATGACCACGACGGCACAACCGGCCTTTGTGCCCGGTGTCTGGGGCCCCTATTTTTCCGCGATGGTGCCGGGGATGTGGCTTAACGAGGGGGGGCAGTCGGCCGCTGGCGCGGCAATTGACCAGCTGATCGAACTGCACCCCGCAACCGAAGCCGCGCGCCTGCTGGCGGCCCAGTCGGGGCAAAGCCTTCCAGAATGGCTGGCGGGGCGGGCGCTTGCACTGGCAGATGACGCAGGCGGCGCGCTCAGGCTGGCCGATCAGCTGCATGTCGTGCCGGAGTTTTTGGGCAACCGCGCCCCGTTCGCCGATCCCGAAGCCCGCGCGGTTGTGGCCGGTCAGGGGATGGAGCGTGGGCCGGACAGTCTGGTCGCGCTCTATGTCGCGGGGATTTGTGGCTTGGGCTACGGTCTGCGCCAGATCGTTGAAACGCAATCGCGCCACGGGGCATGCGTGGATCTGATTGCGGTGTCTGGCGGCGCGGGTGCCCATCCGCTGACCCGCCAGATACTGGCCGATGCGACCGGCCTGCCCGTCGAGGTCACCGAATGCCCCGAGCCGGTGCTGTTGGGGGCGGCGATGCTGGGGGCTGTGGCGCAGGGGTATTATCCCGATCTGCCTGCCGCAATGCCCGCCATGTCGCGTGTGGCCAAACGCTGCACGCCCGCCGGTGGCCGGGTCCGCGCGCTGCACGATGCACGATACGGCGCGTTTCTGGCGCTGCAACAGACCGCCCGCGACATCCGCACCGAAATGGCCCCGTTGCTGGGCTAGCGCGTGGCTCTGCCGCAAGCGGCGGGCATCCCTTTCCATTCAGGGCCGCGCCCAATGGCGCGTGGCCTTTGTCACACAGGGTCATATCGACCCCTTCAGGAGGCATCATGCAATTTTCCGGAAAATCCGTCATCATCACCGGCGCGGGCAAAGGCATCGGGCGCGCTTGCGCAAAGCTGATGGCCGCACGCGGTGCACAGGTGGTGGCGCTTAGCCGTACCGCGTCCGATCTGGACAGCCTGCGCGCCGAGATCGGCGGGCGTTCGATTACCGTCGATCTGTCCGACCCCGCCGCCACCCGCGCGGCCATGGCCGAGGCTGGCACGTGTGATTACCTGATCAACAGCGCCGGTATCAACGTGCTGGAAACCAGCTTTGACATGACGGATGCGGGCTATGATGCGGTAATGAAGATCAACCTTCATGCCGCATTGATCACCTGTCAGGAATTCGCCCGTGCGCGGGTTGCGGCAGGCGGCAATGGTGCGATCGTCAATATCACTTCGATCGCAGGGCACCGCGGCTTTAACGAGCATCTGTGCTATGCCGCCTCCAAGGCGGGTCTGGAAGGGGCGAGCCGCGTTATGGCCAAGGAGTTCGGGCCCCACAATATCCGCGTGAACGCCGTTGCCCCGACCATCACCCTGACCGAGCTGGCCGCCGAGGCGTGGAGCGATCCGGCCAAATCCCAGCCGATGATGGTGCGCCACCCGATGAACCGCTTTGCCGAGGCCGAGGACGTCGCCGCCACCATCGCGATGATGCTGTCGGAGGATGCGGGCATGATGACGGGCGCGGTCGTACCTGTGGATGGCGGTTTCCTCGCCGTATGATCTGTGACATCCCGCCCGTCCCGCATGTCGGGTAGGGCGGGCGGGATGGGGCATTTCCAATGCCCGCATGCTGGCGTAAAAGAATGTGCAATTCCAGATCCGGGAGAGAGTGAATGTCCGATCCGCGCGCACGTCAAACACGGGTGACCACCAGCCACTGGGGCGCATTCGAGGTGGAAACCGAAGGCGGGCGGATCCGCGCCACGCGTCCGTTTCGCGATGATCCGAACCCTGTCGCAATCCCCGAAATCCTGCCGCAGGCGGTCTATCATGAAAGCCGTGTGGCCCGTCCGGCGGTGCGCCGCGGCTGGCTGGAGGGGCGCGGAGGTGCGGATCGCGGCCGCGACACATTTATCGATCTGCCGTGGGACGAGGCGCTGGATATTGCCGCGCGCGAAATTGACCGTGTGCGCACCACGCATGGCAACGGGGCGATCTTTGGCGGGTCTTACGGGTGGTCCTCGGCGGGGCGGTTCCATCATGCCCAAAGTCAGGCGCACCGGTTTTTGAATATGGCGGGCGGATATGTGGCGTCGTTTGGCAGCTATTCCACCGGCTGCGCGCAGGCGATCATGCCGCATGTGTTCGGGATCGATTTCCTGAAACTGCTTTATCAGCACCAAGACAGCTGGCAGACGATTGCGCACAACACCCAGACGCTGGTGATGTTTGGCGGCATCAACGCCAAGAACGCCCAAGTCAGCATGGGCGGCATCACCCGCCACGAGGTCACCGACTGGTTCGAGACCTTCCACAAGGGGGGGATGGCGTGTCTGAATATCGGGCCGCAGAAAACCGATGCGCCCGAAGGCTGCGACTGGATGGCGCTGCGCCCGGGCTCGGACACGGCGCTGATGCTGGCGCTGGCGTGGGTGCTGGAAGACGAGGGCCTGACCGATCATGCGTTTCTTGCGCGCGCCACGGTGGGGTTCGAGCGGTTTCGCCCTTATCTGACGGGCGAACGCGACGGGGTTGCCAAAACGCCCGAATGGGCCGGCCCGATCTGCGGCGTTGCGCCTGATGCGATCCGCACGTTGGCGCGTCGCATGGCCACAACCCGCACGTTGATCACGGTGGCATGGTCGCTGCAGCGCGCCCATCACGGCGAGCAGCCCTACTGGATGTCGGCGGTGCTGGCCGCGATGCTGGGCCAGATCGGCCTGCCGGGCGGCGGTGTGGGCTATGGGTACGGCGCGATTGGCGGTGTGGGAAAATCCATGCGCGCTATCGGTGGGATGACGTTGTCCCAAGGCCGGAATGCGGTGCGTGATGTGATCCCTGTGGCGCGGATTGCCGATATGCTGCGCAATCCGGGCGCGGCCTATGCGTTCAACGGCGAGACGCGTCATTATCCCGATATCCGTCTGGTCTATTGGGCGGGCGGCAATCCGTTCCATCATCATCAGGACCTTAACGCACTCGATGCCGCATGGCGCACCCCCGAGACGATCATCGTCAACGAGCCGTGGTGGACGGCCACCGCCAAACGCGCCGATATCGTGTTTCCTGCCACCACCCCGTATGAGCGCGAGGATATCGGCAGCTCCAAACTGGATGATTATCTGTTCTTCATGCCGCGCCTGATCGATCCGGTGGGCGAGGCCCGCGATGATTACGCGATTTTCGCCGGTCTGGCGCAACGTCTGGGCGCGCAGGAACATGAACGCTTCACCGAAGGCCGTGACGCGGATCAGTGGTTGCGCCATCTTTATGCGGGGTTTCGTGACACTGCACAGGCTATGGACATTGATCTGCCAGATTTCGATGGTCTGCGCGCGCGCAACTGGATGCGCCTGCCGGTGGAATGCGGTGACGAGGGGCGCTCGATCTTTGCGCCCTTCCGCGCCGATCCCGACGCCGCGCCGCTGGGCACGCCATCGGGCCGCATCGAGATCTTCTCGCAAACCATCGACAGTTTCGGCTATGATGATTGTCCGGGCCATCCGGTGTGGCTGCCTGCCGATGAATGGCTCGGGGCTGCCACGCCCGAGGCCCCTTTGCATCTGATCTCGCCTCAACCGGGTGACAAGCTGCACAGCCAGCTGGAATCGGCGCTGGCCGACCAGCCCGACGCGCGCCCCGAACGGCTGGCCATCCACCCGGATGATGCGCATGCGCGCGGCATTGGCGATGGTGATCTGGTGGAGGTGTTCAATGCCCGTGGTCGTGCCCGTGCCCGCGCCCGGATTTGCGACACGATCCGCGCAGGCGTGGTGGCGCTGCCCACAGGCGCGTGGTTCGGTGATGCGGGCTGTGGCCCCGATCCGCATGGCAACCCCAATGTGCTGACCCGCGACATCGGCACATCGCAACTGGGCCAAGGCACCAGCGCACACAGCACGCTGGTCGATGTGGTCGGTATCCCCAAGGGTGACGCACCAGACTGATATGGCCTGCACAGTTTCTTGTGCAACTTGTTGTGTGGCGCCCTTCGGCACGATAGACGTTGAGGGGACACACGCCCCCCCGTAGTCTTGCAAAGGCCCTTGATGGAAAAGATCACCCTGCCGGAGCGCCCCGACTGGCGCGAGAAAGCCAAAGAGGTCGGTTTCACCTTTGCCGATATGCATGGCGAACCCTATTGGGATGAAAGCTCTGCCTACCGGTTTTCGCTGCGCGAGATCGAGGAGGATATCGAGGATCCGTCGAGCGAGCTGCACGCGATGTGCCGCGAGGCCGTGGACACGATTACCAAAGACGAAGCGCTGATGACCAAGCTGGGGATCGCACCGCTGCACCATGATCTGGTGGCCAACAGCTGGGCCGATGGCGCGCCCGAGTTGTATGGCCGGTTCGATCTGGCCTATGACGGAACAGGCCCGGCCAAGCTTCTGGAATATAATGCGGATACGCCGACCTCGCTTTATGAAACATCGGCGTTCCAGTGGGACTGGCTTGAGGAGCAGATTGCCAACGGGGTTTTGCAAGACGGTGACGACCAGTTCAACGGCCTGCACGAGGCATTGATCGCGCGCTTTCAGGAGCTGTTTGAAAAAGGCACGGATCTGCATTTCACTGCGATGGCCGACAGCCCCGAAGACTACGCTACGGTGGAATCGCTGGGCTGGGCGGCCCGTGCGGCAGGGCTGGGCGCGCATTATTTCGAGCTGCAAAAACTCGCTCTCAGCACCGACGGCCAGTTCCTTGATGACAAGGATCAGGTGATCGGCACATTGTTCAAGCTGTATCCGTGGGAAGATCTGCTGAACGACGAATATGCCACCCATATCGCGACCTCGGGCTGTCATATGCTGGAGCCTGCATGGAAGGCGGTTGTGTCCAACAAGGGGATCTTGCCGGTTCTGTGGCAGATGTTCGAGGGCCATCCCAATCTGTTGCCAGCGTTTTTCGAGGCTGACGTCGCGCGTGCCCTTGATGGTCAGGAGGCAGGCCCCGAAAGATTTTCCAGCGTGGCCGAACAGTTTCAGGCAGGTTACGTGCGCAAGCCGATTTTCTCGCGAGAGGGGGCGGCGGTGGAAATCATCCGTGCGGGCACCACGATTGAGGCCACGGCCCAATCGGGCTATGGAGAGTTTCCGCGGATCGTGCAGGCCTATGCACCCCTGCCGGAGTTCGACGGGTTCCATCCGGTGATCGGATCATGG
The DNA here is from genome assembly GCA_004153385.1 of Paracoccaceae bacterium. Classification (GTDB taxonomy): domain Bacteria; phylum Pseudomonadota; class Alphaproteobacteria; order Rhodobacterales; family Rhodobacteraceae; genus Thioclava. The sequence continues at coordinate 1,703,730 of SDAL01000001.1, read as the reverse complement.
ATCGTGGGGGAAACCTGCGCCGGGATCGGCATCCGGGAAGATCGCGCGCGGATCACGCAGGATCTGTCGCGTTTCAAGCCGCATTTCATCCGGGACTGAACCGGCCACATACTGGGGGAGCGCGCAATGCGTAAAAGATCAAGAACAGTCGCGTTGGCAATTGTGGGGGCGGCGTCCTTCGCGTTGGCAGGATGCCAAGAAGAAGAAGTGGACGCACAGGCCTTTCCCGATCGTGAAAGCTGTCATCAGGCAGCGCAATCGGGTGGCATGTTCAGCGATGCCGAATGCGACAAGGCCTTTGCCGAGGCCGAGGCGTTGCATGTCGAATCCGCGCCGCGCTATGACAGTCGCGCCGTGTGCGAGGAACAGCACGGCGAGGGGGCCTGCGGCACCGAAGCACAGGCCACCAATGGCGGCGGATCGGGCAGCATCTTCATGCCGCTTCTGGCGGGTTATCTGATCGGGAACATGCTGGGGGGCCGCGGGATGAGCGCGGCGCAGCCGCTGTATCGTTCGTCGGATGGCAAATTCACCAATGCCGCGCGCACCAGCACCTATTCCAGCAATTCGGGCCGTGCCAAAATGGGTCGTTCGATGTTCACCAAACCGGCTGCGACCGCGGGCAAGGCACCGATGACACGCGCCACGGCCACATCGCGTGGCGGCTTTGGCACCAGCGCCGGATCGCGCAGCGGCTTCGGCGGCTAAATCCGCACGTTACCGGAGCGGGCACCTTTTCAACGAGGCGTGCACAGCCGGAGTGGTTGGTGCGCGCGCGATGCTGGTGAGTATAGTTGTTGTATGATGATTTGCGTCGGGTACGACGCCTCCTCGCGTGGCCGCAACCGCCGGCATGCGGGGCGCATTCGCGCGGCACGAACTGCTGGCCTGCGTGGGTGATTTTCACGTCCACGGGGCGGTGCGCAGGCGGGCCCTTATTCCCGCCTGATGGATCGCCCACACCCGGTGCTTTTGACATCGCTTAGCTTTTCGGTATGTTTTTCCCTGATATTTCATAGAATCAGAAGGGAAATGCTTTGACTTTCAAATCTCATTGTACACGCGCCGCGACCCTGGGCCTCGGGGCCAGTCTTTTGCTGGGGGCCACCGCCTTGAACGCCGCCACATTGGACGAGATCAAGGACCGTGGCACGATCCGCATCGCTGTTGCAAATGAGATCCCCTACGGTTTTGTTGATCCGATGGGTAATGCCAAGGGTGCGGGACCGGATGTGGCCAAACATATCATGCAAGAGCTCGGGATCGACGAGATCGAATGGATCACGACCGATTTCTCCTCGCTCATTCCGGGGCTGAAGGCTGACCGGTTCGATATGGTTGCAGCCGAAATGGCGATCTTGCCACAGCGCTGCCAGTCGGTTCTGTTTTCGGAGCCTAACAGCTCCTATGGCGAGGGGCTTTTGGTGCCCGCAGATAACCCCAAGGATATTCACGCATTCTCCGATTTTGCAGATCAGGACGATCTGAAGGTCGCGATCATGTCCGGTGCCGATCAGCTGGAAATGATGCAGGATCTGGGCGTGGCCGAACAGCAGATGGTCACCTTGTCGGCCAATTCCGATGCCATTTCCAACGTGTCCACAGGGCGCGCTGATGCCTATGCCGCGACCAGCCTGACGGTGGCCAATCTGGCCGAGAAATCCGACAAGGTGGAAAGCGCGGGCCAGTTCGTGGATCCGGTGATTGACGGCGCGCCGGTGCGCAGCTGGGGCGGGTTTACGTTTGCCCAAGGCTCCGAGGATCTGCGCGATGCGGTCAATGGCGCGCTGGCGGAGTACAAATCCACCGATGAATGGGCGCAAACGCTGACAGGTTACGGCTTTTCGGATGCCGATGTGACCGGATCGAGCACGCGCAGCACCCAAGATCTGTGTGCGATGGAGTGAGGCAGCCTTGGGGCCGGTGGTGATCCATCGGCCCTGTGCCTTTGCTCGGGGAAATATTTATGAATGACATGACTTGGCTGGACTACCTGCCCGTGTTGGCCCAAGGCGCATGGGTGACGGTGCAGTTGACCTTTTGGTCCACGATACTGGGGGCTGTGGTGGCCTTTGGCGCGGGCTTGGGCAAGCTGTCCCGTTCGCGGATTTTGCGCGGCGTGTGCATCAGCTACATCGAGGTATTTCGCGGTACCTCGCTTTTGGTGCAGTTGTTCTGGCTGTATTTCGCGCTGCCGATTGTGGGCGAGGCGATCGGGTTCAATCTGCGCATGCCGCCGGTTACAGCGGGTATCGTTGCTCTGACGCTGAACATCGGGGCCTATGGGGCCGAGGTTGTGCGCGGCGCGGTGCAGGCCGTGACGGTGCAGCAATACGAGGCGGCACGCGCGTTGAATTTCACCCCGCGCCAGACGTTATGGCGGGTGGCTTTACCACAGGCCCTGCCGGAGATGATGCCCACATTCGATAATCTGGCTGTGCAAAACCTCAAGGATACGGCGCTTGTGTCGCTGATCACCTTGGGCGATCTGGCGATGCGCGCCGAACAATTGCGCAACTATACCCAAGACAGTGCCACGATTTATTCCATGGCGCTGGTGATGTATTTTGGCATGGCGCTGGTTCTGACCACGTTGATGCGGGCGCTTGGCGCCATGATCGGGCGCTGGCGTCCGGCACGGAGGTAGGCGATGCTTTTCGGATTTGAATGGGACACAACCAATGGCTGGACGCTGGCGGTGTCGATCCTGCCGATCCTGCTGCTGGGCTTGTGGGTGACGTTGAAGGCGACGGTGCTGGGCTTTGCCATTGCGATGGTGCTGGGGTTGGTTCTGGCCGCGCTGAAGGCGGCCCCCTCGCGGCTGGTCTCATGGCCCGCCCGCGCCGTGTCGGAGTTTTTGCGCGATACGCCGTTATTGATCCAACTGTTCTTTTTGTATTACGTGTTGCCGGAATTCGGCCTTGTGCTGCCGGCGTTTCTGACGGGGGCGATCGCGCTGGGGCTGCAATATTCGGCCTATCTGTCAGAGGTGTATCGCGCGGGGATAGAGGCTGTGCCACGCGGCCAGACGGAGGCGGCGGTCGCGCTGAACCTGACGCCTGCGCGCCGGTTCAGCCGGATCGTGGTGCCACAGGCGATCCCGCGGATCGTGCCGGCGATGGGCAACTATCTGGTGTCGATCATGAAAGATGTGCCGGTGCTTTCTGTGGTGACCGTTCTGGAAATGCTGAATGTGGCCACGATCATCGGCGACCGCACGTTCAACTATCTTGTTCCGCTGACGATGGTGGGCGGGCTTTATCTTATCATGACGTTACTCGCCGCGCAGGGGGTCAGGCTGCTTGATCGTGCGCTGCCCAAGACGGGAATACCGCTGAAATGACTGATCCGATTATCAAATTTGAAAACGTGGCCAAGCGTTTTGGTGATATCCGTGTGTTGGAGGGGCTGGATTTTACCGTGAACCGCGGCGAGAAAGTGACCATCATCGGGCCGTCGGGTTCCGGCAAATCCACGATTTTGCGGATTTTGATGACGCTTGAGGATGTGTCTGACGGCATCGTCTGGGTGGATGGCACGCCGCTTTGGCACGAAGGAGCGGCAGGGGCGCTGAAACCTGCAGGCGAGGCGCATTTGCACAAGATGCGCACGAAGCTGGGCATGGTGTTCCAAAGCTTCAATCTGTTCCCGCATATGAGCATTTTGCGCAATATCACCGAGGCGCCTGTGCAGGTGCTGGGGCTGAGCAAACCCGACGCCCGCGCGCGGGCGATGGATCTGCTGGAGATGGTGGGGCTGGCCGATCAGGCCGGAAAGTTCCCCCATCAGCTGTCCGGCGGCCAGCAGCAGCGCGTGGCGATTGCGCGGGCGCTTGCGATGCGGCCCGAAATCCTGCTGTTTGACGAGCCGACCTCCGCGCTGGACCCCGAACTGGTGGGCGAGGTGCAGGAGGTGATCCGCAAGCTGGCCGAGGAACATGATCTGACGATGCTTCTGGTCACCCACGAGATGCGGTTCGCGCGCGAAATATCCGATCGGGTGTGTTTCATCGATGCCGGGGCGATCCGCGAGCAAGGCCCGCCAGAAGACCTGTTCACCAACCCCAAAGAGGCGCGGACACAACAGTTCTTGCAAGCGGTGCTGGCGGACTGATCCCTGTGCGCTTGGCGGGGCTCAGGTCAGCGGCGCCTCCATCAAGGTATGGGCGCGGGCACGTTCGGGCGACAGCATCCGGCGGATGTCTTCGGGGATTTCGGGATCGTCGGGGGGATACAGCGCGCATCGCCGCATGGCGGCCTGCAGCGCCACCGAACGACCAAGATACTGCAGTACCATCTGTGTTGTGGCCGGTGGTCGTGGCGCACGTGCGGCCACGCCAGAGACCACACCGCTCAGCACATTGATCCGGCTGTTATAGCTTGGATAAAGAATGATCTGCATTACCTCGTTGCGGGTCATCATCTCCATCACCGTCATGAACAGACGGTCCGCCAGCATAAAACACACCCCCTCGTATTTGCAGGTGAATTTGCGTGCCCCGGGCCTGCCCACACTTTCAACGCTTTTGACATTGACCCCGTGGGGGGTGGCATAAAGACAGGTCAGCGCGCGCAGGATCAGACCGGGATGGGACATCGAATTATAATACGTGAAGTAATATCCCAGATATGGCTCCAGCGCCGCGCGCGCGCCAGAGCGCAGCTCAGCGGCCGTGGCCGCGATCAGATCTTTTTCGCGCCGCAGACCGGTGTTTTTGGGTTTCAGCCGCACCAGCTTTGCAAATTGCGCATGCGGTAGCATCAATTCAGACTCCTCCACACCGAAGAAATCGCAGATCCGGCGCAACAGTCTGAGCGAGGGAAACGTCTCTCCTGTCAGATATCTGTTGAATTGCGCGCGATTCACCGCAAGCTGGCGACAGACCGCTGATATCGAGCGGTGGTAACTGCACAAAAGCCTGAGGTTGGCTGGCAGGTCATGTGACATAGGGCGTTCTTTCGCGAGTTGATGCTACTTGTGTATCTATTCGCATAGTGAAGATGCAAGATAGTGACGTGGCAAATCTGCCGGGCTTGCCTAGGTTGCGCCAAATCCGCGACGACAAGATCGCGATTATTACAGGAGGATGCATATGGAATATCTGGAGCTGCTTTTCAGCAAGATCGGGGACCTCACATGGGGTTGGTCCCTGATCCCAATTCTGGTGGTGTTCGGCGTGTTCATTACGCTGGCGACCAACTTTGTCCAGTTCCGGTTTTTCGGCCGGATGTTCCGGGTTCTAAGCCGGTCCAACAATTCCGATGATCCCGACAAGATCTCTGCCAGACAGGCGCTTTTGGTGTCTGTCGGTGGCCGCGTGGGGGGCGGGAATATCGCAGGCGTTGCTGTGGCGATCACGCTGGGCGGTCCGGGGGCGGTGTTCTGGATGTGGGCTGTCGCGCTCGTCGGGATGGCCACCAGCCTTGTGGAATGTTCTCTGGCGCAGCTGTTCAAGCGCAAGATTGGCCATAATACCTATCGTGGTGGTCCGGCCAGCGCGATCATCCACGGGCTGGGGGCAGAGTACCGCTGGCTGGCGGTTGTCTATGCGATCTGTCTGATTGCCGCCTTTGGCTTCGGGTTCAATGCGTTTCAGGGCAATACGGTTGCAGGCGCGATGGAAGACAGCTTCGGGATCGACCGTTTGTGGACAGGCATCGTGCTGGCAGGTGCCTCGGGGCTGATCATCTTTGGCGGGATCCACCGGATTGCGAAAGTCTCCGATGTGGTCGTGCCGGTTATGGCGGTGGGCTATCTCGGCCTTGCGATTGCAGTTGTTGTGCTGCACATCGGCGAGGTGCCGGGTGTATTCTCCTCGATCATCCAGAACGCTTTTGGCTTCCAGGAGGCAGTCGGCGGCGGCATGGGCGCGGCGATTGCCCAAGGGATGCGCCGGGGTCTGTTCTCGAACGAGGCGGGTCTTGGGTCTGCGCCCAACGTGGCGGCCACCGCAGAAGTGCGTCACCCGATCAGCCAAGGGATCACCCAGTCGTTTTCGGTCTTTATCGATACGATCGTGATCTGCTCGTGCACGGCCTTCGTGATCTTGCTGGGCAATGTGTATGTTCCCGGTGCCGAAGGTGTGGACGGCGTGGTTCTGACTCAACAATCGCTGGTGTCGCATTTCGGTGAATGGTCGCAGTATTTCCTGAGCATCGCGATCTTGCTGTTCGCGTTTTCGTCGATCATCTACAACTACTACTTGGGTGAAAATGCTCTGGCGGTGCTGTCCAAACAGCCAATTGCGGTGATCTTGCTGCGGATCGCGATCATCGCGATCGTGTTTGTGGGGGCGATTGCACCCGGTGCGACGGCGGTCTTCTTCTTCTCCGACCCGTTGATGGGGCTTTTGGCTCTGGTCAACCTGCTGGCGATCATGATGCTGTTTCCGGTCGCGATGCGGTTGCTGCGCGATTTCCGCCAACAGCTGAAGGCGGGGGTGGAGCGTCCGGTGCTTAACCCCGACGATTACGCCGATCTGGATATTGATCGCAGCGCATGGGTGGACAAGGTCTGATCGTCAAAAGCGGTCAACCGGCCTGATGTAACGGGCAGAACCGATGGAAAAGGACCGCCCCGATGGGCGGTCCTTTTTGCATGGTGTGGCAGATCTCGCAGGGGCACCGCCACCCGTCAGGCAGGCGGGCGGGCCGCGCCCATGTGGCGTGTCAGATAGACCAAGAGCGGGATCGTGCCCAGTGACATGGCGCAGGCAATGGCGAAGAACCATGCATAGCCCAGATGCTGGGCCAGCACGCCTGCACCAAGTCCCACAGCCATGCTGATCGCCCCGTCGACGCATTGAAACAGCGTGAAATCCACCCCCGCCTGACGCGGATCGGACCATCGCATGAACTGCGCATAAAGCGCCACAAACCCGAGCGCCATGATCGCGGGCCCCGCCACCAATGCCACGGGCGCCACCATGCGCGGGTCAGGCCCCAGCCCGCCAATTGCCAAAGCGGTCATGCCCAGCATCAATGCCTGTGCCACAATGGCCGCAACCAGCACATGGCGCGCCCCGAATCGGCGCACCACCGCGCCGCCACACAACGCACCCGCCAGCCCCAGCGTCAGGCTGCCCGCCCCGTTGAGCACTCCGAGCGCCGACAGGCTATAGCCCAGATCGACAAACAGCGGCCCGATCATCCCCATCGCGGTCTTTTGCGCAATCACGTACAGCGCGCTGATCGTCAGGCCCACGCGGACCTCGGGGCGGGCAAGGGCCGCGCCCAGCGATGGCACATGCCCGCGGTGGGTCGTGTGGTTGAACGTGGTGCGCACCAAAGCGATGAAGGGCAGGCTGAGCACGATGATCAACCCCGCCATTACCATCGTGGCCGCAGTCCAGCCGGTACGTTCGGCCAGCACCAGAAACACCCCGCCACCGATGGCCGCGCCGATATAGGCCCCGCCCACCTGTGCGGCATTGCCATACCCCAGATTGGATCTGGACAGGCGCTGCACCGCGAACCCGTCGCAGGCGATATCGACCGTGGCGGTCGCTGTGGCCGCCACCCCCAGCGCCAGCAGCACCGGCACCACTGGCACCGGTCCGATCAGTGCGACACCTGCGAGCATGACTGCCACGACCGCCAAACCGAGGGCCACGATATCGCCCGAGCGGTCGCGCCCGTGGGCAGGCAGGCGCCAGCGCTCCACCGGGGCGGCCCACAGGAATTTCAGTGCCCATGGCATCACGATCAAAGACACCAGCCCGATCCGGTCCAGCGGCAGGCCGTTGGCGCGTAACACACCGGGCAGGCCTGACCACGTCAGCCCGCCCAGCACGCTTTGGGCGACATAAATCCCGCCAATTGTGCCGATCACACGGGTTTGCATCTGCGCCACCGGTTAGAACCGGTAGTCAAGCGAGACGGTCGCGGTGCGGCCCTCGTAGCGGTAGCAGGTGCCCGCGCTGCAGGTCTGGCCCTTCTCGTCAAAGAGGTTTTTCACATTCATCTGCATCTTCAGCCCGTCTTGGCCAAGGGCCGCGAAATCATAGCTCAGCGACATATCGGCAAAGATGTAATCGTCATTCTTGAAGCTGTTGGTGTCATCGCCGTAGCTTTCGCCCACATAGCGCAGACCGCCGCCCAAGCCCCAACCCGCCATCGGCCCGGTTTGCGGCGCGTAGAAGGCCCAGAGTGCCGCGCTATGACGGGGGGTTGCCGACAGCTGGCGCCCGATGGTGCCTGCGGTGCCCTTTTCGATTTCCATATCGGTATAGGTGTAATTGCCCAACATACGCCAGTCGGTGCCAAGGTTCATCTGGCCCTCCAGCTCCAGCCCGCGCGAATGCAGATCATAGGGGACCTGCACCTGATTGACGCCGAACAGGCTCGCATCGACGGTTTGATAGACCACACCATCCTCTTGTTTGATATCAAACAGAGAGGCGGTGATCAGGCTTTCGCTGCCCGGGATCTGGTATTTGAGGCCGATCTCTTTTTGCAACGCGGTGGTGGCTTGTGCGGCGCGCCCGCTGGAGGGGTCGCTGGGGTCGAACACCAGCCCCGTGTTGGGCACAAAGGCGCTGGATAGATTGGCGAAGGGGGTCAACCCGTTCTCCATACTGTAGGAGACACCGACACGTCCCGACCAGTGCTGGTCGTGGCTGTCCTGACGGGTGCGTGCGCCATCTTCGGTGGTGGTGTCCACCCAGTCGTGGCGCGCGCTTAGAAACAGGTTCATCCGCCCGTCTGTGATCTGGTCGTGGATATATACGCCCGTCTGTTCGACATCCTGACCGGCGTAATAGGGCAGGCCTGCGGCATCGGTTGCCGCTGCAGATACATAGCCCGTGGGCGCCAGATAGGCATCATAGCTGCTGTCGGTGTAATCCACCCCCACAACCAGATTGTGATCGAACCGGCCCGTGGCAAAGCTGAATTCGGCTGTGTTATCAATGCTAAGGTTATGCTGCTCCTCGCGGTAATGGCCCCAGTACCGCGCAAGGCTGCCTGCGCTTTGCGCATAATAGCCCGCGTATTCCAGATCGCTGTCCACATGGGAATAGCGCAGCTTCTGGCGCAAGGTGATGGTGTCGCTCAGCATATGTTCCAGCTCGTAGCCGATGCGATATTGCTCGTTGGTGAAATCGTTGTAATCGGGGTCCCCGTTATAAAGGGTCGAGGCCACGCCATAGCTGGGGTTGTAATAGCTTGCCGTGCCGCCAACGGTAGATTTGGCATATTCGCTGAGCACGGTGATCTTGGTGCGGTCATCGAATTTATAGGTGAAGCTGGGTGCGATCAGTTTTGTATCGTCCTTATAGCCGGCAAGCGGCGTATCGGCATCCCGCCATATGCCTGTCAAGCGATACAAAAACCGGCCGTCCTGGCTGCCTTCACCTGTCACATCAAAGGCGAGCTCTTTGTGATCATCCGTGCCGCCTGTGACGCGCAGTTCGCGAAAGGCGTCCGCCTTGGGACGTTTGGAGACCACATTGACCACACCGCCCGGACCCGACACGCCATAAAGCGAGGAGGCCGGACCTTTGAGCACCGCGACCCCCTCGATGGTATAGGGATCGTTGCGATACCATGCCGAGGGCCCGTTGACCTGCCGCAGCCCGTCGCGGAAAAACCCGTTGGTATAGGCGGCAAACCCGCGCAGGTAGACCGCATCATATCGGGTATCGAAAGCGAAATTGGTCGTATTCACACCGGCGGTGTAGTTGAGCGCCTCCAGCAAGGTCCGGGGGTCCTGATCTTCCATCTGGTCTTGTGTCACCACGCTGACCGATTGCGGAATGCGCGCGATATCGGTGTCGAGCTTGGTGGCCTGCCGTCCGTAACTTGCCACATACCCGTTCTGGGCAAGGGTTTCGTCGCTTTCCGCCTCGACCACGATTTCCTCCAGTTTGAAGGGGGCTGCATCTTGGGCAAACGCGGGCGTCAGCCCCGTCGTGCAAAGCGCAATTGTCAGGCATGTAAGGGGGCGATGTGCAAGGGCAGGCATATCGGGTTCTCGTGTCTGGAGGTAGGGCATAGTCGCGCCAATAATCCCGAGTATTTCTATCGGATTTCATCAAATAGCAAGAGCGTGATGCAGGCGTGATCAGTCGATGTGGCAAAGATGCACCCGCATATGGGCGGCTATGGCGCCGATGCTTGCCTGCGCGCGGTGGTGCGGGTGGCAGCTGCGGCGACAAGCGTGTTGAACCCTGTTTTCCGGAACATAGAACGCGTAATCCTAAAATGTTGAATTTACGCAATTTTAGAAGATTTGATATTGAGGACGTTAGCGATAACACGTACCCTGTTCCGGTGCAGTTTGAGGCAAGGAGTTGACACATGACCCGACTGGTGGTGGCGCGTATCGTGCCCGTTAAAGGCGCAGAAGACCGGCTGCACCCGATGGTGGAGGCGCTCGCGAAAGATGTCCGCGCAGAGCCGGGAAATCTGCGGTTCGAGGTGTATCAGGAGGGCGACAGCGCCACCTATCTGATCCTTGAGGAGTATCGTGATGATCAGGCCGTGAAAGAGCACATGGCCAGCGCCCACACACGCGCGTTCAATGCGGCGCTGATCGAGCTTGCCGAGGGCGGGGCCTCCGTCGTGACCGATCTGCGCGCGGTCGCACAGTAAATCCTTCCGCAGGGTCTGGTGCCCGTGGCACCGGCCACCTGCGGAATCATCCGCACTGCGCCGCGCCGTTTTGCAGGCCCCGCCCCCTATCCTTGTTAGGCCGGGTGCGTTTGGCACGGAGCGTCGGACGGACCACTCCGCTGATGGCGCGCAGTGTCCGATCTGACGTGTCCCTTTCGCCCGCGCGCATGCAAAGCGTGTGTGACGTCGCGTTGTGACGTTGGGGGCCACGTCAAAAGCCCAACCTGTGAAAAACCAGTGCCAGTTGACCGGCCCGCGCCGCGGTGCAGGGAGGAACGGCCGATCCCTTTTCCCGCTCTCCCCTCCGGCGGCAGGCCCGTATCACCGGCGCGGTCGCGCCTGCAAAATGGGGCCAAAGGCGGGGATAGTGACCGGACCCGCGTCGCACGCGCCGGACACGGTAAAGGCGGACCAATTGGCCCGCCTTTCCAGATGGCTGTGTTTTGGTTTGCGCCATGCACACCCTATGCCAATCGTCAGGCTTCAGGATGGGGCCCGTTCAGGCAGGCTCTGCCACGTTATCGGGGACGGAGGCGCCGGTCATATACGAGACCGCATCGGCCATCGAATGCTCCTTGGGGTTGATCACGCACAGGCGCTTGCCCAGACGGTGCACATGCACGCGGTCGGCCACCTCGAACACATGGGGCATATTGTGCGAAATCAGGATGATCGGGATCCCGCGCGAGCGAACCTCCTGGATCAGGTCCAGCACGCGGCGCGATTCCTTGACCCCGAGTGCTGCGGTCGGCTCGTCCAGAATCACCACGCGCGATCCGAAGGCCGCCGCCCGCGCCACCGCCACACCCTGACGCTGACCGCCAGACAGGGTTTCCACCGTCTGGTGGATGTTCTGGATTGTCATCAGGCCCAGCTCTGCCAGTTTTGCGCGCGAGAATTCCTCCATCGCGCGCCGGTCAAGGCGGCGGAACACGCGCCCCATCACACCCGACTGACGGATTTCGCGGCCCATAAACATGTTATCGGCAATCGACAGTGCAGGCGACATCGCAAGCGTCTGGTAGACCGTTTCGATCCCGTGGGCGCGCGCGTCATTGGGCGAGGCGAATTGCACCGGTTTGCCATCCAGCAGGATCTCTCCGCCATTGGGCTGCACCGCGCCCGACAGCGCCTTGATCAAAGTGGATTTGCCTGCCCCGTTATCCCCGATCACGGCAAGGATTTCGCCCGGCATCAGATCGAAATCGCAATGGTCAAGGGCGGTGACGCGGCCATAGCGTTTCACAAGGCCGCGGGCTTCAAGAACTGGACGCGTCATTGGGTCACCTTTCTGATCCACTGGTCAACGGTTACGGCGGTGATGATCAGCACACCGATAAGAAGATAGGTCCATTGCGGGTCGGCCCCCGACATCCGCAGGCCAAGTTCGAACACGCCCACGATCAACGCACCGAAAAACGCACCAAGGATGGAGCCGCGGCCACCGAACAGCGAAATCCCTCCGATCACCACAGCCGTGATGGACTGGATATTGCCGATCACGCCGGTTGTGGCAGAGGGCGAGACCGATCCGAACCGGCCGATCATGACCCAGCCCGCGATACCGCAGATAAAGCCCACAAGCATATAGACCGACATCAGCGTGCGGTGACGGTTTACACCGGCCAGTTGCGCGGCTTCGGGATCATCGCCCACGGCATAGACATGGCGCCCCCACGCGGTGGATTTCAGCACATAGGTCAGCACCAGAACGACCGCCAGCATGGCAACCACGCCAAGGGTAAAGACCGCGCCGCCCACATTGAATTTCATACCCATCAGTTGCAGGAACGGGGCCTGTGCCTCGATCTCCTGGGCACGGATGGTCTCGTTGTGCGAATAAAGATAGTTCACCGCCAGAACGATTTGCCACATGCCCAGCGTGACGATGAATGGCGGCAGTTTGATACGGCTGACAAGCCAGCCGTTCACCGCACCGATGGCTGTGCCACAGGCCAGCCCCAGCGGCACGGCAGCCACCGCAGGCACACCGTAGCGGAAGGTCAGCTGGCCCATGATTACCGAGCACAACACCGCAAGCGCCCCAACGGACAGATCAATGCCCGCAGTCAGGATGATCAGCGCCTGTGCGGCCGCCAGCACACCCACGATCTGTACCTGCTGCAAGATCAGCGTCAGCGCGAAGGGCGAGAAGAACCGTCCGCCCAGCACAATACCGAACACGATCAGCGCGGCGACCAGAACGATCAGCGGCACCAAGGCGGGGGTGGAATGCAACGCATCGTGGAAATGCCCCCATAGGCCTTTTTTACTTGGCTCGAATTCAGCGAATTTTTCATCGCCCCGTGACTTTACCACGTCTTCATAATGGTCAGCGCTGGCCATGTCGCCCCTCCTGGGTATGCATAAGGACCGGCATGGCACCCGACAAAGGTGGCCGGCCCCGTTTTTATAGTTGAGTTAGAATTTTACAGGTTGGCACAGGCCGGCCACGGGCAATATGCCGTGATGGCCGGCCGTGCGCGGGCCTTCAGCCCCAGCACTGATCCTGACCTTCGGCCACAGAGATCGAGTCCACGCCATCAACAGGCTGGTCGGTGACAAGCTTGGTCCCGGTGTCAAAGAAGGTCTTGCCATCGGTTGCCTCAGGGCGGGTGCCGTCCTTGGCAAAGGCTGCGACGGCCTCGATCCCCTTGGCGGCCATGATCAGCGGGTATTGCTGCGATGTTGCGCCGATCACGCCATCGGCCACGTTTTGCACACCCGGGCAGCCTCCGTCGACCGATACGATCAGAACGTCATTTTCACGCCCCATCGATTTAAGGGCCTCATAGGCGCCAGCCGCGGCAGGTTCGTTGATTGTGTAGACGACGTTGACCATCGGATCGGTGGCCAGAAGGTTTTCCATCGCCTTGCGGCCACCCTCTTCGTTGCCTTGTGTCACGTCATGGCCCACAATGCGGGCGTCATCTTCATCGCCCCACTGGTTGGGATCGGCCACATCAATGCCGAAACCCTCCATAAAGCCCTGATCGCGCAGCACGCCCACAGTGGGCTGGCTGACATCCAGATCCAGGAATGCGATTTTTGCATCATCGGCCGCGTCGCCCAGTTTTGCCTTGGCCCATTCGCCGATCAGGCGGCCCGCCTGATAGTTATCGGTGCCGAATGTCATGTCGGCGGCATCAACGGGATCAAGCGGTGTATCGAGGGCGATCACAAGAATGCCCGCATCACGCGCCTGCTGAACAGAAGGTACGATGGCGGATGTGTTGGATGCGGTCAGCAAAATCCCCTTGGCGCCGTTGGCGATGCAGGTCTCGATGGCAGCCACTTGCGTTTCGTTATCGCCATCGACCTTGCCGGCATAGGTGTTTAGGTCGATCCCCAGTTCCTTGGCCTTTGCCTGCGCGCCTTCACGCATTTTGACGAAAAACGGGTTGGTGTCCGTTTTCGTGATAAGGCACGCTTTGGTGTCTTGTGCCCATGCGCCCATAGTGGTCGCGCCAAGCGCAATCGCGCTGATGGAAATAAATTTAAGCATAGGGGTCCTCCTCCCGATGTGGATCTGTGCACGTCTCCCCAGACGTGAAATCATTCACAGATGATATCTTTTTGATAGCGGCCTTTTGACAGCCGCGTCAATAAATAATTCGATTTGATTTATTAAAATGAAAATCATAGGCTGCCGCCAAGGGAAGGGGACAGATATGGATGGGAGCGAGATCCGCAAACTAAGCGGGGGTGTGAACCAGACCGGGGTGCGCGCACATAACGAACGGCTGATTTTGTCGATGATCCAGCGCTATGGCGAGGTTGCCGGCAGCGAGATCGCGAAACAATCCGGCCTTTCGGCGCAAACGGTATCGAATATCCTGAGGATGCTGGAGGCAGACGGGTTTTTGCTGCGCGGCGAGCCCAAACGCGGTCGTGTGGGCAAGCCGTCGGTGCCGATGGCGATCAATCCCGACGGGGCGTTGTCATTCGGTCTGAAGATCGGGCGCAGATCGGCGGATCTGGTGTTGATGAACCTTGCAGGCGAGGTTCTGGGGGCGTCGCAGACCACCTACCGCTATCCGATGCCTGCGGAATTGATGGGGTATCTGGCGCAAGGCATGCAGGATCTGGCCTGCGACTTAAGCGACTATCAGCGCACGCGTCTGGCCGGTATCGGGATTGCGGCTCCCTATGAAATCTGGAGCTGGACCGACGTGCTGGGCGCGCCGGAAGAGTTCCGCATCTGGCGCGATATCGACGTAGCCCAGGAAATCGCCAAGATCAGTGATCTGGCGCTGTTCACCGAAAACGACGGAACCGCCGCGTGTCGTGCGGAACATGTGTTTGGTCGGGGCCGCGCCTTTGGCGACTACGCCTATTTCTTCATCGGCTCGTTTATCGGCGGTGGGGTCGTGCTTAATTCCAAGGTCGAGATCGGCAGCAAGAAAAACGCGGGCGCCTTCGGGTCCTTGCGGGTGCCCGGGCCCGACGGAACAGAGGTGGCGCTTTTGGATGCGGCCTCCTTGCATCTGCTGGAGGCCGCAATTGCGCGTGACGGTCTGGACACCTCGGGGTTGTGGCGCCTGCCGCAGGACTGGTCCGTGTTCGAGGACTATATCGAGCCTTGGGTGCAAACAACGGCGGCCGCACTGGCACATGCGATCCGCTCCATCGGATCGGTCATGGATTTCGAGGCCGTTCTGATCGGTGGTGCCATTCCCGACGACGTCAAGGCGCGCGTGGTGGAATGCACCCGTGACGAGCTGGGCCGTCTGGACACCCGCGGCATGGTGCCGCCGTCTGCGGAAGTGGCCGGTGTGGGGGCCAATGCACGTGCGCTCGGGGCGGCCTGCGGGCCGATCTATGCGCAGTATTTCTATCAATAGCCCGGTGATGGCTGCCTTGGGCGCGCCCAGCGGCACACGGCCTTTGTCGGGCCGGTGGCGGGCATGACCAACCGGCGCGATTACGAACGGCATTCTTTCGGCGCGCAGATTTTGCGTGGCCCATATCAAAACGGATAAGGTATCCAATGACTGATAATAAACCGCTTGTGGATCGGGGCATGTGGCTTCCGTTCATTCTGTTGGTAACCTGCTTTGCGGCATGGGGTATCGCCGCCAATATGACAGACCCGCTGGTACAGGTATTCTCGCGTATTTTCTCGATGAGCACGCTTCAGGCCTCGCTTGTGCAGTTTTCCTACTATGGCGCCTATTTCCTGCTGGCGATTCCGGCGGCGTTCATCAACCAGCGGTTCAGCTATAAAACCGGTCTGCTGACGGGGCTGGGGATGGCGATTGTCGGAGCGTTTTTATTCTATCCCGCCAGCATTGCCATGACCTACGGGTTTTTCCTCGTGGCGTTGTTCTTCCTTGCGGGTGGCTTGTCCATTCTGGAAACTTCGGCCAATCCGTTCGTGATCTCGATGGGCCCCGAGGGCAATGCCACGCGGCGGTTGAACTTGGCACAGGCGTTCAATCCGGTGGGCACCAATATCGGTGTGTTGTTGTCGGCGGCGTTGATCCTGCCCAACCTCAACCCCGCCGATGATGCCGAGCGGGCCGCGATGCCGGCTGCCCAACTGTCGCAGATCCGCCAGTCCGAACTGGATGCGGTGATGGGCCCCTATGTCGGGTTTGCGGTGGTGTTGTTGGTGATCTGGGTGTTGATTGCGCTCAAGCCCATGCCGGTGCGTCATGAGGCAGGGGCCAGTGCATCGGGCCGTGTGCCGCTGGCTGCCACCGTGCGCCGGCTGTTGAAAAACCGCCATTACGCGTTTGGCGTGGGGGCACAGTTTTTCAACGTGGCCGCCCAGACCTGCACATGGACCTACACGATCCAGTATGTGCTGGGTGTGACGGGCGCAACCGAGGCACAGGCCGGCTGGTATCTGCAGGCAAGCCTGATCCTGTTCCTGATCGCTCGGTTCGCGATGGTGGGGCTGATGGTCTTCGTGCGCCCGTCATTGCTGCTGGCGTTGATGGCCGCGCTGGGTGTGGCGATGTGTCTGATGGCCGCCGGCCTGCCGTCGACCTTCGGGATCTGGCTGGTTGTCGGGCTTTCGGCCTGCTTGTCGCTGATGTTCCCCACGATCTACGGCATCGCGCTGGAGGGGTTGGGTGACGATACGAAATTCGGCGCGGCAGGTCTGGTGATGGCCATTGCGGGTGGCGCGATCATGCCAATGGTCCAAGGCGCGGTGATGGATGAATTCGGCGCGGCGCTTTCGTTTGTTGTGCCGGCGGCCTGTTTCGCGGTTGTCGCTTTCTACGGTGTGTTCGATTTGCGCGCGACCCGCAGGCGTGCCATGCGCCGCTGATCCCCGCGCCCCGGCAGGGGTTCGGGCGTAGATGCAGCGGATTGGGCCACAGTCCGGAAAGGGGCGCGCATTTCAGCGCGCCCCTTTTTCATGCCCGCTTTGCCCGATGTCCCGTTCGGGGCCGCACAGGCTTTATTCAAGGTCTATACGTGGGGGCCGGCACATTCCGCGCAGGCCCGAAATCAATATGACATGTATGACAGGTTTGCCTTGAACCCTCTGCCGATGCATCGCACCATCCTGACCTGACGCCCCGATCATGCGCCCGTCCACGCCCTCGGGCGCAAGGCGGCCCGTGACGGTGGCGCAACCAACGGAGAGAGGAGACAAATGCGAATGAGGGCGATGGTATTGGCTGCAATGGTTTTGACCGCCACACAGGCTGGTGCAGAGGAAAAGAAGGCTGTGACAAGCGACAACCTTCCGGTGTTCTACGAGGCTTTGAAAACGCGGATGACGTTCCCGCAGGCCTATCGCGGTGGGGATCCCGCGCAGTGGCAGGAACGTGTCGCGCCGACGGCCCGCGCGCTGATGTTGCCCTATCAGGCGAGCCGTGCCTTCGCGCCCAAAGTGATCGACGAGGTGGATCGCGGGCCTTTCGTCGCGCGCCGGATTGAATTCAACATCACCGATGAAAGCCGTGTGACGGCGCTTTTGCTGGTGCCCAAGGGCGACGGCCCGCATCCCGCAGCGCTGATGCTGCACGATCACGGATCGCGCTTCGATATCGGCAAGGAGAAATGGATCGCGCCGTGGTATGATGCGGCGCGACTGGCCTCGGCGCAGGAATGGTCGCAGAAATATTTTTCGGGCCGGTTCCCGGGCGAGGAACTTGCCAAACGCGGATATGTCGTGCTGGCCACGGATGCGCTCGGGTGGGGGGATCGTCAGGGCAACGGCTATGAGGCCCAGCAGGCGCTTGCGGCCAATCTGTTCAACCTCGGCTCGTCCATGGCGGGGCTGATGGCGCTAGAGGATCTGCGCGCGTCGGAATTTCTGGCAAGCCTGCCCGAGACGGACCCGGAGCGTGTGACGGCTGTGGGCTTTTCGATGGGGGCGTTTCGCGCGTGGCAGGTGGCCGCCCTTTCGCCCGCGATCAAGGCCGCGGTGGTTGACAGCTGGATGGCGCAGGCCAAGGACCTGATGACGCCCGGCAATAACCAGCTGCGCGGGCAATCGGCCTATACGATGCTGCACCCCGGCCTGCTGGCGCATATGGATTTCCCCGATGTGGCCGCTCTTGCCGCGCCCAAGCCGATGCTGGTGTATGCAGGGGCCGAGGATGGGTTGTTTCCACCGGCCTCCGTCAGGGCGGCAATGGATAAAATGCGCGAGGTCTGGGATGCTTTCGGTCAGGACCGCGCGCTGGAGACACGCGTTTGGCCCGACAAGGGCCATGTGTTCACCGCCGATATGCAAGATGCGGCCTTCGACTGGCTGGACAGGCAGGTTCAGTAGATGCGGTTTCAGTAGGCGCGGTGCTGACGTAGGCCGCGCGCACCGATGACAAGGCCGTCACCGGCCAGATGCCAGACCACACGCTGATCTGGCCGGTGCATGCAATCACGTTCTGTATTGCCGTGACGACAAGCCCCGGTTGGCAGATTTTATCTGCCTGAACACATAGATGTTACATTCGGTGATTATCCCGTGCCCAGAACCCGTTCCGGCGCATGCGCCTTATGATCTTACAGGATGTGATCCAAATGAAATTCGTCTCCATCTCGGTGCTGGCCATGACCGCTGCGACCTCCGCATTCGCGCAAGACACCCAGCTGCCACAAGCCTCCAGCGACTGGTTCACCGCAGGTCAGGATGCCATTCAGGCCATCATTGACCGTCAGGACAACACCAATCGCGCCAAGAACGTGATCGTTCTTGTGGCCGACGGGAACGGGGTTGGCACAAACTATGCCACGCGTGTCTTTGCAGGTCAGCAGGAGGGCAAACTGGGCGAGGAGCACGTGCTACCCTACGAGACGCCCCAGTTCCATTCCGCCCTGATCAAGACCTATAACATCAACGCCCAAACCCCTGATTCAGCGCCCACCGCAGGCGCACTGAACACCGGTGTGAAGCAGCGTTTCAACTTGATCAACCTTGGCGAGAACGCGATCCACGATGATTGCACCACCGAGGCCGGCAACGAGCTGACCACATTCGCGGAAATCGTAAGCGATATGGGCAAATCGGTGGGCATCGTGTCCACCGCACGGGTGACCCATGCGACCCCTGCCGCCGTCTATGCCAAAACCGCCAACCGCAACTGGGAATCCGAGGTGCCGGCGGAATGCGAAACCTCACGTGATATCGCGACCCAGCTGATCGATGCGATGGATGCGGGCACCATCGATCTGGTGATGGGCGGCGGGGGCCGTGCGTTCCTGCCCGAAGGCGAGACGCTGGGCAAATCCACCGGCAACCGTACCGACGGGACGAACCTTGTGGAGCGTGCCAAAGATATGGGCGCGCAAGTGGCCACCGATACCGCGTCGTTCAAGGCATTGGCGGATGATGCCCCCGTGCTGGCGTTGTTTAACAACAGCCACATGGATTACGAGGCAGATCGTGCCGACGACGAAGAGCCGTCGCTTGCCGATATGACCGCCAGCGCGATCGATTACCTGAGCCAGAATGAGGACGGCTACTACCTTGAGATCGAGGCCGGACGTGTGGATCACGCCAACCATGGCGGCAACGCCCGCCGCGCATTGATCGATGGTGTGGCGTTTGCCGATGCGGTCTCCACTGCGTTGCAAATGGTCGATCCGGCAGAGACGCTGGTGATTGTAACCGCCGATCACGAGCATTCGATCGCGTTCAACGGCTATTGCGGGCGCGGCTCCGATATCACCGGCCTGTGCTATGATGTGGCACAAGAAGGCATCGCGCATTCCGACGATCTGGTTCTGGCCGATGATGGCAAGCCCTACTCGATCATCGGGTATCTCAACGGGCCGGGCGCGGTCTTGATGGAACAGCAAGACGGCACATTCGCAGCCCCCGAAGGCCGCGCGGATCTCAGCCAGGCAGACGCGACCGATATCGATTTCGTTCAGCAATCGCTGCTGCCGAAATCCTCAGAAAGCCATTCGGGCGAAGATGTCGCGGCCTACGCGGTTGGCCCGTGGGCGCATCTGGTCGATGGTACGCTCGAGCAGAACGTGCTGTTTCATGTCATGCATCACGCGGTCACCGCCCAGTAAGCAGGCCTGATCTGTTGTGAACACATCAAGGGCCCCCTGCGTGCATTAGGGGCCCTTCGATCATTGTCACGACCACCTGTCGCACACCTGTTGTTGGAGCTTCACTCGATGATGACGCGTCGCCACTTACTTGCTGCCTCTCTGGGCGCACCGATGCTGCTGCGCCCAGGGGTGTCACGCGCCGGTTCCAACGGTTCCGGGCCCATCCGGCTGCGCGCGCTCTATCAGGCGCGCGGCCGCGGCCTTTCGGATCTGGCGCGCGCGCGGATGGGGGAGCGTATCGATGTGTGGGGCTTTATGGCGCCCCCGCTGAAAGCCCAAAGCCGCTTTTTCGTGCTGACCAAAATGCCGATGGCTGTATGCCCGTTTTGCGAAAGCGAGGCGGAATGGCCCAATGACATTCTGGCCGTCTACACCAAACGCATCGTGGATGTGACGCCGTTCAACAAAAAGATCGTGACCTCCGGCGTGCTGGAATCAGGCGCCTACACAGACCCCGAAACCGGCTTCGTGTCGATGATGCGGCTGATGCAGGCGAGCTTTGGCTGATATGGGACCGTCGCTGTCTATCGCCGGGCTTGAGGTGCGCGATCCGCGTGGCCGTGTCTTGCTATCGGTGCCTGCGCTTGATGTGCCATCGGGTGCACTTGTGGGGGTGGAGGGGCCATCGGGGGCGGGGAAATCCACGCTTTTGTTCGCGCTTGCGGGGCTGGTTGCGGCGCGCGGTCATGTGCGATGGGGCGCGCAGGATATACTGGCCTTGGGGTCCGAGCGCCGCGCCGCATTCCGGCGCGAGACGATCGGCATGATCTTTCAGGATTTTCTGTTGTTCGAGGAATTGAGCGCGGCGGATAACGCGGCCCTGTCTGCCCTGTTTCATCCACGAAAAGCCCGCGCCGGCCTGCGGGCACGCGCGCGTGAAAACCTGACGCGTCTGGGGCTGTCAGGCACGGGCGCGCGCAATGTCACCAGTTTTTCGGGTGGCGAGCGCCAGCGTGTGGCGATTGCCCGTGCGATGGCCAGCAACGCACCGGTTCTGCTGGCAGACGAGCCCACCGCAAGCCTTGATCGCGCCGCCGCAGACCGGCTGATCGATGATCTTGTCACCTTTGTGCGCCGCACCGGCACCACCCTGATCGCGGTCAGCCACGATCCCCGCCTGATCGCGCGTATGGACCGTGTCTTGCGCATAACAGATGGCACAGTGAGCGGTGACACGACCCCCAACACGGCGGAGGGCGCGCAATGATGGCGGTCTGGAACGCGCTGCCTGCGCTGTGGCAGGATATCGTGGTGATGCTTCTTCTGCTGGCGCCGTCGGTCGTGCTGGGGGGCGTGGTGCTGCGTGGCTTTGCGCCTTGGCCGCTGGTGCGCGCGATCTTGTGGCGTTTTCGCGGGGCCTCGGTCCTGTTTGTCGCGTTGATCGCGATTTCGGTGGGAATGGGCATCGGCCTTTTGGCGCAGGAACGCGGCTTGCGCCAAGGCACCGCGCAGGCTGCCGACAAATTCGATCTGGTGATTGCCGCACCGGGCAGCGAGATAACCGTGATGATGGCATCGGTGTTCTTGCAGCCCTCTGACATGGCGCTTCTGGACGGGGTCACCTACAACGAAATCGCGAATGCACCGAATGTCGCTGTGGCAGCGCCACTTGCGTTTGGTGACAGTTACGGGGCCGCGCCCGTGATCGGGACCACGGCCGCGTTCGCCTCCTATCTGGCGGAGGGGCACATCACGGGCCGGATGTGGGCCACATCGTCCGAGGCGTTGGCAGGCACACTGGTGCCGCTGGACATCGGGGACAGTTTCACCCCCGCCCACGGGCATGGCGACGGGGCCGATGCGGGTGCGCATGGCGGTGCGCAACTGACCATCACCGGCCGGCTTGCACCCACAGGCACCCCGTGGGACCGCGCAATCCTTGTGCCTGTAGAAACGGTGTGGGAAGTGCATGGCCTTGCCAACGGCCACGCCCCCGAGCGCGGCGCACAGATAGGCCCGCCGTTCGATCCCGCATATTTCCCCGGCACGCCTGCGGTGGTCGTGCGCTCCGACGCGCTATGGGCCAATTATGCGCTGCGTTCGGATTTCACCCGTGACCGTGAAACCATGGCGTTTTTTCCCGGCGCGGTTCTGGCGCAGCTGTATCAGGTGCTGGGCAATATCCGCGAGATCATGTCGCTTCTGGTGCTGGTGACCCAAATGCTGGTGACGGCGGCGGTGCTGCTGGGGCTGTTCATCCTGTCGCGGCTGTTCCGGCGCCAGATCGCGCTGTTGCGGGCCTTGGGGGCGCCTGCGCGTTTCGTGTTTGCGGTCGTGTGGTCGTTCGGGGCGGCCTTGCTGCTGGCGGGCGCGGTCCTCGGGCTGGGCACGGGGATAGGCGCGGCCAGTGTGCTGTCACGGGTTGTGAGTGCGCGCACAGATATCGTGATCACCGCACCGCTTGGCTGGGCAGAGCTGCATTTCCTCGCCGGTTTCATATCCGTCACATTGATCTTGTCACTTGTTCCGGCGGTGATGGTTTTGCGCCAACCCGTCGTTCCCTCCCTGCGCAGTTGAAAGAAAGGCCTTTTCCCATGCGTCTTCTCGTCCTTCTGGCCATGCTGGCCACGCCGGTCTGTGCGCTCGCCCAAAGCCACAGCAGCCACGACCATCACAGCCATGTCTCGCAACACGGTGATCTGCGGGCTGTCCATGCGTGGACGCGCGCAACCACAGGCAATACGGCGCTGGTGTTTATGGAGTTGGAAAATACCGGCACCGATCGCCTTATGATCACCGGCGCGCAGGGGCCACGCGGCGCGCCTGCCGAACTGGTGGGGTTCACGCTGCAAAACGGGCAGGCGCGTTTGCAGCCCGTTGACCGGATGCCGTTGAACGCGGGTCACGCGCTGCGGCTGGAGCCGAACGGGCTGGCGCTGCAGATCACCGGACTGGACGCGGCCCTCGTGCAGGGCGAGGCGTTCGATCTGGAGCTGCAGACCGATCACGGCACATTGCCCGTCCATGTCGAGATTGGCGCGCCTGACGCCACCGGCCACAGCCACGCGGGCCACAGCCACTGACAGCGCGCATCTCGCACAGATCACCTTTTTGCGGGTTTATCTTGTCATACCGGTTGCTGGGGCAGGTAGGGGCCGGATAGGCTGGCCGCGAGAGCAGTTATAAAAATACGAAAGAGCCCCCAGCGTGCCCAACTTCTTGACAAGACCGATCACCGCAATGCTGATGGGCGGGGTGATGACCCTCGCCGGATGTGGCGGGTTCCACCGCCTGTCCGAGCAGGAATGCATGGAACGTGCGATGTATTTCGAATCCAACCGCTCCAGTCGCGACGGGATGATTGCTGTAGGCAGCGTTGTGATGAACCGTGTGCAATCCCCCGATTTTCCCAACAGCGTCTGTGATGTGGTGGGGCAGAAAAACCAGTTCGCCAAAGGGATTTTGCGACGCGATATGAACACCAAATCCGCCCCCGCCCTGCGCGAGGCCGCGCGTTCCGTGCTGCGCGGTGAACGGCATCCCTATATCGGTAATGCGCAGTATTTCCATGCCGCATGGTATAAGGCATCCTACAATAATATGCATTATGTGCTGACCACAGGCGGCAATGCGTTCTATGAAAAGCGCAAGGCGTCCCGTGTGACCAACCCCGTGCCACTGGCCGCGCTCGAGGGGATCACGCGCTAGCGCCCGCCCTAAATCCTGCCAGTTCGCAAACCTTGGATGACAACCCGGTGATTATGGGATTGCGAATGTGCCTGTGCGGCTTACCTGACGGACAGGCCCGAATATTCGGCCCGACCGTTGAGGGTGCCCGTGTCTCTGGGGGTGCCTGCGCATCCGGTCGGTGATGCCGTTGATATGAAAGGAAATTGGTAATGAAAAAGCGCGCATTGGGTACAACAGGTTTCGAGATCGCCCCGATTGTTTTTGGTGGTAACGTCCTTGGCTGGACCGCAGACGAGGCGCAAAGCTTTCGTGTTCTGGATGCGTTCATCGATCACGGGTTCGATACGATCGATACCGCCGATGTCTACTCCGCATGGGTCGACGGCCACTCGGGCGGGGAGTCCGAGACCGTTCTGGGGCGCTGGTTTGCCGCCCGCCCGGGGATGCGCGACAAGGTGAAACTGTTCACCAAGGTTGGCTCTGATATGGGCGGTCCGGGCGAAAAGGGCCTGTCTGCGGAATGGATCGGCAAGGCGGTCGATAAATCACTGCGCCGTTTGCAGGTGGACATGATCGATCTTTATTTTTCGCACTGGCCCGATCCGTCTGTCGGGCACGCCGAGACACTGGCCGCCTATGACACGCTGATCAAGGCGGGCAAGATCCGTGCGATCGGCGCATCCAACTATGATGCGGAGTTGTTGAAAGCGGCACTCGAGACGGCGAAAACCGAAGGCCTGCCGCGCTATCAGGTGATCCAGCCGGAATACAACCTGTATGATCGTGACGGGTTCGAGGGGCCTTTGCAGCAAGCCTGCATTGATGAAAACATCGGTGTGGTCACGTATTTCTCGCTCGCATCCGGATTTTTGTCCGGTAAATACCGTAGTTCCAAGGATCTTGAGGGGCGGTCGCGGGCCGCGATGGTCGAGAAATACCTTGATGCGCGCGGCATTCGCCTGCTGGAGGCGCTGGACACGGTGGCCGAGACCCATGGCGCCACACAGGCAGAGGTCGCGCTTGCGTGGCTGATGGCCCAGAACGGCGTCAGTGCGCCGATTGCCAGTGCCACAAGCGTCTCGCAGGTGGAAAGTTTCGCGAAAGCGGCGACACTGGAGTTGGGCGCAGAGGATCTGCAGGCGCTGCGCGTCGCAGGGGCCTAGAAACCGGGCTTTAACGCGGGGTGTGAAGGCGGCGATATCACAGCCCGTCAGGCGCCGCCTTGTGTGGCAGAACGCGCGCGTGTTCATTTGGCTGGGGCAGGTGGCGCGTATCTGCCAAGACTTGCCTTATGCGGTTGTGGGGCCTTGCGTGGGCCCCTTCATCCGGTCCCATACGCGGCGGCCCCTGATTGCGGGACCGCGGGAGCTTTCAGCAGCACGCCCTGCGCCCGCCGTGGCCATTTTGCCGCCATGCGATACTATCCCTGCCAAATCGGAGATCGGGCAGAAGGCGGGCAGATCATGAAAGTCGGAATAATCGGTGCCACGGGCTGGCTGGGCGGTGCGCTTGGGGCCGCCCTTTTGAACAAGCGGATCATCGATCAGGGCGATCTTTATGTGCTCAACAGACGCGGCGCGGGGTCGGATTATTTTGGCCACCAGCCGCATTGGGCCAAAGATGTCAGTGATCTGGCGGAAGCGAGCGATGTGATCGTGGTCTCTGTGAGGCCCGAAGACTGGCCGGCGCTCAACCTGAATGCTCGGGGGAAACTGGTGATTTCCTTTATGGCGGCGGTGCCGTGCGACGTGCTGGGCCGATCAGGGGGGCGTATCGTGCGCGCAATGCCCAATGCCGCCGCCGAGGTGGGCACGTCCTACACGCCGTGGTTCGCGACGATGGATGTGAACGCGCAAGACCGCATATGGGTTGGCACACTTCTGGACGCATTGGGCCAGCAGGAGCCTTTGAGCGTCGAGGCCCATCTGGATGTGCTGACCGCGGTGTCCGGTGCGGGGCCAGCCTATCCCGCCATGCTGGCGGCGACGATGAAGGCGTTTTTGATCGGACACGGGCTGGCTTCTGGGGTGGCCGAACGGGCCGCGCTGAATGTGGTGCGTGAAGGGGGGCGGCTTGTGGGCCCCGATCCGCAGGCGTTGGTGGATCGGTTCGTTGCCTATAATGGCACCACGGCGGCAGCGCTGCGCGAGATGAACGATCAAGGTGTGATAACTGGCCTGAAATCGGGAATGGAGGCTGGCGTGGCAAAAACCAGAGGCGGTGGCTGATGCCCGCCTGCGAATCGTGATGCCCCCGAGGGCGTGCGGCGTGACGAGGCGTTAAAGGCCATCTGTCGAGCGTCGGAAAAAACCGGATATATGCACTGAGGTGATGTCGGGTATGTGATAATTGCATGGCGTTGGCGATTGTTTCGCCCGCCCGAACCCGTCCGTGCCGCGTGTATTTCCTGATGTTCGCAAGGCAAGCCCCCAGCCCGCGCCCCGATAGGACGGCAGTCAGGATCATGAGAAACTTCACTTGCATAATGCGGCGCGGCGTCTCCTAATCCGGCGTTGGATTAATGATGCCGAAAGGCTGCAAAGATGAAAAAGCGTAGTTTTGTTGTAATCGGGCTTGGTACATTCGGCAGCACGGTCGCGTGCGAGCTGGCCCGTTTCGGGAACCCTGTGTTGGGGATCGATCTGGACCGCGCCACTGCCAACCGTCTGTCGGATACCTTGGGGGATGTGATCATCGCCGATGGCAAGGACGAGGGCGCGCTGCGTCAGGCGGGTGTGGCCGATTACGATGTGGCTGTTGTCGCGATCGGCGAGCATCTGGAGGCCAACATCCTGTGCACGATGAACGTCAAGATGCTGGGGGTCGAAAAGATCTGGGTCAAGGCGCTGAACCGCACCCACCACCGCATCCTGAGCAAGCTCGGCGCGACCCGCGTGATCTTGCCCGAACAGGAGGTAGGCCAGCATATCGCCCAGATGCTGCATAACCCGCTGGTGCGCGATTATGTCAGCCTTGGAAACGGCTATCACGTTGTGGATATGCGGGTGCCCCCGCAACTGAGCGGCAAGGCCGTGGGCGAGGAGACGGCCTTTGGCACCTACGATCTGCGGGTTCTGGGCGTGATGCGCGAAGGGCAGTATCTGTCGTGCGAAAACAAGGAGCTGGTGCTGCGTGAGGGCGACAAGCTTTTGCTGTTGGGCAAGCGGCCCGATTTGCGCGCCTTTGGCGATGATATGCGGGCGCGGGGCTGATCACCATGGCCCGACCGGTTCTTTTCAAACGCCGCAGGGCGTTGCCGCCGCCGCTGGTGCTGATGCTGATCTACGCCGCCTTCACGCTGCTGGGCACGCTGGCGCTGAAACTTCCTATGGCCACCACAGGGCCGATCACATGGTCTGATGCGGCCTTTACGGCCACATCGGCGGTCACTGTCACGGGGCTTGCGGTGGTCGACACGGGGCAGGCGTTCACCCTGTTCGGTCAGGCGGTTATCATGCTGTTGATCCAGCTGGGCGGGCTGGGGCTGATGACGTTTGCGGTGCTTGTGTTATCGATGCTGGGGATGCCCGTGGGCTTCACCCAGCGGTTGTATCTGCGCGAGGATCTGAACCAGACCTCGGCGACCGATCTGCTGTCGCTGACCAAAATGATCCTGCGGGTCGTGTTGCTGTGCGAACTGGTGGGCGCGGGGCTGCTGGCGGTGGTTTTCGTGCCGGAAATGGGCTGGCAGACGGGGGGGTGGAGCGCGCTTTTCCACTCTGTCTCGGCATTCAACAACGCGGGGTTTGCGCTTTATCCCGACAGCCTCAGCCAATGGGTCGGCAATCCGGTCGTCAACCTGACGATCCCTGCGCTGTTCATCCTTGGGGGGTTGGGTTTCACCGTTGCCACCGATGTCTGGCGCACACGGCACTGGCGGCGCTTTTCGTTGCATACCAAGCTGATGCTGGTTGGCACGGGGGCGCTGCTTTTGTGGTCCACGCTATGGTTCGGGGTGATGGAATGGACCAATCCCGACACGCTTGGCACGCTTGGATGGCAAGACAGGCTGTGGGCCAGCTGGTTTCAGGCGGCAACCACACGCACGGCGGGGTTCAACACGGTCGACATCGCAGGCCTGCGCGACAGCACCGCATTGATGTTCATCACGCTGATGGTGATCGGGGCCGGCAGCACCTCGACCGGTGGCGGGATCAAGGTCACGACCTTTATCGTCTTGCTGCTTGCCACGCTTGCGTTTTTCAAACGCCGCACGTCGATTGCGGTTTTCGGGCGCGAACTGGGACTGGATCAGGTGATGAAGGTTCTGGCACTTTCGATGATCAGTGTCTTGCTGATTTTGGCTGCGTTTTTTGTGCTGCTGTTGTTGCAAGAAGGGGACTTCCTCGATCTGGCGTTTGAAACCGCCTCGGCCTTTGGCACGGTGGGATTGTCACGCGGGGCCACGGGCGCGTTGGATACACCCGGGCGCGCGATTATAATCATGGTGATGTTTGTGGGTCGGGTCGGGCCGCTTACGCTGGGGTTTTTGCTGGCCACACGCAAGGGCCGCCGCATCGGGTATCCGCAAGCGACCGTATATCTGGGCTAGGCGTCCATCCGGGATGAGGGTTGGCATCCGCCGCGTGTATCCTGTATCGCTGGCGCAGGCGCGATGATGGACATACCGAAGGGCTGTGACCGATATGACTGACGATGTTTCGCAATTTTTGTCCGGCCTTGGCTGGCAGCCCTTTTTCGCGGACCAGTGCGCCGATACGCAGGCAGATCTTGCACCGATGCGCGTGGCAACCGTGCACCGCACCAAAATCACCGCATTGGATGCAACCGGACAAGGGCGGCTGACCTTGCCGCCACAGGCCAACACCGCGCATTTTGCGGTGGGCGATTGGGTGCTGGTCGAACCCGAGACACGCCTTCTGGTACGCAGGCTGGAGCGCAAGGCCCTGTTGCAACGCCGCCTTGATGGCGGCACGCATCAATTGATCGCGGCCAATGTCGATACGCTGTTTCTGGTGACCTCGTGCAATGACGATTTCAATCCGGCGCGGCTGGAACGGTATCTTGCCTTGGCAAACGAGGCCGGAACCCGTCCCGTGATCGTGTTGAGCAAAGCCGACAAAATCGCCGATGCGGCGCAATTTCTGGAGCGCGCGCGCGATTTGCAGCGCGGGCTGGAGGTGGTGTCGCTGAACGCCAAGGACCCGCAGGCGGCCCAAACCCTCGGGCCGTGGTGCGGGCCGGGGCAGACGGTGGCGCTGGTGGGGTCCTCGGGGGTGGGTAAATCCACGCTCCTGAATACGCTTGCGTCCAAAACAGGTGCCGATGCGCAGCTGACAGGCGGTATACGCGAGGGCGACGCCAAGGGCCGGCACACCACCACATCGCGATCCCTGCATGCCATCACGGGGGGCGGCTGGGTGATCGACACCCCCGGCATGCGCACCTTGCATGTAAGCGATGTGGCAGACGGGCTGGATGTGCTGTTTGCAGAGATCGTGGAACTGGCCCCGCATTGCCGGTTTCGCGATTGCACCCATGCACACGAGCCGGGATGCGCGGTGCAGGCGGCCATTGCTAACGGATCGCTTGATCCTGAACGGGTGGAACGCTGGCGCAAGTTGCAGACCGAAAACACCACAAACACGCCGGTTCAAACCGGGCCGCGCGGCAACAAGATCGCCCAGAAATCATTCAAAAAGCGCCGTTAAGGCGGAATAGGCACCGGCTTGGTGCCCCAGATGACGGGGCTGCGTGCGGCCCCGGCTCATGGCATAAATAAAAGGCGCGGCACTTTTGCGCCACGCCCATGTGATCTGCCTTTGTCGTCTCCGCCCGGGTCCCCCACGCGTGGCGTGGATGATCGTAGGCGGGCCGGTTTATTCCGCCGGCATCAGAACGGTGTCGATCACATGGATCACGCCGTTGGATTGCTTCACATCGGCAATGGTCACATTGGCCACATTGCCCATGCCATCCTTGATCATGATCTTGTCATCTTTGTTCATCACGGTGAATTCGCATCCGCCCACGGTTGTGACCGTATGCGCGCCGCCGTCATCCGCGATCATCTTGTTGATATCGCTGGCCATGGCGTTGGCCGCCACAACGTGACATGTCAGGATTTTGGTCAGCATGTCTTTGTTTTCGGGCTTGAGAAGCTCCTCGACAGTGCCTTCGGGCAGCTTGTCGAACGCTTCGTTCGTGGGCGCAAATACGGTGAACGGGCCTTCGCTGTTAAGCGTATCCACCAGACCGGCCGCTTTTACGGCGGCCACAAGCGTGGTGTGATCTTCAGAGTTCACAGCATTTTCGACGATGGTCTTATCGTCATACATCGCAGCACCACCCACCATCGGGTTTTCAGCCAAAACAGGCGCCGAAAGGCAGGCAAGGGCAAGGGCGGAACTCATTAAAATACGCGGGGTCATGTGGCATCTCCTCCAAGCGGACCGGAGCCATTCCGATCACACAGGCAGTCACGAAGCTGCGATGGAATTAGTTGCAAGGTGGGAGACATAAATATGGCCGCCAGCAGATCAAATGATATAATTTTGAAATTATTAATTTTATATCAATGTATTAGGGTTTTCCGACATTGATATTTTATAGCCGCGCTGCGGCGGGTGTGCCTTGCGCCCCCGCACGCAGGGGCGTCTTCGGGCGGGGTTACACAGCAATTCTATGGTTGCTGATATGGCTGCGCAGGGTCGGGGTGCATTGCGCCAGCCGCGTAAGGCAGCGCTCCGCCCAGGTCGAGATCTGCGTGGACCACACCACCTGAGCGCACGCCTCGTAGCGGCGCAGGCGCTCGCCATGGGGCATGGCCAGCGCGTAGCTGATCGCCTCGGCAATCTCGTCTACATCATGTGGGTTGACCTGCACCGCCTCTGTCATGTCCTCGGCCGCCCCCGCAAAGCGCGAGAGGATCAGTACGCCGGGATCTTGCGGGTTTTGGGCTGCGATGAATTCCTTTGCCACAAGGTTCATCCCGTCGGCCAGCGGTGTGACCAGCCCCACGCGCGCCTGACGGCACAGGCCCAGCACATCCTCGCGCGGGACAGAACGATGGATCAGCCGCAGCGGCGTCCAGTCCAGCTCCGAATAGGCCCCGTTGACCTCGCCCGAAATCTGGGCAAGCTCTCGCGTGATCTGCTTGTAGGCGGACACCTCGCCCCGGCTGGGGGCCGCGATCTGGGTGAATGTCGGGCGGCGCTCGATCTGGGGGCGCTGGTCGAGGTAGCGCCCGAAGGCACGGAATTTCTGCGGTAGCCCCTTGGAATAGTCCAGCCGGTCCGCCCCGATGATCCGGTCTTGGGGGGCCACCGGCCCGAACCGGTCTGACCGCCCACGCCGAGCGGCCTCGTTCACGCCTTGCACGTCAATCCCGATTGGAAACGATCCCAGTGTCAGCACGTGATCATCGAATTTGATCGTGCCGTCGCGCATGAACTCGGCGCGCCGGTCGGCGCGGAACATCTCCAGACAGCGCGCGGTGTCGCCACGGGTCTGCAACCCGACAAGATTGAAATCAGAGAGCCACTCGGCAAAATTCTCGGGCGAAGGCAGGACAGAAAGATCGGTAATATTGGGAAACGGAATATGCAGGAAAAATCCGATGCGGTTGCGCACCCCTAACGACCGCAACATACTGGCCAGAGGCAGGAAGTGGTAATCATGCACCCACAGCTGGTCGTCTGGCCCAAGTTCGCGCGCAATCAGCCGCGCCAGCCGCATGTTCACCGCCAGATAATCGGCACGGTATTCGCTGCGCATTTCAACCAGATCGGTGCGGCGGTGACAGACCGGCCACAGAACGGAATTGGCAAAGCCTTCATAATAGTTGCGCCGCTCTTGCGCGTTCAGCCGGAACACCAGTTTGCGATATGCGGGATCGGGATTGGTGTCTGACATGTCATGCAGTCTGTCGCGACCCTCCTCACAGATCTGCGGATCCGCGCCGATCCACAAACCGCCGCGCTGCATAAGTACGTCATGCAACGCCACCACCAACCCGCCTGACGGATTTTCCGTCGGCACACGATTTGATACGACGATGAGACGCCCCATGAGATACCCCTGAAATCTGTTTGGAAGATACAACACACCAACACCCCAAACGGCGCAGGCGTTCCATGGGCAAGGCCAAGAAAAATGAAAAAACCGCCCCCATGGAACGATTTCCGGCGCGCATGGAATGACGGGTATGTAAAAAGACAAATAGGCGCGTTCGAAACGCGCCCTCAGGCCTCTTGCAGCCGGTCTGCCAACATGTTGACCTTCTGGTAGCGTGGATCGCCAGTGACCTCGCGGTCGATCCAGTCGGGGGTCGCAAAGGCGGTGTCTTCCGTGGGCAGTTCGATTTCGGCCAAAATCACGCCAGCGAGCAGGCCGTCATATTCGTCCACAATCCATTCATGGCCGGCATGGGCGATGTAATGGCGGGTCTTTTCTAGCACCAGCCCGTCACAGTGATCGCGCAAAAGGGCTAGGCCGTCGGATGTGGGAATCTCATATTCGAACTCGTCGCGCGAGATGCCCTGCCGCGGGCCCTTCAACGTCAGCACCGCGCGCGTATCGTTATAGACCCTGATGCGGACCTTGCGTCCCATGACATGAGAGATAAGACCATCGCGCAGCGTATCTTTGCGCACACAGTGCTGGCGCCATAGGTCCGGTTTGACCAGATACTTGCGTTCAATCTCTTTCGGCATCGGTTTCAACTCCATCGGTCGCGGCACTGTGCGAGTTGGCGATATCATAGCCAATCAGCCGTGCAGAGCAAACCGCCATAACGTGCCGCGCGCGCGGGCAGATTTGGCGTGCGCGGCAGTGGTCGGTCTCACCATGCGGGGCGCGTTTGCAGCCGGGGCAGGGCGCGCGTGCACCTCACACGGTTTTGTGCAGCTCGATGGCTTCCGGTGGGGCCATACGCGCGGCTACAAGGGGGCCTGAACGGCGGGCTTTGGGGGAAGGAATGCGCATGCGCAAGATCTATGCACTGGTTTTTGTCGGGCTTGCGGGGTTTGGCGCGGTGCCGGGTGTGGCGCAGACCTGCCCGACACCGCCCGCCCTGCCAGAGGTAGTAAAGATCGACCGCGCCGAGGCATCTGACACCGCCGCCGCCCCGCCGGACGCACAAATCCCAGCTATCAGGCCTCTATCAGACCCTACCGCGCCTATGCGGGCTTTGCCGTGCGCTCTGTCGATGCGGCCTTGGGCGTGCCCGCGCCATCAGGGCAGGTTGCCTCACGCGCGTGTCTGGACCGTATGTTCAAAGACAATATGGCCCACCACACGATGATTGCGCGCGATCACGCGATGCAATCTGGATATGAGCAGCAATGGGCGCTGGCGGGGATGTCGCTTGCGGCATTCAAGCTGGAACAGGCGGATCAGCCGCTATCGCCACAGGCGCTGGAGTGGCTGCGCGCGCTGGCCCGCGCGGTGATGGATTTCCACGATCACCATAGCTTGCAAAACAACCATCTGCTGTGGACGGCACTCGGGGTCGGGACGACCGGCTATCTGACGGGCGATCAGGAGCTGATCGACTGGGCCAACGAAAGCACCCGCCAGAGCCTGTCGACCATGAACCCGGACGGCACATTGGCGCTGGAATTGCTGCGCGGGCCCAAAGCCTCTGCCTATCATTATTTCGCGGCACAACCCGTGTTTGTCTACAGCGCGGTGCGGCGCTGTTTTCACGACCCGCCGCGCGCGCCATGGCCCGACCAGCTTGAACGGTTGTCCGCCGTGCTGGACCGGATCGAGGATGATCCGCAATTTCTGGCACAACGCGCCGGTGTCCCCCAGCGCGCGATCACGCCCGAACAGTCGCAATGGCGTGCCCTGTTTGCGCCTGCAGGGGATCGCACGCCGCTGCCGCGCATCGATGCCAGCGTTGGGCGGCGGGGCGGGCAGTTGTCCACGACGGCCCGCGCGCTTGATTGCCACTAGGCGGCGCGGTTTTGCCGCGCGTCTTTCGCGTCTTTCGCGTCTTCAAGTCCCACAGGTCACCCCGGGTTTGCGGGCGCGCTCATGCGGGCAAACGTTCCGGCGTGTCGCGGCATAGCCCAGCCCCCCCCCCCGTTGTTCTGGCCCGCAGCTGAAGGCGCCGCCACGCCGGGGCGTGCGCGCGCATGATTGATTGACGCCCCCTCCTCATCCTTCTAAATCAGCATCTGAACCAAGGGCCGGTTGCCCGTTAGGGCGGGTGCGGTCTGGCAGTGTGCGACATCTGCAAGCTGGCGCACCGGCAAACAAGTACGAGCACGAGACCATGAGCACAAACATCACGCCCAAGCGCGACGCCCAGACCCGGCCCGAGCGCGATGGCTCTCCTCAAGGGGCCTCTATCGTTTTCGAGGATGTCGGCAAATCCTTCCACACGCCCGCCGGCGGCACGGTGACGGCGGTCGAGGATGTGAACCTGACGGTAGAGCCGGGCGCCATGACGGGCGTCATCGGACGATCAGGGGCGGGCAAATCCACGCTGTTGCGGATGGTCAACGGGCTGGAGCGCCCGACCACGGGCCGGATCATGGTCGCAGGCCATGATGTGGGGGCCGCAGATGCGGGTGCGCTGCGCATGATCCGGCGCGATGTCGGCATGATTTTCCAGCATTTCAATCTGCTGGCCTCGCGCACGGTGGCCGGCAATATCGCCCTGCCGCTGGAGATCGCAGGCGAGGACCGCGCCAAGATCCCCGCCCGTGTGGCGGAGTTGATCGAGCGTGTGGGCCTGAGCGCGCAGGCCAACCGCTATCCGGCAGAGCTGTCGGGCGGGCAAAAGCAGCGCGTCGGGATCGCACGGGCCCTCGCCACCAGTCCCAAGGTTCTGTTGTCGGACGAGGCGACATCGGCGCTGGATCCGGAAACCACGCAAACGGTGCTGGCGCTGTTGCGCGACATCAACCGCGATCTGGGGCTGACGGTGCTGCTGATCACCCATGAAATGGCCGTTGTGCGCGATATCGCCAGCCATATGGCGGTGATCGACGGCGGTCGTATTGTCGAGGCAGGCCCCACCTATGATGTGTTCACCCAGCCACGCCACCCCACGACGCGTTCGTTCTTGTCTGGCGTCACAGGGGTCACCTTGCCTGCATTTATCGCGGGCAGGCTGCGCGACACCCCCACCCGCGGGACGAAAGAGGAGGAGGTGATCCGCGTCACCTTCGCAGGCACCCATGCAACCGATCCGATGCTGGCGCTTCTCAGCCGCGATCTGGGGATCGAGGTGAATATTCTGGCCGGTGCGGTCGAGGAAATCGGTGCGCGCCCGTTCGGCAATCTTCTGGTTTCGCTTGATGCGGACCGCGCTCAGGCGGCGCGTGAGTATCTGGAACGCCATGGACTTTTGACGGAGGTGCTGGGCTATGTCAGCTAACCTGATCCATCTGCTGGTCGAGGCGACTTTGCAGACACTTTATATGGTCGCGATCTCGGGGCTTCTGGGGGCTTTGTTCGGCCTGCCGCTGGGGGTTTATCTGGCCATTTCGCAACGGGGCGAGCTGTTATCGTCGCCGGTGATCAACAAGGTGCTGGGGCTGGTGGTCAATGCCACCCGCTCGGTGCCGTTCATCATTCTGGTGGTGGCCATCATCCCGCTGACGCGGATGATTGCGGGCACCTCTATCGGGACCACCGCCGCCATTGTGCCGCTGACCATCGCCGCCGTGCCGTTTATCGCGCGCCTTGTGGAAAATGCGATCCGCGAGGTCGACGGCGGTCTGATCGAGGCGGCGCGGTCGATGGGCGCCACACCGTTCCAGATCATCCGCAAGGTGCTGATCCCCGAGGCCCTGCCATCAATCACGCTGGGACTGACGCTCGCACTGGTCAGCCTGATCGGCTATTCGGCGATGGTCGGGGCCGTGGGCGGCGAGGGTCTGGGCGATCTGGGCATCCGCTACGGCTATCAGCGTTTCATGCCCGATGTCATGCTTGTGGTGGTGGTCATCTTGATCGTTTTGGTCCAGCTTGTGCAATCACTGGGCGAATGGATCGCGGCACGGGTGGACAAACGTGCCCCCAAAAGTCGCGGCAACTAATCCCATTTCGGATTATCATTTCAGGAGGACGCAATGCTGCGTATTGTTACACTGACTTCCGTACTGGCACTGGCTGCTGCAAGCGCCATGGCCGAAGAGATCAAGGTGGGCGTCAGCCCGGGCGAACATGCCGAAATCATGGAAGAGGTCGCCAAAATCGCCAAGCCGATGGGTCTGGATATCGATGTGGTCGAATTCTCCGATTACGTTGTACCGAACCAGGCGCTGGCGGATGGCGATATCCAGGCCAACTCCTTCCAGCACGTGCCTTACCTCGACAACCAGATGAAAGACCGCGGTTTCGATCTGGTGCCGGTGGCCGATACGATCACCACCCCGATGGGCATCTATTCCGACAAGATCGAGGATATGGCCAATCTGGAAGACGGCGCGAAAGTGGCCATTCCCAACGATCCCACCAATGGCGGGCGCGCGCTTTTGCTTTTGCAATCGCTGGGCATGATCAAGCTGGCCGAGGGCACGGGTCTGGTGCCATCGCCGCTCGATATCGAGGAAAACGACAAGGGTCTGAAGTTCCTTGAACTGGACGCGGCACAGCTGCCACGCTCGCTTGCCGATACCGATATCGCGGTGATCAACACCAATTACGCGATTGCCTCTGGCTTGAACCCCAAGACGGATTCGATCGCGATGGAAGCGGCCGATAGCCCTTACGTGAACGTCATCGTGGTGCGCAATGGCGACGAGGACCAGCCTTGGGTCAAAACACTGGTCGAGGCCTACCATTCCGACGAGGTGAAGAAATTCATCGACGACAGCTATCACGGTACCGTAATCACCGCTTGGTAAGTGGTGGGCTGCGTATCCGCAACTGCGCACGCGCATCGCAATCCGATACAAGGCCGGACCCCGTGTCCGGCCTTGTTTATGAGTGACCGTGCGCATCAACGCAACTTGCATGCGTCGGTTGCCGGCCAGCGCTTTTGGCCTGTGCGTCCCGATGCTCTGGTCCGGGCCATCCGGGCCCTTGCGGCCCTATCAAATGTTTGCCTTTCTCCGGTCCTCCGGTCCTCCGGTCCTCCGGTCCTGTGGCGACCTGTTGCCCGCGTGACCGGTCAGCGTTTGCCGTCGCCGCCGGTGTCGCCGCTATACTATCAGCCTGCGTGAACCCCCTGATGATCGCGGGCGGGTCGGATGCGGCCCATGCGTTGCGTGCGGTCGTATCTGAACGGGGCAGGGGTTTCGTGCATCCACTCCGCCCCACCCCTGCAGGCGTTTGCAAGATGATGCGAAAATCGGTCGCATTCATGCCGAAAACGGACGCGGGCAGGACGTGGTGTTTTGTCGCACGACGCTAATCTTGGCACACGACCAAGACCCATTTCGCCGGCCACCGCAGGCCTGCACCCACCCGCACCCACCCGCCCGCGAGGAGACAGGCATTGGACATCTATCTTGCATATCCCGCCCCGCCCCGCCGCGCGCGCCAGCCTGTGGGCGCCTTGCATCGATACCGGCCGCCTGAATGAAGGCGGGCCAGATCATAACACGTGTCAGATCACACCAAGGTCCGGATCAAGGGCCAGAATAGACCAACGAGCCTGCGCAAGGCGCCGGTCGCCCAACAGCGTGAGACGGTATAAGGGAAGACAGATGAGTTCACAGATTATCGACGGTAAAGGCTTTGCGGCCACCCTGCGCGCCAAGATTGCACATGGCGTAGAGACGCTGCAATCGGACTATAACGTGACCCCCGGTCTGGCGGTGGTTCTGGTGGGCACGGATCCGGCCTCGGAAGTCTATGTGCGCAACAAGGCCCGTCAGACGGTCGAGGTCGGCATGACGTCGTTCGAACACAAGCTGCCCGACACGACCTCTCAGGCAGAGCTGTTGGCGCTGATCGAGACCCTCAACACCGACCCTTCGGTGCACGGGATTCTGGTGCAATTGCCACTGCCCGATCATATCGACGCAACACTGGTGATAAACGCGATTGCGCCCCAAAAAGATGTGGACGGGTTCCATGTGGCCAATGTCGGCATGTCCAGCACCGGACAATCGGCGATGGTGCCGTGCACGCCACTGGGGTGCCTGATGCTGCTGCGCGACCAGCTTGGCTCCTTGCGGGGTAAAACGGCGCTGGTGATCGGGCGCTCCAATATCGTGGGCCGACCGATGGCGCGGCTGCTTATTCAGGCCGATTGCTCGGTGATCGTGGCCCATCGCCATACGACCAATACCGCAGAGCTTTGCCGGATGGCCGATATCGTTGTGGTGGCCGTGGGCCAGCCCGGTCTTGTGCGCGCCGACTGGATCAAGCCCGGCGCGACGGTGATCGATGTGGGCATCAACCGGATCGATGCGCCCGAACGGGGGCCTGGCAAAACGCGTCTGGTGGGCGATGTGGCCTATGACGAGGTGGCCGAGGTCGCGGGCGCCATCACCCCCGTGCCGGGCGGTGTCGGTCCGATGACCATCGCATGTCTGCTGGCCAATACCCTTATTGCCTGCGCGCGCAGCTACGATATACCCGACCCAGAAGGGCTGACCCCCTGATTTTTCATTCCCCCCGCCCGCAGGACACAAGACCGGGGGCACGGACGCACATGGCCGCAATCTGCGCGCCAAATGCCCCTGTCCCCGTCTGATGCGGACGGCCCGACCCGACCACCCCCTTGATTTGGGGAGCCCTTCGCTTTGGGAGACTGCGCGCCCGGTGCGGTATGCACCCCCGCCCCCAAGGCCCCAACCGTTGACGAGAAGACCGGAGATCCACCCATGTCCAAATACTGCCTGACCGTGACCTGCCGCAGCACACGCGGTGTCGTGGCCGCAATCGCCACCTTTCTGGCCGATCACGGCTGCAATATTACCGATAGCGCCCAGTTCGACGACCTCGAGACCGGCAACTTCTTCATGCGGATGAGCTTTGTGTCCGAAGAGGGTGTGTCGGAGGCGACCCTGCGCGAGGCATTCGCCCCCGTCGCCGCACAGCTGGATATGGAGTATGCGGTACATGACGAAGCCACGAAGATGAAAGTGGTCATCATGGTGTCGCGCTTTGGCCATTGCCTGAACGATCTGTTGTACCGCTGGCGGATCGGGGCGTTGCCGATTGATATTGTGGCTGTGATCTCAAACCACATGGACTACCAAAAGGTCGTCGTGAACCACGATATCCCGTTCCATTGCATCAAGGTGACCAAGGAAAACAAACCGCAGGCCGAAAGCGCGATCATGCGTGTGGTCGAAGACTGCGGGGCCGATCTGATCGTTCTGGCGCGCTATATGCAGATCCTGTCAGACGAGATGTGCCGGAAAATGTCGGGCCGCATCATCAATATCCACCACTCGTTCCTGCCGTCGTTCAAGGGCGCGAACCCCTATAAACAGGCCTACGAGCGTGGCGTGAAGCTGATCGGGGCGACATCGCATTACGTAACCGCCGATCTGGATGAAGGCCCGATCATCGAGCAAGACACCGTGCGCGTGACCCATGCACAATCGGCCACCGATTACGTCAGCCTTGGCCGCGATGTCGAGGCACAGGTTCTGGCGCGCGCAATCCACGCCCACGCGCATCGCCGCGTGTTTGTAAACGGCAATAAAACGGTGGTGTTCCCCTCATCGCCGGGCTCGCATTCTTCCGAACGGATGGGCTGAGCGTAACAGGCACACCCGGACCCGGGGCGCGGCGGCATATGGACCAACGTCTGCGCCCCTTGGTCCGCGTGGTGGCACACCCCGCGCGGGCCAAGGGGCGCGCTATCGGGGCAGGGGAATATCATCGGTCACGATCTGCACTGTGACAAAATGCGCATTCGGGCGCGGTTCATGCGGCCCGGCGTGCGATGGGCCGCATGCCGCGTGACAGCTCCATAAAACACATCGCGCCCCGACCGCGTCAGATCGCACCTTCAGGCACGAAGCAACCGCTTGAAATTTCAACGCGAAGAATGCATGTTGCGCCGATATCCGGCCACGCGTGTTTGCGATCCCGCCCGATCCTGATGATCGCACGCGGCCACCAGTCAGGACAGTTTACATGCGCACGACCGCCGACCGTATCCGCCAAGCCCTCTGTTTCGAGATTTTGGGTCTGGTTTTGGTGACACCGCTTTTCTCGTGGGGGTTCAACCACCCCGTGGAAGAGATCGGCGTGCTGGCGCTTTTGGGGGCGACGACCGCCACGATCTGGAATTACGTGTTCAACCTCGGGTTCGATCATGCGCTGATGCGCTGGCGTGGACGTGTAGAGAAAAATCTGTGGCTGCGGATCGTGCATGCGACCCTGTTCGAGGCTACGCTTCTGACATTGCTGTTGCCGATTGTCGCATGGTGGTTGGAGATCACGCTGCTGCAGGCGCTGTTTATCGACCTGTCGTTTGCCGCGTTCTATGTGGTCTATGCGTTTGTTTTCACATGGGGATACGAGCGTGTTTTCCCGCCATCGGGTCGTGCGGTGGAAAGCGCCTGACGCGCGACGCGTGCATGGCGGAGTGCGGGCGCTCATGTGGGTGGCAAAGACCTGCCTCGCGCGGTTTTCATACCCGATGCGCGCCTGCGGTCTGCTGAAACGTTAGCGGTGTCATTCCCGTCGGGTGAGCTGGCGGATCGCCTGACGCGAGCGTTCCAGACCGGATCCCGCGCGCTTGAGGTTCCGGTCGTGTGCAGGGTTTGGCGCGCCTGTGATCTGCACGCGCCCCGCCCTTTTTCAATTACCGATAATGTGAATTATGTAATAATTCACCGTGCGGTCAGGCCAGAAGCGCGCGCACGCTGTCGGTTGCGGGATTGGCACGCAGGTTTTCTGGCGTGTCGAACTGGACGATACGGCCATGATCCATCACGGCGATCTTGTCGGCCAGATCCAACGCCTCGGCACGGTCATGGGTCACCATCACCGTACCTACTCCCACCTGCTTTTGCAGCGCCCGCACAGAGCCGCGCAGCGACTGGCGCACCTGCGCATCAAGTGCGCTGAAAGGCTCGTCCATCAGTAACAGCCGTGGCCGGATGGCAAGCGCACGCGCCATTGCCACACGCTGCTTTTGCCCGCCGGACAATTGCGCAGGATAGCGATCGGCCAGATCGGGCAGCTCGATCATTTCCAGATACGCGCGGGTACGGTCCGCAATCTCGCGTCGCGAAGGCCGCGTGCTGCGCGGCAACATCCGCAACCCGAACGAGATATTCTGCGCCACGGTCATATGTTTGAACAGCGCGTAATTCTGGAACACCATGCCGAAATGCCGCTTGCCGGCAGGCAGGTCGGTGATGTCCTCGCCATCAAACACCAGCCGCCCCGCATCAGCGATGCTGAGCCCCGCGATGATGTTCAAAAGCGTGGTCTTGCCCGATCCGGATGGGCCCAAAAGCGCCACAAACTCGCCCGGCTCCACCGTCAGGGACACCCCTTCAAGGACCTGTGTGCCGCCAAAGGCGCGGTGGATCTGCTGTGCCTGAAAACTCATATGCTGGCCTTTCGTTGTGCGCCAAACCGGTCAAGCAGCCCGCGCAGCACCAATGTGACCAGCGCAAGCGCGGTCAACACGGTGGCCGCGGCAAAAGCACCGGTGGCGTTATAGTCGTTATACAAAAGCTCGATCTGCAGCGGCAATGTCATCGTCTCGCCACGGATCGCGCCCGATACCACACTGACCGCACCAAATTCGCCCATGGCGCGCGCCGTGGTCAGCACCACACCATAGGCCAGCCCCCACGAGATATTCGGCAGCACGATATGGCGGAAAATCTGCCAGCCGTTCGCCCCGAGGCCGAGCGCTGCGCGTTCTTCCTCGGCGCCCGACACCATCAAAACGGGCAGCACCTCACGCATCACAAATGGACAGGTCACAAACAGCGACACCAGAACAATCCCTGTCAGGTTGAACATCAGCTGGATGCCATAGGGTTCCAGCGCCGCGCCCACCGGACCGTAGGCCCCGTAGATCAGCAAAAAACACAACCCCGCCACGATGGGCGATACCGCGAATGGCACCTCGATCAGGATCAACAGCGCCCGCCGTCCGAAAAAGCGGTAGCGTGCAATCGCCCACGCAGCCGCAATCCCAAAGATCACATTGACCGGCAGCACAACCAGCGCCGCGATCACGGTCAGGCGCATCGCGGCCAGTGTCTCCGGTTCCGAGATAGCGGCCAGATACATCCCTGCCCCATCGGCAAACGCGCGGTGGAAAATCGCGATCAGCGGGGCCAGCACCATCAGGGCCAGAAACCCCACAGCCAAGGCGATCAGAAAACGGCGTGCCATATCTTACCCTTCCGTGCGCAAATACGATTGCAGGCGGTTTTGCGCGATATTGATCGCGATCAGGATCACGAGTGACAGCGCCAGTAGCGTGCCCGCCACGGCGGAAGCGGCGGGATAGTCGAACTCGTCGAGCCGGATCAGGATCAACAGCGAGGCGATTTCGGTCTTGTAGGGCAGGTTACCGGCGATAAAGATCACCGCCCCGAATTCCCCCAGCGAGCGTACGAACGACAGACCCACCCCCGTCAGGATCGTGGGCAGCAGCGGGCGCAGCATCACCTTGAAAAACCGCTGCAGGGGGCCTGCACCCAATGTCAGGGCGGCGGCTTCCTCGGCCGGGTCCAGCTCCTCGATCGCGGGCTGGATCGCGCGCACCGCAAACGGGATCGAGGTGAAGATCATCGCAATCACGATCCCCCACCACGTATAGGCCACCTGCAGCCCCATCCGGTCCAGTACGCCGCCGATCCAGCCCGATTTATCATACAGCGCCACCAGCGCGATGCCCGCCACCGCGGTGGGCAGCGCGAACGGCAGATCCACCAGCGCATCCATCACCCCGCGCCCGAAGAACCTGTAGCGGGTCAGGACCCATGCCAGTATCAGCCCGAACACCCCGTTGACCACGGTCGCAAGGGCGGCTGCGGTCACTGTC
This sequence comes from Paracoccaceae bacterium, assembly GCA_004153385.1. Lineage (GTDB taxonomy): Bacteria > Pseudomonadota > Alphaproteobacteria > Rhodobacterales > Rhodobacteraceae > Thioclava. Next base: position 1,661,052 of record SDAL01000001.1, on the reverse strand, counting down.
ACGCGCAGCGCGGTCAGCACCCGTTCGGTGCCCATCACCCGCAGGTAGTCGGCGGGGCTTAACTGCGCCAGATGCCACAGTAATCCGGTGAGTGGCAGCAGGATGATCAGCCCTGCAAACAGCACACTGATGCCCACAGACAGCGTAAACCCCGGCAAGACCCGGCGGGAGGCGCGAAAGCGGCGCGGGAGGATGGCAGGCATGGTACAAAGCTCCGGCAAAAGCGCCGCCCGCAACCGTTTGCGCGGTTCGGGCGGGATCGTTTCAGGCATGTTCGTTCAGATCAGTTTCGCAAGATGGTGTCCAGCGTGCCGCCATCGGCGAAATGGGTTTCTTCTGCCTTGGCCCAGCCCCCGAACACGTCCTCGACCGTGTAAAGGTCCACTTGCGGGAACTTGTCGGCAGTCTCTTGCACGACTTCGGGGTTTTGCACGCGGTTGTTGAACGATGCGATAATCCGCTGCGCCTCTGGGGTGTAGAGGAATTCCAGATAGGCTTTGGCCACATCGGTGGTGCCACGATCTTCGGCCACCTTTTCCACCACCGCGACGGGGAATTCTGCCAAAAGCGAGGTGGGCGGGACCACGCGGGCATAGGCGCCATCTTCCTCGGCGGCGCGGATATTCTCGACCTCGGCCTCGAAGGTGATCAGCACATCACCCAGCCCGCGTTCCACGAAACTTGTGGTGGCACCGCGTCCGCCGGTGTCGAAGACCACGACGTTATCAAGGATCTTTTTCACAAAAGCCTGTGCCTGCGCGTCGTCACCGTCGAATTTATCCAGCGCATAGGCATAGGCCGCCAGATAGGTGTAGCGCGCATTGCCGCTGGTTTTGGGGTTGGGGAACACGATCGACACATCCTCGCGTGCCAGATCGTCCCAGTCCTCAATGCCCTTGGGATTGTCGCCACGCACCAAAAACGCCGGCAGCGAATAATAGGGCGAGGCATTGTTGGGCAGCGCCTGTTGCCAGTCCTTGGCGACAAATCCGCGCTGTGCCAGAATATCGACATCCAGCACCTGATTGAACGTCACCAGATCGGCCTTCAGCCCTTGTAAGATCGCGCGCGCCTGTTTCGATGATCCCGCATGGCTTTGCTTGACCTCCAGCGTGTCGCCGGATTTCTCGTCCCACGCCTTGATAAAGGCGGGATTGATCGCGGCATAAAGTTCACGCGCGATGTCATACGATACGTTGAGGATCTCGCGGTCCTCGGCATGGGCTGCGGGCGCGCCCAAGCCCACGGCTGCGATAAACGCCGCGCCAACGGTGCGCCGCACGGATTGCGAGAAAAAAGCGATACGGGGCATAAGAGGCTCCTGCGGTTTGAAGTTGCCTGTAGTATCAGAACATTTTTCCCCAAAATTCAATATCACCGGCATTGGTAAGGATGATAATTCCAAAAAGAACGTAATATCAGCCTATATGTTCGTATTATCACCTGATCGAGAGATTCCGTTCCCGCCCTGTTACCCGTGCCGCAGGCCCCCGTGGCCTGCGATTGCTTGGCCCGCCATTCCTTGGTCAGTCGCGCCTGCCTGTGGAACCAACCAGACACCGGAGGCAGGGGCATGATTGGTGCGGATCGCACAGCCATAGGCATGACTGAGCCGCCTGTCCGTTAGAACGTCCTCCGGCCGGCCCTGCGCGGCGATCTGCCCTGCCTCCATCAACACGACCCTGTCGGCATGCATCGCGGTCAGGTTCAGATCATGCATTACCGCAATCACACCGCCACCGCGATCGGCAAAACGACGCAAGATCGCCATCACCTGCAGCTGGTGGCCGATATCAAGCGCGGCCACGGGCTCGTCCACAAACAGCCAAGACGGCGTGCCCTCGAACACCGGCTGCCAGATCTGCGCGCGCACGCGGGCCAGATGCGCACGTGCCTGCTCGCCCCCCGACAGGGCCTGCATGGGGGTATCGGCGCGGTGGGTCAGATCGACCTCCGCAATTGCTTTGTCCACAATATCGGGCACATGGCCCATCTGGCCCGCCGCATGACCGATTTGTACGATTTCGCGCAAGGTGAACGAAAACCCGACCTGAACCGATTGCGCCAGCACTCCGCGCCTGCGGGCAAGCTGGCGCAGATCGTGACCATCCACCACCCGACCGCCCATCCGCACAAGCCCCGCCCCCGCCAGATCACCGGTCAGCCGACGCAAAAGCGTGGTTTTGCCCGACCCGTTCGGCCCGACGATTGCGTTCAACGTGCCGGACCGGGCACTGAAATCCACGCCCCGCAAAATGCGCCGCCCGCCCAAATCGACCGATAGATCATGTGCCTCTATCATTGATCATATCTCCAGACCGTCCCGCCGTCGCAGCAGGATCCACAAGAACACCGGCGCCCCGATCAGCGCCATCAGAATACCGATGGGCAATTCCGCAGGCGCCACTATCAACCGTGCCGCCGTATCCGCGCCGATCAAAAGCGCCGCGCCCAACAGCGCCGCCGCCGGCAGCAGTGCTCGGTGGTCGGGGCCGATCAGCAGCCGCAGGATATGGGGCACGACAATGCCCACAAACCCGATCCCGCCCGATACGGCGACCGCCGCCCCCGTGCCCGCCGCGACCAGCACGATGCTGGCGGTTTTCACCCGCTCGACCCGCACGCCCATATGGCGGGCTGTGGCCTCGCCCAAGGCCATCGCATTCAACCCGTGCGCGCAAAGCGGTGCCAGCACGATTGCGCCCAGCAGTAATGGCGCCGAGGCCCATACTTTCACCCAGGTTGCCCCGCCAAGCGACCCCAGCGACCAGAATGTCAGTTCGCGCAGCTGCGTGTCATCGGCCAGATAGACCATGATCCCGCTGAGCGCACCGGCAAGCGCCCCCATCACGATCCCCGCCAGCAGCATGGTCGCAACAGAGGTCTGCCCGCCTCGCGTGGCCACATGATACAGCACCAGCGTGCTGATAAGCCCTCCGAAAAATGCAAATAACGCAACCAGATAGGGCCCCGCCATAGCGGTCAGGCCCACAGGCAGCGCGCCCCCCAGCACAATTGCGCAGATCGCGCCCAATCCCGCACCCGAGCTGACGCCCACGAGCCCCGGATCGGCCAGCGGGTTGCGAAACAGCCCCTGCATCAGCGCGCCCGAAACCGCAAGCGAGGCGCCCACCATCGCGCCCAGACACAAGCGCGGCAGACGGATGTTGAGCACTATCGCCGTGTCCGCCGGGCCCAGATCACGGCTCAGCATTTGCCATGGCCCCACCCCCGACGCCCCGAGCGACAGGCTTATCGCCGCGCATAGCGCCAACACCACGCACAGCCCCGCCATCACCGGCCCCACGCGCCTGCGTCCTGCAGGGGCAAGACGACGTACGGGCCCGCAGGCAAGCGCCCCCGTGCTCATGGCGCACCCGCATAAAGCGCGCGGTGCAGATCACGGATCGCCGCAGGTGTGCGCGGCCCGAAGCCCAACAGATACAGCCCGCCCATCCGCACCAGCCGCCCGTTTTGCCCCGCAGGCGTCTGCGCCAGCGCGGGGTGATCCGGATACCCGTCTCCGGTCATCGCCCCCTCAGACACGCCGCCATCGCCGCGATCCATCACCAAAACCACATCGGGCGCGGCGGTGGCAATCGCCTCGTCGCTCAGCGCCTTATAGCCACGCACGCTCGGGATCGCGTTTTGCCCGCCCGCCAGTTCGATCATCGCAGCAGCCCCCGTGCCTGCGCCGCCGCCTGTCAGGCGGCCCCCTGTATTGGATAGCAAAAACAGGACTTTAGGCTTGGGCCCATTGTCCGCATTCGCCGCCTCGCGTGCAGCGGTAATATCGGCCTGCAATGTGTGGGCCAAAGCGTCGGCCTGCGCATCCACCCCCAGCGCATGGCCCACGGCACGCACTTTGGCCGCGACCGCCGCCGCATCATGGCCACCCGGGATATGGGCCAGTGTGACGCCTGCGGCCTCAATCACATCAAGGGCCTCGGGCGGGCCTGCGCCATCTTCCATCATGATCAGATCGGGCCCGACAGACAGAACGCCTTCGGGCGACAGCGCCCGCATGTAGCCCACATCGGGCAATTGCGTCGCCGCTGCCGGATAGCTTGATGTGGTGTCGCGCGCGACCAACCGATCCCCCGCCCCCAACGCATAGGCGATTTCGGTTGCGGACCCGCCGATGGACAACACGCGCGCCGGCGCGCTTTCGGCCAAAGCCGCCGTGCCAAAACCGGCCAAGGCCATCCCTATCAAAGCCAGCCCGCACATGGCCGCCCGTACAATACCCGCCTTGGACGCCAGAACCACATTCGCAAAGGTCGCCGCCATCATACGCCCTCCGGCTGGTGGGCGGGCAGATCGGGCAGTTCTGCGACCAGTGTGTTCCATCCCTCCACCGCCTCGGGGCTGGCGCGCAACACACCGAATATCTGCGCGATCAATGCGCCGCGATCATCGAATACCTCGACCGAATGGGCCATGCCGCGCTGGGTCATCTTTTGCACGTGATAGGCTTCGGCCACGTGGTCCATACGCAGATGCAGATCGAACCCCGGATCCAGCACATTCAGCCACGGGCCACGCTCCAGCACGCGGTGAACGGGGCCGGTGTGGATCTCGATCATGCCGCGATTGCCCACAAACACCATGACCGGCACCTGCAACAGCGCCGCGCGGGCCAGAAGCGTTTGCACCGCGCCCCCCGCAAGGCGGCGCACATAGGGCGCGCCTGCCAGCCGGTAGGCCCCGAGCCGGTTCATCTTCAACCGCGCGGTCAGGCGCAAGAACTGGTGGGTGTCGGTCAGCGCATCCCATCCGGCCAGCAGCTCCGCGCGCCGTGCGGGGTTGGCCCGCGCGGGCTCCGGCGGGGCGGGCGGCTCAAATGCCACAGGGGCCTGTTGCAGCGGCAGACGCAGCGCCTCTATCACCGCGCCCCATGCGCCATGGTCCGATCCCGCGCCCAGCCACACCTTGTGCACCGCAGTCCCGCTTGCGTCGAATATCTGGATCGAGCGACGGCCTGCGCCCTCGTCCAGCGCAAAGCCATGCACCCAATGCTTTGGAAATATCCGCAGATCGATCGTGTCATTGACCACAAGCCCTGCATGCGGACCGGGGCGGTAATGGTCATATATGCCGGTTTTCTCGATCACGCAGCTGTCGTTGCGGGTCAGCGCCATCACTGGCCCCAAGGCCCGTAATGCGGGAATGATCGCGTCGGGATGGGGCGTAATCGCTTGCGCTCCGTGATCGATATGGGCGTGCACAAGCGCGCCCTCGCTCACCCCGAGGCGTCGGGCCAGATCGCGTGCGCGCAGATCTGGCGACCCCGCCCGTGCCGTGCGAAGCGCCTCTTGCGTCAGATCGGTCATCCGAACTCTCCTGTAAGTTGTTATGTCAGATCTGCACCGGCCCGGATGAGGGACCATTTCGGGCCGGTGCGTCGCAGATGGGGACGTCCCTTGAGACACCTAGAACCGGATCGTGCCGCCCACCGCGAGTGTGCGCCCGCGCCCGCCAAGGCCGTTTTCGGCCTCGTTGAAACTGGCATTGGCATCAAGGTAATATGTATCGGCCACGTTTTCGATATTGGCATACAGGTCGAATTGCGGGTTCACCTGCCATGTGGCGTAAAGGTCCAGCAGGACCGTATCGTCGATCTTGATCTTTTCGCCCACCGTGGTGGTGCCCATCGAATAGATCATCGGGTAGGTGGTAGAGGTGCCGATATAGCGGACCTTCGCGCCCGTGGTGATCGCGCCGCCCATCCAGCGGCGCCCCACATCGAGGGTGGCATAATCATCGGGCAGTTCCGCCGTCGACGCAGTCGCCCCGCCATATACCGAAAGCGGTTTGTCCGTATCGGCCAAGGTCAGGCTCAGGCCGCCATACCATGTGTCTGTGTCATAGCGGGCCTCCAGCTCCAGCCCCTGCATCCGCGTGGTGCCATCGGTGTTGAGCCATGTAACACCGTCGGTCGGGCCACCAAATGTGCCGTAGGTGATGTAATTGTCGATATCGGACCGGAACAGCGTGGCGTTCAGTGACACCATATCGCCCGCGCTCAACATATCATGGCCGCGCCATGTGCCGCCCAGTTCGAATGTATCGGCACGCTCTGCCTGCAAATCCAGATTGGGCTCGGCAATCCGCGCCCATGTGATGTGCGAGCTTGACGGATAGAACATCTCCTGCGCGGTGGGCGGGCGCATCGTGCGCGCATAGCTTGCAAATATCGTGGCCTCCGGATGCAGCGCATAACTCAGCTTCACATGCGGGTTCCATTGCCCGTCGCTGCGCGAGGCCGTCTGCTGCACCGCACCGGTATCGGAATATTCGGTGGCACCGCTCAGGGCGTAATGGTCATACCGTAGCCCCGCTTCCAGCCCGATACGCCCGAAATCGAATGCCCCGTCCACGAAGCCGCCCGATTTGATCAGCCGCCCGTCCGCGTTGGAGCCAGCCTTGCGCTTGCCTTCATATTCATCAGATGACCATGCAAATCCATATGACAAAACCACCGGAACACCGACCACCGACAGCGCGCTGCGATTGGTCATATTCATACCATGACCGGTGTTCACGCCACTGCGCCCGACAAATGCCCCGTCTTGGGTATCGCTGCCGGATGTATCGCGCGGCATGTCGATCGTGGTCTCGTTCCAGTAGATTTGCGTGCTCAGATCCACCAGCCGGTTCGGGGTCCAGCGGTGCAGGATGCTGGCGGTCTTGTTCTCGACCTCCCACGCATAGCCCGACGATCCCGCCGCATCGAAATCGGCGCGGTAGTCCATCCCAGACACCTGCAGCCGCCCTGCCGCCCCCAGATCGAACGCCCCTTTCAGCAGGTAGGAGCGCGGCGAAGCCGCATCACCCGATGTGGTCTTCACCCCGTGGCCGTCCTCGAAATGGTCCTGTCCGTAACCGGATATGGCGGCCACCCCCTCGAACCCTGCGCCGCGCATGGCACCGGCCAGCGTTGATCCCCAATCGCGCCCGTTGGTGCCCGCATAAAACCGGTACAGCCCGCCGGTGCTGCGCCCATCGCGCAAAACATCGCCCGCCTCCAGCGTGCGGAAATCGGCGGCCCCGCCCAGCGTGCCCAAACCCTGCGCCCCGCTCACCGCGCCACGCGTGATATCCACACCCGCCAGCAACCCCGGATCGACATAGACCAGCGTATCACTGGTGCCCGCATGGCCCGACACATTGCGAAATGTCTGCGGCACCCCGTCGATCATCGAATTCACCCGCCCTGCACTTTGCATTCCGCGGATATTGACCGTAATCCCCGGATTGTCGCTGGCCTGACGGGTGAATGCACCGGGTGTGTCGCGCAGTGCGCGATCCAGATCGCCCCCGGATTTCACAAAGATATCAGCGCCATCCAGATGATCCGCTCCGGCATCGGCCGCCTCTTGGGACACCACGATCGGATCGAGCGGAACAAATGCCAGCACGCCTTCGCCCTGTGCAAACGCTGGCGCGACAAGGGCGGCGAAACACACAGATCCCAACGGGATCGACAAACGGGGCCTAAAAAAGCAGGACATGACGGCTCTCCAAAAAAAGATGTGGGGCTCGCGTCAGGCTGGCTGGATTTCACGTCTCATCAAATAATATAGTATTTTTGTCAACTATTATTTTACAGCCAGCAGCCCCCTGTGTGACCGTCATAATTCCGGCCGTTCTTCATCTGCTATCAACGGTTTATCTACGATGATGGACAGACCTGCATCCAGATGTCATATAGGTAAGGTAATATAGGTGAAAAATGGTCAATCCGATGACACAAACAAAGGCCACGCGCGCACGCCGCCTGCCGCGCGAAGCGGGAAAGACCCTTGTGACGGGTGTGCGCGACGCGCTGCGCGCCCAGATAGAGGCCGGGGCCTATTCGCCGGGCAGCCGTCTGCCCAGCGAAGCCCAACTTACCCGTGATTTCGATGTCAGCCGCACAGTCGTGCGCGAGGCCATTGCCGCCTTACGCTCCGATGGTCTGGTAGAGCCACGCCAAGGCGCGGGTGTGTTTGTCCTCGAAACCCCGCCCGACCTGAACCTTCCGTTTCAAAACATTGATTTTGTTCGCATTTCATCTATGATCGAGATGCTTGAGCTGCGCACCGCCGTTGAGGTGGAGGCCGCGGGCCTTGCCGCTACACGCCGCTCCCCCGCGCAGGAAGAAGAGATTTTGCGCACATTGGGCGAGCTGCGCACACAGGCCGCCGCCGGTCGTGCCACGGTCGAGGCCGATTTCGCCCTGCATCTGGCCATTGCCGATGCCACCAACAACCCGCGCTTTCGCGATTTTCTATCCATGATCGGGACGAATGTGATCCCGCGCCGCGCGTTGGCGGAAAATACAGATGATGCGGCAAGCCACGCCTATCTGCAAACCATCGATGCCGAGCACGAGAAGATCGTTAACGCAATTCTGGATGGTGACGATGATGGTGCGCGCGCAGCGATGCGGCTGCATTTGCGCGGCAGTCAGACCCGATATCGCACCTTGCTGCGCCAACGCGAAAACTGATTTCTATCAATATTTTAGCTGAAAAAGCTGATGCATTCATATGCGTGCAAACAGTGGTATTTCTTCCCTACGGGGAAGGTTTTCCCCGGGCAATCGTCTTGCCCGGGGATGGATATCAGCGCGCCAGCCAGCCGCCGTCCACATTCAGAACGGTGCCGGTGACATAGCGCGCCGCCTTGGAACACAGATACGCCGCCGTGCCACCGATATCGGCCGCATCGCCCCAACGTCCGGCAGGGATACGCTCCAAAATCGCTTTGGACCGCTCGGGATCGTCCCGCAGCGCCTCGGTGTTGTTGGTCGCGATATATCCCGGAGCGATGGCGTTCACGGTAATCCCGTTGACCGCCCATTCGTTGGCCAGAATTTTGGTCAGACCGGCCACGCCATGTTTCGATGCCGTGTAGGAGGGCACGCGAATGCCGCCCTGGAACGACAACAGCGAGGCGATGTTGACCACACTGCCCGCCTGTTTGCGCGCCAGAAGTTCGCGCCCGAAGGCTTGGGTGGTGAAAAACAGCGCCTTGAGGTTCACGTCCATCACCGCGTCCCAATCGGCCTCGGTGAAATTCACGCTGTCTTCACGGCGGATGATTCCGGCATTATTGACCAAAATCGTATATCCAGCGCCCTCAAACACATCTTTCGCGGCCATCGGGTCGGTGAAATCAAGGATCAACTCCTCGGCTTTGCCGCCCGCATCGGTGATCGCGGCCACAGTTTCGGCACACGACCGGCGCCCGGCGCAGGTGACAGATGCCCCCTGCCCCGCCAGCGCCACCGCAACCGCCTGACCGATGCCTGTGTTGGCGCCTGTAACCAGCGCGCGCTGGCCGTCTAGCGAAAACAGATCAGACATTAACGCAGGTCCTTCGGCTGGATAAAGTCCATATCGGTGTAATCCACGTTGTCACCCGCCATGGCCCAGATAAATGTGTATTCACCAATACCTGCGCCAGAGTGGATCGACCACGGCGGGGATACGACCGCCTCTTCATTGGCGATGAACAGGTGACGGGTTTCTTGCGGCTCGCCCATCAGGTGCAGAACACGCGCGTCCTCGTCCATACCCCAATACAGGTAGGCTTCCATCCGGCGGTCGTGAATGTGGCTCGGGATCGTGTTCCACACCGACCCGTCTTCCAGCGAGGTGTAGCCCAAAATCAGCTGGCAGCTTTCCATCACATTGGGGTGGATGAACTGCTTGATCGTGCGCTTGTTGGAATTCGCGGCCTCGCCCATTTTCACTTCCTTGCAATCGGCGAGCGTCACCAGCTTGGAAGGATAGGTTTTATGCGCGGGGCACGAGGTGATATAGAACCGGCCCGCGCCCGAAAAGGTCACCTTGCCGCTGCCCATACCCAGATACAGCACGTCGCCGCGCCCCATCTGGTAGGTCTCGCCACCGGCCTCGACGGTGCCCGCCTCGCCGATATTAACGATACCCATTTCGCGACGGTCTAGAAAGTTGGGTGTTTTGGTTTCATCCACAACATCCAGCACCAGCGCGTCTGCACCCGGCACCGCGCCGCCCAGAACAAAGCGGTCATAATGGGTGTAGATCAGGCGGATCTCGCCTTCGGCAAAAAGCCCCTCGCCCATGAAATGCGCGCGCAGCTCTTCGGTATCCATGGCGCTTGCATGATCGGGATGAACGGCTTGACGTGTTTCGACTTGCAGCATGATCGTCTCCTCATATTCTGCAGGGCACCCCCTCCGGCGCCCGTTCGTCAGCAAGGAAACATGTATGACCGGATATCTCAATATATCATCATACAAGTTTCGGAATTTTTTCGCTTTCGGCGGAATTTTGCGCGGTTACGCGTGATCACCGCCACGTAACAGAGCGCGGTATCTGGCAAGTGATCCTTCCAGATGCGCCTTCATCGCCTGTTCGGCGGCTTCGGGATCGCTGTCGATAATCGCCTCGACAATGCGCCCATGCTCTGCCACCAGATCGCGGTTGGGCACATATTGACGCGGGGGATGGGTTTCGCCTGCCTCCAGCTCCACCCGCGAGACAATGCCCGGACGGATCAGGGCCAGAAACTCGGGGAAGCGGCGGTTCTGGGAGGCGTGCGCAATCGCATTATGAAACGCGAAATCGGCCTCTCGCGTTGAAAGGCCTGCGTTGAATTTTTTCGCAAGGCCTTCGTTTGCTTCTATTATTTCCTCGATCTGTGCGGCGGATCTGCGCGTGGCCGCCAAGGCTGCCGCGCGGATTTCGAAGGCCGATCTCAACTCGAACAACTCGATCACGCCTGACAAACGCTCCATATCCAGATCCGCGAATGGCTGCGGACGGCGCGCCTGACCGGGATCCAGAACGAACACACCAGAGCCTTTGCGCGCCTCTGCCAACCGGTCGGAGCGCAGAAGTGCAATCGCCTCGCGCACCACCGTGCGGCTGACGCCATGTTGTTGCGTCAACGCCGATTCACTTGGCAATCTGTCACCGGGACGGAATTGCCCGATCTCGATCGCGTGGCGCAATTCATCCGCAATACGCGTGGCCCGTGTGCGCGCAGGCGTCGCAGACAGAGCGCGCGTGGCGTCTGGCAATGGAGCGGCGGGATGGGTCATATGCTTGGCCTGCTTAATTCTATACTACAGATATCATAGCCTGTATCGGTTGAATAATACCAGCCACATTTCAATCCACCAGTGTTTCAAAGGATTGTTGCATAGAAACTGCGTGGAATGCCATTGACCACTGCGCGAAATGTGTATTACCTTTCCTGTTATACAGGTTTAACGGTCCTCGTCCGGTGGCGAGGGGGAGGAAAGCACAGTGATCATTACCGACGTCTCGGTTTGTTGTTTTAAACACAAAACCCGCCGCCATAGCGACAGTGCGGGCCATGCCCATCCCGGGCCGGAACATGACGTGCACCAAGCGCTTGTGACCATCCGAACGGAGGACGGGCACGAAGGGCACAGCTTCTGCCCGCCTGAGGTAGCACGCCCACATGTAATTGATAAATTTGTTAAAAAAGTTCTGATCGGTCAGGATCACCGTGACCGCGAGCGGTTGTGGCAGGACTTGGCGCATTGGCAGCGCGGCTCGGCGGCACAGCTGACCGACCGCACGCTTGCAGTGATCGATTGTGCGCTGTGGGATCTGGCAGGACGCACGCTGAACCAGCCTGTTTACAAACTGATCGGCGGGTATCGCGATAAAGTTCTGGCGTATGGTTCGATCATGTGCGGCGACGAGGTCGAAAACGGTCTGGCAACGCCAGAGGACTATGCCCGCTTTGCCGAAACGCTTGTGAAACGCGGCTATAAAGGGATCAAACTGCACACCTGGATGCCGCCCGTCAGCTGGGCGCCAAATGTGAAGATGGATCTGAAAGCCTGCGCGGCCGTGCGTGAGGCCGTGGGCGACGATATCTCGCTGATGATCGACGCGTTCCACTGGTACAAACGCACCGACGCGCTGGAACTGGGGCGTGGTCTGGAAAAACTGGGTTTTGACTGGATCGAAGAGCCGCTGGACGAGCAATCTATGTCGTCATACAAATGGCTGAGCGACACTCTGGATATTCCCGTGATCGGGCCGGAAAGTGCCGCAGGCAAGCATTGGCATCGCGCGGAATGGATCCGCAACGGTGCGTGCGATATCCTGCGTACCGGCGTAAATGACGTGGGCGGGATCACACCTGCGCTGAAGACAATGCACCTTGCCGAAAGTTTCGGAATGGAATGCGAGGTTCACGGCAACACCGCCATGAACCTGCAACTGGTCGCGGCCACCAAGAACTGTAAATGGTACGAGCGTGGGCTTTTGCATCCGTTTTTGGAATATGACGACGGGTTCGATTACCTGAAATCGCTTTCTGATCCGATGGATAGCGATGGGTTCGTGCATGTTCCGGACCGTCCGGGACTGGGCGAGGATATCGACTTCGAGATGATCGAGAATAACCGGTTGTCCTGATCGGACAGCTGTTCATATCTTTGGGAGGAAAGACATGAGGACGTTTATCACGGGCGTGGCGCTGGCCGCATTGATGGCAGGAACCGCGCCAAGCTGGGCGGAAACGCCCGATGACCAGCTGATCGTGGCCTTCGACATGACCAATGTGTTGACGATGGACCCCGCCGCAATCACCGGCGGCGAGGCGGTTCAGATCCTGAACAACGTGTATGATGCATTGGTCGAACTGGACCCGAAAACCAAGGAGCTGCGCCCCCGTCTGGCCGAAAGCTGGGAGATCGCAGAGGACAATATGTCCGTCACATTCACCCTGCGCGAGGGCGTTAAATTCGCATCCGGCAATCCTGTGACCGCGCGGGATGTGAAATACAGCTTTGAGCGTGTGATGAAGATGGGCCAGGCGCAAGCGTCCGGTTTGATGAGCCGCGGCTTTAGCGTCGATAATCTGGATGCGGCGTTCGAGGTGGTCGATGACACCCATTTCCGCCTGACCCTGCCAGAACCGGGCGATCCCAAGCTGATTTTGATGTATCTGGCGCAAGCGGGCGTCGGCTCTATCCTTGATTCAGAACTGGTCAAGGACCATGACGATGGCGACATGGGCGCCGCGTGGCTCACCAATAACGCCGCCGGTTCGGGTGCGTTCACATTGGGCCAGTGGCGGGCCAACGAGTATGTGATCTTGTCGCGCAACGATACGTTCTGGGATGGCGCGCCAGAGATGAAACGCGTGCTGATGCGCCATCTGCCCGAAAGCCAAAGCCAGCGTTTGGGACTGGAACAGGGTGATATCGATGTAGGCTTCAGCCTTGCGGTATCTGATCTGACGGCGTTGGATAAAGAAGAGGGCATCACGGTGGAAACCGTCGCAAGCTCGGGTTTCTACTATCTGGCCGCGTCGATGAACAACGAGATACTCGCCAATCAGAAGGTGCGCGAGGCATTGCGTTATCTCATTGATTATGAGGGTATAAATAACGCGATCCTGCCGTATTTCGGGGTCATCCGGCAAGGCTCTGTGAACAGCGACGCTTTCGGTGCGCTGCCCGATCCGGGCTATACGCTGGATGTGGAAAAGGCCAAAGGGCTGCTGGCCGAGGCAGGGTATCCCGACGGATTTTCGCTGACATTGCGGGTGATTTCCGCGCAGGAATTCCTAAGTGCGGCGACCGCGATCCAAGGCACCCTGGCGCAGGCCGGCATCAAGGCCGAAATCATCACCGGCGACGGAGGCCAGATCTATGGCGCGATGCGGGATCGTAAATTCGATCTGCTGTTGGGCCGTGGCGGCGGTGGCCAGCAACCCCACCCCGACAGCAACCTGCGCGCGCTTGTGTATAATCCCGACAATTCGCAGGAAGCCGGGCTGACCAATTATCAAAGCTGGCGCACCGCCTATCAGGACGAAGAGCTGAACGCGGCGATCGAGGCTGCGCTGGTGGAAAAAGATCACGATGCACAGGTCGAGGATTATCAGCAAATCCAGTACATGATCGACCAGAAGGTCACCGCCATCCAGCCATTTTCCGAGCGCGTTGTGACGGCGGCCTATCAGTCCGATGTATCTGGCGTGATCATTGATCCGTGGATCACCCGGTTCGAGGATGTGACAAAGGACCGTTGAGCGGCGCCTGATCGGGCGTCGGGCGAGCATGGCCTGACGCCCGCAGACAGGCGCTATATTGGCTGAATGATCCCTGCAAAAGGGGCGTATCTTGCCGGTACGCCCCTTGTTTTATTGGAAAGTCCGGTGAACGAGGGCGATCCTGTCGGAAGGGCGTTGCGTGTTGCTATCGGTGATCCACCGGCCGCAACATGCACACGGCTTGACCTGTATCGACCGGATGGTCATGACCTGCCTAGACGGCGCGGTCGTAGGTCAGGCTGGCCCCGATCAATTCGCGCGCATAAGCGGCCGTCGCCTGATTTCCGGCAATAGCCTCGCGGGGGAGGATCTCGACGATATCGCCCGATTTCATCACCGCAAAACGGTCACACATATGATCGATCACTGCCAGATCGTGGCTGACCATCACATAGGTAAAGCCCTTTTCCTCGCGCAAGCGCATGAGAAGATTGATGATCTCTGCCTGAACCGACACATCAAGCGCCGAGGTCGGCTCGTCGAGAAACAGGACATCCGGCTCGAGGATCAGGGCGCGGGCAATGGCCACACGCTGGCGCTGTCCGCCCGAAAGCTGATGGGGATAGCGGTCGATAAAATCTGCCGGCAGACCGACATCGCGCAGGGCCTGCGCCATGCGGTCCTCGCGGTCCCCGATGTTGTGGATCTTGAGCGGCTCTGACAGGACCGTGCGCACCGAATGGCGCGGGTGGAGCGAGCCGTAGGGATCCTGAAACACCATTTGCAGCGCACGGCAACGTTCGTCCGATCCCATTTCGCGTACGGATTTGCCACCGATCAGCGCATCGCCCGTCCAGCTGTCGGTCAACATCGAGGCGCAGCGCAAAATGGTGGATTTGCCGGACCCCGATTCCCCCACAAGGCCGAAGCATTCCCCGGCGGCCACGTCGAATGTGACCTCCGGCAGGACGGTGATCGCGCCAAAGCGGATGGACATGCGGTTGATGGATACCGATTTCATGAGTGTGTCTCCGATGTCAGCCATGCGGGATCGCGGTCCAACACAGGCAGGGCCGTGCGGTCGCCGCCGATGCGGGGTTGGGCGGCCAGCAGGCCGCGGGTGTAGGGATGGCGCGCCTGATCAAGCGCATCTGCCTGCAACGTTTCAACCACCCGACCGGCATACATGATCAGCACCCTGTCACAGAAGTTGCGCACCAGATTGAGATCATGGCTGATCATGACCAGTCCGATACCACGCTCGCGCACCAGATCATCAAGGATTTTCAATACCTGCAAGCGCACTGTCACATCCAGCGCCGATGTCGGCTCGTCTGCAATAACAAGCTGGGGATCGGTCAGCAGCATCATCGCGATCATGATCCGTTGCCCCATGCCCCCCGAAACCTCGTGGGGATAGAATTCGAACACCCTTTCGGGATCGCGGATCTGCACCGCATCCAGCATGGCAATCGCTTTTGCGCGCGCCTCGGCCTTGGTGCATCTGACATGGGTCCGGTAGGCTTCCGCCACCTGATCGCCACACCGCCGGATCGGGTTGAGCGAGAATTTTGGATCTTGCAAGATCATCGACATACGCGCGCCGCGCACCTTGAGCATCTGGCGTTCGGACGCGCGCAAAAGATCCACATCCTCGAACCGCATCACATCCGCAGACAGATCCGCCTGTGGCAACAACCGCATGAGCGCGCGCCCCACGGTGGATTTGCCAGAGCCGGATTCACCCACGATCCCCAGACGCTCCCGCCCGAGGGTGAAGCTGACATCGCGCACCGCAGGTTCGGACGCGCCGGGATAGCGCAAAGACAGGTTCGAAACTTCGAGAATTGGCGTTTGCATGGGCCTACCTTTTCATCATCTGTTTGGGGTCAAGCGCATCGCGCAGACCATCGCCCAGCAGGTTGAACGCAAGGCTGACTGTCAAAATGGCCACGCCCGGAAAGGTCACAAGCCACCAGCTGTCGATCATGAACCGGCGCCCCGTTGCAATCATCGCACCCCATTCAGGCATCGGCGGCTGTGCACCCAGACCCAGAAAACCAAGGCCCGCCGCCGTCAGGATGACGGTCGCCATGTTCAGCGTAAGCCGGATCACGACCGAGGGCAGGCACATCGGCATGATGGATTTCCACAAGATCCGCGTGGTGGATGCCCCTTGCAAACGCGCAGCAGCAATATAATCGGCCTTGCGAAACGTCAGGGTTTCGGCACGTGCAAGGCGCGCAATCGGCGGCCATGCGGTGAGCGAGATCGCGATGATCGCGTTGTTCAGGCTTGGCCCCAAGGCGGCCACAAACGCAAGCGACAGGATAAGGGACGGAAAAGACAAAAAGATATCTGTGACCCGCATCAATACGATATCGGTTTTGCCACCGCGGTAGCCCGCGACCGCCCCCACGATCAGGCCAAGCGGGCCGACCGTGATCGTCACCAGAAAGATAATGGTCAGCGTGATGCGCGTGCCGTACACCAGCCGCGAGAAGATATCGCGTCCCAGTTCATCGGTGCCGAAATAATGCGCGCCCGACGGTGGGCTAAGCGTGTTTTGCAGATCCTGCATATAGGGATTGTGGGTGGCGACCCATGGCGCGAAGAGGGCTACCAGCACCAGAATGGCCAAAACCACCATCGCGAATGCAGAGGTCGGTGTTTTGAACAGGAACACCATGATGTTGCGCAGCGCGGTTAGCGATTGCAGCCGCGCGGGGCGGGCCTTGGGGCCGGGCGTTGCATCGGTCATTGTCATCGGGTCCTCGGATCAAAGATGCGATAGAGAAGGTCGGACAGGATGTTGAGCGCGATGAAAATCACCCCAACGATCAGCACACAGGTCATGACGGCGTTCATATCCCCGATCAGCAGATTCGAGGTCAGATACTGGCCGAAACCGGGCCATGCGAATACCGTCTCGATAAGCACCGCCCCTTCCAGAAGCGCGCCGTAGGCAAGCGCCACGATCGTGACCAGCTGCACGCGGATATTGCCGAACGCATGACGCCAGATGGTCTGGCGCTGGCTTAGGCCCTTGACGCGTGCGGTGGTGATATATTCCTGATTGATCTGGTCCAGCATGAAGCTGCGCGTCATCCGCGTGATGTAGGCCGACGACGAATATCCCAAAAGCGATGCTGGCAGAATGATATGGTTGAGCGCCGAGAAGAACACGTCCCACTCGCCGGCCAAAGCGCTGTCGATCAACAGAAAGTTCGTGCGCTCTGGCACAAGGCCGATGTAGAACTGGCTCATCCGGCCAGATCCGCCGACCCATCCAAGCCCGGCGTAGAACACCAGAAGGGCGATCATGCCTGTCCAGAAAATCGGCATGGAATGGCCCATCAGGCTGAAGACGCGGATCACGTGGTCTTGCCAGCGATCCTTGTGCACCGCCGCCAGAACGCCCAGCGGGATGCCGACCCCTGCGCCCACGATGATCGCGAAGGTCGCAAGCTCGATCGTGGCGGGCAGAACGTGGATGATGTCTTGCAACACGGGTTGGCCCGTGCGGATCGAGGTGCCGAAATCAAGCGTCACCACGTCGCGCAGATACATGAAGAACTGCTCCCACACGGGGCGGTCAAGGCCAAGCTGGCGATAGACGTTTTCATAGACTTCGCGGGTTGCGTCCTCGCCTACGATGGCGCGCACCGGATCGGTCGGCATGATGCGTCCGATCACGAATGTCAGTATCAAAAGGCCAAACAAAGTCACGAAGATTGACCCGCATTGCCCCGCTATCGTCGTCAACTGACGACGTCGGTCGAATGTCATGCCAGCTCCTCCTCCTTAAAACCTGGCACCGGACTCGGGTCCGGCCTGTCGTATATATCTTCAGTCTGTTATACAGGATTGCATCTGTCAAGGGCGATCAAAAAGGTTAATCGTCACGGATCGGTGTGTTTTCATCAACATTTAAACGGGTTTCGGCGATATTCTGGCAACAGACGACCTGTTCGCGCCGAACTAGACAGGCAACGGCAAACCTGTCATATATCTTTCCGAGGAATCGAGGCATGCGCCTATGCCTCTGGTAACCAGCGCAAGGAGCACCGCGATGACCAATCCCGTCAAAAGCTTTCCCGTCAAACATCCCAGTGACGGCGTGGCCCGTCAGGTTCTGGCCGATGCGCCAGAGCTGATGGTCGTGTCGTTCCGCTTCGAGCAGGGCGCAAAAGGCGCGTTGCACCAGCATCCACATGTGCAATCCACTTATGTGGAAAGCGGGCGGTTCAGGTTTACCATAGACGACGACAGTTTCGAGGTCGGGCCCGGTGACAGCTTCGCCATTCCCTCGAACGCGCGCCACGGTTGCGAATGCCTGGAGCCGGGGCAACTGGTTGACTGTTTCACCCCCCGTCGCGACGACTTTTTGTAATCCCGCCGCCCGGGGGCTGTTCCAGCGCCCGGGCTTGCGCCTCCTCGTCCAGCCCCAAAATCTGTCCGCTTTGCGCCAGTTTGATCTTTTGCAGATGCCCGCGCGGGCTGACACCGATCTGGCGCTTGAACGCGCGCGAGAAATAATAGGGGTCGGCAAAGCCCAGCTCTGCGGCGACCTGTGACGGGCGCATACCCGATTCGAGCAGCACCATCGCCCGCTCGATCCGGCAGAATTCCTGATACTGGCGGGGCGTGCGGCCCAATCTTTCGCGAAACATCCGTTGGAAATAATCGCGGTTATAGGGGGCATCACGCACGGCCTGATCGGCCACCCCGTCCAGCAAAGGGGCGGTGGAAATGGCCGCTGCCGCCTTCATCACCGCCAGATCAATCGCCTCAGATCCGTCAAGCGCCACGCTGCGATCCTGCCGCCAGCCCAGAAACGCATCATCGATAAACGCCAGCGCAAGCACCATGAACATGTGGTGCTGGGCCAGCGTCACGGAACCGGGCGGCGCGTTTTGGCGATACTCGCGCACCAAAGGGGCCAGCACATCCCACCGGCTGAGCCGGACCTGGCGGCGCAGCGACATTTGCGCGAACAGATCCCCGCCATAGGCCTGCAGCGTGAAATGCTGGGCGATGCCGGTATAGGGGACAACGCCGGCATTGCGACCGTAAAACCGCTCGCCGCGCCGCAGTAGCATGGCCTCGCCCGCACCCACATGCACCGTCTCGCCCTCGACCTCGTAGGCGCCCTCGCCCTCCAGCCCGATGACCAGATCTTCCACCGGGTTGACCTTTTCGATGCGCCACTGATCGGTGTGATACATCCTGATCGTGGATCGCGTGAGCAACAATGACAGCGCGGCGGGGGGCACGCGCGCCAGAATAGAACCTTCGATTTCGTCCATCTTTTTAGCCACTCCGGTGAATTCTTAAAGCTGCAACATTCTGTTTAAGGTTATATTACAAATCTACAGGTGACGAGTCACGGCCACGGAGGAGGCCCGCGTTACCCTTGTCGCGGACGCACGGCGCAGCCGAGCGGTCCGGACCGGAGTTCGGGAGGAAATATGTTACCAAATCAAGCGTCAGGCCCGCGTCATAGCGGCCAGTCGAAGGGGGCTGGCCTATGAAACGCTCCCGCCTGCTGGGGCTGGCCTATCTGTCGCCCTATCTGATCGGGTTGATGGTGTTTACCATGATCCCCTTCGCTGCGTCCTTTTATCTGAGTTTCACAGATTACAATCTGATGTCCTCGCCAAGATGGACCGGACTGGAAAACTATATCGAGCTGTTTTTCCACGACCGCACCTTCCGGCGCTCGCTGTCGGTCACATTGCTGTACGTGTTTCTGACAGTGCCGCTGAAGCTGGGGTTTGCGCTGTTTATCGCCTATATCCTGAACTACAAGCTGCGCTTCATTAACCTGTTTCGTACGGCATTCTATGTGCCCTCGATCTTGGGCGGTTCTATCGCGATTGCGGTCTTGTGGCGTTATATCTTCGCCTATGAAGGCCTTGTGAACATGCTTCTGGCCTATATCGGCATCGAGCCGATCAACTGGTTCGGCGATCCCACCAACGCGCTTTTCACGTTGACGCTGCTTAGAATGTGGCAGTTCGGCTCGGCGATGGTGATCTTTCTGGCAGCGCTGCAATCGATCGACAAATCGCTTTATGAAGCGGCCGCAATCGATGGGGCCTCCAAGGCGCACAGCTTCATTTTCATCACGATCCCGCTGATCACACCGGTGATCTTTTTCAACCTGATCATGCAGATGGTCCAGGCGTTTCAGGAATTCAACGGCCCCTATATCATCACGCAGGGCGGCCCGCTGAAATCGACCTATCTTCTGCCCCTTTATATCTACGACGAGGCCTTCAAGCGGTTCGACATGGGCTATGCCTCTGCCATCGCATGGGTGCTGTTTGTCATCATCATGGCGCTGACCCTCGTGGCCTTCTGGTCGTCGAAAAAATGGGTGTTCTACGCCGGCGATAAGCGGAGTTAATTCATGAGCAACCTGTCTGATATTTCCGATGTCGCCACCACCCACGCCGCCGCTCTGGCCGAGGCGCGCGACGCCAACAACCGGCAAATCCGGAATGCGCGCCTGTCAGCCGCGCTCCGCTATGTGATCTTGTTCGGGGTGGGATTGTTGATGCTGTACCCGCTGATCTGGCTGGTGGGGGCGTCGTTCAAGACCAACTCCGAGATTTTTGCCAATCCCGGGTTCCTGCCCAACTCGCCCACACTCGATGGCTATCAAAAAGGCTGGGAAACCTCCACGCCCTACACATTCGGGCGGTTTTTCCTCAATTCGTTTCTGATCATCGTGCCAAAGGTGATCGGCACGGCGATCAGCTGCACGATGGTGGCTTATGCCTTCGCGCGGTTCGATTTTCCGTTCAAGCGGGTGCTGTTTTCGTCCGTGATCGCGATTTTGCTGTTGCCCAATGTGGTCACCCGCATTCCGCAATACATCCTGTTTCGCGATCTGGGGTGGCTGGACAGCTTCTTGCCGCTGTGGGTTCCCTCGGCTTTTGCAGGAGATGCGTTTTTCGTCTTCATGCTGGTGCAATTCTTGCGCGCCATCCCCGATGATATGGAGCAGGCCGCCCGCGTGGACGGGGCCAACAGCTGGCAAACCCTGATCTATATCGTGGTGCCGATGCTGGGACCGGCGCTGATTTCGGTCTGTCTGTTCCAGTTCATGTGGACCATGAACGATTTCCTCGGCCCGCTGATCTACCTCAGCTCTGTCGATAAATACCCCGTCAGTCTGGCGCTGAAGCTGTCCATCGACACCACAGAGGCGTTCGAGTGGAACCGGATCCTCGCCATGTCGGTGCTGACCATCACGCCCGCGCTGATCGTGTTCTTCATGGCGCAGAAATATTTCATCGAAGGCATCTCCGCAGGGGGGGTGAAAGGTTAAAATGGCACGTTTGCAACTCAACAAACTCGAAAAGATCTATGGTGGCGGCTTCAAGGCGGTCCACGGCATCGATCTGGATGTGCAAGACGGCGAATTCATGGTGCTGGTGGGGCCGTCTGGCTGCGCCAAATCCACCACCCTGCGGATGATCGCAGGGCTGGAGGAGGTCACCGCCGGCGAAATCCGCATCGGCGAGCGGATCGTGAACGCCCTGCCACCGGGCAAGCGCCGGATCGCGATGGTGTTCCAGAATTACGCGCTTTATCCGCACATGAAGGTGCGCTCCAATCTGGCCTTCGGGTTGCGGCTGGCGCATGTGCCCAAGGCCGAACGCGATGCGGCCGTCGATGAGGTCGCGCGGATTTTGGAGATCGAGCCGCTTCTGGACCGTTTGCCCAAACAGCTGTCGGGCGGGCAGGCCCAGCGTGTGGCGCTCGGTCGTGCGCTGATCAAAAAGCCCGAAGTGTTCCTGTTTGACGAGCCTTTGTCGAACCTCGATGCCAAGCTGCGGGCGTCGATGCGGGTGCGCATCACACAGCTGCACAAGCGGCTGAAGGCGGAAGGCATGTCGTCCACGGTGGTGTATGTCACCCATGACCAGACGGAGGCCATGACCATGGGCGACCGGATCTGTGTGATGAAAGACGGCCACATCATGCAGGTGGCCACCCCCAAGGAGCTGTATGACCGGCCCGCCAACCTGTTCGTGGCGGGATTCATCGGATCGCCCGAAATGAATGTGATGGACGGCCAGATCAGCGATGGGGCCTTTCATATAGGCACGCAATCGGTGGCGCTGGACGCGGGGCTGATGCAGCGGCTGCAATCGCGCCCCGATCAGGCCGCCTTTGGCATCCGGCCCCAGCATCTGCGCCTGTCTGGCCATGACGGTCTGCGCGCGCGCCTGCAATCGGTCGAGTTCATGGGCCACGAGGTCTACCTTCATGCCGAACTTGACGGTCACCAGATCACAAGCGTGGCGACCGCTGCCGATTACGAGGCAATCGGCACGGATGACGATGCGATCCACCTGACACCGGAACCCGGTCAGGGCCATGTTTTCGACCGCCATAACGGCACCAATGTGTCCCTGCCCGTCGCGGTATGAGGCACAGTTTCCAAGGACACTCAGGAGGAGGAGTATCCCGATGAAGACACTGATGAACGCCCTTTGCACCACCGCGCTGATTACCGGCGCGGCCCTGCCTGCGGGCGCGGAAAACCTGCGTATGAGCTGGTGGGGAGGGGAAACCCGCCACGTGGCAACGCAGGCCGCACTGACCGCCTGCGGCGAGAAATACGGCCACCAGATCGCGCCCGAATTCACCGGATTCAGCGGCTATCTGGAAAAGCTGACCACGCAAATGGCAGGCAGCACCGAGGCCGATATCGTTCAGGTCAACTGGCCGTGGTTGCCGCTGTTTTCGCGGGACGGCACAGGGTTTTACGATCTTCAGGAACTGGACGGCGTGGATCTGTCGTCGTTTGCCCAGACCGATCTGGACAGCGTGACGGTCGCGGGCCATGTGCAAGGCATCCCGATGTCTACCTCGGGGCGGGTGTTTTTCTTCAACACCACGACGCTTGAGGCCGCAGGGATCACGCCGCCCACCACCTGGGAGGAGTTCTTTGCCGCCGCCAAGACCCTGCGCGAGAAAATGGGGGACGATTACCAGTTGTTCAACGCGGTCGCCGAAAGCGCGCAGTTGCTGGTATCGCTCGCAGTGACGCAGAAAACCGGCAAGGATCTGGTCGATCCCGAAACCAACCGCGTGGCATGGAGTGTGGAGGAACTTGCCGCAGGGCTGGAGTTTTACCAGCGCATGGTCGACAGCGGGGCGATTGCCTCGCGCAAGGACGAGGCCGCACAGGGCAATGTCCTGCTGTACGAAAAGCAGGACTGGTCGCAGGGCCGGATCGCGGGATCGTATGAATGGGACACAACCTATTTCAAATTCTCCGATCCGCTGGAGGACGGTCAGGTGCTGGATTCCGTGCCGATGATCAAATTCGCCGATGCGGTGACAGACGGGGTGTATCGCAAACCCTCGATGTTGCTGTCGGTGTCCAAAAACTCCGACCACCCGCAGGCCGCAGCCGAGATCCTCAACTGTCTGGTCAACGAGCCCGAAGGGATCGACGCGCTGGGGATCACCCGCGGCATCCCTGCCTCGTCCACAGCGCTCGAGCGGCTGGAGGCCGAGGACAAGATCGAGCCGGAGCTGATGAAGGCCCACCAGATCCTGATGGATGCCGATGGCCCCGCCGTGTCGCCGTTTAACGAACATCCCGAACTGCGCGGGGACTTCATCGATATCATGGAGGAGTTTTCCTACGGTATGATCGATGCCCAGGACGCCGCAGAGGCGATCATCGACAGCGCGAACAACGTCTTGCGCAGCTACGATTGAGCCTTCTCCGGGCCGGTGGTGATTGCCCGCCGCCGGCCCCGCCTCAAGCCTGAAAGTTTTCCCACATGGACCCGATCCGAATTGTCGCGCTTGGTGCGCGCATGGCCGTGCTGTGTCTTGCGCCAGCGCCGCAGCGCTATACGCTGGAGCCCGCGCAGGACTGGCAGTTGTTTCACGGCACGGCGCTTGTGCAGCAAGGCCACGCCGCGACCACGATCCTGCCGCTTGGCGGGCTTGCCCCCGATACCGATTACCTGTTTTGTGCCGATGGTCGCGAACTGCGGCTGCGCACCGCGCCCTGCCCCGGCATGGTGGATATCGCGGATATGGGCGCGCGATCGGGTGCCCCCGACACCGCGCAGACCGCACGCGAGAACGCAGACTGTGTGATGCGCGCGATCGCCGCCCTGCCCCAGGGCGGCACGCTGATGGTGCCTGCGGGCCACTGGATCTGCGCGCCTGTCCAGTTGCGCAGCGATATGGTTCTACATCTGGCCGAAGGGGCGGTGCTGGCCGCGCCCTCTGATCGCACCGGCTGGCCGATCCTGCCCGCACAGGCCGCCAACGGCACGATGCTGGGGTCATGGGAGGGAGTACCCGCCAAATGTTACCGCGCGCCCCTTCATGCCATCGGGGCCGCGCGCCTGACCATCGAGGGTCTGGGCACACTGGATGGCGGCGGGGATCGCGGCGACTGGTGGACATGGCCGAAAGACACACGCGAAGGCGCGCGCCGCCCGCGCGGGCTGCATCTGGTAGATTGCCATGATGTGCAGCTGTTGGGATTTACCATCCGCAACGCACCCAGCTGGACAATCCACCCGCAGGGATGCCACACGCTTTTGGCTGCCGGTCTCAGGATAGAGGCGCCTGCCGATAGCCCCAACACCGACGGGTTCGACCCCGAGATGTGCAGCGATCTGGTCCTGCGCGGGCTGCACTTTTCGGTGGGCGATGATTGTATCGCGATCAAAGCGGGCAAGCGCGGGCCGGATGGCGCGGTCGATCATCTGCGCGAAAGCGCACGCATCGCGATCAGCCAGTGCCGGATGGAGCGTGGCCACGGCGGGGTTGTCATCGGCTCGGAGATGTCGGGCGATGTCAGCGACATCCACATCACCGATTGCGAGATGGCGGGCACAGATCGCGGGTTGCGGCTGAAAACGCGCCGTGGCCGCGGCGGCCGGATCGACGCCATAACGATGTCCAACGTTACCATGGACGGCGTTCACACGGCGTTTTCGGCCAATGCACATTATCATTGCGACCCCGACGGGCATGACGACTGGGTGCAGTCGCGCAGCCCGCGTGAAGTGGATGACGCCACCCCCGCGATAGGCCGGATCACCATCGATGCGGTCGAGATCCAGGGACTTTGCCATGCACTCGGTGCCTTTCTGGGCCTGCCGGAGGCCCCGATCGGACCGATCGAACTGTCCAACATCCGCGTGGTGTCACACAACCCCGACGCAGTCGCGGGCCACCCCGTTATGGCCGATCACATCCGGCCCCAGCGCCATGCAGGCATTATGGCCGAATATGCGCAGATCATCACCGATCTGGCGGTCGAGCAAAGACCGCTCAGCCAGCACCCCCATCCCACACCGGAGCCACCACGATGAACGAACTGGACTATTTCGACGCTTACGCCCGTGACTACGCGCATTACAAGGGCGGCAGCTGGTGCTACGAGGACGGGTGCATCTACCGTGGATTGCAGCTTTTGCATCAGGCCACGGGCGAGGATCGCTGGCTGGATCATCTGCGCCGCCTGAGCGATGCCCAGATCGCGGCGGATGGCACCCTGCAAGGCTATGACCCGCAAGATTTCAACATCGACAATATTCTGGCGGGCCGGTGCCTGTTCTATCTGGCCGATAGGACCGGCGAGGCGCGCTATATGACGGCGGCGGGCCATCTGGCGGGGCAGCTGGCTGTTCACCCCCGCACGGATGCTGGCAATTACTGGCACAAAAACCACTATCCCCAGCAGGTCTGGCTGGACGGGTTATACATGGGTTTGCCGTTCCAGATCGAATACGGCCAGCGCACCAATGATGCAGCGATGGTGGCCGATGCCGTAGCACAATTAGAGGGCGCGCTGGCGCTGACGGCCACAGACCAAGGGCTGTATCGCCACGGATATGATGCGGTGCGCGAACAATACTGGGCCGATCCGGACACCGGTCAATCACCTGCGGTCTGGGCGCGTGCAGTCGGATGGCTGGCGATGGCGCTGGTTGATGTGGTGGCGCTGCTGGATGGAAAATCAACTCCTGACACCCCCCTGAGCGGAAAGACCCGCGCCCTGCTTGAGGCCGTGATCCGCCAGCAGGGGGCATCGGGCCTGTGGCCACAGGTGCTGGATGCGCCCGATCTTGCGGGCAATTACGAAGAAAGCTCGGCGTCAGCGATGTTTGCCTATGCGTTGATGCGCGGCGAACGGCTGGGGATTGGCGCGTTTGCGCCGCAAGGCGTTGCGGCCTATCACGCGCTTGTTGATACCCGCCTTCGCCCTGTGGACGGGCGCGTCAGGCTGACCACGATCTGTCATGTGGCGGGATTGGGCGGATACGGCGGCAAAGATCGCAGCGGCACCCAGAAGTACTACCTGACAGAAGATATCGTAGACGACGATTCCAAAGGCGTGGGGCCGCTGATGATGGCGGGCGCGATGCACCATCTGCTGGGGCAAAGCGCCCCGCAGCAGGGCTAGCGCGCAATCGCGCGCGCGCGGCCACCTCGCCCCGCGCGCGCAAGGCCATGCCCGCCCGTGCCGAGAGTTGCGTGAAGAACGCGTCAAATGGTGGGGCGCGCCCGCCGGATGGTGCCGTCCTCACAGCGCGCCCTTTATAAAAGCGCGCGCACAGGCTCCAGCAGCGCATCGCCGATGGCGCGCGTGTTATCACGGTCCAGATGCACCCCGTCGCGTGGCGAGGGACGGGCCACCCGACCCGCATCGAAAAAGGCCACACCCGTTTCCAGCGCCAACTCCTGATACAGCGGCGCGAACAGCTGGGACTGTGCGGGCCGCGCCGGGCTATCGATGCGTTTTTCAACCGGCGCGATACATTCGGGCGGCGCCACAATCAGGATCTTGGGCACAATTGCGGGGGCTTTGTAGGGAAAGCTGCGGATCAGCTGGATCAACCGGCGCATCCCCGCCTGTGCGCCCGCGGCCACGCCGCCATGCACGGGTTTCAGATCATTGGTGCCCAGCATCACAACCACCAGATCAAGCGGCATATGCGCACATAGGGCGATAGGCAGGGACTTGACAGCATTGCGGATACACGGGCTTGCGTGATCGTCGAAACAGGTTGTACGACCGCCCACACCGTCGGCGAGAACCACCACATCGTCCACGCGCGATTGCAGCCCTTGGGCCAGCACACTGGGCCACAGATCGGCAATCGCGTGGCGTGCGCCTGCCGGATCATCGGGATTGTGGCCCCACGTCAGACTGTCACCATAGCATAAGATACGTGGCATCAAGGCCCCTCCACCAAGTCCAAAAACGCCGCATTTACACGCGCCACTCCGCCGGTTCACGCTTTAGGATACCTGCGCAAATCCGTACAGCGCTTGCGGGTTGTCCACCAGCACACGGGTGCGTGCCGCGTCATCAGGCAACCAGCCCATCGCCAGATCCAGAAGCTGCGCATCATCGGGATAATCTGCCGCGCTGGTGGCCATATTATGCGGCCAGTTCGTGCCCCAGACAATCCGCTCTGGCGCATGGGCGCCGATCTGGCGGGCCATGGCCGCAATATCGGGATAGTCGGGGCCGCTGGTCGTGGTGGCCTCATAGCAGCCCGCGAATTTGAACCACATCCGGCCGGTATCGATCAAGCGCCGGACAGCCGCGACATGGGTGTCCGTAATCCCCGAGAAAATTTTGCCATGATGGTCAAGCACCCAGTTCGATTTGAGCGCGTTCAGGCGTGCCTCCATCTCCGGCAGGGCGCTGCCGTCGAACTGCACCGCAATCATCCATCCCATGTCCTGAGCGATGTCGTCGACTGCCTCAAGCTGGTCAAGCCCCACAGCGCCGCCCGGTAAATCCATGATACGTGCGCCCGTCACGCCCGCATCGGCCAATGCGCGCAACTCGGCGCGGGGGGTGTCGGGCGACACGACCGCCACACCGCGCGCGCACTCGCCCATCTGTTGTAGGCAGGCCATCAGGCTTGCGTTATCGGCCCCGTGGCCATTGCCTTGGGTGATCACCACACGCTCCAGCCCCAGCCAGTCCATCACCTGACGGTACATCTGCGGTGTTGGCAGCGGATCACGCGGCACGCCCTTGCCATCGGCGCGCCATGTGAAACCGGGCAGATACATGTGCATCTGGCAATCTGTCGCCCCTTTGGGCATCGCGGTTTCGGGCGCAGCGCCCTGTAGCTTACGCTCCATCATCGGTTATCCTTTCGGCGCAAATTCACGCAAGGCATCGCGGTTGATCTCGATCCCGAGGCCCGGCGCATCGGGCACGCTGACCCAGCCGTGATCATGTTCGATCGGCTGTGTCACGACCGCCTGACGGAAGGGGTTATGCGTGCGGTCGAATTCCATGATCGGGGCAATCGCGCGGTTGCGCACCGGATCAGGCACCATGGCCGACATGAATTGCAACGCCGCCGCAATCTGCACGGCCGTGCCCCAGACATGCGGCACAACCCGCACGCCGTGCAGACTGGCCAGATCGGCCACCCGGCGCGCCTCGGTAAACCCGCCCACACCACACAGATCGGGTTGGGCAATGTCCACGCAGCGCTGCTCCAGCGGGCCAGCGAAGCCCCAGCGGGTATGCCATGTCTCGCCGCCTGCGACGGGGATCGGCTGACGGTCGCGCACTTCGCGGTAGGCCGACAGTTGTTCGGGCACAACGGGTTCTTCGAACCAGTCGATATCATATTGCGCCGCAGCGTTGCCCACGCGCACAGCCTCGATCACGTCATATCCATGGTTGGCGTCGATCATCAGTCGCGTGTCGGGGCCTATGGCCTCGCGCACGGCGGCAATCACACGCAGGTCTTCTTTCGGATCGAACCCGATCTTGATCTTCACCGCGTGGAAACCGGCGGCAACATGCTGCGCGGTCTCTTGTGCGTTATCCTCGATCCGGTCCACGCCATCGCGTTTGAACGAGCCGGTGGCGTAGGCCTGCACGCGCTCGCGGATGCGCCCGCCAAGCAGCATCGATACCGGCTGGCCAAGGTGCTTGCCCTTGATATCCCACAGCGCGATATCGATCCCCGAAAGCGCCGTAACAGACACGCCGCGCTGGCCCTGATCGCGCAGGGCATTGTAAAGCGTGGCCCAGATCTTTTCGGTTTCCAGCGGGTTTTGCCCGATCAGCCATGCGCTATAGGCCTCGACCATGGCACGGTTGGGGCCCGCCGGGCCAAGGCATTCGCCCCAGCCCGTGGTGCCGTCTTCACAAATCACCTCGACCAGCAGATGCACGCGGCGGTCGAACCGCATCGAGGCACTCTCAAACGCTGTCTCCAACCGGTGTTCCAGAACATATGTGCGGATCGCGGCGATTTTCATCACGTACCTCTTAGCTATGTGTATCGATCAGGTGTTTCAGAATCTCTTCTTCCTCGCCGGTCAGATCGGACAGGGGCGCGCGCACGGGGCCTGCATCAAAGCCCACAAGGCGTACACCGGCCTTGACCGCTGCGACGGCATAACCCTTGCGGCGCCCGCGCAGATCCATGAACGGATAGAAGAAGCTTTTGAGGATATCCTCGCATGTCGCGCGGTCGCCTGCGCGAAGCGCGTCGTAGAACTTGTTGGCAAGCGCCGGCACAAAGTTGAACACGGCCGAGGAATAGGTCGTGAACCCTGCACCCAGATAGGCCTCTGCGAACAGCTCTGCGGTGGGCATACCCCCCAGATAGGTCAGACGGTCGCCCATTTTGGCAGTGACCTGACGCACCAGCCCGATATCGCCCGTGCCATCCTTGAACCCCACAAGGTTCGGACATTCATCACACAAGCGCGCAAGCGTATCGGCCTGCAACACGGCATTGTCGCGGTTATAGACCATAACGCCGATACCAACCGCATCACAGACCTTTTTGACGTGGTGATAAAGGCCCTCCTGCGGCGCGTCGATCAGGTAGTGCGGCAACAACAAGATCCCGTCGGCGCCGGCTTTTTCGGCGGCCTTGGCAATGCTCACGGCCATCTCGGTACCATAGCCACATCCCGAAACAATCGAGGTTTTTCCGGCGCTTTCTTTGGCTGCGCGCACGATTGCAGGAATTTCTTCGGGCGAAAGCGAGAAGAATTCGCCCGTACCACCGGCCGCAAACAAAACAGGTGCGTTAAATCCGGCAAGCCATTCTACGTGTTTGCGATAGGGCTCTTCGGCGAAGCGGTTTTCCGCATCGAACGGGGTCACAGGGAATGACAGAAGGCCAGAGCCAAGCGCCTGTTTGATCTGCATCGGGTCCATGGGAAAATCCTCTTCGTATGGATGCCAGTGAATTACATCATACTTATCATATAACTTGTATTATATGTTGCGGCAAGACCTTTCGTATCTGCCGCAACACCACAGGCGGATTCAGGTCTTATGGATCGGCTCGTCGGTGAACACCCCGCCCTGATAGCGCGCAACCGGATCGTCACGATCGGGGCGCGGAACCTGTGCGTGGACCTGCGCGGCATGGCGTGCGGCATTGTCTTTCGGCGTCCAGCCTAAAAACGCCGCATGGGAATTGTCCCACCACCCCGCGTCATTGGCCGACTGCCCCCACACCACGGTGCATCCCAAGCGTGGGGCGTTGAACACCGCCATGATCAGCGACACGAAATCATCATGGCTAAGCCACGTGGACAGCATGCGCCAGTTTTCGGGCGCGGGCGTGCATGAGCCGATCCGCACGAGCGCGCTTTCTTGGCCGAATTTGTCGTGATACAGCGACGCGACCGCCTCGCCAAAGATCTTCGACACGCCATAAAGCGAATCCGGGCGGAAGGGGTCGCTATGTTTAAGGCGCTGATTTTGCTCGTAATACCCGATGGTATGATTGGAACTTGCAAAAATGATCCGCGGGAAGCCCTGCGCACGCGCCGCCTCATAAAGGTTATAGACACCGCGCAGGTTGGCCGCCTCGATCAGATCGAAGTTTTTCTCCACAGAGATACCGCCCAAATGCACCACCGCATCGCAATCGGCCAGCAGATCATGCACCGCCGCGCCATCGGACAGATCGCATGTGACCAGTTCCTCGTTTGCGGCGGCCTGCCCCAGATCACTGATATCAGACAGCCGCAAAACGCGCGCATGCGGGGCCAGTTTTTCGCGCAGCATCGCGCCCAGTTGTCCGGCAGCTCCGGTGATCAAGATACGGTTTAGCATGATTACTCCAGTAGGTTTGGCAAGAACAACGAGAAGGCCGGCACATAGGTCACCAGCATCAACGCCACGAGGATTGCCGCATAAAACGGCAGGATCGTCTTGACCGCATGTTCAATACGAACTTGTCCGACAACGCAACCAACAAACAGGCATGCGCCCACCGGTGGCGTGCACAGCCCCAAGCCCAGATTCATCATCATGATCACGCCGAACTGGATCGGGTCCATCCCGATATCAACGGCAACAGGCAGGAAAATCGGCGTGCAGATCAGGATCAGCGCGGCCATATCCATGATCATGCCCAATACCAGCAGGATCACATTGAGCAGCAACAGGATGATGATCGGGTTATCGGACAGGCCCGTTACCGCGCCGGCCAGAAGATCGGGCACGCGGTAGAGGGTCAGCAGATAGGAGAACGCCGAGGCGGTCGCCACCAACAGCATCACCAGCGCTGTCGTGCGCACCGACGTGGCAACCGCGAGTTTGAATTTGGCCCATGTCAGCTCGCGATACACGAAAATCGTGACCAAAATTGCCCAGATTGCGCCAAACGCACCCGATTCCGTCACTGTCATCACGCCTGACAGCACACCGCCCACAATGATCACAGCGGTCAGCAAACCGGGCAGCGCCACGACAAATGCCACACCTAGCGCCCTCCAGCCGGGGAAGGTTTCGGCAGGATAGCCGCGCCGTACCGCCACAATCCACGCCACCAGCCCCAGACACAGGCACATCAGGATGCCGGGCACCACGCCTGCCAGAAACAGCTGCGACACCGATACACCACCGGCCGCCACGGCATACAGGATCATATTGTGTGAAGGCGGAATGACGACGCCCGCCACAGACGAGGTGACCGTCACATTGACCGCGTAATCGGGATCATAGCCTTTCTCCTTCATAACGGGGATCAGGATGGAGCCAAGCGCGGATGTATCCGCCACAGCCGAGCCGGAGATTCCGCCAAACAGCATGGAGGAGGCCACATTAACCACCCCCAGCCCGCCACGGATCGAGCCTACAGCCGAGGCTGCCAGCCGCACCAGACGCCCCGCGATCCCGCCATGCATCATCAATTCACCCGCAAAGATGAAAAACGGAATGGCCAGCAGCGAAAACACCGAAATTCCAGATAGCACGCGCTGGAAGCCGATAAACAGCGGCAGACCTTCGTATAAAAAGCCCCCGACCGCTGCCAGACCAAGCGCGAAGGCCACCGGCATGCCACATAATAACCCCAGGGCAAACAGCCCGAACAACAAGCTTAGGCCCATCTCACACGCGTCCTTTCGCAAAATCCAGCATTTGTTGCAGCGTATAGATCGTGCTCAGCACGCCGCAGATCGCCATCGGCAGGGCGCGCATCCCCTCGGGCACGCCGAGGATCGGTACATGACGGGCCCATGTGTTTTCCGTCAGCACCCAGCCTTGCCACGCAAGACAGACCGAGAATGCCAATACCCCGACATAGGCCAGCCATGTCATGGTTTTGGCGATCGGCGCGGGAAACATATCGCGCAAGAAATCCACTGATAGATGCGAGCGGCCCCAGACACCGGCCGCCGCCCCCAGAAACGTGATCCACACCACCAGCATCAGGGCCATCTGCTCCACCCACGTGGGGGTGTCGTTCAGCACATATCGCCCCCAGACCAGCCAGCCGAAAATCGCGATCAACACGACCAGCCCCACGCCCGCCACCGTCACACACAGCCCCGCCGACAGATCCAGCATCCGGCGTGCGAAGGCGGGTTTATTCTCGTTCGTCATGGACGCCCCTCCAACCAAAATCCCCGCCCGGATTGCGCCGGACGGGGGTAAGATACGCGTGGATTTTACTCGACGGCCTGAATATCGGTGATCAGACTTTCAAGATCGGGGTTTGCCTGAATGAACTGGGCATAAACCGGCTGCATCGCATCTTGGAACGCTTTGGGGTCGGTCACCTCGTTGACGCTGACACCGGCATCAATCACATCCTGACGCGCCTTGTCGGATTCCTTGGCCCACAGCTCGCGCTGCATTTCAGCGGCATCCAGTGCGGCCTGTGTCACGATTTCCTTGTCCGCATCCGAGACTTTGTCCCACACGCGGCTGGAGACGCAGATACATTCAGGAATGATCAGGTGATTGGTCACGGAGTAGTATTTCGCAACCTCGTAGTGATTGGAGCTTTCAAACGACGGATAGTTGTTTTCCGCACCGTCAATCACGCCGGTTTTCAGCGACTGGTAAACTTCGCCATAGGCCATCGGCGTGGCATTGCCGCCCAATTGGTCCACCATCTGCACATAAAGGTCGTTGTTCATCACGCGGAACTTCAACCCTTCCATGTCGGCAGGCGTCTTGATCGCGCGTTTTGTATTATAAAAGCTGCGCGAGCCGCTATCCATCCATGACAGCGCGACCAGCCCCTGTTCGGACAACGCATCCGAAAACCGCTGGCCGATTTCCCCGTCCATTGCAGTGTGCATCTGGTCAATATCGCGGAAGATAAATGGCAACGACAGCACGTTGGTTGCGGGCACGATCTCTCCCATCGGGCCCATGTTGAAGTTCCCCACAGCAATCGCGCCTGCGCGCACCTGCTCGATCGCATCGGGCTGCGACCCCAGAACCCCGTTTGCATAGACCTGCGGCTCGATCCGGCCTTCGGTGCCCGCGCTTACGTTCTCGGCAAAGCTCTCAAGTGCGACCACATTTGGATAGCCTTCGGGGTGAATGGCCCATGTGCGCCACGTTTCCGCCTGCGCCATACCGGCCATCAAACATGTCGCGGCCAGTGCTGGCACAAGCACGCGAACGGATCCTTTAAACATCGGCAAATCGATCTCCTCCCTCTCGATTCATCTTATTTATTGGATCAACTATGGGTGAGTTATATTATATGTGTCAATCACAACCGTGAAAGCATCGCATTTTTGCGCAAAAACCCCTTGTGACAACGCAAGCGACAGGGTGTGACGCTTTTTTTGCTTAAAACACAGGCATGCGCTGAAGTGTTGGGCATAATATACACATGGTTTGGCGGATCTCCACGACGCTTGTCCGACAAGCCCGCTCACAAGGCGTCAAGCGGGCTAAAAAAATGCGCCGGAAAAGCGTCCGGCGCATTGATTGAAAAGATCGCGCCTCTGCGAGGCTGTGCCGCAGTCGCGGCTTTAGCGGGCCGCCGCTTTCACCCGACGGCGCGCGGCGTGCAGCAGCGGCTCGGTATAGCCGGAGGGCTGTCGCACACCCTCGAACACCAAAGCCCGCGCGGCGTTGAAGGCCTCCCCATCAAAGCGCGGGGCCATCGGCACATAAGCCGGATCATTTTCGTTTTGTGCATCCACCTTGGGGGCCATGCGGCGCAGCGATGCCTCCACCTCGTCCGCGCTACAGACCTCGTGCCTGATCCAGTTGGCCAGATATTGGGATGAAATCCGCAATGTCGCACGATCTTCCATCAAGGCCACATCGTGGATGTCGGGCACTTTGGAACAGCCGACCCCTTGATCGACCCAACGCACCACATAGCCCAGAATGGACTGGCAGGCGTTGTCCAGTTCGCCCTGCACATCTTCGCCCGACAGGTTACGACCGATCATCACCGGCGGGGTCAGCAGGGCTGCGCGCGATGCCTTGCCGCGCGATTTCAGCGTCTCCTGCACATCGGCCACATTCACCTGATGGTAATGTGTGGCGTGCAGCGTGGCGGCCGTAGGCGATGGCACCCATGCGGTGGTGGCACCGGATTTCGGGTGGCCGATCTTGGCCTCCAGCATATCGGCCATGGCATCGGGTTTGGCCCACATCCCCTTGCCGATTTGCGCATGTCCCTGAAACCCTGCGGCCAGACCGGCATCCACATTGCCGTTTTCATAGGCCCCCAGCCACTCCGTGCCCGCCATCTCGCCACGCGGTATCACGGGGCCTGCCTGCATCATGGTGTGGATCTCGTCGCCCGTGCGATCCAGAAAACCGGTGTTGATGAAGACACAGCGATGTTTGACCGCCGCGATACATGCCGCCAGATTGGCAGAGGTGCGCCGCTCCTCGTCCATGATCCCCAGCTTTACCGTATTTGGCGCAAGGCCGAGGATATCTTCCACACGACCATAAAGCGTATCGGCAAACGCCACCTCTTCGGGGCCGTGCATCTTGGGTTTGACCACATAAACAGAGCCTGCGCGCGAATTGCGCAGCCCGTTGGTTTTGGCCAGATCATGCATCGCGGCCGCCACTGTGACAAGCGCATCCATAATCCCTTCGGGCGTGTCGTGACCGTCCAGACGTACCGCGTCGGTGGTCATCAGGTGGCCAACATTGCGCACCAGCATCAGCGCCCGGCCCGGATGGGTCGCAGTCGTGCCATCGGGGTTTTGGAACGTGACATCGGGGTTCAGGCGACGGGTGACGGTTTTATCGCCCTTTTGCAGATCTTCCGTCAGATCGCCGCGCATCAGGCCCAGCCAGTTGGCATAAACCACGCATTTGTCATCGGCATCCACGGCGGCAATCGAATCCTCGCAATCCTGTATTGCCGTCAATGCGCTTTCCAGACGGACATCTGCGATGCCTGCGGGATCTTTCGCCCCGATCGGGTTGTCGCGGTCTGTCACGATCTCGATCAGCAGCCCGTTCACGCGCAAAAACACCGAGTGATCGCTATATCCCGCATAGTGTGCCGGATCAGCCAGCGCGCTCGCGGCCCCTTTCACCTGCACCTCCAGCGTCCGGCCACCGGAAAGCGCCGACACATCCGCCCAGCTGCCGGTGGCAAGGGGCGCCACACGATCCAGATGCGCACGTGCCCATGCAATCACCTTGGCCCCGCGCGCCTGATCAAAGCCGGTGCCCTCGGGGCGGCCCGCAATCGCATCGGTGCCATACAGCGCATCATAAAGCGACCCCCACCGCGCGTTGGCCGCATTCAGCGCAAAACGCGCGTTCATGACCGGTACCACCAATTGCGGCCCCGCAACTTCGGCAATTTCGGGATCGACCGGGCCGGTTTCAATGACAAATGGTGCAGGCTCGGGTTGCAGATAGCCGATTTCGGCCAGAAATTCGCGATAGGCTGGCCCATCGAAAGGCTGGCCCACACGGGCCTTGTGCCATGCATCGATTTGCGCCTGTAGCGTATCGCGCTTTTCCAGAAGGCTGCGGTTCACCGGTGCCAGATCGCGCAAAAGGGCGGTGTAGCCCTGCCAGAACGCCTCTGGCGAAACACCCAGCAGAATTTCATCCTCGATCAGGGCCGCCAGTTGCGGGGCCACCTCCAGACCGGCGCGGGTCACATAATCAGTCATATCTGGTCTCCTGAACTGTTGCGCGAATACTAGACCGCAGCCCCCCGCACGCGATAGTATGGCGATCAGATTTTCCACAATGCGGAAAGCGATCATGGGCCAAACGGGACAAAACGCGGTGCAATCGGTCGTACGCGCCATGCGGTTGATGAAACTTCTGGCACGCACCGATGATGGCCAGCGGGTCAGCGATCTGGCGCGCACAGCGGGTCTTGCCGTGTCCACCACCCATCGCCTGCTGACCACGCTGGAGGCCGAAGGCTTTGCACAGTTCGATCCCGATCAGGCGCTGTGGCACATCGGGCGAGATGCCTTTTCCGTCGGATCGGCCTACATCCAAAAGCATAATTTCATCGTCCCCGCCCTGCCCTATTTGCGCCAACTGCGCGACACCACACGCGAAACCGCCAATTTAGGCTATCTTGACCAAGACCAGCTTGTCACCGTCAGTCAGGTCGAAAGCCGCGAAATCGTGCGTGCCATATCGCCACCCGGCGGACGGGTGCCCGCGTTTTGTTCGGGCATGGGCAAGGCCATTCTGGCCACATGGCCTGATGCGCAGATCGAACGTTTCGCGCGTCGCAACGGGTTTCATCCGATGACCGCGCAATCCCACCACGATCTGGCGCACGCGATGGCCGATATCGAAACGATCCGCGTCAACGGCTACGCGGTCGATCACGAAGAACATGTGCTGGGCCTACGCTGTGTGGCCGCCGTCGTGTGGTCGGGCACGGGCGATGCGGTCTGCGCGATCTCCGTCTCGGGGTTGAGCGCGCGCATGGGGGCTGCGCGCATCGCGGTGGTGGGGCCACAGGTGCGCATGGCCGCAGACCAGCTGACCCGGCAATTAGGGGGGATCGCCCCTTAATTCCTTTCCGCCTGATGGAAAGGCAGAAATAAAAAGATGACGTGACATGAATCCTGCCGCTAAGCTGAACCTTGAGGGAGGACCACTCATGGATATGCCAGCTCCGCGCACGCAGGTGTTGCAGCGCAGACCGGATATTATTGCCGCGCTGCGGGCCGTGCTACCCGAGGATGCGGTGATCACGCATGAAACAGGGCTGCGCGCCTATGAATGCGATGCGCTGACGGCCTATCGCTGTGCGCCCATGGTCGTGGTTTTACCGCGCACCACCGAAGAAGTGTCAGCCGTGTTACAGATTTGTCATGCGCAAAACGTGCCTGTCGTGCCGCGGGGCGCTGGCACATCGCTGGCGGGTGGGGCGCTGCCCACAGCCGATGCGGTCGTGATCGGTGTGGCGCGCATGACCCAGATACTGGAGGTCGATTTCGATGATCGCCTGATGCGTGTGCAAACCGGACGCACAAACCTGTCCGTGTCGGGCGCGATTGCCGATCAGGGCTGGTTTTACGCCCCCGATCCGTCCTCGCAGCTTGCCTGTGCGATTGCGGGCAATATCGCGATGAATTCCGGCGGCGCGCATTGCCTGAAATACGGGGTAACGGTCAACAACCTGCTGGGGGTGCGTATGGTGTTGATGGATGGCACGGTGCTTGATCTGGGTGGCGGCCATATGGACGCGCCCGATCTGGATATGCTGGCGCTTGTGTGCGGGGCCGAAGGGCAGCTTGGCATCGTGACAGAGGCGACTTTGCGCATCTTGCCAAAACCCGAAGGCGCGCGTCCGGTGCTGATCGGTTTTGGCTCCTCGGCCGTGGCGGGGGCCTGTGTATCCGATATTATCAAGGCCGGCATTCTGCCTGTGGCGATCGAATTCATGGACCGCCCCTGCATCCGCGCCTGTGAGGCCTTCGCCCATGCCGGATATCCCGATT
This sequence comes from Paracoccaceae bacterium, assembly GCA_004153385.1. Classification (GTDB taxonomy): domain Bacteria; phylum Pseudomonadota; class Alphaproteobacteria; order Rhodobacterales; family Rhodobacteraceae; genus Thioclava. Next base: position 1,622,802 of record SDAL01000001.1, on the reverse strand, counting down.
GCGAGGCGCTTTTGATCATCGAGGTCGAAGGCTGCGACATGGAAATAGATCATCAGCTGGCGCTGATCAGACGTATTGCCGCCACCCATGCGCCCGAGGAAATCCGCGAAAGCCGCTCGGCGGAAGAAAGCGCGCGGATCTGGCTGGGGCGCAAATCGGCCTTTGGCGCGATGGGCCAGATCAATGATTACATGTGCCTTGATGGCACGATCCCCGTGGACGAGTTGCCCCGTGTGCTGGAGCGGATCGCGGCGCTGTCGGACAGCTATGGCCTGCGGGTGGCCAACGTGTTTCACGCAGGCGACGGCAACATGCACCCGCTGATCCTGTTTGATGCCAACACACCCGGTGATCTGGAAAAATGCGAGGCGCTCGGCGCGGATATCTTGCGGCTGTGTGTCGAGGTCGGCGGGTGTCTGACGGGCGAACACGGTGTGGGCGTGGAAAAACGCGATCTGATGGGGGTGCAATTCACCCCCGATGATCTGGAGGCACAGATGCAGGTCAAGGATGCATTCGATCCGAAATGGCTGTTGAATGCGGCCAAGGTGTTTCCGCTGGCGGCCTCGGCGGGGCGGCGCGGATGAACGAACCTGTCCCATCCGCCCCGCCCCGCACCGCCGCGATGCCCGCGACCGAGGCAGAACTGGCGGCAATGATCCGCGAATGCGACGCGCGCGTGGCACTGACAGGCGGGGCCACCCGCCACATTCCGCAAACCGGCCCCGAAGCCCCCCCGCGCCTGTCGACGGCACGGCTGACCGGCGTCACACGCTACGAGCCGGGCGCGCTGACCCTTGTGGCGCGCGCAGGCACCCCATTGGCCGAAATCGAGGCCCTTCTGGCCAGCCACAACCAGCGTTTGCCGTTCGAACCGATGGACCACCGCGTGATCTTGCACCGCACCGGCACACCCACACTGGGCGGAATGATCGCGCTCAACCACTGCGGACCGCGCAGGGTTCAGGCGGGCGCGGCGCGCGATCTGCTGCTGGGCCTGAGGTTTGTGGACGGCACGGGGCGCATTGTCAAAAGTGGCGGACGGGTGATGAAAAATGTCACCGGCTATGATCTGGCCCGCCTGCACTGTGGCGCGCGCGGCACGCTTGGCGTGATCAGCGAGGTCGCGCTCAAGGTCCTGCCCGCGCCGGAGGCGGTGATGACGTTCACCCAACCCCAATCCGATCCCGTGGCGGCCACCCACACCATGTCGCGTGCGTTGGGCGCGCCCTTCGAGATCAGCGGGGCCGCTTGGGACGGCGCGCAGGTCTTGCTGCGCATCGAAGGGTTCGCGGCCTCCGTGCGCTATCGCGGCGCACAGCTGCAAAGCCTGATCCCCGATCTGCATCCCCTGCCCCATGGCCATGACCCGTGGCCCGATCTCCGTGATGTGCGCGCCCTTAGCCCCCTCGGGCCCGACATCTGGCGGATCTGCGCGCGTGCCAGCCACGGTGCACGTGCTGCGGGCCGTTTGCAGGCGGCGGGCGTTCAGGTCATGCTTGATTGGGGCGGGGCGCTGGTCTGGGCTGCCGCGCCGCCGGGCACCGATCTGCGCGCGCATCTGCACGGCCTCGACGGCCACGCCACACGGCTGCGCGGCACAGCGGGCGATCTGCCCGAGTGCGCGCCCCAATCCGCACCGGTCACCGCCCTATCTGCCCGCCTGCGCCAGAACTTTGATCCCAAAGGACTGTTTCAAAAGGGGTCCCTATGAAAACCGACTTTACACCGGAACAACTGCGCGATCCCGCCATCCGGCGTTCGAACGATATCTTGCGGGCCTGTGTGCATTGCGGCTTTTGCACAGCCACCTGCCCCAGTTATCAGGTGTTGGGCGACGAGCTGGACAGCCCGCGCGGGCGGATTTACCTGATCAAGGACATGCTGGAAAACGACCGCCCCGCCGATGCCGAAACCGTCAAACATATCGACCGCTGTCTGGGATGTCTGGCGTGTATGACCACCTGTCCGTCGGGCGTTGATTATGCCCATCTTCTGGACCACGCCCGCCAGCATATCGAAACCACCTATAAAAGACCGTGGCATGATCGGGCCTTGCGGTGGATTTTGGCGCATGTGCTGCCCTATCCCGCGCGGCTCCGCCACGCCCTGCGCGCAGCCAAGATGGTGCGCCCGCTCGGCCGGTACCTGCCCGATCCGCGCGCCCGCGCGATGCTGGCCATGGTGCCGGACCACATAGCCGGCCCCGCCCCACATGACGCCCCCCAGATCCATCGCGCAGCGCGCCCCGCCCGTGCACGGGTCGCGCTGATGACAGGCTGCGCCCAAAAAACCCTGAACCCCGAGATCAACGCCGCCACCATCCGGCTGTTGACACGGCTGGGGGTGGATGTGGTGGTCGCCAAAGGCACCGGATGTTGCGGGGCGCTTGTCCACCATATGGGACGCACACACCAGTCGCATGATTTCGCGCGCCAGAACATTCGCGCATGGGGCGCCGAGATAGACGGGCAAGGTCTGGATGCGATCGTGATCAACACCTCGGGTTGCGGCACCACGGTGAAGGATTACGGCGATATGCTGGGCGACACCGAGATGGCCGGTCAGGCGCGCGCGGTGTCTGACAGGGCGATGGATATTTGTGAATTCCTCGCCCGCCTCGATCTGGCGCCGGTGGCAGCACCTCAGGATCTGCGGGTCACCTATCATGCGGCCTGTTCGCTGCAGCACGGCCAGAAAATCACCCAAGCACCGAAGCGGCTATTGACGCAGGCGGGGTTCACGCTCGCCACGCCGGCTGACGCACATCTGTGCTGCGGTTCGGCGGGCACCTATAATTTGCTGCAACCCGCGATTGCCGATCAGCTGAAGGTGCGCAAGCTGGACACTCTGCGCGCCACGCGTCCGGATGTGATCGCGGCTGGCAATATCGGCTGCATGACACAGATTGGCGCAGACGCAGGCGTGCCGGTTGTGCATACCGTTCAATTGCTCGATTGGGCCTATGGCGGGCCACGGCCTGCGGCGCTCGGGGCCGGTCCCCTGCAAAAACCACATTAAAAAAGGGGGCCTGCGCCCCCTTTCCGATTTCTATCTTGGCCAAAGGCCGGATGGATTAATATTCGATCACGGCACGGATGGATTTACCCTCGTGCATCAGCTCGAACCCGTGGTTGATGTCCTCAAGCTTCAGCTTGTGGGTGATCATCGGATCGATCTCGATCTTGCCGTCCATGTACCAATCAACGAATGTCGGCACATCGGTGCGGCCTTTTGCGCCACCAAAAGCGGTGCCTTTCCAGACGCGTCCGGTCACCAGCTGGAACGGACGGGTGGAGATCTCCGCCCCGGCGGGCGCCACGCCGATCACAACCGACACGCCCCAGCCACGGTGCGAACATTCCAGCGCATCGCGCATCACCTTCACATTGCCGGTCGCATCGAAGGAATAATCCACGCCACCGATATGGTCATCGCCGCGCTGCGTCAGCTTGACGATTTCTTCGACCACGGTGCCCTCCAGCTTCGAGGGGTTCACAAAATGGGTCATACCGAATTTCTCGGCCATCTCCGCCTTGCTGTCGTTCAGATCGACACCGATGATCATCTCGGCCCCGGCCATACGCAGCCCCTGGATCACATTCAGCCCGATACCGCCCAGCCCGAAAACCGCGGCGGTGGCCCCTTTTTCGACGCCTGCGGTGTTGATCACCGCACCGATGCCGGTGGTCACACCACACCCGATATAGCAGATTTTATCGAAAGGGGCATCGTCACGTACCTTGGCCAGAGCAATTTCCGGCATCACGGTATGTTCGGCGAATGTCGAGCATCCCATGTAGTGATAGATCGGCGTACCATCGAGCATGTGGAACCGCGTCGTGCCGTCCGGCATCAGGCCTTTGCCCTGCGTGCCGCGAATGGCGGTGCACAGGTTGGTTTTGCCCGACCGGCAGGAATAACATTCGCCACATTCGGGGGTGTAGAGCGGGATCACGTGATCGCCCGGCTTCAGGGTGGTGACCCCTTCGCCCACTTCCTTCACGATGCCCGCGCCCTCGTGACCCAGAATCGACGGGAAAATCCCTTCGGGATCCTCGCCCGACAGTGTGAACGCGTCCGTATGGCAAAGCCCGGTGGCCTTGACCTCGATCAGAACTTCGCCCGCCTTCGGGGCATCAAGCTCTACTTCCATGATTTCAAGTGGTTTTCCGGCTTCCATAGCCACGGCTGCACGTGTGCGCATCAAGTGTCTCCTCACGGTTGGGGAACGGGGGAAGAGGCCAAAGGCACGCGCCCCCCGATAGTGTCGTTATGGTGGGTTTACAGTTTTGCTGTGAGTTCTGGAACCGCAGTAAAGAGGTCGGCTGCCAGTCCGTAATCGGCGATCTGGAAGATCGGGGCCTCTTCGTCTTTGTTGATCGCGACGATGATCTTGGAATCCTTCATGCCTGCCAGATGCTGGATCGCGCCCGAAATACCGCAGGCGATATACAGATCGGGGGCAACCACCTTGCCGGTCTGGCCCACTTGCCAGTCGTTGGGCGCAAAGCCCGCATCGACGGCGGCGCGCGAGGCACCGACGGCCGCGCCCAGCTTGTCGGCCAATGCGGAGATGATCGCGAAATCCTCCTCGGATCCGACGCCACGCCCGCCCGAGACCACAATGCCCGCGCTGGTCAGTTCGGGCCGGTCAGAGGCCGCAACACGGTCCTCGACCCACGACGACAGGCCCGCATCGCCCGCGCTTGTGCCCGCCTCGACGCTGGCCGCAGGCCCTGTGGCTGCGGCATCGAACCCTGCGGTACGGATGCTCATGACCTTGGTCGCATCATGCGATTTGACCGTCTGGATCGCGTTGCCGGCATATACCGGACGCTCGAACGTGTCGGCATCGATCACGCCCGACACATCGGAAATCACCATCACATCCAGAAGCGCCGCCACCCGCGGCAGGACGTTTTTGGCATTGGCGGTGGAGGCGGCCGCGATGTGGCTGAACCCCGGCGCCATTGCCACGACCAGATCGGCCAAAGGCTCGGCCAGACCATGCGCATAGGCCGCATCATCAACCAAAACCACCTTGTCCACGCCAGACAGACCCGCAACCGGCCCCGCATCCACGCCCTGGCCTGCCACCAGAACGCTGACCGGGCCCAGTGCCTGAACCGCGCTCAATGCTTTTGCAGTCGCATCCAGCGACACCGCATCGCCATTGACTTCAGCAATCAGTAGAACCGACATCACACAGCCCCCGCTTCTTTCAGTTTCGCCACCAGCTCGTCGACCGAACCGACCATGATCCCCGCCTCGCGGCCCGCAGGCTCGGTGGTTTTGATCACCTCAAGGCGCGGGGTCACATCCACGCCGAAATCCGCCGCCGTTTTGACATCCAGCGGTTTCTTCTTGGCTTTCATAATGTTGGGAAGCGATGCATAGCGCGGCTCGTTCAACCGCAGATCCGCCGTCACGATCGCAGGCAGCTTCACACGCACGGTTTGCAGGCCGCCGTCAACCTCGCGGGTGACAGTGGCTTGCTCACCGGTGATCTCGAGGCTGGAGGCAAACGTGGCCTGACCCCATCCCAACAACGCCGCCAGCATCTGGCCCGTCGCGTTCATATCGTTGTCGATCGCCTGCTTGCCTGCAATCACAAGGCCGGGCGCTTCGTCGGCCACAACCTTGGCCAGCAATTTGGCCACCGCCAGAGGCTCGATATCCTGATGGACGTCATCGGCCGCCTCGATCAGGATCGCGCGATCCGCGCCCATCGCAAGCGCCGTGCGCAAAACATCCTGTGCTTGCTTCACGCCGATCGACACGACCACAACCTCGCTGGCCACGCCTTTTTCCTTCAGACGGATCGCCTCTTCCACCGCGATCTCGTCAAACGGGTTCATCGACATCTTTACATTCGCAAGATCAACACCCGTCCCGTCCGCCTTGACGCGAACCTTAACGTTGTAATCAATCACGCGTTTAACAGGTACCAAAACCTTCATGGCGCGTCTCCCTTCGTTGTCCCGCCGCAGACAACGGGCGGGGTCCTTTTTCCTGATTGGTGTTACCTTGAGAGGCCGTAAAAAAATAGAGAGAAATCGACATTCTAACGCGCGGGAGCGCCACAGATGATAGCATGGCGAACAATCGCGCTGTCTTTCCCGTATTTGCAGCCGTCAGGCGCGCGTCGCGCCGGGGACCCATAGCACATCGTCGCGACCGGCGGCATTTGCCATGCGCGCTGCGGCAAAAAGCCAATCCGATAACCGGTTGAGGTATTTAACGGCATGGGGGTTCACTGTTTCGACTGCCATTAAAGCCACAGCTTGACGTTCCGCACGGCGGGCGACCGTTCGTGCATGGTGGAGGTGGGCTGCCAAAGCACTTCCGCCTGGAAGGATAAAGCTGCGGAGCGGCTCCAGTATCGCGGTCATCTCGTCGATTTCGACCTCGAGGCGTGTGACCTGCTCGGGGATTATGCGCAAAACCGGATAGCCCGCCTCGCTGTCTTTTTCGATGTCGGGTTTGGCAAGATCGGCGCCCAGATCGAACAATTCGTTTTGCAGGCGCGCAATGGCTGTATCGACGGCGTCCGCGGATGACGCCGCGTGCAGACGGGCCACGCCTAAAATGGCGTTTAATTCATCCACATCGCCATAGGCTGCGACCCGCGGATCGGCTTTGCTGGTGCGTGCGCCATTGGCAAGCGCGGTCTCGCCGGTATCGCCGGTGCGGGTGTAGATCTTGTTGAGAACGACCAAATTTCCCTCCACATGTTCATAAATCTTCAAAACCAGAGGCCCGTTGCAGGGCAACTCGGCCCGTCATCCTTTGGATGCAAGCCAATCCAGCGCGCGATTGGGCAAAATACGGCGCGCAAATCCCATCAGATAGGTGGGGGTGGTCACATAATAACGCGCCTTGGGACGTGGCGCCTCCAGAGCGTGACGCAGCTTGCGCGTGACAGCACTTGCAGGCAACTCGAAGCGGTCAGGGACGGTTTTCTCCTCATACAGGCGCTTGAGCAGGCTGGATTCGTAGTGGGCCCGCCGCGCAGAGCGCCGCCAGTCGATCCATTTTTCGAAATGCGGAATCGAATTCGCCCGGATTTTCGAGGTGACCGGGCCGGGTTCGATCAGAATGATTTTGATATCCGTGTCCTGCATTTCCAGCCGCAAAACGTCGCTCAAACCTTCCAGGGCGAATTTCGTGGCCACATACGCCCCGCGCCAGCGGATACCCACCAGCCCCAGCACCGACGAACACTGGATGATACGCCCTTCGCCCGTGCTGCCCTGTTGGCGCATCAGTGCAATCGCCCGCCGTGTCAGATCATGCAGACCAAAAAGGTTGGTTTCGAAAATCTCGCGTAGCGCGTCGGGCGGCAGATCCTCGACCGCTCCCGGGCAGGCAAATGCCGCGTTGTTGTAAAGTGCATCCAGCCGTCCACCGGCGCGGGCCACGGCCTCGTTGAAACCGGCCTCGATCGAGGCAGGATCGGCAAGATCGAGGGGGAAGCTCTCCAGCCCCTCGGCGCGTAGCCTGTCGCAATCTTGCGAGCGGCGGCAGGTAGCCAGAACATGCCAGCCTGCGCGTGCCAGCCCGTGGGCGGCATCATATCCGATGCCCGACGAGCAGCCAGTGATCAGGATGGTCTTGGCCATAAGATGTCCTTCATCTGCTTTCAGCGACGCGCGGTGAAACAAGGGGTAAGGGCCAGCTTCTGTAATCGCAAGAACCCGTGGCGGCATTCACAAAGAAATGGCCCTGTCAGCGGTTGCTGTACAAGGCCATAGTCAGGAATGACGCTGCGTTGAAAAGCGCAGGCAGGATCAATCGCGCTGGGTCAGGAATTTTTTGGACACCCACCCTTGGGTGCCTGCTTTTTCATCCAGCACCTTGGCCCAACCGTTTTGCTCGCGCAGGAGATACACTTGCTCGTTGCGGGACAGGCCGCCTACGCGGGCATGACCGGTGCCGGGACCCGATCGCACGTTGAGCGTGCCGGCCGTCACCTGCCAGATATCGTCACCATGCAGCTGCGCCAGTTGTGCGGGCGTGGGGTAGCGCGCCTCTTGGCCGAACTGAACGCGGCTGATGACAACTTTCGGCGGGCTCTCTTTTGCAGGGGCGGGCTGCGTGACACGCGGGCTGCGCTCGGCGCCGGCAACGGGGGTTCCGGCCAATGTTGTTGGTGCGGGCATGTCGCTGGAGGCACTGGCATAGGTCGCATAGCCCTGCGATTTCGCGCGCAATACGGCGTTATCGGCTTTGGGCCTGTCCAATTGGTTCAGGGTGCCGGGCTGGTTTGAGGGGGCGGGGATGTCGGCTGCGGCGGCAGGGGTGGCTGCGGCCAACTGTTGTACGGGGGCGGTGCCATCTTCGCGCCCCATAATTAACATAACTAGAAAAAGTCCAACAAGTGTGTTGAATACCAGCTTAAACATCATTTTCCCGATCCCGAATTGATATCACGATTTTATAACGACGCCGTGATTTTCTGATGATCTAACGCGGCAGGCGGGAAAATGGTTTCCTCGAAAAGCGAATTTTGCTTCTGGACCGGGGCAGGGCATGGCTTTACACGGTTGGTTTATGAGCGAAAATGATGACAAGATTCCGAGCGCATTGAGTTCCGAGCCGTTAAGCCGAGCCATCGGCGAACGTTATCTGACCTATGCGCTGTCGACGATTATGAACCGTGCGCTGCCGGATGCGCGTGACGGGCTGAAGCCTGTGCACCGGCGCATTCTTTTTGCGATGCGGGAGCTGAAACTGTCGCCCACAGGGGGCTTTCGCAAATCGGCCAAAATCTCCGGTGATGTGATGGGCAACTATCACCCGCACGGGGATTCGGCCATTTATGATGCGATGGCGCGGTTGGCGCAGGATTTTGCCATGCGCTATCCGTTGGTCGACGGGCAGGGGAATTTCGGGAATATCGACGGCGATAACCCCGCCGCCTCGCGCTATACCGAGGCGCGGATGGCCAGCCCGTCCGAGAGCCTGCTGGAAGGGCTTTCTGAAAATGCAGTGGATTTCCGCCCCAATTATGATGGCACGCTGGAAGAGCCGGTTGTTCTGCCGGCCTCATTTCCCAACCTTTTGGCCAACGGGTCTTCGGGCATTGCCGTGGGGATGGCCACGAATATTCCGCCGCATAATCTGGATGAACTGGTCGCGGCCTGCCTTGCGATGATCAAGACGCCAGCAATTGACGATGACGCTTTGGTAGAGTTGATCCCCGGGCCGGATTTCCCGACGGGGGGCGTGATTGTGGAGCCGCGCGAGCAGATCGAGGCGGCCTATCGCACAGGGCGCGGCGCGTTCAGGCTGCGTGCGCGGTGGGAAACCGAGGATCTGGGCCGCGGGCAGTGGCAGATCATTGTGACGGAAATCCCCTATCAGGTGCAGAAATCCAAGCTGATCGAGCGTCTTGCCGAGGTGATCCAGACCAAGAAAGTCCCGGCACTTGCGGATGTGCGCGACGAATCCACCGACGAGGTGCGCATCGTTCTGGAGCCGAAAACCAAAAATATCCCACCAGAGATGTTGATGGGGATGTTGTTCAAGACATCCGATCTGGAATTGCGGTTCTCGTTGAACATGAACGTGCTGATCGATGGCCGTGTGCCGAAGGTTTGCTCGCTCAAGGAGGTGCTGCGGGCGTTCCTCGATCATCGTCAGACTGTCTTGTGCCGGCGCAGCCAGCACCGGCTGGACAAGATCGCCCATCGGCTTGAGGTGCTCAACGGCTATATCATTGCCTATCTCAACCTTGACCGCGTGATCGAGATTATCCGCACCGAGGATGAGGCAAAGCCTGCCCTGATGGCCGAGAACTGGGCCAAAACCGATGGCGCGGCCGCCCATCTGACAGAGGTGCAGGCCGAAGCGATCCTGAATATGCGGCTGCGCTCGTTGCGCCGGCTCGAAGAGATCGAGCTGCGCGAAGAACGCGAAAAGCTGCAAGCAGAGCGTGCATCCCTCGATGAGCTGCTGGCAAGCGAGCCTTTGCAATGGAAGTTTATCGGGAACCAGCTGAAAGACATCCGCAAGCAATTTGGCAAAACCACCAAGGCCGGTGCGCGGCGCACGGGGTTTGCCGAGGCCGGTACCGCAGAAGAGGTCCCGATCGAGGCGATGTTCGATCGCGAGCCGATCACGGTTGTCTTGTCGAAAATGGGCTGGATCCGTGCGATGAAGGGCCACAATCCGCTGGAGGCGGACGTTAAGTTCAAGGATGGTGATGGCCCCGGATTTGCGCTTCATGCCGAAACCACGGACCGGATCGTGTTGCTCGGTGCCAACGGGCGGGCCTATACGGTGCTGGGGGCAAACCTGCCCGGCGGGCGCGGCATGGGCGAGCCTGTGCGGCTGATGGCCGATATTCCCAACGAGGTCGAGATCACCCATGTTCTGGTGCCCAAGGAAGGCGAGAAATTTATCCTCGCCTCCAGCGCCGGTGATGGTTTCATCTGTGCGGCCGAAGAACTGATCGCGCAGACCAAAAGCGGCAAGCAGGTGCTCAACGTGCGGGCGCCCACTGTCGCGCGCGTGTGCCGTAAGGTTGATGGCGATACTGTCGCGGTGGTTGGTGAAAACCGCAAGATGCTGGTCTTCCCGCTGGACGAGTTGCCAGAGATGTCGAAGGGCAAGGGTGTGAGGCTGCAAAAATATAAAGACGGCGGCTTGTCGGATTTGCGTAGCTTCCATTCGGCGGAAGGGCTGAGTTGGAAAGACCCCGCAGGCCGGACCCGGACCGAGACGGACCTGGGCGATTGGCAGGCCAAACGGGCGAGTGCGGGGCGCATGGCCCCGCGTGGCTTCCCGCGTGACAATATGTTCAACTAACAGATCGCTCCCCTTGCATAAGGAAACCGTGCAGGGGAAGTTCTGCATAAACAAAAAGGCGGCCAGATCATGGCCGCCTTTTCCGGTTTTTTTAGACTTGCCTCTGGGCCGTGGCTAGGCCGTACGGGGGCTGTCAGGTATAGAGAACGGGCACACCCAGCTGGGTGTGGATTTTGTTGACGATGGTCCGCTCCAACCCCATTGCATTGGCGAGCTGGTCTAGGTAATCGGCCTCTTTGGGATTATCGAGATCAATCGCCATGACGGAAATGGCATAACATTGCGCCTCCAGGCCTTTCGGGACCTGACGTGCAAGGGCCGCAGCATCAACCGGTGCTTCCAGCTCTTTGGCGACAAAAGCTCTCTCGGCCTCGTTCGATGTGGAAAGCCGCTCCAGAAGCCGGGTGCGCTCTGCCTCGTCGATCACCCCGTCCGCTTTGGCGGCCTGCACCATCGCCTTGATCATCACAGCGGCTGCGACGTTTTGCGCAGGCGAGGGTGTTTTGCGCGGTTCGCCATCGGCGTTGAAGGCATCGTTCAGCTGGTCGCCGAAGGAGCGTTCCGATGTTTGGCGTTGTGCAGGTGTATGGCCGATGCATTTGCCGTTGTCAGATGTCCCAAGGCCCGCCATCAGCGCGCCAAGGCCACCTTTGGCTCCGCCCATTTCACGCGACAGACGCGAGAGCGCATCGCTCATCCCGCCACTGCCGGCGGAATGCGAGCGCGAGCGTACGGATGAAGAACTGGTGCCCAGACGCTCCATCAGACCGCCAAGCCCGCCGCCGCTGCTTTGGCCCAGATGGTTTTTTTCGCCGCCAAGAAGGTTGCGGACCATGCCTTCGATGCCGGTGCCGGTGCCGTTCGCCTTGCGGCCCAATAGCCCCCCGCCGGAACTTTGCGGTCCCTTGGCCAAGCTAGAGACACCTTTCGCAAGGGCCACGCCAACGGCGACCTTCGCAAGCGTTCCGACAAATGACATGGTGCTTCCTCCAATATTTCTGCAACCAGTTAAGCTTATTCACGTCATAGATGCAAAGTCAGTGTTCGGTATTCCATGGTCTGCGCGGCTTTTACCGGCTGTTGCATAAGGCGCACGTTTTTTAGGCGTCTTGCCGCTTATACAGGATCGGTTTTGAGCCATATCCCGCCGGACGGGCGCAATGTCAGGATCATTTCGGGCCGAGGGGGCGGATTTTGACCCAAAGAGAACCTGTAGCGCGTCAGAAGGCTGGCCAGTATGATTCCCGCCTCCTGCAATGCAAAGCCCGCGCCGATGCACACCCTTGGGCCCGCCCCGAACGGCAGAAATCCGAACCGGTCCTTGGGCGGGGTGGCAAAGCGTGCGGGCCGGAAAGCATCCGGCTCGGACCAGAGCGCCTTGTGGCGGTGCAGGGCATAGATCGGCAGCATCAGCGTATCGCCGCGGCGGATGTCACGCCCGAGGATCCGGTCAGGTTTTTGCGCGGTGCGGGCCAGAAGGGCGGCTGGTGGATAAAGTCGTAGGCTTTCCTGAACGATCCGCGCGATTTGCGGCATGCCTGCCAGATCATCAGGCCCGGCCACCCGGTTGCCCAGAACCGCATGTGCCTCGATGCGGGCGGCCTCCTGTATGGCGGGATCGAACGCGCAAAGGTACAACGCCCATGACAGCGTCAGCGCCGTGGTTTCATGACCCGCCACGATGAAAGTAAGCAGATTGTCGCGCAGCCGGTCTCGCCCCATGGCACGCCCCGTTTCGGGATCATGGGCGCCGATGAGCAGATCGAGCAGGTCGGGGATCGGGCCGGCCTCGCGCGCTTGGCGGGTTTCAATCGCGCGATCCGCATGGCGCTTGAGGCCGCGCACCACCGCGCCCGAGGCCACCCGGTGCGGGCGGGGCACCCATGCAGGGGCCGCAAAAAGATCCAGCAGGGAAATTTTCGCAGTTTGCCCGATATAGCGTTCTATCGCATGGTGGATGGCCTGCCGGTCAAGCCCGTCGTCACCCGAGAATGTGACATCCGAGATCACGTCGAATGTCGCGCCGACCATCTCTTGATACATGTCGCGTTCGGCACTGGGGTTCTGATCCAGTCGCGCAAGGCTTGCCTGGGCGGCCCGCTGCATGATCGGGGCGAGGGCTTCGATATTGCGCGCGGCAAACACAGGCGCGGCGGCGCGGCGTTGCCAGCGCCAGTCCTCCCCCTCGGCCACGAACATCCCCTGACCGACGGCCGGTCCAAGGATCAACCGCGTTACGAGCGATTTGGGATAATCCTCGGCGCGGTCCTTCAGAATGTGGCGCAGGGCGTCGGGATCCATGACCATATGCCAGCGCGCCCCCGTCCAGCCGGAAATCATCGGAGCTTGTGTCGCCAGTTCGGGAATTAATTCCAGCACGTTACGGCGTGCCGCCCTAAGTGTGCCCATCACCCCTAAGGGGGCTTGGGCCAGCGCGACGCGCGCCGGATACTGCGGCGCGTGTGCGGAAATCGGCAGGGCTGTGAATGGGTCCATACCGGAAACTTAGCCATAATCCGCGTTAATCCAACAATATAACGCGTATGATGCTTGATTTTTTCCTGTCGGGGAAATATCTAGCCGGCGTTATTGACTCGGGCCTTGAGTTGGCCCCCCAAGATCAGAGGCGCCCCGCGATATGGCTAAGGAAAAGTTTGAACGTAACAAGCCGCACGTCAACATTGGCACGATTGGCCACGTTGACCACGGCAAAACCACTCTGACGGCAGCGATCACGAAGTTCTTCGGTGATTTCCGTGC
>SDAL01000001.1:0-1609127 GCA_004153385.1 Paracoccaceae bacterium | reverse complement strand
TATGGCTAAGGAAAAGTTTGAACGTAACAAGCCGCACGTCAACATTGGCACGATTGGCCACGTTGACCACGGCAAAACCACTCTGACGGCAGCGATCACGAAGTTCTTCGGTGATTTCCGTGCCTATGACCAGATTGATGGTGCACCGGAAGAGAAAGCACGCGGGATCACGATCTCGACCGCGCACGTTGAGTACGAGACGGAAAACCGTCACTACGCGCACGTCGACTGCCCCGGCCACGCCGACTATGTGAAGAACATGATCACGGGTGCGGCGCAGATGGACGGCGCGATCTTGGTTGTGAACGCCGCCGATGGTCCGATGCCGCAAACGCGCGAGCACATCCTTCTGGGTCGCCAGGTTGGCATCCCGGGCATGGTTGTGTACATGAACAAGGTTGACCAGGTCGACGACGAAGAGCTTCTCGAGCTTGTCGAAATGGAAGTCCGCGAGCTTCTGTCGTCCTACGACTACCCTGGCGACGATATCCCGATCGTGAAAGGCTCGGCTCTGGCCGCGCTTGAAGGTCGTGACGAAGAGATCGGCGAGAACTCGATCCGCGAGCTGATGAAAGCGGTTGATGCCTACATTCCGACGCCGGAACGTGCGGTTGACCAGCCCTTCCTGATGCCGATCGAAGACGTGTTCTCGATCTCGGGCCGTGGTACTGTTGTGACCGGTCGTATCGAGCGTGGCGTTGTCAACGTTGGCGACGATCTGGAAATCATCGGTATCCGCGACACCAAGAAATCGACCTGCACGGGTGTGGAAATGTTCCGCAAACTGCTGGATCGTGGTGAAGCTGGCGACAACATCGGCGCGCTGCTTCGCGGCATCGACCGTGAAGGTGTTGAGCGTGGTCAGGTTCTGGCGAAGCCGGGTTCGGTCAAGCCGCACACCAAGTTCGAAGCAGAAGCCTATATCCTCACCAAAGAGGAAGGTGGCCGTCACACGCCGTTCTTCGCGAACTACCGCCCGCAGTTCTACTTCCGTACGACGGACGTCACCGGTACTGTCGAGCTGCCCGAGGGCACCGAGATGGTTATGCCTGGCGACAACCTGAAGTTCACGGTTGAGCTGATCGCACCGATCGCGATGGAAGATGGTCTGCGTTTCGCGATCCGCGAAGGCGGCCGGACCGTTGGCGCGGGTGTTGTGTCGAAAATCATCGCGTAATGATTTTCCGCGCATTTGCGTGAGACGATAGAAAGGGCCACCCCGCGCGGGTGGCCCTTTTTTCATGTCTTTCGGCTGGTTCTTCTCCTTGCCAAGGCTCTGTCTCGACCTGACCTGACCTGACCTGACCTGACCTGACCTGACCTGACCCGACACGACCAGATCTGATACGGAGCGCGCGCCTCAAGCGCTATCCGGTGCGGGGTGCGGTAAGGACCGTACCACGCCCGCAGCGCCACGCTCGTGGTTCAGGGTGCACAGTACCGCAGGCAGAGGCGGGCACGGGCAGGGACGGGGCACGGGCAGGCAAGGGCACACAAGGGCACGTGGCACGGGCTTTCGTACTTTGACGCCTGGCGACGGATAGGGCATCAGGTCAGGGCGCCACACAGGGACGCGCAATGCGCGAGGTGCGGCGCTGCCAAGGCGACGAGGCGCCGTGAACCGCCACAAGGGTAGGCTGGGACACCCCCACCTGTGCCGCGCATCCCCTCCCCTGAAGGGGCAAAGGCAAGCGCATGACGGGGTGCGCCCCCAAGCCTGACTGAAAAACGATAAGGTCCGGGGTTTTGACGGGTTTCATCGAAAACCCTCTTGAACTCCGCAAACACTCAAGATATCTAGCCGCTCACGGCATAGGGGTATAGCTCAGTTGGTAGAGCATCGGTCTCCAAAACCGAGGGTCGTGGGTTCGAGTCCCTCTGCCCCTGCCAGTTAATTTTAATTAACTTGGACATATGCACGTGATTTCCGATTTCGATATAAGTCACCGGAGTGCCTGACGGGGCGCGGCCTGTGGCATGATCTGCGATAGGCGGGGCCGTTTTGCCCCATGCATTCGAAAGAAATCCCAAGATCGCGGAACAGTTCTTGAATTTCACGGCGCAAGCGCGTAATTGCAGCCCGATCCGTAGCCCGGTTTTAGGCAAAGAGGAAGACAGTCATGGCAAACCCCCTGCAGTTTCTGCAACAGGTGCGTTCGGAAACGAGCAAAATCTCGTGGCCGTCGCGGCGCGAAGTGGTTTTGACTTCGATCATGGTGTTGGTGCTGACAGCGTTGACCGCGATCTTTTTCTCGCTTGTCGACTGGGGTATTCGTTTCGGAGTTGGTCAGCTTCTGGGTTGATCTGGTAGGGGCGTTGTTGCTCCGGCCTTGAAATATAAACGAACCGACGGTAAAGGGGCAAAGCTTTCCAAAGCTGGCCCTCATCGATTCGATGGATGTGCGTGTTGGTCTCGGACGTAGGCGTCGCCTGCAAGTAAATGGAATTACGGTGCATAGACGCCGGCAAGTGAAGGGCAGTATCGATCATGGCGAAGCGGTGGTATTCGGTAATGGTTCTCTCGAATTTCGAGAAGAAGGTTGCCGAGCAGATCAGGCAGGCCGTGGCCGAAAAAGGCCTGGAGGACCAGATCGAAGAAGTTCTGGTGCCGACTGAAGAAGTTATCGAGGTGCGCCGTGGCAAGAAAGTGACATCCGAACGTCGCTTCATGCCGGGCTATATCTTGGTGCGGATGGATTTAAGCGATCAGGGCTATCACCTGATCAACTCGACCAATCGGGTCACAGGCTTTCTGGGCAACAACGGCAAACCGATGCCGATGTCTGATGCCGAAGTGAACCGGATGCTGAACCGTGGAGCCAGCGAGAACGGCGAGAAAGCCGAGCCGCGCAATCTGATCCGGTTCGAAGTGGGCGAGAATGTGAGTGTGACCGACGGACCGTTCGAGGGATTCTCGGGCATGGTTGAAGAGGTCGATGACGAAGCGAGCCGCCTTAAGGTGACGGTGTCGATCTTCGGTCGTCCGACCCCGGTCGAATTGGAATTCACTCAGGTGCAGAAAACCGCCTGAGTGTGTGGGAGGCTCTCGGGAATAAGCCCGGGCCGTGACCACTAAACTTGCCGCATCCCGGAGATGGGGCACAGTGATAAAGGAGAGGCCACATGGCCAAGAAAGTTATCGGGCAGCTGAAGCTGCAGATTGCGGCCGGCGGTGCAAACCCGTCCCCGCCAGTAGGTCCGGCGCTGGGTCAGCGCGGCATCAATATCATGGAATTCTGCAAGGCGTTCAACGCCAAGACGCAGGAAATGGATAAAGCCGCGAAGATCCCGACCGTGATCACGTATTACGCCGACAAATCCTTCACTTTCGAAGTGAAACAACCGACGGCGTCGTTCTTCCTCAAGCAAGCCGCTGGCATGAAGCCAGTTGGCAAGCGCAATCGCCCGAAAGGGTCGGAAGCGCCTGGCCGGACCGTTGCAGGCACCGTGACGGCTGCGCAAATCCGCCAGATCGCTGAAGCGAAAATGGCTGATCTGAACGCCAA
This sequence comes from Paracoccaceae bacterium, assembly GCA_004153385.1. Lineage (GTDB taxonomy): Bacteria > Pseudomonadota > Alphaproteobacteria > Rhodobacterales > Rhodobacteraceae > Thioclava. The sequence goes on along the minus strand of SDAL01000001.1, from coordinate 1,605,621 downwards.
CGACGTTGAAGGCGCGATGAACATCATCCTCGGCTCCGCGAAGTCGATCGGTATCGAGGTGAAAGGCTAAGTCATGGCAAAGCTCGGAAAACGTACCAAATCCGCTCGTGAAGCCTTTGTTGGCAAAGATCACGTGACCGTTGAAGAAGCCGTGGCTCTGGTCAAAGCGAATTCCAAAGTCAAATTCGACGAAACCATGGAAATCGCGATGAACCTCGGCGTTGACCCGCGTTATGCAGACCAGATGGTCCGCGGTGTGGTGTCGCTGCCCAATGGCACCGGCAAAACCATGCGTGTGGCTGTGTTCGCCCGTGGCGCGAAGGCTGAAGAAGCCCAAGCAGCTGGCGCGGACATCGTCGGTGCAGAAGATTTGATGGAGCAGGTTCAAGCCGGCAACCTCAATTTCGACCGTTGCATCGCGACCCCGGACATGATGCCGATCGTTGGTCGTCTGGGTAAGATCCTCGGCCCGCGCAACCTGATGCCGAACCCCAAAGTCGGCACTGTAACCATGGATGTGAAAGCAGCCGTGGAAGCAGCAAAAGGCGGCGAAGTTCAGTTTAAAGTCGAAAAAGCTGGCGTGATCCACGGCGGTATCGGCAAAGTGTCCTTCACCGACGAGCAGTTGGCAGAAAACGTCCGCGCCTTTGTCGAGGCCGTTTCCAAAGCGCGTCCGGCTGGCGCGAAAGGCACCTATCTGAAAAAGATTTCGGTGTCCTCGACCATGGGTCCGGGCGTTTCGCTCGATCTGACCTCGGCCACCGGCAACTGATCAAACCGATCAGGTCATTAGAAGCGGTCCCGGATAATCTCCGGGGCCGCTTTTTTCTGGCGTGCAGGCCAAATCCGGCGGGGTGGGGCAGAAAGTGAAATTTCCCTCTTCACAGATGTGAAGAAAAGGTATAGGCACCGGCTCTGTTCCATCTGTTGTGCCTAGGTACACGTTGGAACGATTCGTCCGAGACGGTGGGTAGGATCTTTTGATCCTGTAAATCCTGCCTGAGGCGGGAAGGACCGGATTTCCAAAGGTGCTTTGCATGAAGCTCCAAGGCGATCTTGGACGGACCGTTGCGGACCCCGATGTCGGGGCGAAAGTCCCGGCGAAATGAGCCGGAGGGTCACCCCTCCCAAGTTGGAGTGTAACTGTGGATAGAGCCCAGAAAGAGAAATTGGTCGAGGAACTCGGCCAAATCTTCGAAAGCTCTGGCGTCGTAGTGGTTGCCCACTATGAAGGCCTGACGGTTGCTGAGATGCAGGACCTGCGCGCGCAAATGCGTGAAGCGGGCGGGTCTGTACGCGTTGCCAAGAACAAGCTCGCCAAGATCGCTCTTGCGGACAAGCCGTGCGAAAGCATCGCTCAGTACCTCACGGGCATGACTGTTCTCTCGTATTCGGAAGACCCTGTCGCAGCAGCGAAAGTGGTCGACGCATATGCCAAAAAGAATGAAAAACTTGTCATTCTTGGCGGCGCTATGGGAGATCAGGCACTCGATACCGCCGGTGTTAAAGCCGTCGCCGCTATGCCGTCGCGCGAGGAGCTTATCTCCTCCATCGTCGGTTGTATCGGCGCACCTGCTTCGAACATCGCTGGTGCGATTGGCGCGCCTGCTTCGAACATCGCGAGCATTCTTTCGACCATCGAAGAGAAAGCTGCTTAAGCAAACCGAAATGGCCTTCGTTGTGGCATGATAAAAGCCCGACGTTGGAAACCCAAATCTTTAGGAACTGAGTAAAATGGCTGATCTGAAAAAACTCGCCGAAGACATCGTTGGCCTGACGCTTCTTGAAGCGCAGGAACTGAAAACCATCCTGAAAGACGAGTACGGCATCGAGCCGGCAGCCGGTGGCGCCGTCATGATGGCTGGCCCTGCAGGCGCTGGTGAAGAAGCTGCTGAAGAGAAAGACGAATTCGACGTCGTTCTCGTTGACGCAGGTGACAAGAAAATCAACGTCATCAAAGAAGTTCGCGGCATCACCGGTCTTGGTCTGAAAGAAGCCAAAGATCTGGTTGAAGCAGGCGGCAAAGTTAAAGAAGGCGCTGCGAAAGCAGAAGCTGAAGAAATCAAGAAAAAACTCGAAGACGCAGGCGCAAAAGTCGAACTCAAATAATTGGGTTCGATGCATCTGCATCGAGTTTGAAATTGGGCTGGGTCCGGAGAAATCCGGGCCCAGCCGAACCTGTCTCGGAGAGAACTTTCTGTTTGTGTAAGTTTTTTCCAAGGCGGCGTTCGCGGTTCGGGAGCTATCCGGTGGGACGGGTGGCAGGTATGGAACCGCCCCCCTTATCGCCAGGCGTTGCGCAGTGGGCCCCGACACTGCGCCGCACGCGAAAAGACGAAAGGTGACGACGAGCATGGCTCAAGCTTACGTTGGTCAGAAGCGCATTCGCCGCTACTACGGCAAAATCCGCGAAGTTCTCGAAATGCCGAACCTGATTCAGGTTCAGAAGGCGTCCTATGATCTGTTCCTGCGCTCCGGTGACTCCGAACAGCCGCTGGATGGTGAAGGTATCAAAGGCGTTTTCCAATCGGTTTTTCCGATCAAGGATTTCAACGACAATGCCATTCTGGAGTTCGTGAAATACGACCTCGAGAAGCCGAAATACGATGTTGATGAATGCCAGCAGCGCGACATGACGTACAGCGCACCTTTGAAGGTGACGCTGCGCCTGATCGTGTTTGATGTCGACGAAAACACCGGTGCGAAATCGGTTAAAGACATCAAAGAACAAGACGTGTTCATGGGCGATATGCCTTTGATGACGAAGAACGGGACGTTTATCGTCAACGGCACCGAGCGGGTTATCGTGAGCCAGATGCACCGTTCGCCGGGCGTGTTCTTCGATCATGACCGTGGTAAGACACACTCCTCGGGCAAACTGTTGTTCGCGTGCCGGATTATCCCGTATCGCGGCTCGTGGCTCGATTTCGAATTCGACGCGAAAGACCTTGTATTCGCTCGTATCGACCGTCGCCGCAAATTGCCGGTAACGACGTTGCTCTATGCCCTCGGCATGGATCAGGAAGGCATCATGGATGCCTATTACGACACGGTGAACTATACGGCGCAGGGCCGTCAGGGTTGGGTGACGAAATTCTTCCCCGATCGTGTACGCGGTACGCGCCCGACCTTCGATCTGGTTGATGCAGACTCGGGTGAGGTGATCTGTAACGCGGGCGAAAAGATGACTCCGCGTATGGTCAAGAAGATCAAGGACGAAGGTAAGGTCACTGATCTGCTTGTGCCGTTCGATCACATCATGGGTCGTTTCTGTGCCAAGGATATCGTCAATGACGCGACCGGCTTCATCTATATCGAAGCGGGCGAAGAACTGACGGCGGAATACGACAAAGAGGGCGATCTGGTTGGTGGATCGATCAAGACATTGATCGATAACGGCATCAATGAAGTGCCGATCCTCGACATCGATAACATCAATGTGGGTCCGTATATCCGCAACACCATGGCCGCTGACAAGAACATGAGCCGCGATACCGCGCTTATGGATATCTATCGCGTCATGCGTCCGGGCGAGCCGCCGACCGTTGAAGCCGCATCGAACCTGTTTGATTCGATGTTCTTTGACAGCGAGCGTTATGATCTCTCGGCCGTTGGTCGGGTGAAAATGAACATGCGTCTGGATCTGGACGCGCCGGATACGCAGCGTACTTTGCGCCATGCGGATATCGTGGCCTGCATCAAAGGTCTGGTCGAGCTGCGTGACGGCAAAGGCGAGATTGACGATATTGACCACCTTGGTAACCGTCGTGTTCGCTCTGTCGGCGAATTGATGGAAAACCAGTATCGCGTCGGCCTTTTGCGCATGGAACGTGCGATCAAGGAGCGGATGTCGTCTGTCGAAATCGACACGGTGATGCCGCAAGACCTGATCAATGCGAAACCGGCAGCGGCGGCTGTTCGTGAATTCTTCGGCTCCAGCCAGCTGTCGCAGTTTATGGACCAAACCAACCCGCTGTCCGAAGTGACCCACAAACGCCGCCTTTCGGCGCTCGGCCCAGGGGGCTTGACGCGTGAGCGTGCGGGCTTCGAGGTGCGCGACGTTCATCCGACCCACTATGGCCGGATGTGCCCGATTGAAACGCCCGAGGGTCAGAACATCGGTCTGATCAACTCGCTCGCGACTTTCGCGCGTGTGAACAAATACGGCTTCATCGAAACCCCGTATCGCAAGGTCGAAGACGGCCATGTGACCGACGAGGTCGTCTATATGTCGGCCACCGAGGAAATGCGTCACACTGTGGCACAGGCCAATGCGGCGCTTGATGAAAACGGCAACTTCAAGAACGATCTTGTCTCCACACGTCAATCGGGCGAGTTCATGCTCAACCCGAGCGAAGCCGTGGACCTGATCGACGTATCGCCCAAGCAGCTTGTGTCTGTGGGTGCGGCGTTGATTCCGTTCCTGGAAAACGACGATGCTAACCGCGCCTTGATGGGTGCGAACATGCAACGTCAGGCTGTTCCGCTGCTGCGTGCCGAGGCGCCTTTCGTGGGCACCGGTATGGAAGCAACGGTTGCACGCGATTCCGGCGCGGCGATCACCGCGAACCGTTCGGGTATCATTGATCAGGTCGATGCGGCACGGATCGTGATCCGGGCGACGTCTGATCTGGAACCGGGTGATCCGGGCGTGGATATCTACCGTCTGCGTAAATTCAAACGTTCCAACCAATCCTCCACGATCAACCAGCGTCCGTTGGTGAAAGTGGGCGATACGGTCGTAAAAAACCAAGTTATCGCTGACGGTCCCTCGACCGATCACGGTGATCTGGCGATCGGCCGGAACGTGGTCGTGGCCTTCATGCCGTGGAACGGCTACAACTATGAAGACTCGATCCTGATTTCCGAGCGGATCCACAAAGACGACGTGTTCACCTCGATCCATATCGACGAATACGAAGTTGCGGCCCGCGACACCAAGCTTGGTCCGGAAGAGATCACTCGCGATATCCCCAACGTAGGCGAGGAAGCCCTGCGCAACCTCGATGAGGCGGGGATTGTCTATATCGGTGCCGAAGTTGGCCCGGGCGACATTCTTGTGGGTAAAATCACACCAAAAGGCGAAAGCCCGATGACGCCGGAAGAAAAACTTCTGCGTGCCATCTTTGGTGAGAAAGCCTCCGATGTTCGCGACACCAGCATGCGTCTGCCGCCGGGGGCCTACGGGACCATCGTCGAAGTGCGCGTGTTCAACCGTCATGGTGTTGAAAAAGACGAACGCGCGCTGCAGATCGAGCGCGAGGAAGTCGAACGTCTGGCACGTGACCGCGACGACGAATTGGCGATTTTGGAGCGTAACATCTATGCGCGCCTGCGTTCGCTGATTATCGGCAAGACGGCTGTCAAAGGGCCTAAAGGCGTGAAGCCCGGCTCCGAGATCACGACCGATCTTCTGCAAACCCTCAGCCGTGGCCAGTATTGGCAACTTGCGCTGGAAGGGGAGGCCGACGCCAAAGAGGTCGAAGCCCTCAATGAACAGTTCGATGCACAAAAACGTGCACTTGATCTGCGCTTTGAAGACAAGGTCGAAAAAGTCCGTCAGGGCGACGATCTTCCTCCGGGTGTGATGAAGATGGTCAAGGTCTTCGTGGCTGTGAAGCGCAAGCTTCAGGCGGGCGATAAGATGGCTGGCCGTCACGGGAACAAAGGTGTGGTCTCCAAGGTCGTTCCGTCCGAGGATATGCCGTTCCTTGCGGATGGGACGCCGGTCGATCTGGTGCTCAACCCGCTGGGCGTTCCCTCGCGGATGAACGTCGGTCAGATTCTCGAAACCCATATGGGTTGGGCATCGCGCGGGCTTGGCCTGAAAATCGACGAGGCTCTGCATCAATACCGTCGTTCGGGCGACATGACCCCGGTGCGTGACGCGATGCGTCATGGCTATGGTGATGAAACCTACGAGGAAGTCTTTGCCGAAATGGAAGACGAGCGCTTTGTAGAATCGGCGGAAGCCGTGCGTACGGGTGTTCCGATCGCCACACCGGTCTTTGACGGTGCGAAGGAAGACGATATCAACGACGCGCTGACCCGCGCAGGCTTCGACACGTCGGGCCAGTCGGTGGTATTCGATGGCCGTACGGGCGAACAGTTCGCACGTCAGGTCACCGTTGGCGTCAAATACTTCCTGAAGCTGCACCACCTTGTCGACGACAAGATGCACGCACGTTCAACCGGTCCGTATTCGCTTGTGACCCAGCAACCGTTGGGTGGTAAAGCGCAGTTCGGTGGTCAGCGTCTGGGTGAGATGGAGGTCTGGGCGCTGGAAGCCTATGGCGCCGCCTACACCTTGCAAGAGATGCTGACGGTGAAGTCGGATGACGTGGCTGGCCGGACGAAGGTCTATGAGTCGATCGTCAAAGGCGAGGACAACTTCGAAGCCGGCGTGCCGGAATCGTTCAACGTTCTTGTCAAAGAGGTCCGTGGTCTCGGCCTCAACATGGAACTCCTGGATGCGGAGGATGAAGAGTGAGGGGTAATCCCCTCACTTTCCCCCGCCTCTGCTGGCCCTCAACAAGGATTTTCAGATGAACCAGGAAATCACTGCAAACCCGTTCAATCCGCTGGCGCAGCCGAAGCAATTCGACGAGATCAAGGTCTCGCTTGCGTCGCCGGAACGGATTCTGTCGTGGTCCTTCGGCGAAATCAAAAAGCCGGAAACCATCAACTACCGTACGTTCAAACCTGAGCGCGACGGGCTGTTTTGTGCACGTATCTTTGGCCCGATCAAAGATTACGAATGCCTTTGCGGCAAATATAAACGCATGAAATACCGCGGCGTTGTCTGCGAGAAATGCGGTGTGGAAGTCACGCTTCAGAAGGTTCGCCGCGAGCGGATGGGCCATATCGAGCTGGCAGCACCCTGCGCACATATCTGGTTTCTCAAGTCGTTGCCCTCGCGCATCGGCCTGATGCTGGATATGACTTTGCGTGATCTCGAACGTATTTTGTATTTTGAAAACTACGTCGTGATCGAGCCGGGTCTAACGGATCTCAACTACGGTCAGCTGATGACCGAAGAAGAGTTCCTGGATGCGCAAGATGCCTATGGTGGCGATGCGTTCACAGCCAATATCGGCGCAGAAGCCATTCGCGAAATGCTGCAAGGCATTGATCTGGAAGCGACCGCAGAACAACTGCGCGAAGAGCTGAAAGAAGCGACCGGCGAACTGAAGCCGAAAAAGATCATCAAACGCTTGAAGATCGTCGAGAGCTTCCTGGAATCGGGCAACCGTCCCGAATGGATGATCCTGACCGTTCTTCCAGTGATCCCGCCGGAACTGCGTCCGCTTGTGCCGCTGGACGGTGGCCGTTTCGCGACATCGGATCTGAACGATCTGTATCGTCGTGTGATCAACCGTAACAACCGTCTGAAGCGCCTGATCGAACTGCGCGCGCCCGATATCATCGTGCGCAACGAAAAGCGGATGTTGCAAGAATCCGTGGATGCGCTGTTTGACAACGGTCGTCGCGGTCGTGTCATCACCGGCACCAACCGTCGTCCGTTGAAATCGCTTTCGGACATGCTGAAGGGTAAGCAAGGTCGCTTCCGTCAGAACCTTTTGGGCAAGCGGGTCGACTTCTCGGGACGTTCGGTCATTGTGACCGGTCCTGAACTGAAGCTGCACCAGTGTGGTTTGCCCAAGAAGATGGCGTTGGAACTGTTCAAGCCGTTCATCTACTCGCGTCTTGAAGCCAAGGGGCTGTCCAGCACGGTCAAGCAGGCGAAGAAACTGGTCGAAAAAGAGCGTCCCGAAGTGTGGGATATTCTCGACGAGGTGATCCGCGAGCATCCGGTATTGCTCAACCGTGCGCCGACGCTGCACCGTTTGGGCATTCAGGCGTTCGAGCCGCAACTGATCGAAGGTAAAGCGATCCAGCTTCACCCGCTTGTCTGCTCGGCCTTCAACGCCGATTTCGACGGTGACCAGATGGCTGTTCACGTGCCGCTGAGCCTTGAGGCTCAGCTGGAAGCACGTGTTCTGATGATGTCGACCAACAACGTTCTGTCGCCTGCAAACGGCGCACCGATCATTGTTCCTTCGCAGGATATGATCCTTGGTCTTTACTATCTGACCATGGAGCGTGACGGCATGAAGGGTGAAGGCATGGCCTTCGCATCGATTGAGGAAGTGGAACACGCGCTCAATGCGGGTGAGGTGAATCTGCACACCAAGATCAAGGCACGTGTCAAACAGATCGATGAAACCGGTAACGAGATCTGGAAACGGTATGACACCACTCCGGGCCGGACCCGTCTGGGCGCGCTTTTGCCACTGAATGCCAAAGCACCCTATGATCTGGTGAACTGCCTTCTGCGTAAGAAAGATGTGCAGAACGTGATTGATACCGTCTACCGTTATTGCGGTCAGAAGGAATCGGTTATTTTCTGTGACCACATCATGTCCATCGGCTTCAAAGAAGCGTTCCGGGCAGGGATTTCCTTCGGTAAAGACGACATGGTCGTGCCTGACAACAAGTGGGAAATCGTTGATGGCGTGCGCGATCTGGTAAAAGATTTCGAACAGCAATACATGGACGGCCTGATCACCCAAGGTGAGAAGTACAACAAGGTCGTTGATGCATGGTCGAAATGTAACGATCAGGTCACCGAAGCCATGATGGCCACGATTTCTGCGTCGAAGACGGATGAAAACGGTGCCGAAATGGAGCCGAACTCGGTTTACATGATGGCGCACTCCGGTGCGCGTGGCTCTGTCACGCAGATGAAACAGCTGGGCGGTATGCGTGGTCTTATGGCCAAGCCGAACGGCGAGATCATCGAAACGCCGATCATCTCGAACTTCAAGGAAGGTCTGACCGTTCTTGAATACTTCAACTCGACCCACGGCGCGCGTAAAGGTCTGTCCGATACGGCACTCAAGACCGCGAACTCCGGGTATCTGACACGTCGTCTGGTTGACGTGGCACAGGATTGCATCGTGCGTTCGCATGACTGCGGCACCGATAAGGCGATCACCGCATCTGCGGCGGTCAATGACGGTGAAGTGGTTGCGCGTCTGTCCGAGCGGATCTTGGGCCGTGTGGCCGCAGATGATGTGCTGGTTCCGGGATCGGACGAGGTGCTTGTCCGCCGCAACGAGCTGATCGACGAGCGTAAGTCGGACCAGATCGAGCAGGCAGGTGTTCTGTCCGTTCGGATCCGTTCGGCACTGACCTGTGAGGCCGAAGAGGGGGTTTGCGCCCTTTGCTACGGTCGTGATCTGGCGCGTGGTACCATGGTCAATCAAGGCGAAGCTGTCGGTATTATCGCAGCCCAGTCGATTGGTGAGCCCGGTACACAGCTGACGATGCGGACATTCCACATCGGTGGTGTTGCTCAAGGTGGGTCGCAATCCTTCCTCGAGGCGTCCCAAGACGGTAAGATCGAACTGCGTAACGCGTCGCTTCTGGCGAACGAGGCAGGCGAGCAGATCGTTATGGGCCGTAACATGCAGGTTGTGATCGTCAACGAGCATGCCGAAGAGCTTGCCTCCCACAAAGTGGGCTACGGTACGAATATCTTCGTCAAAGACGGCCAAGACGTGAAGCGCGGCGACAAGCTGTTCGAATGGGATCCCTATACCCTGCCGATCATTGCTGAAAAGCCGGGCCGTGCGAAACTTGTCGATCTTATCGCGGGTATTTCGCTTCGCGAAGACACCGATGATGCAACTGGCATGTCGCAAAAAATCGTGTCGGACTGGCGTTCTGCACCGCGTGGCAAAGACCTCAAACCCGAGATCTTTGTTGTGGATGCAGACGGCGAGCCTGTGCGCAACGATGCCGGTAACCCTGTGAGCTATCCGATGTCGGTCGACGCTGTTTTGTCGGTCGAAGAAGGACAGGACATCAAGGCCGGTGACGTGGTTGCACGGATCCCGCGCGAAGGTGCGAAAACGAAGGACATCACCGGCGGTCTGCCGCGTGTGGCCGAGTTGTTCGAAGCACGTCGTCCGAAAGATCACGCGATCATTGCCGAAATCGATGGCTATGTACGGTACGGAAAAGACTACAAGAACAAGCGTCGTATTGCGATCGAGCCGCGCGACGAAGGTCTGGAACCGGTCGAATACATGGTGCCGAAAGGCAAACACATCCCTGTGCAGGAAGGCGACTTCGTGCAGAAGGGTGACTACATCATGGATGGCAATCCTGCGCCGCATGACATCTTGCGCATCATGGGGATCGAGGCTTTGGCCGACTACCTCATCGACGAAGTGCAAGACGTCTATCGTCTGCAAGGTGTGAAGATCAACGACAAGCATATCGAGGTGATTGTTCGCCAGATGCTGCAAAAGATCGAGATTCTCGATTCCGGCGACAGCACTCTGCTGAAAGGCGAGCATGTCGACAAAGCCGAATTCGACGAGTCGAACGAGAAGGTCGCACTTCGCGGCGGTCGTCCGGCACGCGGCGAGCCGGTTCTGCTGGGGATTACCAAAGCCTCGTTGCAGACACGCTCGTTCATCTCGGCTGCGTCGTTCCAAGAAACGACACGTGTTCTTACCGAAGCATCGGTACAGGGCAAACGTGACAAGCTTGTCGGCCTGAAAGAGAACGTGATCGTTGGTCGCCTGATCCCGGCCGGGACCGGTGGCGCGACGTCGCGCGTGCGCAAAATCGCAACCGACCGCGATAGCGTTGTGATCGAAGCCAAACGGACGGAGGCTGAACAGGCCGCCGCTCTGGCCGCGCCGGAGCCAGCTGTCTCGGATGTGAATGCGAGCATGGCGGAGACGTCAGGCGATCAAAGCTGAGACTGATCTCAGACTGAAAAATTGGAAAGGCCCCGCCGAGTATCGTGCGGGGCCTTTTTGTATCCGATCAGGGCGTGCGCGGCGCACGAAACCGGCTGAAGGCCTCAAATGCCACCACCTTTACGACGGGGGCGATGGCGTAGGGGCACCAGATGGGACCGGCCCGGCCGCTCGGCATTATCCAACGCGCGGTCTGCCCGCGCCCTCAACAGAGACTATCGAGAGTGACGCCGTATTTGTTGGCCTAGCAGAGAATCGGCTCTGCGCGACAAGGCTCTAGGGCGCGTAGAATTCGCTATCCTTCAGGCCGGACGAAGGCGATTTGCGATTGGTCTTCAACCCTGTATGGCAAAGCCGCAGCGCGTCCCAGTGTCGGAGTTGACAACACCCCTAGGAGAGCCTATACGCCGCAAAGTCCCTAAGGCGCAGTGCGTCTTGCGGGCACAGAAACTCAGTGGTCAAAACAACGGCCCCATGCCTGATCCTCTGGTTTTCATACGCAGTCTTCGGAACCGAAAGGGCCGTGGATTGCGATTTGGCGTTTATGCGAATGGGCGCATACGCTGTCGAGAAGTGGCGCAGCCAATGAGGGCTGCGAGTATTGACAACGAAAGCGAACGGGGAACCGAATGCCGACGATCCAACAGCTGATCCGCAAACCGCGGCAGCCCAAGGTAAAGCGCTCTAAGTCGCAACACCTCCAAGAATGCCCGCAAAAACGTGGCGTTTGCACGCGTGTGTACACCACCACGCCGAAGAAACCGAACTCCGCTATGCGTAAAGTTGCCAAAGTGCGCTTGACGAATGGCTTCGAGGTCATCTCCTACATCCCGGGCGAAAAGCACAACCTGCAAGAGCACTCTGTCGTGCTCATCCGCGGCGGCCGTGTAAAAGACCTTCCGGGTGTCCGTTATCACATCGTTCGCGGTGTTCTGGATACCCAAGGTGTTAAAGATCGCCGTCAACGTCGTTCGAAATACGGCGCCAAGCGTCCGAAGTAAGGAGAGGCCGACATGTCACGTCGTCACGCGGCTGAGAAGCGCGAAGTTCTACCCGACGCCAAGTATGGCGATCGCGTACTGACTAAATTTATGAATAACCTGATGATCGACGGCAAGAAATCTGTTGCCGAGCGTATCGTCTACTCTGCTCTGGAACGGGTCGAAGGCAAGCTGAAACGCGAGCCGATCGAAGTGTTCCACGAGGCACTGGAAAACGTAAAGCCGGCTGTTGAAGTTCGCTCGCGTCGTGTTGGTGGTGCAACCTACCAAGTTCCGGTCGAAGTGCGTCCGATCCGCCGTGAAGCTCTGGCAATCCGCTGGATGATCAAGGCAGCACGTGCGCGCAACGAGAACACCATGGAAGAGCGCCTTGCAGGCGAGATTCTGGATGCGGCGAATTCGCGCGGGACTGCGGTCAAGCGTCGCGAAGACACGCATAAAATGGCCGACGCTAACAAAGCATTCAGCCACTATCGCTGGTAAGCTAAACGGAAGGACGCCACTATGGCTCGTGAATATCCGCTTAACCTCTATCGCAACTTCGGGATCATGGCTCACATCGACGCGGGTAAAACCACGACGACTGAGCGCATCCTGTTCTACACCGGTAAATCCCACAAGATCGGTGAAGTTCATGATGGCGCTGCGACCATGGACTGGATGGAGCAAGAGGCCGAACGCGGCATCACTATCACCTCGGCTGCGACGACGACTAACTGGCATTGGCAGGAAGATCCGACCGTAGACGGGACCGATGACACTCGTTTTCGGATGAACATCATCGACACGCCCGGCCACGTTGACTTCACGATCGAAGTTGAGCGTTCGCTGGCTGTGTTGGATGGTGCTGTGGCTTTGCTCGACGGTAACGCCGGCGTAGAACCGCAAACCGAGACCGTGTGGCGTCAAGCTGACCGCTACAAGGTTCCGCGTCTGGTTTTTGTCAATAAAATGGACAAAATCGGCGCGGACTTCTTCAACTGCGTACAGATGATCAAAGACCGTACCGGTGCGACCCCGGTTCCAGTAAACTTCCCCATCGGTGCGGAAGATCTGCTGGAAGGTATCGTTGATCTTGTCACGATGGAAGAATGGGTCTGGATTGGTGAAGATCTGGGCGCAGCCTGGGTCCGTCAGCCGATCCGCGACGATCTGAAAGCGACCGCTCTGGAATGGCGCGCGAAGCTTGTCGAGAACGCCGTCGAGCAAGACGACGACGCAATGATGGCATATCTTGAAGGCGAAGAGCCCGACGTGCCGACACTGCGCAAGCTGATCCGCAAGGGGACGCTCAATATGTCGTTCGTTCCCGTTCTGGGTGGCTCGGCGTTCAAAAACAAAGGTGTACAGCCCTTGCTGAACGCCGTTGTGGACTTCCTGCCGTCGCCGCTCGACGTTCCGGCCTACATGGGCTTCTCGCCTGATGACGAGACCGAAACGCGTGACATTGCGCGCCATGCAGACGACAGCGAGCCCTTCTCGGCTCTGGCGTTCAAGATCATGAACGACCCCTTCGTTGGTTCGTTGACCTTTACGCGTGTTTACTCGGGCACCCTCAAAAAGGGTGACGCGGTCATGAACGCGACAAAAGGCAAGAAAGAGCGCATCGGTCGTATGATGATGATGCACTCCAACAACCGTGAAGAGATCGAATGGGCAGGCTCGGGCGATATTATCGCATTGGCCGGTCTGAAAGAAACCACGACGGGTGACACGCTTTGCGATGCCAACAAGCAAGTGGTTCTTGAAACCATGAGCTTCCCGGAGCCGGTGATCGAAATCGCCGTGGAACCGAAATCGAAAGCTGACCAAGAGAAAATGGGCCTTGCCCTTGCTCGCTTGGCTGCTGAAGATCCGTCGTTCCGCGTCGAAACCAACTTCGAATCCGGTCAGACGATCATGAAGGGTATGGGCGAGCTACACCTCGACATCCTCGTTGATCGTATGAAGCGTGAGTTCAAGGTCGAGGCGAATATCGGTGCGCCGCAGGTGGCATACCGTGAAACGATCTCGGCACCGGCAGAGATTGATTACACGCATAAAAAACAAACCGGTGGTACCGGCCAGTTTGCGCGTATCAAACTGCAGATCACACCGACGGAGCCGGGCGAAGGATATTCGTTCGAATCCAAAATCGTTGGTGGTTCGGTTCCGAAGGAATATATTCCGGGCGTCGAAAAAGGGATTCAGTCGGTTATGGACTCCGGTCCATTGGCAGGCTTCCCGGTGATCGATTTCAAGGTGGCTCTGGTTGACGGCGCCTACCACGATGTCGACTCCTCGGTTCTCGCCTTCGAAATCGCGACCCGTGCAGCAATGCGTGAAGGCCTTCGTAAGGCTGGCGCAAAACTGCTCGAGCCGATGATGAAAGTGGAAGTGGTTACGCCGGAAGAATACACCGGTTCGATCATTGGGGACCTGACTTCGCGTCGGGGCCAGGTGCAGGGTCAAGACAGCCGCGGTAATGCCGTGGTAATCAACTCCTTCGTGCCGCTCGCCAATATGTTCGGCTACATCAACAACCTGCGTTCGATGTCTTCGGGACGTGCTGTCTTCACGATGATCTTTGCTCATTACGAAGCAGTGCCGCAAAACATCTCGGACGAAATTCAGAAGCAATACGCGTAAGCGAAACGCGTCCGGCCGTGTGACGGTCCGGGCGCGTCCCTCCAGACGCTTATACGATGACAGGAGGCCTTTATGGCTAAGGAAAAGTTTGAACGTAACAAGCCGCACGTCAACATTGGCACGATTGGCCACGTTGACCACGGCAAAACCACTCTGACGGCAGCGATCACGAAGTTCTTCGGTGATTTCCGTGCCTATGACCAGATTGATGGTGCACCGGAAGAGAAAGCACGCGGGATCACGATCTCGACCGCGCACGTTGAGTACGAGACGGAAAACCGTCACTACGCGCACGTCGACTGCCCCGGCCACGCCGACTATGTGAAGAACATGATCACGGGTGCGGCGCAGATGGACGGCGCGATCTTGGTTGTGAACGCCGCCGATGGTCCGATGCCGCAAACGCGCGAGCACATCCTTCTGGGTCGCCAGGTTGGCATCCCGGGCATGGTTGTGTACATGAACAAGGTTGACCAGGTCGACGACGAAGAGCTTCTCGAGCTTGTCGAAATGGAAGTCCGCGAGCTTCTGTCGTCCTACGACTACCCGGGCGACGATATCCCGATCGTGAAAGGCTCGGCTCTGGCCGCGCTTGAAGGTCGTGACGAAGAGATCGGCGAGAACTCGATCCGCGAGCTGATGAAAGCGGTTGATGCCTACATTCCGACGCCGGAACGTGCGGTTGACCAGCCCTTCCTGATGCCGATCGAAGACGTGTTCTCGATCTCGGGCCGTGGTACTGTTGTGACCGGTCGTATCGAGCGTGGCGTTGTCAACGTTGGCGACGATCTGGAAATCATCGGTATCCGCGACACCAAGAAATCGACCTGCACGGGTGTGGAAATGTTCCGCAAACTGCTGGATCGTGGTGAAGCTGGCGACAACATCGGCGCGCTGCTTCGCGGCATCGACCGTGAAGGTGTTGAGCGTGGTCAGGTTCTGGCGAAGCCGGGTTCGGTCAAGCCGCACACCAAGTTCGAAGCAGAAGCCTATATCCTCACCAAAGAGGAAGGTGGCCGTCACACGCCGTTCTTCGCGAACTACCGCCCGCAGTTCTACTTCCGTACGACGGACGTCACCGGTACTGTCGAGCTGCCCGAGGGCACCGAGATGGTTATGCCTGGCGACAACCTGAAGTTCACGGTTGAGCTGATCGCACCGATCGCGATGGAAGATGGTCTGCGTTTCGCGATCCGCGAAGGCGGCCGGACCGTTGGCGCGGGTGTTGTGTCGAAAATCATCGCGTAATGATTTTCCGCGCATTTGCGTGAGACGATAGAAAGGGCCACCCCGCGCGGGTGGCCCTTTTTTCATGTCTTTCGGCTGGTTCTTCTCCTTGCCAAGGCTCTGTCTCGACCTGATCCGACCCCACACGACCAGACCTGACCTGACCTGATACGGAGCGCGCGCCTCAAGCTCCATCCGGTGCGGGGAGCGGGAAGGGCCGTACCACGCCCGCAGCGTCACGCTCGTGGTTCAGGGTGCACAGTACCGCAGGCAGGGACGGACACGGGCAGGGAAGGGATACGGGCAGGGGAGGGCGCACAAGGGCACGTGGCACGGTCTTTCGCACTTTGACGCCGGTCGACGGATAGGACATCGGGTCAGGGCGCCACACACGGACGCGCAATGCGCGAGGTACGGCAGTGCCAAAGTGACAAGACGCCGTGATCCGCCACAAGGGTAGGCTGGGATGCCCCCCACCAACTGTGCCACGCATCCCGCCAGCGGAAGAGGTAAAGGCAAGCGGGTAAGGGGTGCGCCGTCCACGTGCCCCTATCTGGCCCTGCCGGCCGCCACCCTACAGCTCGTCACCCCATGGACGCCATCACGCCTAAGACGCGCCGCCCCGGGAAAACCCGCTTGCCTAACGCATCCCGCGCTCATCAAGCTGAGATCCCGTGCCGACCGCTTGCAGGCGCTATGCCCGGACCAACGCAGCAAAAGCGCAGACTGACTGCACGCAAAGCTTGCTTCAACAGATCCCGCAGATATCTTGGGCGCCTCGCCCATATGCACTATGTCGCGCCAAAAGCCTGCGCCGGAAAAACCCCCGCGAACCGTGGCGCGCCGCAGTCGGGGCGCCCTGCTCGACGCAGAGGATGTAAAGCGCTACCTGCTAACTTATGATGCTCGAGTTTAAAGAAAGCGTGTTCAATGGCTGATACACCCATTTTGTTGTCGCATATGTTGAATGCATCGGCGTCAGCCAACGCATCCGCAGGCGAAACACAGTCAGAAATACTTGACGCCTTGCGCGACGAGCGTCTGGCGTGGGTCCATCTGGACGGCACCCACCCGCAGGCGCAGGACTGGATCCGGACCGAACTGGATTACCTTGATCCGCAAGCTGTCGAGGCACTTCTTGATCGTGACACCCGCCCCCGCACAACCGTGTTGGGTGAAGGTCTGATGGTGATTTTACGCGGGATCAACTTTAACGAAGGCGAGGACCGTGAAGACATGGTGTCATTGCGGATGTATGTCGATAACTGCAGGATTGTTACAGTTGCGCGAAAGGGTATTCGCGCAATTAACCGGATGGATGATGCGATCAGGGTCGGGCGTGCGCCGCAGACGGCGGGGCTGTTCCTGGTGCGCTTGGTTGAGGATCTGGTCGGGAACATCGCCGGGTTTCAGGCGGAACTGGACGAGGTGGTTGAAGCGCTTGAGGTCGAGGTTTATGGCGCTGGCGGTGACCATTTGCGCCGTCGGGTACTGAACCTGCGCCTGAAGGTAATTGCAGCGCGGCGCTATCTCGGCCCGCAACGTGAGGCGTTATCAAAGGCGGCAGTGGCACAAAGCCCCGTCATAGACGATTTGGTGCGTCGCGAATTAGAGGAAGAAGTGGTCAAGATGACCCGTGTCAGCGAGGACATGGACGAATTACGCGATCAGGCACAGGTTTTAAGAGAGGAACTCTCTACCCAACTTTCCGACCGTGTGAACCGAAATACTTTCGTGCTTTCGGTGGTGTCTGTAATTTTCCTGCCATTGGGATTTTTAACCGGCCTGTTCGGGGTGAATATAGATGGCATGCCAGGACTTCGCGATGGGGATGCGTTTTTCTGGCTATGCTTCTGGTGTGCGGTTTTGGTCGTTTGTCAGGTCGTGTTCATCTGGCGGATGCGGTGGTTTAAAAATTCCTGATTGCCGACTGCTGATCTTGAGACGACTGCAATAAAAATCCCTCCTGCCTAGAGGCAGGAGGGACAGTGCGCATAACCTTGAGACAGGGTGCACAGTGGAAGTTCAGGCCACTGCGCGTTGGGTATGGCGCCCTTCTTCGACTTCCTCGATGATCTTGGAGACGAATGCATCCAAATCGCCGGGGTTGCGCGAAGTAATGAAACCTTGATCGTTAACGACAGCTTCGTCTTTCCACTCCGCACCAGCGTTAATCACGTCGGTTTTGATCGAGTGGTAGGATGTCAGCTTGCGCCCCTTAACGATATCAGCCTCGACCAGCAACCAAGGACCGTGGCAAATCGCGGCGATAATTTTCTTCTCGTTGAAGAATGTGCGGATGAATTCGACCACCTTGGGCTTCGTGCGCAAAATGTCGGGGTTGATCTGGCCGCCCGGGAGGATGAGCGCGTCATAATCGCCCGTTGACACTTCATTGAAGTCGACATCGGCGGGCACGGTATCGCCCCAATCGTCGCCGGACCAGCCCTTGATCGGACGTCCATCGAGAGAGGCAACATCGACATGGGCGCCTACGCCGCGCAGTTTGTCGCGGGGGGCTTCCAGTTCGGATTGCTCAAAGCCATGCGTTGCTAGGATGAGGATTTTGCTATCGGAAATCTTCGGCATGATAAGCTCCTTGAGGATTGTCTCTGGGTGGGCGGGCCTGCTGCCCGTCCTTCACACCCACAACGGCGCGGTGCGCAATTCGTTCCGAGGAAATGTTTCCAGCGCGGACACAGCCCTGTGACCTAACCGACCGGCCCAACACTGCGTTGATGTGGTAGGGTCGCGCACGCCCCATATCCGGCGCAGATATGCCACGCATCGGTGCATTACCCGTGCAAATACGAGTAATTCATGGAAACCGCGCCAACGTGGGTTGACAGAATCCTTTGCGGGGCCTATTCGCCGCGTCTGATCTATCCACCAGATCTCGGGTTCGACGCAGGCGCCGCATGCGGTGTCGTCTGCCTCTCAACCTAGAACGCCATGCGAGAGGCATGACATATGAACGGTCAAAATATCCGCATCCGGCTCAAAGCGTTTGATTACCGTGTGCTGGACGCCAGCACCCAGGAAATCGTAAACACTGCGAAGCGTACGGGTGCAACGGTGCGCGGTCCGATCCCGCTGCCGAACAAAGTAGAAAAATTCACGGTTCTCCGTGGTCCGCACGTCGACAAAAAGTCGCGCGACCAGTGGGAAATCCGCACGCATAAACGGATGCTGGATATCGTCGATCCGACTCCGCAAACCGTTGATGCATTGATGAAACTCGACCTCGCCGCTGGCGTGGATGTCGAGATCAAGGTTTAAGGAGGCGAGCATGCTGCGGACTGGTGTTATCGCCAAGAAGCTGGGCATGACCCGGCTCTTTCTGGAAGACGGCAAGCAGGTACCTGTGACCGTTCTCCAGCTTGACAAGCTTGAGGTTGTTGCTCAGCGCACGATTGAACGCGACGGTTATGTTGCAGTTCAACTCGGCGCAGGGGACGCGAAAGCCAAGAATGTGAGCGCCGCTGTGCGTGGTCACTTCGCAAAGGCAAACGTCGCCCCTAAGCGTAAAATCGCGGAATTCCGCGTGGCCGAAGAAAACCTGATCGAAGTCGGTCAGGAAATCGCGGCAAACCACTACAATGAAGGGCAGTTCGTGGATATCGCGGGCACCTCGATCGGTAAGGGTTTTGCAGGTGCGATGAAACGCCATAACTTTGGCGGTCTTCGCGCAACTCACGGTGTTTCGATCTCGCACCGCTCGCACGGTTCGACGGGTCAGTGTCAAGATCCGGGCCGCGTGTTCAAAGGCAAGAAGATGGCAGGCCATCTTGGTGCCGTGCGCGTGACAACGCAGAACCTGCAGGTTATCAAAACCGACCTCGATCGTGGTCTGATCCTTGTAAAAGGTTCGGTGCCGGGTTCGAAAGGTGGTTGGGTTACGATCAAGGACGCGGTCAAAAAACCGCTGCCCGAGAACGTCCCGATGCCGGCGGCTCTGAGATCTGCTGCAACCGAAGCAACCGCTGCTCCTGCCGAACAAGCTCCGGCAGATGGGGGTGAAGCATGAAATTTGATGTGATCAAGCTCGACGCTGGCAAAGCCGGCGATATCGATCTGGCCGATGACATCTTCGGTCTTGAGCCGCGCGCAGATATTCTGCACCGCGTCGTGCGCTGGCAGCGTGCGAAAGCTCAGGCAGGGACCCACTCGGTCCTGACGAAGTCGGAAGTCAGCTACTCGACCAAGAAGATCTATCGCCAAAAAGGCACCGGTGGCGCACGTCACGGTTCCAAGAAAGCGCCGATCTTCCGTCACGGTGGTGTTTATAAAGGCCCGACCCCCCGGTCGCACGCCCATGACCTGCCGAAGAAGTTCCGTGCCCTGGGCCTGAAGCATGCTTTGTCGTCGAAAGCGGCAACCGGAAACCTTGTTGTGATCGAAGAGGCCGCCCTGGCCAACGCGAAAACGAAGGATCTGGCCAAAGCAGCAAAAGAGCTCGGCTGGAAAAAAGTTCTGGTCATTGACGGTGCCGAAGTGAATTCGAACTTCGCCAAGGCCGCGCAAAACATCGAAGGTATCGATGTGCTGCCGTCGATGGGGGCAAATGTTTATGACATCCTCAAGCGTGAGACTCTGGTCATCACCAAAGCGGGTGTCGAAGCTTTGGAGGCTCGTCTGAAATGAGCGCGAAACCCGAACATTACGACGTGATCGTAAAGCCGATCATCACCGAGAAAGCGACGCTTGCGTCCGAGCACGGTGCGGTTGTTTTCGAAGTTGCCAAAAGCGCTTCGAAGCCCGAGATCAAAACGGCTGTCGAAACACTCTTCGACGTTAAGGTGAAAGCGGTTAACACCTCGATCACCAAAGGCAAAACCAAGCGCTTCCGCGGTACACCGGGCAAGCGTTCGGACGTCAAGAAAGCCTATGTGATGCTGGAAGACGGAAACACTATCGACGTGACCACAGGTCTCTGATAGAAGCCGAAACGAATCTGGCGGGCCCGGTCTTCGGGCCCGCTCAGTTTTATGCTTCCCTCACCTAAGGAAGCGGTTTTCAGCATGCTGAAGCCAAATATGAGCGGGGCAGGGGGATAACACCACCGGCCTCTTGGAAGAACGGACCTATGGTCCAAAGCAACGGAAGACAGAGAGCATGGCACTCAAGTCGTACAAGCCGACTACGCCGGGCCAGCGTGGGCTGGTTCTGATCGACCGTTCGGAGCTTTGGAAAGGCCGTCCCGTCAAGTCCCTCACCGAGGGTCTTACCAAGACGGGTGGCCGGAACAATACCGGACGCATTACGATGTGGCACAAGGGTGGCGGCGCGAAGCGTCTCTACCGGATTGTTGATTTCAAACGTCGCAAGTTCGACGTATCGGCAATTGTCGAGCGCATCGAATATGACCCGAACCGGACCGCGTTCATCGCGCTCATCCGGTACGAAGACGGCGAAGCCGCCTATATCCTGGCGCCGCAGCGCCTGGCTTTGGGTGACAAGATTATCGCTGGCGCCAAAGTAGACATCAAGCCGGGCAACGCGATGCCGTTCTCGGGCATGCCGATCGGGACCATTGTCCACAACATCGAACTGAAGCCGGGTAAAGGCGGCCAAGTTGCTCGCGCAGCTGGCACTTACGCGCAGTTCGTTGGTCGTGACGGTGGCTACGCCCAGATCCGCCTGAGCTCTGGCGAGCTGCGTCTCGTGCGTCAGGAATGCATGGCCACCATCGGTGCTGTGTCCAACCACGACCACTCCAACCAGAACTACGGTAAAGCCGGCCGCAAACGCCACATGGGTGTTCGTCCGACTGTCCGCGGTGTTGCAATGAACCCGATCGACCACCCGCATGGTGGTGGTGAAGGCCGGACCTCCGGTGGTCGTCACCCAGTGACGCCTTGGGGTAAGCCCACGAAGGGCAAGCGCACCCGTTCGAACAAGAAGACGGATAAGTATATTCTCCGTTCGCGTCACGCTAGGAAGGGTCGTTAAGATATGGCACGTTCTGTTTGGAAAGGCCCCTTCGTCGATGCCTTCCTGCTGAAGAAAGCAGAGAAAGTACGCGATTCGGGCAAAGGGGAAGTGATCAAGATCTGGTCGCGTCGCTCCACTATCCTGCCGCAATTCGTGGGCCTCACGTTCGGGGTCTACAATGGTCAGAAGCACATCCCGGTCGCTGTGACCGAGGAAATGATCGGTCAGAAATTCGGTGAGTACTCGCCGACCCGTACGTATTACGGTCACGCTGCCGACAAAAAAGCCAAGAGGAAGTAATCGTCATGGGTAAGGAAAAGAATCCGCGCCGTGTGGCGGATAACGAAGCGCTGGCAAAATCGAAAATGCTGCGCACCTCGCCGCAGAAACTGAACCTCGTTGCCGCAATGATCCGTGGCAAGAAGGTCGATAAGGCTCTGGCCGATCTGACCTTCTCGAAAAAGCGGATCTCGGCTGACGTGAAGAAGTGCCTGCAATCGGCAATCGCCAACGCTGAAAACAACCATGGTCTGGATGTTGACGAGTTGGTCGTGGCTGAAGCTTGGGTCGGCAAGAATCTGGTGATGAAACGTGGTCGTCCGCGGGCACGTGGCCGGTTCGGCAAGATCATGAAGCCGTTTTCGGAGCTCACCATCAAGGTGCGTCAGATCGAGGAGCAAGCGTAATGGGTCATAAGGTCAATCCGATCGGTATGCGTCTCCAGGTCAATCGCACCTGGGACAGCCGTTGGTTCGCTGAAAGCAAAGATTTCGGTAATCTTTTGCTGGAAGACGTAAAGATCCGTGAATTCATCCGCACGGAAGCCAAGCAAGCCGGTATCAGCCGCGTGATCATCGAGCGTCCGCACAAAAAGTGCCGCGTTACGATCCACGCAGCTCGTCCCGGTGTGATCATCGGCAAAAAAGGCGCCGATATCGAAGCGCTTCGCAAGAAGCTGGCGAACTTCACTGCGTCTGAACTGCACCTGAATATCGTCGAAGTCCGTAAACCGGAAGTTGACGCGCAGTTGGCTGCAGAGTCGATCACGCAGCAGCTCGAGCGTCGTGTGTCGTTCCGCCGTGCGATGAAACGCACCGTGCAGAACGCAATGCGCATGGGCGCACTTGGTATTCGTGTGAACGTCGCGGGCCGCCTTGGCGGTGCCGAGATCGCACGGACCGAATGGTATCGCGAAGGCCGTGTGCCGCTGCATACCCTGCGTGCAGACATCGATTACGCTCACTCCGAAGCCTCGACCCCTTACGGGATCATCGGTGTTAAGGTGTGGATCTTCAAAGGCGAGATCATGGAACATGATCCGCAAGCACGCGAACGCAAAGCGGCTGAGGCTCAAGAAGGCCCAGCTCCGCGCGGTCCGCGTCGCGAGCGCTGAGGAGTAAGTTACCATGTTGCAACCGAAACGGACAAAGTTCCGCAAACAGCACAAAGGCCGGATTCACGGTGAAGCCAAAGGCGGCACCGATCTGAACTTCGGACACTTTGGCCTGAAAGCGCTGGCACCCGAGCGTGTCACCGCGCGCCAAATCGAAGCTGCACGCCGGGCGATCAACCGCCACATGAAGCGTCAGGGTCGTGTTTGGATCCGTATCTTCCCGGATACCCCAGTCACCGCAAAGCCGACCGAAGTCCGTATGGGTAAAGGTAAAGGCTCCGTGGATTTCTGGGCGGCCAAAGTGAAGCCCGGCCGTGTGATGTTCGAGATCGACGGCGTATCGGAAGTTGTTGCACGCGAGGCCCTGCGCCTTGGTGCATCGAAACTTTCCGTTGCGACCCGCATCGTAGAGCGTCAAGACTGGTAATCCGGTCACTATAATTTAAAAGCGGGCCCCGGCGTTGACGCTGGGGCCTGTTTTGTTTCCAACACCCCTTGCCAGAATCCTGATGTGATGATAGGTCCCGCGGGTTCCTGGCGACAGGATCGACATAACCCACCAGAATCAGGGTCACCCCAAGCGCGCTTACGCGTCCAAGCGGGGCCCTCTGGTGCCAAGTAAAGGATAAGGGAATGACAGCCCAAGAACTCAAGGCGAAAACGCCTGATGAGCTCCGTGACGAGCTCGTTTCGCTGAAAAAGGAAGCTTTCAATCTGCGCTTCCAGCAGGCCACCAATCAGCTCGAAAACACTGCGCGTATGCGTAAGGTCCGCCGTCAGGTTGCCCGTGTGAAAACTGAGCTGAATGTAAAAGCCGCTGAAGCTGCGAAATAAGGAGCCTTCCTATGCCCAAACGTATTCTTTCAGGTGTTGTGACCTCCGACAAAAACGACCAAACGATCACTGTTTCGGTCGAACGTCGCTTCACGCACCCCGTTTTGAAAAAAACGATCCGTAAGTCGAAGAAATACCGCGCACATGACGCGGCTAACCAATTCAAGACGGGGGACGCTGTTCGTATCGAAGAGTGCGCACCCGTTTCGAAGACGAAACGCTGGCAGGTTGTCGTCGAGGCCTAAGTTCTTTTGAACTTAGGTCCCGGCGATAAACACCAGTTTATCGAAACCCTGGGGCACGTAATAAGATGTGTCCCCAAAGGTCGGGAGTAACCCTATGATCCAGATGCAGACCAATCTGGATGTGGCTGACAATTCCGGTGCTCGGAAAGTTCAGTGCATCAAGGTCCTGGGTGGTTCGCACCGTCGCTATGCGTCGGTGGGCGATGTTATCGTCGTCTCCGTTAAGGAAGCCATCCCGCGTGGTCGCGTAAAGAAAGGTGACGTCCGTAAGGCCGTTGTCGTGCGCACCGCCAAAGAAGTTCGTCGTGAAGATGGTACTGCCATCCGTTTCGACCGTAATGCTGCCGTAATCTTGGGCAACAACGGCGAGCCGGTCGGCACCCGTATCTTCGGGCCGGTCGTGCGCGAACTGCGTGCGAAAAACTTCATGAAGATCATCTCGCTTGCGCCGGAGGTGCTGTAATGGCTGCTAAACTCCGTAAAGGTGACAAGGTCATCGTGCTGGCCGGTAAAGACAAAGGCAAACAGGGTGAAATCACTTCTGTATCGCCGACATCCGGTAAAGCAGTGGTCGACGGCGTAAACGTCGCGATCCGTCACACCCGTCAGACGCAGACGAGCCCCGGTGGCCGTCAGCCGAAGGCAATGCCGATCGATCTGTCGAATCTGGCACTTGTCGATGCAAACGGTAAAGCAACCCGTACCGGCTTCCGCTTCGAAGACGGTAAAAAGGTTCGCTTTGCGAAAACCACGGGGGACGTGATCTGATGCTGGACCAAGCAAACTACACCCCGCGTCTTCGCGCTGAGTATGTCGAAAAAATCCGCGCTGCTTTGAAAGAAGAGTTCGGCTACAAAAACGACATGGAGATCCCGCGCCTTGAGAAAATCGTTCTCAACATGGGCGTTGGTGAAGCGACGAAAGACACCAAGAAGGTCAAACAGGCTTCCGAAGAGCTTTCGCTCATCGCAGGTCAGAAGGCCGTCATGACCTACGCGAAGAAGTCGATTGCAGGCTTCCGCGTTCGTGAAGAAATGCCCTTGGGTACCAAAGTCACCCTGCGCGGTGACCGGATGTACGATTTTCTCGACCGGCTGATCAACATCGCGCTGCCGCGCGTTCGCGATTTCCGTGGCGTGAAACCGTCCTTCGATGGCAACGGCAACTTCGCAATGGGCCTCAAGGAGCAGATCGTGTTCCCCGAAATCGAATTCGACAAAGTCGATGAAGTGCTCGGTATGGACATTATCATGGTGACCACATCGTCCGATGACGCGCAGGCGAAGGCGCTCCTGAAGCACTTCAACATGCCGTTTACGGCCTGATCGCGGGGAGAATGAAAAATGGCTAAGAAATCCATGGTTGCGCGCGAAGCGAAACGTCAACGTCTTGTTAACAAGTACGCCGACAAACGCGCAGCGCTCAAAGCAATCGTCGCAGATCAAGACCGCCCGATGGAAGAGCGCTTCACCGCGTCTCTGAAGCTTGCGGAACTGCCCCGTAACTCGTCGTCCGTCCGTCTGCACAACCGTTGCCAGATGACCGGTCGTCCCCATGCTTACTACCGTAAGCTGAAACTCTCGCGGATCAAGCTGCGTGATCTGGCCTCCTATGGCCAAATCCCCGGCATGGTCAAGTCGAGCTGGTAAGGAGAACGGGTATGTCTGTGAATGATCCTATCGGCGATATGCTGACCCGTATCCGCAACGCGCAAGCGCGCGGCAAATCCACCACCCGTACGCCGGCATCCAAGCTGCGCGCTTGGGTTTTGGATGTGTTGCAAGCGGAAGGCTACATCCGTGGCTATGAAAGCACCTCGAATGCGAAGGGGCACCCGGAACTGGAAATCAGCCTGAAATACTATGAAGGCGCCCCGGTTATCCGTGAGCTTCAGCGCGTGTCGACCCCAGGTCGTCGTGTGTACATGGCTGCAAAAGACGTTCCATCCGTCCGTCAGGGCTTGGGCGTTTCCATCGTCTCCACGTCTAAGGGCGTGATGTCGGATGCAGCTGCACGCTCTGCCAACGTTGGTGGCGAAGTGCTCTGCACCGTCTTCTAAGGAGGTTACGATGTCTCGTATTGGTAAAAAATCGGTTGAACTCGTAAACGGCGTTTCGGCGTCCGTTTCGGGCCAGACCATCGAAGTCAAAGGCCCCAAAGGGACCCGTAGCTTCACCGCGACGGATGATGTGACGATTACGGTTGACGGCGATGCCGTTTCCGTAACGCCGCGTGGTTCGTCCAAACGCGCCCGTCAGCAGTGGGGTATGACCCGCTCGATGATCGCAAACCTTGTGCAAGGTGTCACCGAAGGCTTCAAAAAAGAGCTCGAGATTTCGGGTGTGGGTTACCGCGCCACGATGCAGGGCAACGTTTTGAAGTTGGCTCTCGGCTACTCGCATGATGTCAACTTCGCTATTCCGGACGGCGTGACCATCACGGCCCCGAAACAGACGGAGATTGTCATCGAAGGCGTGGATCAACAGCTTGTTGGCCAAGTCGCTGCGAATATCCGTGAGTGGCGCGCGCCCGAGCCCTATAAGGGCAAAGGCATCCGCTATAAGGGTGAGTATATCTTCCGCAAGGAAGGTAAGAAGAAGTAAGGGGCGCGAAAATGGCGAACAAGAAAAGAGAACTGTTCCTAAAGCGCCGCCTGCGCGTACGGAACAAACTGCGCAAAATGGCCGCTGGTCGTGCGCGTCTGTCGGTGCATCGCTCGTCGAAAAACCTCAGCGTTCAGCTGATCGACGATCTGAAAGGCGTGACCTTGGCTTCGGCCTCCACGCTCGAGAAAGATCTCGGCGTCGTCGGCAAGAACAACGTCGAAGCAGCCAGCAAGATTGGTGCGGCAATTGCCGAGCGCGCCAAAAAAGCTGGTGTTGAAGAGTGCTATTTTGACCGTGGTGGTTTCCTGTTCCACGGCAAAATCAAAGCGCTCGCCGACGCAGCCCGTGAAGGCGGTCTGAAGTTCTAAAAACTGGCGGGAGGCTTTCACGCCTCCCCGATGATCCGGGGGCGCCGTTCGCGGCGCCCACTTGGATTGGATAAATTTGGCGTAGTGATGCGCCATCACGAAAGGATTGCCTCATGGCAGAACGTGATAACCGTCGGAGCCGTCGTGACGACCGCGACGAAACTCCGGAATTCGCAGATCGCTTGGTCGCGATCAACCGTGTCTCGAAAACTGTAAAAGGCGGTAAACGCTTTGGTTTCGCGGCGCTTGTTGTTGTTGGTGACCAGCGCGGTCGTGTCGGCTTCGGCAAAGGTAAAGCGAAAGAAGTGCCGGAGGCCATTCGTAAGGCAACCGAGCAGGCGAAGCGCAACATGATCCGTGTTCCGCTGCGCGATGCGCGCACGTTGCACCACGATGTCGAAGGCCGTCATGGCGCTGGCAAAGTGGTTATGCGCACAGCACCGCAAGGTACCGGTATCATCGCCGGTGGTCCGATGCGTGCCGTGTTCGAAATGCTGGGCGTGCAGGATGTGGTTGCGAAATCAACCGGTTCGCAAAACCCCTATAACATGATCCGTGCGACGCTGAATGGCCTCGGTAAGGAAGCAAGCCCCCGGAATGTTGCGGCACGCCGCGGCAAGAAGGTTGCTGACATCCTGAAGAAGCCTGAAGCCGAAGCACCGGTTGAAGCATAAGGAGAGCGGAGCATGGCTACTATCGTCGTTAAACAGACCGGTTCGCCGATCCGCCGTCCAGCCAATCAGCGCGCAACGCTGAAAGGTCTGGGTCTTGGCAAACTGAACCGTACGCGTGAATTGGAAGATACCCCCGCTGTTCGCGGCATGGTTTCGAAAATCTCGCACATGGTGAAGATCATCGAAGAGAAAGCCTGATCGTTTATACGATCGGATTTCAAGCGCCCTGCCATTTGGTGGGGCGTTTTCTTTATATCGATACTCTCCCGTCGGGGCAGGGGGCGTGGCATATCGCCGCAACACAGGCCCCGCGCGAGGTACAGGATTATCGGCGCCGCCATGGCCGTTCGGCTGCGGCACCGCAGATATAAAGGTTGATCGCTTTGCCCAAGGGCGGTATGCGAAAACTTGCCCCTATCGGGGCGCGAATCAATGCATCAGCATTCAAGCAAAAAACGCCGCGGTTGGCCCCTTTCGCTTCATGGGTCACATCCGGCACGAGGAGAAGCGATATGAAACTTCACGAACTTCACGATAATGCAGGCGCGTCGCCGAAGAAAAAACGCATCGCACGTGGCCCGGGTTCGGGCAAAGGTAAAATGGGTGGCCGTGGTATTAAAGGTCAGAAATCCCGTTCGGGTGTTTCGCTGAACGGTTACGAAGGCGGCCAGATGCCGCTCTATCGTCGCCTTCCCAAGCGTGGCTTCACCGCCCCCAACGCGAAGAAATTCGCCGTTGTGAACCTCGGCCTGATCGAGAAATTCATCGAAGCCGGCAAAATCGATGCGAAATCCGAAATCAACGAAGACGCGCTGATTGCTTCGGGTCTTGTGCGCCGCAAACTTGACGGCATTCGGGTTTTGGCGAAAGGCGAAGTCAAATCCGCCCTTACGCTGAATGTGACGGGTGCGTCGAAAGCAGCTGTTGAAGCTGTCGAAAAAGCCGGTGGCAAGCTCACCACCGCATCGGCGGTCGCTGAGTAAGGTTAAATCTGTTGTTGTGAGTGGGCAGCTGTCCGCTTACAACGACTTAGGTTTTCTGGCGCCGCCGACCGGGGACCCGGTCTGGCGGCGTTGACATGAAAGAGACAGGCATATGGCATCTGCTGCAGAGCAAATGGCGGCGAACCTTTCGTGGGGCGCCCTCGGCAAAGCCACGGAGCTGCGCCAACGGATTTTCTTTACCCTCGGGTTGTTGATCATCTACCGGCTGGGGACGTATATCCCGGTTCCAGGGATTGATGCACAGGCTCTGCGGGACTTTATGGATGGCGCGGCCTCCGGCATCGGCGGGATCTTGTCGATGTTTACGGGTGGCGCACTTGGCCGGATGGGTATTCTGGCCTTGGGGATCATGCCCTATATCTCCGCCTCGATTATCGTTCAATTGCTGGCCGCAATGGTGCCCGCACTTGAACAGATGAAAAAAGAGGGCGAGCAGGGCCGCAAAAAGATCAACCAGATCACGCGATATGGCACCGTAGCACTCGCAACATTCCAAGCCTTCGGCTTGGCAAAGTCGCTTGAGGCCGGTGGACTGGCGCATGAACCGGGGCTGTATTTCCAAGCCGCCGTCGTGATCACGCTTGTTGGCGGGACAATGTTCCTGATGTGGATGGGCGAGCAAATCACAGCACGCGGCATCGGCAACGGTATCTCGCTCATTATCTTTGTGGGGATTGTGGCCGAAATTCCAGCCGCGATGGCAAGCTTCCTCGAGCAGGGGCGGGCAGGTGCAATATCGCTGCCGGTGACGCTGCTGGTGATTGTGATGATCGTCGCTGTGATCGGGTTTGTGGTGTTTATGGAGCGTGCCTTGCGCAAGATCCATATCCAGTATCCGCGTCGTCAGGTTGGCATGAAGATGTATGACGGCGGCTCATCGCACTTGCCGATCAAGGTGAACCCTGCAGGCGTTATCCCTGCGATCTTTGCCTCGTCGCTTTTGCTGTTGCCCACGACGATTGCGACCTTCTCCAGCGGAAATACCGGCCCCGTTATGTCGACCATTCTGGCCTATTTTGGTCCGGGACAACCGCTGTATCTGTTGTTCTATGTCGCGATGATCGTATTCTTTGCCTATTTCTACACGGCCAATGTGTCTTTCAAATCTGATGAAGTCGCCGATAATCTCAAAAACCAAGGCGGCTTTATCCCGGGTATCCGCCCGGGCAAGAAGACCGAGGAATATCTTGATTACGTCGTGACGCGCGTATTGGTTATCGGGTCCGGTTATCTGGCTGCGGTCTGTTTGCTGCCCGAGATCCTGCGTTCGCAACTGTCGATCCCGTTTTACTTCGGCGGAACCTCGGTGTTGATTATTGTTTCCGTTACCATGGACACAATCAATCAGGTGCAGTCGCATTTGCTGGCCCATCAATACGAAGGCCTGATCGAAAAATCCCAGCTGCGCGGCAAGCGTAAAAAAACAGCCCGCAAAGCCCCGGCACGGCGCTGACAGGAAGGATCCAAGATGACCAATATTATTCTGCTCGGACCTCCCGGTGCTGGTAAAGGTACCCAAGCGCGCAAACTGGTGGACGAGCGTAATCTCGTCCAGCTTTCCACAGGCGATATGCTGCGCGATGCCAAAGCGTCCGGCACGGAAATGGGCAACAAGGTCGCCGATGTTATGGCCAAGGGTCAACTTGTCACCGATGAGATCGTTATCGGTCTCATCGAGGAAAAGCTGAACAACAGCACCGCAGACGGGTTCATCTTCGACGGTTTCCCGCGCACTCTGGCTCAAGCCGATGCATTGGGCAAACTGCTCGCACGGCACGGCAAAAAGCTGGATGCGGTTATCGAGATGCGTGTAGATGACGAGGCATTGGTCGCCCGTATCACGGGCCGGTTCACCTGCGGCAATTGCGGCGAGGTCTACCACGACCAGACCAAGCCCACGAAGATCGATGGCGTGTGTGATGCATGCGGTTCTACCAATATGGTGCGGCGCGCTGACGACAATGCCGACAGCCTGCGCACGCGGCTGATGGAGTATTACAAGAAGACATCGCCGTTGATTGGCTATTACTACGCCAATGGCGATCTGTTTTCGATTGATGGTCTGGCTGAAATTGGTGAAGTTGCCGGCGCAGTTGCCGCAGTTCTCGATCAGCAGGCATAATCAGACCCGCAGGGGCTTGACCCAGGGGTAAAACCCCCGTAGGTCACAGCGTCTCGACAAGAATCGATTTCCCCTTGACCAACCTCTTTTGGTGTCTAGGGCGGGGTCGTGCAAGGATCCGAAGCACGAGGTTTCGGGTTCTGTGTTGTGAAAAAAGGTTCTGGAGTTACGGAACCGCAACGAAAGGAAGCACGCTTTGGCACGTATTGCTGGCGTCAACATTCCGACCGGGAAACGCGTCCCGATCGCATTGACCTACATCACCGGGATCGGTTCCGACTCGGCTAAGAAAATCTGTGAAGCGACCGGTATCGATCTCACGCGTCGCGTGAACGAATTGTCGGACGCTGAAGTTCTCTCGATTCGTGAGCACATCGACGCAAACTTCACCGTTGAAGGTGACCTGCGTCGTGAAGTTCAGATGAACGTAAAACGTCTGATGGACCTTGGCTGCTATCGCGGCCTGCGCCACCGCCGGAACCTGCCGGTTCGCGGTCAGCGTACCCACACCAACGCTCGTACCCGCAAGGGCCCGGCGAAGGCTATTGCCGGTAAGAAGAAGTAAGGGGAGGACGCATCAATGGCACGCGAAAAAACCCGCGCAAAGCGTAAAGAGCGCAAGAATATCGCCACTGGCGTTGTTCATGTGAACTCTTCGTTCAACAACACCAAGATCCTGATCTCTGACGTTCAGGGCAATGCTATCTCGTGGTCGTCCTCGGGCACCATGGGCTTCAAGGGTTCGCGTAAATCGACCCCTTACGCCGCTCAGATGGCTGCCGAAGACGCTGCGCGTAAAGCGCAAGATCACGGTCTGCGCACTGTAGATGTAGAAGTTCAAGGCCCCGGTTCGGGTCGTGAATCCGCTCTGCGTGCACTGGCTGCTGTCGGTTTGACCGTCACTTCGATCCGTGACGTGACCCCGATTGCACACAACGGTTGCCGCCCGCCGAAACGGCGTCGCGTCTAATAATTCTAGCAATGGGGCCGTGCGGTTTTCCGTACGGCCCCGTTGTGTCCGCATTTATATCCTCGGGCGTTCCTTACTTGGGACATGGGTAGGGAACAGGTATGGAGGTCATTGCATGATCCACAAGAATTGGGCCGAGCTGATTAAGCCGACGCAACTGGACATTAAACCCGGTAGCGATCCGGAACGTCAGGCTTCGGTCGTTGCCGAACCGCTTGAGCGTGGTTTTGGTTTGACCCTTGGTAACGCGCTGCGTCGCGTTCTGTTGTCTTCGCTGCAAGGCGCGGCGATTACCAGCGTTCAGATCGACAATGTTCTTCACGAGTTCTCGAGCGTTCCCGGTGTGCGTGAAGACGTCACCGATATCGTGCTGAACCTGAAGGGCGTCGCCTTGCGGATGGATGTCGATGGTCCCAAGCGGATCTCGATCTCTGCCAAAGGGCCTGGCGTTGTCACCGCAGGCGACATTAACGAGACTGCGGGCATCGAAGTTCTTAATAAAGAACACGTCGTTTGCCACCTCGATGACGGTGCCGATCTGTTCATGGAATTGACCGTGAACACCGGCAAAGGGTATGTCGCAGCCGACAAGAATCGCCCCGAAGATGCACCGATTGGCTTGATCCCGATCGACGCGATCTATTCGCCGGTGAAGAAAGTCGCATATGAAGTGACCCCGACCCGCGAAGGTCAGGTGCTGGATTATGACAAGCTGACGATGAAAATCGAAACCGACGGATCGATCACGCCCGAGGACGCCGTGGCCTATGCTGCGCGTATCGTGCAAGATCAGCTGTCGATCTTTGTCAACTTCGAAGAGCCTGAATCGGCATCGAAGCAGGACGCAGATGACGGGCTTGAATTCAACCCGCTGTTGCTCAAGAAAGTCGACGAGCTGGAGCTTTCGGTGCGTTCGGCCAACTGCTTGAAAAACGATAACATCGTCTACATCGGTGACCTGATCCAGAAAACCGAGGCAGAAATGCTGCGGACGCCGAACTTCGGCCGCAAATCCCTTAACGAGATCAAGGAAGTTCTTTCGGGGATGGGGCTGCATCTGGGCATGGAAGTCGAAGACTGGCCGCCAGAAAATATCGAAGATTTGGCAAAACGGTTCGAAGATCAGTTCTGATCCGTTCTATGCTTGACAGAATTGGGGGGCGTGGATTACACGCCCCCCATTCAATGCCCGGATGGCCGGGGAATATATGGGCAACTGCCCCAACTGAGCGGTCGACACGCATCGGCTGCCTGACAAAGCACAACGCAAGATTTGGAGAATTCACATGCGTCACGCCCGCGGATACCGTCGCCTTAATCGTACACATGAGCACCGCAAAGCTCTGTTTTCGAACATGTCCGGCTCGCTGATCGAGCACGAGCAAATCAAAACCACGTTGCCCAAGGCGAAAGAACTTCGTCCGGTGATCGAAAAGCTGATCACTCTGGCGAAACGTGGCGATCTGCACAGCCGTCGTCTGGCCGCATCGCAACTCAAGCAAGACAAAGACGTTGCGAAACTGTTCGACGTTCTTGGCCCGCGTTTTGCAGAGCGTAAAGGCGGTTACGTCCGTATCGTCAAAGCCGGTTTCCGTTACGGCGACATGGCACCGATGGCGATCATCGAATTCGTCGAGCGTGACGCATCGGCAAAAGGCGCGGCAGACCGTGCCCGTCTTGAAGCAGAAGATGCCGCTGAAGAGTAATCTTCACGCCACGATCATCGACTGACAGAAGCCTCGGTACAAGGGTACCGGGGCTTTCGTTTTTTCGTGCACTGTTATGTCTCTGCTGGCACTGGGACGCGCTGGCATCTGCTCGACTTTGCGCAGGCGACGCCAGCCGTGCATGTTTTGTTTTACCCATTTACCGTCGCCGATCATGCGCAATTGGAATTTCGATATTCCAGTGTCCTGTTCGGTTTTGCGACGGTTGTTTGTTCTCGATCAGATTGGCATATCGGCTTGATGTTTTGTAACCCAGAAATCCGCCTCCTGATTGCCGAGTTGAACGATATTGCACCGGGGGGATATCACCTTGGTTTGCATGTGCGTCAGGCAATGCCGATGGTGTGCCGCTCGACCTATCCGGATCACTGGCTAAAGGTCTATAATGCGCAGTCCTATCTGCTATGCGATCCGGTGGTGATCTGGTCGTTGCAACAGACCGGGGTGATCCGGTGGCGTGATGTAGGCCAGCCCGATCCGCTCAACGTCATGGGCCATGCGTGGACCCATGGGTTACGATACGGGGCGGTTGCATCTTGCGGGCCGGTCAGTTCGCGTTCGATCATCGGGATAAGTCGCCCCGATCGCGAGTTCTACGACACCGAACTCGACAGGTTGGGCGAAGTGGCGCAGGCCTTGCATCAGGCCTGTGTGCCCGCCGAGACGCTCACCAATGCCCAATGCGATGCGCTGCGCCTGATTGCCAATGGTGACCGTTATGCCGCAGCCGCCCCCAGCCTTGGCATCACAGAAAGCGCGCTGAAGGCGCGGTTGAAATCGGCGCGTGTGCGATTGCAGGCGCGCACCACGTCCGAGGCCATCCGCAAGGCCCGTGAATTCCGGCTTTTGTAATTGCGTGGCCGCACGGGGCTTTTCGCAGGCCACCGTCGCGCCTAGATATAGGCAATGACAGATCTGTTCGACATCCCCCCCGATTCCGGTTCCCAGCCCGCGCAGGGCGGCGCTTCGGCGCATCGTCCGCTGGCTGATCGCATCAGACCGCGCGCGCTGGATGAGGTGATCGGACAGGGCCATGTACTGGGCCCCGAGGCGCCTTTAGGGGCGATGCTGGCATCGGGATCGCTCTCTTCGCTGGTGTTGTGGGGCCCGCCCGGCGTCGGCAAAACCACAATCGCGCGTCTGTTGGCCTATAGCACGGATCGCCAGTTTGTGCAGATATCGGCGATTTTCACCGGCGTGCCAGATTTGCGCAAAGTCTTCGATGCGGCCAGGCTGCGCTATCAGCAGGGTCGGGGAACGCTGTTGTTTGTGGACGAGATCCACCGCTTTAACAAAGCCCAGCAAGACAGCTTCCTGCCGCATATGGAGGACGGCACAATCCTTCTGGTCGGGGCCACCACCGAAAACCCCAGTTTCGAATTGAATGCCGCCGTTTTGAGCCGTGCACAGGTTCTGGTGCTGGAACGCCTGAACCTGCGTGATCTGGAGCTGTTGGCACAGCGCGCCGAGCAGGCGTTAGGCTATGGTTTGCCGCTCAAAGCGCCTGCCCGCGAGGCGCTTTTGGAAATGGCCGATGGCGATGGCCGTGCGCTTTTGAACCTGATCGAGCAGATTACCGCATGGAAGCTGACCACGCCGCTTGAGCGCGAGGCCCTGTCCACCCGTCTGATGCGGCGGGCCACGAAATACGATAAATCCGGCGACGAACATTATAACCTGATCTCTGCTTTGCATAAATCGGTGCGCGGCTCCGATCCCGATGCGGCGCTATACTGGTTCTCGCGCATGCTTGAGGGCGGCGAGGATCCCCGCTTTCTGGCGCGCAGGCTGGTGCGTATGGCGGTGGAAGATATCGGTATGGCCGACCCGCAGGCCCAGACACATGCGCTGCAGGCGTGGGAAGTGTTCGAGCGTCTGGGATCACCCGAGGGGGAACTGGCCTTGGCGCAGGCGGTGATTTATCTCGCGCTCGCGCCCAAATCGAATGCAGGTTACATGGCCTATAATGCCGCGCGTCGCGAGGCCAAGCGCAGCGGGTCCGAGCCGCCGCCCAAGCATATTCTGAACGCGCCGACCAAGTTGATGGCCGAGCAGGGCTATGGCACCGGATACGCCTATGACCATAATGCCGAGGAGGGGTTCTCGGGGCAGAACTATTTCCCTGAAACCATGAAACGGCCCGTGTTTTATGCCCCCGTCGAACGTGGTTTCGAGCGCGAACTGAAAAAGCGGGTCGACTGGTTTGCACGCATGCGCGACAAGCGGGGCGGTTGACATATCGGCCCCGGACGCGTTTGAGAGCATCAAAGGAGTTAGAGATGCTGTTGACCGTTTTACAAGTCGCGATTGGGGGTGCTATCGGCGCCGCCGGTCGTTATCTGTCAGGTTTGGCGGTGCTGCGTCTTCTTGGTCCGCAACAAATTCCGGTTGGTGTGATATTTGTGAATATTGTGGGCTCTTTTGTGATGGGGGCGTTGGTGACGTTTCTGGGCCAAAAGGGTCTGACACATTGGAACGCCTTCTTGGCGACGGGTATACTGGGCGGGTTTACGACGTTTTCGTCGTTCTCGCTTGAAACATGGACGCTGATCGAGCGTGGCGAAACCGGACTGGCGGCGACATATGTCGTGCTGTCGGTGGGCGTCGCGCTGATCGGCCTGATTTGCGGAGTGCACGTGATGCGCTGGGTGCTGGCATGAACAAGGTTCAGATCGTTAAGGTCGATGAAGATGGCGCGGAGCAACGGTTGGATCGTTTTCTCAAGAAACGGTTCGCGCAGTTGAGCCAAGGCCATGTGGAAAAGTTTTGCCGCAAGGGGCAAATCCGTGTGGATGGTGGCCGTGTGAAGGCCAATACGCGACTGGAACTGGGCCAGGAGGTGCGCGTGCCGCCCTTGCCGGAACCCCGTCCCGAACCGCCCGAAGGGGCTGTGATGGATGCCCCCAGCACAGGTGATCTGACGCGCGACGACGTGGAGATGATCCAGTCCTGCGTTCTGTGGCAAGACGAGCATATCATCGCCATCAACAAACCCCCCGGCCTGCCGTCGCAGGGCGGCTCGGGGCAGGGGTACCAGCATGTCGACGGGTTGTCCGAGGCCCTGCGTTTCGGGTATAAAGACCGTCCCAAGCTGGTGCACCGTCTGGATAAAGATACCTCTGGTGTTTTGTTGCTGGCGCGCACGGACCGCGTGGCCCGCCGCCTTTCGGAAGCCTTCCGCAACAAGACGACCCGCAAGATCTATTGGGCGGCAGTTGCCGGCGCTCCCCATCCCAAAACCGGTACGATCCGGTTCGGTCTGGTTAAGCAGGGCGGTCATTCACGCCATGGCGGCGGCGAGAAAATGGTTTGCATCCATCCCAACAAGGTCGACAAGACGCCGGATGCCAAACGCGCCACGACCGATTACTTTACCATGCATATTCTGGGCCAGCGCGTGTCGTGGGTGGCATTGGTGCCGATCACGGGACGCACGCACCAGCTGCGCGCCCACATGGCGGAAATCGGCAACCCGATCATCGGTGACGGCAAGTATGGCGGGTCCAGCCAAGAGAATATGGGCGATGGGTGGGGGGCGCAGCTTGGCGGCGAAATCAGTCGCAACCTGCACTTGCACGCGCGCCAGATCAGCTTCGAGCATCCGGTCACCCGCAAGCGCATCACGGTCGTGGCGCCTTTGCCCGATCACATGAAACGCACATGGAAAACCCTCGACTGGCACGAACGCGATGTGCCGGCCGATCCGTTCGAGGATCTCTAATGGCGTTGGTCATCTTTGATGTGGATGGCACGATCTGCGACAGTCAGGCCCATATCACCCATGCGATGGGGATAGGGTTCGAGGCGGCGGGGCTTGCGCCGTTGCCGGCCTCGCAGGTGCTTGGGATTGTCGGGCTGTCGCTGCCCGAGGCGGTGTCGCGCCTTGTGCCCGACGCCAGCGCCGTGACGCAGGCGGCGATCGTGGCAGGATACAAGGACAGCTACAAGACCGCGCGTGCCGCTAGCCCTGCGCCGCTGTATCCCGGCGCAAAGGCGTTGCTGGACCGCCTGCACGCGCGCGACGAGCTGATGCTGGCGGTGGCCACCGGCAAATCCCGCCGCGGTCTGCGCGCGTTGATCGACCATCACGGGCTGGAACGGCATTTTCTGTCGTTGCAGACGGCGGATGACCATCCCTCCAAACCGCATCCATCGATGATTGGCGCGGCGATTGCCGAGACAGGCGCCGATCAGGCGAGCACCATCATGATCGGCGATACCAGTTTCGATATCGAGATGGGGCGCGCAGCGGGTGTGTACACAATCGCGGTCAGCTGGGGCTATCATCCGGTGGCCGCGCTGCAAAAGGCAGGCGCGCACGAGATCGTGGATGATTTTGATGCGTTAGAGACAGCGCTTTTCCGCGTGACGAAGGAGTTGGTATGAGCATCTGGGTGGCAAAACGCTTTTGGACCACGGCCGCGACAGTAGAGGTGCAAAACGGGTTCGGGGTATCGCTGGACGGACGTCTGGTGAAAACGCCGGCCAAGGCGGGGCTGCATGTCCCGACAAAAGCCATGGCACAGGCGATTGCCCGCGAATGGGACGCGCAAGAGGGCGAGATTGATCCCACTTCCATGCCGCTGACCCGTGCGGCCAATGCCGCGATTGACAAGGTCGGTCCGCAGCACGCCGAGGTGGCCGCCTATATCGCCGAATATGGTGGCACGGATTTGCTGTGCTACCGTGCAGGTGATCCGCCCGCTTTGGTCCAGCGCCAAGCGCAGGCATGGGACCCGATGCTGGAGTGGGCGCAGACGCGGTATGGCGTGCATCTGGTCCGGACCACGGGTGTTTTGCCGGTTGATCAGGACGCCACGGCGCTTGCAACATTGCATGCACAGGTCGTGGCAATGGACGCCTTCGAACTGTCTGCCCTGCACGATCTGGTGGGTATCAGCGGCTCGCTTGTTCTGGGCCTTGCGGTGACGCAGGGCGCGCTCAGCGGGCAGCAGGCGTGGGATCTCTCGCGCGTGGATGAAAACTATCAGATTTCGCAATGGGGTGAAGACGAGGAGGCCGCAGAGCTTGCCGCCTTCAAGCGCGCCGCGTTGTTGAGTGCCGAAGAATTCTGGCGTTTGCGTCATAGCTGAATAATAAACACGCCAGCATATCTGTATTTGCCTAAATAAAGGGCGTATGTTGAAAAAACATACGCCCTTTATTGTGTAAACAAGAGTTCCCTTGACGGAATAGTAACCGGCGGCTCACAATTTTGGCACTGGGAGGATCAACCTCACACCCGTTAACAAGGCCAAATATGGCCGTTGATGGACCGTTCAAGAACCGCTCTTCAGGGCGGCAAAACAGGAAGAGGTAATTCATGAAGAGAACCGTATGTCTCGGCGCGCTCGCTATAACCGGCCTATCGGCAGGTTTTGCATCCGCAACGACGCTTGAAGATGTGAAGGCCCGTGGCGAGTTGAATTGCGGGGTCAATTCCGGCCTCGTCGGTTTTGCGACACCGGATGCAAATGGCAACTGGGTCGGTTTCGACGTGGCAATCTGCAAGGCTGTGGCTGCGGCCGTTCTGGGCGATGGCAGCAAGGTCAAATATGTCCCGCTGTCGAGCCAGAACCGCTTCACCGCGCTATCGTCGGGCGAGGTCGATATCCTGTCGCGCAATACCACATGGACATTCTCGCGTGATGTTGATCTGAAACTGGATTTCGCCGGGGTGAACTATTACGACGGTCAAGGCTTTATGGTGCGCAAGGATCTGGGCGTGACCTCGGCCAAGGAGCTGGACGGCTCGACCGTGTGTATCCAGACGGGAACAACGACGGAACTGAACCTTGCCGATTATTTCAAGGCCAATGGCATGGAATACCAGCCGGTTTCGGTCGACACGAACGCCGAGGGTGAACAGCAGTTCCTTGCAGGGGCGTGTGACAGCTACACCACCGATGCCTCCGGCCTTGCCGCGACCCGTGCGGCGTTTGCCAATCCCGATGATTATGTGATCTTGCCAGAGATCATCTCCAAAGAGCCGCTTGGCCCGGCGGTGCGTCATGGCGATAACGAGTGGGGCGATATCGTGCGCTGGACGCTCAATGCGCTGATCGCGGCAGAGGAATACGGTGTGACCTCGACCAATGTCGAAGAGCTGGCATCAAGCAGCGAAAACCCGGAAGTGCGTCGCCTGCTTGGTCAAGAAGGTGACTTGGGCGCGATGTTCGGTCTGGATGCAGATTGGGCAAAACGCGCGATTATGGCCGGCGGCAACTACGGCGAGATTTTCGCAGCCACCATTGGCGAGTCCACACCTATCGGCCTTGCACGCGGTCTGAACGCGCAATGGACCCAAGGCGGGCTGCTTTACGCACCGCCCTTCCGCTAAGCGCGGGCGGTCACGATCTGCTACGGATATGGGGGCCTGCGCCATTTGTGGTGCCCCCGTACCCTCATAAAAACAATACGCTGATCTGGGCGCAGGGCATCGACCCGGCATGACGGAAAAATCCGCAGCCGCCTGATTGGACCACAGGGGTTACATTATGGCATTCGCGCATGACGCGCCGGAAAGAGGTTTCCGGCTCAGTCAGTTGATCTATGATACGCGCTATCGATCACTGACCATCCAGGCTGTGACAATGATACTGGTGATGCTCGGGGTGTGGTGGCTGATCGGCAACCTTCTCGATAACCTGAACGCCTTGGGAAAGACCTTCGATTTCGGCTTTCTGGAACAGCGTGCGGGCTATGATATTGCCCAGACCCTGATCCCCTATAGCAATGACAGCACCCATGCGCGCGCCGCTCTGGTCGGGCTGCTCAACACACTTTGGGTCTCGCTTCTGGGGTGTATTGCCGCAACAGTTATCGGGGTTGTGGTCGGCATTTTGCGCCTGTCGAACAATTGGCTGATCGCGCGGTTGATGACGGTCTATGTCGAGGCCTTCCGCAATGTGCCGGTGCTTTTGTGGATTTTGGTTGCACTGGCGGTGATGACAGAGCTGACACCATCGCCATCGGCCTATCGCGGCGATGATCCGGCAGCGCAGATGCTGTTGTTCGACAGCATCGCCTTCACCAATCGCGGTACCCATATCGCTGCGATTGAATTTACGCGCGGGCTTGGCGTGATTAATACGCCTCTTGCACCGATATCGCTTAATTTTGTGGCCT
This sequence comes from Paracoccaceae bacterium, assembly GCA_004153385.1. Classification (GTDB taxonomy): domain Bacteria; phylum Pseudomonadota; class Alphaproteobacteria; order Rhodobacterales; family Rhodobacteraceae; genus Thioclava. Next base: position 1,564,982 of record SDAL01000001.1, on the reverse strand, counting down.
TTGCACTTGTGGTGATCGGCTCGATCTGGGCCAATCGCAAACTGCGTGCCCATGCTGCCCGCGTGCAGGAGGCGACCGGCGTGCGGCCCACGATCTGGTGGAAATCCTTACTGATCCTGCTTGGGCCAGCAATTTTTCTACTGCTTGCGTTGGGCATAACCTTCAGCCTTCCGGTGCTCGAGCGGTTCAATTTTACTGGCGGATTGAATGTATCGAACGCGCTTGTTTCGCTTTGGTTGGGGCTATCGCTTTATACTGCGGCCTTCATCGCCGAGATTGTACGCGCAGGCATTCTGTCGGTCTCAAGTGGTCAAAGCGAGGCTGCATTTGCCCTCGGGTTGCGCCCGAACCGGACCATGAAACTTGTGGTGCTGCCGCAAGCGCTCCGTGTAATTGTGCCGCCTTTGATTTCGCAGTTTTTGAACCTGACCAAGAACTCTTCTTTGGCGATTGCGGTGGGCTACATGGATCTTCGCGGCACGCTTGGCGGGATCACGATGAACCAGACCGGCCGCGAGATCGAAGCAATTTTGCTGATGATGCTCATCTACCTTCTGATATCATTGAGTATTTCAGGCGTAATGAATCTTTATAACAGATCAGTTAAGTTGAAGGAGCGATGAGATGAGCGACCTTCATGCACAAACCGTGCCTTATGTCCGCGACACCATGCTGCCTGAACAATCTCCGCCTGCCGCACAAAGCGGCGCGGTCAGGTGGTTGCGCGAAAACCTGTTCTCGTCGTGGTTCAATGCGGCCCTGACCTTACTGGGTGTAGCGGTGATCTATTTCTTCATCGCGCATTATTTCCCATGGTTCCGCCATGGCGTATGGAACGCTGCAAGTTTGCAAGAATGCCGCGCGATCATTGCGGAAAAATGGGGACCGGAGGCCTCTGGTGCCTGCTGGGCTGTGATCCGCGAGCGCTGGAACCAGATTATTTTCGGGTTCTACCCGACAGAACTTTACTGGCGCCCGATTTTGACTTTCGTCTTGCTGTTTGTCGCCATGGCACCGGTGCTCTACACACAGCTGCCGCGCGTGCTGCTGTGGGGGACGGTTGCATACCCGCTGGTGGCGATGTGGCTGCTTTGGGGCGGCTCGATCTGGCCCGTGGTGATGATCGCGTTCGGGTTCATGCTGGGCGGCGTTATCTTGCGGATTGTTTCGCGTTGGAGTGCGCTTGGCGCGCTCGTTGCAGCGATCGTTGTGCCGGTCCTGTTTTGGGCCTTTCTGATGGGGCCGATCGATGATGATCTCAGCTATATCGCGCCCATCGCCTTGCGGCCCATCGGGTCCGATCAGTTCGGCGGTTTTCTTCTGGCCATCGTGATCGGGGTGGGCGGCATTGTGATGTCGCTGCCGCTCGGCATCATGCTGGCACTGGGGCGGCAATCGGATATGTTCCTGATCAAGACGCTGTCGGTTGTATTCATTGAATTCATCCGTGGCGTGCCGTTGATCACCCTGCTGTTTGTAGCCTCGACCTTGCTGAACTACTTCCTGCCGCCGGGTACCAATTTCGATATTATCTTGCGTGTAATGATCCTCGTCACGCTGTTTTCGGCAGCCTATATCGCGGAAGTGATCCGGGGCGGTCTGGCGGCATTGCCGCGCGGCCAATACGAGGCCGCCGATGCGTTGGGGCTGGAATACTGGCGCGCCCAACGCCTGATTATTCTGCCCCAGGCGCTAAAAATCTCGATCCCCGGTATCGTGTCGACCTTCATCGGCATGTTCAAGGATACCACCTTGGTGACCTTCGTCGGGCTTTATGATCCGCTCAAATCCATCCCCGATGCCATTCGCAACAACTTTGAATGGAAAGGTATCTATTGGGAGCCTTTTATCTTTGTCGGTGTGATTTTCTTCGTCCTGAATTTCGCGATGTCGCGCTATTCGATGTATCTCGAGCGCCGTCTGCAGCGTGATCACCATTAAGGAGGCCAAACGTCATGGCTAACCCAGAACGTCTAGCGGGCGCGCCCGAAGCCAATGTCTCGACCGAAGAGGCGATCCGCATCGAAAATATGAACAAATGGTATGGTTCATTCCATGTGCTGCGCGATATCGACCTGACCGTGCACCGCGGCGAGCGGATCGTTGTAGCGGGCCCGTCGGGATCAGGCAAATCCACCATGATCCGTTGTATAAACCGGCTTGAGGAGCACCAGTCCGGCAAGATCGTGGTGGACGGGACAGAGCTTACCAATGATTTGAAAAATATCGACAAGGTCCGGTCCGAGGTCGGAATGGTGTTTCAGCACTTCAACCTGTTCCCGCATCTGACGATTTTGGAGAACTGCACGCTGGCCCCTATCTGGGTTCGAAAAGTTCCCAAACGCGAAGCCGAGGAAACGGCGATGCATTTTCTGGAAAAGGTAAAAATTCCCGATCAGGCGCATAAATATCCCGGGATGCTCTCGGGCGGTCAACAACAGCGCGTGGCGATTGCGCGGTCGTTATGTATGAAACCGCGGATTATGCTGTTTGACGAGCCGACTTCGGCGCTTGATCCGGAAATGATCAAGGAAGTGCTCGATACGATGATCGAGCTGGCCGAAGAGGGGATGACCATGCTGTGTGTGACGCATGAAATGGGTTTCGCGCAAGCAGTGGCCAATCGGGTTATTTTCATGGCCGACGGTCAAATCGTTGAACAAAACAACCCCCACGATTTCTTTCATAATCCGCAATCCGAACGCACAAAACAGTTTCTTAGCCAGATATTGGGTCACTGAACCATGCGCCTTGCTTTGCGGCCCGGCTGAAAGCAACGCCCCTAGCCTTGTGGGCACCTCGCTGCGGGGGCGGGGTGCGGAGGGGGCTTGCCCCCGACCGAAAGCAGGCAGGTTCGATGCCTGCCTGCTTTCGGCGTCCTCTCCCTGACTGGCGCTTTGAAATCCGGTTCAACCACCGCGCCGCGACGGGGTGAAAAACTCCAAGACCGCGCCTGTTCCCGGCTCCAGATCGGCCCAGTCGTCGATCTGGAAATCGATGATCAGTGTTGCGCAGGTGACAAAGCGCTTGAAATCAGGCGAGGTGGGCAGGCGCTGGGGCAGGCTTGCGGCGAACTCCGCAATGCCGGGATTGTGGCCGATCATCATTACCGAAGGCGCCTGTGCCGTTTTCAGCGTGTCGAGCATTTGCTCCGCGCTGGCGTGATAAAGCGCCTCCAGATACTGCTCCGGCGGGCGGGTGGCGATGACGGCCGATTTCAGCCGCTGCCATGTCTCGCGTGTCCGGGCCGCCGAAGAACACAAAAGCTCTTCAGGTTCCAACCCGCGCGAGGCCAGAAAATCGCCCAGCTCCTGCGCGGCCAGACGCCCGCGTTTGTTCAATGGCCGGTCCTTATCGCTTTGATCAGGTGCATCCCAGCTGGATTTGGCGTGACGTGTCAGGATCAGCCGACGATAGCCCGCAGGTGTGGTCATAATTTTTATCCGGTGTGGGTGAAATCATGGACAGTCTGCATAATTGATAAGCGTCCGGCAAGGGGAACTGCCTTTGAACTCGCCCAAGGGGCGAATTGGTGCCGGTCGCAATCACCATGCCCGGCACCATCTCATGATCAGTCTTCGGCTGTTGGCGTGATGGCTCGGGCCGTGCGGATCATCGACCCCGCGCCATGCTCGGTGAAAAGCTCCAGCAGGCATGCATTATCAACCCTGCCGTCGAGGATCACCACCGCCCTCACGCCCTCACGCACGGCTTGCAGCGCGGTTTCCGTTTTGGGAATCATACCGCCTGCGATTGTGCCGTCTTCGATCATCATAGCGACATCTTCAGGGGTCATCTGGGTGACGACTTGGCCTTCTTTGTTCTTAACGCCTGAGACATCTGTGAGCAAAAGCAGGCGGTCGGCCTGCAGCGCGCCCGCTATGGCCCCTGCGGCGGTGTCGCCATTCACGTTGAATGTCTCGTTATCTTTCACCCCTGTGGCCACCGGCGCAATCACCGGAATGATGCCCGCATTATAAAGATCACGGATCACCTGCACGTTCATTTCGACCGGCCGGCCCACAAACCCCAGTTCCGGATCATCGACTTCGCAGACCATCAGATCATCGTCTTTGCCGGAAATCCCTACCGCGCGACCACCCTGATCGTTGATGGCCTGCACAATGCGTTTGTTCACCAGCCCCGATAGCACCATCTCCACCACTTCGACTGTGGCTTTGTCAGTCACCCGCTTGCCGCGCACGAATTGTGATTCGATACCGAGCTTTTTCAGCGTCTCGTTGATCATCGGACCGCCGCCATGCACCACAACGGGGTTCACCCCGACCTGACGCATCAGAACAATATCGCGGGCGAATTGCGCCATTGCGTCATCGTCGCCCATGGCGTTACCACCAAATTTCACAACAACCACCGCACCTGTATATCGCTGCAGATACGGCAATGCTTCTGAGAGAGTTCGTGCAGCGGCAGGCCAGTCTTGGTTCATTTTATGCGGTCTCATGCTCTGTCTCCGGGGAAGTCCCCTTGTCATAAGGGGTCAGGGGCGAAGTGTGAAGTCTTCGACCATTGCAGTTCCATGCAAGAAGTCTACGGTTTTCGACAGGTATACGCAAAGAGGGTGGCGTAATGGATGATCGCAAAGTGATTCTTTTGACCGGGGCAAGCCGGGGGATCGGCCATGCCACGGTGAAGAAATTTGATGCAGAAGGCTGGCGGGTTATCAGTTGCTCACGCCAACCTTTTGACCCGCGTTGCCCTTGGGGCGGCGAGGAGGATCATATCCAGATCGATCTGGCCGATCCACAGCGCACCATGGACGCCATTGGCCGCATCCGCGAGCGGCTGAACGGCAAGTTGCACGCGCTGGTCAATAACGCTGGCATATCGCCCAAATCCGAACAGGGCGGGCGTCTTTCTGCGCTTGATACGGATCTGCGCACATGGGGGCAGGTCTTCCACGTGAACTTCTTTGCCTCCATCGTACTGGCGCGGGGCTTGCAGGCGGAACTGACCGCCGCCAAAGGTGCTGTGGTGAATGTAACCTCTATCGTGGGATCGCGTGTCCATCCGTTTGCGGGGGCGGCCTATGCCACCTCGAAGGCGGCGCTCAAGGCGCTTACGCGCGAGATGGCGCATGATTTCGGGCCGATGGGCGTTCGGGTGAATGCGATTGCACCCGGAGAGATTGCGACCTCTATCCTCAGCCCGGGCACCGATAAGATCGTGGAAAACATTCCGATGCGCCGGTTGGGTGAACCGAGCGAAGTGGCCGATCTGGTCTATTATCTGTGTTCGGATGCAGCAAGCTATGTGACCGGCACCGAGATCGAGGTGAACGGTGGCCAACATGTGTGATGCAGGACGGGTATGAGAAAAGGGGGCAGGGCCCCCTTTGTCTTGGCCCGTCGGGGCGGTTTGAAGACAGTGAAACTTTAGTTCAGGCCGGAAATAATGGCGCGCAAGGTTTCGATCCCTTCGCCCTTTTCCGACGAGGTCAGGATAAGTTCGGGATAGGCTGCGGGATGCTTTTGCAGGGCACCTTTCACCTGTTCGAGCAGTTTTTCATGATCCTTGACGTTGATCTTGTCGATCTTGGTCAAAACCACCTGAAACGTAACCGCAGATCTATCAAGCAGATCAAGAATCTCCTCGTCGACCTTTTTGATACCGTGACGGGCATCCACCAGTACAAAGACGCGGCGCAGCGTCTGGCGACCGCCCAGATATGCACGCAGCAGATCCTGCCAGCGTTTGACAACCGGCACGGGGGCTTGGGCGAAACCGTAGCCCGGAAGATCGACCAGATAGGGGCCGTTATTGGTTGTGAAATAGTTGATCTCTTGGGTGCGGCCCGGTGTATTGGATGCGCGCGCAAGATTTTTGCGCCCCGTCAGCGCATTGATCAGGGAGGACTTTCCGACATTGGAGCGGCCTGCGAAACAGACCTCGATCCGGTCGGCGGGCGGCAGGCCGGACATTTCGACCACGCCTTTCAGAAAATCGATCGGGCCTGTGAACAGCAGTCTGCCACGTTCGAGGGCAAATGCGTCTGGCTCCGGGCTTTGGTTGAACTGGATTTGCATTACAGGATCTCCACCTGATCGCCACAGGTGATCTGTCCGTCGCTTTTTACGGCGCAAAACATGCCCAGATCGGTATGGCCAAAAGTTTCTTTGAGTGTTGGTAACATGTCGACGTCGCGTAGGCCGGTGTCAGGATTGGCATCTGTGGCGCGGCATCTGCCGATCGGTTTTACCACCGTTAGTGTTGCTGTGCCAATGCGAAGATCGCGGCCGATCAGATCCCGCTCGGCCTCTGGCTGCCAGCCGTCAATCCACAGGTTGGCGCGAAAACGGCGCGGGTCGAGTGCGTGGCCGGCTTGCGTTTCCAACTTGCCCAAGGTGGCGGCGTTGATCAGCGAAATCAGCGGCTGTGACTGATCGGTCAACGGGGCAGAGGGGGCTGCGACAAGCGCCACGGGTGCGGGATGCTCGGCGGGAAGAAGCGGTGTGACCCACTCCAGAAACGCGCTTTGATCGCCCGCCTGATCGGGGGCGATCTGCAAGGCGGATGTGTCGGGATGGCGCAGTTCCAACCGCCCGCCATCCAGTTGATGACAGGTCACAGCCATCAACGATGGCGCTTTGGCACCGGTTAGGAAGTTGATCTTCGGACCCCATTGCGACAGCCGATGATCCCCATCGAAAACCAGTTTGGAACGGGTGTGCAAGACGCCCCACATACGGTCCAAAGGCAACGCGCGCCCCTGTGTAAGGGGCGCGCTGTTGATTTCTTCACAACCGATGGATTTGATCGGATGGCGGTAAATATGCGCCAGACTGGGCGTCATTTCTGATCCTCTGGCGACTTCCGCTTGAAGCTGGAGCGGATGTTATCAAACAGATCAGGGCGCTTACCGTGCATCGACATGATCGTGTACTGCTGCAGGAACGTAATTGTGTTGTTCGCGATCCAGTACAGAACCAGCCCCGACGCAAAGCTGCCAAGCATGAACATGAAGATGACGGGCATCCATGCGAAGATCATGGCTTGGGATTTGTCGGTGGGCGCGGGGTTCAGCTTCTGCTGGAACCACATCGAGATACCAAGCAGGATCGGCAACACCCCGAGGCTGAGGATGAACAGCATCGATCCGGGCTCAGGTGTGCCCCAAGGCATCAGGCCAAAAAGGTTCAGAACCGAGGTCGGATCGGGCGCCGAAAGGTCATGGATCCAGCCGATCCACGGCGCGTGATACAGTTCGATCGTGACGTAGATCACCTTGTAGAGCGAGAAGAAGATCGGGATCTGCAGAAGGATTGGCAAACAGCCGGCGGCAGGATTCACCTTGTTGGATTTATAAAGCTCCATCATGCCTTGCTGCAGTTTCTGGCGGTCGTCGCCTGCACGCTCTTTCAAAGCTTCCATCTCTGGCTGAAGCTCTTTCATCCGCGCCATCGAGATGTAGGATTTACGTGCCAGCGGGAAGACGATCAGCTTGATCAAGCACGTCAGCGCGATGATCGCCCAGCCCATATTCCCGATTGCACCATGCAGCCAGTGCAGCACACGGAAGATCGGTTTGGTCAGGAAATAGAACCAGCCCCAGTCGATACTGTCGACGAATTTCGGAATGCCGACGTCGTCTTGGTAATGCCGGATCGCTTCCCATTCCTTGGCCCCTGCGAACAGATGGGTGTCGGCGCTGGCGGTCTGGCCGGCGGCCACATCCATGATCGGGAGGCGGGTTTCGGTCTGATAGATGTCGGATTGTTCGCCGGAATATTTCACGACCGACGTAAACGGGCCTTTCATCGGGGCCAGCGTCGTCATCCAGTATTTGTCGGTGAAACCGGTCCAGCCGCCATCGCTTACGGAAGTGATTTCGGCCAGGCCTTCGCCTGCAGTCTGCTCGAGCCCATCAAAATTCTTGTATTTGATTTCTTCAAGCGCGCCGTCGCTCATCCGCACGGCACCTTCGTGCAAAACATACACGCGGCGGCTGTCGGGGATGCCGTGGCGCGCAATGATGCCATAAGGCGCAAGGCGCACATCGGTATCGGTCGTGTTTTCCACCGACTGGCGAATGGTGAACAGATATTGATCGTCGACCGAAATCTCGCGACGGAAAATCAAACCTGCGCCGTTATCCCACGTCAGCGTGACAGGGGTTTCCGGGGTCAGGGTCGCATCGTCGGGGGCGGTCCAGACCGTGCGCGGTCCGGGCACCTGATCGGCGGAATACCCGCCTGCAGGCAGCCAGCCATAGACGACATAATAGGGCTTGGCCGCGTTCATGTCCTTGCCGCCAATAGGCGCCAAAAGCCGCACGGCGGGGCTGTCGTCGTCAAGCGTCTCTTTGTAGCGCGTGAGCGACAGATCATCGAGACGTCCACCCATCAACGAAAGCGAGCCTTCGACTTCGGGGGTTTTGATTGCGATGCGCGGCACGTTTTGGGTGTTCGCCTCGGTCGCGTTCTCGACCGAGTTTGCATCGCGCGTTGCCGTATCCAGCGCCCCTGGCGTCGGGGCAATGTTGGGCGCGGTCGAAGACGCGGCCTGGTCTGAAACCGTTTCGCCCGCAGGCGGGTTTGTCGTCTGCTCTGGTGGAAAGAACACCGTCCAAACGATCAGCACGAGCGCGGAGAGCACGGCTGCGACGATGAGGTTCTTGTTCTGATTATCCATGGGCGAAAGGGTCCGTCTGCCTGTCCGGGAAGTCACGCCGGTTCAACAGAAGGGGGAACGAAAGGTCAAGTCTTTTCCCCGATCCTCGCGCATATGCCGGATAATTTCCCGTTTCCCTCGGTGATTTTCTCTTGCGGTGATGGATTATGGCGGCAACGAGACGCGCTGCGCATTAAAACGCTTGAGCGTCTTGGGGGCGGAGGGGGGTGTCAGTGCTGTCGCTTTCGCGTGATGGCGGGCAAGCCAGCCGGGAAGGTCGTCTTGCGACAGGATTGGTGCAAGGCTTGGGCCTTGCACATAATCGCAGCCCAGTTGCACAAGCTGTGCGTGTTCGCCAAGCGCGCTCACGCCCGTGGCCCCAACCTTGAGACCCAAGCGCGCCGCAAGCGCAATCGTGCCCGCGACAAGCCCCTGATGCCCCTTGTCGTGGTCGCATCGCGTCACGAGTTCCGGTGCGATCCAGATGCACTGGATGTTAAGGCGTCTGAGCAGGGGCAATGTGCAAGATGTGGCGCCAAATCCCGCAAGCTCGATCGCGATTCCCATGCCATGACATCGCGCCAAACTACGCAAGACAGCCTCGGCAGGTTCGGTTGCGACTATCGCCTCTGGCAAAATAAGGCGTAAATTCGCGCCCGTAAGATCAAACCGCTCCAACTCCAGTCCAAGCTTGTCGGCGTAGCGGGCGTCTTGCAGGCTTGGCAGGCTGACCGGCAGCCCAATGACAGGCAGATATGAGGGGGTCTTCGCCCATCCGCTGACTGCCTGAAAGGCGTATTGGCGCATCAGGTCGTCGAATGCCACATTCAGACCGGTGTGGGTAACGGCAGGAAGGATTTCTTTTTCGGTCAGCAGTCCGTGGGTGGCGTGCAGCCATCGCGGCCGTAGGCGGATCCCGCAAAACACACCGGTTGCGGCAATGAATTCAGGCTCGAAAAATCCACGCAGCGTGCCGGCATCCAGGGCCCAGCCGATTTCGCTGTCCAATCCCTGCGTTGGGCCTGCGGCAGGTTCCATCTGCGGTGTGCCCATGTCAGGTGTGAACGCGCGGATGCTTGCGCGCCCCTGATCGCGGGCGGCTTTCGCCGCGGTCCGGGCTGCGGCCACAAAACCAGACGCATCCGTGTCAGGCGCGCGGGAATGTTGACAAAATCCGACATGCACCGAGATGAAGATATCGCGATCGCCAATGGACACCGGCAGATGCAAGGTGCTCTGCAATCGTAGGGCAATCTGGATCAGGCTTTCCAGATCTGCACGGGGCCCCGTGCAAAGCGCCACCAGAAAGCAGGGGCCTTCCAAACGCGCGATAACATCATTGTCGCGCAAAACTGTCGCCAAACGCGCCGCGATTTTGCACAAAACGGCATCGAATTCCGCCGTCGTGGTGCGCGCGATCAGTTGATCGGGCGCATCCAGTCCCACCACGAAACAGGCGGTACGGTGGCCGGTGTCGCGTGATTGAGCCAGAAATCCTTCAACGGCCTGTGTGGCTTCGGCTTCTTGCATCAGGCCGGTAACCGGATCGGGCCTGTGGTTGGGCTGCGGCGGCGGTTCATCGCGGATCCGACAGGCCCATGCGACAATCAGCGCTGTGACACAGACCAGAACGAAGGCTTGTGCCCCGAGCAATGCCCCACACAGCATGGCTGGTAGATAGGGCAGCATCTGGCGGCGGCACAGCGATGCTGTGACCGTGCGCAACCATCCGCCCCGTTGTGGTCTGACAGCCGCCATATCCCCCCGCGTAACTGTGTCCATGTAAGGTCACGTTACCGCAGAGGTCTGAGTGATCCGTTAATCGCCGTCGCGCAGTCTCGGCACGTCGGGGGCAATGTCAGCAAGCGGGGGATCGGAGGGCACGGTTTTTGCAGATGGCGGGGCGGTTACACTTAGCCCTGCGAAATCGAACAGATTTGGATCAAGCAGATGCGACGGGCGCGCATTCATAAGCGCGCGGAACATGATCTGCCTGCGGCCGGGGCTGTTTTTTTCCCATGTATCCAGAATTTGTTTGACTTGTTGGCGCTGCAATCCGTCTTGGGAGCCGCATAGATCGCAAGGAATGATCGGGTAATTCATCGCATTTGCAAATTTTGCACAATCGGCCTCGGCGACATAGGCGAGGGGGCGGTAAAGGAACAGGTCGCCTTCCTCGTTGACCAGTTTGGGTGGCATCGTCGCCAAGCGTCCGCCGTGAAACAGGTTCATGAAAAACGTTTCCAGCATGTCATCGCGATGGTGGCCCAGAACCACCGCCGAGCACCCTTCCTCGCGTGCGATCCGGTACAATATCCCGCGCCGTAGCCGCGAGCAAAGCGAGCAGTAGGTCCGGCCTTGCGGAACTTTGTCGGTGACGATCGAATAGGTGTCTTGATACTCGATCCGGTGCGGCACCTGCATGGTTTTCAAGAATTCCGGCAGGACGGTGGCCGGAAAATTGGGTTGGCCCTGATCGAGATTGCACGCCACCAGCTCTACGGGCAAAAGGCCGCGCCATTGCAACTCGTGGAGGACCGCAAGCAGGGTATAGCTGTCTTTGCCGCCAGACAGGCACACAAGCCAGCGCGCGCCGCGTTCGATCATGCCGTAATGCTCGATCGCCTCGCGGGTCTGGCGCACGATGCGTTTGCGCAGTTTTTTGAACTCCGTGGAGCTTGGCGTGTTGGCAAACAGCGGGTGGATCGGGGTATCATCATCACGCATCTGGCGGCTCCTTGCAGCAGGTCTTGCGGTGCTGCGCGTCAAATTCGGGATCGGCGCCCGGCACGGGCGCATATCCGAACCCGCCCCATGGGTGGCATGACAGGACACGTCTGATCCCCATCCAGCCGCCACGCAAGCCGCCGTGAAGGCGCAGCGCATCCAGCATATAGGCAGAACAGGTGGGTTGATAGCGGCAGCCGTGCCCGACCCACGGGCTGAAGACCAGCCGGTAGCCGCGTACCGGCAATGCCAGAAGGGCTGCAAGCGGGCTCATTTGGCGGGCCCCTTGCGCGGGCCTTTTGCGTTATGTCTGGAGGAGGATTTGCGTGCCGGCGGGCGGTAGTCGTCTGAATGCACCCGTTCGATGGCGCGGATCAGATCGGCCTGCATGGCGGCGAAATCGTACGTGGCCGTGACATCTGCACGACCGATCAGGACATAATCCCATCCCGGGCGCCCGTGATGCGGTAACACCAGCCGCGCAATCGCACGCAGCCGTCGCTTGGCACGGTTGCGTGCCACCGCATTGCCGACTTTCTTGGAGCAGGTATAGCCCACGCGCAAAAGATCGGGCGGAAGGTTTGCATCGTCGCGTTGGCGCGCTTGTAACAGGGCCGCGGCCATCCCCTGACGGCGGGCAGACGCCGCGCGCAGAAAATCAGCCCGCTTTTGCAAGGTCGCAATTGTATAGGGTGGACACGCAGAAACCGCCGGGGCAGTTTCCGCGCGCTGACCAGTAGGGTCGTTCACGGAAGCCTCCGGCGGTGTCATGCGCATAACCTGAATTCGGTTGTCGCTACGGCCTTAAGCCGACAGCGTCTTCCGGCCCCGTGCACGGCGTGCGTTGAGGATTTTACGGCCAGCTTTGGTTGCCATCCGTGCGCGGAACCCGTGGCGACGGGTGCGAACTAGGTTCGAAGGCTGAAATGTGCGTTTCATCGCGTTAACTCCGGGTTCTGATACGGTAGGGCAACATGAAAGACGGTCGGGTTTCAAGGCCCGGCCGGATTCGGCTGCCGCTCATATTTGAGGCCCGGTCTTTAGTCAGGAAACGGTAACAAGTCAATTCAAACGGGGCAGTTTTTTGCCGACGCACCGTAATTTTCCGCGAATGCAGCGTAAAACTCTGCCATGGTACCTTTTGTCGAGTGCGATCACGCCCTATTTATCACAACATAGCAACTGGGTGTTTTGCGCAAGACATGGTGCGGGATACGGAGAGTGCAGCCAACATAGGCGTTTTTGGGACAAATAATGAAGATCAACTCGCTATCAGGCCGCTTTCTGATTCTAACAACGATTTTCGTTGTGCTGGCCGAGTTGTTGATCCTTCTGCCGGGGATTGCGACCTATCGTGATAACTATCTGCTGACCCGACTGGAACGGGCGCAAATCGCCTCGCTTTCCCTTTTGGCGACCGACCAGTCGACCATCGACCCCGATCTGGAAACCGAACTTTTGTCGAATGCGGGCGTGTTCAACGTGGTGCTGCGCCGCGATGCGGTGCGCCAGCTGGTGCTCTCCTCACCGATCCCCGAACCGATTTCGGAAACCTATGATATCCGTGATGCATCCTTATGGAGCCGGATCCGGGAATCGCTGCAAGTGCTGGTGGATCCGGAAAAGCATATTATCCGGGTGATCGGCGAGCCGGTCCAGCAGGGTGGGCAGGTGATCGAGATCACGCTTGATACCGAGCCGATGCGGGTGGGGATGGTGGAATACGGTCTGCGCCTTCTGACATTGTCGGCTGTAATTTCCGCGATCACCGCCGTATTGCTGTTTGCATTGGTCCAGCGCCTGATGGTTACCCCGATCAAACGTCTGGTTGCGCATATGGCCGCCTATTCTCAGGCGCCCGAAGACAATCGCCGGATCATCCAGCCGAATGCGCGCATACAGGAATTGCGTGTGGCTGAAGATGCTCTGGCCGATATGCAAACCCAGCTGACGGCGGCATTGCGCCAAAAAGAGCGGCTGGCGCAGCTTGGGCAGGCTGTGGCCAAGATCAGCCATGACCTGCGCAATATCCTGACGACCGCACAGCTTTTCGCGGACCGTATGGAAAGCTCCGAAGATCCGGTGGTCAAGCGCGCCGCCCCCAAGTTGATGAATTCCATTGGTCGGGCTGTGAATTTGTGTGAGACAACGCTGGCCTTTGGCAAGGCCGAAGAGCCGCCTCCCAGTTTGTCGCGTTTCATGCTGGCGCCTTTGGTGTCCGAAGTGGTGGAGAGTGAACAGTCCCCCGCCGACGAGGCGCAGATCGATTTCATCATCGATATCGCGCCCAATCTGACCATTCGCGCCGACCGCGAGCAGCTGTATCGTGTGATTTCCAATCTGGTGCGCAATGCCCGTCAGGCGCTGGAGGCTACGAATGCACCGGGTTCGATCGAGATCGGGGCAGGGGAGGCGCCTGACGAATGGTGGCTGCGTGTGCAAGACACCGGACCGGGGTTGCCGGAAAAAACGCGCGAACATCTTTTCCAGCCGTTTACCGGCGGATCGCGTAAAGGGGGCACGGGCTTGGGGCTTGCGATCTCTGCGGAGTTGATCCGCGGACATGGCGGGCATCTGGAGCTGGTGCGTAGTGACGAGAATGGCACGCAGTTCCTGCTGCATCTGCCGCAGTAATTCCCGCCCCCTCTGTCCAAAATCACCTCTCCCACGCGCCCTACGGAAGATGCGGGGCGTCAGGCTGCAATTGCTGTGTCGGCGTTGCGCGGCAGAACTCCGCATGAGGGATAAAAAGGCAGTGTTTCGATATTTTCATATACTTCCGCAACGGCAGGTGGTGAAATGTCATTTTTCTGAAAAAACCCCCTTGCGACCTCTGATCGTTATCTGTAGATCACCGCTTACGCAAACAGCGGACCCGTAGCTCAGCTGGATAGAGCACTTGACTACGAATCAAGGGGCCAGGGGTTCGAATCCTCTCGGGTCCGCCATTTGCTTCCTGTAAGTTGCCAAGCAAAAGCGACTTTTGTGACAGGTAACTGACCCAAGCGGCAATATTTCCAGACATCATAGCAGCGTTGCCCAGTTGAGCTGGTGATCGTGAGATCCGGCCAATCCAGCCTTTGTCTGATCCCGGAAGCCTCGCTTGGTCAAAAGTCTGCCTGCCACTCCCGGAACGAACTTCCCGCAGTTACCGCTGACTGTGCCGCATGCCGCGTTCGAGCCGGCATCGTCTTTGCTGTCGCGGCTTGCGGCCAGGGGCGGCGCAGTTTCGATGCAGAGGTTTTGCGGCGATATTGCCTTTCCGATCGATCCCCTGTTCCGCGGGGAGAAGGTCGCGATCGAACAATTGGCACAGCTGGCCGGGTGCGATGCGGCTGCGTTGGAATGGGTTTCAGTCCGCCACCTCGGCAAGGGCCATTTCCGTCTGCGGGATGAATTCGCCTCCCTTCAGAGCTTTCAGCGCAGGCGCATCCGCGTCTGTCCGGAGTGCATACGGTCCGAGATGCCGTCAGCATCGGAGTCGTGGCGCGTGCCGCGTCGCCTCCAATGGAAATTCTCGTCGATCAGGAGCTGCCCGGAACACAACTGCATGCTCATCAGCTTTCCGGCCGAGAAACTCCACAAGGACGCCAGAGACTTCGCGGCGCAGCTGCGAAAACACCACGGTTGGATTCTGGATCAGCCGGTGGTCAAGGCACCCCCCAGCCCTTTCGAGGCGTATATTTCGAACCGCATCCTGAGCGGGCGGGGCGACCGATGGATCGACCGTCTCGAGCTCAACGTGGCGTCGCGCGCATGTGAAGTGCTGGGCCTGCGTATCGCAAGGGGGCCAGATGCTGCGCTGGCGGGGCACAGTGAGCCAGACTGGATGATCTATGGTGCCTTGGGATACGACATACTGAAAGATGGTCCTGATGCCCTTTCCGAGTGCTTAATTGCGATGGCTCGTGTGGACGGTGTGGACGGCAGGTTCTTCGGTCGACTCTTTGGCCCTTGGATGGCGTGGCTGAAGAGCCGAAGCCTCGGCGATGAATTCGAGCCCCTGCGTGACGTTGTGCGGCGGCACGTCTTCGACAATATTTCGGTCAGAAGAGGGGTGCTGGTGCTTGGCGTGCCTTCGAAGGGAATCGCTTCATCGAACCCACAGAAGTCGGTTTCGCTGAAGGGGCTCGCCAAGCGCAATGCGGAGGATCTGATTTGCCGAGGTCTCGCAAAGCGTCACGCTAGCGGCGGTATCGTACCAATGAATTTTGTAACCCAGCAAATGCTCGACGCCTACGAGCGCGAGAAGAAGTTCTTTCGAAACGCAAAGCGTTCATCTGAAGGTGAAAAATCCAGAACATTTGTTTCGGACGAAATCAATGCGGCAGGGGACAGCCGCCTATCCATCGGTGACGCCGCCGGGCAGTTTAGAGTGACGGCCAAAACAGTAGGGTATTTGATTCAACATGGAATGTTGTGCGGCGTGGATACCTCAGAGCTCTACCGCCGAGGGGCGACTGTAGTAACCGCTGACAGTCTGACGCGTTTCCGAGAGACCTTTATTTCCTTGGGCGAGTTCGCAGAGCTCGTGCAGCGCCCACAAGGCGCACTTTCGATGAAACTTAGAAATGCCAATGTGGCCCTGTTGGCGATGCCCTATGACCTAAGCCGGATCTACTGGCGCGGGGACGTGAGCGCCTACGCAACAACCAAAATTTGACCCTTTCGGCCCTTCTCGAACATTCGCTTGGATCACTAACGCCGCAGCGCAGCGCCCCGAAGAGGTCATCCAAGGCATCGTTTGGCAGTCCAAAGTCAGCAGAGCGGGCGAAGCGGCCACATCTGGCAAAGTCATACATCGTCTGCTGGCTTGCCTTAGAAAATGTTGGCGCGCGGGTATTGCCAGCTCCTTCCGGCTCCTCGTATGCTATCTTTTTGATAGTTGGGACAGACAATGACGAAGCGTTTTCCTTGGAAGAGCAATTACCGCAAAGTCCCGCTATCTATTGAAAACGCATTAAATGATATCGACAGCGACCTTCTTGTCGTCTCTGCGACCAAGAAGATTAGCCGTAGCGATGTTGAAGCAGGGCGCTATAGTCACGTTGGATTAACAACGAATGGCTCCTCGATCATTGCAGCTGGCCCAACCCAGCCTCCCGCCGACGCTGGTAAATGGTCAGAGAGAAACGCGCGCGGCTGGGACCTTAAGCGCGAAGATTGGCCGAAGGTCCAGAAAACCTGGTCCTTCGAGTCACCCAACTTTGGGGATGGCGCGCGCAACGGCTGGACCATGCGCTCTTGGACTAAGGAGGTCTACCAGCACCAGATTTTCGAACCTCAAGGCATGACCATCGAAGCGAGTGTGCTTGAAGACAAAGGCGGCGATCTGGTGTTAGTCAAATTCGCTGTCGCGCCGATAATTAGCCGGGGCTTTTCTGAGTTCGACTTGATGCTACTTTGGACTATTAATCTTCTGCAAGAGAATACCGGCGTGACTGGGATATTCGCGAGTGAGGCCACGCACGACGATTACATTTCAACCGTCATTCTCGACTGGGAGATTTTCCCACCAGGAACCGCTGACGAAGTTGTTGCTCGCTTGATGGGATCGGCGCATCTGACGAACGCCCCTGACTTTGAGAAGCATGTTCGTGAGCGGGTACAAATGTTTGAGGAGTTCGAGCCGGAAGCCTACATTAAAGCTCAAGGTGGCTTTGGCTCGTATTTTGGCGCGAAATTTTCCGACGACTTTGTCGTTTTTGAGAACCTCAAATACGGCAACGCAATTTACTTGCTATATCAAGATTGGGATGAGGCGTCGCAACGGTCTCGGCTGGATCTTCTTCGCGATCAGGATGCGCACTTTGATCGTGTACTACACAGTGATGGATGGCAAGATCGTCTTACAACGCTGCTTCACGATAAGCTTTTCGAGCGTGGCCTACTGCGGCGACGGAGTGGCTATCGCTTGAAGCGTCGTCGTCGCTGATCTTGTTAGAAGAAGAGTGCCTGTCTCGGGCTCGAAGCAGACCTGCGGCGCCGTGACGTGCAGCATGCCAAGGTCAGTGGACCTGCCCGGCAGAGACGCCCCTGAACCGCCTTTCGGCCAACTCCAATCAAATGTCTGCTTCAAGCTCCAATCTTGGTCGCTTCGGAGAAAATCAACAACATTAAGGCTTCATACGATCGCGCAAGTCCCATATTCATTGCGCAAGGAGTTCAACATTGACCTTGCACGATTGCCCACCACCGAAAGCTGCGCTGGCACGCTGGCTCACCGCGTATCCAAGTGAAGACGGTAGCTACGGGCACTTGTTGCTCGAGCAAGATTGCGACTGCGATGACGACATGATCTCAGATTTAGTCCCCTATTTCGAATCCGCTCATGCCGACGCTCGCGAATTTTTTCATGAGCAGATGGGTATTGAGCTTCATCCCGATGCCGATGCGCCCGAACCGCATATCACCTATCCGACCTGTTTGCCGTCGATCACGCGACGTGGACTGTTTGGAGAAGTAATGGCTGGTATGCTTACTGAAGGGTTCGAATACATCGGCAAGCACGAGTGGACGATCCCGGTGTTCCTTTTCCGATTTCATGAGGACGCGGAAGCCTATCTGTTCGCACTCGCGCGGGATGAAGAGCGAAAGCGACAAGTCTATGGGAGGCGTGGCTCTGACTTCATTGGCC
This sequence comes from Paracoccaceae bacterium, assembly GCA_004153385.1. Classification (GTDB taxonomy): domain Bacteria; phylum Pseudomonadota; class Alphaproteobacteria; order Rhodobacterales; family Rhodobacteraceae; genus Thioclava. The sequence goes on along the minus strand of SDAL01000001.1, from coordinate 1,546,987 downwards.
TCGCACTCAATGAAGATGGTGACATAGAGCGCTTCATCGCTGGTGAAGCCAAATGGCGAAAGAAGCTTCAGCCGGCCGTTGTCGCCGATCTGATGTACGGCGAGAAGAAGAAAAACAAGGAAACAGGCGAGCGCGAGCATGATGGGAAAGGGATCTGGTTCCAGATCAATAGCGATATTCCAGCCCCGCACGGGCTTCGGCAGTTGCAGCGCCTGTTGCGCGAAATCGATCCCGACGGCTATTCCGCCGCGATCGCGAAACTCGATCGAGTGTTGGTGGTCAGGAATGCCGAGCCATTGCCGCGCACCAACCTCATCATGATTTCGGGTGGTGATGCGCCGAGTCGGAAGTCCAAGCATCCGCTCATCCCTAGGGAGGAAGTGCCCGGAAATTATACTGCACCTCACGACCTGCAGGTGGTTGAACTCATTCTGAATGACGGTGAAATGCTAATCGACGGCGTCTATGACGCACTCTGGGCCACCTGATGCCGGAAAACGACCCGCAGAGGCTCGAGATCGCCAATGGGGCCCGCACCAGGCTCGCGTTGGAGAACGAATTGTCCGCCAATCAGGCGCGCTCCTATGTCCGTTGCCTACAGATCGGCTGGCAGGTCGACACGATCGGCTGGAACCGCAGCGATTCCGAAGGTCAGCTGGCAGATGCGCGAAGCCTGCTGCAGGCAGCCGAGATCTTCGTAGAGATCGAGGGACATCAATCGCGTCGCGCCGTCGATTGCTACCGGCGGGCCGGTGAGCTCCTCGAATGGCTGGCGCGCTCGGAAGACGACGTTCGAACGATCGCGCCGGTCGAACTACTTGCCGGCGCCGCTTTCCAGCTCGGAGGTCTGACCGCAATGGCATCTGGTCTTCTCGGCCAATTGGATCTCGAGGAAGACGGCCCAAAGCTTTTCGCCGCGTTTATCCAAGGCGATTTCGACGCAGTGCTCCTCCATACCATGGCTTTCTGGGGTCAAAATGGCGATCTGAGGGCTCCTGGCTCTTCCCTCCGTATCCTCGAAGAAGACAGGGATGACCGGCTTAGCTGGTATTTCACGGTCGAACTCATTCGCGCGTTGGGCCTTTTTGCGGATTCGATCCGGCGTGGGGCCGATGACCGCCTCGCCAAGGCCGCTGCGAAGCTCAAGGCGCTCGATTCTATGGCCGTGCGCACTTTCAGCGACGATGTTTCGCTGCTCATCAGCTTGTTGCGACAAGTTGCCGAACGGTTTACCGACGCCAGCATCTATCGTTCGGCCCGTGCCCTTGGCGAACTCAATCCCAGGCGCATGTCTCGCTTGCTGGCCTTTGCTCGTGCACAGTTCTCGCGCGGCCGCGGCATATTATGGTCGTCGCAGCGCGCTGGTCTCACCCGCCTTCTCGAAAACTCATCCTTCGCGCTCTGCACGCCGACCGGTTCGGGCAAGACGCTCGTCGCCAATCTCGGCCTCGTGAAGGAACTACTGCTGCGCGATCACGGCGAGGTCGTGCCACTGGCCCTGTACCTCGTCCCTTCCCGTGCGCTCGCTGGTGAGGTCGAAGCCAAACTGACTTCCGAGCTCGGCCGCGATCTTATCATCACCGGCCTTTATGGCGGCGCCGACTGGGGCATCACCGACTATTGGCTGAATGCTGACAGCCCGACCGTGCTTATCGCCACTGTCGAAAAGGCCGATGCGCTTATGCGCTATCTCGCTCCGCTGCTTCTTAGCCGTCTCAAGCTCCTGATCGTCGACGAAGCGCATCAGGTCCTGCCAGAGGATACAGAAAGCGGTCGTAGTGACTTCGCCGATCATAGCAGTCGCTCGCTTAGGCTTGAAAGCTTCGTCGCTCGCTTGCTCACCCAAGCGCCAGATATCGTTCGTATCGCGCTGACCGCGGTCGCTGGCGGTGCCGCCGGACCTGTAGCGCGCTGGATGGAAGGCACAGCTGACGCATCAGCGATCGGCACGCACTATCGCAGTACCCGGCAAGTGGTTGGCGTGCTCGAGACCGCATCGGAGCGGCGCAGCACGATGCTACTTGAGTTGATGAATGGGCAACCGCTCTATGTACAGGGGCGTGATGACCCAGTTTACCTCAACCTAAACATCCCGCCGATGGCGCAGCTGCCCGCTCAGATGCGGTCCAGCCTCTACCGCTTCAACCAGGTAACGGTGCTCTGGACGGCGCTGCACCTCGCTGCGGCTGAACGCCGTATCCTCATCTCACTGGCCCAGCAGCCCGAACAAACAATGGGGTGGTATGCTGAATCCTTCGACCTGCCAGCTTGGCAGGGTCTGCCGGCTTTCGTGCCACCCGAAGGAAGAAACGGTGAGTTGTTCGCCGAAGCCCGGGCAGCTTGCGTTGACTATTGCGGATCAGATTCCTACGAGGTGAGACTGCTTGATCGCGGAATAGCAACCAGCCATGGCCAGATGCCGCAGCGAGTGCGGCGGCAAATGGTGGCACTGATTGACCGAAAAATCTGTCCAATCACCGTTGCGACCGCGACGCTCACCGAAGGCGTCAACCTCCCATTCGACATCATCTTCGTGACCTCGCTCAAGCGCAGCGCCTATGACAACGTGAAGCAGCAACCGGTCATCACCCCCTATACCTCGGCCGAATTCCGCAATCTCTCCGGTCGTGCTGGCAGGCCGGGCTCGACGCGTGGAATGGAAGGCCTAACATTGGTTGCCTTACCCACCACGATCGCCACCACCGCACCCGGGCAGATGCAGACACAGCGCAATCAGATGGACGCCCTGCGAGCAGACTATGCCGCGTTGCGCGAGAATCTCCGGCGCGATGAGCTGGCGGACAATGCAACGCTCAGTCCGCTCGCGATGCTACTCGGCGAACTACGAAACAAGGCGCGGCTTTATTTCGGGCATCTGACCGACGAGACATTTCTTGAATGGCTCGAACAGATTGAGCCCGGCGAAGTCAGCGACGATGCTGGGACCGGCGCCACCGGAGACGCTGCCCGGCTGGCCGATACCATCGACGAGCTGGATGCATTCGTCATGACGGCGCTCGAAGAACTCAGCCTGCTTGATGACGACCTCGACGGGGCGCAGGCGGAAGCAAAACTCGCTGTCCTTTGGCAAAACACCTTCACGGTCGCCGCAGCCGCGCAGGAAGCTTGGCTCGAGGACGCGATCCTCCGCCGCGGGCGCGCGATAATTGGGGAGATCTACCCCGACGCCGACGAACGGCGGCGGCTCTATCAATATGGCTTCTCGCCCTATGTTGGCAGGCGGTTTGAAGCGATCGCGCCGGCAATCGTCGATCTGCTGGCGGCGGCAACCGAGTATGGTCTCGAAACCCCGGAGCAGCGTCTGGAGCGGTTCGAGGCCCTCGGCGAACTCTTGAAGGAGGATCGCGGCTTCGGCTTCCGCGTCCGCGATACGGTCGGCGATAGTGAGATCCTCGATGCTTGGACCGACGTACTGAGCTGGTGGATGCGCGCCCCGGGCGGCGAAGTGCCCGAAGCTGGCAATCTTCGCGCCCGCCAGCGTTTTGTCGCCGACAATCTGGAGTTTCGCTTGGGGGTCGCGATCGGCGCGGTCGTCGCGCAGAAATGGACTGCTGGTGCCGGTGATCCGCTCGCCGTTCCCTCACTTGCCGAATGGAAGGCCACAACGGGGCTCCCGTGGTTCGGCTTCTGGGCGCGCGAGCTGCTGCGCTGGGGAACGCTCGATCCCTTTGTCGCCTTCGCGTTGGCACAGGGACGCGCGAAGACGCGCGAGGAAGCCGAAGCACTTAGGCCTGCATTCGAGGAATGGCTCGGCGAGGAGATTGACGCACCGACCTCCGAAGACCTGATCGATCCCCAGCAGTTTCTGGGCTGGGAACGGAGCCTGCCTTCCCGCGAACGGGAACGCGCCAAGGTTGTGCCGGAGGAAGCCGAGCTGACCGGAACGACCGGCGCCATGAAACGCTACAATGTCCTGCCGATGGCCGGTGAAGACGAAGTCATCTGGCTCGACGCGTCTGGCTACGAGCTTGCCCGGTCCCCGGACGAGTTTGGACTGTATGACCAGTCCGACCTCGCGAATGACTATGTGCTCAATGCCGGGGTGCAGGCTACCGTCCGCCGCGTATTCGCACGCTCTCGGCGTCGGTGATCCCTCCGAAGCCAATCCGGAAAGGTGGACTTGGATTGAATTGGCTGTTGATGGGTAACTTTTCGCACGTCTTCTTCGCTGAGCGGATAGGCGAGTCAAAGCCAAAAGCGGTCCTTGGGCGATGCCGCAGCGAAGGTCCAGAATCCGCCCTTAGTGTTGATCGCAGCGAACGGCCCGAAGCTAATGATCGTTCTCCCGACTGATGCTGCGGCGTACTGTGCCAAATCTGCAATTCAGCGATGAAGGCTTGCAATGACAACAATCTAGCGGCAGCCAAATAAGCCTTACAGGTGAACAGTGTGGAGCGCGCGCGCGTTCAAGTTGCAACTGTGTCAATGGAGAGGAATCTCACGTCCCTCTTATGGTGGAATGACGGGATACTGATCTTGCAGGAAGAAAAACGCCTGGCAAGCCCACTTTCAATCATCAAAGAACGCGCATAAACTTATGTTCTGTCGCATGAAAGGCCTGAAGAAATGTCACACGACTTGTCGCCTTCTGAAGGGGCCTTGCCTGTAATCGGAAGCGGCTTGATGGCGCGACATATATCTTCTTTCAATTGGTGCAATACGCCGCTGGGCTCAATTGAAACCTGGCCAGTGTCCCTCCTTTCAGCGGTCCGAATAATGCTTGGCCAACAGCATGCGTCGTGCATTTTTTGGGGTTCGGACATGACGCTTTTATACAACGACGCGTATGCTCCCATTCTCGGGGCGCGCCAGCCAGATGCACTAGGCAAACCTGCCAAAGAGGTTTGGCCTGATGTTTGGACGGATATATTGCCATTCGTCCAAAAGGCACTGGTTGGTGAAGGAACATTTTTCTCGGAATTGCCGCTCATCATGACGCGAAATGGCTACGATGAGCAAACCTATTGGACGTTTTCTTACAGCCCACTTTATGACGATGACGGTATTGTCTGCGGGATGATCAATATTGCCGTCGACGAAACTCAGAATGTCAAGGCACGTGGGCTTCAGGAGTCCATGCAGACAGAGTTGTCCCATCGCATGAAGAACATGATTGCAGTCACGTCCTCTGTCGTCTCTTCCAGCCTGCGCTCTTCGCGGGACCTGCAGCACGCACGGGAAACCTTGCCTGCGCGGATCAGGGCACTTGGAGAGGCCCAGCAATTGTTGCAAGCGGACGCTGCGATTGACATTACCGAGGTGATCAATCGTTCCCTGAACGCGCATGTAGATCGCCACGGACGGCTCTCCCTAGATGGCCCGCAGATTGTTTTATCACCGGATCGAGCCCTTGGTCTGTCACTGATCCTGTACGAGCTGGCAACCAACGCCCTGAAATATGGTGCGCTGTCCCTGCCGGACGGACGCATCAAAATCTGCTGGAGCTGTGCGGACGACGGTCAATTCTTGCTTGAATGGCTGGAGAGCGACGGACCGACTGCCAGCCCACCATCTTCTCATGGGTTCGGTTCTCAACTCCTTCATCGGGTTGGTCCGAGCTATTTTTATGGCACCGGAAAAATCGAATTCAATCCTGAGGGAGTGATCTATCGTCTGCACGGTAAGATTTAAGCTGCGCGGGGCAGAAATAAATCTCGTGTCAGTGCGAGGCCATCGTTCATATTCGGGCTGTGAAGTCTACCAGATCCGCCAAAAACCTACCTTCGTTCCCGTGAGGAGCGCCTCGACGCGATCTTGTCGAGAGCGGTTTTCCGGAGGTAGCAGGGGAGGTTCTCCATAACGTTGATTTCGGCAGCGCGGCAGATGCCTCCAACAGCTTGCCTTTTGTGACGCTCGGCAAGATGTACGCATCCCCAACGATGGGTGAGCGGCCCAGACGGCTGGGCCGTTCTGGTTCAATTTTCGATTGATGTCGCGAGGGATAGTGACCGGCCACGGGTCTTTCATCCAGCCGCGACCGGAGCCCGGCGGTTGTTTACGCCGATTGGCGCGGGTTGAGAAATCGCCCGACGTGCGGGAGCGTTCCTCTCGGGCAGTGGGGTGGGCGATTGCGGTGGTCAGGATTCGGGCGTAGTCGGTCGGGGTCTGGTAATCCAAGGCCGAATGCGGCCATTCTGTGTTGCCGTCGGTGGCCCAGGCGGTGATCACGACGCGCGCATGGAGGAAAAATCCCGTGGCAGGTCATAAAGATCCGCATTGCTAATATGAGCACGGTGTCCCAATGGTGTCCGGTCAAACGTTAACTGACACCCCAGAATAGTCAGCGCATCAAAGGTAATCGCTAATCCTAGCCCGCTTCCGGTGCAGACATTCGTCGCATTGCTAAGGAAGCGTTCGCCCAATCTCGCGCCGATTGCTGCGGGCAGCCCCTCGCCCTGATCGATAACCGCGATATGAAACGAAGTCGCCGTGGTCTCAACGCGCACAATTATCCTTTCGTCTTTTGGGGATGCGTATATGGCGTTTTCGATAAGATTGCGGAGTGCCAGTCCTAGAAAAAAAGGGTCGCTCGACAATTGGCATGACCCGAGGGTTTCCAGTTCGCATGTCACGCCCGAACGATCTGCCAATTCAGTGAGTGCGATGATCTGCTGGCGGGCAATCATCGCTAGATCGACTTGTTGTAAATGGAGGTTTCGGTTCTCTATCTGTGCCAGATCCAGAAGCTGTCTCACCATCCGGTCGGTCCGCGATACCGAGTATTCGATCGCTTCAAGTGCTTTTTGTCGCGCCGCATCATCCAAGGTATGCCGCGCCACATAGGCTTGTATTTTCAGCCCGGCCAAGGGGGTTTTCATCTCATGGGCGGCATAGCTAACAAAGTCCTTCTCGCGCTGACGCGCGCGATTAAGGCGCCCCAGAAGTTCGTTCAAAGCGCTTAGGACCGGCTGAATTTCGCGTGGCGTCGCAGGCGCCGTCGGGATCTGTGCCGCGTCCTCGACGTGACGTCTCCCAAGTGTCTGGGCCAGCCGGTCAAGCGGCTTGAGGCCGCGCCGTGTCGACCACCAGATCAGTGCTCCCATCAAGGGCAGCACCACCAGCGCAGGCAATGCAAGCCCCTCGACCACTCCATGGATCAACCGGTCGCGCATCTCCAGACTATCACCCACGGTGACTTGTATGCCAAGATCCGGATTAACAATGGCATAGACCCTAAGCGCCTTTCCCTGACTTGTAACCTCATGAAACCCGCTTTGGGTAAACTCCAGAAGCTGGCCGCCGGGCGCATCTTCCGAACGACCTATCATTTGACCGTTTAGCGACCAAATCTGGCAGAACTGCTGCTGGCTGTACCCCGGACCCTTCGACAGGCCCCCCTTTATCACGCTTGGGGCCCTTTCTTGCTGCACCCCGCCGCTCTCAACAAGGGAGGCAACCATGCGTGCGGCCTCCATCAGCCGCGCATCAAGAACCTTCTCGACCTGTGCACGTGTGACATGCTCGATCCAGATGACTGCAGATAACCAGACGACCAGCGTCGAGGCAGTAAGGATCAGAAAAAGACGAAGTTTTATCGACATGGGCGTGGCTCTTCGGGAAGGACGCGATAACCGATGCCACGCAGAGTTTCGATAAACCTGCGTCCTAGCTTGGCACGCAGATGATGGATATGGACCTCGACGGCGTTGCTTTCGATCTCGTCGCCCCATCCGTAAAGCCGGTCTTCCAGATCGGTCTTGGCCAGAACACGACCCGGACGCTCCACAAGTGCCAAAAGCACAGCATATTCCCGCCGCGACAGGGAGAGGTCACGGCCCTCGAAAACGGCACGACGTTCAGCCGGATAAAGGGTCAGCCCGCGGAAGGTGACCATAGCCTCCGCTCGTCCCTCGGCGCGGCGGGTCAACGCACGCAGTCTTGCCGCCAACTCTTCCAGCTCGAACGGCTTGCCCAGATAGTCATCGGCCCCCGCATCCAGCCCTGCTACGCGGTCCATCACCTGATCGCGCGCTGTGAGCAGTAGGATCGGCACCATGCTATGGCCCCGTCGTTCCTCGGACAACAGATCAAGCCCACTGCCATCGGGCAGCATCAGATCCAGCACGACCGCCGCATATTCGCCCCCGTGCAGCGCATGACGCGCATCTGCAAGCGTTCCTACAAGATCCACTGCAAAACCCGCAATCTTCAAGCCCGCCACAAGCCCGTCAGCCAGCACAGTATCATCTTCGACAACCAGTAGGCGCATAACATCTCCTTTGGTGTCAGGAGCATGATGTACCTTAAGACTGTCTTAAGGTGGATATCCTGTCTGCGCCCTATGAAGCATAGACACTCCCTTTTGGCCATCCTTTGCGGCCTACTACTCTTGGCAGGCGCGGCATTCGGGCAGGAAAGCGCCTTTGAGCGCCTTTCGCCCAAAGCCCAGCCCCTGTCCCCCGAGGCAGCCTTCGATGTCCGCACCGAACAGCAGGGCAAGAACCTGGTTGTGACTATGGACATTGAGAAAGGGTATTATCTTTATAGTGACCGCCTGAGCCTGACCTCTGACGGCACTCCTGTTGCACGGCTCGATGCCACCCGAACGCAAACGAAACAAGATCCGAATTTCGGACAGGTCGAGATCTGGCATGATCATGCGCGGGTCGTCTTCGGGCCGGTAACGGGACAGGTTCGGCTTGTCTGGCAGGGCTGCGAGGAGGCGGGGCTGTGCTATCCGCCCCAGAGCCGGAATCTGACCATCGATGCAGATGGGCTGGTGGCTTCGCTTGCGCAAGCCGGCGGCAGGGTCTGGGTCATTCTTGCCTTCTTCGGTTTCGGACTGGCCCTGTCGCTGACGCCCTGCGTGCTGCCGATGGTGCCTATCGTCGCCGGCATGATCGGCGCACAAACCTCCAAAACCTCACCCGCCCGTGGGTTCGGATTGGCTGCGATTTATGTGTTGGCTATGGCATTGGCATTTTCACTGATCGGTGCGGTCGCCGCGATATCGGGAGCCAATCTCCAGATCATTTTGCAGACACCATGGGCGGTGGGCACGATGGTTGCGCTTTTTGTGCTTCTGGCGCTGAGCAGCTTCGGAGTGTTCGAGTTAAGCCTGCCACAGCAAATTACCGCAAGGATCGGAAAGATTGCCCCCAAGCCCGGACATCCGGCACGGGCAGCGTTGCTGGGGTTTTCTTCGGCGCTTATCATCGGTCCTTGTGTGACGGCACCGCTTGCAGGAGCGCTCGTCTATATCGCCCAGAGCGGTGATCTGGTCCTTGGGCTGGCCGCCCTGTTCGCTCTTGGACTTGGACAGGGCATGCCGCTCTTGGCCGTCGGGCTATTCGGCGCGACCATCCTACCGCGCATGGGGCCATGGGCCATTGTTGTGAACCGGTCAATGGGGGTGCTGTTTCTCGCGCTTGCCATTTGGCTTTGCGCCCGCATCCTGTCCGCACCCATGATCCTTGCTTTGTGGTCGGCATTGTTTGTCGGGTTGGGCGGCGCCATGTTGGGGCGGGCACGTCTGGGCAATGCTTTGGGGGCAATCGCTCTTGTGATCGGGTGTACTCAAGCTGTGGGAGCCGCACTTGGCGCAGACGATCCGCTCCGACCGCTCGAACCTTTGCGTGCATCCAGAACGCCAGAGCAGCCAAGTCATAAAGAGGCCTTCCGGCCGGTTGCCTCTCTCGCAGACTATCACTCGGCGCTCGCGACGGGTCAGCCAACACTTCTCTATGTCACCGCAGACTGGTGCACTTCGTGCCGGAGCATCGACCGTCATGTGCTCTCCGATCCCCTCATCAAGGATGCATTGAAGGATTGGCAGACGCTGATGCTGGATGTCAGCCAGATCAACCCAGAGCGTCAGACCATGATGGACGCGCTGGGTGTGGTCGGCCCCCCGACAATGATCTTCACCCAAGGCGGGCAGAACGAGCGTCTGCTGGGCGAAATCTCCCTTCGGGATATGCAGGCACAGCTCAAGACCGCGCATGCAAGCCAATAATCAACAAAGGAAAGAGCAGATAATGATCGCAGCACGCAAAAGGGTCACCCTGATCTCGCTGGCTCTCTTGGGTCCGCTATTGCTGGCGGCCTGTAGCCCCGCACCGGATATGCCAGCGGCCCCTCCCGCGCCAGAGATACCCGCTGATGTGTTGGCGAAATATGGCTCCGAGCAGGACGAAGACCGGATTATTCCGGCCGTTGACCCGAAATATCTCTCTGCCGAAAAAGCCCGTCAGGAGGTCGACTACTGGACCGATGAAAAGCCCGGTACGATTATTGTCGACCCTTGGGCCCGCAAACTCTACTTTGTGCAAAAGAACAACCGCGCAATACGATATACCGTAGCTGTCGGCGAAGAGGGGCGCGGGTTTTCGGGCACGGCGCATATTCCCTATCAGCGTGATTGGCCCAGCTGGAAACCCACGCAGAACATGATCTCTGAAGATCCCGAGCTTTACGGACCTGTGCAAAACGGTTTGGCGGGTGGCCTCGACAATCCGTTGGGGGCCCGGGCGCTCTACCTGCACAAGGGGAACCGAGATACGTTCTACCGTATTCACGGAACGATGCAGCCATGGAGTATCGGCGAGGCCACTTCTGCGGGCTGCATCCGGTTGTGGAACCAGGACATTATCGACCTTGCCGCACGCGTGAAGTCCGGCACCCATGTGATCGTGCTCTCCCAAGCCGAAACCGGCAAAGGCACGGTTCCCCCTGGGGTCGCTTTGCCGCCTGTCACTTATGATCCCGTCAAAACTGAAGGAGAGCTTCAATGATTGCCCGCCGTAACTTCCTTATCATTGCAAGCGCAGCACTGGCTGCACCCTCTGGAAGCTACGCCGACCCTTTGGCTCCTGACATGGTCTTTCATGATCCGGATGCCCCCGCACTTGGTCATCCCCAAGGCGATGTCACGCTGGTCGAGTTCTTTGATTACCAATGCCCCTATTGCAAGCGTAACCATCCCGTTGTCGAAGAGGTCATGGCCCAAGACCCCGGTCTACGGCTGGTGATGAAAGACTGGCCTGTATTTGGTCCGGTATCTCGTCGGGCCTCCCAGCTTGTACTCGGCGCCCATGAAGGTGGCGGCTACGAAACTGCTTTGAATGCGCTGATGGCAACCCAAGCGCGCCTAAGCAATCAACAGGTTGATAAGGCTTTGAAAGATGCAGGTATTCAAGTGGGTGCGGCTGAACGAAACTATGAAAATGCCTCAAAAAAGATCGACGCTCTTCTGGTCCGCAATGATACGCAGGCGACAGGCCTTGGGTTTTTCGGCACACCGGGTTTTGTGGCGGGAAGGACGCTCTATCCTGGAGCCCTGGATCGCAAAGCCCTGATGGCCGCAATTCAGTCCGCGAGATCTGGCCGATGATGCGCCTGAGTGAATAGCCCTTGGATTTGTAGACGCTTTGCTTGGCAATTTTGGAAGCAATAAGGACGAGATGCCCGGAGCTAAATCCACAGATGAGTTCAAGCGCGATGCAGTGGCCCAGAGCGAGGATCGGGGTTACGCTTATCGTGGTCACGCGCGCTGGGCTACTCCTTGGCGGCGTCCTTATCGGCATCCGACTGGCCCGGCGTAGCGTGTAGCAAGTCGATAACGGTTCGATGCGAGGCTCCAACGTAGATGATAGCTAAAGCGGATACTCAGGCGGGGCTCGGCCAACGACTGCTTCGTCCGCGCTGCTGACCTTGGGGCTCTGGACTATGCTGCGCGGTGCCATGAAGGTCTGGTATGGTGAAGCCGCGCTAAGGCAATGGTGATCCAAGCCAATGACCGGCTGGGGGCCGGAAGCGTCAGGAGACGTGATCGCATTCGCTCGAGAACCACGCTCGCTCCCCTGTACATAGCGACCCTCCTTGCGCCCTGATGCCGAAGATCCGGCTGGGTCAACAAATGGTTGGCATTTGGGTCGGAATTGCTTGGCACGGCCCACTGACAAGACTCAGACAAGCGTCGGAGATACGCGGCATTCGACGCCTCCCTTGCGGCATGCTGCGTTCGAGCCTCGAGCCAGCATCGTCCTTGCTGTCCCGACTCGCGGCCCGGAACGACGCAAGCCCCATCGCCCGCGATTCTGCGGCGACGTTGCCTTTCCAATCGATCCCCTGTTACGTGGTGAGAGGGGGGCGATAGAGGAATTGTTACAGCTGACCGGGTGCGATGTGGTTGCGTTGGAGCGGGTCTCCATCCGCCATCTCGGCAAGGGTCATTTTCGCCTCAGAGACGCGTGTGCCTACCCGCAGAGTTTTCATCGCCTGTGGGTTCATGCCTGTTCCGAATGTGTAAGGCCGGAGGCGTCGATTGCAGCTGATCGTGGCGTGTTCCGCGCCGCCTGAAGTGGAAATTTTCGTCGATCAGACGCTGCCCGGAGCATGGCGGCATGCTGGTGAGCCTCCCGCCAGAAAAACTTTCCAAGGATACCGGGGATTTTTGGCACAGCTTCGGACGCACTACGGGTGGATCCTAGATCGGCCGATGATCCCCGCAGACCACAGACCGTTCGCGCAGTACCTCACCGGCTGCATCCTGAAAGGGCGGTGCGATCAATGCATCGACCGTCTCGATCTCGATGTGGTGTCCCGTGCGTGCGAGGTGCTGCGGTTGCGCATCGCCAAGCGGACTTTGCTGGATCGGAGGATAAGCGGTGGCGTCGGTAGATTGACGCGAGGCCTCATCGAACGCGGGACGTGCCGAAACCCCTGCCTACCGACGCCAGTATGACCTTTTGGGGGAGGGCGATCGTCAACCGCAAGCCGCGGCCGTCGTTCTGCCAAGACCTGAGTTCGCGGTGTTTCGATCAACGAGGATCAAATGAAAAATCGCCCGCCGCGCCGTTTTGAGGCTTCAGGTGGTGCAGCAGGCGCTTCGGTGGTCACACTTCTGTATGGATGCTTTGAACACCGTTTCTTTCGCGGATCGCGTCACGGATCACCGCTTTGACGAGCGCAATGCACATCAGGACCATCACGAAGCTGAACGGCAAAGCGCCGATCACCATCGCCGTCTTGATCGCCTCAAGCCCGCCAACGAGAAGCAGGCCGCCCACGACGAAGCTGAGTGCGAGGCCCCAGAAGATGATATGACCGCGCCCCTTCGGACTTTCCTCGCCCGCGGCATTGATCGTGTTGACGATCAGAATAGCCGAGTCCGCGGTGGTCACCAGATAGGTCAACAGCAAGACCACGACGATGACCGCCATCGCCCAGGCCCAACCGCCGTGCAGGATCAGATCGAGCATCACGAACAGCTGGCTTTCCTGACCGGCGCTTGCGATCGCGTCGCCCGCGATTCCGTCCAGCGTCAAGTGGATCGCCGTGCCACCCACCAGCGTGAACCAGACAAAGCACATCAGCGAGGGGACGATGATCGCGCCCATCACGTATTCCCGAATGCTTCTGCCGCGCGAGACCCGCGCAAGGAAAACCCCGACGAAGGGGGCGAAGGCGATCCACCAGGCCCAGTAGAAGACCGACCAGCCCTCTTGCCAGGCAGCCAAGGCATTGCCGGTTTCCGTGCCGTCCGGGCGCCAGACGGTGAACAGCAGGCGAGGGAGGTCTGCCACATAGGCGACCAGCCCTGAGAAAAGTGCATTCAAACCGAAAAAGGTCGAGCCGAAAAGTATGAAGAAGGCCAGCACGAAAAAGCTGAGGCCCATGTTCAGATTGGACAGCCACTTGATGCCCTTGCCGACGCCCGAAAGCGCGGAGAGCGTCGATGCTCCCAAGATCACGGCCAGTGCGACAATGATGCCCGCTGTGCTGGGCTGGCCATCCGTCTTAACGATCCAGTTCCCGAAACCGATGCGCTGAAGACCAGCGATGAATTGCTCGACGCCGAAGCCTAGCGTCTGTGCGACGCCAAGGATGGTTGCCACGACGGCGACGATGTCGACGACATCACCACCCGTGCCCGAAAGCCGTTTGCCAAACAACGGTGTCAGCGCAGAGCGCACTGTCAGCGGCAGGTTCCGTCGATAGGAGAAATAGGCCAGGCACAGACCGACCAGCGCATAGCAGGCCCAGGCCGAAAAGCCCCAATGCAGGAAGGACCAGACATAGGCATCGGTCACGTTATCGGCGCCCGAAGCGGTGGTCTGCCCCATGATGACGTTTGGGTTGTTGGCGAAGTGATACATCGGCTCGGCGGTGGCGAAGGTCAGCATTCCCACCCCGATGCCCGCGCCGAACATCATGGAAAACCACGAGAACCGCGAGAATTCCGGTTGATCACCGGTCCGGCCAAGCGTCAGCCTGCCCGTCGGGGGCACCAGCGCCAGCGCGAGACACAGGATAAGGAACGCGGCCGCGACATAGATATACCAGGCCGCGAAGTTCTTCAGGATCGTTCCGTTCAGCGCGTTCAGAACGGCGGCGGCGTTCTCGGGCACGGCGATCGCCCAGACGATCAGTGCGCTGACAAGGATTTTCGAAGGGATCGCGACGTTTTTAGAAAAGCCCGAATAAAAGCCGCTCTTTGCCGTCGGGATGTGCAAATCCATCAAGGGGGGTCTCTTGGCCATGTGTCCTCCATTCTGGCACCTGAGGTCCGGGCAGCCTCCTCCGTTTGCCGGATATGCTTCCGACATGACCAACCCGAACGATCGTAAGAACTACGGTTGCGCCGCCTTGTGTGCACGAACGCATCAGGGCGCTCCGTCGGGGGCGCCCTGCCTTTGCCCTTAGCTGGGCAAGTATTCCTCGCTCCAGCTCTCGCTGAGCTGGCCGGATTTCAGCATCCGTTCGATGGCTGAGGCGGAATAGCCCAGCTGGTTCAGGATATCCCGTGTCGAGGCCCCGAATTTCTCTGTCGGGGGCAGGGCAAAGACCCGCCCGCGCACGGGTCTGACCGCATAGGGATCAAGCTGGATAACCTCATGGCCGCTGGGGTGATCTTCGTAGCGCGAGAACGAATAGCTGCCCTTGTCGATGCCCGGCGTCCCGTCGGGCTCGCGCAGGCTCTCGGCGCGCAGCGCATCAATATTGTGGCAGATCGCACAGCCGATATCGGCCGCGCGCAGCCTGTCGATCCATTCGGTCGCGGGGAGCAACTGGAACGCCCCGGCCAGAAAGGCCGCGCGGTCGGCCTCGGGGGTCTCGGCCAGATCCTCAAGCCCCTCGACATTCCGAAAACGCGGCAGATCGCTCTCATAGGCGCTCAGCAGGATATAGATGCCCGAAGCGGTGCTGTAGAACCGGTTGAGCGCGTCATAGCCGTTGACGTCCGGCCCAGAGGGCTCGTCGAACAGACCGCGCCCGCGGAAGTCATAGGCAAAGGGCAACTGCAGCAGTCCGCTATTGGCACTGAGCGAGGTGCGCCCCCGTCCGATCCGGCCGAAGCGGTGTTTCTGATACAGGGCCGCAGCCACGGCCAGCGCCCCGCCAAAGCCGCACATCACGTCGATCGTGCCGACATGCGCGTGTTCTTCGGGCCGGTCCATCGCGCCGCCGAAGCGCAGCATGATGCCGGTGGTGGCCTGCACCAGATCGTCATAGCCGATGTAATCGCTGCGCACGCCGCGCCGCACACCGCTGAAGCAATCGAGCTTGCAGAAGATCGCCTCCGGGTTCAGCTTGCGCAGGCTGTCGGCATCCAGCCCCATCCGCTTGATCTGGCTGTCGGGCGCGTTCCAGAAGATCACGTCGACCGATTTCACCAGATCCTCGAATACCTTCCGGCCATGTTCGGATTTCACATCGGCCAGAATCGAGCGCTTCCCGCGGCCCTGGCTCATGCCATACATCACGGTGTTCCAGCTGTCATAGAGCGGTGTCGCCGGATCGATCTTGATCACCTCGGCGCCGAAACGGGCAAGGTAGCTGGCCGAATGCGGCCCCGCGATCACGTTGCACATGTCTAGAACGCGCACGCCCGACAGCCAGCCCTCTTGCTCAATGCCGTCTTCGGGGTCCGGGATCTCCGTGCGCAGCTTGCGCAGAACCTTGAGCGCCTCGTCGAACTCGACCCAGCGGCGCGGCGCGGGCGCCAGCGCCTCCTCGCCGCTTTCCTCCATCCAGACCACGGGGCCGGGCTGCGTCATCTCGCCATATTCGGGATCCCACAGGTCGATCATCAAACCCGAGGCCTCGGCATATTCGTCGTTGATCCATTCCTGCAACCAACGCTGCGGCGCGCCCGGAATACCCGCGCGCCCGAACATACGCTTCCATTCATGCGAGGTGCGGGTCATGAACACCTCTTTCATCCGCGCGGCGAGCTTGTCCGCCCAGAATTTCGGCATCGGATAGACACCGAGCGAGGTATCTGTCTTCCACTCCGCCTGCGGTTTGTAAGTGTCGTCCTCCTCCTGCAGGCCGTCCGCGACCATCTCGTCGTAAATCCCCAGAACCTCCAGGCAACGGCGCGCGTGATGCTTGTGGCTGGGGCAAACGACGTAGAACATCCGCCCGTCCTTGCACATGTAGCTGCGGAAGAACGGGTCGAGCAGCTCCTGCAGATCATCGTAGGAGACATTCATCGGCAGACCTTCGACGCGGCGTCGCTCGATCTCGATCTCGCGCTGCGTGAGATAGCGTTTGGGCACATCGGAGACCTGAATGGAGTTGTAGCACAGCCCCTCCATCACGGCGGCGGCGAGCGGCACCTCGATCTGGTCGCCAAGCCCGGTCAGCTGGCGTGATTGCAACGCCAGAACCGTCGCCGACGCGGCGATCTGCGATGCATAGGCCGACGACAGCGGCAGCGGCGAGAAGGACGGGTTCAGCCCCATCAGCACCCGGTTCAGCCCCATGTCGGTGAACACGCCCGAACTGGCGGCCACGACGCTCTCGAAGGCGCGTTGCTCGCGGCGAAGTTCGTCATTCGAGGCAAAGCCGGGAATGGAAATCGTGATCAGCTCTGGCCGCTCCTCGCGCATCGCGGCGAAATCGATCCCCAGTTTCGCGAGCTTTCCGGGGCGAAAATTCTCGACGATGATATCGGCCTCGGCACATAGCGCGCGCGCCTTGGCCAGCCCGTCCTCGGATTTCAGATCGAGATTGACGATCAGCTTGTTGCGCATCAGGGCCGCATTGGCGGGGCTGTCCCACATCGGGCCGTCGGGCGGATCGATATGCACGACCGTCGCGCCCAGATCGCCCAGCAGCATCGCGACTGCGGGTCCGGCGATATACTGTCCGAAGTCGACGACCTTGACCCCGGTCAGCGGCAGATTGGAAAACGATTTACGCATGGTCTCTCCAGATGGCAAAAGTCTTAAGTCAGAGGTCTAGCGACCGGCAAGGACCCAGCGGGCCGCTTTTTCAGCGATCATCAGGGTCGGGGAATTGGTGTTGCCGCTGGTAATTTCGGGCATGATGCTGGCGTCGACGACCCGCAGGCTGGCAACCCCCTTGACGCGCAGATGCGGATCGAGCACGGCGCTGTCGTCGTCGGCGCGCCCCATCTTCACCGTTCCCACCGGGTGAAAGATCGTGCTCGCGATGTCGCCGGCCAGCCGGGCAAGATCGTCGTCGTTTTGATATTGCAGCCCCGGCTTGAATTCCTCGGGCTGGTATTGCTTCATCGCGGGCTGCGACATCAGTTCCCGCACCTGCCGCAGGCTGTCTGCCGCGACTTTGCGATCATCGGCGGTGTCGAGATAGTTGGGCAGGATCATCGGCGCGTCCTGGAAATTGCCCGAGCGAATGCGCACATGGCCCCGGCTCGTGGGGTTGAGGTTGCACACGCTGACCGTCATCGCGGGGAAGTCGTGCAACCCCTCGCCAAAGGCCTCGAGGCTGAGTGGCTGCACGTGATATTCAAGATTGGCATGGCTGCGGCCGGGATCCGATCGGGTGAAGGCACCAAGCTGACTGGGGGACATGCTCATCGGGCCGGAACGCTTTAGCAGATATTCCGCGCCGATCATCGCCTTGCCCCAGAGGTTGCCCGCAAGGGTGTTGAGCGTGCGCGTGCCCTTGACCTTGAAGACAGCCCGGATCTGCAGGTGATCTTGCAGGTTCTCGCCCACGGGCGCATCGCGCAGCACCTCGATCCCGTGCGATTTCAACAGCGCCGCAGGCCCGATGCCCGACAGCTGCAGGATTTTCGGCGAGTTGATCGCGCCCGCCGACAGCAGCGTTTCGGTTTTTGCGCTGACGGTCATGCTCTGCCCGTTCCGATGGACACGAGCGCCGGTGCAGCGCAGCGCGCCCGTCGCATCTTTTTCGAAGGTGAGCTTTTCGACCTGCGCCTCGGTCCAGATCGTGAGATTGGGGCGGGCTTTGGCGGGCCGCAAGAAGGCTTTCGAGGTATTCCACCGCCAGCCCGACCGCTGGTTCACATCGAAATAGCCAACGCCCGCATTGTCGCCGCTGTTGAAATCGTCCGTCTTCTCGATCCCGGCCTGCACGGCGGCATCCGCGAAACTGTCCAGCACGTCCCAGCGCAGACGCTGCTTTTCGACGCGCCATTCCCCGCCGTGGCCATGCAAGTCGGAAAACCGGCTATTCTCGCCCGTCGCCGGGTCGGCACCGTCATCGAGCTTGCAATGATCTTCATGGGCCTTGAAGTCGCGCAACGAGGCTTCCCAGCCCCATTCCTGCTCACCCGTCTGCTTCGACCAGTTGTCATAGTCGCGCGCTTGGCCCCGCATGTAGATCATGCCGTTGATCGACGAACATCCACCTAGGGTCTTGCCGCGCGGATAGCGCAGGACGCGACCGTTCAGCCCCTTGTCGGGTTCTGTGTTATACATCCAGTCGGTGCGCGGATTGCCGATGCAATAGAGATACCCCACCGGGATATGGATCCACGGGTAGGTATCGGCTTTGCCAGCCTCGAGCAGCAGAACCCGGTTGGTCGCCACCGCGCTCAGCCGGTTGGCCAGAAGACATCCCGCAGAGCCCCCACCGATAACGATGTAGTCAAACTCCGTCTGAGTATTCGGCATTGCTATGTCCTCCTGGTCTGTCCCGCAGCACCAGAGATGACCGAACACCCGAAACACCCTGCAGGCAGGGCGGTCTCGTGTGCCATACGCTCCTCCCAGCGCAGCAACTAGCCAAGGCCTAAGTAGCTTACGAGAGATTTGCTAATGACAAATTTCTCTGCGTGATATTAACTTTCGTAATATGGAAAGATTCTCGAACCTGAACAGTATTTTGGCCTTTGTGACGGTCGCGCGTGAGGGCAGCGTTTCGCGCGCCGCTGATATACTCAACCTGACGCAGCCGGCAATCAGCCATCAGATACGACGATTGAGCGAAGAAACCGGGATTACGCTGTTCAAGCGCACGCCACACGGTCTGGATCTCACTCCGGACGGAACCGCGATGCTGCCAAAGGCCGAGCAGGTGCTGAACGCAATGGCCGAATTCCGCCGCTGCGCCAGCAAGCAGTGCGGTCAGGTTTCGGGCAAGCTGAAGATCGGCACCATTGTCGATCCGCAGTTCATTCGCCTCGGTCGCCTGCTAAGCCGTCTTGGCACCGAACACCCCAATATCAGCACGGAACTGATACATGGCGTCAGCGGGGAGATACTCGAAAAACTGACGCGTCAGCAGATCGATGTGGGGTTCTACCTGACCTCGCCTGACGAGGTGGACAGCATGCCCGCAGAGCGACCGCTGCATAGCCGGAAACTGGCTGACTTCGACTACCGCGTCATCGCGCCGGTTGGGTGGGACGCGCGTCTCGCCGGTGCAGGCTGGGCCCAGCTGGCCAGCCTGCCTTGGATCGGCACCTCCCCGACTTCGGTGCATAATCGGCTGCTGACACGAATTTTCAACGCACATGGTTGCGTGCAGAATTCGGTCGCAATGGTCGATCAGGAAGCGTCGATGCTCGAGATGGTCCGCTCGGGCGTCGGATTGAGCCTGAGCCGAGAGTCGGTCGCCTTGCATCAACGGCAAACTTTCGGGCTTGCTGTTTGTGAGGACTTGCGCGTCCCCGCGTGTCTTGTCATCCAGACCCTGGACGAAAGAAAAGATCACCCGGTGATTGCGGCACTTTTTGAACAGCTTTCGAGCGTTTGGTGATGGCTCTTCAAAAGGCGATCGAACATGCAGTGCGGTTTGTTTGCTCAATCGCTCTCCACACGGGTGGTAGCGGTTGGATGAAAACCCAGTGAAAAAGGATACACTGACCGGCCACTTGATCCAACACGCGGATACAAGGGGGTAATGAATTCGACTGGTGGCAGGGGGGGTGTCTGTCGAGAGACGTGTGAATGGACGACACTCCGGCCACCCGACAAGGCCTGTGTGGCGCTGTGAAATTCCGCATATCGGGAGAATTCGAGAGCGTTTTGCTGTGCCACTGCGCACGCTGCCGCAAGGACAGCGGTCCGGCCCATTCGGCAAACCTGTTTTCGTCCACGGCCACAACGACCTGAATGTCGGGGGAGGGAAACATCAAGCCGTTCCGGCTCTCCGGCTCTCCGGCTCTCCGGCTCTCCGGCTCTCCGGTTATCTCCACCTGAAGCGCTTTTGCTCCGACTGCGGGGCCGCGCTGGCTGTTTTCCAACCGGAGGCCGGTTTGCTTGTGGTGCCAGCAGGATCGCTTGACCGCCGTCGCGACACAGGACCAAACGCACATGTCAGCTGTTTTGGTCGCGCGAACTGGGACATCGATCTTGCCGCCCTCGAAAGGATCAACGCGCTTCCCGGCTGAACGGTCGCGACGATGATGCAACGCGGAGCACAGCCAAACGACAAGGACGCGACCGTCGGCTTCGTCTGGCTTTGCCGACCGTCATGGTCCGGAAATGACGCGCCATGGACGAATGTCGCCGCGCTGCAGCTTCCCCAAAGCAGGCGTTGGGCTTTTGGTGCTGCACCTTTTCGCCGAAGGTCTGCTGAGCGGGACGAAGCAACCTTCCACCTCAACCAGATAGATGTCCGCACACCGGACCTTCAGGACCATTCCACAAGCAATGGTTCTTGGAAGACAGTGCAGTCGCCAATCTCTTAGCTAGGACGAAGGCGGCTGCCAGCCGCTTACCGGGCCAAAATCGCCATTCTTGGTGTAACGCTCTGGGAACCTCAAACAATTCCCGCGTCCAAAGGGGTTTGCGTAGCAAAACCAAGTCTAACGCTGACAAGTTACATGTCCTGCTAGCGTTACACGCCACGTTAGCCCCCGTAGGAGCGGAGGCCCGCTCTCGGGAGGTGCTAGGGTGCTAGCGCGAACGGTTCAACACTTCTGAAATCATGTAGAAGACCTCAGAAGCTGCTTGTTCAGCCTGGTTGACTTCGAGATTGCTGAACGAGATCAAACAGGCGCTGACGTTATATTTTGCCCCTTTACTTGAGTGCTTATTGATGATTTCGATTGCTTTGGAGACGATGTCTTCGCGGTTATCCTTCAGGACGTTATCGACTGGTTTATCGAATGAAATGTGATCGAAATCTACGTCTGCCTTGGTCCTCCTGCGCCTACAGATGACATAAGGCTCTTGGGCCTTTTTGCACTCTTCATAGTGCTTATTGATGCTGTCGATATCGTCTTTTTTGACAGACAGGTGTCCCATCTAAATCGCTAGCTTTTCATGCTTCTTGTAAAAATGATCGCACCACTAAACCGTGAGATCAAACACCTAATTATCTCTCTAACTAGGAATTTTGCACTTCGACAACGAGGCTGGCAACTAAGCCCGTTCAGCTGACCCTCACAATTGTTCCACAGACCCTCGGTTTTGGAACGGGCGTAAACGACTTCGATTGACGCTGCCACAAGCCCTGTTGCAAACCCAAGACCTTGTTGAAGGTTTTTGACCGTCTCCTGACAGCCAACGTTCGCTGCGAAGCAGAAATCTTACAACATGGGCTTCAGGCTGACCTTCGTTGCATCGGCCACAAACGGCGTGTGTGGGTCGCCCGCGCCCCTGATCTGACGGTCAGTCCCGGACTTTGCGAAGGGCGTTCTTCTGCGCACAGCTGACTATCGTGCGCGGTGCGGCATGTGGGGCTGGGTTGCTCGGGCTTGGATGGCCGCTTCAACATCTTTCCCGGCGAGGGGTTTTGCGCAGTGGACATGGACCGCAGTTCTCAGTGCTCGCCGTGACAGGCCTCATGATCAGCAAGCGCTTCCAGCACCTGACACGGCCGATCATCACAATGGCCATCACAGGCTGCCACAACGCGAACCAGTTCGGCTTCCAGACGTCGAAGCCGGGTAATCCTTTCCCGTATCTCGGCAATCCTTTCGCTGGCAATCCGGTGCGCGTCGCCATGTGCGTCAAATGGCGTTTCGTGTAACGCGATCAGTTCGGCAATGGCATCAAGGTCGAACCCAAGCTGGCGGGCATGGGCTATGAACGACAGCCGGTGCAGGTCTGCGTCCCCATATCGACGCTGGCCACCCACGGTGCGTCCTGGGTCTGCGATAAGACCGCGCCCCTCGTAAAAGCGGATCGTTGTCACTTTCACGCCCGTGCGTCTGGACAGTGCCCCGATAGAATGTCCCTGCATCGTGTTTCCTCTTGAAGCTATAGCCGCTGTAGATCGTATGGTCCATCCGAACGCTAAGAATCAAGGGCCGTCACAGGACAGATCACACGCCCGGACCCACCTGCTTACGGCAGTTCCATGCTTGCTTGGTATGTGGCCCGATCTGGGCAGGGGGCCGGGCCGAACAGGGCCGCAGGCTCTGACACCGTGTGGCAAGCATAGAGCGGCCAACTATTGGAGACCCCTCAAGATGAGCACATATCACGATCATGATCACGGCCATGATCATTCGGGCCATTCCCACGGACCGAACCTGTCTGCCGACGATACGCCCGAGGCGCGCCGTTCGAAAGAGCGCGCGATTCTGATCGCAGCGATGCTGACAGGTGGATTTATGTTGGCGGAGGTCGTGGGCGGGCTGGTCTCTGGCTCGCTGGCTTTGTTAGCGGATGCGGGACACATGCTGACGGACTTCGCATCGCTCCTGCTGGCATTTTTTGCGTTCCGGATCGCGCGACGGCCTGCGGACTGGAAACGGACCTACGGGTTTGACAGGTTTTCTGTGTTGGCGGCCTTTGTAAACGGATTGAGCCTGTTTGCCATCACGGCATGGATTTTGGTCGAAGCCATCAGGCGTTTGTTTGAGCCGTCAGACGTGATGGGGGGACTGATGCTCTGGATTGCCGCCGGAGGTCTGGTGGTGAATGTCATCGCATTCCTCGTGCTGAGCCGGGCAGAGGGCGACAACCTGAACGTTCGCGCCGCGGCCTTGCATGTAATGGGCGATCTGCTGGGGTCGATCGCGGCCATTGCGGCATCGCTTGTGATCTTGTGGACCGGCTGGACCCCGATCGACCCGATCCTGTCTGTAATTGTGGTCATCCTGATCTTGCGTTCTGCGTGGACAGTGGTGCGCGAAAGCAGCCACATTCTGCTGGAAGCCGCGCCAGCGGGCTTTGATGGTCGTGCTGTTGCAGCAGATCTGGAAACCACTGTGTCAGGCGTTGCGCGTGCCCACCACATCCACGCTTGGTCCATCACGCAGGAACGGCCGATGGCCTCGCTCGAAATCGAGCTGGCCACGGGGGAAAATGCGGACGAAGTTCGCCGCGCCGTTAAGGACCGTGTCCATCAGACAACCGGAATAGAGCATGTGACAGTGGAGGTGTCATCGGGCAAAGCGTCAGGTTTTTGATCGGTTTTCCGGCGGATTGGCTGCTATAAAAGCGATTGGAATTGAAAACAGCGGGATTGTCGTACTTTTTTAAAGACGACAGCGTTGTCCACATGACAACGCTGCAGGTTTCAGGCCGTGAAGGAGCGCAAGCCACCAGTGGTTAACCGACATCACCGGCCCAAGATATGCCATCATCGCGGTGCCGATCGGCTGCGGCGCAGCTTCACCGGAACGGTGTGTCATGTTCATCACGTGGCGAGGTGAGGAACAAAGGCCTGCTGGGCGGCGATTATTTTGTACAACATCCCAAGATGTCAGGCGCCAGGGCGCTGGGCCCGAGCCAGATGCGTGTGTGGCACACCGAACGGCACTTCAAGTGAAAGGCATTCCATAAGGAGCGGACAGCCGCCCCTATGGTGGACCTTCGGTGCCGGTCTTTTCTGGACAGACACGGGGCTTCTGGTCTTTGGTATCGCGCGGCTGACCGGCCCGTTGCTTGCAGGGGCGCTGCGTGCAGAATACCTGTGTCCGACCTTGTCCACGATACCGGCGGTTAGTGCGCTGATCGCGCTTCGGCCGCATCACGCCGGGATATGTGCGCTGTGGCAGGGACGGGGCTTGACGCAGACACCGCAGCCGGCACGCGGCTTTTTGCCCGACGCCAAGACCTGGGAGGGTGGCCGCAGTTAGTCGGTCAATTATTCCCTCACCCTGAGATGTCTTCGATCAGATTCTGGCGATCCCGGACGTGTCAGGGGACCAGTCTCTTGCTGTTGATGGATACAGGACCATCGTCGCCGCGCCAAAGGCCGCAGCGCTTCTGGCGGTGATCATCGGCAATTCCAGCCTCGGCGCGGGGATGCGCGGAGGATCTTGCGCATCGGCCGCAAGAAGGTGGGCGCGAAGGGCCTCGCGCGCTTTCAGTGGCAGGTCACCGCCAAGGAAAATCGCATCGGGCGCCAATACTGTGCCAAGGATCAAGGTAAGAGCGCGCGCGCCCGGACCAACCCGCGCCAGCCACGCCTGCACGATCTCGGGGTGTGAGGTCAGATACTGCGCCCATTCGCCCGCACAACGCCCCGATGGGGCGTTGTGCGCCGCGCAGAACTTTGCAAGGTCCCGGAATGTGGGGCGCACATCCGAGAACGCCGGCAATGTCCCGATCTCGCCCGCGTTGCCAAGCCGGCCGCGATGGAGCTGGTTGTTCAGAACGATGCCGCAGCCAAGCCCCTCTGTCAGATAAAGATAGGCGAAATCGGCATGGCCGGCGGCATTGCCGCAGCACAATTCCCCCATCGCGGCGGCATTGCCGTCATTTTCGATGAAGGTGTGGCAGCCGAGGTCTTTCTCAAAAAGGGCGGGAAGATCGGCACGGGCCCAGCTCTCGATTTCGGGCGCATGGTCCAGACCGCCACTACGAAATCGGGTCGGCAGTGCGAGCCCGGCCCCCAAAAGAGGGCCCTTGGCGTGGCGGCCTGCGTCGGTCAGGGTCCACTCCCTGACGTGGCGCAGAGCCGCGCGCGCCGCATCAAGGTCGCGGAAATGTCCCGTGATCTCCATCGTGTCCAGTTCGTCCCCGGCAGCATTCAGCAGGCTTGCTGTAATGCGATGTGTCGCCACGTGCAGACCCAGCGCATGCCCCGCTTTGGGATTGAGCGACAAGGCGATCTGCGGCGCACCGCGCTTGACCGGGATTTTCTCCCCCTCCAGCAGCAGCCCACGGGCGATCAGATCGCGGCTCGCTGTGCTAACGGCTGCAGCCGACACCTGACACAGCTCTGCAAGCTGCGAGCGCGGCGCGGTTCGCAGGCGCAGTAGGTAACGCAGAATTTGCAGTTTCAACGTAATCTTTTCAGACACTTATCGGCCCCTTTCGGTGGGCATGAGGAACCGTGCATATCTCCCAAGCAGTCATAAAAGATTTACTAAAGCAAGTTAATTAAATAAAAAACAACCAACCCGGGACACCTGCAATGATACTCCTCCGCTCTTTTTGCCTGACGGTTTCCACCATCGCGATGACGGCCGCCGCCGCGCATGCCGAAGACATCACGATCAAGCTCTGGACACTGGCAGACCGCTCGGCCCCGGCGCGTGTGACCAACATCGAGGCAGCAGCCGACCTGATGAACCATCAATTCGAGGCCGCCGGCAGCGACACCCGCGTGGTGATCGATGCGAACGCTTCGACCGTTCAGGGCTGGGACGATCTGGCCCTCGACACGCTCAAGGCTTTTGCGGTCGGGATGGGGCCCGATATCTCGGTGCTGCCGCATGAATGGATCGGCCAGTTCGCAGATGCAGGGTATGCCATGAATATGGATGCCGAAATCGCCGCCAAGCCTTGGGTCTACGGTGACATCCTGCCAAATCTCTGGGAGGCAGCCAAAGGGTCGGACGGCAGCATCTATGGCGTGCCACAGGATGCCGAGATCCGAATGTTTTTCTACAACAAGGACATGCTGCGCGAGATCGGTAAGGACGAGGCTTTTATCGATGGTCTGCCCGCAGCTGTTGAAGCAGGCGATTTCACGCTGGATGATCTGACTGCGTTGGCCAAGGAAGTGGTTGACGATGGCGCCGCCGAATACGGCATGCTGCACCGCCCGAACGTGGGCATCGACTACCTGATGGTGTTCCAGTCCTTCGGCGTGGAGTTCATGGACCCCGATACCGGCAAGCTGCAACTGCCCAAGCAGGAAATGCGCGATGCTTTGGCGTGGTACCAGAATGCCGCAGATCAGGGGGTTACGCCCCGTGACAACACCCAGATGAGCTGGGACACCATCAAGTCAAACTTCAAGCAGGAGAACGCTTTTCTCTTCCATCAAGGGGTCTGGGCCGTCGCATGGCAGGCTGGTGACGACATCGCCAACAGCTGGCCGACCGACGGTGACGGCTATTTCGACAAGATCGGCTGGATCCCTGCGCCCGCCGCGCATAAGGGCGGCGCACCGGTGAACCTGTCGCACCCGCTGCTTTACACCGTGAACCCCGAGAGCGATCATGCCGAGCTTGCCGCCGAGCTGGTGGCGCTTGCGACGCTGCCATACTTCAACAACCAGCACGCGGTCAGTTCCTATCACACGGCGATCAGTCACGCACAGGAAGCAATGCCGGCCTACCGTGACAACTGGGCGCTGTCGGCGGCCTCCAAGCTGATGGACCGGGCGAAGTTCGTGCCCAACCATACCGAATTTGGCAGCTACAACCGGATCTTGTTCAACGGTCTGCAGGCTGTGGAAACCGGTGCGATGACCGCTGATGAAGCCATCGAGTTCATCGCGGACGAGATCGACCTGCAGATGGGCGATGATGTCATCATCGTGGACAGCCTCGAAGGCTGACACGCTTCCCTGCGATGCGCCCGGCCTGTCCGGGCGCCCCAACTCACGGGTGATTTTTATGCACACCGCCTACCGCCGGCCACGACCGACGCGGCCCATTCTGTTTCTGGCTCCCGCCATCGCGGTCCTCGCGGTGTTTTTTCTGGGGCCCATTCTCGTCAATACGGTGATCGCCTTCACCGACATGGGGGCCACGCTGCAGATCGACGGCTTCTCGCTGGGCAATTTCCAGCGCATCGTGCAACGTGATATGCGCCTGCCCGGAATCCTGCTGACGACGCTGGTCTATGTGGCCAGCACGCTGCTTTTGTTCAACGTCACTTTGGGGGCGAGCCTTGCTGTGGCGACCTCGGCGGTGCCCGAGCGCCTTGGCAACCTGTTTCGCGGTTTGTGGCTGCTGCCGCGGATGAGCCCGGCGGTGCTGTACGGTATATTGTGGATCTGGATCGTCGACCCGACAGGGGCGGGCCTGCTGAACCAGGTCACGGGCGCTTTGGGTCTGCCGCAGATGAACCTGCGTAATGACCACCCGCTGATGCTTATCGTGGTGATCAACGGCGTCGTGGGCGCTTCGTTCGCGATGATTATCCTGACCTCGGCCATCCGGTCGATTCCGGCGCATCTGGCGGATGCCGCGCGGGTCGACGGGGCCAGCGAGTGGTCGGTGTTGCGCCACGTGACCCTTCCCGCGTTATGGGCGCCGGTGCGCTTTATTACCATGTATCAGGTGCTCTCTTTGCTAACGACCTACGAGTACATCCTGATCATCACCGGTGGCGGGCCGGTCTATGACAGCACGCCTTACGCGCTTTATATCTATCGCCGCGCTTTCGAGAACGGTGCCTACGGCTACGGGGCGGCGCTGGCGCTTGGTCTTATGGTGATCGGCGTCGTGATTACCCTGCTGCAATGGCGGTTGACCAACATGCGCGACACTTTCGCCGCGCCCAAGATCGAGGTGCTGTAATGGCAATGATATCCATTCCGGACTGGGCGGCGCTGGAACGTCGGGGGCTGCTTGGCCGCTTGGGCTTTCTTTCAGCAGTGTTGGTCTTTCTGACCGTACTGACCCTGCCGCTGGTGATCCCCTACCTCTGGTTGCTGGTGAAATCTTTCACCGCAGAGGGCGACCCGATGGCCATGTCGGTGCTGTGGCGCAGCGCGGGCATCGCCGTGCTGGGCTATGCCGGTGCCGTCGGACTGACCTTGGTGTCGGGACGCGCTCCTGCGCAGGCATGGGCCGTGCTTGGCCTTGTTCTGGCAGGTCTTCTTGCCCTGCTGGTCGTACCGCACCTGACGCTGGAGAATTATCGCTTCTTGTGGACCCGTGACATCGAAGCCACCGGCGCGCGTTCTGACATGATGCCTTCGATCTGGGAGGCAATGGCAACCTCGCTGGCCTTCGCCTTGGGGCAGACAATAATCGTCACTGTGACGGCCGCGCCCGCCGCCTATGCCCTGTCGCGTTTTGCCTTTGTCGGGCGCGAAACGGCGCTGCGCGGGTTGCTGATCCTACACGCCTTTCCGGCGCTTGCACTGACCGTCGCAGTCTTCGTCCAGCTGTGGTTCATGGGGCTGCTGAACAGCATCTGGGGCGTCATGCTGGTAATGTCCGCGCTGGAGCTGCCCTTCACCATCTTCGTTCTGAAGAGCTTCTTCGATGCCGCGCCTTGGGACACAGAGATGAGCGCCGTGACCGATGGTGCTACCCGGTTCCAGGCCTTCCGCATGATCGTTCTGCCGCAGGTTCTGCCCGGGCTGATCGCGGTTGCGACCTTCGCCTTTCTGCGCGGATGGGAAGAATACGTCTTTGTCCAGACCCTGCTTTTGGACAATGAAACCCTTACGATGAGCCTGTATCTGTTCTTCGTCGCCCAAGACAGTATGGGGGCCGATTACGGTCTGATCGCCGCCGTTGGTGTGATCTACCTTCTGCCCGTCCTCGTCCTTTACATTTTCACGCAGAAGTACATCACCCAGATGAACTTCGGCGGCATCAAGGGATAACCTCATGGCCCGCATCACCCTTTCTGACGTCACGAAATCCTGGGGCGAGACGCAGGTTCTTCAGCCCATGTCCCTAGAGATCGAGGATGGCGAGTTTGTGGCCATCCTCGGGCCCTCTGGCTGCGGCAAGTCGACCACATTGTTTCTGCTGGCCGGCCTGTATGCGGCCACTAGCGGCGAGATTGCCTTTGATGGTCACACCGTGAACCGCGTCGACGCCCGTGACCGCAACGTCGGCGTCGTGTTCCAGAGCTATGCGCTCTACCCCAATCTCACCATCCGCGAGAACATTGCCTTCCCGCTGCGCTTTCAGCAGGTCGACAAGGCAGGCGTCACCCAGCGGGTCGAAGACGCCGCGCGGCAGGTCCAGATCACCCGGTTGCTGGAGCGCAAGCCCTCGCAGCTGTCGGGCGGCCAGCAGCAGCGCGTCGCCTTGGCCCGCGCGTTGGTAAAAGAGCCTAATATCCTGCTGCTGGACGAACCACTTTCGAATCTGGATGCCACACTGCGCATTGCTATGAGATCCGAACTGAAGGCGATCCAGAAGCGTCTTGGTATGACCACGCTACTGGTGACCCATGATCAGCTCGAGGCGATCACGATGGCCGACCGGATCATCTGCATGAACGAGGGCCGCGTCGTTCAGATCGGCACGCCCGAGGACCTCTATCGCCGACCGGCCAATCTGTTTGTCGCAGGCTTCATCGGATCGCCCCCCATGAACCAGCTGGCGGCCGAGGCCATGGGCCACACGCTGCAGGTCGGGCGTATGCGGTTGCCGCTGACGCGCGCATTGGCAGGTCCCGTCACGCTGGGTCTGCGGCCCGAAGACATCCGTCTGGGCCGTGGGAGTATCGCGGGCCGTGTCCAGATGATCGAACCTCTGGGCCGCGAAGTCTTTTATCGTCTGGAAACCGAAATGGGCCCTTTGCACGCGCTGGAAGCCGGCGAACACCCCCGCTTTGCCGAAGGGGAGGCGCTGGGCTTCGATATCTCCAACGACCACGCGCTACTTTTCGACGGGTACGGTCAGCGCGTCACCGACACCGCCCTGACGGCGCGCGCGCCGCTCGACGCATAATCTTTCCCGAAAGCAGACAATGACCAAAATCGTCGCCCACCGTGGGGCCAATAAATACGCGCCCGAAAATACCTTTGCCGCCGCGGACCTCGCGCTGGAACAAGGGGCCGACTATATCGAACTGGACGTGCGCGAAAGCGCCGACGGCGTGCTTTACGTCCACCACGACGAAACCCTGGACCGCACCACCAACGCCCGGGGCCCCATCGGCGAAGCTTTGTCGTCCGAGATCGACGCGCTGGATGCGGGCCGCTGGTACAGCACCCGGTTCGCAGGCCAGCGCGTGCCGCGCCTTGATGCCTATCTCAGGCATCTCAAGGGGCGCTGCGGTGTCTACCTCGAGCTGAAGCACTGCGATCCCGCCAAAGTCGCGGTTCTGGTCCGGTCGCTGGGGATACAACGCGAGACCTTCTATTTCTCCTTCTCGGCACAAATGCGCGACGGGCTGCAAAGGCTTGCGCCCGAGCTGCGCAAGATGATCACGCTTACCATGGCCGGCTCGCCTGCACTGGCAGGTCCGCTGCATGCGGCCTCGATCCTTGAAATCTCGGTCGATCAGATGTGGCGCCAACCGCATCTGCTGGCCACCGCGCGGGATCTGGGGCTTGCGGTGATGGTCTATTATGGTGGTCAGGACCCTGAGGTCTTTGCCAAGATCGCCGCCTGCGCGCCGGATTACATCAACACCGATAATACCGAGCTGTTCGTTGCCGCGCGTGCAAAACACGGCGCATGACACGGCAGATCGCGGTCATCGCCGATGCTCACCTGACAGACCTGTATGGGGGATATGGCCTGTTCGACCCTGCACAGGGACGCGTGGCGCTGCGCGGCAGGACAGACAGCTTCGGCTCGACCCGGCTTTTCAATGAAAGCCGGGCCGCGCTGGTGGCCTGTCTGGCCGACATCACCGCGCGCGGCATTCGGGACGTCGTTCTGCTGGGCGATATGACAGATGATGGCCAGCCCGGCGCATTGAGAGCGCTGCGCGCAGTTCTGGACCGCGCAAGCCGGGATCACGGTCTGCAGTTCTACGCCGTTCTGGGCAACCACGATTGCGCCGGAACAGCCCGCCGCCCGCTATCCGCCGCGCTTTATGACGCTTGGGGGGACCCGCTGCCGGATGCGCCCGATCAGGTGATGCTGAGCGAGGCGGAAATGTGTGCTGGCCTCGCGCCCTACGGTTTTGCACACCCGCGGCTCTGGCAGGAAGATCGTTCCTATATTGTTACTTTGTCCGGTGTCTGGCTTCTGATGCTGGACGCGAATGTGTGGCGCAGCGACGCGAAACTGGACGCGCGTCCCGCGTGGGATGCCGTCTGGGCGATCCGGCCCGGCCTTGTGGACCGGATCGCCCAGACGGTACGTTTGGCAAGAAGGGCGCAGGTCCAGCTGATCGCCTTCTCCCATTACCCGATGATCGA
Organism: Paracoccaceae bacterium; assembly: GCA_004153385.1. Lineage (GTDB taxonomy): Bacteria > Pseudomonadota > Alphaproteobacteria > Rhodobacterales > Rhodobacteraceae > Thioclava. Next base: position 1,515,577 of record SDAL01000001.1, on the reverse strand, counting down.
CTTTGTGCGCAGCACCGCCGGGGCCGCACCGCCTGCTTACTGGAGCGCGCGCATGCCCGCGACGGCCACCTCGGAGGCTTTGGCGGCCACGGGGCTTGGGGTCCATGTCAGCGGACATCTTCACCTTGCCAACCGCGCCGCGTGCGCAAGCCTGCACAATATCGCGGTCCCATCGCCAGTGTCTTTCCCCGGTGGATACGGCCTCCTGACGCTGACCGCACGGGGCATCCGGGCCGAGCGGGTGCCCTTGCGCGCCGTTGCGGGTATCGATGTTGCGACCGCCCTTTATGGTGGGCCACGCACGCAGTACGCCGCGCTGCTGGGCCGTCACTTCGCCGGACTGGTGAAAGACTTCTACCTGCCCCGCGATCTGCCTTGTGAACCGGCCACCCTCCATCACCATCGCCGTTACAGGCAGATTGCTTCAGGTCTGCCGCACGCGGGGCATGCGTAACGGACCCGCGCCCGCCGATTGCGGTTTCGAGCCGGCTTTTTCAAAACACTTGGTCCGGATGTATGGACCGGTGACTGTTCGCAAATGATGTGCGGCATGGTGTGTGAAGTCGCTCGTGTATATCCGGCGGTTTGATCGATGCGCGCTTCGGGGATTTGTCTGGGGGCGTGCTCTATTATGGCGCGTTTTTATGGCGGGCGCGCAGGGCCTCTGGCAGGGCAATAAGCAGCAAGATCAGGGCGGCGATAACAAAGATCCAAAAGCCGACCATCTTGAACAGGATGACACCGCACAGCCCGCCTATGGCAAAGCATGCCAGCGTCAGGCTGTGCAACAACAGCTTGTCTCTGGCTGTTTTGCGCGCGTGCTTGGGGCCGCTGAGGGCGGCAAGCTCGATGCCGATATCGGTGGCCATCCCCGACACATGGGTCGTACGGACGCGTGCCTGCGAGATCATGGTCGTGACCGCGTTTTGCAACCCCATGACAAAGCTGAGGATCACAAGCAGTCTGGCCTCTGCATCCGCATCGGGTGCAATCAGAAACACCGCCCCGAAAGCCAGCAAAATCAACGCCTCGGCCACAATCGCCAAGGCATAGATCGCACGGAACTTGCGCTGTTCACCGGTTTGAATCGCAAATGCCGCACATCCTGCACCGCAGATGAACGCCAGAACCAAACCGGCAAAGGACAGCGCAATCAAGCTGGCACCATTTGCCAGATAATCGGCGAATGCGGATATATTGCCCGTCATGTTCGCGGTGAAAGACCCGGCAATCAGGAATCCTGCGGCGTTCAGCGCGCCCGCGACCGACGACAGCAATCCTGCAAGCACCAGATCAATGCTCGCGGTACGCGCCTCACCCACCCGGATCAACATATCATGGCCTTCGTTATTACGTGTGCCTAAGTGTTAGAAGCGAACAGGACGGTTTGTCGAGGGGGGGCGGCCGTTCACTGCCCGATCCCCATCAATCGGGTCCGGCGAGGCATAAGGTATGGTGCAAAAGGGTGCGGAGGGGCGGTTTACGCCGGTCTGTGGGGATATCTGCACGGACCGTAGAAGGACGCACGGAACCGGTTTGTTTGGGAGCAAAGCTATATAGAACGCATCGCATGCCACGCCTCGAGCGGAGACAGAAAGTTGGCCGGAGTCGAAAAGGGCCCGGGCTTGAATGCTGACCGGCTTGAATGGTGAGCGGGCTTGATTGGTGACCGGGCACGGAAAGAAACCGGATTCAAAAAAACGCCCCCGAGATGTCGGAGGCGCCTTTGGGGTATATACGCGGTTTGCGATCAGCAGTTCGCGACATACTCGCGCCCGTAGGCATCGCGGTAACGGCACTGGTTTGCATCGGCATTGCGGTTTTGCGCCACGACTTCACCTGCAAGGAGGCCTGCAGCTGCACCGGCTGCCGCGCCGGAGATCCGATTGCTGCCTTTGTTTTTCGCAATATTCGTACCCAAAGCGGCCCCTGTCAGCGCGCCTGCGGTGCGCGTCTGGTTGGCGGTCTGGCAAGCGGCAAGTGCGAAAATTGCCGGCACTAGGATCAATGCTTTTCTCATCGGTTTCTCCATAAAGCGCAGATGAATACGGATCTGCGTACCATCATAATATCGGTGCAATAACGCACAAACCTGTCATTTGTTCCCGCTATTGTGAAATTTTCGCCTTGCCACCGGTCATAAAAGCTTCATGTGACTGTTAACGAGGGGTCGCACTGGCTTGGCACCAAACGACCTGAACGTGCAAAAGGATCGTAGCATGACCGCAACCTTCGTGTCGTCGCGAGAACGCAGACAGGTCAGGGCGCTGTTTGTATCGGATTTGCATCTGGGGGCGTGGGGCAGTCGACCGCGACAGTTTCTGGAATTCCTACGGCAGACGGATGCCAGCACGATTTATCTGGTGGGCGATATTCTGGATATCTGGCATTGCGGCAAGCCGCTCTGGACGCCTACCCATGATGCGATCATGGACGAGTTACGGGGCAGGGTGCGCAGTGGCACGCGGGTTGTATATCTGCCCGGCAATCATGATGCCGTCTTGCGCAAACGGCTGGGCCGTACATTTCAAGGCATGGAGCTGGTTGACGAAATCACCCATGTCGCTTGCGACGGGCGGCGGTTTTTGGTGCTGCATGGCGACCAATGCGATATGCGGGTGTTGCGCTTCCATATCATGACCCGTATCGGCAGCCGCGCCGATGCATGGCTGCGCAGGCTGGATGACTGGGCGCGCCGGCATCTTCTGCGTGCGGTGTCCCAGCGCCCTGAACGCAATGTGGTAGAGTTGCTGATTGCAGGCGTGAATGTGCTGATGCAGCTTGGCAATCATTTCGAAGACCGGTTGGTGGCGCAGGCCCGCGACGGTGGGCATGACGGTGTGATTTGCGGGCATTTTCACAAACCTGCGCTGCATCGCAACCACGACATTATCTATGCCAACTGTGGTGACTGGATCGATAACCAGACCGCGCTGGTCGAAACCGAAGACGGGCGGTTGGAACTTCTTGAACTGCGCCCTGTTTGTGCGCCACAAACGGAGGTGCGGCAACCAGCAGAGGTACAGGCGTGATGATGATCTGGATATGGGGCGTAATCTTGTGTGTGCTGGTCTTGGTGCATCTGCTCACCACGGGGCTTTGCTTGTGGCGATATCGAAGCCCGACCGCTGCTGCCCCCCCACCAGAGACGTGCTCTGCGATGGTCACCCTCTTGCGCCCCGTGTGTGGTCTGGACCGTTTCGATGCGCAAACCCTTGAGAGCAGCTTCACACTCGAGTATCCCGATTACGAGGTGATTTTCTGTGCGGCGCAGGAAAACGATCCTGCCGTGGCCATGCTCCGCCGCCTGATTGCCCGCTATCCCGATACGCGCGCGCAGCTTTTGATCGGTGACGATCCGATCACCGGTAACCCCAAACTGAACAACCTGCAAAAAGGCTGGGAGGTCGCACAAGGCCAATGGATTGCCATGGCCGATGCCAACCTTGACCTGCCGACCGATTACATCACACGGTTGCTGGCGGTGGCGGATGCCAAAACCGGTCTGGTGACAAGCCCGCCCATCGGGGTGCAGGCCGAGGGGATCTGGGCGCGGGTAGAGGGGGCGTTTCTCAACAGTTTTCAGGCGCGCTGGCAACTGGCCGCCGACAGTCTCGGCCTGGGGTTCGCGCAGGGTAAAACCCTGTGCTGGCGGCGCGAGGTGCTGGAGCGCGCCGGCGGCCTTGTCGCGCTGGGCCATGATCTGGCAGAAGACGTGGCCTCCACCAAGGCGGTGCGGGCGCAAGGGCTTTCGGTGCGGGTGGTGCGGCAGCCTTTTGCCCAGCCTATCGGACAGCGGTCGTTTCGGGCCGTTTGGGACAGGCAGTTGCGCTGGGCTCGTGTGCGGCGCGACGGATTTCTGGCGATCTTTGTGGCCGAAATCGTGCTGGGACCGTGGCTGCCTGTGCTCTGCCTGACCGCAATCGGCGGGGCATGGTTTGTGCCTGCCGGACTTGTGCTGTGGTATGGGGTGGAATGGGGATTGGCGCGTGTGGCCGGTTGGCCGCATCGTCCCGCCGATCTGGTGGCTATGATTGTGCGCGATGTCCTGATGCCTGCGCTGTGGGCCGTGACATGGGCGCGGCGCGGGTTCGAGTGGCGGGGATCCGCGATGGATCGTCATGGTGCCTTGGTGCGCCCCAAGGTGGTGGAGTAAACGATGTTCGGGCTGGACACAGTGATTGCGCTGATCGCCTCTCACGGCTTGTGGCTGGTGGGCGGGCTTGCCCTGATCGAAGGGCCGATTGTGTCGGTGCTCAGCACATGGCTTGCGGCGAATGGCATGTTCGATCTCTGGCCACTGGGGGCGGTGCTGCTGGCGGGCGATCTGGTGGGTGATCTGGCTATTTATGCGCTGGGGCGGTACGGGCTTGGGGCGCTTTCGGCAAAGTGGCGGAGGCGGCTGGGCCTTGGGCCGAGGCGGCTGGGGCGGATGCTGCGCCATTTCAGAGCCAAAGGCGGGCGGACGTTGATCATGGGCAAACTGACCCATTCGGCGGGCGCGGCGGTTCTGGCCGCAGCCGGTGTGGCGCGCATGCCGATTGTGCCGTTCTTTTTGTATAATCTTGTCGCCTCTGTGCCCAAAACGCTGGCATTCATGGCGTTGGGGTATTTCGCAGGCTCTGCCTATTCGCGTATCGACAGCTGGATCTCGGGCGGATCTCTGGCCGTTCTCGGGCTGTTGGTGATCGGCGTCATCATCTGGCTCATCTATCGCAGAAAGCACCGCTCATGCACACAGACCTGACGATCAGCTGCGTTATCCCCGCCTATAACGAGGCGCCGCGTATCGCGCGGGTACTGGCTGCGGTGATGTGCCATCCGCAGATCGCCGAGGTGATCGTGGTGGATGACGGCTCGCATGACGGCACCGCCGATATCGTGGCGGGGCTTCCATCTGTGCGATTGATCCGTCAGGCCACCAACAGCGGTAAGTCCGCTGCCGTGGCGCGCGGGATTGCGGCGGCCAGCGGCACCCATGTGATGTTGCTGGACAGTGACCTGCAAGGGCTGTCGGGGGTGCATATCAGCCAACTGATCGCGCCCGTGCATGATGGTCGTGCAGATATGTCGATCAGTCTGCGGCGCAATGCGCCTGTCGTGTGGCGCGCCATCGGGCTGGATTATATCTCTGGCGAGCGGCTGGTGCCACGTGAATGGGTTCTGGATGATCTGGACACGCTGCCGCATTTCGGGCTGGAAGTTCACATGAACCGCATGCTGATCGCACGTCACGCGCGGATCGCGGTGGTGGAATGGCCCGATGTTGCAAGCCCTTACAAACACACGAAACTGGGCGGATGGGTGCGCGGGCTGCGGGCGGATGCGGCCATGCTGCGCGACATGTTCCGGACTGTGCCGCTGCACGAAGCCGGATTGCAGATCCTGTCCATGCGTCGTCTGCGGGTGCGGCCCGAGTGACCATTGCTGTCCGGAGCTTTCCGGATTTTTGCTGAAATGGCCCTGAGGATATTCGAACTCTAGGGCGGGGTTCGCGCAAGAAGGCAAAGGAGCACGGGCGGGAGGATGGGTTTTGCGATCTTCGTCACGATCTCTGTCCCATCTCCGACCCAGCTCCGGCGCGTCTCCGGTGCATCGGCAAACATGCGTCATCCGGTCTCGGGGGACGGGACCAAGACCGGCCATATTTCCGGGCGTATCTGCATTAAGGCGCATCTGGCTATGGGCTCGGGGGGATCTCGTGCACGCCAACACTTCCGACATAGACCGATCAGGACGACGCGCGATCATCATCGCTCGGCAGATGCCACCTGTTAGAGATTGGCACAATTGCCACCGTGCAGGCGCTTTGAAGGCCTCCACATATCACGCATGTCAAAGCTGCAGTTGACCCCAGAGGTGCCCGCACCGATTACCACCATCGCGCCCTTTTCGACCACAAGCGCCAAGGCGGGAAAGGTCGCCTCTCCCCAATACTCGCAGACCATATCGACGCTGACGTCCTTGCTGGTGATCTCACAGATCGCCCTGTCAAAGCGGCGGGCTTCCTTCAGCCATGCGGTGTAGGTGCCGCCGGTCACCGTGGGCAACTGGCCCCGGCCCTCGAACTCTTTACGGTTGAGTGGGCCACTGGCCCTATTTTGAAATCGTGCTTGGTTTCATTCGATATCACCCGGATCACGATTGCACCGGCAGTATCGGCAATCTGGATCGCATAGGCGGCCTAGCCCCCCGACGCGCCCCGGACCCGCACGATCTGGTCGGGTTTCCGCTTGTGCGGGGGATGGCCGAACAATCTCCGGCAGGCCGTGGCACGCGCCAGCGTAGCAGGCACGGTCATCCCATGTCACATGGCGCGGGCAGGGCATCAGTTGCTGCGCCTGAACACGGGTTAATTATGAAAACGACCCGTCTGACGTTTCATCGCCGTTGATCCGCTGACTAGGGCGAAATACCGGAGCGCCGCCGTTATATTCCGCCTCATTGCCATCGTCCTGATGACAGTGGATCAGGACCTCTTCGCCGCCTTTTCAGGTTTGACCTTGTCACCCACAGCGCACACGATGCCCGACGCATCCAACCCTGCGATAAGAAAGCGGCAGTTGGGCACATCGAACGGGCGGACCTGCACGCCCAATCCTGCCAGAACACCATTATAATTGCCTCCGGCCGCCATCACCAGACCCGCGCTGCGCTCTATCTGCCACATGTCCCACACCTGCTGCTGGAAAAACGGCTTCGGCTGGCCCATGCATACGTATTGGCCGGCAGGTATCCCACACGGGCGGCATTTCACGCCCGCCGGAGAGATCATAGCCTAGGCCGCACTCGGCGCAGCGCGCAGTGATTTCAGATCTGCTGCATGGCTCGCCGCTCGCCAAAAAGGCGCGGCCACGGGCCTACCCTCTGTTGGCTGACCGACGCGCCGATCGCGCGCTTGCAGCCCTGTTGTCTGAAGTCCCACGGCACGCCTTGGCGTTGATGACCTGCGCGTAGCGTGCGGCAGTCTACCCATCAACCGCAATGGTTTGAGGTGGTGTGCGGCTCCGAAAGAGTGTGGGCCGCACAAGGCGCTCTACAACCACTGAACGCGGTGGCGCGATAGGGGGCTACGCGCAGATAATAGGCCGGTCAGGTGGCTCGGCATGGCGAGACGACGTCCGTGATGATCGACATGTGCGGACGATCGCCATGCGGTCGAGAAAAGATATGAAGGCCCGAGGGGCCAAGACACACGAAAAAACGCACAACGGCGACACGGAGCATGTGGACGTGGGCCGCCAGCTCAAGCCGGTCCGCCGCTATCATGTCAGCGACGTGGCGCTGCATGACATCCAGACGGCGGATTACCTGCTGATGCGGGGTCGCACGGGGTCCGGCGTTTGAACCGACCCCGCCTATCGCGTCGAGGAGGTGGAAGCCAAGCTGCGCGCCCGCGGTCTTGAGAGCCACGCCCACCGCGCACGCAAGCGCGGCGCACCGCGTGTGGAACAAGGCCAATCCGGCAGCCGCACCATGTCCACCGTGCGCGCCCGGGTCGGGCATATTTTTGGCGCGCAGACCAACGCTATGGGGCGAAACGCTGGTGCGCACCAGCGGCATCAGGCGCGCGAAGGCCAAGATCGGGATGGAAAAACCTTGCCTACAACATGCGCCGCCTTGTTCAGCGACGCCGCCAGACCCCACGCCCAGTGTGACCCGGGATCTGGAAGTCGGACCGGAGGGTCCAGGACACATCGCGAATTGGCAGAAAACTCCGCAGGCATATTTCAAGGCACATTGATAAGCCGCGTCCCGCAGGCCTCAGGCCGCCAAACCGGCGCAGAATAGCAGAAAGCATGAAAAACCGGTGTGTCCGACTGTGTATTCCAACCATCTGCAAAGGGCAGGTTCCGCACCCCAGCAGGGGGCTGGCCTTTGCCTTGGCCACAGCAATCGCGGTGCTGGACGATGTGTAGACCGAGGTCAAAGCGGAGGTGTCTCCCCGGATGGTGGGACGGGTTTCTTTTTTGCGAGCGCCGGCAGCCGTTTTGTCAGGCTCGCAGCGGCAGTTGGTCGAGGCCGGGGCTGACAGGATGGAAAAAGCCCCACGCGCCTAGGATCTGCAGGTGCGTGTTGGGCGGTCTGATTCCCGGGCGGCGGCGCCCCGCGCCTGAAACAGATCGGCGTGGCGCGTATCTACCCGCCGGAGGAGGTCGAGATGAACCGGATTATGGACGGTATCATCGCGCCTGCTCTGGCGCGGTGGCCTGTAATCTCGCGCTCCGCCGCGCCTTCAGGGAAGGGAGTATTCGCTCTTCCGCAGGGCCTTGGGCTTGTTTATGGTCGCGCCCATGACCAAGACACCCCAGATTACGTTTTCCGAAGATCAGGCCGAGGCCTGGGATGCTGTTGCAGATACCCTGCGCGAGGCGGGCGTCGATATCGACGATGGCACGACGACCGGCGATAGCGGTGGCTCTCGCGTGCGCTCGGTCATCGGCAAGGCGGGATCTGGTAAAACCATGCTGCTGTCATCGCTCTACAAAGCGCTGGACGAGGCGGGCGTTGATCTGGTGTCTGGTGATTACGAAGCCAAGCGCAAGAAAGACCGCCGCACCTTGGCGATCCTTGCCCCCACGAACAAAGCCGCCAGTGTTTTGCGCAGCCGCGGTGTGCCTGCAACCACAATTCACCGCATACTGTATACGCCCGTCTATGATCCGGAATACGAACGCATCGCGGAGTGGTTGATGGGGCAGGGCCAGCGCCCCAATGTTGATCTGCTGCAAAAAACCGGTCTGACCGAAGACATGCTGGACCGCGCACATGCGTTTTATGAAATACATAAATCGATCCCCGGGGCGCTGGCATCTGCAGGGCTGCGCGGGTCCGATTTCATTTCCGGCTGGAAGCGGCGCGACGAGCCGCTCGATATCGGGTTTGTGGACGAGGCCTCGATGCTGGACGAACGCCAGTTTGATGACTTGCGCGAGATTTTCCCCACATTGGTTCTGTTTGGCGATCCGGCCCAGCTGGCGCCGGTGAACCAGTCGGGCGAGATGTCTTTCGAGCGGCTGCCTGAGGCGCAAAAGCATGTGTTGCACCGCATTCACCGCCAAACCGCCGATAACCCGATCCTTGATCTGGCACATGCGCTGGCAGACGATGCGCTGCAGTTCGACCAGTTCGAGCGGATGATCGAAGACAGGGCCGCGCAAGACGAGCGCGTGGTATGGGCCAGCCGTGTAGAAAGTGATCTGTTGTCACGTTCGCCTGTTCTGGTGTGGCGCAATGCCACGCGCATCAGGCTGATCCACGCGTTTCGCGGGGCATTCAACGCGCCTGTGGATGAATTGCTGCCGGGAGAGCCGCTGATCTGCGACGGGATCGAGCTGCCGCTCAAACATCGCAAGCGGCGCATCGATCTGGAGGCGCGCGGGCTGATCAAAGGCGCGCAGGTGGTTTATCTGGGGCCGGGTAAAAAGCCCGGTTTCTCGCGCCTGCATGTGATCGGGTCCGAAGATCCGCGCCTGTCTGCGGCCTCGATCGTGAAAATCGAACTGCCGGACGAGGACGAGCCGTTCATTCCGTTTGCCGCGCGTATGGGGGCCACGTTTTTGCACGGGGCGGCCGTAACCATCCACAAGGCCCAAGGGTCGCAATGGCGCGATGTGCAGGTGTTCGCGCCCGATCTGTATGCCGCGGCACGGGCCGGACGGGTCGAGGCAGGCATTCCGCTGTGGAAGCGGTTGGCCTATGTCGCCATCACCCGTGCCGAGCATCGTCTGCTGTGGGTCACACGGGCGCGTCTGGCGCGGCCCACGGGGCCATTGCGCACCGATGATCTGCCCAAAGGGGCCGCACAGGCCCTGACGCTGGAGGCGCAGGAGCCGCCCCCCGAATAGCCCCTGCGCAGTAACGGATCTATCCGCGGATGCGGCGGAAGACTTCAGCTGCAGCCCATCCTGCAAACACCGCAATTGCCAAAGACAGCAGGCCATAAAGCGGGGGATACTCTTGCGACAGGCTATAGAGCCACCGCTCCAGCCCGACCTTGCGCACTTTGACGGGGGCGCTGTAATCGTCGATCACGCGGAATTTGCGCAGCAGGAAGATCCGCACCACATAGTCGCCCTCGATCAGGTTGGCAGGCAAAGCGAAATCGGCGCGAAACAACGTGTCCTCCAGCAAGCTGACATCGCCGGTATTCAGCCGGTAGCTGCCATCCTTGAACCGGATGCGCTGCAGGGCCTGTGCGAAGGGGGCTGCATTGGCGCGTTCGACCGCATCCGAAAAACTGCGCATGGCTTCGGGCACCGAGATACGGAAGATCTCGTCGACCTCATGGGCCAGAATTTCGTGCATGGGGGCGGTTGTGGCAACGGCATAATAGCTCGGGGCCGAAGGGATCTCGACGGAGGATGTGTTCACCCACACCCCGAATTCCCGCGATTTGCGCCGCACAGTGACAGGCCCGTGCGGCCCCTCCAGAGTGACGATCACATCAAGTGGCCCGTCAGGTTCAGGGGCGAACCGCTTGACCGCACCGAAAATCAGAATCTCGGACCCGTCAAAAGACGCGGTGATCCCGATACTGTCGCGCGAAAGACCCGCCACCACCTGTTCGGCGCGCGCAGGGGATGCCAGCAGCAGGCACAGCAAAAAGACAAGGCGGATCATTGTTCACCTCCGGGCGCGATTGAGTACAATTCGCTCGGGCGCAAGACCAGATCGACCCCCAGCTTGATGGCCACCAGCAAGACCAGTGCCGCCAGCAGGATGCGTAGCTGCTCTGCCTTCATCCGACCGCCAAGCTGGCTGCCGATCTGGGCCCCCACGACACCGCCCAAAATCAGCATTACCGCCAGCATCACATCGACCGACTGGTTGGTGATCGCATGCAGCATGGTGGTAAATGCCGAGGTGAACAGGATCTGGAACAGCGATGTGCCGATCACGACCTTCGTCGGCATACCCAGCAGGTAGATCATCGCGGGCACCATGATGAACCCGCCGCCCACGCCCATGATCGCGGCCAGAACCCCGACCGACATGCCCACCAACAGAGGCGGGATGACCGAAATATAAAGTCCCGACGTGCGGAATTTCATCTTTAGCGGCAGTTTGTGTACCCAAGTATGCACATGGCGTTTGCCGCGTTTGGCGCCGCCGCGTGTGCGGCGCATGGCGCGCAGTGATTCCAGAAACATCAACAGGCCGACGCCACCCAGAAACACGACATAGCTCAACTGCACCGCCAGATCGATCTGGCCCATTGCCTGCAACAGGTTGAACAGATAGATGCCCGACGCCGATCCGATAAGCCCGCCTGCCAGCAAGACAAATCCCATGCGGATATCCACCGCCTTGCGTTTGAGCTGGGCCAGAACGCCCGACACCGACGACGCCACAACCTGATTGGCACCTGTGGCGACCGCAACGGTCGGCGGAATACCGATAAAGAACAACAAGGGCGTGATCAAAAAGCCCCCGCCCACACCAAACAGACCGGAGAGCACGCCCACCAGTCCGCCAATTCCGAACAATAGAAAGATATTGACTGATATTTCAGCAATCGGCAGATAAACTTGCATATGTCTTCACCGGCAGAAGGAACATTGAAACCCGCGCGACACCCTGCGCCGGTGCATCATATCAAAGCGATTGCAAATATCGTCGTAAGATTTTTTCCAGTTTTGCCGCGCCCACAGGGGCCATGGCTTTGGTCTGTTCGTGGCTGATCGCCTCGTCCGGTTTCAGGCCAGCGCCCATATTGGTGATGACCGATACCGCCGCGACACGCAATCCCAAGAACCGCGCCAGAATGATTTCAGGCACAGTCGACATGCCCACCGCATCGGCGCCCAGAATACGGGCTGCACGGATTTCGGCAGGGGTTTCAAAACTAGGCCCCGAAAACCAGCCATAGACCCCTTCGGCCAAGGGCAGGCCCTCGGCTTGGGCGGCATGGCTCAAGGCCGCGCGCATTTGCGCATCATGCGCATCGGTCAGGGGCACGAAACGGGCGTCCGACGGCTCACCGATCAGGGGGTTCAACCCCGAGAAGTTCATATGATCGTTCAACATCATCAACGCACCGGGCGGAATGTCGGCACGCAGCGAGCCTGCGGCATTCGTCAACAGCAGCTTGTCACACCCAAGCGCGCGCAGGGTTTCCAGCGGCAGGCGCATCTCGTCAGGATTGCCCCGCTCGTAATAGTGGGCGCGCCCTCCGAAGACCGCAACCCGCACGCCTTCCAGTGTGCCGATCACCAGATTCGGGTTGTGGCCCGACACACCCGCCTGTGGAAATCCCGGCAGGTCGCTGTAGGGGATGGCGATGCCTTCCACCTCTTGGGCCAGATGACCCAGACCGGATCCCAGCACCAGACCGATTTCGGGCCCTTCGTCGCCGGTATACACGCGGATCAGACGGGCGAGTTCAGCGCTCTTTGACATAGGGTTGGCCTCCGGCTTTTGGGGGGGTGGGTTTGCCGACAACGCCGGCCAGAACGATGACTGTCAGAACATAGGGCAGGGCGTCAAGAAACGCATCCGGAACAGACAGCCCGAAGTTTGACAGCACATCGGGACGCAGTGCCAGCGCCTGTAGAAAGCCGAACAGCATTGTGGCCCCCAACGCACGCCACGGGTGCCAGTTGGCAAAGATCAATGCGGCAAGCGCGATATAGCCACGCCCGGCGATCATCTCGCGGCCAAAGCCCGCTTGCAGTCCGGTGGACATATAGGCACCGGCCAAGCCACATAGAAGACCTGTGATGACCAGCGCCCCATAGCGCATACCCACAACAGAAATCCCCGCCGTATCAACCGATTCAGGGTTTTCGCCCACCGCCCGTAGCCGCAGCCCGAAGCGCGTACGATACAGCACCCACCACGTGACGGGCACAGCCAAAAGCGCCACATAGACCAGAATGGAATGGCCCGAGAGCACATCGGAGTACAGCGGCCCGAGGATCGGAACCTGCCGGATTTCGGCCTCGAACGGCAGTGTGATCGTGGAAAACCGCGCATTGCCGGAAAGCGCAGGCGTTCGCCCGCCCTGATGGAACAGCGCCTGCGCAATCAGAACGGTAAGCCCGCTTGCCAGAAAGTTCAGCGCCACGCCGGAAATCAGCTGGTTGCCGCGGAAGGTGATAGAAGCCAGCCCGTGGATCATCGAAAACAGGATCGATGCCCCGATGGCGGCCCCTACACCCGCCCAGACATTCCCTGTCAGATAGGCCACGACGCCCGAGGCCATCGCGGCCATCAGCATCTTGCCTTCCAGACCGATGTCCACGACGCCCGAGCGTTCCGAATAAAGTCCGGCCAGACACGCCAGCAAAAGTGGTGTCGCCAGCCGTAAAGTGGAATCAAGGATCGCGATCAGTGTCGGATAATCCATCAACGCGCCTCCTTACGGCGAAAGAACGGGGTGATCATCATGCGCACCATCTCGTCCAGTGCGCCGGTGAACAACACGACCAAACCTTGCAACAACAGCCGCAGCTCGATCGGGATATCGGTCCAAAGGCCCATTTCCGCGCCGCCCTGATACAGAAACCCGAACAGGAATGCAGCCAAGAACACGCCCAGCGGGTGATTGCGGCCCATCAAAGCCACCGCGATCCCGATAAAGCCCGCCCCTTCGGCCGAGTTTTGCAACAGCCGCTCTGCCTCGCCCATGACGTTGTTGATCGACATCAGCCCCGCCAGAGCGCCCGATATCAACATCGAGATCACGATCACCTTGGTCCGCGAGATACCGGCATAATCGGCGGCCTGCTCGTTTTTGCCAAAGGCGCGGATCTGATAGCCCAAACGGGTTTTCCAAAGCAGTACCCACACCGCCACACAGGCGATGATCGCGACGAAAAAGCTGATATTGGCTGGAACAGAGGGCGAGAATATGCCCGACAATCCCGGAATGTCGTGGAAGGTGGGCAAGGATGCGCCGCTGGGAAAGCGCGCCGTCGCCGGATCCATTTGCCCAGCCGGGCGCAGCACCGTTACCAGCAGATATTGCAGTAGGGAATAGGCGATATAGTTGAACATAATGGTGGTGATCACGATATGGCTGCCGCGTTTGGCCGCAAGCCACGCAGGAATTGCAGCCCATGCGGCCCCGAAAAGTGCAGCCCCCACCATCGCCGCCGGCAGCGCCAGCGCCCAATGTGGCCATGGCAGCGCCAGACACACCAGCGCCACGCCCAAACCACCCAGCTGTGCCTGACCTTCCGCACCGATGTTGAACTGGCTTGCGTGATAGGCCACAGTGACCGCAAGGCCGGTAAAGATGAAGCTGGTGGTGTAATACAGTGTATAGCCCCACCCATAAGGGCTGCCGAGTGCACCTTCGAACATCACGCTCACAGCTTCGACCGGATCGCCGCCGATGGCCAGAATCACCAGCGCGGAAATCAGGGCCGCCAGCACGATAGAGATCAGCGGGACCAGAACCAGATCGGCCCAGAGGGGTAATTTTTTCATTCGCCTTCTCCGCCCGCGTCACCGCCATCCGCGCCGTCGTCGTCATTATCGTCGCGCGGATCGTTATAATCGTTGGGCGTTTCTTCATCTGCGACCCGATTGCGGTCACGCATTCCTGCCATCAGCAATCCAAGGTCTTTTTCGTCTGTGTCCTCAGGCAGTCGCTCGCCCATAATCTCGCCGTCGAACATCACCGCGATCCTGTCTGACAGGGCGCGGATCTCGTCAAGCTCGACGGAGACCAACAAGATCGCAGCGCCTGCATCGCGCAGCTCTATGATCCGCTTGTGGATAAACTCGATCGCACCAATGTCCACGCCGCGTGTCGGCTGGCCGATCAGCAATACGGCCGGATTGCGTTCGATCTCGCGGGCCAGAACAATTTTCTGCTGGTTGCCGCCGGAGAAATTCTTTGCCGCAAGCGCGGGGATCGGCGGGCGCACATCAAACCGCTGCATGGCCTCTTCGGTGGCGCGCACAATGCCCGCGTTGTCCATTAAAACGGTGTTTTTCTGGTATTCAGGCGCGTTGTGATAGCCGAAAATGAAATTTTCCCACGCCGGAAAATCAAGGATCAGCCCGTGATGATGGCGATCTTCTGGCACATGGGCAATCCCGTCGTGGCGGCGTGATTGCGCATCACTGCGCCCGCTCAGATCAAGCGTCTTGCCGTTAACGGTGATCGTGCCGCGCCCCGTGCGATACCCGCCCAGAACTTCCAAAAGCTCGGTCTGCCCGTTGCCAGATACGCCGGCGATCCCCAAGATCTCGCCAGAACGTATGGTCAGGTCGATGCCTTTCAGCCGCTCGACCTTCTCGTCGTTCCAGACCCGCAAATCCTTGATTTGAAGTATTTCGGCACCGGGCTTGGCCTTTGTTTTCTCGACGTTCAGCAATACTTCGCGCCCGACCATCAGCTCTGCCAGCGCCTGCGGGCTGGTCTGGCTGGTGGTGACGGTCGCTGTCATCTCGCCACGGCGCATCACGCTGACTGTGTCGGTGATTTCCATGATCTCGCGCAGCTTGTGGGTGATCAGAATGATCGTTTTACCCTCGGCACGCAGAAAGTCGAGTATCCGGAAAAGGTGGTCGGCCTCGGCCGGTGTCAGAACACCTGTCGGCTCGTCCAGAATCAGGATATCGGCCTGACGGTAAAGCGCCTTGAGAATCTCGACGCGCTGCTGGTGGCCCACGGACAGGTTCTCGACCGTCTCGTCGGGATCGACATCCATCTCGTATTCCTGCGCAAGCCGTTTCAGCTCGCGCCGCGCTTTGGCAATGGAGGGCCGCAAAAGCCTGCCGTCCTCGGCCCCCAGAATCACGTTTTCCACAACCGAAAAATTGGGCACCAGTTTAAAATGCTGGAACACCATGCCGATCCCCGCACGGATCGCGGCCTGACTGTCGGGAATGATGGTCTCACGACCGTTGATCAATATCTCGCCGGAATCGGCTTTGTAAAAGCCGTAAAGGATCGACATCAGGGTCGATTTTCCGGCCCCGTTCTCGCCGATGATCCCGTGGATGGTGCCGGGCTGGACCTTGATCGAGATATCTTTGTTCGCGCGCACTGTGCCGAAGCTTTTACAGATTTTGCGCAGCTCGATTGCGGGCGCTTTGGCGGCGCCCTGCGAAGAGGAAGACGCGGCAGAATGCCGCCGCGTCTGGGACTGTGTTGTGTTGTTCATGGATTACTGGACCGGGCAGGCGCTATCCGTTGTGTAGTCATGGACCTCGATCTCGCCTGCGGCAATTTTCGCACCGGCCGCGTCGACAGGAGCACGCATCGCATCGGTGACCAGATCGGCGTTGTTTTCGTCCATCGCGTAAGCCACGCCGTCGTCGGACAGACCAAGGGTGACGGTGCCGGGCTCCAGATCAGCGCCAGCGCTGAACATGTCAAACACCGCGTTATCCACACGCTTGACCATAGAGGTCAGTACTTTGCCCGGATGCAGCATGTTCTGGTTGGAATCGACCCCGATCGAAAGGATGTCTTCATCGGCTGCGGCCTGCAAGATCCCGATGCCGGTGCCGCCGGCGGCCGCATAAATCACATCGGCGCCTTGGCTGACTTGCGCTTTGGCAAGTTCCGCGCCTTTCACCGGATCGTTCCACGCAGCCGGGGTGCTGCCAGTCATGTTTTGCAAGATCTTGATGTCAGGATTGGCGGCTTTGGCACCTTGCACATAGCCACAGGCGAATTTCCGGATCAGCGGGATATCCATGCCGCCGATAAAACCTACCGTGCCCGTTTTCGACGCTTCGGCCGCAAGCATGCCCACCAGATACGAGCCTTGCTCTTCTTTGAACACGATGGAACGGACATTGGGCTGGTCGACGATGGAATCGATGATCGCGAAAGTGGTATCGGGATAATCGGGGGCCACGGTGTTGAGCGTGTCGGCAAAGGCAAAACCTGTGGTCACAATCGGATTTGCACCCGACTCGGCCAGACGGCGCAGCGCCTGTTCACGCTGGGCTTCCGATTGCATCTCCAACTCTTTGTAGCTGCCGCCGGTTTCTTCGACCCAGCGTGCAGCCCCGCGATAGGCGGCCTCGTTGAAGCTTTTGTCGAATTTGCCCCCCAGATCGTAGATCAGCGCCGGATCGGCGAGCGATGCGTGCGAGGACAGCGCGAACATTGCAGCTGCGCCAAGGACAGATTTCATAACAGTCATGGAGTTCTCCCGGTCGTTTTTATGACCAGCCTTCGGGGCCGGAGTTGGCGGCTGAAGCCCGCCGCAGGTTGTACAATTCAGACCGCAGAGCGGGGTCAGCGTCAAGACGGTTTCCTTCTTTATCCCAAAGAGCTTATCGAGATTTGTCCAGTTGATCAGTTTTTGCCCGCCTTAATAAGGGGCCTCAAGGTCCAGCATCATGATCAGCGCATCGCTTCTGGTGCCGTTGGGATGACGGTAATACCCCTCGCGAATGCCCGATTCATGCCAGCCGCAGGCAAGATACAGGGCTTGTGCGGCATGGTTGTCGAGGGCAACTTCGAGATGGGCCATTTCGGCACGGCGGCGCTTGATCTCGGCTTGGTAGCGGTCCATCAGGCGGCGTGCGATGCCTTGGCGGCGTGCGGCGGGGGCCACCGCAAGGGTGGTCAATTCGGCCTCGCCCGCGATCACGCGCCCCAGAATAAACCCCTGCGCTTCATGCAGACAGAAATTATAGTCTTTTTCCAGTGTCTGCGCGAATTCATGTGCCTTCCAGGGCCGTGGTGTTTTGAAACATTGCGCATGTATCGCGGCCATCTGGGAAGGTGTCATCAGTCGAGGACTTTCGGTGGCGGATCAGAGGGAGGGGCCGCATCGGCTGGCCGGATATACAGCGGGGCCGCACGCGCGATAGTCTGGCCTGTGGCCAGCTTACGCGCTGCGATTTGCGCGATATGCAGTGCAATGCGCGATATGTCTACTGTTTTCGCCTGCGTGATGCCCAAAGCCTGTGCGATAGGGTCGGCCATGGCGCCCACCACCTGCGTGGCCCCCAGAACGCCAAGCGCGCCGTCAGGGGCGGCGGGATCTATCTGCACGGGCTTGGCCCGCGGGCCGTGCGCGTCGAACAGCTGCAGATACACCTGATCGCGCGGGGCAGGGATGCAGATCAGCGCACCCTCCTCGCCCGATATGGTGGCATGTTCGGCCATAACCTCGAATGACGATACACCGACCGCCGGAATTTTGCGCGCCAGTGCCAGCCCGCGTGCCGCCGATACCGCGATGCGGATTCCGGTGAAATTACCGGGCCCGATACCCACGGCAATCGCGTCAAGATCGCGCCAGCTATGGCCCGCGTCCTGCAAGACGTCCTGCAGCAGCGGCATCAGGCGTTCGGCCTGACCGCGTTTCATGTCTTCGTGGCGCGTGGCCAGCACCTTGTCAGCGCGCAGCAAAGCGGCCGCGCAATGCGCGGCCGATGTGTCAAACCCAAGGATCAAAGGCTCAGTTGGCAACGGGACGGACCTCTGTCACCTCGGGGATATAGTGACGCAGCAGGTTCTCGATCCCCATTTTCAACGTCAATGTGGACGACGGGCAACCCGCGCAGGCCCCTTGCATGTGCAGATAGACGACGCCACGCTCAAATCCGTGAAAGGTGATATCGCCACCGTCCTGGGCCACCGCCGGGCGCACGCGGGTGTCCAGCAATTCCTTGATCTGCGTGATGATCGCGCCGTCTTCATGATCGCTGTTATGGGCGGTGTGACCGGATGCAGGGGCGCCTTCGCCGTCCATCACCGGTGCACCGGATTGGAAATGCTCCATGATTGCGCCAAGGATGGCCGGTTTGGCGTGGTCCCAGTCGGTCGCATCATTTTTGGTGACGGTCACGAAATCATTGCCAAAGAACACGCCCGTCACACCCGATACCGCGAAGATACGCGTGGCGAGGGGCGATTTGACAGCGGCCTCGGCGGTCGGGAAATCGGCTGTGCCTGCGTCAAGAACGGTCTGTCCGGGCAGGAATTTCAGCGTGGCTGGGTTCGGTGTGGACTCGGTTTGGATGAACATCGGCGCGCTCCTTGGATTGGGTCACAGATATGCGCCCTCGGGTGGGTCATGTCAATGTTTAGAACGGTTCTAAATATGTGAGATCTTCCGGCACGCCTGCGCCCTCAGGTGATCTGTTCGAGCTTTTCTTTCGACATGTCGCCGGGCACGATGGTCAACGGGCAGGGCAGCGAGCCTGCGATTTTCGTCAGTTGCGTGACCAGCGGGCCGGGCGCACCTTTGTCGATACCCGCCCCCAGCACCAGAACCCCGATTTGCGGATCCGATTCGACCAGATCAAGGATTTCTTTAAGCGGCTCGCCCTCACGGATCTCCAGCTTCGGGGTGACCCCCTGACGGTCGCGCATCCATTTGGCAAACACCTCGAAATGCGCCTCGATGCGTTCACGGGCCTCCTCGCGCATGATTTCTGCCACGCCCATCCAGTGCTGGTACTCCTCTGGCGGGATCACAGAGATGATGGTCACACCCCCACCGGATTTTGCAGCCCGCATCGCGGCAAATCGCATGGCGTTCAAACATTCGCGTGTATCATCAAGAACCACCAGAAATTTACGCATGAAAGCTCCGCTTGTTGGATGGGCAGATATCGGCGCACGCAGGGCGCAAACATCTGCAAAACAGGCCGCATCATTGCGCGCGCATCGGGCCTTGGCAACAGGTCTTGCGCGCAAGGGGGTGAAAATGGCGGGAATGAATGAAGGCGTGCCTTATAAAAGACCGCGCATGGCCTCTTGGCCTGTGCGCGGTCCAATAATGCCCCCTGCGCCTATGGCCCCGAAACGTGGCGTGCGATGGGAGCGGGCCTGTACCCGTCCTACATCGGGCAGGTTTGTGCCCAGTCCATATACAATTCGCGCGCTTTGCGTGTGTAGGAGCCGTAGGCGTAGCTGACATCGTCAAACGCTGAAACACCTTGCACCTTGGAGAAGTTGCCGGTCAGGAACACCTCGTCTGCGGTGCGGAAATCATCAAGCGTCAGCACAGCCTCGTGCACGGTATACCCGTCGGCACGCAGGTTGAGCATGTGACGTTTGCGGGTCAGACCGGACAAAAACGTGCCATTGGCGATCGGGGTGAAATATTCACCGTCCTTGACCATCCAGACATTCGCGCTCGCCGTTTCGGCGACATTGCCAAGCGCATCTTGCACCAGCGCATTGCCGAATCCCTTGCGCTGCGCCTCCACCAGCATGCGCGCGTTGTTGGGATAAAGGCATCCCGCTTTCGCATCGCAGACGTTATCGGCCAGAACCGGACGGCGGAAGCTGGTGGTGGTCAGCGTGGTCATCGCCTCGGCCGGCGGCATCGCGACCTCCTCAAGGCAAATCGCGAATCCGGTGGAATTGGGGGCAGGGGCCACGCCAAGTTCCGATCCGTTGATACACCAGTACATCGGGCGGATGTAAACCGCGCGATCATTGCCATAGGGCCTGAGCCCTTCGCGAACGATATCCACCATGTGATCGGGATCGACGGTCGGGGTAATCATAAGGGCCTCGGCCGAGCGGTTCAGCCGTGCGCAATGCCCCTCCAGATCGGGGACCAGCCCGTCAAACAGACGTGCGCCGTCAAAGACGTTGGAGCCTTGCCAAAGCCCGTGATCGCCTGCGCGCATGACCATCTGGTCGCCATCATGCCACGCGCCATCATAAAAGGTGCGGATGTTTTTTCCGAAAGCCATTTTTCTCTCCACAATTTGGGCCAAACAATCACTGCGGCGCGCAAAGGTCCAGAACCGGTTTGCTCGAAGGGCTGTGCAAAGACGCTTTATAGCGCGACGGTGGCGGGTGGTTGCACGGTTATGCGCCCGTCCGGGATGTGCCTCCTGTCATCCGGTACGGGCCCGTTTTATGCCAAAGCCAAGTGGAAATTATACCGTTTTGTCGTGAAAACAGCCCCGCGCCTGCACAAGCTGCTTGCTGTAAAAGCGATTTCTTCCGATAAGCGGCCAAAGGCTTGCCATATATGCCGGCCTATTTCTAAAAGCGGAGCAACAGAGTGCCTGTCGCGACACATTTGGGTGCCAAGGCACCCGTCAGATGCCTTGTAACCGGTGGAACGGGGCGGTTGGGGCCGCTTTTGGCGCGCGCATGGGCGCTGGGTCCTGCTGGTCTGGAGCCGGTGTTTCAGGCGCGCCGCGAGGGGCAGGGCGGTTCTGTGATCTTTGATCCGCTGACCCAGCCCGATGCGTTTGAAGCCGAGGCGCGCACAAGCGATGTGATCTTGCATCTGGCCGGCCCGACCGCCGGCACGCCGCAGACGCTGTCTTGTAACCGCGATCTGGCGCAGGCGGCCCATGCGGCGGCCCGTGCCGCAGGCCGTCCGGTGATCATCGCCTCCTCGGCGGCCGTCTACGGCGCCCCCGATCAGGGGCAGGTGTTTCACGAAGACGATATGCCGCGCCCGCAAAGCCCCTATGGCGCGGCAAAATACGAGATGGAGCAGGCGGTCGCGGGCCAGTCCGGTGTGTGTTGTGTGCGGATCGGCAATGTGCTGGGGGCGGATGCACTATTGGGCCGCGCGGCCCCGGAAGGCGGCCGCGTGGTCGATGTCTTTGCCGACGGGTCCGGCCCGCGGCGCAGCTTTATCGGGCCACAGGCCTTGGCGCGGGCGCTGGCGCGGCTGGCGCGGCTGGCGGCCTATGGGGCGCAGGTGCCTGCGGTGATCAACCTTGCCTTGCCTGATGTGGTCGCGATGGATGATATCTTGCGCGCAGCTGGCGAGCCGTTTTCCACACGCCCCGCCCCCGACGGTGCGATTGGCTGCGTGGCGATGGATGTTGGGCGCGCCGTGGCATTGGGGCTGGTGGGGGAAACCCCCGCACGTGCCCAGACGCTCGTGGCCGATCTGATGGAACTTCGCACGATAGAGGAACGCGCCCGATGACATGGTCCAAGCGACTGTTCGACCTTGCGCTGGCGCTTGTGCTGGCGCCGCTGTTGCTCACACTGATGGTGATCGTGCTGGTCACGTTGATGTTCACCGAAGGCCGCCCTTACTTCTATGCAGCCGAGCGTATGAAAACCCCCACACAAGGGTTTCGCCTTTGGAAATTCCGCACGATGTCAGTGGACCCCGACGACAGCGGTGTGTCGGGGGGCAACAAGGCGGCGCGGGTCACGCGGATCGGGCGGATATTGCGCAAGACGCGCGGTGACGAGCTGCCCCAGCTTTGGAATATTCTGCGCGGCGATCTGAGTTTTGTAGGCCCGCGTGCGCCGCTGCGCGAATATGTCCAGCGATTTCCAGAGATTTACGGCCAGGTTTTGCAATCACGCCCCGGTGCCACGGGGATTGCATCGCTGTATTATCACCGCCACGAGGAGTGGCTGCTGTCGCGCTGTGCGACCGCCGAGGAAACCGACCGCGTGTATTGCGAGACCTGCATTCCGGCGAAAGCAAAGCTGGATATGTTGTATCAGCGCAATCAATCGGTTTGTTTTGATCTGATACTGGTGATCCGCACGATAAAACGTGTTCTAAGCTGAAAACCGCCGCTTTCAGGCGTGGGGATGCGTGTTTGCGTACCCGCGCTTGCGTGAGTGGTGTTGTGAGAGTATTAGTAAAAGCATATTTCAAGCAGAGCGCCATACATGGGACCACTCATTCAACGTGTCATTGCGCTGAACCAGCGTTACAAATTCTGGATATTGACCGCCGTTGACCTGATCCTTGTACCGCTTGCCTTCTGGATTGCGATTTTGTTGCAATCAGGTGTGCAAGGCGCCTACCAAAGCTTTCTGGACACGCTGTCATATCTGCCTTTCCTGCTCATGGCGAGTTTCTCCATGAGCTATGTGCTTGGCATGCTGCGGTTGAAGCTGAAAGAGTATGACGGCGATGCGATTCTGCGCAGTCTCCTGATCTCGATCACGCTGGGCATGTGCTCCTATGCGTTGTCACGATTATCGCAAATCGGGCTTGGTCCAGCGGTGCATGTGGTTTTTGCACTGGTGCATTTCATTGCCACATTCGCCGCCCGCAGGTTGCTGTATTTTGTTCTCGTGCAGATCTATCGCCGCTCCAATGTGGTCAGCCGGATCGCGATTTACGGCGCAGGGCGCACGGGGATGGCGTTGGCGCATGAGTTGCACAATCGCGCAGGCCTGATGGTATATGCGTTTCTCGACGATAACGGCACACTCAGCGGGATGAACCTGAACGGCCTGCCGATCTATTCCGCCGTACATGCAGAGCGCCTGATCGACAAATACAAGATCAACCGGATCATTCTGGCCATGCCGTCGGTGTCGGTGCAAAAACAGACGTTCATCTCGAAGCGGCTGGCAAAACTCGGGATCGAGGTCGAAACCCTGCCTGCGTTCGCGCAACTGCTGGGGGGCGACAAGTTGATGGGCAAGTTGATGCCTGCAGGGACCTCTGCGTTGTTGCCGCGCGAAAACCTTGCCAGTTCCATTGTGACGGGCTGCACCGCCTATCGCGGCGAGACGATCATGATCTCCGGCGCGGGCGGCTCTATCGGGATCGAGCTGTGCCGTCAGGTGATGACCTGCCGTCCGGCCAAGCTTGTGTTGTTCGAGATGTCGGAATTCGCCCTTTATAACGCCGAAGCCGAGATGCGGGTGCTGGGCGAGGCGATCGGATGCGAGATCGTGCCGGTTCTGGGCAGTGTGTGCGATGCGGTGCATGTGCGTCAGGCGATTATTGCCCATAAGGTGGATGTGGTGCTGCATGCGGCAGCCTACAAACATGTGCCGCTGGTCGAGGCCAACGCGCGCGTAGGGATTGCCAATAACTCGCTTGGTACGGCCGTGATCGCCCGCGCCGCGCGCGATCTGGATGTCAGCCGTTTCGTGCTGGTATCGACCGACAAGGCCGTGCGTCCGGGCAATATGATGGGCACCTCGAAGCGGCTGGCCGAACTGACGGTACAGGATCTTGCATCGCGTTCGAACAAGACGATTTTCTCTATTGTGCGGTTTGGCAATGTCATGGGCTCGTCGGGCTCTGTCATTCCGCTTTTTCGCGAGCAGATCGCGCGTGGCGGGCCTGTCACGGTAACCGACCCGCGCGTGACGCGCTATTTCATGACCATTCCCGAGGCGGCGCGGCTTGTGCTGCTGGCAGGTTCTTTCGCCGAAGGTGGCGAGGTTTATGTGCTGGATATGGGCCGGCCGATGAAAATCATCGATTTGGCCCGCAAGCTGATTGCCGCCGCAGGCTATAGCGAGCGCAACACCGACAATCCTGATGGGGATATCGAAATTGTCACCACGGGTCTGCGTCCGGGTGAAAAGCTGCACGAGGAGCTGATGGTGCGCAAAGGGGCGCAGACCACCGAGCACCCCAAAATTATCCGTGTGCGCGAAGACCAGTTGTCGGAGATCGAAACTGCCGCCGTTTTGCGCGATCTGCGCGAGGCGGTGGACCGTGGGGATGATCTGGAAATTTTCTCGATCATGGTGCGGGCCGTGCCGGAATATAACCCCCAAAGCCTGCCCGCAGATGCGCCACAGTTGCAAATCATCCGCGATCACAAGGCCCGCGAGCTGGCGCGCAACCGCGGCAAGAACGATGGCCCGACCCCCGCCCAATAACGCCGCAGCCGTGAAACGGTCCGTTGCCAGCTGCGTATGCGCTTGTACCGGACGAGGTTGGGTTTCTCGGGGGCAATGGTAGCGGGAACACGCGGTCAATCCATTTCGGTCGTGCTGTCTTCAGCGGTCTTCGACAACGCCTGCCATTTGTTGCGGAAAGGGACGGGGCCGAGAGCCGGACAGTCACGAGAGCTGCGGGCGGGCACGACGGCTGGCATTGGTCCCGTGATCTGGATCAGCTTGAGAAGATCTGCGGTGTTGATCGACAAAGGGAACTGGACCGCAGAGCCCGCTCACCTACAAATGGCAGGCGTATTCGGCATTGGGCGAAGCAGTGGTTGCCCTTTGATCGACCGGAGCCCCAGCCACGAGCCGCGCCACCTGTGCGGTGACGGGATCTTCGGTGGGGCCGATAACGGTGATGCGCGCTCCACGCACGCGTTGATCTCGGGCCATCACATCGGGATCAGGCATTCGTAGGCCCGAAATCCATCCGCCACAGTCCCCACCGACACGTCATAGCGCGACGCTGGCAAAGTATGCTGCGTTTGAGCAGGGGGGCTTGGATTCCTTCGTCAAACGGGGATGCCCCGACCTGACATCGCAAGCGTCAGGTTCCAGCATTGACGCCTGTGTTTGTTGTCTGAAGGCAGATCAGCTGGTGAATCGCTAGAGGGTTTGATCGGCATCCACGTGGTCAGATGCCGCGCCTACGCCTCTTTGAACGGATCATCGCTGTAGCCCACGCCGTTCAGGTAAAGCCCTTGGGGTGGACACACCGGACCGCATGCAGCGCGGTCGGCCGCGGCCAGCGCGGTGGCGACGCGCTGGGGCGGCCAGACCCCCGCCCCGACCTTTTCCAACGTGCCAACGATAGAGCGGACCTGATTGTGCAGGAAGCTGCGGGCGCGCAGGTAGAACCGAACCTCCTGACCATAGGGGATGGCATGTTCTTCGATCACGATTTCGTCCATCGTTTTCATCGGCGATTTCGCCTGACAGATGGAGCTGCGGAAGGTGGTGAAATCATGATGCCCGATCAGATGTGCTGCTCCTTCGCGCATGGCGGCCACATCAAGCGGGCTTTTGACCTGCCAGACCAGGCCTGCGTCACAGGTCACAGGGGCGCGGCGTGCCACAAGACGAAACATATAGCGCCGCTCCAGCGCGGAAAACCGTGCATGGAAATCGGGGGCGACGCGCGCCACTTGCAAAATCGCGACCGGATCAGGCTTAAGGTGAAAGTTCAATGCCTCTGCCAGCCTGAAACCGGTCCACTCACGTTGCAGATCGACAGTGGCCACTTGGGATGTGGCGTGAACGCCCGCATCCGTGCGCCCTGCTGCGTTGATCGTGTGGGGGCCATTCTCCAACCGTCCAAGCGCGGCTTCAATCGCACCTTGAACCGACGGGTGATCCGTCTGGCGTTGCCACCCCGAAAACGGGGTGCCGTTATATTCGATTTTAAGGGCAAATCTGGGCATTGCGACCGAATAGCCCCGTGTCTTTGCCATCGCAAGTCTTTTGCGTCCGGCCCCCTACGTCAAACGGGGGGCTTCGCGCGACCTGAAAAGGGCGCAGAGGCCTGCGGTGGGCATGGCGTGATGTCTTGGCGGTACCTGCTCTGGAAAATCGGCGCGCCATGCTTATCTAACGCGGTAGGACCATCTGGGAGTGCAGATATGAAAATGACCCGTTTGCCGACGCTGGAAGAGGCGCTGCCGGGGCGCGATATGCCCATGGCTATCACCCAACCCCATTATGTCTTCGACCGCGATCTGCGTGCCGACGTGCCCAAGGGCATGGCGCAGGCAATTTTCGGGATGGGCTGCTTTTGGGGCGTGGAACGGCTGTTTTGGCAACTCGACGGCGTATGGCTTACGATGGTGGGCTATGCTGGCGGAACCACGCCTAATCCCACCTATGACGAGATATGCACCGGCATGACCGGTCATAACGAGGTGGTGCGGGTGATCTATGATCCGGATGTGATCACCTATGAGGCGCTTTTGAAAGTGTTCTGGGAAGGGCATGACCCGACCCAAGGCATGCGCCAAGGCAATGATCGCGGCACGCAATACCGCTCCGGCATCTATGTGTTCAGCCCCGAGCAGGCGCGCGCCGCAGAGGCCAGCCGTACCGCCTATGCGGCGCGTCTCGCGCAAGCGGGCCATCGCGGCATCACCACGGAAATCCGGCCAGCGCCGGTGTTTTACTTCGCCGAAGATCCGCACCAGCAGTATCTGGCCAAGAACCCGCGCGGCTACTGCGGCTTGGGTGGCACAGGGGTTACTTGCCCGATCGGGCTGCACGTGTAACGCCTGACAGATAAGGGCGGTATACCAATGGTGCATGCTTTTACAAAAGGACAGGGGGGGGCGTGTGTGCGTGATGCAACGCGCCCGTCTTACGCTTGACCCCGCGCCCAATCCCCGCCAAAGCAGAGATGACGCCGAAAGGAACCAGATCATGCCCACCTATACCGCCTACACCACCCTTGCAGAACGTGACGCCGCCGAGGCACTGGAGGCGCAACTGGAAGCGTTGACCCCTGCGCCCTACGGGACAGGTGTGTTCGAAATCGAGGATGGTTCGGGGCGCTACGAGGTTGGCGCCTATTTCACGGAAAACCCCGATGCGATCGGGCTTGCGCTTCTGGCAGCCGTCAACGGCGCGCAGGATTTCGCTGTGTCCGAATTACCCGATCAGGACTGGGTCGCGCATGTGCGCCGCGAGCTGGCGCCCGTCGCGGCAGGGCGATTTTTCGTGTATGGCAGCCACGATGCCGACAAGGTGCCACAAGACGCCATCGCCTTGCGCATCGATGCGGCCATGGCCTTTGGCACCGGCCACCATGGCACAACGCTGGGCTGTCTTCTGGCGCTCGATACGCTGGAACAAAGCGGCTTTCATGCCCGTAATACGATTGATGTAGGTTGCGGGACAGCTGTGCTGGCAATGGCTGCGGCCAAAATCTGGCCGGAAACGGTTCTGGCGTCCGATATCGATCCGGTCGCGGTAGAAACGGCTTGTGCGAATGTCGAGGGCAACGGCCTTGCCGGACGCGTCAACTGCCTGCAGGCCGCAGGCTTTGATGCCGACGATCTGCGCACCGCCGCGCCGTATGATCTGATCTTCGCCAATATCCTGAAATCGCCCCTTATCGCATTGGCACCCGACATGGGGCGCTACTGTGCACAATCGGGCTATATCATCCTGAGCGGTATTTTACACGATCAGGCCGATGATGTGATTGCGGCCTACCGGCCCGAAGGCTTTGATCTGGTTGCGCGTAACGAACATGGGGACTGGACGACGCTTGTGCTACAGCGCGGCTAACGGCCAAGCGCATCTGCGCGCGCATCGGATGCCGGGGGCTGTCGGATCAGGCTCGGCTGGTGATGCCGCGCGTTTCTTTCCGATCTTTGGGGGGAAATGTCTTTTGTACTTGTGTACTTGTCGAACGGGTAACGAGAGTATTGGCCCCTAAAGGCAAGGTGCTCAGTATAGAAAAGGGCCGTGCATTCAACGATGCGCGGCCCTTTTGAATGTCGATACCGGTGCGATGTTTTTCATATCGCAGCGGATCAACGGAATTTTGCGATGTCGAAACGGTTCAGGCCGATATCATCAAGTTCACGGTCGGTCAGTTTGTTCAGTGCAGCGCGCGTCAGGCGCAGATCATTCCAGACTTTCAACTGTGCGAACAGATCGCGCAGCGGAGTTGCCGAAACCGGTGCCAGACCGAAGGTGTTTGTGCTTTGTGCGGACATGGGATGCCTCTTTATACAGTGTTTATATTTACAGCGCCTTTGCTGTTGATCTGCAGTTAAGTTGAGCAGAGTTGAAAAACAACGCGCGGTTTGGAAGCCCTGCCATGCGGGTTTTGCATGGGTGCAAGGCAGGCTAACAAGGCGCTGATATCATGTTCAAAATGGCAGCGTGCCGGTTTCATGTGCGCAACCTTGTGCCGGTGAACAAGGGGGTCTGTGACATCTTTGGCACGCCCGGGTGCGCCTATGGAATGGCGGACCGGCGGTTGATTGCAGCCACAACCGGCTCTTGGCGGATGTTCTCTTTTCGTGCTAAGCAGAATTAACGATAAAAGGGCAGAGCATAATATGCGCGTGATAGGGATCGATCCGGGTCTGCGAAACCTCGGGTGGGGTGTGATAGAGATGGAGGGCACGCGGTTGCGACATGTGGCCAATGGCACCATCCATACGGCTGGTGATGATCTGTCCCGGCGGCTGCTGCATCTTTTTCAGGGGTTGAGCGATGTCATCGCATCCCATGCGCCAGAGGCTGCCGCAGTAGAACAGACCTTCGTCAACAAGGACGCTGTGGCCACATTGAAACTGGGGCAGGCGCGTGGCATCGCGCTTTTGGCACCGGCGCAAGCGGGGCTGGAGGTTGGCGAATACGCGCCCAATGCGGTGAAGAAAACCGTGGTGGGTGTCGGGCATGCCGATAAAAAGCAGGTCCAGCATATGGTGCGCCATCAATTGCCCGCAGTGGTATTTGACAGTCCCGATGCCGCCGATGCGCTGGCCATCGCGATCTGTCATGCCCTGCATCTGCAATCGGCCCACCGGATAAGTGCGGCCCAACTGTCGCGTGCAGCAAGTGGAAATGGCCGTGTGCAAAGGATGCGCTCATGATCGGACGTCTTTCAGGGGTCATAATCCACCGCGGCCTTGATCAGGTGATGATCGATGTGCGCGGCGTGGGATATATCGTGCATGTCAGCCAGCGCACCGCGCAAAGCCTGCCTGCCGTGGGCGGTGCCTGCGCGCTTTATACCGATATGCTGGTGCGCGAGGATCTGCTGCAGCTTTTCGGCTTTACCACCTTGCAGGAAAAGGAATGGTATCGGCTGTTGATTTCGGTTCAGGGGGTGGGCTCAAAAGCGGCGCTTGCTATTTTGGGGCAGCTGGGTCCTGACGCGGTCGGCCGCGCAATTTCGTTGGGGGATTGGAGCGCGGTGCGTGCGGCCCAGGGTGTGGGGCCGAAACTTGCGCAGCGTGTTGTCAACGAGTTGAAGGACAAAGCCCCCACGGTCATGTCGATGGGCACTGAATATACTGTGGATGCGGCCGACCCCGAACTGGTGGAGCCACGCGCAGCAGGGACGGGCGCAAAGCGCACGCCAGCCAAAACCGCCGCCGCGCCAAAGCCGAATTTTACCGCCGAGGCGATATCGGCACTGAGCAATCTGGGGTATGCGCCGTCCGAGGCCGCCTCCGCAGTGGCGCAGGCCAATGACGATCCCGATGCCACCGATACAGCAAAACTGATCCGGCTGGCATTGCGCCTTCTTGCCCCGAAAGACTGATCCCCGTTTGGGGGGTGTTTCAAAAGCGGGTTTTATGATGTTGCAGGGCGCGGGGGTGGCAGGTTCCGGGGAATTGCCCCCCCCGTACCGGCCGCATGGGGGCGCCGCCCCCATGGACAAAGCCCCGCCGTTTGCGTGAAAGTGACGAATAATGAGCGATCCAGAACCCGATCCCAACCTGCGTCCTGAACGCCTGCCCGATGACGCGGATCGCGCCTTGCGGCCACAGGTGCTGGAAGATTTCGTGGGGCAGGCCGAGGCGCGTGCCAATCTGCGGGTGTTCATCGAATCCGCCAAGATGCGCGCGCAAGCCATGGATCATACCCTGTTTCACGGCCCGCCCGGCTTGGGTAAAACCACCCTTGCGCAGATCATGGCGCGGGAACTGGGCGTGAATTTCAAGATGACCTCGGGTCCGGTTCTGGCCAAGGCAGGTGATCTTGCCGCGATCCTGACCAATCTGGAAACGCGTGATGTCTTGTTTATCGACGAAATCCACCGGATGAACCCTGCCGTGGAAGAGGTTCTTTATCCCGCGATGGAGGATTTCGAACTGGATCTGGTGATCGGCGAGGGGCCTGCGGCCCGTACGGTGCGGATTGAATTACAGCCTTTCACGCTTGTGGGCGCAACCACACGGCTGGGGTTGTTGACCACGCCTTTGCGCGACCGTTTCGGCATCCCGACCCGTTTGCAATTTTATACCGAAGACGAGCTGGATCTGATTGTCAGCCGTGGCGCGCGGCTATTGGGAATTTCTGCCGATCCCGAAGGCACCCGGGAAATCGCGATGCGCGCACGCGGCACCCCGCGTATTGCAGGCCGCCTGCTGCGCCGTGTGGTCGATTTTGCGCTTGTCGAGGGCAATGGTCGCCTGACCCGCGAAATCGCTGATAGCGCGCTGACACGGTTGGGGGTGGACGCGCTGGGTCTTGACGGGGCCGACAGACGCTATTTGCAGCTGATGGCGGATCATTACAGCGGTGGGCCTGTGGGGGTGGAAACTTTGTCCGCCGCCCTTTCAGAAAGCCGCGATGCGTTGGAGGAGGTGATCGAGCCC
Organism: Paracoccaceae bacterium; assembly: GCA_004153385.1. Lineage (GTDB taxonomy): Bacteria > Pseudomonadota > Alphaproteobacteria > Rhodobacterales > Rhodobacteraceae > Thioclava. Next base: position 1,484,665 of record SDAL01000001.1, on the reverse strand, counting down.
TACCTGTTACAACAGGGGTTGATCAGCCGAACGCCACGCGGACGGATGCTGGGCAAGCGGGCATGGTCGCATCTGGGGCTGCCCATGCCGCAGCCCGCGCCGCCGCCCTCCGATCTGTTCGGGCGCTGAGAGGCGGGCCATCGGAACCGGGGCGCGCAGGTGGGAAGTCGGGGAAAGGCGCGTTCGGCCCCTGTCTGCCCTTCAGGCCCGCAGGGCAGGGCTGGGGTGAAAATGGCCATGGGGCCTGTGATGGCCCCTTGCCCTGTGCAGGCCGGCTGATTATCTAAACGCCATGACCCAGCCGCTTGCCCGTTTCCCCATCACCGAAGATGACATCGACCGCGTGGTGGCCGCCTTCTACAGCCGCGTGCGTGCCCATCACATGCTGGGGCCGATCTTTGCGGACCGCATCGATGACTGGCCCGAACATGAAGCCAAGATCGCCCGGTTCTGGAAGGGCTCGATCTTGCACAAACCCGGGTATGAAGGCTCGCCCATGATTGCGCACCGCCGTGCGGGCACGGTCCAGCCGGGGCATTTTCCGGTCTGGCTTGGCCTGTTTGACGATACCTTGCGCCAAGAACTGGATCCCATTGCCGCCGCCGGTTGGTCTGCGCTGGCGCATCGCATCGGAAAAGGGCTCAAGATGGGGGTGGAGGATGTGGGCCGTCCCAAAGGTGAAATCCCGAACTTGCGGCTGTAAACGCGCGGACCTATCGCAATCGGCCACACGGCCCTGATGCGTCTGCCGCACATGCAAGGCGATTGGCCTTTGCGTCGGGGCGCAGACCGGTGCCTTGGCAGATAAGGGCGCACCATTTGCAGGCGGATGACAGGTGACCGCGCTGATCAACCGCTATGGCCTGTGCGCATTTTCGGCTGTATCCGCCGTGCGATCTTCGGTCTCGGGCGTGGATTTGCCGCCGAACAGGCCACGCAATCCGCGCGACAGGATGTTTGTCACCCGCGGTTTACGCGCCACGACGAACGGCATGGGGCGGCAGACTTCCATCGTGGCAATCCCCACGCGGGCGGTGAGCGCCCCGTTGATCACACCTTCGCCGAAACGCCGCGACAGTTTCGCCGCCAAGTGACCGCCTGCGACGGTCTCGATCAGATCATCGCCTACAGCAACGGCGCCGGTGGCCACCAGATGGGTCATAACGGCGCGCGCCAGCCGCAGCGATCCCAATGCCCCCGACCGCCCGCCATAGATTTCCGCGATCCGCCGGATCATCCGGATGTTGGAAATCAGCGCACTGGCAACATCGGCAAGCGCCAGCGGGACCAGAGCGGTGGTGGCGGCAACCGTGCGTGCCGCGGCCTCGATCTCCAGTCGTGCGGCCTCGTCCAGAGGGGTCATCAGCTCTGTCTCGGTCATCTCCAGCAAAGTCAGCGTGTCCAGCTCGTGGGGGCTTTGTTCCGCCAGACGGTTGCGCGACCATGCCATTTCCTGTCGGGCGGCATAAAGCGAAGATATCCGGCCGGAGATTTTGCGCGCGCGGCTCAGATCGTCGTGCTGGCGTGCCTCGGTCACCTCGCGGTGCAGCACATCAAGCCGTTTGAGACGCGAAAACGCCGATATCTCGCGCAGCGCAATCAATATTGCGGCCAGAACGAACAGCGCCAGAAGCCCGCCGCCGATCCATCCCAGCACCGGATTCGCAGCAAAAAGCCCGGTAATAAACTGCCATGCCGCGACAGAGGCCAGAAACCCGACAAGCGCCACGAGCGACCGCCAGAACAGCTTGCCCAACCGCGAGGACGGGCGCGCGGCCAATCTTGCGGCGATCTGCATCGCACGACCGTGCAATTGCTCTTGGGTGGCTTCGGGCAGGTCGGCTGCGCGATCTTGCACAGGCGGGGCGTGGGCGGGGCTTTCGGGCGTGCTCTCCAATTCGATCATGACCGGTTTTTTCATAGCTTGTCTCCGATCAGAAATTCCGCGGCCCGATCCAGCCGGATGTGCGGCGGCCCATCACCGGGGGTCAGGCTCACGCTCGCGGGGGCGAAGGTCATGATGTCGTAATCGTCATTCAGCCAGTGCTGCTGGCCTGCGCGCGCAGGCGCCAGAAGCTGTGCAGGATCTTGCGGCAGCTCGCCCGGATACAGCGCCACATTGCGGCCATCGGCAAGCGTGCCGCGCACGGCGGCCAGCTCTTGGCCATCATGGGGTAGCATGGTTTCTGTTGTGGTGCGCAGCGCGGCGATCGAAAGGGCTTGGGTATCGGCCCCTGCAAAATCGGCACGATCGCGCGCCTCTCGCAAAAGCGCGGTGGTGATCGCACTCAATCTGGCGTGCTGGGTGTGGTGCAAATGGTCTGCCTTGGTGGCGACAAACAGGATCCGTTCGACCCTGTGGCTGCCAAGAAGGTGCCCCAGCCAGCTGGTGCGCCCCGGGCGGAAGGCTGCAAGAATATCGGCCATGGCACGGCGCAGATCATCAAGTGCTGCAGGGCCTGCGTGGATCGCGCTTAACACATCTGCTAAAACCACCTGCCGGTCGATGCGCGCAAAATGATCGCGAAAGAAGGGCTTTACCACCTCGCGTTTATACGCGTCAAAGCGGCGCTCCATCTCGCGGCCAAGGCTGCCGCGCGGGGCGGGGGACCGGCTTTCCGGCAGCGGCGCAAACGTCAGCACAGGAGAGCCCGCCATTTCGCCGGGCAATAGGAACCGCCCCGGCGAGCAATCCGAAAAGCCTGCCTCCTTGGCCTGATGAAGATGGTCGGTAAAGTGGCGTGCAAGGTCTTCTGCGGCCTGTTGTGTATGGGGCTGGGCGGGGTCGATCCGGCCAAGATGCTCCAGAAATGCCGCCCCGCCCGGACGGTTCGGCAAATGGGCCAGAACCGCATCCGACCATGTGCGGTAGTTTTTGTCCATCAGTCCCAGATCCAGAAGCCATTCGCCAGGATAGTCGACAATATCCAGATGCACGGTGCGCATGCCACGCAGGCCTGACAGGATGCCGGAGGTTTGCACGCGAAAACTCAGCCGCAATTGCGATACGCTGCTGGTGCCGGTGGGCCAATGCGCGGAGGGCCCTGTGAGCGCGTCCAGATGCGCCTCGTAGGGAAAGCGGGGGATCGTGTCGTCTGGCTGGGATTGCAGGAATGCGGCATGGATACGCCCGCGCTGGGTCAATGCAGGCATTCTGCCACGGTCCAGAAGATTGGCCACAAGCGAGGTGATGAAAACCGTTTTTCCGGCCCGCGAAAGCCCCGTAACGCCCAGCCTTATGACCGGCTCGAAAAGCGATTGGGTGACGCTGTCGCCCAAGCTTTCAACGCGCCGCGTGATGCCGTCTGCAAGATCGGAAATGCCCAAAGCGTCTGATGCCCCCTCGATGCGGCCCCTTGCCTGAGGGCCTTTCCTGATTTCTTAGCAGATAGGGCGGCTGGGGAGGTTCTTCAATCATCTGCCTGTAAAGGGGTGGCATTATGTGTGGCCTCCAGCCGGTGCAACGCTTTGCGGGCCCCGGGGGATCTTTTCGGGCCCTGCAGGGGGCGGGGCGCGTGCCCTCGGAAGGGGGCTTTGGTCCCCGACCGCCTGATCTCGGGGCTCGATGCCCAAGATCAGGCGATGTGCCTGATCACCCTGTAGGGCCAGATGGGGACACGGGCCTTACCAATGGGGACACGGGCCTTACCAATGCGGCGGGCGCTGGTCTGACAACGGAACCTGATCGCCCGAGGCGTATTCCCGTTCCGCCTCGCGCTGCATGATCAGATCCAGCCGCTTGGTCAGCCGTGTGATCTCGCCATCCTGACGGGCGATCACGTCGGACAGGTCATCGACCACGCGGGTGAGATGGGCGAGTTGTTCTTCGAATGCGGTGGTGGAGGTCATGTGTCGTCCTTTCGCTATGAAAGCGGGTATCTCGGGGCTGGCACGGCACACCCGCCCTGTCTGCGCCAGTATGACATGGTTGCGATCAATAGGAAATCGGCCTGCTGGCTTGCTCCCTCAGGCCCGAACGGCTATTGCAACGACAAAAGCAGCACTGGATGAGACCATGGCCAAGCAGAAAAAACAGCCCCGCCCCAAGGCAGAACCTCCCAAGGGGTTTCGGGATTATTTTGGCAGCGATGTCATCGAACGTCAGCACATGCTGGAGAAGATCGCGCAGGTGTATCGTGCCTACGGGTTTGATCCGCTGGAGACATCGGCTGTGGAAACGGTCGAGGCTCTGGGCAAGTTCCTTCCCGATGTCGAACGTCCCAATGCCGGTGTGTTCGGCTGGCAGGAAGAAGATGACGGCAAATGGCTGGCGCTGCGCTATGATCTGACAGCGCCTCTGGCGCGGGTGGCCGCACAGTTTCGCAATGATCTGCCATCGCCCTATCGCCGCTACGCGATGGGGCCGGTGTGGCGCAATGAAAAGCCGGGTCCGGGCCGGTTTCGCCAGTTCTATCAATGCGATGCGGATACGGTCGGTGCGCCTTCCGTGGCCGCCGATGCAGAGATTTGCGGCATGCTGGCTGACGCACTCGAAGCCGTCGGCATTCCGCGCGGCGATTATCTTGTGCGGGTCAACAACCGCAAGGTCCTCAACGGCGTGATGGAGGTGGCAGGTGTCCTTGATCCCGCCGATCCCGACCGTTTCGAAGACGAGCGCGGGATCGTTCTGCGCGCCATCGACAAGTTCGATAAATTCGGCGAGGCCGGTGTGCGTGCGCTGATGGGCGAGGGGCGTCTGGATGCGTCCGGCGATTTCACCAAAGGCGCGGGCTTGAGTGATGCACAGGCCGATTGCGTGATGGGCTTCATGACCGCCAAACGCGAAAGCGGGGCGGCCACGGTTGCGCGGTTGCGTGAACTGGTCGGCACATCGCGCACCGGCGCAGAAGGCGTGGACGAGCTGGAGATGATTGCCGATCTGCTGTTGCAGCAGGGCTACGGACCTGACCGGATCGAAATCGATCCTGCGGTCGTGCGCGGGCTTGGCTATTATACCGGCCCTGTTTTCGAAGCGGAACTGACATTCGACATTCTTGACGAGAAAGGCCGCAAGCGCCAGTTCGGCTCTGTCGCAGGCGGCGGGCGCTATGATGATCTGGTCAAGCGGTTTACCGGCCAGCCGGTGCCCGCGACCGGTGTCTCCATCGGTGTGGACCGGTTGCTGGCGGCACTGCGCGCCAAGGGGCAGGTGTCGCCGCACCATCAGGGGCCTGTGGTGATCACGGTCATGGACCGTGACAGGATGGGTGACTATCTGGCCATGGCCGCCGAATTGCGTGCCGCAGGTATCCGCGCCGAGGTGTATCTCGGCAATCCCAAGAATTTTGGCAACCAGTTGAAATATGCGGACAAACGCGAAAGCCCGGTGGCTGTGATCCAAGGCTCTGACGAGGCTGCGCGTGGTGTGGTCCAGATCAAGGATCTGGCGCTCGGGGCGAAGCTTGCACAAGATGCAAGTCTTGAGGAATGGAAGTCCCAGCCTGCGCAGATGGAGATTGCCCGCGCCGATCTGGTGGCAGAGGTTCGCAACATGATGGCACGGAACGAGGGTAACTGATGGCGCTAAAATCACAGGCACGCAGCACCGGACAGCGCATATTACAGGCCTTTCTGGCGGCCGGTGCCCAAGAGGTCCAGCCTGATATCCTGCAACCCGCAGAAGTGCTTTTGGATCTTTACGGCGAGGATATCCGCGCACGGGCGTTTGTGACGGCCGATCCCGGTCAGGGCGAATATATGTTGCGTCCGGATTTCACCGTGCCCGTGGTGCAGGCGCATATGCGCACAGGCGCGGAGCCTGCGCGCTATTGCTATCTGGGCGAGGTGTTTCGGAAGCAGGACCACTCGGGCGCGGGCCGTGCGATAGAATACCAGCAGGTGGGCTACGAGGTTTTTGACCGTGAAGACCCTGCCGCCGCCGATGCGGAGGTGTTTTCGCTTTTCAACGGGTTGCTTGCACGTTTCGCCCTGTCTGCGACCATCGGTGATATGGGAATTTTGCGCGCAGCGGTTGAGGGGCTGGACACCATGCCCGCACGCAAGGCTGCCCTTTTGCGCCATATCTGGCGGCCCGTGCGGTTTCAAAAGCTGCTCAAACGCTATGCCGGTATTTCTGCCCCGCCTGCGGGCCGTGCCGCCGTGCTGGCAGGCGCCCGCCCGGAGGCGCCATGGATCGGGCAGCGCAGCGCACAGGAGATGGATCTGCGCATCAAACTGCTGCAAGAAGAGGCGCAATGCCCGCCCGTGGCGGCTGAAGACGTGGCCCGTCTGGATGCGCTGTTTGCGCTGTCGTGTCCGGCGGCCCAGGCGCCAGAGGCCTTGCGGGCCTTGGATATCGCGGCCATCGCACCGGCCATCACGCGGCTGGAAAGCCGTCTGGCCGCATTGCGCGCACGGCGGATTGATCTGGATGCCGTGCAATTTGATGCAAGCCATGGCCGCAGCACAATGGAATATTACGACGGGTTCGTGTTCAGCTTTGCAGCCGCTGATCCCGATCTGCCGTTTGTGGCAACCGGCGGGCGCTATGACGCGCTGACGCGGATATTGGGGCAGGGTGCGGAAATACCGGCAGTGGGCGGCATGATCCGTCCCGGCGTACTGGCCGATCTGGAGGCAGGCGCATGAGCGTGATCAAACTGGGAGTGCCGTCCAAGGGGCGGTTGATGGAAAAAACGTTCGAATGGTTCGCCACGCGCGGTGTTACCCTTAAACGCACCGGATCGGCGCGTGAATATGCCGGCGCGGTCGAAGGGGCGGAGGGGGTCGAGCTGGTCTTGTTATCGGCCAGCGAAATCCCGCGCGAACTGGCGGCTGGCCGCATTCACCTCGGGGTCACCGGCTCTGATCTGGTGCGCGACAAACTGGCCGACTGGGATCGCCAGCTTGCCGCGCTGGCCCCCATGGGGTTCGGCCATGCCGATCTGATCATTGCGGTGCCCGATTGCTGGGCCGATGTCGAAACGCTGGAAGATCTGGATGCGGTCGCGCACGCGTTTCGGACCACCCACGGGTTGCGGTTGCGGATCGCCACGAAATACCACCGCCTTGTGCGCGAGTATCTGACCCGTGAAGGTGTGGCCGATTACCAGATTGTCGACAGTCAGGGCGCGACAGAGGGGACGGTGAAGAACCTGACCGCCGAGGTCATTGCTGATATCACGTCTTCGGGCGAGACTTTGCGCGCCAACCACCTGAAGATCCTGTCGGACGGTATGATCCACAGCTCTCAGGCCACGCTTTTTGCCGCACGCAGCGCAGATTGGGCGGGGCTGCGTCCGCAGTTTGAAAAATTCGCAGCACAGCTGGGCGTGGATGCAGGCGCGATTTGAACCGCGCCGATCACGAGACCATGAAGAAAGGGCCATCGCATATCATTGCGGTGGCCCTTGTCTTGTCTGCCATGTCACGCGCTCAGTAGCCCTGAGCGCGATCCACCAGATGCAGCAATGGCTCGCCCGCCTCGCCGCGCCGGATGTTTTCTGCAATGACCCGCGCGCTGGTGTCGGGCCGCGTCTGGGCGGCGATATGCGGTGTGACCGTGATTTTCGGATGCGCCCAGAACGGATGGGTTTCGGGCAACGGTTCGATGGTGAACACATCAAGCGTCGCATGGGCCAAATGGCCGCGATCCAGCGCGCGCAGCAGATCATTGTCCACCAGAACACTCCCGCGGCCGGGATTGATCACCACTGCCCCTTCGGGCATCCACGCGAGTGTGTCATGGTTCAACAGCCCCGTGGTCTGCGGTGTTTGTGGCAGGATGGTGACCAGTATATCGGCGCGCCGCAGCACGTGTTCCAGCCCGTCAGGCCCGTGACAGGTCTGCACTCCGTCGATCTGTTTCGGGCGGCGGCTCCATCCGCATGTATCAAATCCCAATCCGGCCAGTGCCTGTGCTGCCGCCGTGCCAAGCGCCCCAAGTCCCAACACCGTCACCCGCCTGTCGCGGGCAAGGGGGGCTGCGTGCTGTGCGCCCTGCCAGTCGCCGTTCTGGTGGACGAGGAAAAAATCGATATCCAGATGGTGGCGCAGAACATGGCCACAGACCCATTCGACCATGCCGCGTTCCAGCCCGTCGTCGACCATCCGGCACAAAGGCTGGGTGATGGATGCGTCACCCACGATCCGCTCCACCCCGGCCCAAAGGCTCAGTACGGCGCGCGCATTGGTGTAAGGGGTGAAATCGCGCACCGGGCCTTCGGGATCATAGATAATGTAGTCAATGCCCGCGGGATCAGCCGGGCGATCCTGCCACGGCGTGACAAACGAGGCCGCGATGTCGTGCTGTGCCAAGGCGTTGGTCAACGCCTCATGGTAGGCGGGCCATTTGGCTTCGGGGGCGGCAAAAAGGATGCAGGGCATGAACGGCCTTTCGCAAGATTATCTGGGACGGTGGATATGGGCGCTTTGGACCAGACCGAAGGCCGCAAGCAGGATCATCATCGCGGTCCCGCCATATGACACAAGCGGAAGCGGCACGCCCACCACGGGCATCAGCCCCATGACCATCGCCATGTTGATCGAGAAAAACAAAAAGAATGTGCCCGCCACGCCAAGCGTCAGCAGTGAAGAAAACCTGTCCTTGTTCAATAGTGCCGAATAAAGACAAAAGCCCAAAATCCCGCCGTAAAGCGCAAGCAGCGAGAATGCCCCCACAAAGCCGAATTCCTCGGCCAGTGTGGTGAAGATGAAATCGGTGTGTTTTTCGGGCAGGAAGTTCAGCCGTGACTGGGTGCCTTGCATGAAGCCGCGCCCGTTGAGCCCGCCCGAGCCAAGCGCGATTTGCGCCTGCGTAATGTTATAGCCCGCGCCAAGCGGATCGGCGGACGGGTCAAGGAAGGTATCGATCCGGCGGAACTGGTAATCGTGCAGCAACTGCCAGTCGGTATCGCGGCTTTGCAACACGGTGAATACCAGCGCGCAGACAATGGCGATAACGGTGCCGAAATACCAAAAACTCACCCCCGCACACAGCATGATGATCGCCCCCCCCATCACCAGCAGAACGGCGGTGCCAAGATCGGGCTGGGCCAGCACAAGGAATGTGGGGGCCAGAATGAGCAACACAGGAACCAGCACCCATAACGGTCGCGAGACCTTGTCGACGTCAAGCCAGTCGTAATAGGCCGCAAGCAGCATCACTACAGCGATTTTCATCAGCTCCGATGGCTGGACACGGACCGGCCCCAGTTCCAGCCAGCGCTGCGCCCCCATACCTATGGCGCCAAACAGCTCCACCGCGACCAGCAAAAGCAGCGCAATCAGGTAGATCAGCCCCGAGACATTGCGCCAGAACCAGATCGGGGTGAAGGCCACGGCGAACATCGCAGCCATCCCCAGCCCGAAACGCTCCATCTGCGGTTCGGCCCATGTGTCCAACCGGCCACCCGCCACCGAATACAGCATCAAAAACCCGATAGAGGCCACAGCCGACAGCAAGATCACCAGCGGCCAGTTCACATACAGGATCTTGCGAAACCCTGTGGGCACCGATTTCAGGTTCGATTCCAGATAGCTCATGCGCGTTATGCCCGGCTGGTGCCTGATCTGGCGACAACGTCCGGATCGACAAGGTTGAGGTTTTTGCGCTCGGCCTCGACCCCGCCACGCTGGCTGGAGGGATAGGCCTCAAGCGGTGGCAGGCCCCCGCTCAGCGCAAACAGGATGATGTCGCGGGCAATCGGTGCCGCGGTTGTCGAGCCGCCCGAGCCGTGTTCGACTACGATCGATACCGCATAGCGCGGATTGTCGACAGGTGCATAGCAGATGAACAACGCGTGGTCGCGCCGCCGCCATGGCAGCTGGTCATTGCGGATCACGCCGCGCGCACGTTCGGCGGCGGTGATGTTGCGCACTTGTGATGTGCCGGTTTTACCCGCCATCTTCCATTCCGACATCACGATCTTGGAGCGCCCGCCAGAGCCATGACGCCCGTTGACCACCGCATTCATGCCCGCGCGGACCTGATCAAGCCACGCCTGTTCCAGCCCGAGCGGCGGGGCCTCGGGGTGGGGCACTTCCACCCCGTTTTTCGATTTGATGATCCGTGGTTCCAGCGCGCGACCGCTTGCAATACGCGCGGCCATGATCGCCAGATGCATGGGGGACGCCAGAACAAAGCCCTGCCCGATGGAGGCGTTGACCGAATCCCCGATCAGCCATTCCTTGCCGTAGCGCTCGCGTTTCCAGTCCTTGGTGGGGGCCAGACCTTCCTGTACCGCCGACATCGGCAGATCGGGGCGCACCCCCACGCCCAGACGATGCGCCATAGCCGACATGCGGTCGATCCCGATACGCTGGGCCATCTCGTAATAGTAGCAATCGCATGATTGCTCGAGGCTTTGCACCAGATTGACATGGCCGTGCCCGCCGCGTTTCCAGCAGTGGAACCGGCGTCCGGCAATTTCGGAGTATCCGCGGCAGTAGACCGTTTCCTCTGGCGTGACCATGCCCGCCTCCAGCGCCGCCAGTGCCGACACCACCTTGTAGGTGGAGCCCGGTGGATACAGCCCTTGCACGGATTTATCCGACAAGGGGCGGTGATCATCCTCTGTCAGTTTCCGGTATTCGGTGCTGGAAATGCCGCGCACGAACATGTTGGCGTCAAATGCAGGCGCAGACGAGCACGCCAGCACATCGCCATTGGTCACATCGATCACGACAGCCGCCGCTGAATCCTGCCCCAGCCGCTGAAGACAGTAGTTTTGCAAACGGTAGTCCAGCGTCAGCTGCAGGTTTTCACCGGGCACACCTTCGCGCCGCCCCAGTTCGCGCATCTCGCGACCACCGCTGTTGACCTCCACACGGCGCTGGCCCGCCTTGCCGCGCAGTTCCTCCTCCAGCTTTGCCTCCACGCCCAGTTTGCCCAGCTGGAATCCGGGGATCATCAGCAAGGGGTCGGGGTTTTCGATCTTGGAAAGGTCATAATCCGAGGCGGGACCGACATAGCCCAGCAGGTGCGAAAAATCCTCGTGGCGGGGATAGATACGCGACAAACCGACCTCGGGGGTGACACCGGGCAGGGCGGGGGTGTTCACCGCGACGCGCGAAAACTCCTCCCAGCTGACACGGTCTGCCACCGTCACGGGCACGGTGGGCGGGCGTTTATGAAGCTCTGTCAGCATGGACTGCGCGTCCGCATCGCTCATCGCGACCAGCTTGCGTAAATCCCCCATCAACCCGTCGACATCATCGCTATCCTCGCGGGTGATCGTGATGCGGTAGTTTTGTTCGTTGCCGGCCAGAAGCACGCCGTTGCGATCATAAATCAGCCCGCGCGCCGGCGGGATCAGCCTGATCTTGACGGAGTTGCCCTCCGCGAGCATCCGGTAGTTGTCGGCTTCCTCAAGCTGCATCTTGCGCATGCGGGCGGTCAGTAATCCCATGATCCCGACCTGAACCCCGCCCAGCAAAAGCGCGCGACGGCTGATCCGGCCCTGACTTTCCCTGATCGTGCGTTCGGTCTGTTTCATTCCGCCTGTCCTGTTAAATTTGGTGCCATCAGATCGGATGGCCCAGATCATCCACTTCGCCGGGGGTGGCCCGCCGCAATCCGAACGCCAACCGCGATGCGGCAAGCACGAACGGGTAGGCCGCCAAGGTTGTGAGCGATTGCAACAACTCCCGGCCCAGTTCCGGCTGTTCAAGCATCATCACCGCCATAGCCATGCGCTGGAACAGCAAAATACCCACCAGAACGGCGGCCACCATCACCAATTCCATGGCAAATGACATCTCCCGCATCCGGTGCTCTCGCCGGCGCAACCACTCTGTTGCCAGCAACACCGCCAGCGTCATCAGCCCCGGCACCCGCCAATATACCAAATCCTGCACAAAAAACACGATGACGATCAGGAGGGCGGGCACATAGCTGGGCCGCCGCTGTACCCATGCCAAGGTCAGCGCCAAGGCGATATCGGGGCCGGGGATGCCATGGTAGGTGGGCGAAATCGGCAACAGGCGCAGGAAGATGATCGAGGATATCAGAACCACGAACAAGATCCTGTGGCTCCAGTTGCGCGAGGTGAGCGGATCAATCATTGATCTCGCCTGTCGGGGCTGGGGGCGATTGGGCGGTCGTGCGCTCCGGCTCTGGTGGGGGGGCTGTATTTGCGGCCGGCGGGATCAGTTTGCCCACGCCCGACAATTGCTCTGCGGGATGGGAGCGTAATACGCGCAAGAACTCCAGCCGTTCGTAATCGGCGGCCAGCCGCACCCGCAGGCGGCCGTTTTTCTCGACAACCTGACCCACCAGCAGGCCGGACGGGAATACACCGCCATCACCGGAGCTGACCACCTGATCACCGGGTTTGATCCGCTCGGGATGTTCGACGAAATTGAGGGGCGGCAGGGGGGAGTTGTCGCCCGTCAGAATGGCGCGTTGCCCCGAGGGCTGGAGTGTGACCGGAATACGCGATGAATTATCGGTCAGCAGGACGACCCTGGCTGTGGTCTTGCCCACACCCGAGATACGCCCGACCACCCCCAGCCCGTCCATGGTGGCCCAGCCGTCCACGATCCCGTCGCGAGAGCCCACATTCAGCAGCACCGACTGGCGGAAGGGCGATCCTGAATCCGCCATCACCACCCCTGATACAGAGGTCAGCTTGGGATCGAGGCGCACCTGATTTTGCGCAAGCAGTTTGGCGTTTTCCTGCTCCAGTTGAACGGCCGCCTCTTTCCACGCTTTCATCTGCTGCAATTCGCGGCGCAGTTCCTGATTTTGCTCGTAGATGCGGGCGTAGGACTGAAATCCTTCCGCCATTGTCAGCACCTTGCTGACAGGCGCCATGGCCCAGTTGAAGCTGGGCACATACCGGTCGATGAACGCATGGCGCATCCGTTCCACCCGTGGGCTGTCGATCCGCCATAGGATAACAGTCGCCACCAGTGCCAGCGCCACAATGGCAATGACGATCCGGCGTAACGGGCCAATATAGTCTTCGTCGTCGCGGCGATGCGCCAAATCCGCCTCCTGCAGGGAGTATGGGTGGTTTTTGGGGCGCGGTGGCAAGGGATGTGCCAGCTGTTCGAGTTGGGGCCTAAAGGCCGCAATCTGGCGCGCCCGCATCTTTATCGGTCGGGCGCCCGCATCCGTGGACAGGCCGTTTTCGGGGATGCGCCTTGCGGGCAGGGCGCATCCGCCAGCGCATCAGCTATCGAAATCGATGACGTGGCGCAGTTGCTTTTGGTATTCGAGCGCCTTGCCGGTTCCCAAAGCCACACAGTTGAGCGACTGGTCCGCGATCGAGATCGACAGGCCCGTTTGCTCGCGCAGGGCCAGATCCAGTTCGCCCAGCAGCGCGCCGCCGCCGGTCAGCATCACGCCACGGTCCACGATATCGGCGGCCAGATCGGGCGGCGTGGTTTCCAGCGCCTGCATCACCGCGTCGCAGATTTGCTGCACGGGTTCGGCCAGCGCTTCGGCGATCTGGGCTTGGGTGATCTCCACCTCTTTGGGAACACCGTTCAGAATATCGCGGCCACGCACCGAAAGGGTGGCACCGCGCCCGTCATCGGGCATACGTGCCGAACCGATGGAGGTTTTGATCCGCTCGGCTGTGGCCTCGCCGATCAGCAGATTCATGTTGCGGCGCAGATACGAGATCACGGCCTCATCCATCCGGTCGCCACCCACCCGGACCGAGCGCGCATACACGATGTCGCCCAAGCTGAGCACGGCCACCTCGGTGGTGCCGCCGCCGATATCGACAACCATGGAGCCGGTGGGTTCGGTGATCGGCATGCCCGCACCGATGGCCGCTGCGATCGGCTCGGCAATCAGGCCCGCGCGGCGCGCGCCGGCTGAAATCACCGATTGCCGGATCGCACGTTTTTCCACAGGCGTCGCACCATGGGGCACGCAGACGATGATTTTCGGCTTCGACAGGGTGGAGCGTTTGTGCACCTTGCGAATGAAATATTTGATCATTTCCTCGGCACTGTCGAAATCGGCAATCACACCGTCGCGCATCGGGCGAATGGCCTCGATCGAGCCCGGCGTCCGGCCCAGCATCAGCTTGGCATCCTCGCCAACCGCCAGAACCTGTTTTTTGCCATCCTTGACGTGATAGGCCACAACCGAGGGTTCATTAAGGACAATGCCACGGCCTTTGACATATACGAGCGTATTTGCCGTCCCGAGGTCAATCGCCATATCCGAGGAAAAGAAACCACCCAATGCCATATTTAGTCCTGCGCTGCTGTCTGGAGAAGACGACTCTGCTGAGCCGCGTTGATGTCGCGTATAGTCAAGGACGCCCCGGCATAAAAGTGATATTGCCCCGATGCCCCGAAAGTGATGCACATGTTTTGGTATCACATCCTCGCGAGGCTTTCGCGCCTGCTTTTGTGGCAAAGACGCGGCCGAGCTTGTGGTCAAGGTCCGCCTTTGTGGCGTGAAATGCAAGCGTTTCGTGATCTGCGCGCCGATCATTGATCCGGTATCCGGGGGCGCCGTGGCGGTTTGCCGCCGAAAGGGGATGAGACCACATGCGGGGGCATTTTTATTCGCCCCGAAAGCGCTAGAACCTAGCTGACTTCTGGCTGGGCGGTTGCGCGTGCGGCCTTGGTACGATGACGGAGAGCGGATGACAGATATCTCGGGCATGTCCCCCCCGCCAGCATGCGGCAGATACAGCGCCAAACCGGGCCGGATCGCGGCGATCGAATGGGCCAAGCTGGCGTTTGCCATGGCGATCGTATGTCTGCATGTCGGATTTCTGGGCGAGATATCGCGCCCGCTCAATATTGCTATCGGCAATAATTTCGCACGCCTCGGGGTCCCGTTTTTCCTGTTTGTGACGGGGTTCTATTTCCATCGTCAGGTCGCGCGCGGTATCGGCCATATGCTGCGCCGGATGGCCGGCCTTTATGCGCTGTGGACGGTGGTCTACCTGCCGGTCTGGCTGCCCGGTGCGGGGGGCGATCAAATCGTGACGAACCTGATCGTGGGCTATTGGCAGCTTTGGTATCTGCTGGCGGCCTTCATGGCCGCATGCATGGTCTATCTGGTGCGTGATATGCGTACAGGCCCGCTGTTGGCCCTCAGCGTGGCAATCTTGATGCTGGGGGTCGGGTTGCAATATGCGCAACGGCTGGAGCAAAGCGGCCTGATGCCGGATTTGTCCATCTCCCGAGACGGGGCGATGGCGCGGAATTTTTTGTTTTTCGGATTTCCCTTCATGTCGCTGGGGCTGGTTTGCGCGCGCCACCAGGCGCGATGGCGGGCGCTGCCTTTGGCGCGTCGCCTGATGTTGGCGGTGGTCGCTTTGGGCGCGTTTGTGGTGGAAATTCTTGCCAACAACCTGATTTTCAACGCCGTCGGTCCGTATGATCTGTTCGTGACACTGGCCATTGCCATTCCGGCGCTGTTTTTGGTGCTGGCAGATGTGCGCGGCGGAATTGCGATTTCGCCACACTGGTCGACTGCGGTCTATCTGGTACATGTGCTTTGGATCGAGGTGAGCCTGCAGGTCTTCCCGCAGATGAACGCCACACCCCGTACCGTTCTGGTGGTGGCCCTGTCTTTGTCGGTGGTGCCGGTGTTGCGACGGCTCAACAGGGCGCTGCCTGTGCTGTAACCTGCCAGCAGGACGCGTTGTAAGGTATTGGTCCTGACAATGAAAAGCGGCGCGGAGAGACATCTCCGCGCCGCGCTGTTTCAACCCGTTATCCGGTAATCGGGCTGTTATTGCTTGAAACTTACCGTTTTCATATCTGAATCCGGGGCCGTTTTGGTGCGGCGCACGATCAAGCGGTTCAACGCGCCGACATAGGCCTTTACGCTGGCCAGAATGGTGTCGGTATCGGCAGCAGACCCCGAGACGATCCGGCCGTCCTCTTCCAGCCGCACGACCACTGTGGCCTGTGCATCGGTGCCGTCGGTGACGGCCTGAACCTGATAGAGCTTGAGGCGCGCCGCGTGGGGGAAGATTTCCTTGACCGCATTGAAGCAGGCATCCACCGGACCGTCGCCTTCGCAGGTGGCCGATTTTTCCTCGCCTTTCACGCTCATGGTAAGGGCGGCTTCCTGACCGTCAGACCCGCACACCACACGCAGCTTTTTCACCTGCAAGACATCCTCGCCGGTGTTGACAACGCTATCGCTCATCAAGGCCATGATATCTTCGTCATAGACCTCTTTTTTGCGATCAGCCAAGGCTTTGAAGCGCACGAACACGTCTTGCAACTGGTTGTCGGCCAATTCGTAGCCCAGTTCCTTGAGCTTGGAGCGCAATGCCGCACGTCCGGAGTGTTTGCCCATCGCAATATTGGTCTCGGTGATCCCGATATCCGACGGCTTCATGATTTCAAAGGTTTCGACGTTTTTCAAAACCCCGTCCTGATGGATGCCGGATTCATGCAAAAACGCGTTTTTGCCGACGATCGCCTTGTTGAACTGGACTGCGAAACCGGACACCTGTGCCACCTTGCGCGACAGGTTCATGATTTTCGTTGTGTCGATACGGGTATTGAACGGCATCAGATCCTGACGCACGCGCAAGGCCATGACGACTTCCTCAAGTGCGGTATTGCCCGCACGCTCGCCCAAACCGTTGATCGTGCATTCGACCTGACGGGCACCGGCCTCGACCGCGGCGAGGGAATTGGCCGTCGCCATGCCAAGGTCGTTGTGGCAGTGGGTCGCGAAAATCACCTGATCGGCGCCCGGCACTTTCTCCAGAAGTTCGCGGATGATCTCGGCAGATTCATTGGGGGTCGTATAGCCCACCGTGTCGGGGATGTTGATTGTGGTCGCACCGGCCTTGATTGCGGTTTCAACAACGCGGCACAGATAATCACGCTCGGTGCGGATCGCATCCATAGCCGACCACTGCACATCCTCGCACAGGTTACGGGCATGGGTTACGGTCTGGTAGATCCGCTCGACCATCTCGTCTTTGTCGAGATTTGTAATCGCGCGGTGGCTGGGCGAGGTGCCGATAAAGGTATGGATGCGCGGTTTGGCGGCGTGTTTTACGGCCTCCCAGCAGCGATCAATATCCTTGATATTGGCACGGCTCAGACCACAGATGATCGAGTTCTTGGAGTTTTTGGCAATGTCCGAGACGGCGGCGAAATCACCTTCGGAGGCAATCGGGAAACCAGCCTCGATCACGTCCACGCCCATCTCGTCAAGCATCGCAGCAATCTCGAGCTTTTCTTCGTGGCTCATGGTCGCGCCTGGCGATTGCTCACCATCACGCAAGGTGGTGTCAAAAATCAATACGCGGGAAGTGTCGGTCGTTTTGTCAGCCATGTCAGTCTCCTCTGGGGCAGGCTCTTATCGCGGTTCGCACCTGTTGGCCAGCAAACGCTTGGGGCAACAGGGGTGATCCCTCAAGGGATCCGGGCGCTGTCTACCTCCGAGCGGTCGCGCCCGAAGGCACGCTCAGAGGCGCGTAAGAAGTAGGAGACCACGAAGCGACAGGCCACGCACGGGGGCGGCCTGATGGGTGGGATTATATGCGATGCTTCGTGACATGATTTGGACTATAGGGGTCATGTCGCGAATGAAAAGCCCGAAAACAACCGCATCGGTCCTTTTTTTGAAAAGGACGCAGGGACGCTTGTATCGGGCAGGATTTTCCGGCCGGGTTGATATGGCGCCTTTGCGCTGCACCTAAGGACAAACGGCAGAAGTTGGGGCATAGATATGCGGGCATTGATCATTGGCGAAAGCGGCGGGATCGGCGCGGCCATGGCAGAGCATCTTCGGGCGCAGGAGTGGGAGGTCGTGGGGCTGTCGCGGCGCGGCGATGGTCTGGATCTGACCGACGAGGCGAGCATTGCCGAACAGGCGAGCCGCCTGCGCGGGGAGTTCGAGCAGATCATCATCGCCACAGGCAGCCTTGGCGCGCCGGAAAAAAGCTTGAGCACACTCAGCGCGCAGGAGCTGCAATCGCAGTTCGCGGTCAATGCCATGGGGCCGGTGCTTGCCATCAAACATTTCGCCGACTTCTTGCCGCGCGACCGGCGCGCAAGCCTCGGGGTGTTGTCTGCGCGGGTGGGGTCGATCGGGGACAATCGGCTGGGGGGATGGTATTCCTATCGTGCGGCCAAGGCGGCGCTGAACCAGCTGGTGCACGGGGCGGCGATCGAACTGGGGCGCAAATATCCCCATCTGGTGGTGGCCGCGCTGCATCCGGGCACGGTGGATACGGCGTTTACCCAAGGCTATGCGCGCGAAAAACTTTCCCCGCGCCAGTCTGCGCAAAAGCTTTTGGGGGTTCTGGATGCGCTGGTGCCGGAGCAATCGGGCGGGTTTTGGGATTACTCGGGCGCGGCCGTTGTGTGGTGATGCCGTGAGGGGGGCAAGATAAAGGATGGGCGGATCAAAGGAGGCATGTGTGAAACAGGCGATTGTAACGGGGGCGGCCCGCGGGATCGGACGTGCGATCACGGCGCGGCTGGTGGATGACGGCTGGCAGGTGGCGGCGCTGGATATGGATGGCGCCGCGCTTCGGGCGTGGCCTGCCCATCCGGCGCGCCAGGATATCGTGTGCGATCTGTCGCAAGAAAGTGAGATCCGGCAGGCTGTGGCCGCGACCGGCTTTGCGCGTCTGGATCTGCTGGTCAATAATGGCGGCCCTGCCGATCCGTTTTCGGGCCGGATCGATGATATGAGCATGGCAGACTGGCAGCACTGGATCGCGCCGCATCTGACAGGCACGTTCCTGATGGTGCGCGAAACTGCTCCTGCCTTGCGCGTGGCGCGTGGGGCGGTGGTCAATATCGCGTCAAGCCGCGCCTTCCAGTCGGAGCCGGATACCTACGGCTATGCCGCAGCCAAGGGCGGTGTCGTCGCGCTCAGCCATGCGCTGGCCGTCGGGATGGGGCCGGATGTGCGGGTCAATGCCGTGGCGCCTGGCTGGATCAATAGCAATGATGCCTCCCTTGAGGCAGACGACCATGCCCAGCACCCTGCGGGACGCGTGGGGCAGGTGGATGATATCGTCGAGGCGGTGCTTTATCTTGCGGGCGCGGGGTTCGTGACGGGCCAGGTTTTGCAGGTTGACGGGGGGATGGGCAGAAAGATGATCTATAAAGACTGATCGGTCCGGCGTAAGGGCGCGCGCTTCGATCCGGCTGTGACATGTCGGGGGGCGCCTCGCGGTCTTGATCCTTGAATTTTCTGCTTGGACGGGCCTTGCGAACGTGGCGGTCGTGGGGTGGCGGCATGCGTGGCGCTGATCGCTCAAGCCGTTTGCAAGGCAAGCCCTTTGCAAGGGAGGTGTATCCCCCGGTCCGGCCAAGGGGGGGGCAGTCTTTCATCCCCGACCTGTGTCGCTCCCCGGTCGCACTTGAAATATTTCGCGATGATCCGGTGGCGTGACCCCTTTCGATATCGCCATTGCCTAAGGCGGGCCGCATGGTTCACGCACGGCGCCATGCCTCGCGCGCAAGAGGATCCGCACAGGTTCAGGACGGCGCGTGCCCGCTTGTGCAGATACGGGTGCACGGCAAAAGGTAGATGGCAGCCACCGGCGCGCTTTAAGGTGGGGAGGGTCGCAGAGCCTGGCCCCGAGTTCTATCAGGGACAGGATGCGGGACCGCGCGGTGCCTATCTGGCACCGTGCCTATTTGGCGCGGCGCTTTGTGTCGGGTTTGATGGCTGTTTGCCGCGGCCAGAAGGCGTGCAGGGTGATGCCAGCGGTGCACGAGCGAACCTATATGCATCCCGCTGTCCTGCGGATCTGATGCGGGCCCCGTCTGGACCGCGCCCGCTTGAGAAGCGTGATCTGCATCGGCGCGCCATGGGGCGGTCTTTTTGCAAATGTCCTGATCAAACACTCTGCAAATGACAAAGCCGTATGGCCTTGCAGGGGAGGATGAAGATCAAGGCAGATGTCGGGGCAAAGAGGGCGGGTCTGGCGATGCGTTGCCCTCGAACGCCGCGCCGGATCAGTGTCGCTCGTGTGCCTGATCCGATGTGCGTGCGGCGTCACCATTTGCCCCCTGCGATACGACGGGCGTCTGCACAAGCGCCGTGACGTTTTCACAAAGCAGGCAGCAGGGCGGTTATTCGCCCTGAGGGGGACGGCTGTCTTTCACCCCCTCCTGTGGGGCGGCCTCGGGCAACACCTCCGGGGTCTGTGGCAGGTCGGGGGCCGGAGCATCGTCTGCGTCCGATGCGGGGGCGGGGGCGGCCTGCGCGCTTTCTTCGGTCAGCGTATTGTCGGACCATGTGCCTTGTGCCACCTCGCCTGTGGCATAGCGCATCGTTCCTTCGCCCTGACGTTTGCCTTGGGCGAAATTCCCCTCATAGACATCACCTGTGGCATAGGTCGCGACCCCGTGGCCGTCGATCTGGCCATCGGTCCATTGGCCCTCGTAGGTAAAGCCGTTGGGCATGGTCAATGTGCCGGTGCCATTCCGCTCACCATTGCTGAACGCACCGTCATATACGGTGCCATCGGCATAGGTTGCGATGCCGTGGCCGTCGCGCTGGCCTGCTTTCCAAGCGCCCTCATAGGTATAGCCGTCGGGATAGGTCATTTTCCCCTGACCGTCATTGCGGGCATCTTTGAAAGTTCCCTCATAGATCAGCCCGTTGGCATACACAGCGCGACCTGTGCCCTCGATCTGTCCCGCAATCCAGTCGCCGTCATAGCTCGATCCGTCGGGGCGGGTGATCTTGCCTTTGCCCTCGGGGAGGTCGTTGACGAATGCGCCGCGGTAGACAGACCCGTCGGGGTAGGTGACATGGCCTTGGCCCTCGATCCGGCCATCGGTCCATTCCCCGTCATACACATAGCCGTCACTACCACGGAAAACGCCCTGACCGTCGCGGGTGTCGGCCTTGAAATGGCCTTCGTAGACATCACCGTTGGGATAGGTGACACGGCCCTGACCCTGACGACGCCCGTTTTCCATCTGGCCTTCATACACATCGCCATTGGGTTGTGTCAGCGTGCCCTGACCATGCATCTGCCCTTTTTGCCACTGGCCGGTATAGCGCAACCCGTCCGCCATGCTCAGCGTGCCTTGGCCCTCACGCAATCCGCCGGACATCTGGCCTTCATAAGTGGCACCATCGGGATAGGTGATCTTGCCCTGGCCCTGTTTTACGCCCTCGGCCCAGTCGCCCTCATAGCGGTAACCGTTATCGCTTTGCAAAACACCGGTGCCATTGTGCACGGCATTTTCGAACATACCGGTATAGCTTGTGCCATTGGCGTAATGCGCGGTGCCTGTGCCGGTGATCTTGCCGTCCGCCCACGCCCCCTCGTAGGTTCCGCCATCGACAAAGGTGATCTTGCCCTGACCGTCGGGTTTGCCCGCATGGAATTCCCCCTCATAAAGCGACCCGTTGGGAAAGCGCGCCCGCCCAGTGCCTTCGATCTGCCCCTCGACCCATGTGCCGTCGTATTCATAGCCCGAAGGCAGGGTATATTTCCCCTGTCCGTCCTGTTTGCCATTTCGGAATGTGCCGACATAGATACCGCCGTCATCATATTCTTTTGTGACGACGGCGCTTGTGCCCTGCGCGCGGATCTGGCCTTGCGAAAGCCCCAAGGCGACCCCGGCGATTGCCACTGCAAAAGCGATGGTGCGAATCCTGTTGACCGTCATACGTGTAACTCTCCCGGATGTTGGCCTCGCTTGCCCCGCAGGCTGGCAGGCGTGGACACGGTAAGGGGATGGCGGGGGCGTGACAAGCAGGCGCAGGCCAGAAGTTTCGGATAAGTGACCTGATCTTGCGAAATCGATACGCGGTCGTCGGGCAGGTGGCCCATGCCTGTGGTTGGGTCGTGTGAGGGTATGAGGCGCGCGGCAAATGCTTGCGCCTATGCCTTTCGTTCCGGTCAAAGTCTGCTAAATCGGAGGGGCGATAGAAGAAGGACCCATCATGGCCGCAACATTCCGTCTGACGCTTGCACAGTTGAACCCCACCGTGGGCGCATTGGAAGACAATGCCCGTAAAGCCCGCGACGCGTGGCTTGAAGGTCGCGAGGCGGGCGCCGATCTGGTGGCCCTGCCAGAGATGTTCCTGACCGGCTACCAGACACAGGATCTGGTGATGAAGCCCGCCTTCATCGCAGATTGCATGGCGCGCATCGAGGCGCTGGCCACCGAAGTGGCGGATGGTCCGGCGTTGGGCATCGGGGCACCCTATCAAGACGCAAGCGGCCATTACAACGCTTACTGGATTTTGTCGGGCGGCAAGGTTGTGGCCCGTATGCTGAAACACGAGCTGCCCCACAAAGACGTGTTCGACGAGCATCGTATTTATGACGTAGGTCCGATTTCGGGGCCGCTGCAGATTGGCCCCGTGCGTGTAGGGATTCCGATTTGCGAGGATGCATGGCATCCCGATGTGGCCGAGACACTGGCCGAAACCGGTGCCGAAATCCTGCTGGTGCCCAACGGATCGCCCTATTTCCGTGGCAAGCAGGAGGTGCGCCAGAACAAGATGGTGGCCCGCGTGATCGACACCGGTCTGCCGCTTGTCTATCTCAACTCGGTGGGCGGGCAGGACGATCAGGTGTTTGACGGGGCGAGTTTCGTGCTGAACCCCCATGGCACACCCGCCGCGCAATTTGCCGCCTTTGACGAGGTGATTGATCATATCGATTTCGACCATACGCCCGACGGCTGGCATGCCCGCACGGGCCGGTTTGATCCCCAGCCTGATGCGTGGGAGCAAGACTACCGCGCGATGGTGATGGCCACACATGACTATCTGACGAAATCCGGCTTTAAAAAGGCGGTGCTGGGTCTTTCCGGCGGCATCGATTCGGCGATCGTGGCGACGATCGCGGCGGATGCGCTGGGCGCCGAGAACGTGCATTGCGTGATGCTGCCGTCTGAATACACCAGTCAGGGATCGCTTGATGATGCGGCCGATCTGGCGCGGCGGTTGGGCACCAAGCTGGATACCGTGCATATCGAGCCTGCGCGCGATGGCGTGACACAAGCCCTGTCGCATGTATTCGAAGGCACCCAGCCCGGCGTCACGGAAGAAAACATCCAGTCGCGTCTGCGCGGCGTTATGTTGATGGCGATTTCCAACAAATTCGGCGGCCTGCTTCTGACCACAGGCAACAAATCGGAAATGGCGGTCGGCTATTGTACGATCTATGGCGATATGAACGGTGGCTATAATCCGATCAAGGATCTGTATAAAACGCGGGTGTTCGAAACCTGCCGCTGGCGCAATGCCAACCACCGCCCGTGGATGCAGGGGCCGGCGGGCGAGGTGATTCCGCCTGTGATCATCGACAAGCCGCCATCAGCGGAACTGCGACCCGATCAGAAAGACGAAGACAGCCTGCCGCCCTATCCGGTGCTCGACGATATTTTGGAACGTCTGGTGGAGCGTGATCAATCCGTGGCTGAGATTACCGCCGCAGGCCATGCGCGCGATACCGTCAAGCGCATCGAGCATCTGTTGTATATCTCGGAATGGAAACGCTTCCAGTCAGCACCCGGTACGAAGTTGACCAGCAGGGCGTTCTGGCTGGACAGGCGCTATCCGATGGTCAACCGCTGGCGTGATCCCAGCTAGGGGGGCATGCGGGTTTACGCCCGCAGGCGGCCCGATTGGCGCAGACGGGGGCTGTTCCGTCACGGTGCCCTTGTTAGGAGGCGCGCACGCGACAGCAGCGAAGGGCAATCGCGCCGACGGGGTCCCTGATGGCCGTTATAGAGGCGCGCAAACCCTAGATCTCGTGCACCCTGCAGGCGGCACGCAGCGCCGCCACATCGGCTGGCCTGCAAAGCTCTGTGGCTGGTGTCATTACGGCCGCAGAGGCCGCCGCCGCGCCGTGCTGCAAGGCTTCCGGCCAAGGCGCGCCTTGGGCCAACGAGAGGGTGAATCCAGCCACGAAACTGTCGCCGGCCCCCACCTTGGAGATGATCGCCACATCGGCGGCGTCCGCAACCCAGCGCCCCTCACGTGTGGCCAGCACGTTGCCATCGCCGCCCCGCGCCACAAGGACGGCCTGCGCCAGGCCCTTGCGCACCAGCTCTTGTGCGAAATCGGCACTGTCGCGGCGGGTGGGCAGCGGTCTGCCCGCCAGTTCCTCGGCCTCGATATCATCCATCCGCAATACATCCGCGGCACGGTGGCGCGCGTGCAGCAGTTCGCGCAGCGCGGGGCCGGAGGTATCGAGAAACACCTGCGCATGGGTTTTGGCCAGCCTGTCGGACAGGCGCGCGGGAAAATCATCGGGAATACCGGGGGGCTGGCTGCCTGACAAAACCACAATCGCGCCCGGAGGCAAGGACAGGGCGATCTGGTCCAGAAGCTGGGCATGGTCCGACGCAGACCACTGCGGCCCCGGCATCACAAAGCGGTATTGCTCTGCGGTGCTTTGATCGGTCACGGTGATGCTTTGGCGGGTGTCGCCCGGCGCTTTGAACGGGGCGACCACGATCCCCTGTGCCGCCAGTCGCCGTGCGACCCGCTCGCCCGTGGGGCCGCCCAATGCCACAAACGCCACCGACTGCCCGCCCATTGCCGCAATCGCACGGCTGACGTTGATCCCCCCACCGCCGGGATCAATGGCGGGCTGGGTGCAGCGCAGCTTGCGCTCGGGGGTGACGCAGGCCGTATCGGTCGCAAGATCAAGGGCGGGGTTCAATGTGATGGTCAGGATCGGTGTCATGTCGCGTGGGCTCCAGCAAAGGGGGATGTGCCTGTGGCCAGCTTGCCGCATACGGGCGCGCAGTAAAAGCGGAATGCAGGCCGTGCGTGGGGCCGGGGCACGAGTGCTGCAGGGCGCTGTGTGGCAGGTGACCGATACGAAAACGGCCCGCATTCAACGATGCGGGCCGTTTTGCAAAGCTGTGCCGAACATCGCGTGGCGTCAGGCGTCTTTCAGATCGAACTGGTAGCTTGCCGGAACGAAGCGATAGCCCTCGTCCTTGGTTTGCAGGAACCCGATGCCGGGGAACGGCATGTGATACCCGATAAAGGGGATTTTTGCCTGCGCGATCTGCTTGAGAATTTTCTTGCGTGTCTCGATCGCGGCCTGTTTGTCCATATCGAACCGCACTTCCCATTCAGGGCGTTGAAGCGACCAGACATAGTGGTTGGCGGTATCGGCGGTCAGTGCCAGCTGCGCGTCACCACTGCTTAGCCAGAAGGCCAGCATGCCGGGGGTATGGCCGAATGCCTCTACGGCGCGAATGCCGGGCAGGACCTCGTCATCGCCCTTGAGGAACGTGAACTTCTGCTCAAGCGGACGGACCTTGGTATCGAACCCTTCGTTTCCGGCGCTCGACCAGTGATCCCATTCGACACGGCCTGTGAAATAGGCGGCGTTGGAAAAGGTGGGTGTGCCATCCGCCATCAGCCCCCCGATATGATCGCCATGCATGTGCGTGATCACCACATGGGTGATGTCGTCGGGGGATTTTCCGGCGGCCTCCAGCGCGGCTGTGATCCCTGCCGCATCAAGGCCGGTGTCGAACAGCACCACCGCATCATCGGTTTCGACCATCACCGGGGTAAACCCGTTCAGCGCGACATCGGAGGGTAGGAAGTTTTCCTCCGACAGCGCTGTGAATTCCCCGTCAGAGGCGTTCAGCCCGAAGGTGCCATGAGGCTCGGGCAGGGCTTTGGTGCCGGCCAGAAGGGTGGTCACGGTCATCTCGCCGATCGCATAACGGCGATAGGGCGCGACGGCAGGCGGTGGCGTTTGGGGCCCGTCACCGGTCTGGGGCGCGTTTTGTGTTTGCTGGGCAACCGCTGCGCCGGCACCGACGAGGCCTGCTGCGGCAAACGGTGTAACCGCGCTGGCAAACAAGGCCGTCCGGCGTGTCAATTTCGTGTTCATCGCGAAACCTCTGGGTTGGGGAACCATATCGTGCGTCTGGGAGGCCTATTACGACGACACCTCCATGATCGTTGCCATGTTAGGGCTATTCCCACCAACGATCAATCCGCGCGATATCGTCATCCGACCAGCCGAAATGATGCGCCAGTTCGTGAATGTAGACATGCGTTACCAGATCATTGAAGGGGACATCCCCGCGTTCGGCCCATTCCTCTATGATGGGGCGGCGAAACAACCAGATGATATCGGGTCCGCCAGGGTCCATCACCGATTTTTCGGGCAGCGGCACCCCCTCGTAAAGCCCCGTCAGGATAAACGGGTCCGCGATCCCGAGCGCGTCAAGCAACGCTTGGGAGGCAAACTCCTCCACCCGCAGCACAACGCTTGCGGCGGGCGCTGCGAAAACATCCGGCAGGTCTGCCCGCGCGGCCTCGGCCAGCGCGGCGATATCGTCAAGCGATGGCGGGGTGCATGTGGTGCAATTCTGGTTTGAGTGCTCTGTCATCCCACCGATATGGACAAAACCCCGCATTTGTGAAAGAGCAGACGCGCATCAGGAGACATCGCATGACCGTTACCCGCTTCGCCCCGTCGCCGACCGGCTATATCCACGTTGGCAATCTGCGCACCGCGTTGATGAATTATCTGATCGCCCGTAAAAGCGGCGGCCAGTTCATCTTGCGCCTTGATGACACCGATCAGGAACGCTCGAAGCAGGAATATATCGATGCGCTGAAGCAGGACCTTGAATGGCTCGGTATCGAATGGGACCGCGAGGAACGCCAGTCCCTGCGCCTTGAGCGGTATCAGGAAATGGCCGAGAAACTGAAGGCCGATGGCAAGCTATACGAGTGTTTCGAAAGCCCGACAGAGCTGGACCTGAAGCGCAAAAAACAACTGAATATGGGCAAGCCTCCGGTTTATGACCGCAGCTCCTACCGGTTGAGCGAAGAGGAAAAGGCCGCCCTTCGTGCCGAGGGCAAAGAGGGCTACTGGCGCTTTTTGCTGGATCTGGAACGGATCGAGTGGACCGATGGCATTCTGGGGGATCTGTCCATCGATGCGGCGTCGGTTTCCGATCCGGTGTTGATCAAGGCCTCGGGGCAGGTGCTATATACGTTCGCCTCCTCGGTCGATGACAGCGATATGGGCGTGACGGATATTGTGCGCGGTGGCGATCACGTCACCAACACCGCCACGCAGGTACAGATCATCCGCGCAATCGGAGGCACGCCGCCCAATTTCGCCCACCACTCGCTGCTGACCGGCCCCAATGGCGAGGAACTGTCCAAGCGTCTTGGCGCGCTTTCGATCCGCGATCTGCGCGAAAGCGGCGTGGCACCGGAGGCCTTGTTGTCGATGATGGCACGTCTGGGGTCCAGCCAGCCGGTGGAATTGAAAATGTCGCTTGATGAACTGGCTGACGGGTTCGAGCTGAAGCATTTCGGCTCTGCCCCAACGAAATTCGACAGCAACGACCTGATCCCGCTGACACGTACCCGCAATCAGCATTTGCCCTATTCGGCGGTTCAGGAACAGATCCTTGGGCTTGGCATTCCCGCCGAGCAAGGGGAGCTGTTCTGGCAGGTGGCGTCGCAAAATATCGACACGCTTGATGACCTCAAGGGTTGGGCAGATCTGTGCCTGAACGGCGCCGATCCGTTGATTGATGAAGAAGACCGCGCGTTCGTGGCCGAAGCGATGCCGCTTTTGCCGCAAGGTCCGTTTACCGAAGAGACATGGAAAAACTGGACGGCGGATGTGAAGGCGGCCACCGGTCGCAAGGGCAAGGGGCTTTTCATGCCGCTGCGCAAGGCGGTGACCGGCATGAACCATGGCCCTGACATGTCACAGCTGATGCCGCTTTTGCACAAGGTGCGCGCGCGGGACTAAGCGGTTTTAATCCGACGATTGTTTTTTGGGGGGCGGTCCACTGGTGGGCCGCCCTTCTTGTTGATGCGGGGCGCGTAGGGGCAGGGGCTGCATTCTACGTGCGCCACTGGCTTGGGCGGCGCGCTGTTGCATGAGCACGCAGCCACCACGGCTGCGGCGCTGTTCTGGCGGCCCGGACCCGTAGCCCCCGCTGCCCGCCACGCGGGCGCGCCTTACCTACGCCTGCATGTGTGATAGGCCTGTGCCGCCCGTGCCCCTTGGCGAAAAACGAATCCCCCCTGCGAATCCACCCCGATTTGTCGTTGGAGAGGGCGCGCGAAAACAGGCCTTGGGGCTGCGTTTTCGCTTATCCACAGGCTTGGGGATGGATCATCGAGTTTAAGCGATTCGTCCGCGTTCTTATCCCCAGATATCGGCGGTGGTGCCCCAGTTATCCACGATAAACGCCTTTACACAAAGCAGGGTCAGGCCCACGATATGTGGTAGCAAAAGCGATTCCAGACGCCGCTGCTGGTAGTGTCGACATTTTTCGGGGGTGGACCTTCCCGGAATTCAAACACAAAGAAGGACCACAAACGCATGGCATTGAGCGACGATTTCTTCGGCAACGACCCCCATCCCATCGATGTGGTGGAAGATCTGGCCGAGGCCCATGCGTGGGATTTCAACCGTGTGGCCGATGACCAGATATCGATGGTGGTCGAGGGGCAGTGGCGCAGTTACGCGCTGACCTTGGCATGGTCGGATCGCGACGAAATGCTGCGCCTGATCATGACATTCGAAATGGATCCGCCAGCAGACCGGTTGCCGGTGCTTTACGACATGCTCAACCGCGCCAATGATCAGGTCTGGTCGGGCGCGTTCGGGTTCTGGCCCGAGCAGCGGCTGATGGCGTGGCGCTATGGTCTGGTGCTTAATGGCGGGCAATGCGCCACGATGGAACAACTCGACGAGATGATCGGCTCCGCACTGATGGCGGCAGAGCGGTTCTATCCGGCCTTCCAGCTGGGCTGCTGGGGCGGGCAACCTGCCGCCCAAGCGATCCAAGTGGCCATTGCAGAGGCTTACGGACGCGCCTAGGTTTGGCCCCGAAAGTCGTAAAAGGGGGCAAAATGGATTTTTCAGAGATTTCGGAACGTGGTCTGGTTCTGCTGGGGTGCGGTAAAATGGGGTCTGCGATGTTGTCGGGCTGGCTCAACGGTGGCTTGTCTGCGGATGCGGTGCATGTGATCGACCCCAACCCCTCGGCATGGCTGAAATCCACAGGCGTGCACCTCAACGGGGATCTGCCACACGCGCCGGCGGTTGTGTTGATCGCCGTCAAACCGCAGATGATGGGCGAGGCGCTGCCCAGCTTGCGTGCCATGGGCGAGGGGCAAACGCTGTTTATCTCTGTCGCAGCCGGCATCACCATCCGCACATATACCGAGTTGCTGGGCGAGAAAACGCCCGTGGTGCGTGCCATGCCCAATACGCCTGCCGCCATCGGGCGCGGCATCACGGCGATTTGCGGCAACCCCTCCACAACTGCGGATGATCTGGATGTGGCAGACGGGCTTTTGCAAGCCATCGGTCAGGTTGTGCGGATCGACGACGAAGGCCAGATGGATGCGGTCACGGCGGTATCTGGCTCCGGGCCTGCCTATGTGTTCCATATGATCGAGGCATTGGCAAACGCCGGCGCGGCACAGGGCCTGCCTGCCGATCTTGCCATGCGGCTGGCCAAGGCCACCGTGGGCGGCGCGGGTCAGCTGGCGGAGGATGCCGAGGAAGACCCTGGCACGCTGCGCAGCAATGTGACTTCACCGGGGGGCACCACGGCCGCAGCGCTCGAAGTGCTGATGGACCCGCAATCGGGCTTTCCTGCATTGTTGGAACGCGCCGTGAAGGCCGCCGCAGATCGTGGACGGGAGCTGGGCGCATGACCGCAAGTTTCGATGATTTCATGAAGCTGGATATCCGCGTGGGCAAAATCACCCGTGCTGAGCCATTTCCCGAAGCCCGCAAGCCCGCCTATAAGCTGTGGGTCGATTTCGGTGGCGATCTGGGCGAGAAACGCTCCTCTGCGCAGATCACCGCGCATTATACGCCCGAGGAACTTGTCGGGCGGCAGGTGATGGCGGTGGTGAATTTCCCGCCCCGCCAGATTGGCCCTGTCAAATCCGAGGTGCTGGTGCTGGGTGTGCCAGATGCCGCAGGGGAGGTGGTGCTGATCTCGCCCGGCCAAGAGGTGCCGACAGGCGGTCGCCTGTTCTAAGGGCCGGATAAGACGCCCTGTTCGCCCTGTGCGCCGTGTCAGGCCGCGCACGGGGCGCGCTTTGCCCACAGGGTCGAGGGGAAAGGGGCCCGTGCTAGCCCTCCATCGCCTCGCGCCAGTGGCGGCGACACAACGAGACATAGGTTTCGTTTCCGCCGATCTGCACCTGATCCCCGCCGCGCATCGCCCGTCCGTCCGGCCCGCGGCGCACGACCATCGTGGCCTTCTTGCCGCAATGGCAGATCGTGCGGATTTCGCGCATCTCGTCGGCCAGCGCCAGAAGCGCGGCAGAGCCTGGAAACAGCTGCCCCATGAAATCCACCCGCAGCCCGTAGCACATCACCGGCACGCACAGATCATCGACCACGCGCACCAGCTGCCAGACCTGATCGGTGGTCAGGAACTGGGCCTCGTCGATGAACACACACGCGCAGGCGCCTTGGGCCAAGCGGTTCGCAATCAGCGCCTGCATATCGGTTGTGGCATCGAAACACGCGGCCTGTGCCCCGATCCCGATGCGGCTGGCGATCCGCCCCGCACCTGCGCGGTCATCCAGCCGCGCGGTGACCAGAAACGTCTGCATGCCGCGTTCGATATAGTTATGCGAAGCCTGCAGCAGGATCGTGCTTTTGCCGGCGTTCATCGTGGAGTAGTTGAAATAAAGCTTGGCCATGGCGCTGTGAAATAGCCCCGCCCGCAGACGGGCGCAAGCATCTGTGCCTTGGGTTTTTATCGCGCGGCCAGACAGGCAGAGGGGGGGGCGCCACGGGAGGTGGTGGCCAGACCATCGCGTTTGCGCGGCCACGCAGCCCATCATCGTCCCGATGGCGGTATCAAACACTATTTGCACACCGTGCGTGATATAATCAGGGGGGCCCGCGTTCAGGCGGGCTGGCCGGTGCGTTCGGTCTTGTCGGTATCCATCCAGATCGTGATCGGCCCGTCATTGGTCAGGCTGACTGCCATATCGGCTGCAAATATGCCCTGCGCGACCTCGAGCCCGAGCGTCCGCAAAGCGGTACTGAAATGCTCGTAGAGATGCTTTCCCAGCTCCGGTGCTGCGGCCGAAGAAAACCCCGGACGGTTCCCGCTGCGTGTATCTGCGGCAAGCGTGAACTGGCTGACCACCAGACACGCGCCGCCACTGTCCAGCACAGAGCGGTTCATCTTGCCCGCATCATCTTTAAAAATCCGCAGTTTGGAGATGCGTTGGGCGAGTTTTTCGGCTTCGGCCTCGGTATCGCCTTGCATGGCGCAGACCAAAATCAGCAACCCCGGACCGATTTCACCGGTCAGCGTGTCCTCCACACGGACCCGAGCCTCGCTTACGCGTTGCAGCAGTGCGCGCATATCTTTTTTCCTTTCGTGTAAAGAACAAATGTTGGGTGTGATCAGCGCAGGCCATAGGCTGCGGCTGCGGCCACAATAGCCCCTGCCACCACGGCAAAGCCGATTTTCCAGTAAGACCACGGGCGATCGCCTGACACTGCTCCGGTCTGGCCATTGACCACGAACCGGTAGCTTGTGCCCCGAAACCGGTAGGCTGCGCTCCAGATGGGCAGCAGGATATGTTTGAATGTCTCGTCGCGAAATTGCGGGTCCATCGCGCCGATGCGCTGCGCATCGCCTCCGATTGCACGGCGGACATCGCTTTGGATCACCTGAACCATTTTGGCCTGTGCCTGATGATGGGCCTGCGGCAGTTCGACCGTATAGCCTTCTGCGGTAAACCCTGCCAGATAGCTGCCCTGATAGGGCGCGACACCGGACAGATCCCACGGTAATAGGTTTGCCACATGCTGCTCGGGCAGGGAGCGCGCTGCATAGATCAACACATCGTCGAAATGCCGCGCAACATGGCCGGAGACCGACCGCCACCGGATGCGGCGCACCTGTTGCTGGCGTTGGACCGCGCGCCCGTTTTCATTCACGGTGACGGTTCGCGTCTCGTAGTAATAGTCCCCGCGCTGTCCGGTGTATCGGGTCGATGTTTCGGCATCAAAGGTCCAGAACGGGGCGTAGACGCCCGTCATCTTGCGGCCCTTGCGCGCGTAATCTGCCAGACCGTTCGGCGCGAACCATCGTCCTTTCAGCCATTTGGACAAGGCCGCAGTGGCTTTGGCCTCGTTTATGGCGAACGGCATGACGCCTTGCGGCTTGAACTGACGCCCGGGCCCGGTGTCGGCCACAATCGGTGTGGCGCAAAACGGGCATTCGGTCGCGTGCTGGTCCGGGCCAAGCTCGATCTGCGCCGAGCAGTTGGGGCACGCCAGAACCCGCGTGTCCTCGATGTCCACGTCAGGGAAACCGTCCGCCAGCACGGGTGCCAGCGCAAGCTCGCTCAGGCCGGTTTCGCCGCGATGAGTGGCGGTTGGCATGTCCTGCACGTGGCCGCAATGGTCACACACCATGCGGGTCTGGCCGGGATTGAACCGCAGATCGGCACCACAGGATTCACATGGATATACCTGCGCAGCAGCAGATTTGTCTGCATCACTGGTGGCGCGGCGTGTGACTTTGGGCAGTTGCATCAGGACCTATCCCGCAGGCGGTGGAGGGGGCGGGGCAATCGTGAACAGTTGCGCCAATTCGCGGATTTCCTCGGCCGCACTCCAACCGTCCTGACCCGGCGCCCACACCAACGTTGTGCGGCTGAAACGGCCTTCGGTCTTCATCTGTGCCAGTTGTCCGCGTCCGAAGGGACCAAGTGTCTGGCCATTTTCCGCCAGATGCCAGACTTTCTCGACAGGTGGCGGGGGCGGCGGAGGCGGCGCGGCGCCAGCCGCGCCGCCTCCGCCTTGGGGCGCGTGGCTCTGGCCATGCGCAACTCCGCCCCACGGACCTGCGGCATGGGCGGCCTGTTGGCCCATCTGCCCCCCCATGGACATCCCGATACCGGCACCGATGCCTGCGCCCATGGCGGTGCCCATACCGGCGCTTGCCCCTGATCCCTGCTCGCCCATTGCTTGGGCTGCATTGAACTGCATGTACCGGTTCATATCGCCTACGATTCCCATCGAGGTGCGTTTGTCCAACACTGCCTCTACCTCAGAAGGTAACGAGATGTTCTCGATGTAAAACTCTGGCAAACTCAGACCGTACTCCGCGAGTGTCGGGGCAATCGCCTCGGCCACAAGGGCGCTGACCTTGCCTGTGTTGGCGGCCATATCCAGGACCGGAATACCGGCGCCCGCCAATGCACGCGAGAATTCCTGTACGATGATATTGCGCAGCTGGAAACTCACCTCGTCGGCGGTGAATTGCCCGTCAGTGCCCACGATCTCGGTCAGGAACTTCGCCGGATCACTGATCTTTACGGCGTAGGTGCCAAAGGCCCGCAACCTCACCGGCCCGAATTCCGGATCACGCGCGATAACAGGATTTTTCGTACCCCATTTCAGGTCCGTAAACCGTGTGGTGTTGATAAAATACACTTCCGACTGGAACGGGGATTTGAAGCCGTGATCCCAGTGTTTCAGTGTTGTCAAAATCGGCAGGTTGTTGGTTTCCAGCAAATAAAGACCGGGGGTGAAGACATCCGCCAGCTGGCCTTCATGAATGAACACGGCCACCTGACCTTCGCGCACCGTCAGTTTGGCCCCGTATTTAATGGCATGGCCTTCGCGTTCGAACCGCCACACCATTGTGTCGCGTGTATCATCCACCCAAGAGATGACGTCGATGAACTCGCCGCTGAGGAAATCCAAAATACCCATATGTCCGCTCTCCTTCGCTCGACCCGGTCTGCCGGTCTTGGGGGAAGGGACGCCAGTTCGCACACGCCCCATCACTTGTAATTTCTGGCATAAAGACCTGCCGGGCAAAAGCCCCAAGGCCATGCCCTCACGGATCTATGTGCCGCGCCTGCATCCGTTCCCCCAAACCGTCTTGATCAGCCGTCGGGCATCAGCTCGGAGGCGATCACTTGCGCGATCGGGCGCACCTCCTCTTCGGTCATGCCAGGGCGCAGCCGCGGATCATAAAGCATTTGCAACATCAGCTCGTCTTGTCGCGTCAGGCGTGCGAATTCCTCGTCATCGTTGAAGATCGAGGGCCGGGCACGCGGATAATCATTCGCCAGCCCCAGCCCTTGGGCCAGTTCTTCGTGCACGCAGCTTTCGCGCAGCCGGTCGGGATGTTCACCGCGAATGATTGCCACGGCGCGTGAATAGCGCGACTCGCTTCCCTGAGAAAAGGCGAACACTACACAAAAGGTACTGGCCGGCAGCTGTGTGATAGCATTGACGGAACTATCGTCGATACCGGGCACCAGGTCGCGCAGCATCGGTGCTGCGGCGCGACGTTCGTCCTCGTTCAGCACAAGCACCGTGAAGTTGCCGTGATCGGGCACCACACGCACCGGATGGCCTGAGGCGCGCGCCAGTTGCCCCGCGTAGGCGGTAATCCCCTCGCGGTCCTGCGTGCGCTGTGCCAACGGGATCGACGGGCCAAAACGGATGTCCATCTCGACGGGGGCCTGCCAGCGGCGCAACCGTGACGGCGTCATACCGGCCACAAAGCGGCCGTTTTGGTTGGTATATTCGTCATAAAGCGCGACATGGACGAAATTCTCGACCAGTTGCCAGCGGCTGTAGGGCGCATCCCGCGGGGCCACATCCTGACGCATCAACCCGTTGCCAAGCATCGCGTTTTGCATCCGCTGGTAATATTCGGCCATCAGGAGGCTCTCGGGCGATTGCGCCACAACCTCTGTCGTCTGTGAGGGCGCGGGCGTACCGGGGCGCGGGGTGGGGCGGGTGTCGCTGGGGTCGTCTGGTGCAAGCGCCTGCGGGCTTGTACACCCCCACAGCGCCGCCAGCATGGCCACAACAGCCACGGTGCGCGTTGCACGCCTGATCGCACATGCGGGACGGCCCGCGACCACACCCGTTTGCATGATCAGACCGTATCTTTGCTGTTACGCGGGCTTTGGGTTGCAATCAGCGTCTCGCGCAGCTTGCCTTCCAGATCCACCAGCTCGGCTTCGGCCTCTGCACGTTTGCGCTTGCCTTCGTCTGCAATCTGCAAGCTGTCCTCTATCGTGGCAATCAGGGTCTGGTTGGCAGATTTCACGGCCTCGATGTCAAATACACCGCGCTCCATCTCGGTGCGCACGGCGACATTGGCCTCGCGCAGGTTTTCGGCATTGGCCGTCAGCAGCTCATTGGTCAGGTCATTGGCCGCCTTGACGGCTTTTGCGGCCTCTGCCGAACGCTGGATCGTGACCGCCTGCGCCAGTTGTGTTTCCCACAAAGGCACCGTGTTGACCAAGGTCGAGTTGATTTTCGACACCAGCGATTTGTCGTTTTCCTGCACCAGCCGGATCGAGGGCAGCGATTGCATCGTGACCTGCCGCGTCAGCTTCAGGTCATGAACGCGCCGCTCCAGATCATCGCGCGCCGCCCTCAGATCACGCAGCTCTTGCGCGCGCAGAACCTTGTCTTGTTCGGGGGCGGCGTCGACCTGTGCCTGTTTGGCGGGCAAAACATCCGTATCCGTCTGCTTGAGCTTTTCCACACCGGCTGCAATGTATAGCCCCAGCTCGTCATAAAACCCCAATGTCTTACTATAGAGAAGGTCGAGCGATTTGATGTCTTTGAGAAGCTTTGTCTCGTGGCTTAGCAGGGTGTCGCTGATCTTGTCGATCTGGCCCTGCACCTCTTCGTAACGCGCGAGGAAATTGGCAAAGGGCGCGGCGCGGCCCATGAGCTTTTCCCACCATTTGCGGTTGCGGCGGACATCAAGTTCACTGACCGAAAACCCGCGCAATGCTGTGACGATCTGGCGCAGGCTGTCGCCCGCAGGCCCGACATCCTTGTTTTTCACATCACTCAGCATCGCCTGAGAGATATGCTGCAGCTCGGTCTGCGCGCGCGCGCCGAACCGCATGATGGAGCCGGAATCACCCAAGCTCAACTCCTCCATGCGGGCGCGTATCTCGCCTGCGGTGGCCGAGGGAGCCTCCTCGATGGGGGGCAGATCGGCACTTGGGCCGGGCAATCTGATCGCGGCGATGCTTTCGATTTCCGACAGGTCCTTGGAGGCGGCGTCTCGCACGGTCTGGGTCATGTTTCTCTCCTTCGGGCGCAGCAGCCGGATAAACGGTCGGTGCTAAATCGGTGGATATGATGTGTTTCAGTTCGGGGCCGGTGCGACCCCTTCACGTGCGAGGCGTTCGCGCAATACCTCTATCTCGATATCAAGCCCTTCGCGGCCATGCGCAAGCAGACGTTGCGACTGAGCGGTAAAATTTGTCTGAAGATCATCCAGAAGCGCTTCGTACTGCGCGCGCACGCGCGCATCACGGGTCTGGCTGTAATGGTCGGCGAATTTCTCCGTCGCGTCCTTGGCTCCCTCCAGATACAGCGTCATATATCTGCGCGCCGAACGAAGGTCTTCGGGATCTTCCTCGACCACACGAAACAAGGCGCGTGCATGGCCGGTAAAAACCTCGATCCGGGTTTCCAGCTGCGGCGTATTCGTGCGGGCAATCGCGCGCTGCATCTGGACCAGATGGGCCTCGCCTATCTCGACTGCGGCGGCCACACGGCTTTGCTGGAGGCGGTCGCTGTCGCCCATCCCCTTGGAGCGGAGCGGATCAAGCCCGAAGCCCACCAGCGCAAGGGCCCCCGCGATCAGCCCCGTGCCAAGGGGTGTCCACACCCCGCCCGAGGCATCGGCACTGCCGATCATCATCGCACATCCGAAACCGACTGCGCCCAGTATCTTGCGCGGTAATGCGGGCCGATGGGCCTTGCTGCGTGCGTCAAAGGCCGCCTGTGCCCGTAGCCCCTCACGCAGTAAAACAGCCGCGCCCACACATAGGGCGAATGCGCCCACGCCTTGCGCCAAGGCCAGCGGCCCGTCACCGAAGGCGCCGAACAGAAATGGCAGCGCGCAGATTGCCAACCAGAACGGGCGGCCCTCATAGGGGTGCTCAATGCGTGGCAGGCGTTCTTTGGGGATATCGGATGTGTGTGGCGCAGGTTCGGAATGCGGGCTGAATTTCCCGCCGAAGCGTTTGGCCATCTGCTATACTCCGCCTGTCAAGGCGACCGACAATGTCAGTGCCAACATCAGATAGAATGCAATGCGTTGCACAGCTTTGTGCGACATGGGGCCTCTTTCGATCCGGGGACGCGTTTATCAAATAATAAGACCCCATAGGCCCGCGTGCCAGAGGCGGCAGAAAATATCCTGCCGCCGTGATTTGATATCAACGGATTTTCGCCGATAAAGCCGCCCTATCACCCTGTGTGAAAGGCAAAGCCGGACGGGGAAAGGTCAGTCGCGCGGTTTGCCAGGGCCTTTGCCGCGTCCGCCAAAACCGCCCGGTCCGCGGTCAGAGCCACCACGGCTAGGGCCGCCCCGGCTCGGGCCTTTGTCAAAGCCGCGACCGCCGGACGGTTTGCCATAGGACGGCTTGCCACCCGAGGGTTTGTCGCCTGACGGTTTGCCATAGGACGGTTTGCCGTAGGACGGGCGGTCACCCGAGGGTCTGTCGCCTGACGGCTTGCCATAGGACGGTTTGCCGTAGGACGGACGATCACCCGAGGGTCTGTCGCCCGACGGCTTGCCGTAGGATGGTTTGCCGTAGGACGGGCGATCACCCGAGGGCCTGTCGCCCGACGGCTTGCCATAGGACGGTTTGCCGTAGGACGGACGATCACCCGAGGGCCTGTCGCCTGACGGCTTGCCATAGGACGGCTTTCCGCCGGAGGATCTATCGCTTTTGAAGCGGTCTCCGTCAGGTTTGTCGCCGAAACGACGCGGGCCGCCAAAGCTTTTCCCACCGGAACGATCCGACCGCTCCGCGTTGTTGCTGCGATAGCCTTCGCTGCGCGGTTTGCCGCTATAGCCTTCGCCGTCACGGCGGCGTTCGCCACCCTGATCCCCGCGCGCGCCGGATTCTCCGTCGCGTCCGCGGGCGGGTTTGTCAAACCGGCTGTCGCCGCGCGGTTTGAACCCGCCGGGTTTGCCGCCACCAAAGCTTTTGCCGCCGCGATCATCGCGGCTGTCAAAGCGGCGGGCCGGGCCACTTGCACCGTCTTCACGGCGCGACTGGCCTGCATCCTGACGCTTGTCGGCCCCCCAACGGCTTTTGCGGGGCTTGTCATCGCCCTCCGCACGGGCGGGGGCGTCGCCACGGGGTTTGAAACCGCCGGGCTTGCCGCCGCCAAAGCTTTTCCCGCCACGGTCGTTGCGCTCAAAGCGGTCGCCACGATCACCACGGTCATTTCTATCGCCGAATTCGCGGGGGCGACCGAAGCTGCGCGGCTTGTCACCATCGTCGCGGCGCGGGCCACGGTTGGGACGCTCGCCACGCTCGCCACGGTCGGAGCGTTCACCGCGGTCCGGACGGCTGCCACGATCGGGACGTTCACCCCGATCAGGGCGGTTGCCACGATCGGGCCTGTCGCCGCGTTTTTCAAACCGGCCGCCACGCTCGCCATCGCGGCGGTCACGATCACGGCGCGGGCCGCGATCGTCGTCGCCGTCAACGGCTGTGCCGCCTTCCTCGAGTAAGGGGCCAAGCTGGTCGCGCAGGATGCGGCGGCGGATTTCGGTGACATCGCCGGGGTTCATGTCGTTGAGGCGGAACGGACCATAGCTTAGACGGATCAAGCGGTTCACGGTCATGCCCACTTCGGCCATAGCGCGGCGAATCTCGCGGTTCTTACCTTCGCGCAGGCCCACGGTCAGCCATGCATTGGCACCTTGCTGGCGGTCCAGCACCACTTCCATGGGTTGGAAATCGA
Organism: Paracoccaceae bacterium; assembly: GCA_004153385.1. Lineage (GTDB taxonomy): Bacteria > Pseudomonadota > Alphaproteobacteria > Rhodobacterales > Rhodobacteraceae > Thioclava. The sequence continues at coordinate 1,446,005 of SDAL01000001.1, read as the reverse complement.
CACCTTCGATTGTGATGCCCTGACGCAATGGCTCGAATGTTTCCTTGCTCGGCCGGCCGTTGACCCGGACACGGTATTTGCGCAACCAGCCGGTTTCGGGCAGCTCCAGACGGCGTTTGAGGCCGCCGTCATTGGTCAGCAGCAGCAACCCTTCGGAGTTGATGTCCAGTCGTCCGACGTTCAGGACGCGCGGCATGCCCTCGGGCAACTCGTCAAAAATCGTGCGCCGGCCCTGTTCGTCTTTTTCGGTCGTCACCAGCCCCAAGGGTTTGTAATAAAGCCAGACACGGGTTTCTTGCGGCGCATCGATCGCGGTGCCGTCGATGGTGATCTTGTCGCTGGGAACCACATCCAGTGCGGGGCTTGCCACCTGTTTGCCATTGACCGCAACCTTGCCTGACAGAATAAGCTTTTCAGCGTCGCGGCGCGAGGCCACACCCGCGCGGGCAATCACCTTTGCGATACGTTCGCTTTTAGGTGCGGAATTGGAATCAGTGGTCATGGCAGGCTCCCGGGGACGGTGTGAGGGGCTTCTCTATAATGTCTTCGCGGTTCATGGAAGAGGCTTGCACAGCCCGCGCGGACGAAGGTGAAAAGAACGGATGTTTAGAAGTTTTATGGATATGGCTCTGGCGGAGGCGCGTGCAGCCGCGCTGCGCGACGAGGTGCCGGTGGGGGCGGTTGTCATTTCCGACAAGGGAGACGTTCTGGCGCGGGCGGGTAACCGCACCCGCGAATTATGCGATCCGACCGCTCATGCCGAAATTCTGGCGCTGCGCCAAGCGTGCAGGGTGCTCGGATCGGAACGCTTGCCGGGATGTGACCTCTACGTCACGCTCGAGCCGTGTCCGATGTGTGCATCGGCGCTTTCGCAGGCGCGCATCGCGCGGGTTTATTACGGCGCGGATGATCCTAAATCGGGCGGTGTCGCCCATGGGCCGCGCATATTCAGCCATGCCCAGTCCCATCACCGGCCGGAGGTTTATGACGGTTTGGGCGCAAAAGCCTGCGAGGCGCTGCTGCGTGATTTCTTTGCACAAAAGCGCGGGCGGTGAGGCGTCACGGGGCATTGGCTAGGGACACGGGATGCGGGACAATCGGGATGCGGGGCAATCGGGCATCGAACCCGATTGCCCCGCCGCTCCGGCGTGGCCGCAGCGACCCCGCGCACCGGCCCCGTTCACCCGCCATGGGCGGGCTGGCGTGATTGGGAGCCGGTTTTGCGAAGACGGGCGCCTATTGCCCCTCGCGGTGGTGAAGGGGGATAGATGTATCGCGCACCGCATGAACGCCGCTACGACGGGGTATGGGCCTACAGCGTGATTGTGTCGAACACTTCTGGTTCGATCACGCGCACTCCGGGCAGGCCATCGACCAGCTTCTGGGCGGATTGTTCCAAAAGCGGAAAGGTTTTGTAATGGCACGGGATCACGGTATCGAAGTTGAAGTACTTTTTGGCCGCCCACGCCGCCGCCTGCATGTCCATCGTGAAATGCCCGCCTGCGCACAGGATGCCGATATCGGGGGCGTGGTATTCGCCCATCCAGCCCATATCCGCCATGATATCCGTGTCGCCCGAGAAATACACACAGCGTCCTTCGCCACGGATCATGAACCCTGATTCTGTGCCCGTATAAACAGGGCCGTTCGGACCGTCATAGCTGGAAGAATGTGTCGCATTGACCATTGTGACCTGTGCCCCGTTAAGGTCCACCGTGCCACCTTTGTTGAAGCCCAGCGTGGTGATCCCTTCGGCGCTGGCCCAATAGCTGGCGAGATCGGCGATACAGACCACCTCGATGCCCAATTCGCGCGCGATCGCGACCGTATCGGCAGAGTGATCGCCATGCCCGTGGCTCAGCAGAATATGCGTGGCGCCTGTGATGGCCTCTGCCCGCCGGTCTTCGGGGAACAGGGGGTTGCCGGAAAGCCACGGGTCGATCAGGATCACTGCCTGTTCGATTTCAAGGCGAAAACCGGAATGTCCAAGGGGTGTCAGCTTCATAATGTCCTCCAGATTGGGTCGTGCCCGGGAATGGCGGTTAGGGTAGGGCCAATGGCCGTTGCGACCAGCCAAGACGTGCGCAAGCTGGCGTGAGCGTGCCCCGATCTGGCCGCAGTTGTGACGGGCGGCTTGAAAGCTTGCGGTCATGGCGCTAAACTCGGCGCTAAGTTCAGCGGAGATACCCATGTCCATCGACACCGACACCGCCCGCAAGGTGGCGCATCTGGCCCGTATTAAAGTGGCCGAAGACGATCTGCCCGAGTTGGCCTCGGAGCTATCGAACATCCTGACGTTCATGGAACAGCTAGGCGAGGTCGATGTCGACGGCGTCGAGCCCATGACATCTGTCACACCCATGCGGCTCAAGCGCCGTGTGGACGAGGTGACGGACGGGAATTATCAAGACAAAATCCTGAAAAACGCCCCCGATGCCCGCGAGGGCTTCTTTGCCGTGCCGAAGGTGGTGGAATGAGCCTGAATACGCTGAAAATCTCCGAAGCCCGCGACGCATTGCGCCGGGGCGACGTCACGTCGGTCGAATTGACGCAGGCCTGTTTGTCAGCCATCGACGGGGCGGGCGCGTTGAACCTGTGGTCCACGCCGACCCCGGAACTGGCACAAGCGCAGGCGGTTGCGGCTGATGCGCGTATCAAGGCCGGCGATGCACCCGATCTGTGCGGTATCCCGATGGGGGTAAAAGATATCTTCGCCACCAAAGGTGTGGCCACGCAAGCCGGCTCGAATATCCTTGCAGGGTTCAAACCCGAATACGAATCCACCGTGACCCAGAACCTGTGGGATGCGGGCGCGGTCATGCTGGGCAAATTGTCGATGGACGAGTTCGCGATGGGATCGTCCAACGAGACGGCCTGTGGTGGCGCGGCGGTAAACCCGTGGAAAGTGGATGAATTCCAGCGCGCGCCCGGCGGATCGTCGGGCGGTTCCGCTGCGGCGGTTGCGGCCGATCTATGTCTTGGTGCTACGGGCACGGATACCGGCGGCTCCATCCGCCAGCCCGCCGCGTTCACCGGTATCACCGGCATCAAGCCAACCTACGGGCGCTGCTCGCGTTGGGGCATCGTGGCCTATGCATCGTCGCTCGATCAGGCGGGGCCTATGACGAAAGACGTGCGCGACGCAGCGATCATGCTCAATGCGATGTGCAGCTATGACCCGAAGGACTCCACCTCCGCCGATTTTGCGGTACCGGATTTCGAGGCCGCGCTGACCGGTGATATTCGCGGCAAGAAGATCGGTATTCCGAAAGAATACCGTATTGATGGCATGCCCGACGAAATCGCGGCGCTATGGGATGACGGTATCGCAATGATGCGCGATGCGGGCGCGGAGATTGTGGATATCTCGCTGCCCCATACAAAATACGCCCTGCCGGCCTATTACGTGATTGCGCCTGCCGAGGCGTCATCCAACCTTGCCCGCTATGACGGCGTGCGCTTTGGTCACCGCGCCAGCCTCGCCAAGGGGGAAGGCATTGACGATATGTATGCCAAAACCCGCGCCGAAGGCTTCGGGCCAGAGGTCCAGCGCCGCGTGATGATCGGGACCTATGTCCTGTCTGCAGGGTTCTATGATGCCTATTACAACAAGGCCCGCAAGGTGCGTGCCCTGATCAAGCGCGATTTCGATCAGGTGTTTGCCGACGGGATCGACGCGATCTTGACACCGGCCACCCCGTCCTCTGCCTTTGCCTTGGGAGAGATGAAAGACGCGGATCCGGTGAAAATGTATCTGAACGACGTCTTTACGGTGACGCTGAATCTTGCCGGTTTGCCGGGGGTGTCTGTTCCCGTCGGGCTTGACAAGAAAGGCCTGCCGTTGGGGCTGCAACTGATCGGGCGCCCTTGGGAAGAGGGTGCATTGCTCAACCAGGCGCTTGTTCTCGAGCAGGCTGCCGGGTTCACCCATAAGCCCCAGAAGTGGTGGTAAAGGAAACATCCCATGCGTGCATTCGGATATAGCCTACCTGTGTTTGCTTTGCTGTGTGCCTGTGCACCGCAGATGCCAAATTCCCTTAATCCCGGCGGCTTGTCGCAGGATTACCTTGTAAAGCGCGAAGCGCAGTTGCAGGGCCAACCTGTCACCTCGATCACCGGGGCCGATCCGACACGGGCGGTCACAGCGGCCCCGCAAGCTGGCGCCGCCGCGCCGCTGGATGCCACGCATCTGCGCACCCGTGCCGACGCGGGCTATACCAATGATCCAAACACCGCCGCGCCGCGCGATCCTGTCGCACAGCTTGGGGCCGACACGCTTGATGCGCTGAACAAAACAGCCCCTGCAGGCGCGCGGGTGTCTTCGTCCGCACAAAGCCAGCCAGCACAGGCCGATGTGACGCCGCCGCCGGTTATGGGGCAGGCCGGCCCTAACCTTGTGGCCTATGCGTTGCAGGTTACAAACAAACCGGGCGAGGCGGTCTACCGTCGTGGCGGGATCAAGTTCACCTCCACTCAGAAAGCCTGCGCAAAATATGCCTCCGCCGATCGCGCACAGCGGGCGTTCCTGACCAAAGGCGGCCCGGATAAGGATCCCGAAAATCTGGATCCCGATGGTGACGGATTTGCCTGCGCATGGAAACCCGCCTCGTTCCAAGTCGGCCAGAACGGCTGACCGATGGCTGGCGGCTCTCCTAATTTCGGGGCGCGTCGAAACGGTGCCCGCCCCGAACTTGTGGTGATCCATTATACAGCCATGTCGAGCGTCGGGGCGGCACGCGACAGGTTGTGCGACCCCGCAGCGGAGGTGTCCGCGCATTGGCTGATAGGCGCCGATGGCGTGACCGAGCCGCTTGTGGACGAGGGGCTGCGTGCATGGCATGCGGGGGCGGGCAGCTGGGCTGGTCAGCCGGATGTCAATTCGCGCTCCATCGGGATCGAGTTGGACAACCGCGGCCACGAGCCCTTCCCGGAGCCGCAGATGCACAGCCTAGAAGTGCTTTTGGCGCAGATTCTGGACAGATGGTCCATACCTCCAGAGGGGGTGATCGGCCATTCCGATATGGCGCCGGATCGAAAATACGATCCCGGCCCGAAGTTCGACTGGTGCAGGCTTGCGCGTCAGGGGCTTTCGATCTGGCCCGAACCGCTTGTCGCCATCCCAGCCGATCAGGCCCGTTTTCGTCACCTTCTTACGATGATCGGATATCCAGACTGTGCGGATATACCGCGTCTTGCGGCCTTTCGCATGCGTTTTCGTCCCTGCCACGCGGGGCCGCTGGATGCCCGTGATATGGCATTGGCATGTGATCTTGCGGCCCGTTTCGGTCAGGACGGTGCCCAGTGGCGCGCAGACTGATGGCCGCCTGAGGCATTACATACACCTCGCGCGCGCCAGATTGAATTTGCCCCGCGACACCCGCCCGCCCGCGGGGCCTCGGGGATCATCGCGGCCCTGATGCGGACGTTCGGCCCCTTGACCTTTGCAAGGCTTGCAGCGTATGGGCATCTTGCGCGGATGGCCGGATGACCGCGGTGTAATCGTAGCTCTGCGCAATGCAGATAGCCGATGCTCCGAGGAAAGTCCGGGCTCCATGAAGGAACGGTGCCGGATAACGCCCGGCGGGGGCAACCCCAGGGATAGCGCCACAGAGAACAGACCGCCCTGCAATATGCACGGGTAAGGGTGAAACGGTGGGGTAAGAGCCCACCGCGGGACTGGTAACAGGACCGGCATGGCAAGCCCCACCGGGAGCAACGCCGAATAGGGATCACGTGCTGGCGGGCAACCGCACGGCAGGGGACCTTCGCCCCGAGTGATCCGGGTTGGCAGCTTGATCTTGCAAGCAATTGCAAGACTAGAGGAATGGTCATCGAAGGGGGGAACCCCTGAACAGAACCCGGCTTACAGGCCATCCGCGCAAATTGATTACCAAAGCACAAACAACAGCTTTGGCGCACCGGTTGCGGTGTGTTCGCAGGTGCGCCGCGTCAGACCCGCCCCCGAGGATCACGGGGTCCGGCCTTCGGCGGTCTGGACGAGTGAGCACGCTTCTGCCGCGCGCCTTGTTGGGAAAACCGCGCGGACCACAGCCTGCATCCGGCGCTTTGGCAGAACGCACTGCCTGCACCTGCGGCGTTGGTGGGGATGTGTACTGGGCAAGACGTAGCAGGGGGGGGGCGCAGTCCGGGCGGCACATCAGGCGAGGGGGCGCCCCGTTTTACGCCGCATCCGGTTGGTCAGGCCCTGCAGGGCTGCATGCAACACCAGCGCCAGCGCTGCAGTCAAAACCCCGCCTTGCAACAGGTAGGCCTGATTGTTCACCGTGAGCCCTGCGATGATTACCTCGCCCAAGGAGCGCGCCGCCACGGTAGAGCCGATCGTCGCGGTCGAAAGTGCGATCACCAGTGCCAGCCGTAGACCGTCAAGGACCAAAGGCGCGGCGAGCGGCAATTCGACCCGCCAGAATATCTGGGCGCTCGTCATGCCCATTGCCCGCGCAGAGGTAACCACGCTTTGCGGTAGTGTTGAAAATCCCGCAAGTGCATTTTCGAAAATCGGCAGCAGCCCGTACAAAAACAGCGCACATACCGTGGGCCATGTGCCAAAGCCCAACATCGGCACGGTCAGGGCGAGGACCGCGACCGGCGGAACGGTCTGGCCGATATTGACGATCACGCGTGACAGGGGCAGGAAATCCGCACCACCGGGCCGGCTGACAAAGGCGGCCATCACGATCGCAAGGAGTGCCGCAGGCACAATACCCATCGCCACCAGCAACAGATGCGCCGATGTCAGTGCCATCAGGCTGGCGCGGTCATAGATGACCTGATCGGGGTTGCTGGCAAACGGGCGCAACAACGGGGCAAAAAGCTGTGGCATTGCCAAAAACAACACGATCATCGCCCCGAGCACCCAAGGAAACAGACGCCCCATCATTGCGCCTGTCCCAAACGCAGCACGTCGCGCAGCGTGATGATCTTGTGCGCGGGTGCGTCGGGGGCGGTCTGTGCGTCCACCACCGGCAGGGCGTCTCGCCCGCTCCAGATCATCTGCGACAGCGCATCGGCCAGACTTGCATCAGGGGCAATGGCGGGGCCTTGGGCTGTGCCCGATACGATATGGTCTTCCAGCCCGATCAGCGCCAGACGGCGGAACGGGCGATCCGTCGCGGCGATGAGCGAGCGCACGAACGGGTTTGCAGGGCGGGTCACGATTTCCTCGGGCGGCCCGATCTGGACGATCTTTCCCGCGTTCATCACGGCGATCTTGTCGCCAAGGCTCAACGCTTCGGCCATATCGTGGGTGACCATCAGGACGGTGGCTCCGAATTGCTTCTGGACGGTGCGCAACTCGTCTTGGGCCTGCGCGCGGATTACCGGATCAAGCGCGCCGAAAGGCTCGTCCATCAACAGCATGTCGGGCCGGGCGGCCAGTGCGCGTGCCACGCCTACGCGTTGTGCCTGACCACCGGACAGTTCATGGGGAAACCGTGGGCCGTAGCGGTCAGGGTCCAGCTGGAAGGTCTCCAGCATCTCGCGTACGCGGGCCTTGATGTCGGGCGCGGACCATCCCAGCAATTTCGGCACCGTGGCCACATTGCGCGCAACCGTCCAATGCGGAAACAGGCCGTGATCCTGAATGACATAGCCGATCCTGCGGCGCAGCGCATCCAGCCCCATATCGCGGGTATCCTGCCCGTCGATAAGCACGGTGCCTTCATCGGCATCAATCAGGCGGTTGATCATGCGCAGCAAGGTCGATTTGCCAGAGCCGGAGGTCCCTACAATCACCGTGATGGTGCCGGTTTCCAGCTGCATGTCCGCATGATCCACCACACGCTCGCCATTATAGATTTTGCTCAGCCCCTTGATCTCGATCATCGGTGATCCTTTCGGCAAAGTGCGACAGCGGTATCAAGCAAAAGCGCGGTCATAAACGCCAAGGCGACGGTGGGGATGGTCCCGAGCAGGATCAGATCAACTGCGGACTGGCCCAGACCCTGGAACACAAAGGCCCCGAAGCCGCCCGCACCGATCAGCGCGCCTACGGTGGCCAGACCGATATTCTGGACCAGAACGATCCGCGCCCCTGTCAGTAAAACCGGCAGGGCAAGCGGGATTTCCACCTGCCACAGGCGTTGGCGGGCATTCAGCCCCATGGCGCGCGCGGCCTCTTCGGTGGCGGGGGGCACGGCGCGCAGGCCCGCTTCGGTGTTCGAGACGACGGGCAGCAGCGCATAAAGCACGAGCGCCAGAAAGGCAGGGGCCATCCCGATGCCCGAAATGCCGATGGCCCCTGCACCGGGTACATTTGCGGCAACCCAGCCCAGCGGCACGATCATCAGCCCGAACATCGCGATTGACGGAATGGTTTGCAGCCCCGTGAGTACGCTGGCCAGAGGACCGCGTATCGCGCGTGACTTTGCCGCCCATAGCCCAAGTGGCAGCCCGATCAGGCAGGCCACCCCGAACGAGCCAAGCGCCAGCAGGATATGGGCGCGGGCCTCGGACCAGAAACTGCGCGCGCGATTGTGGTATTCGACGATGACAGACAGATCATCAAGATACCCCGAGGCGATCAGCGTGCATACTCCGCCCAGCACCGCCCCGCCTGTGGCCAACCTCCACAGCGGTGGCGGGCGCAAGCGCACCATCGCATCGGCCCATAACAACCCCGCAACTGCGAGTGCAAGCCATGCGCCTGCGCCCGGGGACACGCGCCCGTAGGGCGCGACATCTGGTGCCAGAAGGTGCGCGCCACGACCTGTCACAAGCACCAAAGCCACGCATAGCAAACCACCCAAGCCAACACGCCAGACAGGTGACAGGCGCACCACGAAGGCCAGCAGCACCGCCAGATATACGGCCCCTGCTACATAGCCCCAATTGCCGAATGTATTGCTTAGCGATTGCGCATCGGGCAGGGCGATGCGCGACCTGCGCACCCCTGCAAATGGCAGCAAAAGCGCCGCCATACCCGGCCAGAACAACCAAAAACCCAGCCGGTCGATCCGCGCCCGATTAATCAAGGAAACCTTGCGCACTCAGCCAGTCACGCGCGACCGTGCCTGCAGGAATGCCATCCACCTGCACATGTCCATTAAGTTGCTGAAGGGTTTCAAGCGAAAGCTCTGCAAAAACCGGGGCCAGAAGGCCCTCGATCTGGGGGTACTCCTGCAGCACGGCTTCGCGGATGATCGGCGCAGGCTCGTAAACGGGCTGGACCTGTTTATCGTCTTGCAAAACCGTCAGATCCGAAAATGCAAGCGTGCCATCGGTGCCATAGACCATCGCAGCATTTGCCCCGCTTGTCTGGCGCACCGCGGCCTGAATGGTGGCCGCTGTGTCGCCGCCCGACAAAACGACCATCTGATCGGTCGATAGCGTGAAACCATAGGCCTGCTGGAAGGCGGGCAGGGCGGCGTCTGAATTCACGAATTCGGCCGAGGCTGCAAGCTTCGCCTTGCCCCCTTCCGACACCCAGCGCCCGAAATCCGAGAAGGTCACGATGTTATTGGGTTCGGCCACATCCTGACGCAAGGCAACGCCCCATGTATTATTGGCGGGGGCGGGTTGCAGCCAGACGATCTTGTTGGCCTCGTAATCCAGTTCCTTGGCCGTATCATAGGCCTGTTGTGCATCTTTCCACACAGGATCTGAAGCGCGATCAAAGAAAAAGGCCGCATTGCCGGTATATTCGGGATAGATGTCGATCTCTCCGGCCATGATCGCCTGACGCACGATCGGCGTCCCGCCAAGCTGGATACGGTTTTCGGTTTCGATCCCGGCATCTTCCAGCATAGCAAGGATTATATTGCCCAGAACGCCGCCTTCTGTGTCGATTTTCGACGATACCACCACCTGCGCGCAGGCGCTTCCCGCCCCGAAGATAAGTGCAGCGCTCAACAGAGATTTCATAATCATGCGGCGGGGTCCTTTGGCAAAGTTGCAACGGCGTGAACTGACGTATTCGTGAAAAACGTAGCACGCTGCGGCTCTGTCTCAAGGGAGAAGGGGGGATTTTATCGCGTGATGCGCCGCGCGTCCCCCACTAGCCCATCGTGTGTCTGCGAGAGGGGAGAAACACCGTCAGAAAGCCCAGCATCGGCAGAAACGCGCAAATCTGGAACACGCGGGTGATGCTTGTGATGTCGGCCACCGCCCCCAGCGCGGCCGCCGCTATCCCTGCAACCCCGAACGCCACGCCGAAAAACAGCCCCGCAACCATGCCCACGCGCCCCGGCATCAACTCCTGCCCGAACACCACAATCGCCGGGAAAGCCGATGCAAGGATGACGCCGATGACCACGCTAAGCACACCTGTCCAGAACAGATCGGCGTAAGGCAGTATCAGCGTGAAGGGTAATACCCCCAGAATAGAGCACCATATCACCGTTCTGCGCCCGATCCTGTCGCCCACAGGCCCCCCGATCACGGTGCCAAAGGCCACAGCCGCCAAGAACAAAAACAGCATCTTTTGTGCCGCAGGCGTATCAAGGCCGAACCGGTCGATCAGGAAAAAAGTATAGTAGCTGGTCATAGAGGCCATATAGACGTGCTTGGAAAAGATCAGTGTCAGAAGGATGGAGACGGCGATAACAACCTGTTTGCGCGGCAATTGTTTGGGCGTGGCTTGGGGTTTGCGTCGGGCTGCGTTCAGCCGTTCCTGTGCATGCCACCGGCTGACGCCGATCAAGATCACTATCCCCAGAAGTGCCGCCCCCGCAAACCAGCCAACAGAGCTGCGCCCGAACGGCACCACGATAAACGCCGCCAAAAGCGGACCCGCCGCAGTTCCGAAATTTCCGCCCACCTGAAACAGCGATTGTGCAGTGCCAAACCGCCCGCCCGAAGCCGCGCGCGCCACCCGCGATGCTTCGGGATGGAAGATCGACGAGCCGATGCCGATCAAACCGGCCCCGCAGATAAGCAGGCCATAGTTCGGCGCGAATGCCAGCACCCCCAGCCCGCACATGGTCGCCGCCATGCCCAGCGGCAGCGCCTTGGGAAAGGCGCGCCGGTCCGTGACCAGCCCGACCACCGGTTGCAAAAGCGACGCGGTGAGCTGGAAGAAGAAGGTCAGCAAACCGATCTGCCAGAAATCGAGCGCGAACTCTGTCTTCAGCATCGGATAGATCGCGGCCAGCAAGGATTGCATCAGATCATTGAGTAAGTGGCAGCTGCTTATTGCCAGCAGGATCAAATAGCTCGCCTTGATGCCATCTTGATGCGGGCGGGACGCGGTGGCGTCGGTCATGGGGCTGCTCCTTGGGGTTTTACTCTGGATATCGCATCGGGCGATGGCTATCTTTCGTGTGTATGTCAAAAACCTTTGCGATCGGGCCAAGATGGAAACCTTGCCAGCTCAGAATGCTGTGACTGTCGCGCAGGTGTGGCGCATGCAGCAGGTCATGCAGACCCAAAACGATGTGATCCGGCTGGGATGGGACTATCAGGCCCGCGCGCATGTGGCACCTCACAGCCATCCGCTTGACCAGTTGCTGTATGTGCTGAGGGGTGGGATGTATGTGCAAACGCCCCATGGAAACTGGCTGTTGCCGCCCGATTGCGCGCTGTGGATCCCTGCGGGATGCCAGCATGGTGTGGATGTTCTGGGACCCGCCCAGATGCGTTCGGTCTATATCCGTCCGGGCTTGGTGACCTCGCGCCATAGCGTGCCACGGGTGCTGGCGGTCAATGATCTGGCACGCGCGCTGATACTCGAAGGGATACTGGCCGAAAAACGTGGCTATGCAGACCCGCGTGACCGGCTGCTGGAGACGCTGTTGCTGCAAGAAATCGAGCGCCTGCCAGAGGAGCCTTTGGCGTTGCCCCTGCCGCGTAATCCGCGCCTTGTGACATTGTGCCAACGGTTTCTGGAGGCCCCTTTGGCGCATCTGGCGCTGGACGATTGGGCCGCGCAAGCCGGAATGAGCCGTCGCACGCTGTCGCGCCATTTTCAGGCCCAGACCGGATTGTCACTCGATCGTTGGCGGCAGCGGGCCTGTGTGCTGTGTAGTTTGCAACTTTTAATTGCGGGGCAAGGCGTTACTCGCGTTGCGCTAGAGCTGGGATACGAGAGTCCGGCCGCCTTCAGCACCATGTTTCGCCGTCATCTGGGCCAAAGTCCGCGCGATTACCTGCGCCAGCTGCGCGGCACGCGATAAGGGGCAGGGAGGCTTGCGAAATCAGGGCGTGACTTTTGTATCCGGCGCGGCTAACATCCGGCTTATGTCGAATTTGAACCCCTATACTGCATCGTTTTATTGGTTCCGCTGTCCTCAGCGGAAGCGGGATGCTGTCTAGGCGCTAGACATATGCATTGATCCCCGAGCCGCTGGTCTGACCGGCGGCTTTTGTGTTTCATGCCTTCGGTCGGATCTCTGGACAAAAGAGAGTTAGACTGATGACACCATCCCAATCCACCTTGTGTAAGGTCCCCGTTCCGGCTGCAGATCCTGCCGCAGGCTCCGGTGCGGAGCAGCCACTGCCAGCACCACACGATTTGCGCGCCCATTTCATGGCCGATGGGCCGCTGACCGCCAGCGTGGTCGCGGCCCGTGACAGGGTGCGTGCCATCATGTCGGGCGGTGATGACAGGTTGCTTGTCATTGTGGGGCCATGTTCGATCCATGATCCTGAGGCGGCGCTGGCCTATGCGCACCATCTGGCGACCGCGCGCCAGAGGTTTGGCGACCGGCTGGAGATCGTGATGCGGTGCTATTTCGAAAAACCCCGCACGACCGTGGGGTGGAAGGGCCTGTTAAGCGATCCGCGGCTGGACGGCAGCGACCGTCTGGCCGAGGGGCTGGGCGTGGCGCGTCGTTTGTTGCTTGAGATCGGCGCGATGGGCGTGCCCGCTGCGACAGAATTCCTTGATCCGCTGCTGGCCCCCTATATCAGCGATCTGGTGGCATGGGGGGCAATAGGTGCCCGAACCACCGAAAGCCAGATCCACCGGCAGATGGTGTCGGGTTTACCGTTGCCGGTAGGTTTCAAAAACGGCACCGATGGCGGTGTGCAAATCGCGCTTGACGCGCTTGGCGCCGCGCAAGGGTGTCATGTGATCCCTGCGGTGCTCGATTGCGGCAGGATCGGGATGCGCACCACGGCGGGCAATCCCGACGGCCATCTGGTTTTGCGCGGGGGCCATATGGGCCCGAACTTCCACGCAGCCGACATCGCGCATGCCGCGCAGGCGGCGCGCCGCGCCGGTGCGCCTTGCGGTATCATGGTGGATGCAAGCCATGCCAACAGTGGCAAGGACCCGCAGCGCCAGCGTGATGTGGTGGCTGATCTGGTGTCACAGTTGCACGCCGGTGCGCCCGATCTGCGGGGCCTCATGATCGAAAGCAATCTGGTGGGCGGGCGTCAGCCTTTGGCCGATCCGCGCGCGCTGCGCTATGGTCAAAGTATTACCGACGGATGTCTGGGCTGGGCCGAAACAGAGCCGATGCTGGAGGATCTGGCCCGCGCAGTCGAGGCGCGACTGTGCGGTGTGGCCTGAACATCATGGGACCGGAGCTGCGTGCAAGGCGGGGTTTTGCGCGCCCGTCTTGCACGCAGCAAGACGCCCGCCGTGCGCGGATCATTCGGGAGTGTGCGGCAGGTCGTGTACCGGTTCGGCCACATGGACCGCCGTCTCCCATCGGGCGCATTTCTGCGCAAGCGCGTCTGGCAGGGCTGCATCGGTGAACAGGGCATCCAGCTGCGAAAGCGAGGCCAGCCGCACCGGTGCGCTGCGGGTGAATTTGCTGGCATCACTTACCAAAAACGCGCGGCGCGACTGGCGGATGATCGTGCGGCTGACCCGTATCTCTGCGAGATCGTAATCCAGAAGATCCCCTTCTTGATCCAGCGCAGAGGTGCCGATGATGGCGATATCCGTTTTGAACTGGTCCATGAAATCGGCGGTCAATCCGCCCACAAGGCCACCGTCGGACCGGCGCAGGTTGCCCCCCGCTACGATGATATCGCAGCTGTCATTGGCCATCAAGATATTGGCGACGTTGATATTATTGGTCACAACGGTCAGGTTTTCATGTGCCAGAAGTGCGCGCGCCACAGCCTCTGTCGTGGTGCCCAGATTCAGCACAAGCGAACTGTTGTTGGGAATTTCCTCTGCACACCGCTGTGCGATGGCGGCCTTGGCCGCAGATTGCATGCGCCGGCGTTCCTCGTAGGCGAAATTGCTGACCCCTTGGCGCGGCAGCGCCCCGCCATGGACCCGCTTCAGATAGCCGCTATCGGACAAATCCGCCAGATCCTTGCGGATCGTCTGCAAAGAGACCCCGAACCGCTGCGCCAGATCTTCGACCTCCACCCGGCCGGTGGAGCGGGCCAGATCGAGTATTTCCTTGTGGCGCAGGTTTTGCATCAGTTCATCCTATTGCTGGGCTGTTGGCGACTACTCGGCGTCCGGCATACGTCTGCCTACTATGTCATAACGGATCATGGCAGTTGAGGGAATGACTTGCGCTTATCTTCGTTTTATGTCCAATACGAAGATAAACGCGTGTTCGCGCACTTTCATATCCGAGGTTGCCCATGTCCGATAACGATTTCAACCCTGCTGCGACGCCGGTCGATCTGTTTGTGATCGGTGGCGGGGTGAATGGCTGCGGCATTGCGCGCGATGCCGCAGGCCGCGGGCTCAGCGTACGGGTGGCCGAGATGGGCGATCTGGCACAGGCGACCTCCTCGGCCTCCACCAAGCTTTTTCACGGCGGGCTGCGCTATCTGGAATATTTTGAATTCCGTTTGGTGAAGGAGGCGTTGGCAGAGCGCGAGGTGCTTTTGAAAGCCATGCCACATATCAGCTGGCCGATGCGGTTCGTGCTGCCCTATCACCGCGATATGCGCTTTGAAGGGGGCACGCCGACGTCCGATCTGTTGGAAAAGGTCATGCCGTGGATGAAGGGACGCAGGCCCGGCTGGCTGATCCGTGTCGGGCTGTTCATGTATGACCACCTGTCACGACATTCGCTTTTGCCCGGGACCAAGCGGCTGGATTTGCAAAAAGATGCCGCAGGCGCGCCGCTGGACCCGAAATTCCGCCACGCCTTCGAATATTCCGACTGCTGGGTGCAGGATGCGCGGCTGGTCGTGCTGAACGCGCGCGATGCGGCTGCGCGGGGCGCGCAGATCATGGTGCGCACGAAGGTCACACATGCGCAGCGCGAGGGGGATCTGTGGCGGATCACCACCGAAGGGCCGCGCGGGCGCGAGGACCATTTGGCGCGCGCATTGGTGAATGCCGGCGGTCCGTGGGTGGGCAGTGTCTTGCGCGATATCGCCCAAGTGCCGACCAACGAAGGGGTGCGTCTGGTGCGCGGCAGCCATATCGTTGTGCCCAAACTCTACGACCATGACCGGTGTTATTTCTTTCAAGGCAAGGATGGCCGGATTATCTTCGCCATTCCCTACGAGCAGGATTTCACCCTGATCGGCACAACGGACGCGGATCATCACGACGATCCGAAAGCCGCGTATTGCACGCCGCAGGAGCAGGAGTATCTTTGTGCGTTTGCCTCGGAGTATTTTGCCAAACCTGTGACGCGTGATCAGATCGTGTGGACCTACTCCGGTGTGCGTCCGCTTTATGATGACGGGGCGACGTCGGCCACGGCGGCGACGCGTGACTATGTGTTGTCGCTCAAGGCAGACGGCGGCGCGCCGATTCTGAACGTCTTCGGTGGCAAGATCACCACCTATCGCAGGCTTGCCCAATCTGCACTGGGCAAGCTGGCACCGTATTTTCCGCAGATGGGACCGGAATGGACGGCGGGCGCATCCTTGCCCGGGGGCGATTTCGCGCCCGAGGACGCCGGTCGTATCTGTGAGGAGCTTCAGCGCGACTATCCGTTCTTGACGCCACGCTGGGCAGAGCGTCTGATCCGCCATTACGGAACGGACGCGCGCCATATTCTGGGGCAGGCAGAAACAGCGGCCGATCTGGGGCGTGATTTTGGAGCAGGATTGACGCAGGCAGAGCTGGACTGGCTGATTGAACAGGAATGGGCCCGCCATGCGGAGGATGCGATCTGGCGGCGCACCAAACTGGGGCTAAGGCTCGAGCCTGCGCAGGTCGCAGAGATCGAAAACTATATGGCTGCGCGAATCTGAGGGGCGCGCGGTTTTTTCGGGCGAGTTTAGGGGAGGAGACACATGGGCTATATTCTGGCCATTGATCAGGGCACAACATCATCACGCGGGATCGTATTTGACAAAACGCTGACACCGATTGGCAGCGCCCAGCAGGAGTTCGAACAGATATTTCCACGCTCCGGCTGGGTGGAGCATCGCCCGCAGGATCTGTGGGCGACAGTTGCGGCCACCTCTCGTGCGGCCATCGAAAATGCCGGGATCGATGCCAAGAAGATCACGGCCATCGGCATTACGAACCAGCGCGAAACGGTGGTTGTGTGGGACAAAAATACCGGCAAGCCTGTGTGCAACGCGATTGTCTGGCAGGATCGGCGCACGGCGGAGTTTTGTGCCGACCTGCATGCCGACGGGTTCGAGGATGTGGTCCGCGATCGCACCGGATTGATTGTGGATCCGTATTTCTCTGCCACCAAGCTGCACTGGATATTGGAGAATGTCGACGGCGCGCGGGCGCGTGCCGAGGCGGGTGATCTGCTGTTTGGCACCGTCGATACATGGCTGATCTGGAAGCTGACTGGCGGACGCGTGCATGCCACCGATGCGACCAATGCCGCGCGCACCATGCTGTATGATATCGCGAAGGGGCGCTGGTCCACCACGATTTGCGCACGGTTCGGCATTCCGCTGTCGATGCTGCCCGAGGTGCGCGATTGTGCCGCCGATTTCGGCACCACGCGGGCCGATTTGTTCGGACATGAAATCCAGATTACTGGCGTGGCAGGTGACCAGCAGGCCGCGACGGTGGGGCAGGCGTGCTTCGAGCCGGGGATGATGAAATCCACCTATGGCACGGGATGTTTTGCGCTGTTGAATACCGGCGACCATATTGTGCGCTCCAAGCACCGGATGCTTAGCACGATCGCCTACCAGCTGGACGGCAAGCCGACCTACGCGCTGGAAGGGTCGATCTTTATCGCGGGCGCGGTGGTGCAGTGGTTGCGTGACGGTTTGCAGATTATCCGTCACGCGGCCGAGACAGAGGGTCTGGCAAGGCGCGCCGATGACGGTCAGGATGTGATCCTAGTGCCTGCCTTTACCGGGCTTGGCGCGCCCTATTGGCAAGCAGGGGTCAGGGGGGCAAGTTTCGGGCTGACCCGCAACACAGGGCCTGCCGAATATGCCCGTGCCGCGTTGGAAAGCGTCGGATTCCAGACCCGCGATCTTTATGAGGCGATGCGGGCAGATTGGGCCGGTGAGGGGGCTCAGCCAACCTTGCGCGTGGACGGCGGTATGGCGCAAAACGATTGGGTGATGCAGTTCCTGTCCGATATTCTGGGCGCGCCGGTAGATCGGCCCAAAGTTCTGGAAACCACCGCGCTGGGGGCTGCGTGGCTGGCCGGATATCAGGCGGGGATCTGCCCCGATCAGGCGGGGTTTGCCAAAAGCTGGGCGTTGGAGCGCAGCTTCGAGCCCAAGATGGCTGAAAAAACGCGCGACGCCCGATATGCCCGCTGGCAGGCCGCGGTCGAGGCAACAATCAAGTTTGGCTGATATTTTTAGGTCAGACTTATCATGATGTTAGAATGGAAATCCGGAGGTTTAGCCTTCGGGTTTCCAACTTTTTGAAACTTGTGTCCGATGATCCTCGTGACTGTGTGTACTTGCCCATAACGGGCACGACGCGCCATTTGAAAGGACATGACATGAAGATACTTGCTCTTACTGCCGCCCTTGGCCTTGCAGGCACCGCAGCCTTTGCCGACGATCAGATGAAAACGCCGATGGTGGATGCCTCCGATCAATCTGTTGCCAACGGTGTGGTCAGCGCAGACAAGGTTGTGGCCCCGGAAAACGGTTGGCTTGTGGTGCACCGCACCGATAGCGAAATGGCACCCGGACCGGTGGTGGGCTATGCCCCCTTGCGGATGGGCGAAACAGATGACGTGGCCGCGATCCTGACCGAAGAGGTCAACCCCGGCGACATGCTGATGCTGATGGTGCATTCCGAGGCAGGCGGCATGGAAACCGGCAAATTCGAATATACCCTTGGTGCAAAAGAAGACGGCCCCATCAAGCCCGATGGAAAACTGGTGATGAAAGTGATCACGGCGCAATAAACGCGGCCGTTGGAAAACGCGACACTTGAAATCCTCGACCTCCTCCGGCGCCATTATGGCGTCGGGGGGGTATGGTTAAGTAATCTTGAATGAAACCCCGAAGGATGCTTGACACCCCGTGCCACAGTCGCAATCGTCGCACCCATGACAAAGGGGAGCCGAAATGTCTGCGAGTGCGGAAATCGAGGAACTGATTGCGCGGGTTGCCCTGCGCGACAAACAGGCATTCGCCGCACTTTATGATGCGACAAGTCGTAAACTGTTCGGCATATGCTTGCGGGTTTTGAATAATCGTGCCGAAGCAGAAGAAGCGCTTCAGGACGTTTTTTTGCGAATTTGGGCCAAAGCGGACCGTTATGCGGTCACCGGTCACAGCCCCATGACATGGCTTATCACTGTGGCGCGGAACCTGTCCATCGATCGCCTGAGGGCGCGGGGGGCGGCCACCGACACAATCGAGGGTATGGGAGAGTTGCGTGATGCCCATCCCGGACCTGAAGCCACCGCGATTGCCAGTTCGGAGATGCGCCGCATAGGGTTGTGTATCGACGAGTTGGAAGAGGATCGCGCATCTGCGGTGCGTGGTGCGTATCTGGATGGCGAAAGTTACGCTGATCTGGCACAGAAACATGATGTGCCGCTGAACACGATGCGCACATGGCTGCGTCGCAGCTTGCAGAAACTTAAGGAATGTCTGAGCCGATGACCCCGTCCATGCCCTCTCAGGATGACAGCATACTTGCCGCGGAATACGTGCTGCGCGTTCTGCCGTCCGATGAAGAGGCGGCATTCGTCGCGCGTCTGAATGCAGAGCCTCAGTTGCGCGCCGAAGTTTTCGGTTGGGAGGCACGCTTTGCCGCGCTGACAGATGATGTGGCAGAGGTTATGCCCCCCGCACATGCGCGCAAAGCACTTCTGGCGCGGGTTGGCCCTGATGTAGGGCGCAGCAAGGGCGGTCGCATGATTTGGGGCTGGTTGTCGGGCGCAGTCGTGGCCATGGGGCTGGCGGCCGTCGTTTTGGTGCCGGGGCTGGTCGAGCGCACCACCACAAGCGGCGGTTTCGATCCCGAAATGCATGCCGACCTGAAAACCTCCACGGATGTATTGTTTATCCAGGCAGGCTATGATGCACATTCGGGAATGCTGCGTATCATCAGGGAGGCCGCCCAGCCGCAGGCCGATCACTCGATGGAGCTGTGGCTTATTCCCAAGGGTGGACAGCCGATCTCGCTTGGTCTGATGCCGGATGAAAAAGATGCGATGATGCCGATGAAGGCAGATATGTCCGATATGATGATGCATGAGGGTGGCATGATTGCCGTGACCGCAGAGCCGCTGGGCGGGTCGCCGTCAGGCGTGCCAACGGGCGAGGTTCTGGCATCGGGGCCGCTGTTCGAAGTGTAAAGCGCGAATATAAAATTCACCGTTTTGAAACTTTTTGTTAATGTTTCTCGTTCCTATTCTCAGTGCAGATGACGAGCGATGCATGACTGGTCGAACAAGATCATGAAACGTTGTTCGTGCAGTGTCAGGGCCTTGTTCTGGCAAAGCGTATGTGTGTCCGGGCTTTCTTCGGGTGCAGTCTGTCTGCACGCAAGCGCGGCGGTGTTATGTCGCGTTTGTAAGATAACCAGTGAAGGGGAACGGACCCTCGGGCACAAACGTTGCGGTTGAGCCTGTAGGGAAGAGTGCCCTGGTAAAGAGTACTGTTGATGAGTGTAGTGTTGACGAGTTTGGTGGAAGGGCCGTTGCCCTTGCATTCTGTCAGGCGCAGGTTTGGCAGACCTCCTGCCGGTTCGGGATATCCCAACCGGTAGGAGGCATTTTCTCGTCCCGTTAATCCGCGCCATCCAAGGCACTTGTGTCCATTCGCACGCGGCGTAGGGGCCCCAGCGGCCTGATGGCCTAGCCCGCCGTGATCCGCACAGGTGTGCCTTTATAAGCAGGCGTGCCCGACTTCTTTTCGTGGTATTGCAGCGGCACCAGCGGATTAAGTTCTGGATAATAGCCTGCAACGCAGCCGTCTGGCAGGTCGAAAGCGGTGACTTTCAGCCCCGTCACATGTCGGCGTATCCCGTCATCAATATCGCAATCAAGCGTGATGGTCTGACCCTCTTTCAGGCCCGCGCGTGCGATTTCGGCATGGTTCATCAAGACAACCATACGTGACCCGGATAGCCCGCGAAGCCGGTCCGAATAGCCGTAAATCGTTGTGTTGAATTGGTCATTGGATCGTAGCGTGATCAGCGTATAGCTGAAGTTCGGGCCGGTGTTACCCGATTCCCGCCCCAATGCAGACAAGGTGGTGGGCGCCGTAAACTCCGCCAGCCCGCTTTGCGTGTGCCACACGCGATCACGTGCGGCATTGCCGCGGTAAAAGCCGCCCGGCTGGCTCATACGGCCATTCATGTCGTGGAATTCATCAGGCCATGTCTTGGCGATCAGATCACGCACCAGATCATAGTTGTCGGTCCACTCGTCCCATTTCAGCGCCGGCGTGGCTGGCACGATCTGCTTGGCGATCCCCGCCACAATCGCAAGTTCGGACCTCAATTCCGCACTGGGTGGTTTTGCCTGCCCGAGCGAGGCATAGATATGGCTCAGGCTGTCTTCCATGGTCGTGACCTGCGGGACGCCCTTCTGGCGGTCCATATCCGTACGTCCCAGACAGGGCAGAATGTAACTGATCCGTCCCGGCACCAGATGCGAGCGATTGAGCTTCGTGGCGATATGCACGCTCAGCCGCTGTTGCCCCCAGCTGTGTTCAAGCCGCTCGATATCGGGCATGGCACGCAGCAGGTTGCCGCCCAGACTGATCGTGGCCTTTACTTTGCCGTCGATCACGCCTTGGCCCGCATGCACGATGTTCATTCCCTTGTCGCGCGCAAGTGGCAGGCCGAACATCTCCTCTTGCAGATCGAGCGGGAAAAGGTCGGGGTTTTCTCCAATGCCGACGGTGCGCTGCCCCTGAACATTCGAATGCCCGCGCACGGGCGAAATGCCCGCCCCAAGACGACCGATGTTCCCACGCAACAACAACAGGTTGACCAACATCCCCAGATTTAGCCACCCGTTTACATGCTGCGTAAGCCCCATGCCGTAGATCGCCACGACGTTTTGGGACGCGAGGTAGATATCGGCCGCCTCCTCGATCATGGCGCGGGTCAGGCCGGAGTGGGTTTCGATTTCGTCCCACTGCATCGAATGGATCTGTGTGATCATATCGGCCACACCAGTTGTGTGTGTCTCAATGAAGGACTGGTCCAGCACCGTTCCCGGCGCCGCGTTTTCGGCGGCCAGCACATGTTTGATCATGCCAGCAATCACCGCGATATCGCCACCCGGGCGCAGTTGATAATATTTATTCGAGATTTTCGTGGGGCTGCCCAATGTCATTTGTACCGGGCTTTGGGGATCGGTGAACTCCAGCAAGCCTTTCTCGCGGATCGGATTGAAGGTCACGATCTTGCACCCCCGCTCCACAGCGGCTTTCAATTGATGCAGGAAGCGGGGGCTGTTCGTGCCGGTGTTCTGGCCGAAGAAAAACATCGCATCGCAATGTTCGAAATCCTCCAGCGTGCAGGTGCCGACCGGCACACCGATATAGCTTTTCAGGTTCACAGATGTGGTTTCGTGGCACATGTTGGAACTTTGGGGCAGATTATTGGTGCCATAGCCGCGCGCCATCAGGGCATAAAGATAGGCCGCCTCCAGCCCTGCATGGCCCGAGGCATAAAATACCGCCTCGTCAGGGTCCATGGCGCGCAGTTCCTTGCCGATCTCGGCAAACGCTTCCGCCCAATCGACGGGCATATATTTGTCCTGATCAGGGTCGTATCGCATCGGGTGGGTCAGGCGGCCTGCGGCTTCCAGATCATGGTCATGCCATGTTTTCAGATCGCTCACACTGTGGGTGGCAAAGAAATTCGGGCCGACGCGCTTGTTGGTCAGCTCCCATAAGGTGGCTTTGGCACCATTCTCGCAAAACTCGAATTTACCCGGTTTGGCGGGTTTGGCCCATGCACACGATGAACACATCGCGCCACCGGGTTTGTTCAGCTTGGCCAGAATTTTCAAGGCCACAGGGGTGGGCTTTTCCTGTCCGAAAATGCGTGCAACGCCTTCGAGCGACCCCCATCCCCCCGCGGGATGCGTATAATGGGGTGTATTGGGGTCTTGTTTTGTTGCGGAATGGGACCGGTCGTTGGATGTCATGGAAAAGTCTCCCCAGTGGCTGGGACGGACGTCTCGCGCGCCCACCTGGGTGCTTAATGCCTGAGCAGCAATATGGGTTCCGCAGGAACTTTGTCACGGAACGTTTACCGCTCCGGTGGCGTTGGGTCGTGTGGTGGGCTTTGTGCAAAAAAAACATCCGGCAGGTCCTGCCTGTGACGTTTCAGCAAAAGGAAAAAAGAGTGGTCGACGATCAAACAGGTGCTGAACGCCAGCAGGCGAAAGAGCGAAAAGAAAACAAGCAAAAACAGGAGCAATCCGAGCGCAAGAACGAAGAGCATTTCGACGACGAGGAATTGCGCGCGATCGAAGATACCTCTGCCATGAGCCCGCCTGCGATCTTCGAAACGATCCGCCGCGACGGGGTCGAGGAATTGATGCGGCCCGCGTCGGCCTTGATCATGTCTGCGTTAATTGCGGGGGTTGCGTTGGGGTTTTCGGTTTTTACCGAGGCGCTCTTTCGATCCCATCTTCCCGATACGGACTGGCGTCCTTTGGTCGAGAACCTGGGCTATACCATCGGCTTTCTGATCGTGATCATGGGGCAGATGCAGCTGTTTACCGAAAATACGATTACGGCTGTTTGCCCTGCGCTTGACGAGCCGGGCCGGGAGGTTTTCTTGCGGCTGGCGCGGCTTTGGGGGCTGGTTTTGGTATTCAATCTGGTCGGCGCATGGATTTTCGGGACCATCCTCTATCTGACGCGCGGGTATGATGTGGAATTGTGGCTGGCCGTGCGCGACCTGTCCGAAGAGGCAGTGAGCCATCCTTGGCTTGAAACGATGTTGCGCGGGATCGGTGCAGGCTGGCTGATTGCGGCGCTGGTGTGGGTGTTGCCCAATGCCCGCCAGTCCAAGGCATTGGTGATCGTTGTGGTGACCTGGATTATTGCCACCGCCGAATTTACCCATGTTGTGGCGGGCACAACAGAGGCAGCGGTCAGCTTCTGGGACGGTCATCAAACGCTGTCGCAGGCAATCTTCGGGTATAGTCTGCCTGCGCTTATCGGGAATGTGCTTGGCGGCACGGTGCTTTTTACCATTCTGACCTGGGCACAGATCCGAACGGAACTGCAAGAGCCTGACGAGTGCCCGTGGCGCACGAATGAGTCCGACCGGTCAGGGCACCGGTCCGGCGCGCGCAGGCGCAGATAGCGCCTGCGTCCGGCATGGCATCTATTGCGGAGTTTCGTGACAGTGGAAGCGCACCTCGAACCCGTCGTCACGGCCGGGGATGGGGCTTTGCAGTTGCAATGTACTGCCCGCGCGTTCGGCAATGACATGTACGATGGCCAGTCCCAACCCTGTGCCGTCGCCTGCACCGTCACCGCGCGCGAACCTGTCGCCCAGACGCGCCAGTGTGGCAGGCGGGATAGGGGGGCAATCATTGCGCACGATCAATATGCCGGTCTCGGTCAGGCTGATGTCGACAGGATGACCCGCCGTGCCGTGACGGCGCGCGTTTTCGATCAGGTTGCGCGCCAGAATGCCGAAGGCATCCGGATCCAGATCGCAAGGCATAGGGGCGTCCGGCAGGTTCACATGGATGCAGTCAGGCGTGTCGCGGGCGCGGCGTTCATCATCCAGCACCATTTGCAGCACCACGCGCAGATCGGTCCGGGTGTCGGTGCGCAAACGCGCGCCTTCTGCCCGTGCCATCTGCATCAGTTTTTCCGATAGCCGCGACAGGCGCTTCAATCCCGCCTCTATCGCGGCGGCGCGGGTTGCGGCCTGCGGGTCGTGTGTTTCCGATTGCAAACGTTGGGCTTGTGCAATCGCCCCTGCCACAGGGGTGCGCATTTCATGGGCGGCATTGCTGGCGAAGTTCCGCTCTGAATCAAAGGCGGCCTGAAGGCGGGCAAGCAATGCGTTTACCCCGTTGGCAATCGGGACCAGTTCACGCGACATTCCGGCACGTGGCAGGGGTTCGAGCTTTTGCGGCCCGCGTGCGGCAAGGGCTCGGCGCAGCCGTGTGACAGGTGCCATCGAGCGGCGCACAACCAGAAAAATCGCGGCAAGGCTCAGCGGGATCACGATCAAAAGCGGCAGCGCCAACACCAGCATCATGGAGCGCTGAATGGTCCGGCGATGATCGCGCGGCTCGGCCACGGTGATCGACATGCCAATGCGTGGCGAGCGTTCGTTGTAAAACCGATAGTCGGAATTTTGCGAAAACCCGCGCTCACCGTTTTCGGGAAAATCGATATTTTCTGCATCATCCGAACGCAAAAGGAGCGCGCCGCTTGCGTCATAGACCACGAAATCGACCGTATTGCGCCTGTCGTCGAGCCGCGCGATGGCCCTGTCCTCGGACGACGGCCGGTCGTCGCGGCCATTGAAGCCGGTCGGCGGCCCAAGGGGCGCGGCACGCGGATCATCGGGCGCGTCTTGCGGAAAGGTACGGTCCTCGGGCGGCTTGCGGCGCCAATCGCCATTGCGGATACGTTGTTCGCGCACTGCGAACGGCAAGATCCGGTGCGCATTCTCGCGCAGTTCGCGATCAAAGACCTTGTCCATCTCGCGGCTCAGCAGGCCCGCCGTGAGCGCTGCGGCCAACAGCCATAATACGGTCACACAGGCCCCGATCAGCAGGGCAATGCGCAAGGTCATGGAGTAGGGCTGCCTCATGGCGCGCATAGACGGTATCCCAATCCGCGTTCGGTCACGATCAGCGCGCGGCCGAGCTTTTTGCGCAGATGGCTGACATGGACCTCGATCGTGTTGGAGCCGATCTCGTCGCTAAAGCTGTAGAGCGTCTCCTCCAGCTGCGCCTTGGACAGCAGCTGGCCCGGGCGTTTCACGAAGGCCTCGAACAAAGCCCATTCGCGCCCTGTCAAGGTGACGGGCTGCCCGTCGCGCAAAAGGGTTTTTGCGGTAAGGTCGATATGCAGGTTGGCATGGGTGATCGTGGGACTGGGATTGCCGCTATAGCGCCGCGCGACAGAGCCGATACGGGCTGAAAGCTCCTCCAGATCAAACGGTTTGACAAGATAGTCGTCGGCACCCGCGTTCAGGCCCGTGATCCTGTCGCTGACCTGATCAAGCGCGGTCAGAATGATCACCGGCGTTTTTGTACCGCCGCGCCTGAGATCTGTTAAAAACGGAATGCCACGGCCATCGGGAAGCATCAGATCAAGCAAGACCAGATCAAAGCCGGAGGTTTTGAGCGCATCCGTTGCGGCCTCGAGTGTCGTGCTCCAGTCTACAGAATGCCCGTCGGCGCGGATCTGTTCTGCCACCGCAGTGCCAAGGCTTTGATCGTCTTCTATCAGCAAGATGCGCATTCTGGCATCCTTTCACATGTGCATTTCGCGCAAAGCGCACCCGACAAACCCTAGCCCGCCTGCACCACACTCAACAGCGCGTCGCGTATCGTATGACCGCAGTGGGCGGGAGGGCAGGTGTAGTCCTACCCTATCCGCCATTTCTGATGTGAAGCTGAAGCGCTCAGGTCAAGGATTTATCGCTGGTATCGGCCTGACCCGAAACCCAGTATCCTGCGGCCTTCATCCACTGCAACATGTGGCCACGTGCGCTCAAACAATCCCGCAGTGCCCGCGCCACGCTGCCCTCTGCTGCGATCCAGACGAATGTCTGCTCGGGCAGGGTCAGGGACTCCAGCGCCGTTACCAAAGGGGCGGGATCGGTGGGATCATCGCGGTGCACCCAAAGGGACAGGTGGTCTGCCCTGGTTGTGATGGTCTGCTCGTCTTGCGGGCCTGGCACCGCGACGACGCTGGTCACCGGAGTATCGGGGGCCAGTTCCTCGATCCGGCGCGCAATCGCTGGCAGTGCCGTTTCGTCTCCGATCAGGACCCAGCTGCGGATCGGGCCGGTGATCACAGCCGAACCGCGCGGCCCTGCGATACGCGCGCGATCACCCGGTTTGGCCTCTTTCGCCCAAAGCGTGGCCGGGCCCGCGTCATGCAGCGCGAAATCCATCCACATCTCCTGTCGCTCGGCGTCATGAAACCGTGGCGTGTATTCGCGCATCACCTCGCCGCCTGTGCCATCCGGCACGAAGATTTTCACATGATCATCGGGTGAGGGAGAGCTGAAGCCCTCGAGATCGGCACCTTTAAAAACAAGGCGCAGCATGTTGGGGGTAATCATTTCCTTGCGCAGGATGGTCAGATCGCGGCGCTTGATCTCGAAACGATGACGTTCGATGACCGGCGCGGGGGAGGGGGCGGATGTCTGGGGCATGTCGGCTCCTTGGCTTTGCCTTAGCGCGCGCACATGCGGGGTATGCGGCAAGCCGTGCGCAAAGACAACATGCACGAAGGCCGCGACGCGCCCGTCCGATATGCGCTGGCTGATTTGTTGATAAAATCACTAGGTTTTAGGCCGAGGTCAATACCGCATCTTGCCCCGCCGATCACGCAACCGCGAGGCTGTGTGCGATTCCCTTTTAGCGTCGTGGACGTTTAAACAGTCTTGCAGGTCAGGGGCAGGCCAGAATCCTGCGCAAAAAAGGCATGCAATCGGCGCAATCCAGCTATGCATCAATATCAACAATCCGTGATAACAGCTTTTCAGAGTACTTCGATTTTCTGGCTCGACGCGGCTTTTCTGCCACGCTTCCGAGGCTCTGAGCGGTTTGACACCAGCGAGCGCACGGTAAATTCCCCGGCTAAGGGAAATGTTATTGTTTATCAGGTATATATATTAAATTGGCTTTTAAAATCATTGCCTTGTGTTGGCCAATGGGTATAAATGAATGACTGTCCAAATCTTCACGATATGGTCGTGTTTTTGTGTTTGTTTTACGCTTGAACCGAGGCAGCCCCAGATAGAGCGCGGCGGAATGTCGCATCGCTTGAGGGGGCCGCAACGCCTAATCGCGGGGCATACTTGTTTTGCGGGCATGGCCGTGTCATGTCGCGCGCACTTTTCCGAAATGCAGCGCGGGTGCTGCTTCGTCATGCCCGAAGCTGCAAAGCTGCAAGAGGCATGCATTGTTGAAACACCTGAAACTCCCCCTGATGCTGATGGCGGCAGTATCGCTGGCGGGATGTCAGTATGAGGTCCTTGCACCCAGCGGCTGGGTCGCTGTGCAAGAACGCAATCTGCTGATCATCTCGACAGTGCTGATGCTGCTCATCATCGTTCCCGTGATCTTTATGACCGTGTATTTCCCCTGGAAATACCGCGCTGATCGCGAAGACACCTCTGATTATGCACCCGAATGGGCGCATTCCACCAAGCTGGAACTGATTGTCTGGAGCGTGCCGGTCGTGATCGTCGCGATCCTTGGCGTTTTCCTTGCGATCTACACCTATCGTCTGGATCCCTATCGCCCGCTGGATCATACGGAAAACATGGGGGAGCCGATTGAGGTCGAGGCGGTATCGCTCGATTGGAAATGGCTGTTCATCTATCCCGAGGAAGGTGTGGCGTCGGTTAACGAGCTTTATATTCCCGAGGGTCGTCCGGTGAATATGAAACTGTCCTCGTCCACCGTGATGAATACGTTCTGGGTGCCTGCGCTTGCCGGCATGGTGTATTCGATGGCGGGTATGGAAACGCAGCTGCATTTCATTGCAGACGAGCAAGGCGAATTCCAATCGCGTTCGGCCCATTATTCCGGTCCGGGTTTCTCGCAGATGGTGTTCAAGACGCATGCCGTTTCGGATGACGATTACAATGCATGGATCGAAAAGCTCAAAGGTGAAGGCGCACCGCTGACGCGCGCATCGTATCTTGAGCTGGAAAAACCGACCATCGCCGCGCCGATCAGCTATTATTCCTCGGTCGAGGAGGGGCTGTTTGATCGCGTGGTCGGGCTGTGCGTCGAAGAGAACAAGATCTGTATGGGCGAGATGATGATGCTCGATATGCATCGTCATGCAGGCAACCTTGAGGGTGCCGAGACGCCTGACGCCGCTGCGACAGAACATGATGCAGAGGCAAACGCAGAAGGCGAGCATTCAGAAGGTATGAATGTGCTGCCGAAGTCGCTTTTCGAATACGATAAGCAGCGTTCGATTGACGGGCATGGCCATTTGATTGGCGCGCCCAGTGATGAAGGGCAAGACGATGCGCATAACGGCGGTATGGAAGAAATTTCTGCCCTTGATGTGCGCCGTATGATGGCTGCTGCCGCACTTAGCAGTGACGGGCTGTGCCTGCCGAACCAGGAGTATGCGTCCAATGGCAACTGAAGTCGCTCAAACGACACAAGAGTCGATCTCGCCGATCTTCGGACGGCTGAGCCTCGAGTCTATTCCCTATCATGAGCCGATCCTGATTTTCACCTTCCTCGGCGTGGCCGTGGCCGGGCTGATCGTGTTGGGGCTTATGACCTACTACAAGGCATGGAAACCTCTTTGGACGGACTGGGTAACCACGATCGACCACAAGAAAATCGGCATCATGTATATGGTGCTCGGGTTTATCATGTTCGTGCGCGGTTTTGCCGATGCGCTGATGATGCGTCTGCAGCAGGCAATGGCCGCAGGCGGTGCGGAGGGCTATCTGCCTGCGCATCACTACGACCAGGTGTTTACCGCCCATGGCGTGATCATGATCTTCTTCGTGGCCATGGCGTTTATCACCGGTATCATGAACTTCGTCATGCCGCTGCAAATCGGCGCGCGCGACGTGGCTTTCCCGTTCCTGAACAACTTCTCGTTCTGGATGACGGTTGCGGGTGCTTTGCTGGTGAACCTGTCGCTGTTTATCGGTGAGTTTGCACGTGTGGGCTGGCTGGCCTTCCCGCCATTGTCGGGGGCTGCATATTCTACAGGGCCGGGGATGGATTACTATCTTTGGGCGTTGCAGATCGCAGGTATCGGGACAACGCTTTCGGGTGTGAACATGGTCGCGACCATTTTCAAAATGCGTGCGCCGGGCATGAAGCTCTTCGATATGCCGATTTTCACATGGACCGCTCTTTGTACCAACATCCTGATCGTGGCGGCCTTCCCCGTTTTGACCGCCACCCTGACAATGTTGACGCTTGATCGGTATCTTGGCACGCATTTCTTCACCAACGATCTTGGTGGCAACCCGATGATGTATGTCAACCTGATCTGGATCTGGGGCCACCCAGAGGTGTACATCCTGATCTTGCCACTTTTCGGTGTGTTCTCCGAAATCGTGGCGACCTTCTCGCGCAAGCCGCTCTTTGGTTATAAAACGATGGTATGGGCCACGGCCTGCATCATGGTCTTGTCCTTCGTCGTGTGGCTGCACCACTTCTTTACGATGGGGTCGGGCGCGAATGTGAATACCTTCTTTGGTATCACCACGATGATTATCGCTGTGCCAACCGGTGTGAAGATCTTCAACTGGCTGTTCACCATGTATAAAGGCCGCGTGCACTTCGAAGTGCCGATGCTTTGGGTGATCGGTGCGATCGTGACCTTCACAATCGGTGGTATGACGGGCGTTATGCTGGCAATTCCGCCGGTGGACTTCCAGTTCCACAACTCGCTGTTCTTGATTGCACACTTCCATAACGTGATCATCGGCGGTGTTGTCTGGGGTGTTTATGCCGCTGTTTATTACTGGTGGCCGAAAGCGTTCGGGTTCAAACTGCATGACGGTTTGGGCAAGGCATCGTTCTGGTGCTGGTTCGTGGGCTTCTATCTGGCCTTCATGCCGCTCTATGCGCTTGGCCTGATCGGTGTGACCCGTCGGATCAATTCCTATGATGATCCCGCATGGCAGCCCTATTTCGTGATCGCCGCCATCGGTGCCGTCATGATCCTGTTCGGTATCCTGTTCACCTTCGCAAACTTTGCCTACTCGATCTACAAGCGCAAAGAACTGGCGTGTGGTTCGGACCCTTGGGATGCGCGTACGCTCGATTGGGCCACGCAATCCCCGCCGGCGAAGTACAACTTCCCGCAGGATCTGCACATTCGCGGTCGTGACGAATTCTGGCGCATGAAGCAAGAAGGCTTCAAATGGTCGAAAAACTATTCGCCCATCCACATGCCCCATTATACGCATGCAGGCTTTGTACTGTCCGCGCTGGCCATGATCTTCGGCTTTGCGATGATCTGGTATATCTGGTGGCTTGCTGTAGTGGCCTTCGTGGGGGTCGTCAGCTTTACGATCTATCACACGTTCAACTACAACCGTGACTACTACATCCCGACAGAAGAAATCGCGGAAACCGAAGCGAAGGGAGCAACGGTATGACCATGCTCGATACCCCCGTCACCGGCCCCATCGAGGGGCCGGACGGACCGGCGCACAGCCAGCACCACCATCACGAAAGCCCGACGCCGATCGGTTTCTGGGTCTACCTGATGTCGGATTGCATCATCTTCGGCACGCTGTTTGCGACCTATGCCGTGCTTGGCGGCAACTATGCCGGCGGGCCAGGCCCGAAAGATCTGTTCGAGCCGGGCTTCGTTGCCTGGGAGACAGCCCTCCTGCTGATCTCGTCGGTGACCTTCGGCATCGCGATGCTGCAGGCCCTCAAGCACAAGCTGAACGCAACCATCATCTGGTTGCTGATCACCGCGCTGTTCGGGATCGGATTCCTTGTGATGGAGGTCTACGAATTCCATCACCTGATCCATATCGGGGCAGGGCCGGACAGGTCCGCGTTCCTCTCGGCGTTCTTCTTGCTGGTGGGGACCCACGGTCTGCACGTCACCTTCGGGACCATCTGGTTGCTGACGCTTGTTGTGCAGCTGAAAACCCGTGGTCTGGGCGAGGCCAATATGCGCCGTCTGTCGACACTGTCGATGTTCTGGCACTTCCTTGACCTTATCTGGATCGGCGTCTTCTCCTTTGTCTATCTTGTGAGGCTCGTCTAATGTCGGAACATAGCGCACATTCGCACGGCACCATGTCCCAACTGATGATCGGTTTCGGCCTTGCGGCCCTCTTGTCGATCATCCCGTTCTATCTGGTCATGGCCGATACCGGTCTTTCGTCCACGGCGGTGATTGCTGTCATCATGATCCTGGCTGCGATCCAGATCATCGTCCATCTGGTGTTCTTCTTGCATGTAAACCGCGAGGTTGAAGGTGGATGGACATTCGCGGCGACAATCTTTGCGGTCATCGTCTTGGTTATTGTTCTGGCTGGCTCAATCTGGGTTATGTACAACATGAACACAAACATGATGCCGATGCCGTCCGAGGAAGAAATGCTCGAAATGATGAGCCTGCAAAACCAGCAGGGCTGATTGAATTCGGGTTTGTGATGTGAAGCGGGGCCGGTGAACGGCCCCGCTTTTTTCATGTGCCCCCCGAAGGGAGATCTTGATGAAAGCACATATCCGTTGGCCACGCGTGATCGTGGCAAGCATCATTGCACTGTTGTTTTTGGGTGTGTTCACCGCGCTAGGGATCTGGCAGGTGCAGCGTCTTGGCTGGAAGCTGGACCTGATCGAACGTGTGGATGCGCGGGTCGCGGCCCCGCCGGTGCCCAGCCCGGGTCCGCAGGAGTGGCCCTCTATCACAGCCGCGCAAGACGAATACCGACATGTCGAACTGCGCGGCACGTTTTTGAACGATGAGGAGGTCCAGATCTATACGCCCTCATCTTTCGGGCCGTCTTATTGGATACTGACCCCGCTGCAACGCGATGATGGCACTGTCGTGATGGTTAATCGCGGTCTGGTACCCGAGGATCGCAAGGATCCCGCAGATCATACCACGCCGGACGGGCCGCAAGAGGTAACCGGTCTGTTGCGCCTGACCGAAGACAAGGGCTGGCTGTTTAGCCAAGACAACCGCCCCGAAGACGGGGTGTGGTATCGTCGTGACATATCCTCGATCACCGCCACCAAGGGGCTGCAAAACGCGGCACCTTATTTCGTCGATCAGGACATGACCGATCCGCGCGGATTTCCAAGGGGCGGACAAACGGTTGTGAAATTTCGCAACTCCCATCTAAGCTATGCGATCACTTGGTTTGCGTTGGCGTTATTGTCGGTGGCGGGATGGGCTGTGGTTTTGCGCGCAGAACTGCGCCGCGATCCGCGCGATAGCTGACCACACAAACCGCCGCGACTTTGCGGCGGGCAGGGCGCGCATTGCGTCAGGCGCAGCTGATGTAAATCGGCTGCGCCTTTTGCTTTGGCGCGATGCATGCCGTTTTGATGTGCCTCCTGTCTCGTATCCGAGACGGATCAGGGCGCAAATCCTTGCATGTCTCTAGGTGAAATCCGGCGGTCCGATCCATTGTTGTTTGCGGTCGGGTGACCGGTGCGGGCTATGCGCTTGGTGTGCCTGACCGCTGACATAGAGGAGGACATCATGTCAAAGACGATGCAAGCGGCCGTGGTTCGGGAATTCGGCGCACCTTTGGTATTTGAAGAAGCCGCCATCCCACAGGTCGCACCGGGGACGATATTAGTCAAGATCGAGGCCTGCGGTGTGTGCCACACCGACCTTCATGCCAAGATGGGTGACTGGCCCGTCAAGCCAAAGCTGCCCTTCATTCCGGGCCACGAGGGGGTCGGGTTCGTCGCAGGCGTCGGGGCGGGTGTCCATAATGTGAAAGAGGGTGACCGCGTCGGTGTGCCGTGGCTGTATTCTGCCTGCGGGCACTGCGCGCATTGTCTGGGCGGCTGGGAGACGCTGTGCGAGGCGCAGCAGAATTCGGGCTATTCGGTGAATGGCGCATTTGCGGAATATGTTCTGGCTGACCCGAATTATGTCGGGTTGTTGCCGGAAAACGTAGGCTTTGTGGAACTGGCGCCAGTGCTATGTGCGGGTGTGACGGTCTACAAGGGCCTGAAGATGACAGAGGCCAAACCCGGAGAGTGGGTGACGATTTCCGGCATCGGGGGGCTTGGGCATATGGCCGTGCAATACGCCAAAGCCATGGGCTTGCATGTGGCGGCGGTCGATATCGATGATGCGAAGCTGAAACTCGCCCGTGATCTGGGTGCCGAGGTCGTGGTGAACGCAGCCAAAACCGATCCGGTTGCCGCGATTCGCAAAGAAACCGGTGGCGGGACACATGGTGTTCTGGTGACGGCAGTCTCGCCCAAAGCCTTCCAGCAGGCGCTGAAATTCGCGCGCCGTGGCGGGACCATCGTCTTGAACGGTTTGCCCCCCGGTGAATTCCCGATGTCGATTTTCGATATGGTTCTGGATGGTATCACGGTGCGCGGATCGATCGTGGGCACACGACTGGACCTTGCGGAGTCGCTTGATTTTGCGGGACGCGGGCTGGTCCATGCCCACACCACCACGGCCAAACTGCAGGACGTGAACGGCATCTTTGCCAAAATGGAGGAAGGCAAGATCGACGGGCGCGTGGTGCTGGACTTCGCCTGAACCGTCACGGAGGGCGGACTTTGGCCGGATAAACCAAGGCTCGGGGCAGATCGGCCTCGGGCTCTTGCCAGCGGGGCCGCCGCCGCCCGACAGGGCCCGAGGCTTGCAGGCAAGGCCCCTCATTGATGACCTTTCCTTGCGCAGGGTGCGGTGTCAGTAAGTGCGGGCGGGGAGGCACAGCTTGTAATTGCGCCTTAATTTCAGACACGGTGGCGCGTTTGGTGGCAATGCAATGGGCAAAGGCCAAAGCCGGTGGGAAAACTGATCATTTCGGGTTTTCCTTGATCACGCCGCTGTGCCCAAAGTGTTCCATTACCCCCGACATGGAGACCCCGATGTCCAGTCCCGATACGCTGATCTATCACCTTGAGGACCGGCCACCGCCTGCGAAAGCGGCGCTGGCTGCAATCCAGCATATTCTTGCCTCGATCGTGGGGATCGTGACGCCGACACTGGTCATCGGCGGCGTGCTGGGGTTGGGTGAACATATCCCCTATCTGATTTCGATGGCATTGTTTGTGTCGGGGGTGGCCACGTTCATCCAGTGTCGCCGGATCGGTCCTGTGGGCTCTGGCCTGCTAAGCTTGCAGGGCACATCGTTTGCGTTTCTAGGGGCGGTGCTTGCCGCAGGCTTTGCGGTAAAAAGCCGCGGCGGCACGCCCGAAGATATTCTGGCTATGATCTTCGGACTGTGTCTGGTGGGCAGTCTGGTCGAGATCGTACTGTCGCAGTTCATCACCAGACTGAAGCGGATCATCAACCCGACTGTCACCGGCGTGGTGATTACGGTGATCGGTTTAAGCCTTATGAAGGTCGGGTTTACCGATTTTGCAGGCGGCGCGAACGCCGGTGATGACTTGGGCCAACCGGTCAATCTGGTGCTGGGCACAATCGTGGTGGCGGTAATTTTATGCGCGACTTTCATGGGCAAGCCGATGTTGCGAATCTCGGCGATCACCATCGGTCTGTTGGTCGGCACCGTCATTGCGGCGTTCATGGGGATGGTCAATCCGGCCCCTTTGGCAAATGCGGCGCTGTTTCAGGTGCCGGTGCCATTCCGCTTTGGCTTGAATTTCGATCTTGGATTGTTCATGCCAATCGCCTTTTTGTATCTTGTAACGGCGATCGAGACATCCGGCGATCTGACGGCCAATTCCGTAATCTCGGGCGAGCCGGTCGAGGGGCCAGTTTATCTTAAACGT
The DNA here is from genome assembly GCA_004153385.1 of Paracoccaceae bacterium. Taxonomy (GTDB): domain Bacteria; phylum Pseudomonadota; class Alphaproteobacteria; order Rhodobacterales; family Rhodobacteraceae; genus Thioclava. Next base: position 1,411,131 of record SDAL01000001.1, on the reverse strand, counting down.
ATTCGGGGTGGCGTGCTGGGGGATGGCGTGAATTCGGCGCTGGCATCGGTGTTTAACACATTTCCCAATACTACATTCTCGCAAAATAACGGGGTGATCCAGATGACCGGCGTGGCAAGCCGCTGGGTCGGGATCTACGTGGCGGTGATCCTTGTATGTATGGGGTTCTTTCCGATTTTGGGGGCGGTGTTCATGCTGATCCCGAAACCGGTGCTTGGCGGGGCGACCCTTGTGTTGTTTGGCACAATCGCTGTGGCCGGCATCCGTATTCTGGCAAGCCAGCCGATGGACCAGCGCCGGATCTATATCATGGCGGTCAGCTTCGGGCTGGGGTTGGGGGTGACATTGGTGCCGGAGGCGACCCAGCATTTACCGGCGTTTCTGAAGCAAGTTGTCGCCACACCGATCACGCTATCTGGCCTGTCGGCCATCTTGCTGTCCTTGCTGATACCGGACGTTGGCGCACGGACCGCGCCACTGCCTATGGCTCCGCAGGAGGCTGCCAGAAAGACAGCGCCGATTACCTGACGCGGGTGATCGTAGGTGATCTAGGCCATGGCGGCTGTATCAAACGGAAAAGGCCGCCCCGAAAAGGGGCGGCCTTTAAGCGATATGTCGCATCGGGGCCTTGGCCCGATGCTCCGGCTGGCGCCTGTGGCCGGTTTATTCGCCTGGCAGGATACGCACACCGCCCTTGGCCGCAGACGAGGCGAGCATTGCGTAGGCTTTGAGCGCGGTTGACACGGCGCGTTTGCGCGGCTGTGCCGGCTTCCACGGGGTCGGGCCCATCTTTTCGCGGCGTGCAGCAAGGACCGCGTCATCTACAGCCAGATTGATCGTCCGGTTGGGGATGTCGATCTCGATCAGGTCGCCGGTTTCCACCAGCCCGATCGCGCCACCCTCTTCGGCCTCGGGGCTGACATGGCCGATGGACAGGCCCGACGTGCCGCCCGAGAAACGACCATCCGTCAGAAGCGCGCATTTTGCCCCCAAACCTTTCGATTTGATATAGGATGTCGGGTAGAGCATTTCCTGCATACCCGGACCACCGCGCGGGCCTTCGTAGCGGATGATGACAACCTCGCCTTCGCTGACCTTGCCTGTAAGGATCGCAGACACGGCCTCGTCCTGACCTTCGAACACTTTGGCGGGGCCAGAGAATTTCAAGATCGAATCGTCCACACCTGCAGTTTTTACGATACAGCCTTCAAGCGCGATATTGCCAAACAGGACGGCCAGACCGCCATCTTGCGAAAATGCATGTTCGACATTGCGGATCACACCGTTTTCACGGTCGCGGTCGACATCCTTGTAGCGCCGGTTCTGGCTGAAGGCTTCGGTGGTGCGCACACCGCCCGGAGCGGCGCGGTAGAATTCGTCAACTTCGGGTGTATTGGCTGTGACCACGTCCCATTTTGCCAGTGCAGCGCCCATTGTGTCGGCGTGGATGGTGCGCACATCCGAATGGATCAGACCGGCACGGTTCATCTCGCCCAAGATGGCCATGATGCCGCCTGCGCGGTGCACATCTTCCATATGGACATCGGCCTTGGCGGGCGCGACCTTGCAAAATACCGGTACCTTGCGGGAAAGGCGGTCGATATCGTCCATCGTGAAATCGACCTCGCCCTCTGAGGCGATGGCCAGAAGATGAAGGACGGTATTGGTCGATCCACCCATTGCGATGTCGAGCGACATGGCATTTTCAAACGCTTTGAACGAGGCGATTTCGCGCGGCAGATAGCCGGGTTTTTCTTCTTCGTAATGGGCTTTCGTGATTTCCACGATCTTGCGGCCGGCCTCGAGAAACAGCTCCTTGCGGTCGGCATGTGTGGCCAGAACCGAGCCGTTGCCCGGTAGCGCAAGGCCCAAAGCCTCGGCCAGACAGTTCATGGAATTCGCGGTGAACATACCCGAGCACGAGCCACAGGTAGGGCAGGCGTTTGCCTCGAATTCCGCGACCTGTTCATCGGTATAGCTCTCGTCTGCTGCCACGACCATCGCATCGACCAGATCGACGGCGCGCTCCAGATCGTCGATCGTGACCTTGCCGGCCTCCATCGGACCACCGGAGACGAAAATGACCGGAATGTTCAGGCGCATCGCGGCCATCATCATACCCGGGGTGATCTTGTCGCAGTTCGAGATACACACCATCGCATCGGCGCAATGCGCATTGACCATATACTCGACCGAATCGGCAATCAATTCGCGCGAGGGGAGAGAGTAGAGCATCCCGTCATGGCCCATTGCGATCCCGTCATCGACCGCAATCGTGTTGAATTCTTTGGCCACACCGCCTGCGTTTTCGATTTCACGTGCGACCATCTGACCCAAGTCTTTGAGATGCACATGGCCCGGCACAAACTGGGTAAAAGAGTTTACGACTGCAATAATCGGCTTGCCGAAATCGCCATCTTTCATACCGGTTGCGCGCCAAAGGCCACGTGCACCGGCCATGTTGCGGCCATGGGTTGATCTGCGGGAACGATAATAGGGCATTGGCTGCTCCCTTCTTGGGCGTTGGCTTGAAGACTGAAATTGGGGGCCATCCCCCGGCGGTTCGGCGGCAGCCATAGCGCACCTGTTGCCGGAATAACAGGGTAAACCATAAGGTTCTTTCGGATTATCACGCATTGTCATGCAAGAAAGAAACAATCTTTCGCGATGGATCCGTGCGCGATTTTGATCGCGCTGTAAAAGCACATAGCATTGATGGTCCCGCCGTCGCCCCTTTGGCGTGACCGCGAGGGCCACAGGAATAGATACAGATGCACGCGCCCCCCCAGTACCGCAGGGAGGGGCCGCACCCATATGCGCGGCCCCACTTCAACAGATGTGGGGGATCTACGCGCTGTGCGTTGGGGCGTATGCAGGCGCTTGAAAGGCCGGGCGGGGGGCGCGTTTGGGGGTTTACTTGCGCGCACAGCACTGTATAAGCGCGCCGATCCGCAACCGCCCTTCACAGGGTGGGCGTGGTGTTTTGGTGTTGGTGGACCTTGCAAAAGGAAACCTGTCGCCTGTCTGTGTTTCACAGGCCGGAGGAGGACAACGCCCTTCGCAACTTTTGAAGGAGATCAGCCGTGACCAAGCGTACGTCTGCCAAGTATAAAATCGACCGCCGTATGGGCGAAAACATCTGGGGCCGCGCGAAATCGCCGGTAAACCGTCGTGAATACGGCCCGGGTCAGCACGGTCAGCGCCGCAAAGGCAAACTGTCCGATTTCGGTATCCAGCTGCGCGCCAAGCAAAAGCTGAAAGGCCACTACGGTGACCTGACCGAGAAACAATTCCGCCGCATTTACGCCGAAGCCGAGCGTGTCAAAGGTGACACAGGTGAAAACCTGATCGGTCTGCTGGAGTGCCGTCTGGACGCGGTTGTGTATCGTTCGAAATTCGTGCCGACCGTTTTCGCGGCGCGTCAATTCGTCAACCACGGCCACGTGCTGGTAAACGGCAAACGCGTGAACATTCCGTCCTATCGCGTGAAAGAAGGCGATGTCGTTGAAGTGCGCGACAAGTCGAAGCAAATGGCGCTGGTGTTGGAAGCGCAACAGTCCGCAGAGCGTGACGTGCCCGACTACCTCGACCTCAACGCCTCCAAACTGACCGTAACCTTCGTACGTACACCGGCACTGGCCGACGTGCCGTTCGCTGTTCAGATGGAACCGAACCTCGTTGTCGAATTCTACGCGAAGAACTAATCTTCGCCGATATAGTCTGCCTTGGGTCGTTTGTGCCCGAGCGCGCGAAAGCCGTCACGTATTCGTGGCGGCTTTTTGCTGTAAAACGGGGGAGGGCGCGCAAGGCTGTATCGACTGCGTCCCAAAAACCGCGCATATCTGCCACCCGTAAAAGATTGCTGGAAAACCTGTTGTCCGGGCTTTATTGCTGCGATGAAAGCCGGGGACAGACGCACATGACAGATCAGATCCAGCCGCAACCGGGAATTCTGGATATTGCGCAATACGTAGGGGGGGCGGCGACAGTCGCGGGGCAGGCCAATGCGGTCAAGCTCAGCTCGAACGAGAATCCGTTCGGCCCGTCCGACAAGGCCAAAGAGGCCTTTGCCAAATGCGCCCATTCCATGCACCGTTATCCCAACACCCATCACATGGGGCTGCGTCAGGCAATTGCGGATGTGCATGCGCTAGAGGCCGAGCGCGTGATTTGCGGTGTCGGATCCGACGAGATCCTGCACCTGCTGTGTCAGGCCTATGTCGGTCAAGGATCGGAAGTGGTGTTCACCGAGCACGGGTTCCTGATGTACCGCATCTCGACACTCGCCGCAGGCGGCACGCCTGTCGAGGTGAAGGAATGCGACCGCACAACCGATGTGGATGCCATTTTGGCGGCCTGCACCGAACGCACCAAGCTGGTTTTTATCGCAAATCCCAACAATCCAACCGGTACGATGATTGCCGTGACGGAGTTGGAACGACTGGCCAAAAACCTGCCGCCGCAAGCGATTTTGGTGATCGATTCGGCCTATTCGGAATATGTCGAAGGCTATGACGGCGGTGCCGAACTTGCCGGACGGTTGCCCAATGTCGTGATGACGCGGACGTTTTCGAAGATTTACGGACTGGGTGGTTTGCGCATTGGCTGGGGCTACGGGCCGCAGGGCATCATTGATGTGCTCAACCGGATCAAGGGCCCGTTCAACCTGTCCACCGTACAGCTTGAAACAGCCGAGGCGGCGGTGCGCGATCAGGACTGGGTCACGCGGTGCCGGACAGATAACGCCCGCCTGCGCGCATGGTTGGCGGAAGCCTTGGCCGAAAAAGGCGTGCCCTCCGATACCTCGACTGCGAATTTCATTCTCGCGCGGTTCTCTGGCCCCGCCGAGGCCGAGGCCTGCGACCTGTACCTGCAAGGCGAAGGGATGATCGTGCGGCGTGTCTCCAGCTATAAACTGCCCCACTGCCTGCGTATCACGGTGGGCGATGAGCCATCGTGCCGCCGCGTGGCGCATCTGATCGGCCAGTTCAAAGCGCATTACATGGCGGGCGATCTCGTATGAGGTATCAAAAGGTCGCATTGATCGGTCTTGGTTTGATCGCGTCCTCGGTCGCACATGCCGTGCGCTGGAAAAAACTCGCGGCCGAGGTGTCTGGCTATGATGCCAGCGCGCAGGCGCGCACGGACGCCGCAGAAATCGGGCTTGTCGATACCCTGTGCGACAGCGCGGCAGAGGCCGTGGCAGATGCCGATCTGGTGCTGCTATGCGTGCCTGTGGGTGTCATGGGGGGCGTGGCCGAGCAGATCGCGCCCCATCTCAAGCAGGGCGCGACGCTTTCCGATGTGGGCTCCGTCAAACAGGCAGTGATTGATGCTGTGGCCCCGTGGGTGCCGCAAGGCGTCCATTTCATCCCCGGTCATCCGCTTGCCGGAACCGAACAATCCGGCCCGCGGTCGGGCTTTGCCACATTGTTCGTCAACCGGTGGTGGCTGCTGACCCCGATGGAGGATGCCGATCCTCAGGCGGTGTCACAGTTGCGCCTGTTTCTTGAGGGGCTTGGGGCGAATGTCGATACGATGGATGCTCCGCACCATGACATTACATTGGCCGTTACCTCGCATTGCCCGCACCTGATCGCCTACACGATGGTTGGTGTGGCCGATCACGTGCGTCGTGTCAGCCAGTCCGAGATCGTGAAATATTCGGCCTCGGGGTTTCGTGATTTCACCCGTATCGCGGCATCCGACCCTACGATGTGGCGCGATGTCTTTCTGACCAACAAAGATGCGACGCTGGATGTGCTGGGGCGGTTTAGCGAAGAACTGTTCATGTTGCAGCGTGCGATCCGGACGGGTGACGGCGATCTGCTACATGACTATTTCACCCGTACCCGCGCCCTGCGTCGCGGTATTGTGGAGGCCGGTCAGGACACCGAAGCCCCCGATTTCGGTCGTTCGGCTGTTTCAAAAGACCACGACGTGTAATCATAGGCGTCCCCCCCGCATCACGGCCCTGCCTGTGGGCTTTGGCAGGCCGCGACAGGGGGTGCCTTACGGGGCAGGGACCGTTGCAGGCTGGATGACCGGCGCAGGTCCCAACGGCAAGGGGCCAAGCTTCATCTGGCCCGCACGGAAGGTCAGCGGCAGCGATAGATCCTGCGTGTCACCATCACCCACCATCTGGCCCAGCAAGCCTTGCACGATAAACATCCGGTTTTGCGGGATGATTCCGGCCTGAACAGCGACCTCCAGCCATGCTTTCCAATCTGGTGTGGAAAATGTCAGCTCGCCCTCGGGTTGGCCGGCGTCGTTAATTGCCAGCGCGCCCGTGGCATTGGCCACCTTGCCGTCCCATGTCAGGTTTAACCCGTCCACGCGCAGGGTTTGCACCGGCGGCAGAACCGCAAGGCTGTTTTGATCAAGCGGTGCCTTGGTGCCGAGCGTGGCATCCAGACGGATCTGTTCGAGCCGGTTGGCAAGAGGGGCGTCTTTCAGCAGGCGTTCCAGCAACCCTGTGGGCAGTTCCAGATCATTGAGCACCATATCCACATGATAGGCATAGGCAGGGGTGATCACCTGCCCCACCTGATCGGGCGCGCCGATCGCGCCGTCTTCGGCGGATTGGGCGGTGATGGTCGTGTTCACATCGCGGGCATTGGTAAAGGCCTCGCCGTTGGTGCTGGCGATTTGCGGGCGCTCCAGCGATACGCTGGCCTCGCGCAGGGGCAGCCCGCTGCGCAGCGCCACATTCAGGGCCGCGTGCGGACGATCCGATTTCAGCGTGTAAGTCGTGCCGCCAAGTGTCAGATTTTGCGCATCCGGCATGAGCGCGGTAATCTTGTTGGGCGCATAGCTGGGTGCGCTTAACCTGATCCAGTCGGGATGCCAGCCAAAGCGCCCGCCGCGCGGGGCGATGTCTGGCTGGCGTATGGTGAGATCGAACCGCAGCGGATAGCCCGAAACCGAAACCGCCTCGGCATTGCCCCAGCCGTTCCGGGCCGCCTGATTGGCAAAATCGCGGGCGCGGTGTTCGATCTGTCCTGCGGCAAAAAACCAATAGCCGCTGAAGGCCACAATCAAGACGATTAGAAATGCGAGCAGTTTCTTCATTGGTACCCTCTTCACCGCGCTGTGCCTCACATGTATGTGGCAATGGGCGAAAGGACCAGAGTAATGAACGAGACATTATGGATCTTCGGCTACGGTTCGCTGATCTGGAACCCCGGATTTGCGCCGTCCGAGCAGGTGCCCGCGCAGGCATCGGGATGGCGGCGCACGTTCTGTATGCGCTCGATCCATTACCGCGGCACCACCGCCTCACCCGGTCTGGTGCTGGCGCTTGATGCCGATGCCAAGGCGCGTATCGAAGGGTTGGCCATGGCGGTGCCTGCGAGCGACCGCGCGCATGTGCTGGATGCGGTGCGTGCGCGCGAGCTGATCTCGAATGCGTATCGCGAGATCAGCCTTATGATCGATCTTTGCGACGGGCGTCGGGTGCGCGCCATTACCTATGTGATAGAGCGCACACATCCGCAATATTGCGATCTGCCCCTAGAGGCCCAAGCCCGCATCATCGCGCAGGCCAGTGGCAGCAAAGGCCCCAATCGCGATTATCTGGTCCAGACCGCGGATCATTTGCGCGCGCTTGGGGTGCATGATCCCGATCTGGAGTGGCTTGTGGCGCGGGTGGGTGCGCTATCCACGCCATAGGCTGCGGATAAACATCACAGTTTGCGGTCTTTGCAGCGGGTTAGTGCTTGGATGTGGGGCAGGGCGCGGCTAGGCTTTTGGCCAATGACCGAGCACACTCAGGCGAATGGGATTTCAATGAAGCCGAAGACCAAGCTGACCCCGCAATTTTCGCAGCCCGTGCGCCAAAGCCTGATGATGCTGATTGTGCTGGGCCTTGTCGGGACGGGCGGTGTATTCGCCTATGCCCGCATCTATCCGATCTTTCTGGCAAACCCGTGGTTGAACGGGGTGATCGCGGGGGCGTTCGTGTTCGGCGTGCTGGCCTGTTTCTGGCAGGTGCTGCAACTGATGAAAGCGGTCAGCTGGCTGGAAAGTTTCGCCGCGGACCGGCCGGGACGTCCCGATCACCGCGCCCCCTCGATGCTGGCACCATTGGCTGCGCTGTTGGGCACCCGCCAACGCAACCGCATTGCCAATACCGCCAGCCGCTCGATTCTGGAATCTGTTGCAAGCCGGATTGACGAGGGCCGCGATATCACGCGCTATATCTCTGGTTTGCTGATCTTTTTGGGGCTTTTGGGAACGTTTTACGGCCTTGCGACCACAGTGCCTGCGGTGGTGGACACAATCCGCGCGCTGGCCCCGCAAGAGGGCGAGAGCGGCCTGTCGGTGTTTGACAATCTGATGAGCGGGCTGGAAAGCCAGTTGGGCGGCATGGGCACGGCGTTCTCCTCGTCACTGCTCGGTCTTGCGGGGTCCCTTGTAGTGGGGCTGCTGGAACTGTTCGTGACCCATGGCCAGAACCGGTTCTACCGCGAACTGGAGGAATGGCTCAGTTCGATCACGCGTCTGAGTTTTGCGGCAGGTGACGGCGAGGGGGAGGCCTCCGCCGTGGCGGAAATTCTTGATCACATGGCCGAACAGATGGAAAAGCTGCAGCAGATGTTTGCCGCCGCCGAAACATCGCGCAGGCAGGTGGATGGCAGCCTTGGCCAGATGGCCTATGCGCTTGAAACGCTGACGGACCGATTGGGGCAGGAAGTTTCGTCGCGTGCCGCGCAATCCGAAGCGCTGAGCCGTATGGCCGCGGGCCAGGAGGGGCTGGTCGAGGCGCTGGATACGGTCGCGGCCTATTATGGCTCCGATCAGACGATGCAGAACGAAACCGAACTGCGCCAGCGCATGCGCTCTATCGACGAGCAAATGAGCCGGATGCTGGAGGAGGTATCTGCCGGACGTCAGGAAACCATGGCCGAGCTGCGCAATGATTTCGCCGCGATGACGCGTGCGATTCTGCACCGCCCGCGGGAGCAGTAAATGGCACTTGCACGGCGCGGATCACAGCGGTTTTCCAACAATATCTGGCCCGGTTTCGTGGATGCGATGACCGCGCTTTTATTGATTTTGATGTTTGTTCTGAGCATTTTCATGGTGGTGCAGTCAGTGCTGCGTGAAACCGTCAGTACGCAGGAAAGCGAATTGGGCGCGTTGACGAAACAGGTGGCGAGCCTTGCAGATGCCCTGTCTGTGTCGCGCAGCAAGGTGGTGGCCCTTGAAGGCGAGGTGGACGAGGCCCAAAGCCGCAGCTCGGCCCAAGATACGATGATCGCCAATCTGACAAGCGAACTGCAGATGCGCAGTGACGCTTTGGATGAGGCGGCCGAAAAGATCACCGCATTCGAGGCGCGCGTCGCCGCCCTTGCGTCTGCGCGGGATGTGGCACAAGGCGCGGCTTCGGTGGCCAGCGACCAGCTGCGTTTGAGCAAGGAAACTGTCGAGCAATTGCGCGAGCGGCTGAAATCTTCCGGCGATGAGATCGCAACCATGACGCTTGCGCTGGAGGAGGCGCGCAAACAGGCGGAAGATACTTTGACCAAGCTGGCCGCCGCACAGGCCGCACGCGAGGATTTGCAAACAGAGCTGGACACCCAGATGTCCGAAGCAGAGCGGCAGGCCGCTTTGCGCGCCGTGGCCGAACAAACGCTGGCCCAGCAAAAAGGTATTTCGCAGGATGCCGCGCGCAAGGTTGAGTTGCTCAACCAGCAAATCGCCGCGCTGCGCGGCCAGTTGGGGCAGGTACAGGCGATTTTGGATGACAATCGCGATCGTGCGCAGGCTTCCAAATCCGAAATTGACAGTTTGGGCAACCAGCTTAATTCGGCGCTGGCGCGGCTGGCTGCAGAACAAAAACGCCGTGCCGAACTGGAAGAGGCTGCACGCCTCAAGGCGGAAGACGAGGCAAAAGACCTGACCCGATACCGTTCCGAATTTTTCGGACGTCTTTCGCAGATTCTGGCAGGGCGCGAAGGGATCAAAGTGGTTGGGGACCGGTTCGTGTTCTCCTCGGAGGTGCTGTTTGATGCAGGCTCTGCCGACCTGCGCGCCGAAGGGCGCCGTCAGATTGCACAGGTGAGCCAGTTGCTAAGCGATCTGGCGGCCGAAATCCCCCCGGAAATCGACTGGATCATCCGCGTGGACGGACATACCGATACCACCCCGCTAAGCGGCAACGGATTGTTTCGCGACAACTGGGAGCTAAGTCAGGCGCGTGCGCTTTCGGTCGTGCGCTATATGATCGACGATCTGGATTTTGATCCCAAGCGGCTGGCCGCCACCGGGTTTGGCCAATACCGCCCCGTGGCCGAAGGCAACAGCCCCGAGGCACGTGCGCAGAACCGCAGGATCGAACTGAAACTCACCGAACGATAGGATATGGTGAGCGTGGCGAACGCGACAGAACAGATAAAAGCCCCGCCGATTTGGCGGGGCTTTTCTTTAGGCTATAGGCAACATCAGACTGCTGGAAATGTCAGTCTGCCGTCAACAGGCGTGGACGGTTGCCAGACAAACGTGGCTTGCCGATTTCCTCGATTGAAATGACGATCTCGTCGTTCTCAACAGACACTTTGGCAATGCCGCCTTTGGTCAGTTTGCCAAACAGCAACTCTTCCGCGAGCGGTTTCTTGATGTGCTCCTGAATGACGCGCCCCAATGGCCGCGCGCCCATGCGACTGTCGTAGCCTTTTTCTGCCAGCCAGTTGGCAGCTTCCGGCGTCAGCTCGATGTGCACGTTGCGATCAATCAGCTGGGCTTCAAGTTGAAGCACGAACTTATCTACAACCTGCAAGATCGTATCGCGCGGCAGTGGTGCGAAGCTGACGACCGCATCCAGCCGGTTGCGGAACTCGGGGGTGAAGGTGCGTTCGATTGCGGCAGTGTCTTCGCCCTCGCGACGCTCGCGGCCAAAGCCGATGGCAGATTTTGCCTGCTCGGTCGCGCCAGCGTTCGACGTCATGATCAGGATCACGTTCCGGAAATCGACCTGACGACCATTGTGATCTGTAAGCTTACCGTTATCCATCACCTGCAAGAGGATATTATAGACATCCGGATGGGCTTTTTCCATCTCGTCAAGCAACAGTACGCAGTGGGGGTTCTGGTCCACCCCATCGGTCAACAGACCACCCTGATCAAAGCCGACATACCCCGGAGGCGCGCCGATCAAACGGCTCACGGCATGTTTTTCCATGTATTCCGACATATCGAACCGCAGCATTTCTACACCCAATGTCGATGCAAGCTGTTTGGCCACCTCGGTTTTACCCACACCTGTCGGTCCTGCGAAGAGATAGTTCCCGATCGGTTTCTCGGGCTCGCGCAGCCCGGCACGCGCGAGCTTGATCGAGCCCGCAAGCACTTCGATCGCCTTGTCCTGACCAAACACCACCCGTTTGAGCGACTTCTCGAGATCGCGCAGGACTTCTGCATCGTCTTTGGAGACGTTTTTGGGCGGAATACGCGCGATCTTGGCCACAACATTCTCGATATCTTTAGGGCCAATGGTTTTACGACGCTTGGAGTCGGGCAGCAGATGTTGTGCGGCACCGGCCTCGTCGATCACATCAATGGCCTTATCGGGCAGTTTGCGATCATGGATATACCGTGCGGCAAGTTCCACGGCCGTTTTGATCGACTCGTTGGTATAGCGGATGTCGTGGTGATCTTCGAAATAGGGTTTAAGCCCCATCAGGATCTTGATCGAATCCGCAGTCGACGGCTCGCGCACATCGATTTTCTGGAAGCGGCGGCTTAAGGCACGATCCTTTTCGAAATGCTGGCGGAATTCTTTGTAAGTCGTGGATCCCATACAGCGCAGTTTACCGCCCGCCAACGCGGGTTTCAGCAGGTTCGACGCATCCATTGCCCCGCCAGAGGTCGCACCGGCCCCGATCACGGTATGGATTTCATCAATAAACAGGATTGCGTCGGGATGCTCCTCAAGCTCTTTCACGACCGCTTTCAGACGTTCCTCGAAATCACCGCGGTACCGCGTGCCCGCCAGAAGCGAACCCATATCGAGTGAAAAAATCGTGGATTTGGCCAGAATATCCGGTGTTTCGCCGCGTGAGATCTTGAGGGCGAGCCCCTCGGCAATCGCGGTTTTGCCCACGCCCGGATCGCCGACCAGAAGCGGATTGTTCTTGCGACGGCGGCACAAGACCTGAATGCAGCGTTCGACCTCCTGCTCGCGACCGATCAATGGATCGATATCGCCCTTGACCGATTTCGCATTCAGATCAACGCAGTATTTCGCAAGCGCGGATTCCTTGCCGTCGCCCGCACTTGTGTGGGGGGTGCTTTCGGCTTTGGCCTCTTCTTCTTCCTCGGCGCCGGTAATCGGTCGTGCTTCGCCGAATTCGGGATCTTTGGCGACCCCGTGGGCGATGAAATTGACCGCGTCATAGCGGGTCATATCCTGTTCTTGCAAAAAGAAGGCTGCATTCGATTCACGCTCTGCAAAGATCGCGACGAGGACATTTGCGCCCGTCACCTCGGAGCGGCCCGATGATTGCACATGAATGGCCGCGCGCTGGATCACGCGCTGGAATGCAGCCGTTGGCACGGCTTCAGAACCCTCGACCTCTGTCACGAGGGTCGAGAGGTCTTCTTCGATGAATTCGGTTAAAGTCTGGCGTAGTTCGTCAAGGTCTACAGAGCACGCCTGCATGACCCGATTGGCTTCCGGCTCGTCGATCAGCGCCAGCAGAAGATGCTCTAGCGTTGCCAATTCGTGTCGGCGCGCGTTGGCCAGTGCCAGCGCACCATGGATTGCTTGTTCCAGTGTGGTGGAGAACGAAGGCATATGGTGCTCCTTTCCTAAAGCGGCGATGGATATCGGTGTGACACCCACCCCAACCTGGCCTCATAAAACTTAAACTTCGGTGGAAATTCGCAAGCTTCAAGAGCTAATGCTGTAAAATCCACACATGTTTTAGGCTGTGCCCGAAAAGTGAACGGATTATGAACGATCCGGGCGCTGGCGTCTTGTAGTAGAATATCTGGGCATTCAGTCGCTGGTTTTCAATCATCATCTTGCGCAGGCAAATACGATCTGTCGAGCGATACGTTGGGTGATGGTCCAAAAAACTGCTCATGACAGTGACACATGTGTCGATAGGCAAGGATATCGCACAAATTTTCAGGATTTTCAGTCAAATCCTTGGTATTTTGACTGCATTTCGTTACGAGCATTGTAAGGCGCGTGAAGCGCATCGACTCCCTGCATCGGGGATTATGCGGAGCGTAAAGAAAAGCAAATGGCCTCATTCAGAATTTCGCGGGTTGCGATGCTGCGCCGGTCGCGTGCGATGGTATCGTCACGCCGGTTGTGGAAATCGCGTCTGGTGTTTTGGGTCGGGGCAATTACGCTGGGTGTCATCAGCGTCGGCTTCGCGATCGCAGCGGATTATGCGCAATCCCTGTTCCGTACGATCACCGCAGCAGATGGCGGACAATTTATCCCCTTGGTGCTGACGCCTGCGGGGTTTGTGCTGTGTGCCTATCTGGCGCTACGCTTTTTCCCCGGCGCACAGGGCAGCGGTATTCCACAAGCCATCGCGGCCCAAACCCTGACCGAGCCGGACGACCGGCGCTGGCTTTTGTCACTGCGGATGATTTTCGGCAAGATCGCCCTGACTGTGGTGGGGCTGTTTTGCGGCGCGTCCATCGGACGCGAGGGGCCGACGGTGCAGGTGGGCTCGGCGATCATGTTGCAGGCCGCAAGCGTGGGCGGGATGGCCCATTCACGCGGGTTGATCCTTGCGGGCTCTGCCGCAGGAATCGCCGCGGCGTTCAATACACCTTTGGCGGGTATCGTGTTCGCGATCGAGGAAATGAGCCGCAGCTACCGCGCCCGCACCAACGGGGTGGTTCTGTCGGCGGTGATTATCGCGGGGATCGCCTCGCTCAGTCTCTTGGGAAACTATACCTATTTCGGAATTTCTGAATCGGTGTCCGATTTGCCGCGCGACCTGTGGCTGGTGCTCGTGTGCGGTTTGGCCGGCGGGGTGATGGGGGCGCTGTTCAGCAGGATGGTGATTATCCTGACCCGCCGCATCAGGCGCTGGAAGGCCAATGGCGACATGATGCGGCGTTCGCTTTTGCAGGCGTTGGTGGCCGGTGTCATCACAGCCGTGATCGGGTTCAGCTATGGCGGGCTGACGTTCGGCACCGGATACGAGGAGGCCCGCGCCTCGATCGAGGGTGAGGCCCTGCCGCTGACCTATTTCTTTGCCAAGCTGATCGCGACGGTGGCGGCGACCGTCTCGGGTATTCCGGGTGGATTGTTCGCGCCGTCGCTCGCGGTGGGGGCCGGCGTCGGCTCGACGCTTGCGCTGATACTTGGGGCAAGCGTCGGGAACGCAACCATTCTGGGGATGGCGGCCTATTTCGCTGGGGTGGTTCAATCCCCGATGACCGCATTTGTCATCATCGTTGAAATGACGGGAAGCCATGCCAATATCGTGCCGATTATGGCGGCATCGATGATCGGATATGGAACGGCGCGCTTCATCTCTCCCGAACCGCTTTACGAAACCCTGTCGCGGTTTTTCATCGCCGACGGGCTACGGATGCGCCGTGCGCGCGCCCAAGCTGCCAAAGAGGCTGAAGACAGCAATGTCGGGGCACGGGAGGGTGGCACCGGTCCGGGGCCCAACCAATCGCCCCCCCAAACTCCCCCCGCGACAAAAGGCTAACCCGATTTACAGGCCGCGGAGGGGACGCGTTGTTCAGAAACGGTCCTTGGCGGCTCTGGCCGCAGCAAACACGGCCAGATTGGTCGCGCTCGCATCCAGTCCAAGGGTTTTGCGCAGTTCTGCGGAGGTGCTGCGCAAAAACGGATTGGTGGCTTTTTCCAGCCCGAGCGATGATGGAACGGTCGGATCGCCATTGTCGCGACTGTCTTGCGTGTCGGCCATGCGCGCAAGCAGATCTGCGTTTTCGGGCTCGAGGCTAAGCGCGAAACGCCCGTTGGACAGGGTATATTCATGGCCCGAGCAAACCAGCACCTCGTCAGGCAGCGCGGCCAGACGGCTCAGGCTATCGAACATTTGTTCAGGCGTGCCCTCGAACAGGCGCCCGCAGCCCCATGCCATCAGACTGTCGCCGGTAAACAAAAGACCCTGTGCGGGCAGGTAATAGGCAACATGCCCGACCGTGTGGCCGGGAACATCGATGACCTCGACCTCGATCTCGGCCGCGCCCAACGTGAAAGACAAGGCCGGTGTGACCGCCTGATCAAGCGGCGGCAGGCGGTGGCGGTCGGCAGCCGCGCCGATCACTTTGGCACCGGTTGCAGCCACCACTTCCGCCACGCCGGCGATATGATCGTCGTGGTGGTGGGTCAGAAGGATTGTATCGAGCGAATATTGCGCCGCCTGCAACGCGTCCAGCACCGGTTTTGCTTCGGGCACATCGATCAGGGTTGTGGTGGCACTGACCGTATCGTGAAGCAGATAGGCGTAGTTATCGCTGAGGCACGGGATAATTGAGAGTTCGACAGTCATGGTGTTTCGTGAAACCTTCCTTATGTTGTGGTCAGGCTATGCCCAAGGAGACGTCCATCGCAATGCATGTAGATGTGCTCGAACTGAGAAATTTCTACTACCGTACCCAGTTGGGGCGGGTGGCGCAGCGTGCGATGCGCGACCGGATGCTGTCGCTTTGGCCCGCCGACGGGGCAGGGACGGTGGGCATGACGGTTGCGGGTTTCGGGTTTGCGGTGCCGCTGCTGCGCCCCTATCTGGCGGGATCACGTCGGGTGATCGGGCTGATGCCGGCCCCCCAAGGGGTTATGGCGTGGCCTGCGGGCATGCCGAATGTATCTGTTCTGACCGAAGAACTACAGTGGCCTATCGAGACGGGGCTTGTGGATCGTCTGGTGGTGATGCATGCGCTGGAACAATCCGAAAGTGCCGATGCGCTGCTTGCGGAATGCGGGCGGGTGCTTGGCCCCGGTGGGCGGGCTT
Source organism: Paracoccaceae bacterium (assembly GCA_004153385.1). Taxonomy (GTDB): domain Bacteria; phylum Pseudomonadota; class Alphaproteobacteria; order Rhodobacterales; family Rhodobacteraceae; genus Thioclava. The sequence goes on along the minus strand of SDAL01000001.1, from coordinate 1,395,169 downwards.
TGATTATCGTGCCCAACCGTGCAGGCCTATGGGCCCCGCGCGAGACCACACCCTTCGGATTTGGCAGGCCGTATACCCTGTCACAGCTGGATGCGCTGACCAGACGCAACGGCTTTGTCACCGAACGCCACACAGCCGCGCTTTATATCCCGCCCTCGCACCGGCGGTTCTGGCTGCGCTCGGCGCAGGTATGGGAGCGGATCGGTGTGCGGGTGTCTGGTCTGCTCGCAGCGGGTGTGTTGATGCTGGAGGTCTCGAAGCAATCAGCCCAGACCAAAAAACCGGGGCTGGGTGCGCGGGTCAGGCGACCGCTGTCCATTCTGGAAGGGGCCACGAAACCCGCGGTGGAGCCAAGTTGGTATACCGGAGGCCTCAGCCGTGATCGGACGGACGTATCACAGCTGGAATGCACCCTGAATCACCTGCGCGGGCCTGCGTCATTTTAGCCGAACCAATCGGTTTACTTGCGCAAATTGGTCTGAATTTCTGCCATCCCGAGGCCGAATTGCGGGCAAATGGAAGGGATTTCCGTCACGAAGGTGTCCTAGTCGCACCGAAAGACAAAAATGCAGCCCGATGTTCACAGCTTAGTGCGCAAGAAGGTTGCGAGGGGGGGGATGCTCTGCTACATCCTTCATCCGATAAGCGGGCACAAGTAACGGTGCTCAAGGGAGACCTTCAGCCAACACCGTGACCGGCAGTTCCGCCGGGCATGATGGGGGACGAAGGCCAATCATCGGAAGGGTGGACGTGTCCGAACCAGCTTCGATTTCCGCAGGCATCGCCGGACGTTATGCGACGGCGATTTTTGAAATTTCCAAGGATTCCGCTCAGCTCGACGCGCTTTCGAGTGACGTTGACACATTGGGCGCGGCCTTGACCGAGAGTGACGATCTGCGCGAACTTATCGCCAGCCCGGTCTACTCGCGCGCGCAGCAGGAAGCCGCGATCGAGGGCGTTGCGAAAGCGATGTCTTTGACACCGGCAATGACCCACGGTTTGGGTTTGATGGCGCAAAAACGCCGGCTGTTCGCTTTGCCTGCCCTGTTGGGCGCATTGCGCGAGAAAATCGCCGAGGCAAAAGGCGAGATGACCGCAGACGTGACCGCCGCAACTGCGTTGACGTCCGAACAGCAATCGCAGCTGTCCAAGACGCTCGCCGAGAAAACCGGTAAGACTGTTAAGCTAAATGTTGCTGTTGATGAAAGCCTCATCGGCGGCATGATTGTAAAGTTGGGCTCGCGCATGGTCGATACATCGATCCGCTCGAAGCTTGCATCCCTCCAGAATAGCATGAAAGAGGTTGGATAATGGGTATCCAGGCATCTGAGATCTCTGCGATCCTTAAGGAGCAGATCAAGAATTTCGGGCAGGATGCCCAAGTGGCCGAAGTCGGTCGCGTGCTTTCCGTCGGTGACGGTATTGCCCGCGTCTACGGTCTGGACAATGTTCAGGCTGGCGAAATGGTGGAATTCCCCGGTGGTCTGCGCGGCATGGCGCTGAACCTCGAGGCCGACAACGTCGGTGTGGTTCTGTTCGGCTCTGACCGTCACATCAAAGAAGGCGATATCGTCAAGCGTACGAACTCCATCGTGGACGTTCCTGCCGGTGACGCGCTTTTGGGGCGTGTCGTTGATGGCCTTGGTAACCCGCTTGACGGCAAAGGCCCGATCGAGGCGAGCGAACGTCGCGTGGCCGATGTGAAGGCACCGGGTATTATCCCGCGTAAATCGGTATACGAACCGATGGCGACAGGTTTGAAATCGGTTGACGCAATGATTCCGATCGGCCGTGGCCAGCGCGAGTTGATCATCGGTGACCGTCAGACGGGTAAAACGGCCATCGCGCTTGACGCGATCCTGAACCAGAAAGTCTATAACGACGCGAACCCGGACAACGCTGTTCACTGCTTCTACGTCGCAATCGGTCAAAAACGCTCGACCGTCGCGCAGCTTGTGAAAAAGCTCGAAGAAACCGGCGCGATGGCCTACACGACAGTGATCGCGGCGACCGCTTCCGATCCGGCACCGATGCAGTATCTGGCACCGTATTCGGCCACCGCGATGGCTGAATTCTATCGTGACAACGGCAAACACGCCTTGATCGTTTATGATGATTTGACGAAACAGGCTGTGGCCTATCGCCAGATGTCGCTGCTGCTGCGCCGTCCGCCGGGCCGTGAAGCGTTCCCGGGTGACGTTTTCTATCTTCACTCGCGCCTGCTGGAACGTTCGGCCAAGCTGAACGAAGATTTCGGCGAAGGTTCGTTGACAGCATTGCCGGTTATCGAAACCCAAGGTGGTGACGTTTCCGCGTTCATCGCGACCAACGTGATTTCGATCACCGATGGCCAGATCTTCCTTGAAACCGATCTGTTCTACCAAGGCATCCGTCCTGCTGTGAACACCGGTCTTTCGGTGTCGCGTGTCGGGTCGTCTGCACAGACAAACTCGATGAAATCTGTCGCAGGTCCGGTGAAACTGGAGTTGGCGCAGTATCGCGAGATGGCGGCATTCGCACAGTTCGGTTCTGATCTGGATGCGTCCACCCAGAAGCTTCTGAACCGTGGTGCACGCCTGACCGAGCTGATGAAGCAGCCGCAATACGCGCCGCTGACGAATGCCGAAATCGTGGCAGTGATCTTTGCCGGTACCAACGGATATCTCGACAAGGTCGATGTGAAAGAGGTTGGTCGCTGGGAGCAGGGTCTGCTGGCCTATCTTCGTTCTTCGAAGAAAGACGTTCTCGATTGGATTACCAACGAGGATCCGAAAATCAAAGGTGCGGCCGCAGATAAGCTTAAGGCAGCTATCGAAGGCTTCGCCAAGTCGTTCGCGTGAGCGGCCTGAAAGGACAGGGACATGCCCAGCCTTAAGGACCTAAAAAACCGGATCTCGAGTGTTAAGAACACTCGAAAGATCACGAAGGCGATGCAAATGGTCGCGGCTGCAAAATTGCGCCGTGCCCAAGACGCTGCCGAAAGCGCCCGGCCTTATTCCGAGCGTATGTTGGCTGTGATGGCATCGCTTGCCGCTTCGGTGGAAGGAACCCCGAGCGCGCCCCGGCTTCTGGCTGGGACGGGCTCTGATCAGACCCATCTTCTGATCGTGATGACGGCGGAACGCGGCCTTTGCGGCGGTTTCAACGTCAATATCGCGAAAAAAGCGAAAGCCCATGCCGCAAAGCTGAAAGCTGAAGGCAAAACGGTAAAAGTTCTTACCGTGGGTAAAAAGGGGCGCGATGCGCTTCGTCGCGAATTGGGCAATCTGTTCATCGACCATGTCGATCTTTCGGAAGTGAAGCGTCTTCGTTATTTCCACGCACAGGGGATTGCCAAGAACGTCCTGAATCGCTTCGACGAAGGTGAATTCGACGTTGCGACGTTGTTCTATTCGCGCTTTGAAAATGTGGTCACGCAAATTCCGACGGCAGAACAGATCGTGCCGGCGAAATTCGAGGCTGCAAATGATGGCGGGGCGGCGTCGACCGTTTACGACTACGAGCCGAGCGAAGAGGAGATCCTTGCTGATCTTCTGCCGCGCGGTATTGCGACCCAGATCTTTGCCGCGTTGTTGGAAAACGGCGCCTCGGAGCAGGGTGCACGTATGTCTGCAATGGACAACGCAACGCGCAACGCAGGCGACATGATCGACGATCTGACAATCGTTTATAACCGTACCCGTCAGGCCGCGATTACCACAGAGCTTACGGAAATTATTTCGGGCGCCGAAGCGCTCTGACCGAACCGGAGAATACACACCTATGACAAGCAATGGCAAAGTGACGCAGGTCATCGGCGCCGTCGTGGACGTTCAGTTCGAAGACGGCCTGCCCGAAATCCTCAACGCACTCGAAACCGACAACAATGGCAACCGTCTGGTTCTGGAGGTTGCACAGCACCTCGGCGAGAACACGGTTCGCACCATCGCAATGGACGCGACCGAAGGTCTGGTCCGTGGGGCGGCAGTGCGCGATCTGGGCGTTCCGATCCAGGTTCCGGTGGGCGATGCAACGCTGGGACGGATCCTGAACGTGATCGGCGAGCCGGTTGACGAAAAAGGTCCTGTGGATAACACGGAAACCCGTTCGATCCACCAAGAGGCACCGCCCTTCTCCGAACAGTCGACAGAATCCTCGATTCTGGTGACCGGTATCAAGGTGATCGATCTGCTCGCGCCTTACTCCAAAGGCGGTAAGATCGGCCTGTTCGGCGGTGCCGGTGTTGGTAAAACCGTTCTGATCATGGAACTGATCAACAACATCGCTAAAGTGCACGCGGGTTATTCTGTGTTCGCAGGTGTTGGCGAGCGGACGCGTGAGGGTAACGACCTTTACCACGAAATGATCGAATCCGGCGTTATCGTGCCCGACAACCTGTCGGAATCGAAAGTGGCGCTGGTATACGGTCAGATGAACGAGCCTCCGGGTGCACGTGCCCGTGTGGCACTGACCGGCCTGACCCTTGCGGAGCAGTTCCGTGATTCATCGGGTACGGATGTTTTGTTCTTCGTAGACAACATCTTCCGCTTCACCCAAGCCGGTTCCGAAGTCTCCGCCCTTTTGGGCCGTATTCCTTCGGCCGTGGGCTATCAGCCGACGCTTGCAACCGATATGGGCGCGATGCAGGAGCGGATTACCTCCACCAAGAAAGGCTCGATCACGTCTATTCAGGCCGTCTACGTGCCTGCGGATGACTTGACCGATCCGGCGCCTGCCACGACATTTGCCCACCTTGACGCGACGACGGTTCTTAACCGCGCCATCTCGGAGCTGGGGATTTATCCGGCTGTGGATCCGCTCGACAGTTCGTCGCGCATCTTGGATCCGGGCATCGTGGGCGAAGAGCATTACAACGTTGCTCGTGAAGTTCAGAATGTCCTGCAACGCTACAAATCGCTGCAAGACATCATTGCCATCCTCGGCATGGACGAACTTTCCGAAGAAGATAAGCTGACCGTTCAGCGCGCACGTAAAATCCAGCGCTTCCTGTCGCAGCCCTTCGACGTTGCAAAAGTCTTCACAGGGTCTGACGGTGTTCAGGTTCCGCTCGAAGATACGATCTCGTCGTTCAAAGCGGTTGTGGCCGGTGAATACGATCACCTGCCCGAAGCGGCGTTCTACATGGTTGGCGGCATCGAGGAAGTGAAGGCAAAAGCCGAGAAACTCGCGGCCGCAGCGTAAGGAGACCAGCCGATGGCCAACACGATTCAAACCGACCTTGTTGCCCCTGAACGGAAGCTCGCTTCTGTTCAGGCCAGCGAGATCCGTATTCCCTCGACCGATGGTGAACTGACGGTTATGCCGGGGCATGCGCCGCTGATCACCACGCTCAAACCGGGTAAGCTGACGATCGTGGCCGATGGCGTGTCGACCGATTACGCTGTAACCGGCGGTTTTGCCGAGATTTCGCCGGACTCGGTGAGTATTCTGGCTGAGCGTTCGCTGCCTGCGAACGAATTTACGCCGGAAGTTCATGCTGAAATGGTCGAAGAGGCCCGCAAAGAGCATGAAGATGCCCATCCTTCGGTTGCGGATATGACAGCGAAGATGCTGGCAGATATGGAAGCCCTCGGCTCCCACATGCTAGGCTAAAACGCGCTTAGAAAATGTTCTGAAGGGCCTTGGCAATTGCCGGGGCCTTTTTGATTTTGTTAACGTAAGCTTTAGGTAACAAGCGGGTTCAGTCAACGGTTCGAGGAACGCTGAAATGATGAAAATCGATGCACATCAGGTTGGCATTTCTCAAGGCGAGCTGGTTTTGTTTTCCGATTTTCAGGAAGACGGGGTGATGTGGTCCGGTGAGGGGCCGCGCGAATTGCGCCGCAAGATTACATTCCCCGATCCCTACACCGCTCCACCTGCTGTACATGTTACGCTGGCGATGTGGGATATCGACAATACACATAATTCGCGGGTGGATATTTCAGCCGGCGATATCACAACCGAAGGGTTTGTGATTATTTTCAAAACATGGGCGGATTCGCGTGTGGCGCGTGTGCGGGCTGGTTGGATGGCCATCGGGCCAGTCAAACACGACGATGATTGGGACCTCTATTAACCCTGATACCGTTAGATCCCTTTCCGGCTGCGGTGCACATGGAAGATCGGGTGGAAGATCTGGCGTAAACTCCGCTCTAGCCCAGATAGCTATAGGGTAGGGGGCACGTGCAGATTGTCCTGGTATGACCTTGGGGGGCATCGTGTCCGGTCGTACAGGGGCTTATCGTCTGGCTTTGATCGGCGAGCGCGCCAAACTTACTTGAACCAAAACAGCGCACACATATTTACAGACTATGTATGATTTGCGCTCCACTATTTCAGCGTGCCGTTTGTGTGCGGAGCGATTTGCCGCCACCCGAACGCATCACTCGCCCAGGCCAGTGGTGTGGTTCGATCCGTCCGCGCGTATTTTGATTGCGAGTCAGGCGCCGGGATTGCGTGTTCATGAGGCGGGGATGCCATTCTGGGACAGGTCAGGTGATCGTTTGCGTGCGTGGCTCGGCCTTGGCAAAGACCTGTTCTATGACCGGCAGCGTATCGCGATTTTGCCGAACAGTTTTTGCTTCCCGGGGTATGATAAAAACGGAAGCGATCTGCCGCCGCCGCCGATTTGCGCGGCCACATGGCATCATAAGGTGATGCAATCGCTCCCAAATCTGCGTCTTAAGGTTGTGGTCGGCGGATATGCACAAAAATGGCATTTGGGATCGCGTCAATCGGTCACCGAATGTGTTAGAAATTGGCGAGATGCCCCTGATGGCGTGATCCCGTTGCCGCATCCTTCATGGCGTAACACGGCGTGGCTCAAGAAAAACCCGTGGTTCGAGGCCGAACTTGTTCCGGAATTGCAAAACGAAGTCCAACGCGTCTTACATAATTGATTTTAAATGTAATTCTGGTGGTGGGCGGCGTTTGCGAGATGGTTGTGATGAGTGAACACCCTTTAGCGTGCCATTTGCTTTGTGTTTCTAGGCCATAAAATTTGAACGCTCATTTAGGATAGAAGATGTCACTGGCCAAGCGCATCAGCTTGAGGACGAAGTCTAGCCTACTGTTTTCCCCTGTCGTCTGAATGTGACGAAAGGATAAACAAGGTTGCGGATGGCGCGTGAATTCGTATGAGCAAGGCGGGCCGACCGAAAAGTTTCGCCAGCGCGATGACGTTATCCACACCAAGCCAAGACTGATTCATTAACGCAATGACAACTATGGGTTTTCCCTTTTTTCTGTCGGTCGAAAAAAAATGAAAAACCCCTTGTCTCCCTGCGCGTGGCTGAATATACGGGTCAGCGGAGATGTGGCCGAGTGGTCGAAGGCGCTCCCCTGCTAAGGGAGTAGGCCCGGAAGGGTCTCGAGGGTTCGAATCCCTTCGTCTCCGCCATACCCCCTGTATATTCTCGATTTATGTTGAAAATATCGTGGTTGGTTTTTCTTTTTCCCCCATTTGATTTTGGAATATGCCGGAGTCATACAAGTCGGAAAAATATCCCATCAGTCGTGGTTCGCGCATGTCTACCTGCGCCATTCCCAGCTGTGGGTTTACGATGCCCCCGCTACACGCTCCTGACTTTTCAGGGCCGTTGGCCTAGCGGCACTGAACAGGTAGATCACGGAATACCGATGTAAAGACGAGGTGTCGCAAGAGGATAGGCGCCTCGCTCAAGAAAATGATCGGCTTCAACGCGAGAACCGTGTTTTCAAGAATGAGAGGGTGGGGGGCTAAAAAGAGGTGCGCAGGATCAGAAAACGATCTGGTGGATGGTTTGCCCGACGTCCCGATCTTTGCGAGCCGAACGCCGTTAGCTTGAGGGGCATTTAAGAATAGTCTGAGGCTTTCCAAGCGGGCTGCCTTTGCAAGGTCATCAAAGTAAGCCCACGCGGTTTGCGGGCGCTGCGCAGCCGCCCGGCCAGTCGCAGGCAGCGAGTTGATCTGATGACGTTGGCCATATCAATGAACTATCACGTTTTAACTTGGGCCTTTGTCGCGAACCGCGCATGACGGTAGAATTGAAAGAGAGCGGGCTGAACGTTGGTCATCGTCGCATCGGCAGATTGATGCCCCAGAACGGCAAATCAGTGGTGAGAACTTGCACACACAAGGTTATAACGGATAGCGATCACAAGTTCATATCGCGCTCAACCGGCTCGACCAAAGCTTTACAGCGGATGCCCCAAACCCAAAATGGGCGGGCGACATCAGCTATGTCTGGACGCGGGAGTGTGGGCTGTATCTAGCGCTTGACCATTGTCCTCGAACAGGAGGCAACGAAGGTCTCGAGCATGGTCTGCATTCATCACACGGATCGCGCAGAGCAATACTGTTTGCATGACCATCAAGACCGAGCTGGTCTGGCGACGGTCGTGGGAAACCCGGCGGCAGTCTGGGACTGTGATCTTTTGCTTCATCAACGGCGTCTATACCCCGCGACGACGGCGCTCAGCACTGGGCTAGAAAAGCCCGGTCGCCTCTGAGCGAAGGTGGTGCGAGCACGCGAGGCGGCACTAAAGCGTGACGGGTCCGGTTTGTCAGTGACCCGCGCCGCTACCGCGCCTCGGTATAAGTGGTCCAGTTCGTAGTCTTGTAAGCCGATGCAATCGGTTTGATCATCCCCAACAGCCACCAGACTGGATTAGGTATTAATGGCATGAAAGCTTTACCCCGTTTGTGCAACTAAGCCATTTTGGGCTCTCGACATGCGTCAATAACGCGGCGCTCCGGCGCGGCGGCGCTTGGCCCGCAAAGCGATATGGAGCGCCGGCACGGCCGTAAGGTCCAGCGGCACCGTATCTTTCCAAGCAAACCCAAGCAGCGTTGAAAGCTGCAACACCCGAAGAATGCGCGATTAACTCGTGAACCAGAACCTCTTTGACCACTTGCGGTATGAGCGCAACTGGGTGGCGCCATGGCGCAAGGACTTCAATCACCACCAGCCATATTCACGCCTTACTGCCCAAGGGCGCTTTGACCTGCCAGCTGGCGAGAAAAAACGTTAACCTGAAAAGGGGCCAGCGTATACGCGGGGCCTTCAGGGGAGCAGGTCAAGGCGTGCGCCTGGACGGGGTGACGTGAAAGCCAGTCCGACAGATCGTCAAGATGAAAAATGATCCGGACTTTTTCTTGAGCTGACGTTTTGGGCGCAGATGGTGTGCGGGTTTAGGGGAGGTCAGCGGCCTCCCGCGCGATCACGTTTTCCATCGGATGTGCCAGCATGTCGGCAAGGATCACCTCTACCTGAGACCAAAAGGCGCTGTCACCGCCCAGACCCTGCGGTAGGATCGAAGTTGCACGCAAGTTGGCCACGATCTGTGATGCGGGACGGTTTTCAGCCAGATCGCGCAGCATGTCGGCGCGGGGGTCGCGCAATTCATAGGGCGCGCAGTCGTGGGTGGACATGGATATATGTCTGGCCCAAGCAGCGGTGGCGAAGGCAAAGGGGCGGATATCCACATCGTTTGTACGGGCGTCTGCCACTGCGGCAAAGATCCGCTGTGGCATTTTCTCGGAGCCGTCCATCGCGATCTGGAAGGTTTCATGCGCCAGTTCGGGATTTGCAAAGCGCGTGGCCAGCGCCTGCGCATAATCATCGAGGTTGATCCCGTTCATTGCAGGCAGTGTCGCTGCGGCCGAAGACAGATGCCGCCGGACCAAACGCGATAACCGTTGATGGGCCATGACATCACGCACAAAGCGGGCGCCTGCGTGAAACCCTGCGTAGGCGAGCATCGAATGGCTGCCATTGAGCATCCGCAGCTTCATGGCCTCGAAGGTGGCGACCTCATCGGTAAAGATCACGCCGGCTGCGGCCCAGTCCGGCCGGCCTTGAGGGAAATGATCCTCGATCACCCATTGGCAGAAACTCTCGGTTTCGGTTGCCGCCAGATCGGTGCAACCGGTCAGCGCTTGTGCATGATCCAGTGTGGCTTGTGTTGCAGGCGGGGTGATACGGTCCACCATTGTGCACGGAAACGCCACATTTTCCGCGATCCAGCTTGCCAGATCGCGATCCAAACGGCGTGCGAAATCCATCACCGCTCCGCGTAGAAGCTGGCCGTTATCTGGCAGGTTGTCGCAAGATAAGACGCTAAAGGGGGCTACATTATCGGCCCGTCTGCGCCGCAATGCCTCGACCAGAAGTCCCAGCACGCCATGCGGCGTGCGCGGGGTTGCCAGATCGGCGGCCACTGCGGGATGGGTGATATCGCAGCCGCGATTGACGCGATCCAGACCATAGGCTTTTTCAGTTACGGTCAACGACACGATTTTGGTTGCCGGCGCGGCCATCGCGGCGAGGGCTGGTTCAGGATCCTCCGCGCTGCAGATCGCATCGGCGATTGCGCCGATGACACGCGCATTGACCCCCTCGGCGCCTTTGCTGATCAGCGTATACAGCCCGTTTTGCGGCGCCAGTTGATCGCACGCCTTGGGCGAGCGTAATGATACACCGAGAATGCGCCAGTCTCCGCCCGAGGCCGCGATGGCCAGATCGGTCAGCGCGGCCTGATGCGCCTTGTGAAACGCACCCAACCCGAGGTGCACGATCCCCACACCATGTGCTGCGCGATCATAGGCGGGGCGCAACGTGGCGGGTACTTGCGCGACATCCGTCAGACGCATCATGGCTTTACCCTGTCCGCTTGGGCAACAATCGGATGCTGGAAGGCATGATAGAGGCCGCGCAGCTCTGCCAGCCCTTTCAAACGCCCGATGGCGGGATAGCCCGGCTGAGCCTCGCGTCCGATGTCATCAAGAATGTCCTGACCGTGATCGGGGCGGAAGGGGATCGACCAGTCGGCGCGGCCCTGCGCGCGACGGCGGGTTTCTTCTGCCACGACGGCGGCCACCATCGCGACCATATCGGTGTGGCCAGACAGGTGCTCGTCCTCGTAAAGCGAGTTCATCACCTCCGTACCTTCGATCGAGACATTGCGCAGATGCAGGAAATGTACCCGATCAGCCAGCGCCTTGAAAATCTCGACAGGATTATTGTCGGGCCGCGCCCCGAGCGATCCCGTGCACAGCGTCACACCGTTGGACGCAAGATCGACCGCATCAAGGATCGTGCGATAATGGGTCTGGGTGGACATGATCCGCGGCAGGCCCAGCAGCGGAAAAGGCGGATCATCGGGGTGGCAGCACAGCCGCATTCCCAGATCCTGCGCCAGAGGGGCGACTTCGGACAGGAAGTCGATCATATGCGCTTGCAGCCGGCTTTCCGAAATATGTGCGTATTCGGCAAGATGAGCGCGCACATCTTCAAGTGTGAATTTTTCGGCCGCGCCGGGTAGGCCGAACACGACGTTGCCCGCAAGCTGCTCGCGTCGCGAGCTATCCATGCCCGCGAACCGCTCGGCGGCTTGGGCGACGATCCCATCGGGAAAGCTTTCGGCCGCGCCTTTGCGCTTCAGGATATGGATATCGAAGGCCGCAAAATCGATCAGGTCGAACCGCATGCAGCGCGCACCATTGGGGCGTTCCCACGCCAGATCTGTGCGTGTCCAATCCAGCACCGGCATGAAATTATAGCAAATCACCTGAATGCCCGCATCAGCAAGATGGCGCATGGATGTTTTCCAATGCGCGATATGGGTTTTCCAGTCGCCTTTTTGCTTTTTGATATCTTCTGAAACCGGAAGCGATTCGACCACGTCCCATTTGAGCGAAGAGGGACGTCCGTCGCCACGTGTCGCGATTTCGCGCTGGCGCCGGGCGATTTCCTCGGGCGTCCAGACCACCCCTGTCGGCACGTGATGGAGCGCGGACACCACCCCCTCGACGCCTGCCTGCATCATGTCGTCAATGCTCACGCGGTCTTTCGGACCGAACCAACGCCATGTCTGATGCATCGCAATTCCTCCCTCGACGTAGCTGGCTCCGATCCGGTTGGTATCGAAGCGTCTGGTGCGCGGAAAAAACCGCGCGGTATGGATGTGATCGATAACATACCAATCATATGTTGACTAGTATGGCAGTATGGCGCAGACTTTGTCCAGAGGGAGGATCGCTATGGGCCACGAGTCGTTTGATTTAGCTAGAATTGATCAATCCATGCCGGTCGGCCCGCAGCTTTCACGCATCTTGCGCGAGGGCATTGTGTGCAATGATCTGCCGCCGGGCACGCGTTTATCGGAGGCCGAGATCGCGCAGCGGTTCGGGCTTTCGCGTCAGCCGGTGCGCGAGGCGTTCATCAAACTCGCTGAAGAGGGGCTTTTGGAAATCCGGCCCCAGCGCGGCAGTTTCGTGCGCAAGATATCGCAAGACGCGGTGATGGATGCGCGGTTCGTGCGCGAGGCGGTGGAGGCCGATATCGCCCGCGCTTGTGCCGAGAACCCGCCCCAAGGTCTGGTGGCGGATCTGCGCGCGATGCTTGAAGACCAGCAACGCCTTGCAGATGACCGTCCGGCGGCTTTTGTGCCGCTTGACGACGCGTTCCATCGTGCGCTGGCGCGTGCGGCGGGCCGGCCGAATGCATGGCTGGTGATCGAAGGCATGAAGTCCCAGATGGACCGCGTGCGGCAGATGACCTCGACCAATTTTCCGCTCGCCCATCTGATCGCCCAGCACGCGACCGTGGTCGATGCCATCGAGGCGCGCGATCCTGCGGCTGCGGTGGCTGCGATGCGCGGCCATTTGCGGATGATCCTGAAAGACCTTCCGGCCATCCGCGAGGCCTATCCAGACTATTTCGATCCTTCGGTCAGCTGAAGGACCAATGCGACATAAGGGAGGAAACCATGTTCGCCAAAACAACCCTCAAGACCGCTTTGACAGCTAGCATTGCCGTTATCGCGCTTTCGGCACAGGCCTATGCTGCCGATGTAACACTAAAGCTCGGCCATCCCGCAAACGAGGATAACATCTGGCACAAAGCGTCGGAGAAATTCGCCGAGGAGCTGGAAAACCTGACCGATGGTCGTGTCGAGGTCGAGATCTATCCCAACGAGACGCTGGGCAAGGAGATGGATGTCATCAACGGCATGCAGCTTGGTACCGCCGACATGACGATCACCGGTGAAAGCCTGCAAAACTATGCACCGATGGCGGCACTTCTGGCGGTGCCCTATGCCTATAAATCGCTTGAGGATATGGATGCGGTCGCAGGTGGCGAGCTGGGTCAGGAAATCGAGCAGCAAATCATCGACAAAGTCGGCATCCGCCCGATTGCCTATTTTGCCCGTGGCCCGCGCGAACTGACATCGAACCGCCCGATCACCTCGCCTGACGAACTCAACGGGTTGAAAATGCGCGTGCCGAATGTGCCGCTTTTCCTCAATACATGGAAGGCCCTTGGCGCGAACCCGACGCCGATGGCATTCTCGGAGGTGTTTACCTCGCTGCAAAACGGCACGATCGAGGCGCAGGAGAACCCGCTCGCACTGATCAAGACGGCAAACTTCAATGAGGTTCAGGGCTATGTGAACCTGACCGATCACGTACGCTCTTGGATCTATCTGACGATTTCGGAGATGAAATGGCAGCAACTCTCCGAGGAAGACCAGACCGCGGTCATGGAAGCGGCGAGCCGCGCGCAGGCATGGGAACGTGAAGCCTTCCTCGAAGACGAGGCGCAACTGACCCAGCAGCTGCAGGGTGCGGGTATGGAATTTGTCGAGGTCGACAATGCCGCCTTTGCCGAGGCCGCACGCAAGGCGGTTCTGGACTCGGTATCCGACGACATCCGTCCTTATGTCGAAGATCTGTTCGCAAACTGATTTTGACGGCGTCCCGGGGGGCACCCCGGGGCGTCTTGGCGGGGCCGGGGGAGTGTTTCGCATATCCCGGCCCGCCGGCTTTCTCTGACCAAGGTGCATTTATGAATGTGGTGACACAAATATTCACGATCATCGCACGGGTTCTGACGGGGCTGAGTTTCCTCGTGATTATCGGTGCGGTTCTGACGCAGCTTGCCGGTCGTTCCGGGATCATAACGTCGATGGTGTGGACAGAGGAACTGACCCGTTTCGCGCTGCTGTATCTGGCGGCCTTCGGCGTCGGGCTGAGCTACCGGTCGGGCAATCTTGTCAATGTCGATATTGTCTCGGAGGCGCTTCCAGCGAAGCTGGCTTGGGCACTGCGTCTGATTTGTGCAATTATCACCTGCGCCTTTGGCTTGATGCTGATCAAGGCGACATGGCTTTATGTGTCGATCGGGGCGCGCCAGACCGCGCCGTCGCTGAATATCCGGATGGATTACATCCACGCAGCCGTTCTGGTCGCGCTGCTGTCACTCAGCCTGTTTGCCGCATTGCGTATCATCGGGATGCTTGCGCGCACGACAGACGGAACCCCCGAACGCCCCGCCGAGAGCTTGGGAGAGGAATAAACGTATGGAACTGGTAATCCTTCTGGGCTGCTTCATCGGCGGTCTGGTCATTGGTCTGCCTGTGGCAGTGACATTGGGCGTGTCGTCAATGGCGTATCTGCTTTATGTCGGGATGCCCTTGGTTGCGATTCCGCAGAAGATGTACGCCGGTATGGACAGCTTCGTGTTGCTGTGTATTCCGGGTTTCATTCTGGCGGGCAATCTGATGAACGCGGGCGGCATAACGGAACGTATCGTACGTCTGGCGCAGGCCATGGTCGGCTGGATGCGGGGCGGGCTGGGGCTGACGAACGTCGCCTCATCCATGCTGTTTGGTGGTATTTCCGGCACCGCGGCGGCCGATGCCGCCTCGATCGGGGGCATGATGATCCCCGGGATGAAAAAGGCGGGCTATCCGGCAGATTTCTCGGCAGCCGTCACGGCGGCATCCTCCACTGTCGGGCCGATTATTCCGCCATCTGTGCCGATGATCATCGTGGGCACTTTGTCGGGGATTTCGGTGGGCAAGATGTTCATCGCGGGCGCTATTCCGGGTGTGCTGATGGGCGTGGCAATGATGATCACGACCTGGATCATCGCGCGCAAACGCAATTTTCCACGCCAGCCCTGGGCCGGGTTCGGTGAACTGTGGAAGGCATTCTTGGGTGCGTTCTGGGCAGTGGCCATGACCGGTCTGATTGTGGGTGGTTTGCTCATAGGATTTGCCACACCAACCGAAACGGCTGTGGTGGCCTCGGTGTATGCGTTCGTCGTGGGCGCCTTCGTCTACAAGGGTCTGAAGCTGCGCGATGTGCCGAAAATTGTCGTCGATAGTGCTGTATCTGCGGCGGCGATCTTGATGCTGGTCGGATTGGCCAATGTATTTGGCTGGATACTTGTGTCCGAACGTATTCCGCAAACGATCGCCTCGTCTGTGCTGACGGTCACGGATAACAAATTTCTGGTGATCTTGCTGATCAACCTCGTGCTGTTGTTCGTCGGTATGTTCATGGAAACGATTGCTGCGCTGATTATCCTGTTCGGCCCGCTGCTGGCGCTGGCCACAGGCGTGGGTGTGGACCCGATCCATTTCGCGGTGTTCGCCGTGCTGAACCTGATGATTGGCCTGACGACGCCGCCTGTGGGCGTGTGTCTGTTCATCTGTGCCGATATCGGTCGGGTGTCGCTGTGGCAGGTCACGCGCGCAATCGCACCATTTTTGATCACCAACCTGATTGTCCTGCTGCTGGTATCCTATGTGCCTTTCTTCAGCACATGGCTGCCTTCACTTTTGAACTGATGACCAAAGACCGGAAAAGGAGAATGGCATGACCGTTCGCATCGCCCGCCTGCATGGGCAAAAGGATCTGCGCGTTGAAACGGCCGAGGCACCGGTGCCCGCCACGGGCGAGGTGATCGTCGCGATTGGTGCGGGCGGGATCTGCGGGTCCGATATCCATTATTTCTCAGACGGCGGGATCGGCACCATCCGCGTGCGCGAGCCGATCATTATCGGGCACGAGGCCGCAGGCACTGTTGTTGCGACAGGCGAGGGGGTCACGGGGCTGGCCATCGGCACCCGTGTCGCGATCAACCCGTCGCATCCTTGCGGCAGGTGCAAGTTTTGCGACGCGGGCGCGCACCAGCATTGCATGAACATGCGTTTCAAAGGCTCCGCGATGTTTATGCCCCACGAACAGGGATTTTTCCGTGACCGTCTGGCGATCGGGGCCGCGCAGTGTTTTGCTGTGGCCGATGATGTGCCTATGGCCGAAGCCGCGCTGGCCGAGCCGCTGGCTGTGTGCCGGCGCGCCTTCACCCGCGCGATGGCGGCTGCGGGCGATCTGGCAGGCATGCGGGTTCTGGTCACGGGCGCAGGTCCGATCGGGGCGCTGTGTGTGGCGTTGGCCAAATATTACGGTGCATCCGAAATTGTTGTAACAGATCTTCAGGATGCGACACTTGAGGTGGCGCGCAAGGTCGGTGCGACACGCGCAATCAATACCCGCACCAATCCAGAAGGGTTGGCGGAATACGAGGCCGATAAAGGCCAGTTCGATCTGTGTTTCGAATGCTCTGCCGCAGGGCCTGCGTTACGCTCCGCAATCGCCTGTACACGGCCTTTGGGCACCATTGTTCAGGTCGGTGTGATGGGGGATACGCCGGTGCCGTTCAACATGCTGGTGGCCAAGGAGCTGAACCTGATTGGTACGCACCGGTTTGATGCGGAATTCGGGCAAGCGGTGGATCTGATCAATGCGCGCGCGCTGACGCTTGCGCCGATTGTGACGCATTCTCTCCCCATCGAACAGGCCAACGCCGCGATGGATCTGGCACTGGACCGCGGACTGGCGGTCAAGGTGCAGCTGACCTTTGACTGAACAACACCCGCGTTTTTAGGGGGCACCAAAGCCAAGTGCTTTGAAGGCTCGGAGGCCTTTTGTGCCAAAAAGATGTTTGTAGCCGTAAATGCCCCTGCCGGAAAGCGTCAGGGGCATTTGCCTATCCGTGGTTTGGTTTGGTTTGGCTTGGCGCGGCGGACCGATCTGCTTTCTGTCCGCTTGATGCCCCGGCGCGCCCCGCTGCGCGTGGGCCGGCAATGCCGCGCTTAAATAATATGCGCATTGTGAACGACGCGCTTGCCGAACAAAAATACCGTGCATATAAAAAAGAACCCGCAGGCGCCCGTTTACCAAAACGAACGGTCAGTGGGGGCAGATCACCCAGGTGTCTGATTGTCGTGCAATTATGCGCCCCTTTCAGAATGGCGCAAACTCTTTTCTGAGATCAAGACGGCTCCGGGCAACACTCCAAAAATCATAAAAACAAGGTGCGCGGGGAATTACATCACCCGACAATTTGTCGGACGGGAGGGAAGGCAAATATGTCATCACAAAATAACTACGAAGAAGAAATGCTGAGCGACCGGGGGATCTTTCGCGGGGTGAACCCGACGATGTCGATCAGTTCGGCGGTGATCGTCATCGTCTTTGTTGCAGCGGGGGTGCTGGCACCCGACGCAGTGGGCAAGTTCTTTGCCGCCATGCAATCGTGGATCAGTCACAACCTGAGCTGGTATTACATCCTCACAATTGCCATTTTTATCTTCTTCGTATTCTGGCTGATCTTTTCGCGTTTCGGCAATATCAGGCTTGGCAGGGACGACGACGAGCCGGATTTCTCGAATTTCACATGGTTTTCAATGTTGTTCGGCGCCGGTATGGGGATCGGCCTGCTGTTCTGGTCGGTGGCAGAGCCGATGTATCATGTCCAGAACGCACCGTTTTTGAAACCGGGGACTGCGAATTCCATGGATGGGGCCGTGATGGCGATGCAGGTGACGTTCCTGCATTGGGGCCTTCACGGCTGGGCGGTGTATGTCATCGTCGGTCTGGCCTTGGCCTATTTCAGTTATCGTAAGGGGCTGCCGCTGACGATCAGGGCCGCGCTTTATCCTGTTTTTGGCAACCGTATTTTCGGGCCAATCGGGCATATTGTTGATCTTTTGGCCATTTTCGGAACGGTATTCGGCGTGGCCACAACATTGGGTCTTGGGGCAGGACAGCTTCAGGCGGGGCTTAATCAGCTTTTCGGTGTGCCGATGGATGCGTGGGTGAAATACCTGTTGATCCTTGTGATCTCGGCCATTGCCACAGTGTCTGCGGTGTCGGGCGTGGGCAAGGGTATCAAGATCTTGTCCGAGCTGAATATGTGGCTGTCTATCGTCCTGATTTCGGTCTTTATTCTTGTTGGTCCCACGGTCTTTCTACTTGGCTTTTTCATCACCAATGTGGGTGAGTATATCGTCAATGTTATTCCGATGGGCCTGTGGGTCGATCCTGATCCGACCTCCGGCTGGCAAGGATCATGGACGATTTTCTATTGGGGATGGTGGATCGCCTGGGCGCCTTTTGTGGGGATGTTCATCGCCCGCGTGTCGCGGGGGCGCACGATCCGCGAATTTGCCATCGGGGTTTTGATTGTGCCGACACTCATCACGTTTTTCTGGATGTCTGTTTTCGGGGGCACCGCCCTGTGGCAGGAATTCATGCAGAACGGCGGGATCATCGCCGCCGTCAACGAAGACATCTCGCGTCCGCTGTTCGTGATCATCGAAAACTTCGGATTGGGCTTTTTTGGCAATATCGTCAGTTTTTGTGCGCTGATCCTGATCATCACCTATTTCGTGACATCCGCTGACAGTGGCACATTGGTGGTAACCACGCTGATTTCGATGGGCAAGGAAGAGCCACCGATCATCTACCGCGTGTTTTGGGGATTTGGTGAAGGGGCTGTGGCGGCGGTTCTGCTTGCCTCTGGCGGTCTGGGGGCCTTGCAAACGGCGTCATTGGCGGCAGGTCTGCCATTCTCTATTATCATGTTTCTTATGATCTGGGGCCTATATCGTTCATTGTCCGAAGAGCCCTTCGTCGCCCCCAAAGGGCGTGTCCGCCACCGGTTCTAAAACCGCATGATACCAAAAAAGAAGGCGCTCCATACCGGTGTGCCTTTGCCAGATTATAATGATGGAGACCCAAAATGCATGATCGTATTCTTGTACCGGTCAAATTGCAGCATGCCAAAAACTCTCGGAACCTGATTCAGAAAGCCGTGTCTATGGCGCGTGGCGAGGACGCCGAAATCGTGGTGCTGTCCATTTTTGATCGCATTGACAACAACCTCAAAAAACTGCCCGAAGATCACCTGCCGGAGATTGAGGCCGTCATCGCCAAAGAGGACACGCGGGGTGTGAAAATCAGATGCATGATCCGCACAGGCGCGCCCCACCGCCAGATACCGCGCGTTGCAGCGGAGCTTGGGTGTGATTTGATCATCATGAACTCCCACAATCCGAGGATCACCGATTACATCATCGGCTCCACCACGGGGCATGTGGTGTCCCATGCGACATGTGACGTGCTTGTGGTGCGTCAGAACGGCGGCTGACGCTACCGTTCATCGCAGGTGTATCTGTGTGTAACGAGCGCCGGTGCCGATCCTGAACAAGGGATCTTCCCCAGGTCAGGCCCCGAACGGTTTAAGGGCCTGACCGGATCAGACGCTGAGGCCGGACATCTCTCGCCGGCCACGGGCAGGTGTGTCTGACACCGCATTTCTTGGCTGTCATCCGCCAGTGTCGCGGCCGGTTTGCCCCGTGGTCAGGCCAGCATGTGGCGCAGAGTTCATACATATGCATCGATGCATTCTTCGCGGCGGTGAGGTCGTCGAAGGCAGGCACACCCTGATCGATGCGACGGACGAGCGTATCAGCGATGAGGTGTTCCGATCCGACGCTCTGGTGTGTGCAATCAAACGCGACCCATCCCGCGCCGGTCAAGAAAGCCTCACCCTAAGGGTGTTTGGCGCCTGCGCCCGCAGATCCCGCACGCCGTGATTTCGGATCAAACAGAATGCCCGAAGCCGAGGGCTGCCCGGCCTCTATAAACCGCACTGCAAAGTCGCGGCACCATCCAATCCGCGCGCAAGGGGGAGCCGCGATGATCGGGTGCGCTTGGTCTCGGGGCTTAGATGGCTGATCTGGTGGACCACCCGGTTTGCGATATCCTCAAGCAAGGCCACCGGATCTATGGGACATGTGCAAAGAACCCGACCCCAAAGCGATAGCGCGCCATTGGGATCGCTACAACACGCGGTGGTTAACGCGCCCGTGTCTTTCCAGCCGTTGTCAAAATTGCGAAAGGGAACCTGCGTGGCCTGCGCTGCGATCGCATACCGGCCAATGGCGAATGTTCTGATCCAGCGTGGCACGGCTTTTGTTGATCAATCGGCCCTTTGGCTGCAGGAAACGTGTCTTTGCCACCGCATTGCCGGCGACGTCATGGGCCCTGGTCATCAAGGCCGGTGGGTCCAGTGTGATCCTATGCGCGATCAGTTGCAGCTGTGGGGCCTTGCGGGGGGGCAGCATCATCGGATGCTGCCCGAAACAGACCGGCGCGTCGTCGCGACACTTCGTCTTGGGATAGGTGGTCAGCCTGCCCACGCCCGCCTGTCCACGCCAGCTTGCCCCCGTCAGCCTGCTGTGGGGCAGCGGGAGTTGAGGATGGTTCCGTTTCAGTGGGTTGAGCCATTGCTATGTGGGGATGCAGGCGCGGGACCCAGATCCAGCGTCAGATGGTGGGGCTGCCCGTCAAGCGGTATGAAAACGGCAGGCGCGTATGCCAGTGGGCGACCGTCTAGCGTGGTGCCTGCGTTGCGTGTCCGTTCAACGTGGATGTGGCACGCCGTGTTGGCCACCCGCAGTGTCATAGTGAAACCCGGCCAGTCGGGCGGAATGTTCGGCGCAATCCGCAAACATGCGCCCTCACGCGTGACGCCCAGTATCCCCTCCACGGCGGCGCGATGCATCCAGGCAGCAGAGCCTGTATACCAGCTCCAGCCGCCGCGCCCGATGTGCGGTGTGACCGAATACACATCTGCGGCGACGACGTAGGGCTCTGTCTTGTAGCGTTGCATGGTCTCGGGGGTGTGGCTGTGGTTGATCGGGTTCAGCAGTGCAAACAGGTCTGCCGCCCGTGCGCCGTCGCCCAGCCGTGCCCACGCCAGAATCGCCCACATGGCTGCGTGGCTGTACTGCCCGCCGTTTTCGCGCAATCCCGGCGGATATCCGGCGATATAGCCCGGATCGTGTGCCTGTGCCTCTGTATTGATCCCGAAAGGCGGGGTGAAAAGCAGCGCCAGACCGTTTTCGTGATCCACCAGAAGGGTGTCGAGCGCCTCCATCGCACGTCTGGCACGCGCCGGATCGGCCTGACCCGACAACACCGCCCAGCTTTGTGCGATGGAATCGATGCGGCAGGCGGCTGCATCGCGCGTTCCGAGCCACGTACCGTCATCGAAGGTCGCGCGACGGTACCACGCCCCGTCCCATGCATGGGTCTCGATGGATTGGCGCAACGTGTCTGCCTGTTCGTGCATGCGTGCCGCACGGGCCGGATCGCGTTTGTGCAAGATCGGCACAAAGGCCGTCAGCGTTTGCACCAGCAACCAGCCCAGCCACACGCTTTCCCCGCGACCGGCGGCCCCCACACGGTTCATACCGTCATTCCAGTCGCCCGTACCGATCAACGGCAAGCCATGCTGGCCGCTCAGGCGTAGCGCACGCTCAAGCCCCAAGATGCAATGCTCAAGCAGCGAGGCGCTATGGCCTGCGTCATCGGGCAGGAAGAACGCGTCATTCTCGTCCTCGCCCAGACGATGCCCGTCTAGGAACGGTACCTGTTCGTCCAGTATTGCGTGATCGCCGGTGTGGTTCACATAAGCCGCAACCGCATGGCCCAGCCAGACGCAATCGTCGGAGATGCGCGTGCGCACGCCCTGACCGGAATGGGGCAGCCACCAGTGCTGGACATCGCCTTCGGGAAACTGGCGGCCAGCCACGCGCAAAAGATGGGCGCGGGTCTGGCCGGGGCGTGTGAGCATGAAGGCCATATTGTCTTGCAACTGGTCACGAAACCCGTATGCACCGCTGGCTTGATAAAAGGCTGCGCGCGCCTCGATCCGGCAGGCGAGCGCCTGATAGGGCAACCAGCCGTTGACCATGATATCCATCGCCGGATCGGGGGTCTTGATCTGCAAATCGCCCAGAGTGTCGTCCCAATAGTTCTGTACCGCGACCAATTCCGCCTGCAGATCCGCCGTACGTGTCTGTGCGACAAGCGCAACCGCCGCCGCACGATCCACGCATTGGCCAAGCAGGTGGACGATCTCGACGCTTTCGCCGGGCGCAAGCGTCAGCGCTTTGCGTAACGCCAGACAGGGATCAAGCCCCGCGCCCACACGCCCTGACATGGCCGCCTGCGGATGCAGGGCTGCGGGGTCGTCAAGACTGCCGCCTGAGCCAAGAAATTCGGTCCGGTCGCCGGTCCAGCTTTCGGCGGCGCCGGACGCGGAGTGGAGGGCGGCAAACATCATGCGGCCCGGAAATGCCGTGTTCCACGGATTTTCCGCCATAAGGGCGCCTGTTGCAGGCTCGTGAGAGGTGATGAGGAACGGGGCTGTGGACGCGCGCGACTGCCCCATCACCGGCTCGCTATAGGCTGTGACGCTCAGCCTGCGTGCCAGCGCGCCTGTATTGCGCAACACCAGACGCGAGATTCTGACCGGATCGTTGCGCGGCACGAATTGTACCAGATCACAGGCGATGTCATCACAGCGATGCTCGAACCTGCTGTAGCCGAAGCCGTGGCGCACGACATGGGGACCGCTGGAGGACACGCGCGGGCGCGGGGTCGGTGAAAACATGGCCCCGCTCTCATCGTCGCGGATATAGAACGCCTCGCCCGGAGGGTCTGCGATGGCATCGTTCGACCACGGTGTCAGCTGGTTGTCGCGGCTGTTTTCGGCCCATGTAAAGCCGCTGCCATTGGCGGAGACCTGAAAACCGAACCCCGCATTGGCAATGACATTGATCCATGGTGCGGGGGTTGTGTCGGTCTGGTCAAGGCGGATGACATATTCGCGGCCCTCGCGGGCAAACCCTCCAAGGCCGTTGAAAAACTGCAGCGCCCCGAGATCGGGCCACGCCACGCCTGCGTCCGGATCAGGAACCGGTGTGGCGGGGGTGGCACGGGCTTTGCGGGGAATATGCGCGTCTGCGTGCCCGCGGTCATGGGGCGGGGCCTCAACCGCGCCGAGAGCTGGTTGCACCGCCTCGGCTGTGAGGGTGTCGAGTTGTTGGCCGATCCTGCCGCGCCGCGCCACAAGCACAACACGCGCGGCGGCCAGAAGCTGGGCGCACGCATCCGGTGCGATCAGATCCGAGCGTAGCGTATATACGGCACCACGTGCAGGTCGCGGGTCGCCACCGGGCCGCGAATGGCTGCTGCGCAAAGCGAGGTCGATGGCGGTTTGAAGATCCTGCACATATGAGGCGGTATGTTCGTTCAAGATCACCAGATCTACGGCAAGCTGTTTGCCCAGCCAGTATTCATGGGCCTGAAGCAGCGCACGCACCTGCCCGATATCTGACGTGTCATCAATGCGCAGCACGATGATGGGACTATCGCCGGAGATCCCCAGTGGCCACAGCCCCGACTGGCGTCCCGCACCGCGTATCAACCCAGCAGACGTCAGGCGGAAACGGCTGTCGTGATACAGCAGGGGCGCGGCCAGACGTTGAAAGTCTGCAGCCTCGCTCGGAGTGATGGCCAGATGTCGGAACTGCACCTGGGCTTGCGTCCATGTCAGCGTACGCGCGCGGTCATAGGCGTTGTGGTCGTGGTGGCGGTCGATCACATCCATCAAGGCCGCGCGGCTGTCGGCGGCGACCATCCATACCAATACACGTGCCGTGCGTCCCGGCGCGATCTGCAGCCGGTTGCGCAAGGCAAACACCGGATCGAGCACAGTGCCTGTGGTACCGGCAAGCGGCCCGGGATCGGTCACGGCACGGGGTTGGGCCTGATCGTGATCACGGCCGAACGCGCTTTCGCGCGCGCTGTCATATTGCAGCGGCGCAAGGGTGGTGCCCTCGACCACGGTGAACTGTGCGACCCAGATTTCAGGATCGCTTTGGCTGCGCCGGCGACGGTGTGCAATCAGGGCACCGTATTCAGGCAGAAACTCGGTCTGCACGAACATCCGCGAAAATGCGGGATGCGCCGTCTCGGATGCGGGATCGGCCAGCGTCAGTTCAACATAGGATGTCACGTCCACCGTGCGCGATTTACGCCCGCCATTGGTGATCGACATACGGCGCACTTCGGCATTTGCCTCGCCCGATACCAGAATATCAAGCACCGTATCAAGGTGTCCGGCGTGGGCTGTAAACGTGGCGTGATCTTCAAAGAAATGGACATCTTCGGCGTCGGTGGCAGTGTTGCGAGCGCCCGGTCCGAACCGCTGTTCAGTGCCGTCGGTCAGATCGCGCAGATGCAAGATTGCGCCGTGATGGTCTTGTGTTGCATCCTCGCGCCATCGGGTGAGTGCGATACCGCCCCAACGGCTGTAGCCGCCGCCGGTGGCCGTCAGCATTACCGCATACTGTCCGTTCGACATAAGATGTGTAGCGGTGGGGCCATGCGGGCGGCCCGCAATACGGCGACCACGATCCACCTCGGCGGTTGATGGTCCTGTAGACGTTCCATCTTCGAGCGGTGGCAGCGCGCGGTCCACCCCCCGTGGCAGACGTTCTTGCAACAGCAGCTCGCTTGCGTGGATCATCGGTTCGCGGTGGAACCGGTCGCGCATGAGGCCGTCGGTCAGGACATTGGCGATGGCCACGATGGTCATGCCCTGATGATGGGCCATATAGCTTTGCACAACCGCGACGCGCTGATCCGGCAGCACGCGATCGGGTGTGAAATCAAGCGCCTCGTAGAACCCGCAAACACCAAGCCCACCCATGGCCGCCAGCGCCTCATAGTTGCGTCGTGCCGCCGCGGGATCAATCATTGCGGCGAGCCCCGTGGCATAGGGGGCGATCACCAGATCACCGGCCAGCCCGCGTTTAAGGCCAAGCCCCGGCACGCCGAATGTGGAATACTGGTAGGTGAAATCGACATCCCGCGCGTTGAACCCTGATTCCGAGATCCCCCATGGCACGCCCTGCGCGCGTCCATAAGCGATCTGGCCTTCGACGATCAAACGGCAGGTGCGGCCCAGTTGGCCGCCTTCGGGTTCGCGCATGACAAGCCCGGGCATCAGGTATTCAAACATCGATCCGGCCCATGACACAAGCGCGGCACCGCCACGCACCGCCGTGACCGTGCGCCCCAGCCGGAACCAGTGGCGCAACGGCAGATCCTGTTTGGCGATGGCGAAAAGGCTGGCCAGTCGCGCCTCAGAGGCCATCAGATCGTAACACGAGGGATCAAGGCTGTTTTCATGCGCAGAATACCCGATGGACAGAAGCTTGCGCTCTGGATCAAGCAGGAAGGCAAAATCCATCTCCATGGCAAGCGTGCGGGCCTGTGTGCCCAATGCGCGCAATCGCATGGCCAGCTCGGCAAGCCGGGAAGGGGGCATCGCGGCCTCTTGTGCCTCCGCGGACAATTCGTCGCGCAGCAGACCCAGCCACACGGGCGCATGCGCCGGTACGGGTGGTGCGGCGCATTCTGCCTTGACGGCGAGGCGGTGCAGAAACGGCCAGTTGGCGGTGTTGTCTTGCAGCCCCGCGCGCAGCGCACCAATGGCCTGTGTGCAGGTGGGATCAAGCGGGGTCTTGAACTGCTCGGCATCGCGCTCTGCCAGATCAAGCAGATCGGTCAGCCCTTGCGGTCTTTGGTGCGATGCTGTGTCTGGATGCTCGGCCCATTGCTCGCACGCGTTGGCCAGCGTGATCAGATGTCCGGCCAGATTGCCACTGTCCACAGACGAGATATAGGGCGGGTCGAGCACGCGCCCGTCGCGGGTATCATACCAGTTGTAGAAATGCCCGTTGAAGCGGGCAAGTGACTGCATCGTGGCAAGCGTCGCGCTAATGCGGTCTGTGGCATGTGACAGGCCGATCCATCCCAGATCCCGTGCGGTGACGGTTGCCAGCAGATACAACCCGATATTCGTGGGCGAGGTGCGGTGTGCGATGGTCGGGCGCGGTTCCTCCTGAAAGTTGTCGGGCGGCAGGTGGCTGTCTTCAGCGGTGACAAATGTCGCGAAATATTGCCATGTCCGGCGCGCAATCAGGCGCAACTCCTGCCTGTCGTGCCTGCTTGGGGTTGCATCTGCGGCCGGCGCTGGCGGCGTACTGACGCGATAGGCGATGAGTGGTGCGGCAAGCCACGCAAAGGCAAATGGCGCGATCAGCGCCAGCGCGTGGGGGGCTAAAAAGACCGCCAGTCCCGCGACCGCAAGCCCCAGTAGCGTCCCGGGTGCCATAGCACGGAAAAACCCGCGCAAATCAAGGCGCGGCGCCGCAGAGGCCGATGCCGCCGTCGTCCATTCCAGCAGATGGCGGCGCGAGACCGTCAGCCGCCAGAGCGTGCGTAGAATAGCATCCCCCGCACGCCATGCTGCATCGGCAAGCAGGGCAACCGTCAAGCCGGTTTGCAACACGGCAAGTGCCAGATCCTCGCGCATCAGGCGGGCATGGTTGCGCAGATGCAGCCGCCTTTGATGCGGAACAGCACTGAGCGCGGCGTGTAAAAAGGACGGCAGGCACATCGTGACCACGGCAAACGCGGTCAATAGGACTGCGGCAGGTGCGGGGAAAAGCCATCCCAGCATCAGCAAAAGCAACGTGGCAGGGGCCAAAAGCGAGCGTCGCAGCGTGTCGAGCACTTTGAACCGGCCCAATGCGCCCAGCCCGCCTTTGCGACCAAGCCACGGCAACAGCTGCCAGTCCCCGCGACACCAGCGATGGTGTCGCCGCGCCGCAAGATCCTGACGGTCGGGAAAGGCCTCGATCAGCTCCACATCCGTGGCAAGGCCCGCTTTGGCAAAAATCCCCTCAAGCAGATCATGGCTCAGCAAAGCGTTTTCGGGGACGCGACCTGCCATGACCGCCTCGAACACGTCGATATCATAGATCCCCTTGCCGGTGAACGATCCTTCGCCAAACAGATCTTGGTAGATATCGGAGGCCGCAGCCGCATAGGGGTCCATGCCGCCCGGACCGGATGTGGCACGTTGAAATGCCGTGCCGCGCCTGAGCGATGGCAGGGCGGGAGTGATCCGCGGCTGCAAAATGGCATGGCCGGTGATTACGCGCCGCAGCGCCGCGTCGACAATTGGCTGGTTGAGAGGATGCGCCATCTTGCCGATCAGTCGCACAGCGGCATCGCGCGGCATGCGTGTATCTGAATCGAGTGTCAGAACATAGCGCACATTGCAGGGCACGGCGGGTGATTGCCCGTCGGTGGTGCGGTAATCGGTATCGGTTGCCCCGCGTAGCAGGCGGTTGAGCTCGTGCAGTTTGCCACGTTTGCGCTCCCATCCCATCCAAATGCGTTCAATCGCGTTATAGCGGCGCTGGCGATGCAGGTGTAAAAAGCGGGGCCCCGCAGGCCCCGGGCTGTGGATCCGGTTCAGACGCGCGATCTCGGTGTCGATCAGCGCGATCAGGGGCGCATCTTCGGGAATATGCTGTTGGGGCGCATCCTGACCGTCCGTCAATAATGCAAAGCTTAGATCACCTTGCTGCGTGCCTGACAGGTAATGCACCTCAAGCCCCTCGATCTGTTCGCGCAGATCTGCGGCATGGCTCAGCAGCGTCGGAACAACCACAAGCGTGCGCAGTCCGGCAGGCACACCGGCTTCGAGTGCGAGCCCGGGCAGGGCCGCAGGCGGTACACTCCACAAGACCACCCGATCAACCACAAGATGGGCGATGGCACTCACCGGGATGATCGCGGCCGCAAGCCACGCCATCAGGACACCCAACGACAAGGACGGGCCAGACAGCACCACAAGGCCCCACGCGGCCAAGATCAACAGCCCGAAGGTCAGCGCAAGAATACCGCCCATATATCCTTGTAACGGGTGGCGGAACCGCAGTGCATGCGACCGTTTGTGCCGGTAGCCGATCTGGCGTTCGAACGCGGCGCGTCCTTCGGCAAGCAGATGCCATCCCGGGTCGCTTCTGCGCAGGCGCTGGGGCTGTGAAAGGGGGGCGCCTTGCGCCTGTGGTGGTGCGGCGGCGGTTGCCACAACCTGTTCGGCCAGTTCCAGCTCGCTTTTGTCGCTGTGGCGCGCCAGATCCTCTATCGCACTGCGGTACAGATTGCGGCTTGCGAAATCCATCTCGGAAAATCCGGCATATTCACGCAATTTGATGTCGACCAAGCTGACGTTTTCGAACAATTCGGGCCAGTCGGTTTCCGCAACCAGGCGCAAGCTGGTGATAACATTTTGCACGGTGACGTTGGACGCCCCCTGACGCTCTTGCGCGTGCTGGACCACAAGATCGACCGTTGTACCCTGCTGGACCAGACGCGCCTCCAGCCAGCCGATGGCAGGGGTGGTCAGAGGATCGCAATCGCGCAGCCTTTTGGCCAGCTGGGCGGCAAAGATTTCCGTTAGATGCGCGTCAGGATCGGTGTTTTCGGGTAGGCCGGTGCGGTCGGCCCCCGCCTCCAGCAGCCTGTCGGCCAGCGCGTCTGCCTCGCGGCGTCGTGCATGGGCGCGAGCGATCTGGTCGGCCAGCCGTCGCAGGTTTTCCAGCAACACAAGACGCAATGTGATCGGCACGGCCCACAGCTCCCCGATGGTCAGGGGCTGGACCTTCTGGTAGGCGCGCAAAAAGCGCGAGAGGGCGGGCGCATCCATATGGCTGTCGGTATGTGCCACATACGCCCATACCAGCTCGAACACGCGGGGATAGCCGTGGAACGGCCCTTGGGCGAGCTTCGGCAGTAAACGGTAGTAGCTGGGTGGCAGATCCGTACGGCATTCGCGGATCTGCGCTTCGACCTTGTGGAAATTGTCGAGCAGCCACTGGGCTGCAGGGACCATATGACGACCTGCGGCCAGTTCACGCAGGCACGCTTTGCGGGTGGCTCGCAGGGCCTCGGCATTCTCGTCGAGCCTGTGGTGCAGCGACGTGACGCGGGGCGAGGATGCACAGATGCGTTGTACATTTGCCAGACTGGTGGCGTGTTGCTCCAGCCGTTCGATGCCAAAAAGTTCCGCGCGCACCGGCGCCACGCTTTGCCACGGCGAGGGGCGGGTGTTTCGGCGATGGAACTGCGGCAGCGGCCAGATGCTCATTGGTGTATCCTGCTAGCGAGGAGGCAGACGTTCGATCTGGCCCCGGCGATCACCCTTCCAGGCAACAGTCTGTAGACAAGCCGCGAGGCGCGGGTCAGCCTTTTTTGGGCTTTGGCTTGGTGTCGATCGTCAGGCCCTTGTTGAACGAGGGCACAGGCGCCGGTTCGGCCTTTTTCTGTTTCGGTTTCTTGTCTTCCCTGCCGCGACGGTTTTGGCCCTTTGCCATGATGGTCTCCCAAAAAATGTATGAGGAATTGACGAGCCCGCGTCAGTCGGGCGGCGCCCGAAGGCAGTGCAAGCGGCGTTTATGAAGCAGCGCACTGTTTCGGGGTGACTAGATTTGAGGACTATTACAGCGGGCGCGGGCCTGCGTACTAATCCAGATCAGTGTGTAGCAGAAAATTTGATCGAGGCTGGGCGATGGGGGCGCGGGCCCGCGCATTCGTTCAAATGCCTTGTCGAACTGTGCGCAGGCATGATCTGCCTGCCACCCAAGGCCGCCGCGATCCGCCGCAGGAAGCGGGGCGGTGCGCGAGTTCCGAGCGTGTCAGGATATCGAAAAAGCATAAGCCTTTTACGTTGCGATGTGGCGGCCGGGTCATGCCTCGGGAGACAAGCCTATGGTGTCTTGGCAGATCGCACCGTATGCAGGCTGGCCCGATCACACTAAAGCGCGTTTATGGGCCCCGAAGGCGTTGTCACGGAAGGCTTTAGCCGCGGGTGTTCCGGCGCTGGGCGCCGCGCGTCTGATGCGACATTGCCGCCCGACACACGCGCGCGCTCTGGTGCGGGGCCGGCGGAACCTGCCGGCCCCGCGCAAGCCGTTTTAGGAGCGGCACAGGGACACGCTGCCTGCGATAATGCGCCGGATCAGGACGGCGGCGTCGCGGTGTTTGCCGATTTCTTCTTGCGAACCGGTGGCACTGTCGTGGGTGGTCGCGGCATCCACGAGCAAGCCCCTGATTTCCCTTGCAGATAAAATATCCGCATCCCTCAGTGCAAGATGCAGAGTTTCGCAAATCGAAAGGGCTGCCATGTCTGAAGGCGTTTGGTCGTCCATCATGGGTGTTGACCTTTTCACCGGTTGGTCAGGCTGCGACTGCGCCTGCCATTCATGCGCAATACTGTCAAAAAAGCTGTTATGCTGGACTGATACATGTCAGTCATCAGTGCGATTGCTTTGCTAGGAGTGCCGTAAGGGCCGAAGGGAGCTTTATTATCGAAACCGCCCCACTTGTGCGTAAACTTGGTGCCTTCGTCGCCTTGTCAGATGCAGAGCTGTGCGTGCTTGCCTCCTTGCACAAGCGACGTCGTTCTTTTGTGGCAGGATCAGATCTGGTGCATCAAGGGCAATCCAGACATGCCGCCTATATACTGGCCGCCGGATGGGCATGTTCTTATAAATTGCTGGATGACGGGCAAAAACAGATCGTCGATTTCCAGATCCCGGGGGATTTTCTGGGGCTGCGGAGTGTGTTGCTGCAAGTGTCAGACCACAGTATCGAGCCGGTAACAGATATCGAGGTGACCGAAATCCGCGTGCAGGATCTTCTGGATGCGTTCGCGCGCACGCCGCGCCTTGCGACAGCGGTGCTATGGGCTGCATCGCGCGACGAGGCGATGGTGGTAGAGCATCTGGTGGGGATCGGTCGGCGCGATGCGTTTCAGCGAATGGCGCATTTCCTGCTGGAACTGGGCGAGAGGCTGACCTTGGTCGGATTGGGCAGCAAGGCGGGCTATGCCTGTCCGCTGACCCAGTACTTGCTGGCCGATGCGTTGGGGCTAAGCGCGGTACATGTCAATCGCGTTTTGCGACAGTTGCGCGAAGCGGGAATGGTGACGTTTCGCGACGGGCTTGTTGTATTCGACAATTATGACCGTTTGACCGATTTTGCGCATTTCGACCCTTCCTATATGGACCAGATCGGACCGCTTTTACCATGAATACTCGCATCTCGCCGCACCCCTTGCACCGATAGAGGGCGCGCCCTCGCGCGTCCGGCTGGTTTCGGGCGCGGCCTTGGCAGGTGTCAGGGCAGGTCCGTTTTGCCCGGCACCCCCCCCGGACATCGGTTCGGGGCACGCTTGCCGTTGCCCCCCCCCCAGTGCCCCCCCAGTGCTGCCCGAACAGCTGTGCAAAAGCGCGGCGACCCGTACCTTGCGCATTGCCTTTATGGCGGGTGCGACTTTGTCAGCCAGAATATCTGCCTTGATAATTCCCTGCGTGCCAGTGTCGGTTGTGGCGCAGTGAGGGGCGTTACACTGCGATGGTGGTGGTCGGCAGGCCCTGTGGACGAGGGGATTTCCTCTCAATCCCGCCTTTGTGTTCGTTTGAAAAACATGGATGGATCTTTGCCTGAAGGCATTGGGGGCTTTAGCGGCTATGTGCGGTTTTGCAGGTGGGCGCGCGGGAGCGCAGACAGGCCGCCAAAGCCGCGACTTGTGCGGCGTTATCCACAGCCGGTGTGCCATCGGGACGCACATGCGAATTCTCAAATCCCACTCGGCATTTCCCGCCATGTTGATAGGCCGCTTGCAGGCATGCGCGTTCGGTGCGCCCAAAGGCGCATACGGCCCAGTCCGGTTGCAGCTGGTGGTGCGCCATCCAGATACGGAACGGGTCCAGCATCGCAGGGTGTGCGATCTGTCGCTCAGCGTAGCGGCCCAGCACGAACAAAAGCTGCAAGCTGTCTGTGCGCAAGAGGGGCGCGGGAAGAACCTCGACAAGCAGATCGGCGTCTTCGACATTATAGAGGATATGCTGCACCGCGATGCCGCGTTCCGCACATTCACCGTAAAATGCCCGTGCCGGTCGCCTGTCATCGCGGGCAATCTCGGCCACGGCAGCCGAGACAAGTCTGGCGCCCGAATTCAACGCCACATGGCGCTGGTGGGGCGGAGAGTAAAGGCCCGCGGATTCGGTGGTGATTTGCAGCGCCATACCAGGGACGTCGACCTTCAGCTGGGTCAGTGCCTCGCGATAGGCGCCGCTGTCCAGAAGATGTCCACCCGATGCATCGCGCAGGTGGAAATGCAGGCCCTGCGCCCCCGCGATCTGGCACGCGCGGGCGGTTTGTGCCAGCTGCGGCAAGGTCATCGGAAGGGCAGGGTGCGTGGCGCGGGTTTTGGTCGCACCGTTTGGCGCCACCATTATCAGGGGCAGGGGGCTGATCTTCATGCTCATGGCAGCACCTGTGCGAAGGCGCGGCCCAATTTCTCCACCAACTCGTCAATCTGCGCGTCGGTCACAATGAATGGCGGGGCAAGCAGCACGTGATCGCCCAGATGCCCGTCGATCGTGCCGCTCATCGGGTAGCAGATCAGCCCCGCGTCGAAAGCTGCCGCCTTGATGCGGGCGGCTGTTTGCAGATGCGGATCAAAAGGCGCCTTTGTGGCGCGATCTGCGACGATCTCCAGCCCGTAGAAAAGCCCGCGCCCCCTGATGTCACCGATGTTGGGATGCGCCCCGAAAGCATCGCACAGGGCATCATGCAGGCGTGCGCCCATGCGCGCTGAGCGGTCCACCAGCCCGTCGTGGGTCAAACGGTCCAGCACGGCCAGACCTGCCGCACAGGCGGCAGGATGGCCGTTATACGTATGTCCATGCTGGAAAAACCCGCTGCCATTGGCAAATGCATCGTGAATGCGTGCCTGACATAACGTGGCACCGATCGGTTGATAGCCCGCGCCCAGACCTTTGGCGATCGTGATGATGTCGGGGATCACATCGTCCTGTTCGCAGGCGAAAAGGGTGCCGGTGCGCCCCATGCCGCACATGACCTCGTCGAGGATCAGCAGTATCCCGTATTGATCGCAGATCTCGCGGATCCGCCTGAAATAGCCCGCCACCGGCGGGACGGCGCCCAAGGTCGCGCCCACCACCGGCTCGGCAATAAAGCCGATAACGGTTTCGGGACCAACGCGCAGCAGCTCTGCCTCCAGCTCGTTGGCCACGCGCAGGCCGTAGTCTTCTTGCGTTTCGCAAGCGTTCCGGTCGCGGTAGCTGTAGCAGGGCGCGATATGGCTGATATCTGCCAGAAGCGGGGCAAATGGCTTTTGACGCCACACATTGCCGCCCGCCGCCAGCGCGCCCAGAGTATTTCCATGATAACTTTGCCGGCGCGAGATAAAGCGGGTGCGCGCGGGCGCGCCGGTTTCAACGAAATATTGCCGTGCCATCTTTAGCGCTGTTTCCACAGCCTCCGATCCGCCTGCGGTAAAATACACGCGATCAATCCCGGACGGGGCATGGGAAACAAGCTTGTCGGCCAGTGTCTCGGCAGGTGCGGAGGTGAAAAAACCGCTATGGACAAACGCCATGTCCGCGATCTGGTCCTGCACGGCCCGAATGACGGATGCGTCACTGTGGCCCAAGCACGATACGGCCGCCCCGCCGGACCCGTCCAGATATCTTCGACCAGCACTATCAACAAGATAAATGCCATCTCCATGGGCGGCCAACGGCGGCGCAGTGCGGGAATTGCGATAGAATACATGTGACATGTCAGTCCCTCCACAGGGCCGCCGACGCGGACGGCGCAGGAATATGCGTGAAACACATCGATCAAGAGTTGACAATAATTGAAACACTAGAAACACTCCCGTAAATGTGAAGAGTTTTGACGAGGTCCCTTCGTGACGGTGAGCTATCAGCAAAGATTGGCGGAACATTACGCCGATTTAAGCCCGCGTTTGCGCGAAGCGGGCGATTATCTGATTTCGCACCCGCTGGATGTGGCCACACGATCGTTGCGCACCGTGGCGCAGGAGGCGCGAATCGCCCCTGCCACCTTCAGCCGTCTGGCCAGAGCGCTTGGGTTTGAAACATTTGAAACCCTGCGCGAGGCCGTGCGCGCACAGCTTGCGCTGAAGGTTTCGACATTCGCGCGCCGTGCCCGCGATCTGCGCGAAACCGAAGCGACGGGGGCAGGCGATATCCTGTCGCAGGCGCTGCTGATGGCGCAGCAAAACCTCGAAACGTTTGCGCGCAGTATCGATCCTGTGCGCATGGCCGCGACCGTCGAGGCGCTGCACAACGCCCGCCAGGTGATGATTATGGGGGCGCTTGGCTCCACCGGTGTGGCCGAATACGCAAGCTATATGGCCAAGTTTCTTGGTGAAAAATGGCGGTTGGGCGGGCGCATGGGCGCCTCCTACGGGGCGTCGCTGAGTGAAATGGACAAGCGCGATGCGCTGTTGGTGATTACCAAACCGCCTTGTGCGCGTGTGTCGGTGCGCGCCGCGGAAATCGCACGCGGGCATGGGGTTCACGTCACCGTAATCACCGACAGCTACGCCTGTCCGGCGCTGCGTCACGCGGATGAAACATTCGTCATTGCGGGCGACACACCGAATTTCTTCACAACCTACACAACAACGGTTCTTTTCCTTGAGACATTGATGGCGATGCTTGCCCAACGGGCCGGGCCCGAAGCTGTCGCAAGGATATCGGAGATCGAGCGCCACACGCGGGCGCTTGGAGAAGTGGTTGATGTCTGAGGGGGCACCCCCCCCCGGACCAGCTGGATTATAATATTTAAGGGAGTCTTCTATGACAAAGCACTTCAAACTCGGATTTGCAGCGGTTGCGGCCACCGCATTGCTGGCGGGCACGGCCTCGGCCGAGGAATTCGTGACCATCGGCACCGGCGGCGTGACGGGCGTGTACTATCCGGCAGGTGGCGCGATTTGCCGCCTTGTGAACAAAAACCGCAAGGAAACGGGTGTGCGGTGTTCGGTCGAGTCCACGGGTGGATCGGTCTATAACGTCTCCACCATCCGCGAGGGCGAGCTGGAATTCGGCGTGGCCCAATCGGACATCCAGTACAACGCCTATAACGGCGAGGTCCAGTTCGAAGGCGAGCCCTTTGAAGGCCTGCGTGCGGTTTTCTCGCTGCACCCTGAGCCCTTCACCGTGGTGGCGCGTGCGGATGCGGGCGTAAAAACCTTCGAGGATCTCAAAGGCAAACGGATGAATATCGGCAACCCCGGCTCCGGTCAGCGTGCCACGATGGAAGTCGTGATGAACGAGATGGGCTGGACGTCGGATGATTTCTCGCTGGCAACCGAGCTGAAACCGGCAGAGCAATCCGCCGCCCTGTGTGACAACCAGATCGATGCGATGGTCTACACCGTTGGACACCCCTCGGGTTCCATCCAAGAGGCCACAACCGCATGCGATTCCGTACTGGTCAATGTGAATGGTCCGGCGATTGAAAAGCTGGTTGAAGAGCACCCCTATTACCGGATGGCGACCATTCCGGGCGGCATGTATCGCGGCAATGACGAAGACACGCAGACCTTCGGTGTCGGCGCGACCCTTGTGACGTCGGCAGATGTATCCGACGAGGCTGTTTATGCCGTGGTTTCAGCGGTCTTCGATAATTTCGACGATTTCAAGGCGTTGCATCCCGCGTTTGCCGCGCTCGAACCCGAAGAAATGATTTCGGCGGGTCTCTCCGCACCGCTGCATCCGGGCGCAGAGAAATACTACAAAGAGCAAGGTTGGCTTGAATAATCCGGACACGGATGTTTGCGGCAAGGGGGCATCCCCCTTGCCGTTTTCTATTTAGGGTCGGGTCAACGGAGATCGTGGGGACATGTCACAAACTGAAAAACGCGCGTTAAGTGAAGAACAACTTCAAGAGCTTGTGGCCGCAAGCGATAGCGGCGCGCGCAAGGTGCCGGGAACGGTGGGCCTTGTTATTGCGGGTGTCGCACTCGTTTGGTCGATTTTCCAGGTTCTTCTGGCCTCGCCCATCGGGTTGAAGGTGCTGCCCGGCGACCTGATCAACAATGCGCGCCAGATCCATCTGGCGTTCGCGATCTTTTTGTCCGCGATGTCCTATCCGCTCTTCAAGAAAGCCTCCAGAACATCGGTGCCATGGTATGACTGGGTGCTCGGGGTCGGCGGTGCATTGCTCGCCATGTATGGTTATTTTGTCTACGACAAGATCGTTTCGAACGGCGGGCTGGCCGACACAACCGATGCGTGGTTTTCGGTGTTGGGCCTGACATTTCTGTTCATTGCAGCCTATCGCACGCTCGGGCCTGTGATGGTGGTTCTGGCAATGGTCTTTCTGGCCTATGTCTTCTTCGGTGCTTCGCCGGTGGTGCCGGATTCGATCCGTTGGGCGGGTGCAAGCCTGCGCAAGGCCATGAGCCATATGTGGATCACGACCGAAGGTGTGTTCGGCATCGCGCTGAATGTCTCCACGCAGTTCGTGTTCCTGTTCGTGCTTTTCGGGGCGCTTCTCGATAAGGCCGGTGCGGGGAACTATTTCATCAAAATGGCCTTTGGTGCGCTTGGGCATTTGCGCGGTGGTCCCGCGAAGGCGGCGGTGGTTGGATCTGCGGCCACGGGGCTGATCTCCGGCTCCTCCATCGCCAATGTCGTGACCACGGGCACCTTCACCATCCCGCTGATGAAGCGGGTCGGGTTTTCAGCGGAAAAAGCTGGTGCGGTCGAGGTGGCCTCGTCGGTCAACGGCCAGATCATGCCGCCGGTCATGGGGGCTGCGGCCTTCCTGATGGTGGAATATGTGGGCATTTCGTATTTCGAGGTGATTACACACGCCTTCTTGCCTGCGATTATCTCCTATATCGCGCTTGTCTACATCGTGCATCTGGAAGCTGTGAAGACCAAGATGCCAACGCTGGGCAACAGGGTTGTGTCGATGTGGCGCACAATCGGCGGGATGATGGCATTTTTCGCGGGCTTTGCGCTTTTGTGTTATCTGACCCAGTTTCCGGTGCGCGCGATTGTCTCGCTTGTGCCCGAAGGGGCGGGG
Organism: Paracoccaceae bacterium; assembly: GCA_004153385.1. Lineage (GTDB taxonomy): Bacteria > Pseudomonadota > Alphaproteobacteria > Rhodobacterales > Rhodobacteraceae > Thioclava. The sequence goes on along the minus strand of SDAL01000001.1, from coordinate 1,358,415 downwards.
TGGATCTTGGCTGTGCTGCTGGGCGCGGTCTATGTGGCGCTTGTCAAACTGGCCGCATCGGTTGACGAGCTGGAGGCCGATGACCCCAATTCGGAGCTGGTCGAATTGCCCGATGTCGGTCAGATCTACAAGGCCGGTCTGTATTACCTGATGCCGATTATCGTGCTGGTTTATTTCCTGATGATCGAACGCAAATCACCGGGGTTGTCGGCATTCTGGGCCACGTTCCTTTTGTTCTTTATCTTGTTGACGCAAAAACCCCTCAAGGCATTTTTCCGTGGCGAGGACGGCGCACTGGCGCGCACCAAGGAAGGGTTCTTCGACCTGATCGACGGTATGATCAACGGCGCGCGCAACATGATCGGGATCGGTCTGGCCACTGCGACCGCGGGCATTATCGTGGGCACTGTGTCGCTGACCGGTATCGGACAGGTGATGGCCGATTTCGTGGAGTTCCTGTCGGGAGGCAATCTGATCTTGATGCTATTGTTCGTCGCGATCTTGTCGCTGATCTTGGGGATGGGGCTGCCCACAACGGCCAACTATATCGTGGTCTCATCGCTGATGGTGTCGGTCGTGGTGGAGTTGGGGGCCGAATCCGGTCTGATTGTGCCACTGATTGCGGTGCATCTGTTCGTGTTCTATTTCGGCATTATGGCGGATGTGACGCCCCCTGTCGGTCTGGCCAGTTTTGCCGCCGCCGCCGTATCGGGCGGCGATGCGATCCGCACCGGCTTTATCGCGTTTTTCTACAGCCTGCGCACGGTCGCGCTGCCGTTTGTGTTCATCTTCAACACCGATCTTTTGCTGATTGATGTTACATGGGTGCAAGGCGTGATCGTGTTTGTCATCGCAACAATCGGTATATTGGTCTTTACCGCCGCCACGATGAATTTCTACATCACCAAGTCGCGGATCTGGGAAACGGTTGCGCTGTTGTTGGTGGCATTCACGTTGTTCCGGCCCGGTTTCTTCATGGATATGGTGCAAGATCCGTATAATGATATCGCGCCTACGCAGATCGAACAGGCCTTGGCTCAGGCGCCTGTCGGCTCGTCCTTGCGTGCTGTGGTGACGGGGCCTGATTTCGACACACTGGAGCAAAAAGATGTGCATCTGTCACTGACCGTACCGGAGGGCGAGACGGGCGCGGCCCGTATGGAGGCGCTTGGCCTTATGACGATGACCGAGGGCGAGATGCTGGTGCTTGAAGAGCCGATGTTTGGCACCAAACTCTCTGACCGTCTGTCGAGCTTTGATTTCTACGGCGACGAACCGGTCTATGTCTCGGCGCTGCAATCGCCTGCCGATCAATGGCCCAAGGAGCTGATGTTTATCCCCGCACTGCTGCTGTTGGGCTTGGTCACCGTGCTGCAACGCCGCCGTGCGGCAACCGAGCGTGAACTGGAAGGAGAGATGGCATGATCCGTACCATTTTATGCGCGGTCGATCTGAACCGCGCCTCCGAAGAGGCCAAGGTGCTTCAGGTGGCCCACCGGTTGGCCGTGGCCGAAAATGCGCAGCTTGATGTGATCACCGTGCTGCCCGATTATGGAATGAGCTGGGTTGGCGGTTATTTCAAGGAGGGTCATGCCGCCGATGTGCGCAAACACGCGCAAACGGCGCTTGGTAAGCTGGTAGAGGACACGATCGGGGCCGAAGCCAACGCAGACGTGCGCCACATTATCGCCATTGGCACGGTCTATCACGAGATTTTGGAGGCGGCCAATAAAGACATGGCCGATCTGATCGTGCTGGGCGCGCATCATCCCGATTTGAAGGATTATCTGCTGGGACCGAATGCGGCGCGCGTCGTGCGCCATTCCAAAAGCTCGGTTTATGTCGTGCGGTAGCAGGGGACCTTTATCCGCGAATTAAAAAATAGCCGGTGCGATAATTCGTGCCGGTTTTTTTGTAATTATTTTTTGATGGATCACGGCTTTATTGTCATGCGAAATGCGCAGCGCAAGTTGCAGGTTTATAAAATATCTGAAAGTGTCAAAATATATTTGTGGGATTTTTTAAATATGCGATTTGATTATCTACGCCCACCACTGGATGTTTTTCATATGCCTGCCGTTCATCAGGGGATGTCGTATATCGGGGCCGCGCCAGAGTGGGTTTTACGCCCGATCAAGGGTGGCGAGATCCGGCTTTTTGCGGCCAGCGAGTCTGTTGAGCTGAATGAGCGCCTGAACCGTCAGAACGCCAAGCAGCTGGAGTGGCTCCACTCGCCTGTGATGGAGGTAAACGCCGTCCCCGTTGTGCTGCAAAATGCGCGTTTCGAGCGTGGCTTTTGCTATCTGGACGGGCGGATCTGGCTGAACGGGGCGTCGGGATTGCGGGCGCGCACACAGTTCCACCAGACAAACACAGACGAATGGCGCAGGGAGCGTTTGCTGACCGCGTTCCGGCGCACCCGCAATAACGCGACCCGATCCATAGCGCCGTTTGAGGGGGATGAGACCCAGTTTGATGTCGCGATCGAGTTGAAAAACGGATTTAATTATTATCACTTCACGGCTGAAACCTTGGGCGCGCTGGCGCATTTCGAGATGGGCGGACTGTCGCGCCCGCTCAGGCTTCATCTGCCCGATGGCGAGTTGAAGGGGTTTGTCCATGATTTTGTGACACTGCTATTTCCAAAGATTGCGCCGCTTGTTCAATATATCTCCCGGCCTGTGGCGTATGAAACCGTGCGCTCTGTTTATTGCCACAATCATTATCTTTACGCCTTCAATGATGCCTCGGTCGATGCGGTGCTTGGGGCGCAGGGGTGCGATCCGCGCTGGCCTGCCACCGCGCGCAATCCAGCCAACGCCTTCAGGGCCAATAAAAACCTTGTGGATCATAATCTGCGCTTGCTGCGCGAATGTGCCTTGCGCCACGTGCGCGCCCGAGAGGTGGACCGCCGGCCCAAGCTGGTCTGGATGGGGCGTGACGAGGGCGGGATGGCGCGCGGTCGCGGCATGAGCGGACAGGAGCCGCTGCTCCACGCGCTGGAGGCGCGCGGATTTGTGCATGTCGTATTGGAAAAGATGACGCCGCTTGAACAGATCGAGGCGATGCAGGCCGCCGATATCATCATCGCGCCGCATGGGGCGGGGCTGGTAAACATGATCTATGCCAAGGCAGGTGCGCGCGTGATCGAGATCGGCACCCGACAGACCCAGTTGCATCGCTGGGGGGATTTTGTGAAATGCGCGCATATCGCCCGATGCCGCTATGATACGGTCTTTGCCGATATCGAGGGGCTCGACAGTCCGCAGCACGTGCCGCCGATGAAGCAAGGCCACCGCGGTATCCACATCGGCCAGAACGCTATGGCGCAGATCCTCTCGATTGTTGACGGGGATCTGGGGGCAGCCGCTGCAAGCGCCGTTCAAAGCGGGTGTGCGTGATACACTTCGGATCGTTCCAGGAGCAGTTTTATGGTGAATGATAAAATCGAGTATAAGCTGCCGCCGGAAGATTTTTTCTTCACCGCGGGTGTCGACCGGTCCTTGTGTCTGTTGCAAACGCCCGAATGGCTGTGGCGGCCGCAGGCGCCTGCGCGGATTTCCGGTTTTGCGCTGAGTAAATTCGCGCAGATAAATACCACGATCACCGCGAAGATCGAGATGACCAAAGGCGCGCGCAAGTTCACCCGCCCGATAGAGTTCAATACAGTGCCTGCGGTCCTTGAGAATGCGCAGTTCGTAAAATGGGCGGTCAATCTGGGGGGCAGGTGGCTGTTGAACGGGGCTGCGGGCACCCGTCTGCGCAACCGCTATGCATGGCGCAACAAAGACGAGGGCGAGCGTCAGACGGTTGCGCATTTCGCCGCGCTGAGCGGCGAGAACAGCCCCGTGCACCTACCCGAACGCGCACCGATGCCGCCTTTGTCCGTGCCGGTCGCGCTGGAGCTGCGCAACGGGTTCAATTTTTACCATTTCGTCAGTGAGACCCTGCCGATGCTGGCGGTGCTGGAGCCGGTCGCACACGGGCGCGATGTGTATTTGCATTATGATGGCACGCCGCCACGCCCGTTTATGCGCGCGTTTATCGAGGCGCTTTTTCCCGACCTTGCCGCCCGTGTGAAATTCGTTGAAACACCTGCACGCTATGACCGCGTGATCAGTTGCTACAATTTCGAACATTTCTATTTCCAGTCGCCCGAACATGTCATGGCGTCGTTTAACGAACACGCCCCGAAATCATGGGCATGGACGGATCGCCGCGCAGACGGGGCCGTGTTGGGCACACTGAATATGAACGCGATGGATGTGGGCCTGAGGCTTTTGCGCGAGAAGGCACGTCAGGCCATTGAAGGCCATGATTTCAGTTATCTGCCACGCCGGTTCTGGGTGTCACGCGAAAACGGGGATGCGCGTTCGCGCCAGATGAAAAACGAAGAGGCGATGATCGCGGCCTTGCGGCCATTCGGCTTCGAAGTGGTCCATTTCGAGCATCTTTCACCGCTCGAACAAATCGCCATCATGGCCAACGCCGATATCATGGCCTCTTATCACGGGGCAGGGTTTGCCAATATGCTTTGGGCCGGTCCGCAGGCGCGGATCATCGAAATCGGTACATTGCAAACCGCCACGATCCGGTGGGGGATGTTCTTGCCGCTGGCGCATGCGTCGGGCTGCCAGTACATTTGCGCGTTTGCAGACCACAACACGCGCACCCCGCAGCGCGCGCCCGATTACGACGCAGACGGGCTGGTGCCTGTGGCGATCTATCCGCCCGCGATTGCCGCGCTTGGCCTTTTTGTTGCAGCGCTGTCAGGCGCGCTGCCCCAAGACCTCGGCCGGCGCGATCTGGAACAGCTGTCACGGATGCTTCTTGAGGCGGAAGAGTTCGCGGCGCTGAAATCCCTGCTGGAGGGCCAAAAGCCCGGAAAGCTGAAAGCCAGCCCCGATCTTTTACGCGCCATGGTGCGGGCCTGCGACGAAGAAGACGATCCCGAAGGTGCGTTTGTCGCGCTGAAGTTATTGTGGGCGTGCGATAAAACATCTCATGGTCCGGTAGAACGTCTGGCGTGGCTGAGCAGACGGTTTGAGCTGCAAAGCGATCTGCACCGGTATCTGAGCGATTACGAAGCCCATTTTCCTGACCGTTTCACGGCGTTTGTGGGCCGCGCGCCGTGGTTTGGCAAAGTTCACCGTGGCGAGGTTTCTTTGTAGTGGACCCACCCCCCCGGCCTACGCCGTGGGGGCCCGTTCTACATCGTACGAAAGGCATTGAAATCGACCGCATCAAGACCCGGAAAAAACGCCCGTGCCGCGCGGTTGAATTTCGGACGGCCGATCTGTTCAAGGTGATCGGGCAACGCGTCTTGGGTGATCACACGCGAATCCGAGGGCCATTTCATCATGAACGCCCCCACATTGTTCGTATCCTGAATATGGATATAGCGCTGCTGCATTGCGAAATGACCGATGTCGAAAATCGCGCGATCCGGCCTTGGAAATTTGATAATCGCCGCCGCGCTTTGGAACGGTTTTTCATACCACGCATACCATATTTTCTCATCTGGATAGCAGAACGCATGCAGGCCTTTTGTAAACGTCAGTGCGAAGGCGGACATCCCTGCCATTCGCGCCGCATACTCGTGCACCTTTTCGACATAATGGCACGCAATCGCATCGTCATCATCAAGGCGGAATTGCAACACCTGATCGTGGCGGGCGTTCAGATCGGCAAGGATCGGGGTGAGTATGGTGCCCAGCTCGGTCGAGGGGGAAATAACCAGTTCTACATTTTCGCATGTCGCACATAGCGCCCTGAGCCGTGCCTGATAGAGGGCAGGCATGCGCTGGGATGTGATCACGACATAGACGAAGTTCTTTTCGGTTTGCGCACGGATAGAGGGCAGGGTGATCTGCGCAAATGTGGCAAGGCGACGTTCCATCCGGTCGGGGGCGTACAGCTCGGCTGCCACGCGATCAAACAGATCGCTGCTTTCCGCACCGGGTGTGATGTCGCGATATGTGCTCCAGTCACCACGCCCCAGATAGGAAAACCTGCAAAAACCAACAACGGCGGTACGCATCAACATATGTCTTTCGGCTGGAGGTGGGGCGCGGCAGAAATCGCAATCCCCGACCTGCACCTTGGGTCTCCTACGCTGGCGAAGTTATGCGCGATATGCAACGTACAAGGCACGCGCCCCGACAGACCGGTCCGCCAAGCGGTGGCGGTTTTGTCAGGATTTTCTGGCGGGCAGGGCGGGCGCATCTGCCGGGCGCGCCGCACCCGTATCGGTGACCAGACGCGCGGCGGTGAATTTGTCGGTGATCAACAGATCGATACTGCCGGTGCGCAATGCGCCCCTGATCGCCTCCGTCTTGGACTGGCCACCTGCAAGTGCGATGACCCGGTCGACCTTTTGCAATTCCTCCAAAGAGATGCCGAAGACACGCTCGTCGAGTGGTGTTTTCACCACACGGCCGGATGTGTCGAAAAACCGCAGGCTCATGTCGCCCACGCCGCCTGCGTCTTTAACATCCGACAGCTCGCGCGCGGAAAATACATTGCCGCTGCGTTCCAGCATGCTGGAGGGTTCGATCGCCCCGATGCCGATAATCGCGAGCGTTATCTTGCGAAACAGCTCGATGGTTTCGCGTACATATGTATCGCCCAGCAACACCAGCTTGGCCTCGCGTGATTGGGCAACACCGGGGGCGGGCAGAAGATGCGGCTCTGCGCCGGTCAGCCGCGCCAGCCGGGTAACAAGCTGGTTGGCATGTGTCTGGACCGCCGGATCGCCCATGCCGCCCAAGGTCTGCACGACATATTTCGCCCTGCCGGTTTTCATCGGGTGGATATTGTCGACCATGCGTAAAATGGTCTCCGACCAACTGGAAACACCGATGATTTCATCATTTTGCAAGGTTGTTTCCAGAAAATGCGCCGCCGCCTCGCCGATGCGCGCCATGATCGCACCGTCACGATCTTCGCTGCATTCGACGACAATCGCCTCTGACAGGCCGTAATGATCGCGCAGCCCCGCCTCGAGATCGGCATAGGTGCCGGAGGGGGCCGCCACAGTCGTGCGTACAATCCCCTCCTCATGGGCCTTTTTCAGCATGCGCGACACCGAGGCCTGAGAAATCCGCAAGTGTTTGGCAATATCGGCCTGCCGCTGCCCTTCCACGTGATACATCTGTGCGATGCGGGCGATCATGCGAAGTTCGTTCAGGCGCGACATGGACACAAACCTTCTTGTTCACGTAGGTTGAATAATTATTCAATATACGTCCAGACAGGTCCGTGCAATCGCATTCCGCCAGTTCAGGCGGTCCATGTCGCGTGTGGCAGGATCAATGTGCGGGGTGATTTCGTCTTCATGGTTGGTGAGCGCCGACAGCGCGGCCAGATCCGGCCAGACGCCGGTGGCAAGCCCCGCCAGATGGGCCGCACCCATAGCAGAGGCGGAGGCCGAGTTCTTGCACGGTGTCACCCCGTGGCCCAGATAATCGGCCACAAGCTGCATCAGGAAGCTGTTCCGGCTGGGGCCGCCATCCACCGACAACCGCCCGATGCCATGTGCGGCCTTTTCCATGATTGAGAACACATCATGCACCTGCAATGCCATGCTTTGTGCCGCAGCACGCGCAATGTGGGCAGGCGTTGTGCCAAACGACAAACCGCATATCAGGCCGCGTGCGTCTGAATTCCAATGCGGCGAGCCCAGCCCTACATGCGCAGGCACCAGCGACACACCCTGCGTATCCTCCACCGTTTGCGCCAGTTCCAGCAGCGCATCCACATCCGGCAGGCCCAGCATTGTGGCCGTCCACGGCAGGATCGAGGCGCTTACAAGGATATTGCCTTCGAAAGCATAGGTGGAGTGTCCGTCAAGCGACCATGCGATTGTTGTGGTCATGCCATGTGGCGGAATAATGAAGTCGGGCACAGTGGTCATCACCGATGATCCGGTGCCGAAGGTGATTTTCCCGTCGCCCGGCCGGAATGCCCCGTGGCCGAACAGGGCCGCATGGCTATCGCCTATGGCCGATGCGATCGCGATCCCGTCAGGCAGTACGCCTGTGTCTTTGGTCACCCCGAAGACATGCGCGCTGTCGTGCACCTGCGGTAGCATAGACGGATTGATGCCGAACAATGCGCACAGGCTGTCATCCCATCGCCCGTCTGCGAGGTTGAACAATTGGGTGCGCGCCGCGTTCGATCGGTCGGTCGCGTGTACGGTGCCGCCCGACAGTTTCCAGATCAGCCAGCTGTCTACCGTGCCGATACAAATATCGCCGTCATGGCGCCCGTGTTCGCGTAACAGCCATGCCGCCTTGGTGGCCGGAAACAGCGGATCAATCGGCAGGCCGGTGCGGGCGATGATCTCGGCCTCGTGGCCTGCGCGTTTCATCGCCTCGCAATCGGCAGAGGTTCGTCTGCATTGCCATGTTGCGACCGGCCCGAGCGGTGTGCCGGTCTTGCGATCCCATATCATAATGGATTCGCGTTGGTTGGAGATGCCCATGGCGACGATCTCCACCTTTGGTGACTGGGCGAGACAGGCGCTGATGGCGGTTTGCGTGGCCCGCCATATTTCTTCTGCATCCTGTTGCACCCAGCCCGATCGGGGATGCTGCGTGGGCACCGGCGCCGCGCCACTGGCGATGATCTCGCCGAGATCGGATATCAGCACAGCCTTTGAATTGGTCGTGCCCTCGTCAATCGCCAGTATCGCGTTTTGCGCCATTGCCTTTATCCTTTACGCCCGATCAGCGCCTCGGCGCTTTGTGCAATTGCATCCGGTGCCATGCCGAAATCGTCAAGCAGGGTATTTGCCGATGCCGTATGCGCGAACACGCCGGGCACGCCAAGACGGGTCATGGGGACGGGGGCGTGATCCACGACCACTTCGGCCACAGCGCTGCCCAAACCACCAAAGATCGTATGCTCCTCGCAGGTCACAATGGCACCTGTCGCGTGGGCCGCATCGATAATGGCGGCCTCGTCGATCGGGCGCACGCTTGCCATGTTCAGCACGCGCGCCGAGATGCCACGCGCCTCCAAAAGCGCCGCCGCGATCATCGCGCGGTGGGTCAGAACACCGTTTGCGATCAGCGTCACATCGTGCCCGTCGCGCAGCATATTGGCCTTGCCCAGTTCGAACACATGATCGTCAGGCAGCAGATCCGGCACGCCCACACGGCTAAGGCGCAAAAAGCACCCGCCCTCGTATTGCGCAGCCCAGCGGATGGCGGCGGCGGTTTCGGCGCGGTCTGCGGGCGCAATAACCGGAACATTGGGCAGGGCGCGGATCCACGCGAAATCCTCAATGGAATGGTGGGTCGGCCCCAATTCGCCATAGGCCATGCCCGAACTGATCCCGACCAGCTTCACATTGGTTTGCGAATAGGCGACATCGGCTTTGATCTGCTCCAGCGCCCGCCCCGTCAGGAAGGGGGCAGCTGCACATACGAAGGGGATTTTGCCGCCATTGGCAAGGCCCGCACCGACGCCCACCATGTTTTGCTCGGCAATGCCCACGTTGATCAGGCGCTCAGGGAATTGTTCACGGAAATTGCCCAGTTTGGACGAGCCTACGGAATCGTTGCACACAGCCACGATATCGCTGTTTTGGCCCGCCAATGCCTCTAGCGTGGCGGTGAAGGCATCACGGCAGTCGTGCAGTTTGGCATTTTTATAGGGGGTGTTCATTGTGCGGCCTCCTCAAGCTCGGCCATCGCCTGTTTGTATTGTTCTTCGGACGGCACTTTGTGATGCCATGCGACATTGTCTGACATAAACGAAATGCCCTGACCCTTGTTGGTATGGGCCACGATGCACTTGGGCTGGCCTTGGGTGATCGTCTCGGGCGAGAGCGCGCGACAGATCTGGTCCATATCGTGGCCGTCGATTTCCTCAACAGCCCAGCCGAAGGCTGCAAGCTTCGGGGCAAGCGGGGCCACATTGTTGGTATCGGCCAGCCGCGCGCCTTGCTGCAGGCGGTTGTGGTCGATGATCAGGGTCAGGTTATCAAGTTTGAACTGCGCAGCGGCCATGATCGCCTCCCAGTTAGAGCCTTCCTGCATCTCGCCGTCGCCGGTGATCACAAAGGTGCGCCAGGTGTCGCCGTTCAGCTGTGCCGCCTTGGCCATACCGACCCCGATGGGCAGGCCGTGGCCCAACGGGCCGGTATTTGTCTCCACGCCCGGAACCTTCACACGGTTGGGGTGGCCGTTCAGAGCGGAGTTGTGTTTCAGAAAGCTGGAGATATCGTCTTTTGCGATAAAACCCTTTTCCGCAAGGGTGATATAAAGCGCAAGCGCTGTGTGCCCCTTGCTGAGAACCAGCCTGTCGCGATGGGGATCAAGCGGCGCGTCCGGGTCCACTGACATGGTATGGAAATACAGCGCAGTCAGAAGGTCTGTCACCGACATTTCCCCCCCGATATGGCCCGCTCCGGCTTCAAACACTGCCTGCAGGTCACGACGACGAATGCGGTTCGCAATCCTGCGAAGTTCTGAGGAATCCATGAGTCACCTGTGTATAAATATTCTTACATAAGTAAGCATCCACTATTGGCGCTTGTCAAGTGAACTGTGAAAAAACATGAATGCTGTTAGTGCTAACAAAAACGTGGATTTCTGGTGATTGACAAAAGAAGAAAGACTATTTACGAAATTAACATCAAGCATGAATAAATATGCGTCGAGAGGAGGAGCTCAAGACCATGACCCAAGCCACCACGCTCAAAAAGCCGCGTATCTCGGAGATGTTCTCTCTGAGCGGGGCGACAGGCCCGCTGATAGGTCTGATCGTTCTTTGTGTCTTTCTATCGCTCTCGACGGAATCGTTCCTGACTGTCCGCAACCTTCTCAACATTCTCGACCAGATCACCGTTCTTGGCATTATGGCGGTCGGGATGACCTTCGTGATCCTGATCGGCGGGATTGATCTGGCCGTTGGCTCCGTTTTGGCGCTGGCCATGATGGTGATGGGCTATCTTGCCAATCAGGTCGGTTATCCGTTGGAAATCGCGATTGTCGTGGCGCTTCTTGCGGCGGCCGCCAGCGGGGCGGTATCGGGGCTGTTGATCACGCTGTTCAACGTGCCCGCATTCATTTCCACGCTTGCCATGATGTCGATTGCGCGCGGCTTGGCAAATATGGTGACGGATGGGCAGCAGATCGTCGGGTTTCCAGCATGGTTCAGTATGCTGGCCTTTACGCGTCACGCTGGGTTCTTGACCTTTACCGTCGCGGTGATGCTGGTGGTATTCGTGCTGGGATGGCTGTTTTTGCGCTACACCTCCGGCGGGCGCAGCCTTTATGCCATCGGCGGTAATCCCGAGGTGGCACGCCTTGCGGGCATCCATGTCGGCCTGATGACGGTGGGGGTCTATATTACCTCGGCTTTGCTGGCAGGGCTTGCAGGGATCGTGCTTGCCATGCGGCTGGATTCGGTACAGCCCACCGCGGGGTTCACATACGAGCTGGATACAATCGCGGCTGTCGTGATCGGTGGCACCAGCCTGTCTGGCGGGCAAGGCGGTATCATCGGCACCATCATCGGTGTGTTGATCATCGGGGTGCTGCGCAACGGGCTGAACCTGCTTGGCGTATCGCCGTTCACCCAAGCCGTTGTGATCGGGATTGTCATCGCGTTGGCCGTCGCCGCAGAGGCTTTCAAGAAACGCTGAGTTTTGACAGGCGCCCGCTTTGGCAAAAGGCGGCGCCCCTCAAAGGGCCGGCGCTTGCCCGGGCACTGGAATCACACCGCAAGCAGCACGCAGACAAATATGAGTTTAGTGGAGGAGACTGATATGAAACTGAAAACCACCCTTTTGGCCGCAACGGCCCTTGCCGTGACCGCAATGACCGGCGCACAGGCTCAAGAAGTCAAACGCCTTGGTCTGGCGGTCACCAACCTGCAGGCCGATTACTTCAACCAGATCAAGATCGGTGTCGAAGCCTATGCTCATGAAAAAGGCATCGAGGTGATCACTGTCGACGCGAAAAACGACAGCGCGACACAGGTAAGCCAAGTGCAGGATCTTCTGACGCAAAACATCGATGCGCTGATCTATTTGCCCGCAGGGGCAGCGGCGGCCACCGTGCCGGTGCGTCTGGCGCGTCAGGCCGGTATTCCGGTCGTGAACGTGGATCGCAATGCAGAAGGCGCCCCCGGCGATACATTCATTGCCACCGATAACGCAGCCTCGGCGTATGATGTGTGTGATCACATCATCGGCCTGGCCGGCGGAGAAGGGCAGATGATCATGCTGCACGGCCAGAAAGGCACCACCCCAGAGGTCGAGCGCACGAAGGGCTGCATGAAGGCAATCGAGGAAAACCCGGGCGTAGAGCTGGTCGCCGAACAGTGGTCACAGCAATGGTCGCAGGCCGAGGGGCTGGATATCACCCAGAACCTTTTGCAGGCCAATCCCGATGTCAGCATCATCTTCGGTCAGGCCGATGGTTTGGCGATGGGGGCTGCACAGGCTGTGAAAGTGTCGGGTGTGGACCAGCGCGTGTATATCGGCGGGTTTGACGGCGATACAACCGCATTGCCGGTTCTGGCCGAAGGCGGGTTTGATGCCACCGCAACCCAGCAGATGCGCGGGATCGGCCGTCTGGCCGTGGATAGCGCGATTGAACTTGTCGCTGGTGAAACCCTGCCCAGCGAGCAGCTTTTGCCCGGATATCTGACCACGCCGGATAACGCCGCACAATACGTTCAAGAACACCCCTGATCGGGGCCTTGCACGATTTCGGGCCTTGCCGGAAGGCAGGGCCCGAAGCCACCGGCTGACAGTTCGAACGAAAGGCATCGCCATGACGTCCCAAGACCCCCCAATCCTGTCTTTGCGCAATATATACAAATCCTACGGCCCGATCGAAGTCCTGCATGGCATTGATCTGGATGTCAGGCCGGGGGAGGTGGTGGCGCTTTTGGGCGAAAATGGTGCCGGAAAATCGACGCTGTCGAAAATAATCTCTGGCACGGTGCGCCCCTCGTCAGGCGAGATGACATGGCAGGGCGCCCCTTACGCCCCCGCCACCCCGCGCGAGGCAATCGATGCAGGCGTTGGCATGATCCATCAGGAATTGATGCTGTTGCCGCATCTTACCATCGCTGAAAACGTGTTTGTCGGACGGTATCCCAAAAAAAACGGCAAGGTGGACCGCCGTGCCATGGAAGAAAAAGCCTATAGCGGCCTGCAAAGGCTGGGCCTTGATGTGGCGGCCAGCCGCGTGGTGGAGGGTCTGTCCACCGCCAACCAGCAGCTGATCGAAATCGCGAAGGCGCTGACCCTCAATGCCAAGCTTTTGATTCTGGACGAGCCAACGGCGGCCTTGGGCGGCGAGGAAACCCGCAAATTGTTCGAGCAGATCGCGCGGCTGAAGGCAGAGGGCGTGGGGATTATCTATATCTCCCACCGCTTGGAAGAAATCCGCCAGATTGCCGATCGGGTGGTTGTGATGCGCGACGGTGCCAAGGTGAAGGAATTCGACACCGCCGATGTGCCCGTGCGCACGATCGTGGAGGCGATGGTCGGCCGCAATCTGGAGCGGATGTTTCCCGCCTTGCCCACCCCCGAAGATGACACCGTGCTGGAGGTCAAGAACCTGTCCTGCCCCAAGGGGCGCTTTTCGGATGTGAATTTCAAGGTCAGGCGGGGCGAGATTTTCGGGATTGCCGGTCTGGTCGGGGCGGGGCGCACAGAGCTGGTGCGCGCCATTGTCGGGGCCGATCCGATTGCCAGCGGTCAGGTTTTGCTCGACGACGAGGATATCACCCCCAAAACGCCCCGCGATGCGATCCGCCGCGGCATCGTTCTGGTGCCCGAAGATCGCAAGTTGCAAGGGCTGGTGCTGGAGCATTCGATTGCCGAAAACATCGGCTACGCCAATCTGAACAAAGTGTCCAAAGGCGGACTGATCACCGCCCGGCGGGTGCAGGACTTTGCCGATGCCAATATCGCGAAATTCGGTGTGAAGGGGGCAGGGCGCCAGAACGCGGGCGAATTGTCTGGCGGCAACCAGCAAAAGGTGGTGATCGCCAAATGGCTGGCGCGCGATCCAAAGGTGGTTGTGCTGGATGAACCCACCCGCGGGATCGACGTGGGCGCGCGGTCCTCGATCTACGATATCATCGTGGGTCTGGCGCAAAACGGGGTCGCGGTGATCGTGGTCAGCTCTGATCTGGAGGAAGTTCTGGGCGTGTCGAACCGGATTATGGTGATGGCCGCCGGGCGTCAGGCCGGCATTCTGGATCACAAGGATGCCAATGACGTCTCTGTCATGGAGCTGGCCACCGCCTGAGGCCGGTTTGTGCAATTGGAGGACAAGATGAACCGTTTCAAAGATAAAGTTGTGGTCGTGACCGGCGCGGACAAGGGCATCGGATTTGCGATTGCCACGCGTTTTGCCGATGAGGGAGCCAAGGTTGTTCTGGCCTCCATCAATCCGGATGTAGAGGCCTCCGCCCAAGCGCTGCGCCAGTCTGGCGCGCGGGCGGTCGGTGTGCTGTGTGATGTCAGCAACCGCGAGGACGTCGCGCGGCTTTACGAAAAAGCCGAGGCCGCCTTTGGGCGTGTCGATGTTTCCGTCCAGAACGCGGGCATTATCACCATATCGAAGCTCGAGGATCTGTCGGAGGTGGATTGGGATGCCACGATGGCTGTGAACACCAAAGGCACGTTCCTGTGCTGCCAGGAGGCCATTCGCACAATGCGCCGTACAGGCGGTGGTGGGCGTTTGATCAATATGGCATCCGGGCAGGCGCGCGACGGGTTCATCTATACCCCCCACTATGCCGCCTCTAAATTCGGAGTGATGGGATTGAGCCAAAGTCTGGCCAAGGAGGTCGCGCAGGAAGGGATCACCGTCAACGCCATCTGTCCCGGCATCATCAAAACCGACATGTGGGATTATAACGACCGCGTCTGGGGGAAGATGCTGGGCGATTTCGGGCCGGGCGAGTTGATGGAAAGCTGGGTGCAGAACATTCCCATGAAACGCGCAGGCGACGGCCGTGATGTGGCAGCTCTTGCGGCCTTTCTGGCCAGCGATGACGCGGAGTATATAACCGGCCAAACCATCAATGTGGATGGCGGGCTGATCATGTCCTGAAGGCGACAGGCCTTCCGGATGGATAGAAGATACTGGACTATTGGAGGATATCATGGCCGAAGTTTCACTTAACGCGCCCGCCCTGTTCGATCTGTCGGGACGGGTTGCGCTGGTCACGGGGGCCGGTAGCGGCATCGGGCAGCGCATTGCAATGGGGCTGGCCCAAAGCGGCGCGGATGTGGCCCTTCTGGACCGGCGCAGTGATGACGGTCTGGCCCAGACGGCCGAGTTCATCGCGCGCACGGGCCGCCGCTCGGTGCAGATCGCAGCCGATGTGACCTCCGGCGAGGCCTTGACCGATGCGGTGGCCCGCACCGAGGCGGATCTCGGGCCATTGGGGATGTCGGTCAATGCCGCAGGCATCGCCAATGCAAACGCGTGCGAGGATATGCCAGAAGATCAATACCAGACCCTGATGGACATCAACATGAAGGGGATCTGGCTGTCGTGCCGCGCCCAAGCCCGTGCGATGCTGGCCCATGGCAAGGGGGGATCGATTGTCAATATTGCGTCGATGTCGGGGGTGATTGTCAACAAGGGCCTGAAACAGGTGCATTACAATGCCTCAAAGGCAGGGGTGATCCACATGTCGAAGTCCATGGCGATGGAATGGGTGGACCGCGGCATCCGGGTCAACACGATCAGTCCGGGCTACACTGCCACACCTATGAACACGCGTCCGGAAATGGTGCACCAGACCAAGGCATTCGAGGAGCAAACCCCGATGCAGCGCATGGCAGATGTCAACGAAATGGTCGGCCCTGCGATCTTTTTACTGTCGGATGCGGCCTCCTATTGCACGGGCGTCGATCTGCTGGTCGATGGCGGATTTTGCTGCTGGTAGGATATGCGCGGTAGGGGCGTATTTGCATGCTGCCTCATAAGGCCCGATTGAAGCCGGTATGACCACACGCCCCCCCGCAAAGATCCTGCAGGGGCTGTGGTCCGTTCTGGCGCTGCGGCACGTTTGCGTCGGGCCTTTGTTGGTGCACGGGCGGGGGAGGGGGTGTGCTGGATCTCTCCGGTCTGGCAGGGATAGTGCGAAATCTCACCTAATCTGGCATCGGACGCTTTTGTGATCCCTATCTCGGGCGAGGGGCGGCAACAGGAGCGGTCATCGTGTGATCTGGTGAAACCTGCCCCTTGGGGGGCAGACAGCCGTGGGTCAACACAGCCGTGGGCCAACGGGGCGGGCATGGCGGCGCGCCGTGGCCAAAGTATGGATGCTGGGAAATGTGCGGGTAAGGCGCGCGCATCCTCCCACCCAGAGGCGCGTCACCAAAAGACACTCGGTTTCGGCGTCGATCCTGCCGGGGCCGCATTTACAATCTTGGTGCTATCGCTAACTATGCGCATCGGACATGCGGCGTTTTGCGCACGCAAGAACGCACAAAACGGCCCTTTTACAGGCTGCCCCAAATTCAGGAGACATGGATATGAAAAGCGTACTGGATCAACTCAGAGATTTGACCGTCGTCGTGGCGGACACGGGCGAGGTTGCCGCCGTCAAACGCTATCAACCGGTTGATTGCACGACCAATCCATCGCTGGTGCTGGCTGCATTGACCGATCCCGCATCCGAAGAACTGATCGCCCGCGAGATCGAAACCGGCAAAAAGGCGGGTTTGTCGCCGGAAGCCCTGACGGAAACCCTGACCGTGGCCGTGGGCGCGGAACTGACCAAAATGGTACCGGGTCGGGTGTCGACCGAGGTGGATGCCTGCCTGTCGTTTGACACCGATGCCTCGCTTGCACGTGCCCGTGCGATCGTGGAGGATTATGCCGCACGCGGTGTGGGCAAGGACCGTATCTTGATCAAGCTGGCCTCGACATGGGAAGGCATTCGCGCGGCAGAGATTTTGCAAAAAGAAGGGGTGGATTGTAACCTCACGCTGCTGTTCTCGATGGCACAGGCTGTGGCATGTGCCGATGCGAAGGCCTATCTGATTTCGCCTTTCGTGGGCCGGATCACCGATTGGTACAAGAAATCGCAAGGCGTTGACGGCTATGCGCCTGACGAGGATCCGGGCGTCAAATCCGTGCGCCAGATTTATGATTACTACAAATCGAACGGGATCAAGACCGTGGTCATGGGTGCATCATTCCGGAACACAGGGCAGATCAAGGCGCTTGCCGGATGCGATAACCTGACGATTTCGCCCAAGCTTCTGGATGAGTTGTCCAACGAGACAACAGAGCTTCCGCGCGCGTTGAGCGCTGAAAAAGCAAGCGGCGTGGCGCCTGTCAAAATGGACGAGGCGACCTTCCGCTGGCAGATGAACGCAGACGCCATGGCGACAGAGAAACTTGCCGAAGGGATTCGCAATTTCGATGCCGACCACCAGAAACTGATCGCGATTGTGGCCAAGTGGTAAGATCCCGCCCGGATCCGGATATCGAAACGGATCGCGCGATGTGAAAGGAAAAGCCCGCAACTGCATGTTGCGGGCTTTTTCACGGGCGGCAACCACGCGGGTTGCCCGTAACAAAATCCAATCCCAACACGGAACGTGTGTCGCGGGGGGAGGGGGGTATTCACCGGCCTCCCTGACGGGCGGGGGATGCGTTGCAGTCCGTATCTTTGGATCACAATGGTCGGGATGGCCGTCGGGGCTGGGCATGCACGTGGCCCGTCTGCCTGCACCATTGCGTGACAGATTTAACGTATCATACGTTTTTTCGCCGTTTGCATAGGCGGGCAAACACCATAGCGTCCAGACACGTGATCTCATCACATGCAGGTTCTATGTTTTTGCGCTGGGAAGAGAAATGGTGCTGCCGGAGAGATTCGAACTCTCGACCTCCCCCTTACCAAGGGGGTGCTCTACCCCTGAGCCACGGCAGCATCCCTGATCGTCTGGCGTATGCCCTTCGACCTTGGGCGGGGATTTAGACGGAACTTTGCGAGGGTGCAAGACCAAAAACACGAGATCTCGACAGAATTTTCTCATGACGTTAGAGAAGGCATCATGGCAGACAAACAGACCCCACAGAACCAAGACGCTCAGAAGAGCGTGAACAGCCGCGAAGAAAGGCTGCGTCAGGCCTTGCGCGCCAATCTACAAAAACGCAAAGCGCAAGCGCGTGGCCGCCGTGCCGAGGCCTGCGACAGCAATGATGACAAACCTACCGGGCATAACGAAAAGGACAGCTGAATGGATCGCATTATCGTGCGCGGCAACGGGCCGCTCTCGGGGCAGATACCGATTGCCGGTGCAAAGAACGCCTGCTTGGCCCTGATGCCCGCCACGCTTTTGTCGGAAGAGCCGCTGACGCTGACCAACGCGCCGCGCCTGTCCGACATCGCCACCATGACCGAACTTCTGGCATCGCTCGGGGCGGAGGTCTCGCAGTTGAATGAGGGTCAGGTGCTGGCCTCTGCCTGCCATGGCGAGGTCAATCCCGTCGCCGAATACGAGATCGTGCGCAAAATGCGCGCCTCGAACCTTGTTTTGGGGCCATTGCTGGCACGGCTGGGCCATGCGGTGGTTTCCTTGCCGGGGGGCTGTGCGATCGGGGCACGTCCGATGGATCTGCATATCGATGCGCTGACAGCGCTTGGCGCGGAAATCGAGCTGAAAGAGGGCTATCTTCACGCCAGAACGCGCGGCGGACTTAAAGGTGCCGTGCACCAGCTGCGCTTTGCCTCTGTGGGAGCCACGGAGAACTTCCTGATGGCCGCGTCACTGGCCAAAGGCACCAGTGTATTGAAAAATGCCGCCCGCGAGCCCGAGATCGTCGATCTGGCCGACTGCCTGCGCAAAATGGGTGCACAGATTTCGGGTGATGGCACCTCCACTATCGAGATTCAGGGCGTGGACCGGTTGCATGGCGCGACCCATCCCGTGGTGGCCGACAGAATCGAGCTGGGCACCTATATGCTGGCGCCGGTGATTGCGGGCGGCGAAGTGGAATGCCTTGGGGGCAAGGTGTCCTTGCTGGAAAGCTTCTGCGAAAAGCTTGATCAGGCAGGTGTTTCGGTCGAGCAGACCGACAAGGGCGTTCGTGTGTCGCGCCGCGGTGACCGTGTGAAGGCGGTTGATGTGGTCACCGAACCCTATCCCGGCTTCCCGACCGACCTTCAGGCACAGATGATGGCGCTGATGTGTACCGCCGAGGGCACCAGCGTTCTGGAGGAACGGATTTTCGAGAACCGGTTCATGCATGCCCCCGAACTGGTGAGGATGGGGGCGTCCATTGATGTGCATGGCGGGCATGCCACCGTGCACGGCGTAGAGCGTCTGAAAGGGGCGCCTGTGATGGCCACCGATCTGCGCGCGTCGGTTTCGCTGATTCTGGCCGGCCTTGCCGCCGAGGGCGAAACTGTGGTGAGCCGCGTCTATCATCTGGATCGCGGCTACGAGCGTTTGGTGCGTAAACTCGAGGCCGTTGGCGCCGATATCGAGCGCGTGAGTGGCGAATAATACCAACCACCCCGTGCCGGGTGCTGGACAACCGGCACGGGGTGGTTACGTCTGGTCTTGGATATGGCAAGGGGATCTTGATGACTGATGCACGTTTCGAAGACGGGGCAGAACGCGCGCTGAACCTGCGCGCGGAAACCGTAGATGATTTGGCTGTAGTGGCCACATTGGTGCAGGATTGCGTCTTTCCCGTGACCGAATTGAAATGGGACACCGGCAGCCGCAAGCTCGCCTTCCTGATCAACCGGTTCCGTTGGGAAGATAAATCGGCAGCCGAGGCCGAGAACCGGCCTTATGAGCGGGTGCAGTCGCTGCTTGTGTTGTCTGATGTCACCCGCGTGCGCAGTCAGGGGTTTGATCGCGGCGACAAGGATCTGGTGCTGTCGATCCTTGATCTGTCTTGGGAGGCGCAGGAGGACACCACCGGCCGCCTTGTTGTGACCCTTGCAGGGGACGGCGCGATCATGGCCGAGGCAGAGGCGCTTTGCCTTGATTTGCGCGATGTCACGCGGCCTTACCGCGCCGTCTCGGGGGCCGCGCCGAAACACGCGGACTGATCGCGCCTTCGGGGCGGGCAGGGCAGGCCGCACTTGGTTTTGATGCGCCGATGTGGATCACGGTGCGGGCGGGGCGGCCGGCTTTGTTTTCGATCCCGCACCGGCCCTGTAAATCTGCACGGTTCAAGGGCGCTTGCCGAAAGGGGATGCATTCTCTATCCCCTGTGGCTGATCAAGGAGACCCGTCATGACGCATTTTCTCAATACCGCCGATCAGGATTTTGAAACCCGGTTTACCGCGCTTTTGGGGATGAAACGCGAAGACAGCCCCGATGTGGACGCGGTTGTGGCCGATATTATCGCGGATGTGCGCGCACGCGGTGACAATGCCGTTCTGGAGCTGACAGAGAAATTCGACCGTCTTTCGCTGACGGCGCAGGGGCTGCGTTTTACCCCCGAGGAAATCGCCGCTGAAATCGCGCGGGTGCCGCAGCACGAGCGTGACGCGCTGGTCCTCGCAGCCGAGCGTATCCGCGACTATCACGCCCGCCAGATGCCCGAAGACGCGTTCTGGACCGAAGATAGCGGTGCCAAGCTTGGCTGGCGGTTCACGCCCGTTTCCGCGGCGGGGCTGTATGTGCCGGGGGGGCTGGCAAGCTATCCATCGTCGGTTCTGATGAATGCAATTCCGGCCAAGGTCGCGGGCGTTGAACGCCTCGCCGTGGCGTGTCCCACGCCTGACGGGAAGGTCAATCCACTGGTCTTGCTGGCCTGCCAGATCGCCGGTGTCGATGAAATCTACCGTATCGGTGGTGCGCAGGCGATTGCCGCCTTTGCCTATGGCACGCAAAGCATTCCGCCTGTGGATAAGATTACCGGACCGGGCAATGCGTTTGTGGCCGCCGCCAAACGCAGGGTGTTTGGCAAGGTTGGTATCGACATGATCGCAGGCCCCTCGGAGATTCTGGTGATCGCTGATGGCCGCAGTGATCCAGACTGGATCGCGCTTGATCTTTTAAGTCAGGCCGAACACGATGCCTCCGCCCAGTCCATTCTGGTCACACCGGATGCGGAGTTTGCCGAAAAAGTGGTGGCCGCCGTCGAGACGCATCTGAAAACGCTGAACCGGCGCGAAATTGCACGCGCAAGCTGGCGCGATTTCGGTGCGGTCATCGTTACGCAGGATCTGGCGCAGGCGGCGGAGCTGTCCAACCGGATTGCCCCCGAGCATCTGGAACTGTGTGTTGCCGATCCCGAGGCGCTGAGCGAGAAGATCACCCATGCCGGGGCCATATTCTTGGGTGCGTGGACGCCGGAGGCCATCGGCGACTATGTCGGTGGGCCGAATCACGTGCTGCCAACGGCGCGCTCGGCACGGTTTTCATCGGGGCTGTCTGTGCTCGATTTCCTGAAACGCACCACACTTGCCGCCATGACGCCCGAGGCCTTGCGCGCGATCGGCCCTGCGGCGGAATGTCTGGCCCAATCCGAGAGCCTTGAGGCCCATGGCCTGTCGGTGCGGGCCCGTTTGGATGCGCTTAACCGCTGACATGCCCACCACAAGGGTTTTTGCCGATCTTGGTGTGAAATTGCGCCGCCGCAATTTTTCTTATCTTCGGCGTTTCTATCTTCGGCAGGGGCGTTGCGCCTGCCGATTTTTCGGGCATAGTCTGCTGGTAACGAAGCCGCATGGCCCTGCCGCGCACTTTTGGGCGCAGTGACATGTTCGATGGTCAGGAGGCAGGGCGATGTCTTATATTTCAAATTTGGAAATCGACGATTCCGGCTTGCCCGCGCCCAGCCCCGAGATCGAACAGGAGCGTCGCGTGGCGGTGTTCGATCTTCTGGAAGAAAACAGTTTCATTCTGCCCGGTCGTGACGACGCCCCTGCGCCTGACGGGCCGTTCAAGCTCAATCTCGCGGTGCGTGATGGCCGCCTGGTGTTTGACACCCGATCGCGCAGTGACGAAGCGCTGGCCGAATTTCACCTGTCTTTTGGCCCGTTCCGTCAGGTGATCAAAGATTATTTCCAGATTTGCGAAAGCTACTTCGAGGCAGTGAAGACCATGCCACCCGGCCAGATAGAGGCCATCGATATGGCACGACGCGGCATTCACAACGAGGGCGCGCGGATTTTGGAAGAACGTCTTGATGGCAAGGTGCAGCTGGATATCGACACGGCCCGCCGCCTGTTCACCTTGGTCTGTGTGCTGTCTCCGGTGAAATAATGGCTGATATCCCGCAATCGGTGCTGTTTTGCTGCGATTATAATGCCACGCGCTCGCCGATGGCCGAAGGGATGATGAAGCGGTTTTACGGGCGCGGCACGTATGTGCAATCCGCAGGTGTGAAATCGGATCTGGATATCGACGGTTTCACGATCTCTGTGATGCATGAAATAGGTATCGATCTGGAACGCCACCGCGTGCGCAGTTTCGAAGATATGCAGGAATGGGGCGACGATCTTTCCACATTCGATCTGGTGATCGCGTTGTCGCCCGCAAGCCAGCGTCAGGTGCTTGAACTTACACGGTTCTTCCATCTGGAAATTGAATACTGGCCGATCATGGATCCGGCTGGCATCGGTGAGGGGCGCGAGGCACGGCTGACCGCCTATCGCCAGACGCGCGACCAGATCCGCGAGCGGATGACCGCCCGTTTCGGCGTGCCCTTATACGGATAAGGCCCGAGCGCGCCCCAAAACAGTCCCTTTTTTATGGAGCAACCCCCATGTCCTACCAAACCGCTCTTGCCACGCTGACCGAGTATTTTACGGCCTTCAATGCCGGCAATACCGACGCGATGGAGGCCTTGCTGAGCGAGACTTTCGAACATCACGTAAACGAGGGCGAAATCCGCCGTGGTGCGGCGGCGTTCAGGGAATTCAATGCCCACATGAGCGAATGCTACGCCGAAAACCTGACCGATGTTGTGGTCATGGTGAACGGGGATGGCACACGAGGGGCGGCCGAATTCATTGTAAACGGCACCTATCTGCGCACCGACGAGGGATTGCCTCCTGCCACAGGGCAAACCTACCGCCTGCCTGCGGGTACGTTTTTTACGCTGGAGGATGGCAAGATTGCGCGGGTCAGCACCTATTACAATCTCTCGGACTGGATTGCGCAGGTCTCGTGATGCACACACAGGTGCTCACTGGGCGCAGGCTGGAGGCGGTGCTGGACGATGTCGCCGCTTTGCGCATCGAGGTGTTTCGCGATTGGCCCTACCTGTATGATGGCACGCTTGAATACGAGCGGTCCTATCTTGAGGCTTATCGCGACGGGGCAGGCGGGGTGGTTGTCGGTGCCTTCGATGGCACGACCCTCGTCGGGGCTGCAACAGGTAGCCCGTTGCTGGAGCATGCGCCGGAATTTGGCTGCGGGTTCGAGAAGGCCGGTATCGACCCCGCGACAGTCTTCTATTGCGCCGAATCTGTGCTGTTGGCGCCCTATCGCGGTCAAGGCATAGGCCATGCCTTCTTCACCGCCAGAGAAGACCATGCACGTGCTTTAGGCTATGGGTTCAGTGCGTTTTGCGCGGTGATCCGGCCGCAAGGTCATCCGCTGCGGCCTGCAACCTATCAACCGCTGGATGCGTTCTGGATGAAACGCGGCTATAAGCCGCTACCGGATGTGATCGCGCGGTTCGACTGGAAAGACATCGATCAACCGCACGCTACATCGAAAAACCTGCAATTCTGGGGACGTGCGCTGTGACAAAAATCAAAATCGCCTCTGCGGCTTATCCGTTGGATTGGTTCGACAGCTGGAACGACTACGAGGAAAAGATCACCCAATGGGTGCAGGCGGCGGCCGAAGAAGGCGCGCAGCTTCTGGTCTTTCCCGAATATGGCGCGATGGAGCTGGCGTCGCTTGGCGGCGCGGAGGCGGCAGCCGATCTGGAAGCGGCGCTACAGGTTGTGGCGCGGTTCCGCCCCGAGATGGACATGCTGTTTATGGATCTGGCGTTCCGGCACCGGTTGTATATCCTTGCCCCGTCCGGTCCGGTGATCGAGGGCGCGGCAGAGGTCCGCGTAAACCGCGCGACCCTGATCGGCCCCACAGGTATCATCGGCCATCAGGATAAGGCTGTGATGACCCGGTTCGAGCGCGAGGACTGGCATGTGGGCCCGGGCGAGGGGCTGCGGGTGTTTGACACCAGTCTGGGCCGGATCGGGATCACGATCTGCTATGATACCGAATTTCCGCTGCTGGCGCGGGCGATGTGTGAAAACGGCGCGATGATCCTGCTATGCCCGTCGTGTACCGATACGCCTGCCGGGTTTCATCGCGTGCGGATAGGCGCCATGGCGCGTGCGTTGGAAAACCAGTGCGTGAGCGTTCAGGCCGCCACAATCGGCACCGCAGAGTGGTGTCCCGCGATTGACGAGAATCACGGGGCGGCCGGTGTGTTCGGCCCGCCCGACCTTGGCTGGCCCGAATCCGGTGTGCTTGCCTCTGGTGAGGTTAACCAACCGGGCTGGGTTTATGCGGAAATCGACACCGATCAGATCACGCAAAGCCGCGAGAATGGTGGTGTTTTATTGTTCCAGCATTGGCCGGAACAGGAAAATCAGGTCAAAACCGTCACGATTGCCCGCGAAACCATGGCGTCATCTTGACATAGCGCTTGAAATTTCGGGGTAAGCGGCGCATTTAACGGCCATTGGCGCGCATGTCGCGCTGTAATCTAATGATGGAGTAAACATGGCCAAGGAAGAAATGCTCGAATTTCCCGGCGTCGTGAAGGAACTCCTGCCTAATGCGACATTTCGGGTCGAGCTGGAAAACGGCCATGAAATAATCGCGCATATGGCGGGCAAGATGCGTAAAAACCGCATCCGTGTTCTGGCTGGCGACAAGGTGCAAGTTGAAATGAACACCTACGACCTGACCAAAGGTCGGATCAATTATCGCTTTAAATAAGCCGATGAAGCTGATCCTCGGCTCCGCGAGCCCAAGGCGGCGGGAGCTACTGGACCAGCTTGGTCTGGTGCCCGACGCCGTTCGTGCACCTGACATCGACGAAACCCCGACCAAAGACGAGCGCCCGCGCGACTATGTCGCGCGTATGGCGCGCGAGAAGGCCGCAGCCGTGCCCTGTTCGGCAGGCGAGGCCATACTGTGCGCCGATACGACCGTGACCTGTGGCCGGCGTATTTTGGGCAAGCCCGAAACCGCAGCGCAGGCGGCAGAGTTTTTGTGGCTTTTGTCGGGGCGCAGGCATCATGTATTGACGGCGGTCGCTGTGCGCACCGAAGACCGGCTGATGGAGCGACTGGTCGATACAATCGTTAAATTCCGGCCTTTGTCGAACGAAGATGTGAATGGCTATCTTGCGTCCGGCGAATGGCAGGGCAAGGCGGGTGGCTATGCCATTCAGGGCCGCGGCGGCGCATTCGTGCCGTGGATCCAAGGGTCCTATTCTGCGGTCGTCGGTCTGCCCCTGTCAGAAACAGCAACACTTTTACAAGCGGTCGGTATCCGCGCGGAGATTACGCCATGAAAGGTCGCAGCGTCGTTTTGGGGCACTTGCGCGGGCTGGAGGCTGCCGCGTTGATGGTGGATGGCCAGATCGAGGATCTGCTTATCGATATGTCCCACCTGCAACCGCTCGCACCCGGTGCCATTTGCCGTGCCCGTGTCGGGCGCCAGATGAAGGGGCAGGGCGGTGTGTTCGTCGATCTGCCCGACGGGCAGCGCGGGTTTCTGCGCGAGGTCAAGGGGCTTGCCCCGGGCCAAGCTGTCATCTGCATGGTCAGCGGTGGTACAGAGGCGGGCAAGGCCGCTCCGGTCAC
Source organism: Paracoccaceae bacterium (assembly GCA_004153385.1). Lineage (GTDB taxonomy): Bacteria > Pseudomonadota > Alphaproteobacteria > Rhodobacterales > Rhodobacteraceae > Thioclava. Next base: position 1,332,602 of record SDAL01000001.1, on the reverse strand, counting down.
ATTGCGCGTGCTGTTCAAATCGCGCTTTGCCATCGTGACGCCAGGCCGCCCCGGCATCAATATCTCGCGCCGTATTCAGGACGAAGCTACCCGTTCCGAACTGCAATCTATCGCCGATGAAGCGATGGACGGCAGCGACATGGGGCTGATCGTGCGCTCGGCTGCACCGCTTGCCACACCCGACGAGGTGCGCGACGATATCATTGCCATGCGTGATCTTGCGATTGCGGTGAGCGCCGATACCGAGGGCGCACCGGAGTTGTTGGTCGATGCGCCAAGCCCGCATGAAGAAGCGTGGCGTGACTGGACCGATCCGGCACCCGACGAGGTGATCGAGGGCGATTTCGATGATCTGGGCGTGCTTGACCAGATCGAGGCGCTGTTTGTGCCGCGTGTGGATTTGCCCAACGGGGCGCATATGATGATCGAGCCGACCCGCGCGCTGATTGCCGTGGATGTAAACACCGGACGCGATACGTCGCCTGCAGCCAGCCTGAAGGCCAATATCGCCGCCGCACGCGCCTTGCCTCGCCAGTTCCGGCTGCGCGGTTTGGGGGGGCAGGCGACCATCGACTTTGCCCCCATGGCCAAACGCGACCGGCAGGCGCTTGAGCAACAGCTGCGCAGCGCCTTCACGGGCGAGGCGGAATCCTCGCTTGCCGGTTGGACGCCGCTTGGAAATTACGAATTGCAACGCAAACGCGACCGGATCGCTCTGGCCGCATTATGGTCATTGAAGGAGGCCTGATGAGCTGCCCTATTTGCGGCAAAACGCCTGATGAGAAGTTTCGCCCGTTTTGCTCCAAACGATGTGCCGATATCGATCTGGCGAAATGGCTGAACGGTTCGTATGTCATCCCCGGCGATCTGATCGAGGAAGATGAAGACGTGTCGCTTGCCGGCGATGCCGATTTCAAGCCGCACTGAACAGTGCGAAACCACTGCCGTTGCGATGCGTGTTTTTGCACGCCGCAACGGAAAGCAAAAAATCTTAAAATCCCTCTGGACAGCTGCTGTGGCCTTGTCTAATAACGCCCTCACCGAAGCCTGAGGCATTGCCCAGACGGCCCGGTGCCCGGATAGCTCAGTTGGTAGAGCAGCGGATTGAAAATCCGCGTGTCGGTGGTTCGAATCCGCCTCCGGGCACCACTTTTAAATTCCATAAAAATTTGATGTAGCACGCTCGGTACGCTTTCACGGTTTATGCGCTGTTCAGCGCCGTTCCGGTTTTCCTTTGCGTGATCGTTCCAGCCTTCTACGCGAGAGGGTTCGCAGGTCTGCGGTTTCGGAAATGGTTTAATACCAACACCCAGCACTGGCCTTGCAGCCGCACAACCGCCTGCCGGATTTTAACCGCATACTGGCAGAAGATCTTTCAGGCAAAGGGGTGTTTCGCGTCTCGTTGGTGACAATCGACAGGGCGCAGATCCGCTGTTGTGGGGCGCTGTGAGGGCCCGGACGGCCGTCACATCCGTGAAAGGCGGATACGCATATAGCGGGGGCAACGCATACTGATATACCCTCAATCTGCCGGCGCGTGTCGCACCCCGTCAGTGGCTGTGAGAATCGTCATTTGTGATCCCCATCACGGGCCAGCCCGCGACAGCCGTTGCCTGTTCGTGCCGCTGTGCCATACACGGTCATCCCCCCTTTGAGAACCGGTCCCACGTAACCAGTCGCGGCGAAAGTGATGGAGGTACAGACACGGCCCGTCCCGTCCCGCCAAAGGGCCGTGAATGCTTGCCGCCCGCCCCTGTTGGCGCGTTCACGGAGCCTTGGGGCGCGGGTCTCAATACCATCTCCTGACAGCGTTCACATGCCTTCGCCGGTAAAGCCGCGCGACAGCCCGGATGAATTCCCGACTAAAACACTATTGCTTCTAGGCTGGTCGCGCATTAAGCGAAGGCTTGAATTTTTGCGCGGCGATGGAGACAGCGAAATGTTGAAAACAGGCCTTATGGTGGCTGGAAGCATTCTGGGTGTCACACTCAGCCTGCCCGCGCAGGCGCGCCCCACTGCCTATCCCTTGACCATCGAGAATTGTGGCCAGTCCGTCACTTTCGCTCACGCGCCGCAGCGCGCCGTGGCACTTGGGCAAAACAGTGCCGAGATCATGCTGCTCTTGGGGTTGGAAGACCGGATGGCGGGCACGGCTTTCTGGCCAAACGATGTGCTGCCGGAGCTGGCAGAGGCCAATAGCAAGGTCGAGGTTTTGAGTGTTGAATTTCCGACCCTTGAATCGGTGCTTTCGGTGCAACCCGATTTTGTGGCCGCGATGCTGACCACCCTCATGGGCCCCGATAGCAAGGTCGCCAAACGCTCGGATTTCGAAGCGCTTGATGTGCCCACCTATATCTCGCCCAGTGCGTGTGACACCACACTGGATGCAGGCGATGCCTACGGCAGTCGCGATGCGCTGTGGAATATGGACCTGCTTTACAAAGAGATCGATGATCTGGCGCGGATTTTTGATGTAGAGGATCGGGGCGATGTGCTGATCGCCGATTTCAAAAACCGCGAGGCCCGCCTGCGCGCAGAATTTGCGAAACGCGACGATCTAAGCTTCCTGTTCTGGTTCTCCAGTGCCTCGCCTGCGGATGATGCCTACCTTGGCGGTGGCAATGGTCCATCGGGCTATATCGCCAATCTGCTCGGGGGTACCAATGCGATCCAGACCAAGGCCGATTGGCCGACGCTGGGCTGGGAAGGGATCATGGCGGCTGATCCCACGGTGATTGTGGCCTCGCAGGTGGACCGTAATCGCTGGGATCTTGATGCTGCCGAAAACAAGATCGGGTTTCTGACATCCGATCCGACGGTCAGCCAGATGGAGGCCGTCCAAAAAGGCCGGATTGTCGTGATGAATGGTGCGGCAATGAACCCGAGCGTGCGCACGATCTATGGGGCCGAACAGGTGGGCGAGCAGTTGAAGACCCTAGATCTTTCACAATGATATCGGGTTTGAAAGACCGGGGCGCGCTGGGGCTGGTGGTGTTGTTGGCACTGGCGGGTGTGGTGCTGATCCTTGCGGTCGCGATGGCGACTGCGATCGGTGATTATAGCATCAGCCTCAAAACAGTCTTTCTTGCGGTGACAAACGGGCTTGGCCTGTCACATGCGGATGTGTCGCGGATCGAGCAAAGTGTGGTTTGGGACCTGCGGCTAAGTCGCGCGCTGGTGGCCGCACTTGCAGGTGCGGGATTGGCGCTTTGTGGCGCGATCTTGCAGGCGCTGTTGCGCAATGCGCTGGCCGAGCCTTTCGTGCTGGGCGTATCGGCGGGGGCCTCAACCGGCGCTGTATGCGTGATTGTGCTGGGTATCGGGGCAGGGGGGCTGTCGTTATCGCTCGGGGCGTTTGCAGGGGCTTTTGCGGCCTTCGGTCTGGTGGCGGCGCTGTCGAACGGAGCCACAAGCGGCCCCAACCATACAATCCTTGCAGGGGTCGCGGCCTCGCAGCTGTTTAATGCGCTTACCTCCTATATCGTGACCACGTCGGGTAACGCGCAACAGGCCAGAGATGTGATGTTCTGGCTGTTGGGCAGCTTCGGAGGGGTGCGCTGGCCGGATTTCTACCTGCTGTTTGTTGTGGTCATCATCAGCTTGGCGATCTGTTTGTGGATGGCACGGGCGCTTGACGCCTTCACCTTCGGTGATGAGGATGCCGCTGCTCTTGGTGTGCCTGTGGGCCGCATCCGGTTGATCTTGTTTGCCATAACGGCTGTGCTGACCGCGACGATTGTCAGCATGGTTGGCGCAATCGGGTTTGTCGGGTTGGTGGTGCCGCATGCGGCACGGTATGTGGTGGGCCCGTTGCATTTGCGGCTGCTTCCGGCCTGCGCGATGGTGGGGGCGGTGTTTATGGTCTTTGCCGATATCGTCTCACGAATGATCGTCTCGCAGCAGACGGTGCCGATTGGTGTGGTCACAGCCCTCGTCGGCGTGCCGTTTTTCGCCATCATCTTGTATCGTGCGAGGCCACAATCATGAGCGTGATTGCGCAAAACCTTGTGTGGGGTGTGAAGCGGCGGACGATTGTGTCCGATGTCTCCCTTTCCGTGGCAAAAGGCGAAACCCTTGGCCTGATCGGGCCCAACGGATCGGGGAAATCCTCGTTGTTGCGTTTGCTTGCGGGTTTGAAACGACCGTTGGGCGGACAGGTGCTTATTCATGATCAGGATATTGCGCATGTATCGCGCCGCAACCTTTCGCGCCAGATTGCCTTTGTGCAGCAAAGCGCGGCGACGGATACCAATGTCACCGTGCAGGATGTGGTGCGGCTGGGCCGGACGCCGCACCGTTCCGCGCTGTCGGGGTGGTCGGCGGACGATGAAACTGCTGTGGCCACGGCGCTGGACCGTGTGGACATGACCGCCCACAAGGCCCAGGCGTGGCAAACCTTGTCAGGGGGCGAGCGTCAGCGCGTGCACATCGCGCGGGCACTGGCGCAGATGCCACAGGTGATGTATCTCGACGAGCCTACGAACCACCTTGATATCCATCACCAGATCGAAATTTTGCGGCTGGTGCGCGATCTGGATCTGACAAGCATCGTCGCGCTCCATGATCTCAACCTTGCGGCGATGTTTTGCGACAAGATCGTGGTTTTGCATCAGGGGCGGGTGCATGCCTTTGGCACGCCAGATGCCGTTCTGACCCAAGATCTGCTGCGAGAGGTCTTCAGAGTGGAGGCAGGCGTCAGCACCTCGCCCTATCACAACCGTCCGCATATCCATTTTCTGGCATCCTGACGGGCGCTGTGCCGTTGCACGCGTCACAGTTTTCTGTGCCCCGGACATGGTGATTGGTGGCATGAAAACGCCCCCTGACCGTAGCGGGGTCAGGGGGCGCTATATCAAACATCAACGCGGGGGCGATCAGCTTTTTTTCGCTGCCGGTTTCGCGTCTGCTTTGGGTTTGCTTGCGGATTTGACAACCGTATCTTTGGAATCCGGCACCTCGATGTTGATCTCGAGGCTGGAGACATCGTCGCTGCGCTCCATGCGGATATCGACGTCATCGTTTTCGATCTTCATATATTTCTTGATCACTTCGATGATATCGCGCTGCAATTGCGGCAGATAATCGGGCTTGTCGGAACCACCTCCGCCGCGTTCGTGCGCCAGCAGGATCTGCAGGCGGTCTTTCGCGGTTTGGGCCGTTTTCGCGCGGCGGGGCTTGAGGGAGAAACCGAACAAGCTCATGCCGAGCGCCCGAACAGACGTTGGAAGAAGCCCGGACGACGGTCGCTGCCAATGCGCATTTCGACCTCTTTGCCGGTCAGACGTGCGACCGCATCCTCATAGGCGGTACCTGCCGCGGACGGCTCGTCCAGCACAACAGGCGTGCCGACGTTGGAGGCACGCAACACGGCCGTGCTTTCGGGAATGATGCCCAAAAGCGGAACGGCCAGAATTTCAAGAACGTCCTCGACGGTCATCATCTCGCCACGATCGATGCGGGCCTGATCATGGCGTGTCAGCAAGACCTGTGCCTTGACGGACTCAAGGCCTTTTTCGGCACGGTTGGTTTTGCTGCTGAGCAATCCCAGAACGCGGTCACTGTCGCGCACGGAGGACACTTCGGGGTTGGTCACAACCACGGCCTCGTCAGCGAAATACATCGCCAGATGCGCGCCGCGTTCAATCCCTGCAGGGCTATCGCAAACGATATAGTCGAACTCTTCTTTCAGCTCGTTGAGGACTTTCTCGACGCCTTCTTGTGTCAGCGCGTCTTTGTCGCGCGTCTGCGAGGTCGGCAGAATCGAGAGGTTTTCAAGGCGCTTGTCCTTGATCAACGCCTGTTTCAGCTTGGCATCGCCCTGAATGACGTTGATGAAATCGAATACGACCCGGCGTTCGCAGCCCATGATCATATCGAGGTTGCGCAAGCCCACATCGAAATCGATGACAACGGTTTTATGGCCCAGCTTGGCCAGACCGGCGGAAATGGCCGCAGCCGAGGTTGTTTTGCCCACACCGCCCTTACCGGAGGTGATCACAAGGACCTTCCCCAGAGGCGGCTTAGGCGCGTCCTTCTCTTGCGTTTTCGTCATCCGAGCGCCTCCATACATAATCTGTCTTCATCGAGGAAAATCTGCACATTACGGGTTCGCATGGCGTCATCGATGGTTTCGCTTGTTTTATACAATCCCGCGATGGCCAGCAATTCCGCATCCATGTGTTGTGCGAAAATACGGGCGGTTTCATCGCCGTGGGCACCTGCCATCGCACGACCGCGCAAGGGGCCGTAGACGTGGATATTGCCGCCCGCCACCAGTTCCGCGCCCGACGCGACCGATCCGATAATCGTCAGATCACCATGTTCGGCCACAACCGTCTGGCCGGACCGGACAGGGGTGGTGATGACTTTGTTTTGCGGCCCGCGCGGCGCACCGTCTTTTGCGGATGCGGCCGGTTTTGCCGCCGGCATAGGCGCATCGTGGCCTGTGCGGATCGGGATCAGCCCAAGCGTTTCGGCGGCTTTTTCCTGCTCTGTGCTGGCGTTCTGCGCACCAAATACCAGCAGCTTGCGGCGACGCAGGTTTTCCACCAGATCCTTGATCCGGTCTGTGTCGACCATGCCCGGTGTCTTTTCGAAATCCAGCACCAAAGGCGCACCTGCAAAGAACTGCGGGGTCTTGTTCAGCTGCTCGTCGAGGGCCTTGTAGAAAGCCTCGTCAGGGGTATCGTTCTCGGGTCGCAATGCGATGGCGGTCAGGAAACGACCGCGAATCTGAAAGGGCCTGACCGTGACCGGAGCTTTGCTCCGTTTCGTATTGTCTTCGTGTGACACGGTGGGACTGTGCTCCTGCTCTCGGTTACGGTCGCGATATGGTGCGTGCCGTTTTTCTCTCGTTATTGTGTTGCGGCTTAGGTTCCAAGGCCCAAAACCGTATGGACCTGAATTGAGCAGATAATCGCCGCTGATAAAAGGGGGCAGGGCAAGCTGTGTGCAGTGTTTGTGCAGTTTGCTGTCGCTGTGCCTAGGCTTTGGCTGTCGCTGTGCTTTCGCGCACAACAAGCTCGGTTGGCAGGATATGTGTGCGTGGCTGTGATGCATATTGGCGCCGCTCGTCCAGCAGCAGCTCTGCGGCATAGCTTCCGATCCGGCTGCGGTACTGTCGCACACTGGTGAGCCGTGGCACGCAATAGCGCGAAAGCTCGATATTATCGAACCCCACAACAGATATATCGCGTGGCACATCCAGACCTGCGCGCTTAAGCCCGCCCATCAGCCCCAGCGCCATTTCATCGCAGTCGCAAAACACGGCCGTGGGCGGGGTGGTCATGGCCAGAATGTCCTGTGCGGTTTGATCGCCCTTGGCGACTGAAAAATCACCTCTGACCGGTTCCAGCCATTCGTCCGGGCCGATACCTGCTTGCATAAGTCCCGCCTCGAATCCTTGGCGGCGCGCGATGGTCAGGCTGTTTTGAACAGGCCCTGTCAAATGCAAGATCCGCCGGTGGTTCAGGCGGCTCAGATGCAAGATGGCCTGACGGCTTCCCGCTTTGTTATCGGTGATCACCTTGTGGGTACTGAGCGCCGCGTTCTCTTCGCAGGCTTGCACGATGGGCGGGCAGTTGGGATGCGCGAACAGCGCTGGATCCAGCTGGCCATCAAGCACGATGACCCCGTCTGAACGGGAGTGGTTTAAAAAAGGGGCAAGCGTCAGGCCGGGATAATTCCACGTATCGACTATGAACAGGCTAAGCGCGTCGCGGCGCAGCACCTGCGAGATACCGGATAGGATTTCGGAGAAAAACGGATTGGCAAGGTTGGGGACCAGCGCCAGAACAACCCCTGTATGCTGCTGGCGCAAGTTGCGCGCGGTCATATTGACGGTGTAGCCGGTCTCTTGAACCGCGCGTTCCACGATTTTGCGGGTGGTTTCTGCCACAATCTCAGGATTGCTCAACACACGGCTGACGGTTGCGACCGACACGCCTGCAAGACGGGCCACATCGCTAATGCGCGGTGGACGATTGGTTTTGGGCACGCGCACGACCTCCCCGCCAAGCGATAATTGTTGAATGTTATTTTAAATTGTAAAGCTTTCCAAGCTGTGTAAGCGTGCCGCGATCAGGGATGAGGTACGGTTGTCAAAGGGCGGAAGGGCCCTTGCGATCGCCCGCAGGTGTGTTCGGCAGCAAATGTGTGCAGACCCCGATGCCACAGCGCCCCAGACGCAAAACTGTGGGGCGCTGCGCGCCTCCATGGGGTGAACCGGTGGCGGAAAACAAGGCACGCAGCATGTGACGGGCCCGGTCCTTGAGACGATGATTTGATATGAAGGAGGAGCAGACCATGACAAACCAGCGCGCAATCCGGTGGGGTATGGTGGGTGGCGGCACAGGCGCGATGATCGGGAATATCCACCGCATCGCGGCACGGCTGGACAACCAGTTTGAATTATGTGCGGGGGCATTGTCCTCCACGCCTGAAAAAGCACAACAAAGTGCCCAAGAGATCGGTCTTGATGCCGACCGCAGCTATGCCGATTTCACAGAAATGGCCAAGTCAGAAGCCGCGCGCCCCGACGGTATCCGTGCGGTGTCGATCTGCACGCCCAACCATATGCATCTGCCCGTCGCGCGCGCATTTCTGGAACATGGCATCCATGTGATTTGCGACAAGCCGATGACGGCCACACTGCCACAGGCGCAGGAGCTTGCCGCAGTTGCCGGGCGCTCTGACGCCTTGTTTATCCTTACCCATAATTATTCCGCCTATCCGCAGATCCGGCAGGCGCGCGAGCTGGTGCGCGAGGGTGCCTTGGGCGCGATCCGCCTTGTGCAGGTCGAATACGCACAAGACTGGCTGGCCACAGACAGCGATACCAAGCAGGCCGCCTGGCGCACCGACCCCGCCCGGGCTGGGGCGGGCGGCGCGATTGGCGATATCGGCACACATGCCTTTCAGCTTGCGAGTTTTGTAAGCGGTCTGCGTCCTACGAAACTGGCCGCCGATCTAAGCAGTTTCGTGCCGGGGCGGGCTCTGGATGACAATGCCCATATCATGATGCGCTATGCGTCCGGCGCGCGCGGAACGTTGTGGTGCTCGCAAGTGGCACCGGGTACAGAAAATGGATTAAGACTACGCATTTATGGCGAAAAGGCGGGCCTTGAATGGCATCATGAAGCCCCCGAGACGCTTTGGTTCACGCCCTTGGGGGCGCCTGCGCAAAAGCTTCGCCGGAACGCGGCGGGCACATCACAAGCTGGCATGGCTTTAAGCCGCACCCCAGCCGGTCATCCCGAAGGATATCTTGAAGGGTTTGCCAATCTCTACGCCGAGGCCGCCTGCGCCATCCGTGCCCGCGAACAGGGCGCACCGATCCCCGATCATGTATTAACGCCCGGCATCGAGACCGGTCTCGATGGCTTGCGGTTTGTGGATGCCTGTGTGCGCTCCAGTGCAGGCGATGCCTGCTGGGTCGATATGGATGGATAAACAAACAGGCCGTCCCGGTCTAGGGTCTGGGCGCGTGGCCGATTGATGACGGGTGCCGCAGTTGCGATACATCCACCAGATGGTATCGGTGCATCTGCATGGCATCCGTCCCATCGGGTCGCGATCTGTTTGTGATCTTTGCGCCCGCGGCACAGAACGTAGCTGCGGCCTGTTTGACAGCGCCTATTTTGCTTGAAGGCTGTCTCGCAAGACACGCGCTTTGAGGGCGGGTTCCTTTGTTTGCACTGCTTTCATAAGGTCATCGGCCCCATAGCTCGTTTTGCGGGTACCGCACCACCACTCCAGAGTGGTGGTGGTTCGATCACGCCCGTGCCGGTTTGCGGTGTGGGATGTTGCGCGCTCGGGTGGCCCGTCGCCAGTTGCCTATGCCGCCTTGGTTTGCCGGGCCACGTTGAGAAAGCGCCCTTTGCGTGTGGTCTGGTCAAAGATGTCAGGCATATCAATGCGTCGTATTTCTGTGCCGCGCCACAAAGTACCAATCGAGTCGATCGATCCAGACCCTTAAGAGGGTGGTTCGCACATCAACCGGAAATGACGGCTCGGGGAGATGTACTACCTGCGGCAAGAGACCTCAGCTTAGATCTGGTGGTGAACACAAATGGCAACGATCCCGCCATCGCTCTTGGCCGGATCGGAATGCCAGTCAATTTGTTCGGCGGAGTCGACGCGCATAATTTTACGGATACGGCTGGCCCGTGCCGAGGCTGCCCCAGCCCGTGTGAACGCGCCCTTTGTCGCGAATGCCTCGGCACATTTTCTTTATCATCAGTAAAATCACGCAATACTGAAAGAGGCTCTGGATGTTTGGGGGATGCAGAAGTGGAGACCGGCACAAATTTGCGGCACGCATTTCGAATGTGCAGGGAGTGTCATCATGTCTGGCAAAACAATGCATCCAAGAGAGACTGGCGAGCCGTGGAGGACTTACCGTTAATATTTGTTTTCAGATAGATACAGAAAAAACTTCCAATAAGTCACCCTATGCAAAAACAATGGCTTATAGAGCGGACTTCCAACTCATTTTTGACCGAGCAGCACACGTCGCAAGTCAGCCGATTTATCGTAATGCTCCGCTTCTGCCTCTGATTCGTGGCCTAGAATCGCCATTCTCTGATCCTTCGTCGCCCCGTTTTCTCGAAACATCGCAGCGCGCAGTTTCCTTAGGCCGTGGGCGCTTTTCTTTGCATCCAAACCAGCCTCTGTGCAGGCGTTCGAAAACCATGAACTGACGGCTTTGTGCGACCGCGGCTTTCCGTGTGCTGTGACGATATAAGTGATGTCAGCAGGCTGTGCCGAAATGCAATTTTCGAGGTCATTCGTCCATTCGAACCATGCTGGTGCATTGGCGGCGGCCCAAGGAACCATTGCGGTGCTGCCCGATTTTGATCTGCGATAAGTCAGCCAACCATCGCTCACGTTTTTGCGGCTTATAGCACAGGCGTCTACTACAGAGGCGCAAGTTCGATATAGCAATTCCATGCATAGCCGTTGACGAGTATCGTGGGGCCAGTGTGCTCGAAACTTCTCAAGGTCCATGCGTGACCAAGCAAGGTGACCGTCGCTTTTGGGCACCTTGCGCCGCGCTACTTGTTTTGCTGGATCGGTATCTATCACTCCCCGATCTACCAGCCATGCCATTAGTGGCCGCCAGCATTTCAAACGATTGTTAGCCGGGTATGCGGTGAATTGAGCAAGATCGGTGCGGATGTGCTTAGGGAGTATCTGGGAAACTTGCGCACGCCCGTAAGCTTCCTCGATCTTGATGTAGATGCGGCGGCGCTGTTCTTTGGTGGCTGGTGCCAAGTTGATGAACTCTTCGGATGATAAGTATGTGCGCAGAGCCCAACCAAGAGTTCCGGAGGCATGTTGGATTATCGGCGCGGACCGCTTGCCATCTTGAGCTGATACATAGGCCGCAAGAAAGTCGGGGTGCTCTATGGGAAGATCCGGCATAGGCTTTGCCTTTTCCCCGGGCTTTCGCAGGTACCAGCGCACATTTCCGCTTGGCCAGACACCGGATTTGTTTAGGTATTTTAGACGGATCCCCGCCCGAAAATTTCGTCGCATTCGTCTGTTCCTGAAATTCCGATGTTTCGATAGGCGATCCGGTCAGCGTATTCGTCCAGATCTCCGCGTTCGTACAAAACGTTCCCGCCATCTTGCTTCGCCGGAATGCCAAGGTTCCGTAGCTTTGAAGGGCTAACGCCTAGATAGTGCGATGCGGCGGGTGCTGACATTAGCCGGGGTGTGAATGAGTAGTTGCTTTGCTTACCCATGGTCTCGCTCCTTCCTTGACGTCTCCATTGATGCCTCATTGTTTGAATAATGATGGCTTGTGTGCGCGATCATGCCCCACTCTCCATGGCCCACCAGATCCCCGCCAGGATCGCTGCGCCCAGACATATGCCGATGAAAAAGGCGGCGGCCCATTGCTTCAAGCTGGCCATTACTCGAACCCCCGGAAACAAAGCACGGCGCAGATCACCGCGCGCAAAGCAATCAGCGCGACAGTCATGGGCATGTCTCTGTGTTGCGGCGAGTTCGTCGCGAACCGCTTTGGTGAATGTATCCGCGATACTGTGCCGGGAATCGCGCGCGCGTCGGATGTGGTTCAGCGGCGCTGTTTCGCTACGGTCGATCTGGCCCGATGTCTCTGGCTCCCACGCTGCGCGTTGCTCGGGGGTGAGGGCTGCCAGCTCCGCTCGCTTTGCGGATTTCGCCTTTTCCAGTTCTCGATCGCGATCCGCGGCGCGTTCGCGCTGGCAGGTCGAGCAGTTCCCGCTGAGACACATGGAAGCCTCCGTAAAATTAGGGATCGGGCAGGGCGTCACGGGTTATGCGGCCCGCCCGATCATTCACGCGATCACCGCGTGAATTCCTGTCGTTCGGGATGCCGCCTGACGCGCAGGCGGACACCGGAATGGCAGGGTCATTTCCGCGCGCGGTGCGATCGGCTTTCACGTGCATGGCGGTCTGCGAGGTACTGGCTGACCTTTGCGGTCAGCGTCTCGATACTCACGCCATGGGCGCGTGCCGCGCGTTTGATGGGGCCTTCGTAATCACTCAGCAGGCGGGCACCGAACGGGCAGTGGGCTTCCTCCGCGCGCCGGTTCTCGATCACCTCGTCCAGCGCGTTGCTCAGGGCTGTGGCTTTCATCGTCGTCTCCGGTGTTGGGATAAGTGGGGCGGTGCGCCGCATGCCCAGAATTGCACCGCCCCTGTCAGCCTTCGGGTGGGACCGAAGGCCGATGGCTCAGGACATCCCGAGGGCGTCCTTGTAGATGTCCAGAATGGCCTGTTCCTCGGCTACATCGTCCTTGTCGCGCTTGCGCAGGACGATCAGCAGCTTGAGGACCTTGGTGTCGTAGCCGCGGGCTTTTGCCTCGGCCATAACGTCCTTCTGCTGCGCCGCGATGTCGCTCTTTTCGGCGGCCAAGCTCTCGAATTGCTCCACGAACTGGCGCAGTTCGTCGGCGGTCACGTCATAGGCTTTCTGCGCGGCGGCTTTGAATTCGGGATCTGCCTTGAAGCGGCGCTTTTTCTCCGCCCGATCGGCACTGGCTGCGGCCTTGTCCAAGAAGGACGGCGCGGCTTGATCTGGCGCGATATCGGTCATGGCATTCATCACGTCACCTTTGAGGAAAAAGGCCGGACGGTGGCGAGCAGCGCACCGTCCGGCAGGATCGGGCGGCAGTTTCAGGTGCGCCCGATAATCGAATAGGTGAAATTTTCAGGATGATCAGCTTGCCATTTGGCGGCGGCGATCTGTGCGACCGGATCCAGCTGCATCAACATGAGGATGCCCACAGCGCAGGCCGTTGCAATGACGGCGCGAGGGGTGGGTTTGGCGGGTGCGTTATGGGGCATTTCGTCATCTCCATCAGGCGGTGTGCAGGCTCATGTGTCGCTGCTGATGGAATGTAATGTGCACATTGTGCACTTAAACTCAAGTCAAAATCGTGCACAATGCGCACGTAAGTTTTTACGCGTTCACCATGTGAACGGAAATAGAAGAATCAAAAGCAAATATGCAGATTTAGAGTTTTGACCGAATACTCAAACCTTTAAGCTGCCTTGAGGGGTTTGGCTTGAAGGGTCTGGTTCGAAATGTGCGGTCGCTATTGTGTTCACTAAATGTTCACTTTAGCTTTCAGCGCGAAGCGGCGTATCAAGGAGGGGTGAGTATGAATGCTAACAAGACAGTGCAGGAAGCTGATTTCCTTGAAGAGCTTCGATCAATGACGCCTAGTCAAAAAAGGAAATTCTTGGAGCTTCTTAGTCGGTCTGTGACTTTGCGGCGCGCATCAGATCAACGAAATGAGGTTTCATAGCCTCAGGTGTTACACGGAAGAGTTGAAGTAAATCACGTTCAGTCGGATCCATACTATCCGCGAAGAGATCACTTAAACTAACGCCTAATGCTTCTGCGCATTTAATGTAGGTAGATATTTTTGCAGTCTTATTCATAGACTCAGCGCGGCTTATAGTTGACCGATCGACCCCAACCATCTCGGCAAGGTCGTCTTGGCTTAATCCCTTTGCTGCGCGTATCTCTGCTAATCTCATGTCACTGACATTATCACTCGCGATCAAATGAAGCGACTGCACGGTGTGCACGTTTCTCTTGCGCTTGTTGTGCATAATGTGCACATAGTGCTGCATGATGAACCTTCTCGAATATTTATCTGTGAATGAGATAACTCACACTAAGTTCGCCAAGCTGCTTGGCGTTGATCGAAGTGTCGTTTCTCGAATAGCGGCAAGAAAGAATCTACCGTCTTTAGGTTTGGCCTTTCGTATTGAGGACGCGACCGAAAAAAAGGTGACTGCCCGTTCATTCGTACAGATTGGGCTTAGTTCGAGTGATGAACTTGAGCGAGGGAAGGCATCTCCACAAGGAAATCCCCTTTCCGAGGTAGAGCAATGACAGCCGTTTACGAAGGCAAGGCCCTTGGCGGCATCTTCGCAGGCATGGTCGCCGAAATGGGCGGCTATTACGCGACGGTGACGTGGGTCAAGGAAACGACCGGACGCAGCATGTCCGAAGGCACAATCACCAAGATTGTCAGCGGTGATATGAAGTTTGATTTTGCGCTGGCGTTCATGATCGAGGACCAGATCGGCCGGTATCCGGTCTCGGCGCTGATCGGGTCGCGCTGCAAAACAAACACCGCAACTGTCGAGTTGCAGCACGCGATGAAGGGCTGGCTGAAGGAAAGCTCCGAGGTTGCGCCGGCTGCGTTCGAGATGCTGACATCCGGCGACACCACGGCTTGCGAGAAAGAGCTGGTGGAAGACATTGCCGCCGCGCAAGCGTTCCTCGACGCGCTGCGCCGCAAGCGGGAAGAGGCGGGCCGATGACTGCCCCCCGCGAAACATGGCAGGCCCTGACTGCCTCCGCCCGTCGCCATGACTGGTCGGGCCAGATCGTGTTCGGGGTCGATCCGGTGGATGTGCGCGCGCATGCAGGCGGGCGGATGGTGTATATCGCAAGCCCCGGTGCCGCGTTTGATCCTGGCGAATTCTCGGGCGTAGAGGCGGATCGGCATATCCTGATTGCGCAGCGCGCTGGCGGTGATCTGGCCGCCCAGGGCGTGTGTGCGGTCGCGCCGCTCGCGCTGGCGTCAAGCTATCTCGATGCCGATCCCGGCTTGCCGATCAACAGGGCGCGCACGCGCGCCAGATGGGCGGCGGGTTTGCGCAATGCGTCCGGCGTGATCTGGATACCTGACGTGCAGGGCTGGGCCGATTGCGCAGACGTGCAGCGCGATGCCGACTGGGCCGTCCAGCGCGGCGTGCCGGTGCTGGTGCAGGCGATGGGGGTGGCGTCATGATGCCAACCTACGATCAAGAATTCTCAAACAAAGCTGGAAAGGAGGGCGCGATGGAATACTGGGCCTATCCGCTGGAATGGGGGGCAACGCTTTCCAATCATGACTGGATGCCGCTGTTGGTGAACAAGCTGCTTAGTTCAAAGTTTGTGGCCAAAGTATGTGCAGAGGACCGGCGCGCTGATCTCGGCACGGCCCTGATCTTGTGGTCAGAGTCATTGAAACAAAATCCGGCGGGCACACTGCCTGATGATGATGTCGAACTGGCGCGGCTTGCGGGGTATGGGCCCGATCTTGCCGGATGGCGTGCAGCGCGTGATGGTGCGCTTTATGGCTGGCGACCGTGCGAGATTGACGGCGAGCGGTTCGGATCGGGTGGAGATGATTGTCGCCTTGGCCATCCGGTGATCGCTGATATCTGCATGGATATGTATAAGCGCAAGCGGGGCCGTGATCAGAGCCGTGAAACCGCCAATCTGAACACACTCAAGTCGCGTGTGCGCACCAAGCTGCGTTCAATCAAGCAGACGCGCATGGCCGAAAACGGGCAGATTGTGGACGGCGTGGCGATCTGGCTGCGCGACGGCGGGCATTACTGCACCGACGACAACGTGCGTGCGGCCCTGGAAGCCCTGCAAGGTGTCCCGAAGGTCGTTGGAATGCATTCAGGTGATTACTGAAACATGCTGAAACCGACTGAAATGTTACTGTAATCATTTCAGCATCTTTCAGCAGATGTCAGGGCGGTTACGCCCTTCTTTCAAGGCTGTTGCTGTCATTGCCCTACAGGACAAGACAACACAGGACATCACAATACAAAACACCCTTACCCCTAAAAAAACCGGCGGGGCGAGGTGTGGATCGCGAAGAGACTTTGCTGAGAAGAGGAGGTGATGACGATGGATAGCGTAGAGCAGGCCGCCGGAGAGAAGCGCGTGCGGCACATCCTGATTGAGCCGCTGGAGCGGCGTGGGCTGGCCAAGCCGTCAACACTGACGCGGGCGGGCTATGACGCGATGGTCGAAGAGCTGTGCGGCAAGCTGGCCTATATGAGCGCGGGCAATCTGGCGGCGCTGGAAGAGCAGGTGGCGGCCAGCCCTGCGGGCAAGGACAAGGACCGGATGCCGATCGCGAACACGATCCTGCAATGGGCCAATGATATCCAGAGCCCGGGCGATGATGCCTCCCCGCTGATCCGTGCGGTCTTTGCCCATGAAATAGGGGGCGAGGCCTTGCGCGATGGTTGGGGGCCGGAGCTTCTGGGCCACGTGCGCAAGTTCCGCCGCTTTCCTGCGCGCTTTGCTGTGGCGCAGATCCGCGATGCCGCGCGCGACAATATCCGGCGGATGACGATCATCGAAGAAAATATGGCGGCGGGGCGGAGTGTGTCTGCTGAGGACGAACGGTTCCGGTCGTACCGCCGTGCCGCACTGGCCAAGTGCGACAGGATTTCCAAGCTGGTTAATGAGGGCGCACAATGATGCACAATCGAGCGGATATGTTTGACGCGGTGGTCGCGCGGATCGAAGCGCGCCACGCCTGCAGCCGCGCAGAGGCGGAGCGGATTGCGGCGATCAAGCTGCGCTGCGCGGTGCCCAGCGAATGCGGGCCGGATATCATCGCGGCCCCGGCACGCGGGGCGTTTGCCACGTTCACGCCGCGCGGTGTGCTGGCGGGCAGCAACGGTTCGGATGATGAAGGCTATCACCCTCAAGGCGAAGAATACCCACGCAAGGCGCTGCGCGTGGCGGATGTATTCGACCGGATGGAAGCCGATGCCCGCAAGCGCAAAAAGCCGATGCCGGTCACGCGCGGTCAGGTGAACGCGGCGCGATGGTATCGCGATCTGGTGGAACGTCATGACGCGGGCGGGATGCGCTGCACCAGCCTCGAGGCAATGCCCGGCGGATCGGGATCGGGCCGGTGCTTCATGGACGACTTTGTGGCGGAAGGGCGCGAGCTGGAGCGCTTGCGCGCGCGCATCGGCACCGGCGTGGCGATGGCGGTGCGGCGGGTGCGGCCATCGGCACGCGGCGCAGGCGCACGCACCATCACGGATCGGGCTTTGGTGGATGCCGTCTGCCTGGGCGATATGACGGTCACCGAGGTGCTTGGTGTGCACGGTTGGTCGGCTAGAGGTGAGAATATCAAAACGCTTGTCAGCGCTCTCTGTGAGGTTTTGGAGCGCATGCGATAAAAAGGGGATTGACCCTTAAGTCGATCAGATGCACATATATCAGCATAATCTACAACTGCGCCCGCAGGTCAGAATATGGCCGTGCGGGTTTTCTTTTACAGAGTGTTGGTGTGGATGCATCTGGTCTGCATGGATGTGCGGGCTTCTCGGGACAGCAGGTGCACCCTCATGAGCGCGGCTTTAGTTTCATTACCGTGTGTGCTTTGCTGTGTGCTGCCGCGCTCAACCTTTTGGCTCCCGTCCCGGCGGTGCGCCTGTTATCCCGAACACATCGCCCCGGCCATCCGCCGGGGCTTTTTCATGTCCACTGCCGGAGGTCGCGATGTTCAATCTGTCCTTTGATCCGCGCGATCTGGAACGGGGCCTTTTGTCGGTCGAACGCAAGCAGGTGCCGGTGGCCACGATGTGGGCGCTCAACGACACGGCCAAGGATGTGCTGGAGCATATGCAAAGCCGGATGGATGTGGTCTTTGACCGGCCCACGCGGTTTACCAAGAATGCGTTCCACGTCTGGCGCGCGACCAAGACAACCCTGTCGGCCTCGGTGCAGGAGCGCCCGAGCGTGGGAGCGCGCCATTACCTCAAGCGGCAGGAGACGGGCGGTACGCGCCGGCAAACCGGTGTCGAGGGTCTGCTCTCCACGCGCCTGTCCTATGACGGGTTGATCGCGGCGGCCATTCCGGCCAGCGGTGCCAGGCTGGACCGCTATGGCAACTGGTCACGCGGCGAACGCAATCAGGTGCTGTCGCAGTTGATGGCGCAGCGCGACCGCCACACAAACGAAACAGACCGCTCGCGCACACGCAGGGGATCCAGGCGGGCGCGCTACTTCGTGCCGAAGAACGGTGGCCTGTCGCCCGGTGTCTGGCGCAGATCGCAGGGCGGCCAGTCGCAGGGCGGCCAGCTTGCCAAGGTGCTGACCTTTACCGATGCGATGCCGCGCTACCGCGAGCGCCTTGGCTTTTACGACGGAGCGCAGGAGGTGTTTGACGCACGGTTTGCGCAGAACTTCCGCGCAGCACTGGCCAAGGCGATGCGCACCGCGCGCTGATGGCCCCCGCAGTGCGCGCGGGTCCTTCCGGGGCATTGCTCGCACACGGGTAATTCGCACCCCGTTACAAAAGACTTTGTGAGGATGTCTGCGGGGTGGGGTTGGGGTTGTTGTTGTTATTCTTCAGGAGGTCGGGATGGATACCCTCGTCACGCTGCCCGACGGGAGCGTGCTGGATGTCGCACGCTTCCCGCTGCCCGACGGGCTGGCGGATGGTGTGATGAACCGCGCGCAACTGGCCGTGGCGTTCAACGTCTCGGAGAACTCGGTCACCAAATGGGTCGGCCAGGGGATGCCGGTCGAGACCGCCGGGCAAAACGGGGTCAGCTACGAATTCCAGCTCTCGCATTGTTATGCGTGGCGGCGCGCGCGCGAAGAGGCGGCGCGCTCCAGCAAGGCGCGCGGGGATGCGCTGGCGATGCAGGCCTCGATGGCGTTCCGCAACCTTGACGAGGCGCAGGAAGAGGAAGAGGGCGGTCTGACCGCCAAGCAGCTGCGTGAATGGTCTGAGGCCGAATACCACCGCAACCGCGTGGCCGAACAGCGCGGCGAGCTGGTGCGCGCGGCCAAGGTGAGCGAGCTGCTTGATGATCTGATCGGGATTGTGGCGCAGGCGCTTGGCACCTTGCCCGATCACCTCGAGCGCGATCTGGGCCTCGGGGTGGACGAGGTGGCCAAGGTCGAGACCCGCTGCGACGGGGTGTCCAATGTGCTGCGCGAGCGGATCGAGCGCGAGATGCTGGGCCCCGCACAGGTCACCACGATGCCTGCGCGGGCGGAACAATTGGGAATGGGGGTCTGAATGGTTGCGATGTCGGATCGCGGTGCGTCGGTGTTTGCCATTCCGCCGCTGCCCGCCTGGACCCAGCCCACGGAACTGCTGGCCGATGCGCTGCCGCTTCTCGATCCGCCCTCGCGGATCTCGGTGACCGATGCCGCCGAGCGGTTCATGCGCGTTCCGATCGCGGGCGACTGGGCAAAGTTCGATCGCGATGTGGCCCCCTATATGGTGGAGCCTGCCGATATCACCCAGTCGCGCCGGTTCAAATCGGTCTGCTTTGTGGGGCCGTCGCAATCGGCCAAGACCACGATGCTGATCACGGTGGCGGTGCATTCGGTCATGTGTGCTCCGGCGCCGGTGCAGGTGATCCATATGTCGCGCCCCGATGCGGATGCGTGGGTGGAAGAAAAGCTCGACCCCACGATCCGCAACAGCCCCGATATCGCCGCACGGCTGGGACGGGGGCGCGATGACAGCACCTTCTCGCGCAAGCGCTTCAAGGGGATGCGGCTGACCATCGGCTATCCGGTGGCGCGCCAGTTGTCCTCGCGCACGCAGCGGCTGGTGCTGATGACCGATTATGACCACATGCCGCAGGTGCTGGGTCCGAAGGACGCGCCGGAAGGCAGCCCCCACGGTATGGGCCGCCAGCGGATCCGGACCTTCATGTCGCGCGGCTGTGTCTTGTTGGAAAGCAGCCCCGCGTTCCCGATCACCGACGAGACCTGGAAGGCCGGCGCACAAAACCCCCACGAGCTGCCACCGGTCTCGGGCGGGATCGTGCGGATCTATAACGAGGGCACGCGGGGGCGGTTCTATTGGGAATGCCGCGAGTGTGGCGGGCTGTTCGAGCCGCACTTCGATCTCCTGCGCTATGACAATACGCTGGAACCGGCAGCGGCGGGTGCGCAGGCAGAAATGGCCTGTCCGCATTGTGGATGCACGTTCAGCCACCGGCACAAATCCGAGTTGAACCGCCAGACCCTGCGCGGGCATGGCGGCTGGCTGCACGAGGGCGCGCAGGTGGACGCGCATGGCGCACGCGCGCTGGTCACGATCGACGATCCCGCGATCCGCGCCACAGATGTTGCCAGCTACAGCCTGAACGGGGCGGCGGCGGCCTTTGCCAGCTGGGAGGGGATTGTCACTTCCTACGAGCTGGCGCTGAGACAGGCCGAGCAGTTCGGCGATTACACCGAGTTGAGCCGCGTCTACTTCACCGAGCGCGGCGAGCCCTATCTGCCGCGCGGTGTGCAGGTCGAGGGCGAACTGACGGCCACCATGCTGGGCGAACATGCCGTGCGGCTCGACAAACGCTGTGCGCCGAACTGGACGCGGTTCATCACCACCTCGGTCGATGTGCAGGGCAACCGGTTCGAGGCTCTGGTGATGGCATGGGGGGCGCAAGGCGAACGGGTGATCATCGACCGGTTCGCGATCTCGCAGCCGCCCGGGGATGCGCCCAAAGCGCGCAATGAGGATGGCCAGTACCGCGCCATCGATCCCGGGCGCTACGTCGAGGATGCGGATGCGCTTCTGGCTCTGACCCACCGGACCTATCCGGTCGAGGGCCAGCCCTGGGCGCTCGTCAGCTGCGCGATCGCCATCGACTTCAACGGGCCTGCGGGGTGGTCTGACAATGCCGAGAAGTTCTGGCGCGCACGGCGCAAGGCCGGTCAGGGGGATCTGTGGTTCCTGTCGATCGGGCGCGGCGGTTTCCACCAGTCCGACCGGGTCTGGTACGCCTCGCCCGAGCGCGGCTCGAAAGGCAGGAAGGCCCGCGCCATCAAGCTTTTGAACATGGCGACCGACCGGCTGAAGGACTCGGTTGTGGCGGCGCTTGGGCGGTTCGAGCGTGGCTCGGGCGCACAGCACACGCCCGACTGGCTGGAGGACGAGCATCGCAACGAGCTGGTGTCCGAGCGCAAGGGCCTGAAAGGCTACGAGCTGAAGCCGGGCGTGAAGCGCAACGAAACGCTCGATCTCTCGGTGCAGGCCTTGGCGCTGGCCGAGCATAAGGGCGTGAACCGTGTGAACTGGGAGGCACCCCCCGATTGGGCGGTGCTGGGCGTGGCCAACCCGTTTGCCGTTCTGGCGGGCACGCCGGAGGCAGCGGCCCCCGAGACCGTACCGGCGCCGGTGGAGGTGACCCCTGCGCCCAAACGCCCGCAGATGGGCATCCGATATTTGAGAGGACGATAACCATGGCGTGGACCCAAGCCGATGTGGACAAGATGAAGCGCGCCATCGCCACGGGCGCGCGGGTGGTGCAGTTGAACGGCGAGCGGGTGGAATACCGCTCGCTCGCGGAGATGCGCGCCACGCTTGCGATGATGCAGGGCGATCTGGACTGCGCGCGCAAAGGCGCGTTCTCGGTCTCCTATCCGCGCACGACGCGGGGTCTGTAACCGCGATGAACCCGATCGACAGTGTTGTGTCCTTCTTCAATCCTGAAGCGGGGCTTCGCCGCATGCGCGCCCGCCATGTGGCCGATAAACTCATGAACTATGACGCCGCCTCGCGCGGGCGGCGCAGCTATGGCTGGAAAGCCCCCGGCAGCTCGGCGGATGCGGCCGCTTATGGCGCGCGCGCGCGGATGCGCAATCTCAGCCGCGACATGATCCGCAACCGCCCCTATGCCGCGCGCGGTCGCGATGTGGTGGTGGCCAATGTCGTGGGCGAGGGGATCACGCCTTCGGTACGCACGCCAGACGCCAGAACCAAAGACAGGGTGAACGGGTTCTTGCAGCATCTTCTGACGCCCGGGGCGGATGCATTGGGCGAGTATGACCTCTTCGAGATGCAGGGCGTCGTGATGTCCACGGTGTTTACCGATGGCGAGGTGCTGGTGCGCCGCCGGATCCGCAACACCCGCCATGCGCGCGGGTTGATGTTGCCCTATCAGGTGGAGCTGGTCGAGGCCGATTACCTCGACCAGACGATCCAGACCCATGGCGAGAACCAGGTGATCGAGGGGGTCGAATACGGGCCCACCGGCGCGATCGAGGCCTATCATCTTTATAACGAGCATCCGGGCGCGGTGCAGAGCCGGCGCAGCCTGCGCTCCACCCGTGTGCACTGGTCCGATGTCCTGCATATCCGCCGGTTCGAGCGTGCGGGCCAGCTGCGCGGGGTGCCGTGGCTGGCGCCGGTGATGATGACGCTGGGCGAACTCGGCGATTATCAGGAGGCGCAGATCCTCAAACAGCGCATGGCGGCGCTTATGGCGCTGGTGCTCGAATGGGAAGACGGTGCGGAGCGTCCGGCGGATGCGGGCGCGGGGCTGGAAGAGCTGGCCCCGGGTGCGGTCGTGAACCTGCCCGCCGGGGCCAAGCCCACCTTCACCGATCCGCCCAGGGTGGACGGCTATGACGAGTTCATGCGCCGTGGTCTTGGTGCGATCGCGGTGGGGCTGGGGGTCAGCTACGAGGCGCTGACCGGCGATCTCAAGGGGGTCAACTTCTCGTCGGGGCGCATGGGCCGGATGGAAATGGACCGGCTGGTGCGGATGTGGCAGCGCAACCTGATGATCGGCCAGTTCTGTCGCGGGATGGAACGGTGGTTCCGCGAGGGGCTGGCGATGGCGGGCCATGGCCGGCTGGCCTTCGATATGGACTGGACGCCTCCGCGCCGGATCCTCGTCGATCCGACCCGCGAGATCCCTGCGATGATCGAGGAGGTCGAGGCGGGGCTGAACAGCCGCCAGCGCACACAGCGCGAGCTGGGCCGCGATCCCGACACGATCCGCGAGGAACGCAAGAACGATGCAGAGGCCGATCGGGCCGCGGGGCTGGAGACGGCCCCGTCCAAAGGCCCCGCGCCACCCACCACAAAAGGAAACACGGACGATGAAAGCGACTGATCTGATCGTCGGCGGGGAGCTGATCCTGAGCGGCACCGTGATGCTCGATGACTATGCGGGCTGGATGTATGAGGGCGATGTGTTCTTCACCCCGCGCATGGTGCGTGAGGCCTTGCAGGACTTGGGCGAGGGGCGTGCCAGCGTTCGGCTGAACTCTGGCGGCGGCCATGTCTGGGCGGGTGAGCAGATCCGCGCCATTCTGGCCAGCCACCCGGGCGGGTGCACGATCACGGTCGAGGGGCTGGCGGCCTCTGCCGCATCGCTGTTGTTCATGGCGGGTGCGGAGCGGGTGATGAGTTCCGGCGCGCATCTGATGATCCATGACCCGTCGGGCTTTGCCATGGGAACCGAAGACGACATGCGCCGCGAGGCGGATGCGTTGGGGGCCACGGCCAATACCTATGCCGCCGTCTATGCGGCCGCGTCGGGCAAAACGCCTGAAGATGTACGCGCGATCATGAAAGCCGAGACCTGGTACGGTCCCGAAGCCGCTGTGGGCGAGGGCTTTGCCGATCGCGTGGTCAGCCTCGAGGCCGACATGCCTGCACATACCGCACAGGCTGGCACGATGCGCGCGGCGCAAGCGGCCTTCATGGCCGGCGAGGAGACCTTCGCCCGCCTGATGTCGCGCAAACCCGATGCCACGCCGGACGCGCGCCCGACACCACCTTCCATTCAAAACAAGGACACACTCCAGATGACGACACCTAGCACCACCACCCCCACCGCGCCGGCCCTCACCACGCCCGGCGCACCCACGCCGGGCCCCGCGCCCGAGATGACCACACCGGTCGATCCGGTGGCGCAAGAGCGCGCCCGTGCCAAAGGCATCCGCGAGATGGCCGCGCCCTTCCTGCTGTCGGGGCGCCTGATGCAGGCCGATGTCGATGCGCTGATCGATGACGGCACCAGCCTGACGGATGCGGGCGTCAAGCTCATGTCGAGCATGGCGGCGGCAGAAGCGCCGGGGCGCTCGGCATCGTCGGGCGCGCGGATCCTGCGCGACGAGACCGATACCAAAATGGAAGGGATGATCGGCGCGCTGATGAAAAAAACCGATGGGCCTGCGGCGGACTATCGCGGGCTGCGCATCAAGCGCATGGCGATGGATCTGTCGGGCCAGTCGCGCGGCTATGACGAGGCGGCGATGGTCAAACGCGGCATGACCACCACCACGATGATGGGCGGCGCACTCGGGGTCAGCGATTTTGCCTATATCACCACCGAGGTGATGAAGCGCACCCTGATCGAGGCTTATCAGCGGCGCACGGCGGCGTGGCAGCTGGTGACGGGCGCGGCCGTGTCGGCGGCTGACTTCCGCGAGCTGTATGCCGTGCGCTTTGGCGGTGACTTCCAGCTCAAGCCCGTGGCCGCGAATGGCGAGTATCAACAGGCGCGTCTGGTTGACGAGGCCGAGGGGCTGAAGGTCGAGCGGCGCGGACGCACGATCAATCTGACATTCGAGGCGATCATCAATGACGATATGGGGGCGTTCCTGCGCATCCCCACCGAATTTGCCACCGCCGCACGGCTGATGGAAGCCTCGATGGTCTGGACATTGTTCCGCAAGAACGCGGTGCTCAAATCCGACAAGAAGCCGCTATTCCACGCCGATCACGGCAACCTTGCGGCCTCTGGCGGGCCGATCTCGGTGGCATCTGTGGCCGCAGGGCGCAAGGCGATGTGGGAGCAGCGCGCGTTCGGCTCGAAAGATGGTGACGACTTTCTGTCGATCGAGCCCGATCGCCTGATCGTGCCGCCGGCGCTGGAACTGGCGGCGATGCAGTTTGCCGCCTCGATCACGCCTGCGAAGAATGCCGATGCCAACCCGTTCAGCAACACGCTGCAACCGGCGACGGTGGGCAACCTCGGGGCGGCGGCGGGCGGCTCCGACAGTGCGTGGTATCTGGTGTCGAGCGACATGCCACCGATCCAGCACGCCTATCTGGAGGGCTATGAGGCCCCGACGGTCGAGACGCTCGACGGCATGAACCCCGATGTGGTGACGATGAACGCGCGCCACATCTTCGGGGCGGCGGCGGTCGAGTATCGCGGGGCCTACAAGAACGCGGGCTGATCGCGCCCGATACCCTCTCATCCACAGACAGAAGGGCGCCATGAGGGCGCCCTTTGTCGTTTGCCGGACGGGGATCCGGACAGAGAAAGGACATCACAGATGAAAAACTATGTGCAGCCGGGCGAACACGTCACGCTGGTGGCGGAGGCGGCGGTGAAGGCGGGAACGCTTGTCAGGATCGGGGCGATCACGGGGGTGGCGCAAGAGGATGCGGTGGCGGGCGAAAATGTCACCCTTGTGCGCCGTGGCGTGTTCGAGCTGGCCAAAACCTCCGCGCAGGCCTGGACGCCCGGGGCGAAGGTGTATCTTGCCGCAGGCGGGGGCGATCTGACCACCACGGCCAGCGGCAACACGCTGGTGGGGGTGACGCTGGCTGCTGCGGCAGATCCCTCCGACACCGGTCTGGTGCTTCTGGATGGCGTGATCCGCTGATGGGCGTGTTCGAGGGGATGGCGGGCGTGTTGAGCGACGTGCTCGGCGCGCCCGTGCGCTATCTGCCGGCCACAGGCCGACCGCGCGACATCCAGTCGATCTTCCGCGAAGAACCGGTGACGGTCACCGGCGATGACGGGCGTGATGTGCTGATTGTCGCACCGAGCTGGCGGGTGTCGCGGGACCTGGTGGCGGAACTGGCGCGCGGCGATCTGGTCCAGCCCGGCAACGGGCGCACCTACAAGGTGGTCAATCACATGCCCACCGGATCGCCGGCCTGCGATGGGCTGCTGCTTTGCGAGCTGGAAGCGACCGGCCCATGACCCACTATCGCAGCGGGTATCGCACCCTTGTGGCCGGAGCTGTGGCCGCAAGCCCGTATTTTGCGGGCATGACGCGGCTCTCGGCATGGGTGGACGGGTTCAACGCCACATCCTTGCCCGCGTGGTTCGTGGCCACCCCGCGCGAGCGTGCGGCCCGCGTGTCGCACGGCACCTCGCAGCGCGACACCGATCTGGTGGTGGGCATCAAGCGGCTTGGCACAGACGACATCGAGGATGTGCTCGACGCCGACAGCGCCGTGGTCGAGCAGCTGGTGATCGCGGCCCTGCGCACGCAAGAGCGCGACTGCGAGCCGGGCGAGATCAACATCAAGGTGGATGGCGGCGGCGAACAGCGCGTCGGCACCCTGACATTAACATTCCGGATCACCGGCTGGCTGCCGGATCCGGCCCTGTCTTTGGAAGGACGTGAGCAATGAGCACGACGGGCGTAAATATCGGATACGGCGTAAAGGTGCGCCTCGGGCGGGGGGCCTCGCCCAACTGGGTGGTTCTCAAAGGGGTGGGCGACTTCGATATGCCGGACGGCGAGGCCGATGATGTGGATGTCACGAGCCACTCCTCGCCCAACCGCACGATGGAATTTATCGCGGGCATGATCGACAACGGGCTGCTGGCCATTCCGCTCGATTATGTGCCCGACAGCGAACAGGACGTGATGCTTCTGGAACTGCGCAATACCGGCGAATTGATCCAGATGGGGATCACCCCGCCCGGATCGCAGAACGAAGAGATCTATGCCGCCTTCGTCAAATCCTACAAGCGCAGCCTTCCGGTGAAGGGCAAGGCCTCGGCCACCCTGAACATGCGCGTCAACGGGCTCGTCGAGCCGGAATAAGGAGCACCACAATGGTCAATCATATCCGGGGAGAGGCGGCGGTCTGGATCGGCGGTCGCCAGCTTGTCATGATCATGGACTTCAACGCGATCTGTGATCTGGAAGGGGCCACAGGGCGCAGCGTCGAGGATATCTTCGACGATCTCGATCAGGGCCGCGTCATGGCCCGCGATCTGCGCGCGATTGCCTATGCGCTCTTGCAACAAAGGCAACCCAAGATGGGCCTGCGCGAGGTGGGCGAGTTGATCGGCCATCATGGGGCCGAGGTGATGGACGGCGTGCGCGCCACGATGAATGCGGCCTTCCCGCCAGCGGATGAGGCTCCGGGGGCCTCGGGGCAGGTCCCGGGAAACGGATCGGCAGCGCAGGGCTAGATTACCCTGCGCTGCTGATGGCCTATGTCGAGGCGGGGTTTGACGAGGCAAGCTTCTGGCGCCTGACGCCACGCATGTATCTGATCATCATGAAGGGTGTGGAGGCCCGCCACCGCGCCAGGGTCGAGATGGCATGGGTCGGGGCGGTGCTTGCCCGCGTGGACAAGCTGCCACCGCTCGAAAAACTGTTCGAAAAACCCGAGCCAAGCCCCGCCAGCGCGGCCATGCTGCGCGCGGAGATGCGCGCGCATGCGCGTACCATGACCAGAAGAAAGTGGAGCGAATGGCAGAGCATGTCGGGCGGCTGAGGGCCGTATTGGGTATGGACCGTCGCGGGTTCTCGACCGGATTGAGGGGCGCGCGTGCCGAGATCTCGACCTTTGCGTCGCAGATGCGCGGCTATGCGGGGATGATTGCGGCGGCCATGGGGGCGGCGGGGGCAGGCTCGCTGTCGCTTGTGGGGGCGGAGGCGATGCAATCGGCCTCCGAGATCAGCCGTCTGGCCACATTGGCCAATGCCACGCCGGAGGCGTTCCAGACAATGGCGCTGGCCGCGCGCACGGTCGGGATCGAACAGGACAAGCTGTCGGATATCCTCAAAGACACCAATGACCGGATCGGGGAGTTTGCCACGACCGGCAGCGGGCAGATGAAGGACTTCTTCGAGCAGATCGCCCCGCGTGTGGGTGTGACGATCAGGGACTTCCAGCGCCTGTCGGGGCCGCAGGCGCTGGAGCTGTATGTCAGTTCGCTGCAAAAGGCGGGCGTGAACCAGCAGCAGATGACCTTCTACATGGAAGCCATGGCCGACGAGGCCACAAGCCTTGTGCCGCTTTTGCGCGATGGGGGCGCGGGCATGGAGGCGATGGGGCGCAAGGCCACGGCCCTGGGCGCGATCATGGACCAAAAGACCATCACCGCCTTGCGCGAAGCCAAACGGGCAATCTCCGAAGTGCAGCTGGTGTTTGTGGGCATCCGCAACATGATTGCCAAAGAGGTGGTGCCGGGCATGGCGGGGCTGGCGCGCGCCTTCACCACGGCGGCAGAGGACGGCAAGCCCCTGGGCGATGCGATCCGGGGCATGGTCGCGGTCCTGCCGCGTTTTATTGCCTATGCCGGCACGGCGGTGGGCGCGCTGGTCGCGTGGCGTGCAGCCACGGTGGCGCTGCGGATCGCGACGGTGGGCCTGAAGGCCGCGCTGATCAGCACGGGCGTGGGCGCGCTGGTCGTGGCCGCAGGCGAGCTGGTCTACCAGTTCACGCGACTGGTGAGTGTGACGGGCAGTTTTGGCGGCGCGATGACGCTGCTGGGGGATCTGTCGCGTGATGTCTGGGACCGGATGAAGCGGTCCGCCAGCTTGACGGGCGATGCGCTCTGGGGCGTGGCGCAGCATATCAAGGCGGGGTTTTTGACGGCTTTTGCCGATATCGCGGAGGGGTTCGGTGCGCTGACCCGCACACTGGCCCAAGGGGCCAGCCTGATCCCCGGCGTGGAGATTGCAGGCTTGCCCGAAGGGGTGAGCAATGATCTGCGCGCGGGCGCCAACGCGGCGTCCGACAACGGGGCGGCCATGCTCTCGAGTGTGGGGGCCAGCCTCGAGGGGATCTGGAGCGCGCCCTATGACAGTCTCGAGGCGCTGCGCAAAAAGGCCGCCGAGACCGGTGACGCCTTCGGGGATCTCGGGGAGACCGGCGCGCTTGCGGGCGAGGCGCTTGCGGGCGGCGCGGACAAGGCGAAACAGAAAGCCTCCGATCTGAAAAACGTGATCGGCGGCCTGAAGGACGATCTGGCGCGGCTCAAGGCGACGATGTTCGGCTCCGAGCTGGATGGCACGATTTTTGATGCCCTGAAAAAGGCGGGCGTGAGCGCCTCCTCGGCCAGTGGGCAACAGATCACGGGGCTCGTGCGCGAGATCGACGGGATGGAGCGGTTGAAAACCGCAACCGATGATTGGCGCAGCAGCATCCGTGGCGCGTTCACCTCGTTTGCCAAAGGGGCCAGCTCGTTCAAGGATGCCTTGGGGCAGATCCTCGACAAGCTGGCCGATATCACGCTCGACCGCGCGTTTGACAGCCTGACGGCGGGCTTTGGCGGCAGCAGGCTTCTGGGCGGTGTGCTCTCGGGGTTCGGGATCGGATCGATCGGGGCCAATGCCAACGGCACCGACAACTGGCGCGGCGGTCTGAGCGCTCTGCACGAACGCGGCGGCGAGATCTATGACCTGCCCAAGGGCACCCGCGTGATCCCGCATGATGTCTCGATGCGCATGGCGGAGAGCGCAGGTCGGGGGGCGTCGTCGTCCTATGCGCCGGTTTATAACATCGATGCGCGCGGCGCGCAGGCGGGCGTTGGCGAGCAGATCGCGCAGGCGCTTGCGCAATATGATCAGCACATGCCTGACCGCATTGCGCAGATCGACAGCACAAACGGACGGAGGTTCTAGATGGCAGATCCCTATGCGCTGGCATGGCTCAACGATCTGTTGAAGATCGGGCCGGTCCAGATCGACTTGCAGCGCAACGAGGAAACCAGCGGCGCAGGCTCGGGGCAGTTCTGGGCGGCGGAGCTGGCCGATCCGCTCTGGACTGTGCGGGTCGATCTGGCCGCTGGCACCGATGCGGAGGTCAAGCGCATCGAGGCCAGGCTGCGCCGCCTTGGCAGCAATGGCGTGATCCTGTTCAAAGATCCGAAAGCCGTGGGCCTGCCCTACAAGAAGGCCACGATTGCCGCGATCAATGGCGATCGCGACAAGGTCCGGTTCGGGGGGCTGCCGCAAACTGTGGTGATCCCCGAGGGTACACGGTTCTCGGTCACGCTGCCGTCCGGCCAGATCTGGTATGCGGAGACCTACCAGAGCGGCAAGGCGGGTGCCGACGGGCGCACGGCCTTGATCGAGGTCTTCCCCTATCCGCCGATGAGTCTGGCCACGGGGGCGGCGGTCGAGCTGACACATCCGCACTTCAAGGCGACGGTCACGGACCGCACGCCCTTCACCTATCAGCCCGGCGCATTCGGGCAGGGGGCAACGCTCACGTTGCTGCAAAAACCATGAGAGACTTGCCTGCAGGATTTATCGCGGCGCTACAGAATGCGCCAGAGACCGGCCTTGCGCCGGTCTTCTTCTTCCATGTGCGTCCACGCGATCGTGCGACGGGGGCTGTGGTCGAGATGTCGTTCTGGACGGGGGGCTATGACCTGCCGCTGGTTATGCCCGTGCCAGAGGGGCCGAATGTCGCCCGCGCCCATATCGGTGACGTGGGGCTGAAGGTCGGGGCGATCACTTACGGGGCGGGGCTGAAGGACCGGCCTGTCAGCGTCACGATGAGCCAGATCGCGGACGCGGCGCAGGCCATGCTGCGCGGGTTCGATCTGCGCTCTGCCTATTGCGAGATCCATATCGGGCTACGCCACAAGGGGGCGCTCGCCTCCGATCCGGTTCTGATGTGGGTGGGGATGGTGGACGAAGCGCCGCTTGCCACGCCTGCGGTGGGTGGCGAGGGGTCGATCACGCTCTCTGTGCGCTCCGAGATCATGACCCAGCTGCAACAGACCAACCCCGCCAAATCGTCGGACGCCCACCAGCGCCGCCGCGCGCCTGAGGATGCGTTTGGCAAATACGCCTCGACCGTCAGCAGTCGGGCGCTCAAATGGTACGAGAAAAAATGACACAGCGACCCAACAGATACACGGACTGGCGCGCCCGCCTGAAAGCGGAGATCGACCGCCAGACGCCTCTGGCCCATGTCTGGGGCAGGCATGATTGCGTGGTGGGGCTTGCGGGCGGTGCGGTACTGGCGCTGACCGGCCATGACGCTGTGGCCGATTTACGCGGGCGCTATGACAGCCCGGAAGCCGCCGCGGATCTGCTGGCGGCTCTGGGCTTTGGCACGCTTGGCGATGCGGTGGCGAGCCGTCTGACAGAGATCCACCCGTCGCGCGCGATGGTGGGCGATATCGGCGTGATTGCCGTGGAGGGTCCGCTCTCGCAGGCGCTGTGCCTGATCGATGCGGGCCATGTGTCGGTTCTGACGCCATCGGGGCGCGGGGTGCTGCCCCGGCGCCATATTCTCAGGGCATTCGAGGTGTAACCCATGAAGCGCATTCTGATCGCGACCACCGCGCTGTTTACCCTCGGTGTGCTGCCTGCGCATGCGGACCCCGTATCGTGGGCGTTGCTGGCCAATGGCGCAGGGCTATGGGCCACGGCCACCAGTGCTGTGTCGTCGCTTCTGGCGACCACGCTGGGGCAGTTCGCGCTTTCGGCTGGGGCCTCGATCCTGGCGTCGGTTCTGGGCGCGCGCAAGCCTGCCACGGGGGTGCAGACCTCGACCGAACGCAAGCTTGGCGATGATACGCCGCTGCGCTTTACGATCGGCGATTATGTGACCGGCGGCGCGCGCAAATACGTGGCCACCGATGGCAGCCCGTCCAAGCGGATGGTGGAGGTGATCGAACTGTCGTGCCTGCCGCAGATCGGTAGGCCCACGGTCTATGTCGATGATGAAGTTGCCGATGTGGACTGGGACAACCCCGAATATCACGAAGGGTTGTTGCTGGGCTATCCCGTGCTGCAATACCGCGAGCGCGGGACCGACAACCGGTGCTGGGTGAATTACGTCGACGGCACGCAAACGGCGGCAGATGATCTGATGGTCGCGCGCTATGGCGATGATCCGGATTACCCGTGGACAGACGATCATATCGGCACCGGCAAAAGCTATCTGATCGTGCATTACTATTACGATCCGGAGGTGATGACCTCGCCCCCCACGGTCGTGGTCGTGCCGCCACCGCTGCGGCTCTATGATCTGCGCAATGACAGCACGAATGGCGGTAACGGCCCCGAGCGGTGGGATGCGCCCGCGACATGGACCGGCACGGGCGATCACAATCCGGCGGTGCAGGCCTATAACATCATCCGTGGCATCCACTGGCACGGGGTGGCGGGTGCGGAGCCGTTCCGCGAATGGATCTGGGGCGGCAAGAACCTCGCCGGATGGCGTCTGCCTGCGCAGTCGTGGATCGCGGCGGCCAATGCCTGCGATGAGGCGGTGGCGCTGTCTGACGGATCGACCGAGCCGCGCTACCGCTCTGCCAGCGAGATCACGGTCGATATGGTGCCTGCCGATGTGCTGGAGGAGATCGGGCGCTGCGCGAATATGCGCTATGCGGAAGTGGGCGGCATGCTCAAGGTGCTGGTCGATGTGCCGGTGACCTCGGCGCTGTCGGTCACCGATCGCGATCTGATCATCACCAAGGGCCAGAGCCTTAACCCGTTCCCGTCGCTGTTGAATACCTATAACGCGCTGACCGCGACCTATCCGGAGCCGTCCGAGAAATGGGCCACGAAAGATGCGCCCGAATATGCACCGGCCAATTTGCGCGCCGAGGATGACGGGCGCTATCTGCCGATGGCGATGACCTATCCATGCGCGCCCTATGCCGATCAGGTTCAGCGGCTGATGCGCTCGCAGATGGAGGATTACCGCCGCTTTCGGTCGCACCAGTTCAGCGTGGCCCCGATCGCGTTCGCGCTGGAGCCTCTTGATGCGCTGAGCTGGTCGAGCCAGCGCAACGGCTATATCGACAAACAGTTCCTGAACTCGACCATCGTGATCGACCCTAACCTCACAATCGGGCTGGCCCCGACAGAGGCGGACCCGGGCGATTATGACTGGTCGAGTGACTTTGAACTGCCCTATGTCACGACGCGGCCTGTCAACCCGGTGGCGGGCGTGCAGGGGATCGATGCGTTTGCCGCCTATCCGGCCTCTCTGGCGGGGCAGGACGGCACGGCGCGGCGTCCCGCGATCCGGTGCACCTGTAATCCCGAAGAGGTCGGTGTCACCGTGCTGCGCGTGCAGTGGCGGGTTGCTGGCGCGCAGCTGGTCGAGGATCAGACCTATCCGTGGAATGCGGGTGCCGAGTGGTATGTGCTGGGCGTGCTGCCCGACACGGACTATCTGGTGCGCGGCCAGCTGGTGTCTGATCGCACGGGCCGGTCGGTCTGGTCTGACTGGATTGCGGTCACCACGCCCGACGTGCGTCTGGCGCTGGCTGATGTCGACCGGATCGTGTCGGACGCGATGGCCGATATCGACGCGCTGCAGGACGAGGCGGAAGAGCTGGCCGAGCAGGCGCGCGTGGCGGACGAACGGGCGACGGCCATCCGCAACGACCTCGATGAGGTGTCGGCGGACCTGAGCGATGCGTTTGACGGCCTGACCGATCTGGAAGTTGTGACGGAAACCCTGTCGCGATCGGTGGGCGACAATGCCGCCCTGATCCGGACGGAAAAGGGCCAGCGCGTCACAGCGGACACGGCCCTGTCGGGGCGCATCGACACGGTCGCGGCCTCGGTCGGTGAGAACCGGGCGGCTATCACGCAAGAGGCCATCGCACGGGCCGATGCGGACAGTGCGGCGGCGACACAGATCAACACTGTGTCGTCCAGCGTGGGCGAGCTGAACGCGACCGTGTCCACCCAAGCCACCACGCTGGCCACGGTGCAGGGCAATCTCGCCTCTGGGTACTTGATCAAGGCCCAAGCTGGCGGGGCGGTGTCGCTGATCGATCTGATCGCGGCGGACGGATCGGGCGGACCGGAGTCGATCGCGAAAGTTGCGGCCACCGAGATCCTTCTCGACGGCTCTGTCGCGGCCAAACAGCTTGTAGTCACTGACTTCGAGAACCTGATCTACAACGGGGAGATGAAAAACGCGAACAGCCTGCCGGACGGCTGGGCGGATAACGGTGACAACGTGCAATGGCGGCGCAATTCCAGCGACAACGCGGCGGCGGCCTATTTTGTCCGCTTCTTGAAACAGGGCGGCGATACCGTGGCGGCGTGGAATGATGGCACCACACGCCAGCAAACGCGGGCAGGGGCGGAATACGCGATCGAGTTCCGTGCCCGCGCTGACGGGGCCGTGGCGCAGTCCGAACGCTGGGTCGATGTCGGCATGCAGCTGATGGATGCGGCAGGTAACACGGCCTACCACTTTACCCGTGTGGAGCTGGATACCGCGTGGACCGACTACGACGCAGCTATCACGGTTCCGGCCACGATCTCCTCGGGCAATGCGCCCAACCGGATGATCTTCTGGGCGCGCACCTCCGGCGCGGGTGGCGGGTATATCGTGCTTGCCAACTTCGTGATGCGGCGCAAATCCGGCACGGTGATGCTGAAGGACGGGGCCGTGGTGGGCGAAAAGGTCGCCGCCAATACGATCGAGGGGCGCCATGTCATCGCAGAGGCGATCACGGCGCGCGAAATCGCCGCCAAGGCGGTAACAGCTGACAAGATCGATGTCGGCCAGCTCTCGGCCATCACAGCGGATCTGGGCGATATCGAGGTGGACAACGCCCATATCAAGAACTTGGCAGTGGACACGCTGAAGGTGGCGGGCGGGGCCATCACGCAATCCTTCAACGCGTCCCTGACTGGTGTCCAGATGGGCAGTGATTTTGCGCTGGCAAACAGCGTGGAGTTCACTGTGCCCTTTGCTGCGACCGGCTTTGTCATCGTCACAGGTGCCAAGCTCTCGAATAAAACGAGTGTCCACGGCGCATGGCTTGATATCAACGGCATGTCAGGGCGATTTGCAGCCCTTGCGACCGAGGTGGGCAAGCAGCAGATGACGGGGGATTGGGTTCTGGAAATCAACGAATCCAACACGATCATTGTGCCCGCGACATTCCCTGCAGGCACAAACAGCATTCGTCTGATTGTCCGCAATTCCAACGATGAAAGTGATCCGGTGCAGTACCGGTTCACAGTCTTTTATTCGATGAGGTGACGCATGACTGATGTGGCGATTTACGATCTGGCCTCGGGGCGCATTCTGAGTGTCATGTCGCCTGTGGGTGAGGGCGCACAGCCGCAGATCGTTTTGCCGCAGGGGCGGGGCGTCGTGCACCGGACATGTGATCCGGCAACCCACTACATCCACGAGGGGGTGCCGGTCGCGTTTCCTGACAAGCCCGGATCATGGGCGCGGTGGGACTGGGCGGCCAAGGCGTGGATCGATCCGCGCACGCAGGCCGATCATGAGGCGGAGGTCGCCGCGGCTTGGGCGGGTTTGCGCGCTGAGCGCGATGCGCGCCTTCGCGCCTGCGACTGGACGCAAAGCCCCGATGTGCCGATCACGGCGGAGCGCCGCGCCGCGTGGGCCGCGTATCGCCAGGCCCTGCGCGATATGACCGATACAACGGCGGATCCGGCGGCCCCTGCGTGGCCAGATCCACCCAACCTTTGAGCCACTCCCTATCCCTGACCTGACCGTACGGCGCTGGATATTCCCCGCGCCGTTTTTTGTTGCCGCATGAGGAAAGACGACGATGCGCAGACAGATCCTGACACAAGCCGATGACGACGACAAAAGCGTCGCGATCCAGATCACGCGCGACGAAGCCCTCAAGGTCGTCATTGCCGATCATGACGACACGGCCTTTATCCTGACGATTGCCAAAACGCCCGAGGCCGCGCCGATGATCGAGATGCACGGCACGGGCGCTGGCATCGACATCACACCCGCCTCGGTGCGCGATCTGATCGAAGGCAATATCTACCGGTACAACATCTGGGAGTACCAGACCGACGGTTATGTCCGGTGGTTTTATGGCAATCTGGCGATCGGTAACTCCATCGCGCCCACGGGGGCCGAAACCCCCGCGCCGGACGGGGATGATTTTGTCGCCATTGTTGCATCGCGCGCAGAGTTCGAGGCGCTGCAGGAAGCTGATGAAGCCGCCGCCGTCCACGCAGCGGCCAAAAACAACCCGCATGGCGTGACGGCGGCGCAGGTGGGTTTGGGGCACGTCAACAACACGGCGGATGCCGACAAGCCTGTCAGCGCGGCGCAACGGGCGGCGCTGGATGCGCTCGGGGCGGACCTGTCTGCAGACGATACCCGGCAGGTGGCCGCCATCAGGGCGGGGGGTGTTATCCCGTTGGGCCTGTCCTCGATCGACGGGGCGTCCTATGTCGCCACACCCGATCCTGCCTTCACCAATCTCGGCATCCCCACATTGCCGGATGGGGCGCAGGCACGCTTCCTAATCCAGACCACCAACACTGTGGCCAACCCGTCTGTCACGATCAATGGCACGACATTTGCGTTGCGGGGCGCGGATGGCGAGACGTGGCCTGCCGGCGCCTTCATGCGCTATCGCCAGTATGCCGTGCAGCGGCGTGGCAGCACGCTGCGCGTGGTGGGCGGCGAAGTCACGATGTACGATGTGAAGGCTGCAACAGAGACGGGCAAGCTGTTGAACCTCGTGCCTGTGCCGGGCGGGGGTCCACTGGAGTTCACGGTCGAAAGCGGCTTTGACGACACGGGCGTGGTGCCGCGCGCGATGCTCCGGTTCTACCCGCAAGACGATGTGGCACAGGAAAACCCCGCCTTCACGATCAACGGGGTGGCGCGGCAGGCGCGCGATCGTGACGGTGGCACGCTTCGTGCCGATGTTCTGGTGAAGGGCACCACCTATCTGGCCCAGATCAGCCGTGGCGGTAGTTTTGTCGAGATCTGGCCCGGGACCTCGTTCGACGATCAGGCGGGCAGTGTGAAAGCCATCGACGATCTGACGGCCCATCGCACGCAAACCGATGCAGCATTGTCCGATCTGACGGGCACGCAGGCCGCACTTTTGACAGATGTTGCGGACACCAGGGCCGCCGTGAGCCGGGAGGCCGGCGCGCGCGCCTCGCTCATCCAGCGCAGCGGAGGCGAAAACCTGTTCTCGTTCACGGATAAGAACGGGGATGCTGTCTGGGGCACGGTTCGCGAAGAGGATGGCCAGTGGCCAGAGTGGGCTGTTGGCGAGCTGGACACCCGGCTGGGGGTATCGGACCAAGGCGCGAAGATCAGCGCGGTGAGGGATCTCATCAGACCGTCCCAAGGCCGCGACCTTGTCTCGGTCATGGACAGGAATGGCGATGCCGTTTGGGGCACGGTTCGCGAAACTGATGGCCAATGGCCCGACTGGGCGGTGGCGGAGCTGGCCGAACGGCTGGGGCTGCGGTCGAGCGCCGTCGGGGGGCAGGACTTCCATCTGAAGGATGGCAGGTACTGGCCCGCAAATTGCGACATGACGCGGGTGCTGACGATCGGATCCTCCACGCCATGGGACATGCGCGACAATATCAACGCGATGCTTGCCACACTGGAGACGCGGGCAGGACAGGAGATCACGCAGACGAACCTGTCCCAGCGTGGCGAGTGGTCCACCCATACGGCGGCGCGGTTTGGTGTGATCCCGGCAAGGCTGACCGTGACGGGCAACGAGATCCCGTCAAGCGGCGCGGTCGATTGTGTGTCCTCGAATATCAACGAGGATCGCCAGCGGCTGCGCAGTTACACGGGCTGGCTGGCGGGTGTGTACGGCACGCTGGCCTCGCCTGATTACACGATCCAATTCACGCGGGCGGAGGCGGGCGATCCGGTGGCGGTGCCGCCAGATGCCGCGTTTATCCCCGAGGTGGGGCCGGCCTTCCGCGATGCGGTGCTGTTTTTGTCCACGGGCAAGAACGATATCACAAGCGGCGAGACGGCGGAGGTGGTCGAGGCCCGTGTGGCGCAGATTGTCGATTACCTCGGGCCGCTCAATGCCCGCTTTCTGGTGTTCGGCGACTGGACCAATACCGGCACGGGGGCGGATGCGGCCTACCGCGTGCAGATCGACGCTGTGAACCGGCTGCGAAAGGCACGCTACGGGCCGCTCTATGTGCCGATCCGCGACTATATCACCAGCGATCAGGTGTGGAGGGATGCGCGAGATCTCGATCCCGCTTTTGCCGGACCGACGCCGGAGGATTACGCGGAGCAGGCTTTGGGCAACAAGCCACCCTCGCTGTCGCTCGATGGTGGGCATCTTAATGACTTCGGGCGCCGGCTTGTTCTGACCTGCCTCGTGAAACCACAACTGATCGGCCTCGGCTGGTACAAGCAAAAGGAAACCACATGAGCACGCTATTGATCGGGGGCGGGCGGATGACCGCCCCGCCGGTGGGGCGCCCGAACCTGCTGGACGAGGATGCAATCCTTGTGTTGGAGGCACGTCAGGCGCTCCAGCAGGGATATAGCGACGGGGATGAGGTCACATCGCTGTCGGGTCGGGGCACAACCTCTGCGGCACGGCGGCGGTTCGATATCACACGACCGACGTGGTCGTTCCCTGTTCTGGATGTGGAGGGTGGGCCGGTCGGGGGGCCGGTGTTGCGGTTTGACGGACGCACCACCGTCTCTGCGGCCAGTCAGGCCGTTGCCACGCCATTTTGTGTGGCGGCGGTGGTGAAGACGCCGGGCGCATATAGTGACGATCTCGACACTCTGGACCGCATTTACGGATCGTCGAATGCGGGGGTGATTGAACTGCGCACCATCGATCTTGGCGATGGTGCGCGGATACGGGCCACAGGCGGGTATAGCGCGCTCTTTCACGACAGTGATGTTCTGCCCGCTCCGAATGACTGGATGGTCATCGTGCACACCGTTCCGGTGTCAGGGGGCGACGGGCATCTGGTGGTGACAGGATCGCCGGTGAAATCCAGGCAGATGACATCTGTGCAGCCCTTGCAGCAAAGCACACTTGGCACCCGGTCGGGCACGACATCTCTGCCGGATGCCACAGGCTGGGTGGGCCAGCTTGCAGAGCTGCGCCAATATGACAAAGCCTTCACGGCCACCCAGGCGGTCGAGCTGCACGCGATGCTGAGCGCCAAATACGGCATTCCGGTGTAGGCCCCGCGTCAGGTCGATCAACGCGACACACCCGCCCTTTTGAGGCGGTTTTTTTATGTCCGAAGGGGGGCACATGGAGCTGATTGTGAAGTTCTGGGCACAGCTTGCCGCAGGTGTTGCGGGCATTGTCTGGATCGTGCGCGTGGAGGCGTCGGTGCGCGCGAATGACAAGGAAATCCGGCGCCTGCAGCACCAGCGCAATGAAGATCAGGCGGCGCATAAGGAGGCGCGCGCCCAGACCAACGACATGCTGGGCGAGGTGCGCTCCGACATCAAGGAGCTCCTGCGCCGCAACCGCTGACCGCCCTGCCACCCGTGCGGGGCTTTTTTATGGAGACATGGATATGCAGACATCTGAGCGGGGCGTGATTGCCCTGATCGGGCATGAGGGCATTGTGCCCGGACCCTACTTTGACAGCGCGGGCGTGCTGACGGCGTTTGTCGGCCACACGCGCGCCGCAGGTATCCCCGATCCGGCGCGCTTGCCCCGAGGCATGCCGCCCGACCTTGATGTGGCGATCGCGCAGGCGCTGGCCGTGTTCCGCAAAGACCTCGCAGCCTATGAGGCGGAGGTGCGCCGCGCGATCACCGTGCCGGTGGCCCCGCATGAATTCGACGCGGCTGTCAGCTTCCACTTCAACACCGGCGCGATTGCGCGGGCCGAGTGGGTCAAGCGGCTGAATGCCGGTGATCGGGCAGGGGCCGCAGCCGCCATCCTGAACTGGTCAAAGCCGCCCGAGATTATCGATCGGCGCAAGGCAGAGCAGCGTCTGTTCGAGACCGGCCACTATCCCGAGACCGCAATCAACGTCTGGCAGGTCTCTCCGGACGCGCGGGTGATCTGGACGCCAGCGCGCCGCCTGTCGCCCGCCGCCGCGCTGGCGCTGATGGGGGCAGTACCTGCCGCATCCGGGCGCCCGATCTTGCGCATGGGGGATCGGGGCGCGGCTGTGGCAGAGCTGCAAGCCGCGCTGAACGCGGCCGGATTTAACGCAGGGAATGCTGACGGGATCTTCGGCCCCGCCACCCGCGCGGCTGTGCGCCGCGCGCAAGTCGCCAATGACCTGAGGGTCGATGGCGTCGCAGGCCCCAACACATGGGGCGCTCTTCTCGACACAAAGGACATCCAATGACCAATATCTATATCCGCATGATCATGTATATCGTCTCGCCTTTGCTGACAGCGTTGGTGGCGCTCGTTCCGGGCTGGGGGGTGCACTATGCCGAAGGGGTGCTGTCGATCGACATCGCCACGCTGGCCGGTGCCGTGGTGGCCGCCCTCGGGCTGTCGGGCGCGATCTTCGCGAAATGGGGTCTGAAGCGGTGATCTGCCGCACCCAAACGTTTCTCATTCTCTTGCGCCGCTGGCTATCCCGGCGGCGCAGGTGTCGTCAGTTATCGCTTTCAGATTTATTTGGTGATTTTTTTGGGTTTTGATCATCAAACTCTTCGGGACGATGTGCCGAACCTTCATGGTCAGTTTGGGAGTTACGGCGATGGGGCGTAGTCGAGCGTTTCTCACGGGATTTCTTAGGTTCATTGGGCATCGGCTATCTCATTTTTAAAGGACTTTAATGTGGTCAAAGTGGCGAAATAGACTTTAGTAATTTCCGGGAGGATCACTTGCGGGAAAGGACTCGTCACTTTCTTCGTCTTCCAGCGTCCACTTCTTAGGAGGGTTTTTCATTTCTTCAGGACCAGCATCACGCACTGCCTTCGGATTAGCCTCAGGTGAAGCAATTCTAGGCTCAGGTGGATCAGCCTTAGGATCGATAACATGCTCTTCGCTACCATCGTCTCTTCTACCATCGTCCGATGTCTTTGGCGGAAGATTTCCAGGCTGCTTTGTATTCATATCACTTTGAGCACTTGCGTTAACATCAACCCGATGTAGACCAGCGGGATCGATCTGCTGTGCTGTTTGATTTATAACATTTCCTTTCCGACGCAGCTCCTCAGTCGGTATGATTTCTTTCTTACCTTTAGTATCCATCATAGTGTTCCCCTTCACATTGAAGCCTATAGAGCAGCTTAGGAGCTGTGGCTCGAGCCTGAATGGAAATGAAATATGCACTAAATATTTCAAGACCTTGAAGGTCGGGAGCGAGGGCACCCACAATCTACAGATCGCTTTATGCCTAAGGAGGGAGCGTGCATTTTTTTCAGGATAAGATCGAGAAATCGCTCCATGGCTCCTCGACGAGCGTATCTATTAACGCGAAAAAATATCAAAAGTTCCTCATGCTGAGAGTGATTGGGCCTGCGAGAGCCGATAGCCTCGCCTTTTCACGGCCGCGTTGAAATGAAACTGGATTCTCGATCATATGCGCTAATCGAATCTGGCGGCCGTTGCTTGCTGAGCTCCAATGCATTCGTTGCTTTCCACCCCTACCATTATCATATCGCCTTGGTTGTCGTCGGCCTGGTCGTTATGTAGGCGCGGTGGATTCCAATGGGCGGAACTCAATGGAACACCAAACTACTGCCATGCCTGCGCAGCCGTAGCCCCACAAGGCTGCGTCGCGTCCACTACTGCCAAGGTTACATAAAGAATGAGTGACGGCTTTTCAGGTCGAAAAAAACGTGCCCGCGTTGTCGGAATGGGTGAACCAAAAGGCGATCTCAACGAACGTTTCAGCGCTTCACACTGTCTTCTGCCTCTTCTCAGGTTCCACGCGGTGCCCAGAGAATAATACCCGCACCGACAAGACAAATGACGGCTCCAATGACATCCCAGTAATCAGGGCGATGGCCTTCCACCCCCCACAACCACAGCAGGGACGACACGATATAGATACCACCGTAGACTGCGTAGGCGCGTCCTGCTTGTTCACTTGGGCTAAGCGCAAGTAGCCAAGCGAACGCGGCAAGGGATAGCATTCCTAGTGCCAACAGGACTACGCTCTTCTCTAGCCGAAACTAGGCCCAAAAAGCAAAGCACCCAGCAATTTCGGCCAAGGCTGCTGCGAAATAGATAAGAACTGTCTTCATCCGACCCGATATATGCTCCGAATATGATCGGGTCTATCAGCATTTTTGAAGTTATCATGAAGGGTTCGATACAACTATCTAACACTTACCGGCCATTGGAGTAGTGGATTTTAATGGCAGAAACAGTCCGCGCACCTGACTTCCAGCCTGCGAAAATGCTGTGCGAATGACGAATGGCCGGTCTGGTGGAGCTGCACCACCGCGCCGGTGATGTTTATAGATGACCGTTCTTAGCCGAAGGTGGTTGTTTTCTGTCACGCAGAGTGGGCGGAAAGTATGAATTCCCTGCATCGCAGCGAGGACTTTTCGATCCTTCCGATGCGGATCTTCGGCGCGTAAGAGTGATCTTGGTATCGACTTAGCCATAGCAACGCTCAGTCGAACGGTACAACTAGCAAGAACATGATATCAAAAGTGGTCTTACTTGTCTTCGGCTTCCCCACTAAGTTGTAAAAATTCAGTTCAGAAAGGCCAGTGTTTTGCCCAAAATCGTGCACCTCCACGTTAAACACTTCAGATCCATAAAAGAACTATGGTGGAAGC
Source organism: Paracoccaceae bacterium (assembly GCA_004153385.1). GTDB lineage: Bacteria > Pseudomonadota > Alphaproteobacteria > Rhodobacterales > Rhodobacteraceae > Thioclava. Next base: position 1,290,069 of record SDAL01000001.1, on the reverse strand, counting down.
CCAGCCGAGGCATGAACTGCTTGGTTGGAGTCGGAGATAGCGGCAAGACTACTGTGCTGGATGCAATTGACTTTTGTCTTGGCGCGAGGCGCTCCATGCAGTTTTCCGATTATGATTTCCACAAGACAGACACCACTGAACCAATTAAGATCATAGTCGCTCTTGGTGATCTTGAACCATCACTTCTGTCGATGGATTCCTATGGTGACTATTTTTGCGGCTACAACCTCACTACAGGAAAATTTGAGGGGGAGCCGGGCCATGGCTTAGAGACAATCTTGGTGCTCCAACTGAAGGTCGAAAAAGACTTGGAGCCACAATGGTCACTCTTATCGCAGAGGGCAAAGGCTAAGGGTATCGAGCGGAATTTAAGATGGGAGGATCGCCAAACCTTCTCACCCTTGCGACTAGGAGATCATCCAGACTGGCATCTCGCATGGCGACGTGGAGCACTCTTTGAGAGGCTGACGGACGAGAAGCTGAAACTAACGGAGGGCTTGTCCGACGCCGCTCGAAAAGCCCGAGCAGACTTCGGCGGTACAGCAAACAAGGAACTGACCGGCAGCCTTGATGCAGTGAAGAAGTCTGCCGATGAGTTGGGCGTACCAACGGCTGGAGCTGTACACGCGCTACTCGATGCAAACTCTGTGAAGTTTGGCACGGGAGCGATTGCGTTGCATGATGCGAACAACATACCGCTTTCATCTTTAGGTACTGGATCGAAACGCCTGCTGATTGCAGGATTGGCAAGAAAAGTCGCAACATCCGCTAGCATCGCCCTGGTTGATGAGTTGGAAACAGGTCTGGAACCGCATCGGATACGAAGCCTGCTCAATACACTTGGCGCGAAGGATGCATCCGCTACCCAACAGGTTTACGCAACAACGCACTCTCCAGTTGTCCTGAAAGAGCTGGACCACACTCAGTTGACATTGCTGCGTGTTGACAAAACCACGGGGAACCACAGGGTCCATTCCGCTTCTGAGAGTGCTCAGGGATTGCTGAGAAGTAACCCTGAGGCATTTCTGGCTAAACGAGTAATTGTTTGCGAAGGCAAATCTGAGGTCGGCTTCATAAGGGGGTTTGATCAGTATAGTTGCGGCCGTGGAAATGTTTCGATGGAAGCGCTTGGAACCGTTTTAGTTGACGCAGGCGGAGCTAAGAGGGTGCTTCCTCCAGCGAATGAACTCCTCCGCCTCGGGTACAATGTATCAATCTTCATGGATAGTGACGTGCCTTTAGAGGCCGCTGATGAGGAGGCTTTTGTTGCCGGAGGAGGTTCGGTATTCAAGTGGCCGAACCAATGTGCTCTGGAAGATGTGATTTTTAGGTGCGCCACTGGGCCAGTCATTGCGATGTTGTTGGACTACGCCGTTTCGTTGCCAAACGGTGACAAAGTCGACGCGCAAATTTGTACTGCGTCAAAAAACCAATTCAATCTAGCTCAAGCTAAGACTTGGGCAGAAACAAATACTCTTCCGCCTGGAACAGCCAGAATACTAGGCCAAGCGGCGCGTAGTGGAGATGGTTGGTTCAAGCGGATTGCGCCGTATGAACATCTAGCAAAGAATATTTTAGCTCCCAATTATCCCCATCTACACACCGACCTGACGGGAATCACTACAGCGTTGATAAATTGGGCTTGGGGGCAATATGACCGAACCTAATCCTCTCCAGATATCGAAAGGATGTATACAAGCCCCCGCGGGATGCGGAAAGACTCATCTGATCGCAGAAAGCTTGAAGCGTTGCACGGTTGATAAACCAATCCTCGTTCTGACGCATACGAATGCGGCGGTTGCAGCGCTTCGGCAGAGGCTGGACAAAAGCGAAGTTCCTCGTTCCAACTACCGCCTCGCGACCATAGACGGATGGGCCATGAGAATGGTTGGCATGTTTCCTTTTAGGAGTGCAGCAGACCCATCCATCTTGGAGCTATCCAATCCGGGGGTTGACTATCCAGCCATAAAAGAGGCGGCCCTTACTCTGCTGCAAGGCCGTCATGTGGACAACCTCCTAGCAGCAAACTACTCTCGCCTGCTTGTCGATGAATACCAAGATTGCCTGAGAGCACAGCACCGAATTATATCTGAAATTGCAAGAGTACTGCCAACTTGCATTTTCGGCGATGTCCTCCAAGGAATATTCGATTTCGGCGACACGCAGGTAGACTGGAACACTGAAGTTCTTCGAGACTTCCCATTGATTAGTGAGCTATCGACGCCATGGCGCTGGAAACTCGCCGGGGCGCAAGCACTGGGCCAGTGGCTTCTGGATTTGCGGCCAATGCTCCTGAGTGGTCACCGAATTGACCTCTCAACAGCGCCATCAGAATTAGAATGGATCAAAGTGTCAGGGGAGCAAGATTTTGAGAAAATTCTGGCGGCGACGCATGGTATGCCAAAGGGTATCGACAGCTCTCTGATTATTTGCAGTAGTCGAAATCGTCAGCGGCAACAACAGATAGCTCAGCTTACCAAAGGCGCATCGGTCGTGGAGAACGCGGATCTTACGGACCTAGTTTCTTTTGCACGACGTTTCGATTTTTCGTCACCCAGCGCTACTGCAGAATTGCTCAAGGAGGCCGCAAGCGTTCTTCGCGGAGTAAGTTCGAACGAAATGATAGCGAGAGTTGCGTCACTTAAAGCGGGGACAAACCGGAAACCAGCTACTGACCAAGAAATCGCAGCGCTGAATTTCGACTCGGAAAAGACACCACAAAACGCGGCGACCCTTCTGTCATCACTGAGTAATCAGTCCGGTGTTTCCGCCTTCAGAGGAGAGGTGTTTCGGAACCTTTTGAAAGCACTGCACGCTTCTGCAAACGCAGACGATTTTGCTGACATGGCACTCAAGGCAAGAGAAGAGCGGCGCTTTCATAGCCGTGCTCTTGGCAAAAAATCTGTCGGCAGTACGCTCTTGGTGAAGGGCTTGGAGGCTGACCAAGTCGTCATTGTTGATACTCATGAAATGAATGCAAAGAACTTGTATGTCGCACTCACTAGAGGGGCGAAAAGAGTCGTTGTGTGCTCAACATCTCAGCATTTGCCCGCTATTTGACACGTCAAAAAGTTCGATTCTTGACCATGCTGTGCCTCGAATGAATGGCTGCTTCACTCGCGCTGGAGTGAGGCATTCCATTGGCCGCTGAAAGTCTACTCCGGCCGGACACGATTGGGTGCCGTCATTCGGTTCGAGGCTTCCGAACGAAAAGACTGAGGACGTCTCCCGATCCGTTCTTCCAGGCCTTGCCGACTGGGACGAATTTGAAGGACGGTAGCACACCTTTTTTCATCGTGGGATTGCTTGTGGTCGCAAAGACGCCGTTTCCCGCCGCAAGGCGCAGCACTTCTGCGACTAGTGCTTTCGCTATACCTTGGCCGGAATGTTTTGGCAAAACTGAGACATAGCCGAGCTCATACGGATATTCGCTTTTCGATAGCCAGTAGCCCGCCTTTGCGGATTCTTGAAGGCCAGATCGGTATCCGACCAGCGGAACTTTTAAGGCAGCAACGCCGACCGTGAGGCCATCAACTTCTGCGAAGATGATTTGAGCGTCCGGTCTTACCGCACCTCGCCGGACATACTTCTCATCAACGGCACCACCTGACCCAACCAACTCGACGAAGGTATCTAGCTCTTCTTCTGTGGCGGTCGCACCAATAAGGGTTCTGTACTGGATCATACGGACTCCGATCAAACTTGAAGTTGGAAAACTACTTAGACCGGATGACCGTTTCGAGGAAGCTGCAATGTAGCAGCACTTCGTTATACGGACGGCAGGTTTGGGCCGTTCGCGCCGATCGACACGTAGGGGCGGGGAGCGGTCGTTCGCTGCGTCGGCCACGAACGGCAGCAACGCAAAGAAAAGTGGCGTGTCGGGCGGGCGAGTGCCTGTGGCCTTGAAAGGACCAACGAGATTGACCTTGTAAATGCCAGCGCTGATAAGTGCCGTTACAAGAAGACGAAACGGTGAAGGCTAAATCATGACATTAGACATCCGCGGCAGCCTCAAGAATACTCGCAGGAGCAAGAACTCCCTCGTCGTTGTCGATGAGTTGATGGCGAACTCCATTGATGCTTTCTTGATTAGACGGTCCGTGTCTGGCGGAGATTTAAGTCTTGAAATAAATTTCTCAACTAAGGCGCGACAATCAGATTTGCTTGGCCAAACATATGACTTGGAAGTTGAGTGCGTTGACAACGGGTGTGGCCTTGGAACGGATCAGTTGAAGGCGTTTCTAACCAAAGATACCTCATACAAAGATGATCTTAGCATTTCGGGTATTGGGAACTGCAAAGGCGCAGGGCGAGTTCAGTTCTTTCACCATTTTTCAAGACTGTCATTGTCATCGATGTATTCAAAGGATGGTAAGAAATTCAGCGTACACTTGCCTGCTGAAGACTCCCGAAAATTAATTGAAGAGAATGATTTTAAAATTGAGCCACGTGACAATGGCGAGGTTGGAACTCGCGTAAGCCTTTCAGGGGTTTTGCCCAAAGTCCGAGAAAAGATATTCACCGTTCAGTTCGTTCAGAAGTCGTTCAAAGCTGAAGCGCTCAAGCAGTATGTTTTGTTCAGTGCACTACAGAGGTTTATGAGCCTCAAAGATGTTCTTGGGGATTTTCGTATCAAATTTGAGAGCGACCTTAATGGGGTAAAATCAAGCGCGATCTTGAGTGCGTCAGACATTCCTGAGCGCACCTCAGTGCACAATCTGGATATTGTTCATGTAGAAGATGGTCAGACCATTAAAGCGCCAGTGATCGTGACGCACTACAAGCTCGATGAGGGTAAGTATCCCCTGCCGAAGAACGTCGTTGGATTGTGTGCGAAGTCTGCAATCGCTGAGGACATAACCAAACGCTACCTTCGATCTAAGTCGATTAAAAACAATGCAATTCAAGGCTTTTATCACATAATCCTTGTGGAAGGCCAACTGCTTGACGAAGGCGTGAATGAACAGCGCGATGGGTTCGACAAAATTCCGCAAGAAAATGGGAACGCTGACCTGTTTGACGGAATCCAGATCAGCTTTGAAGACATTTACGCTAAGCTTGATGACAAGGTGCAAGAGATACTTACGCCACCCGACTGGTCTCGTGATAAGATCGTGTCCGAGGTCGGTAAAGATTTCGGGGTGTCGGAAGAGATGTTGTCCCATTCCAATACACGAGTGTCGTTTGGTGACACGCCCTCCAGTGTTGCTAAGCGCGCGCTTAAAAACTTGCAGGACAAAGTAGTCGATGAAACGGCCAGTCTTTTGTCGATGAAGGAGGCAATTGCACAACTGGAACCGGACAGCGATGATTTCCGGCGCAAAGTTGATGACTTGTCTTGGCAGTTCACCGCGTCATTGAAAACTGTGGATATGGCTAATCTTTCTCAGCTGGTAGTGCGGCGATCCAATATGATCGAAGTTCTGGCTATGGCAGTGAAAGAACTGTTGAAAGTTCAAACAGACGTGCGGCCCGGAGAGCGTAAGAGAAACGAAGCTCTTATCCATAATATATTTTTTCCCATGCGGAAAGATAGTACCGAGATTTCAGATCACGATGTTTGGCTTCTAAGTGAAGAGTATCATTATTATGACTACATCGCCTCAGACAAGCCACTGAGCCAGATCAAACTGGGTGATGAAATGTTGTTCGAGGAAGAAATTGACGCACGTGTTGATGAGTTTCTTGGCCGTATGAGCGAGGAAAACAAGGCCGTACGGCCTGATATCGCACTATTCCATGAAGAAGGGGCGGTTGTAATTGTTGAGTTTAAAGCTCCGGGAGTGAGTTTGGATAATCACTTTGGTGATTTGGTGGAGTACGCAACGTTGCTGGCGGCCAAGTCTAAAGGCAAGCTAAGGAAGTTCTACGGCTATCTCATTGGCGATAAAATCAATAGTGCCCGCTTGGGCAGCTTTAAGCCCTTGCCGGGGGCGAAGGGGTGGTTTGATACAATAGATATTCGGGAACCTGAAACGCAAGTTGGCATTGGGCAACTCTACTCGGAGCTGTTGTATTATGATGATATAGTCGAGCGTTCTCGAAAGCGCATTGGGGTGTATCGGGAGCGTTTAAAACTCCCTAACTGACTGGGCGACTTGCGTGCCAGCTAGAGGCGATGAAAGATGTCGTCTGCGCTTGTTCGTGAGGCTCCATCGAGTTCAAACTGCATCTTGCGCGGAAGTCCTGCCTGGTCTGACACCGGCGATCAGCTGAGTTCCGAGCGAATGTCTGCAGAGGGCCGAACGTGCCTGTTCTCTTTCACGCAGGGAGGGCGGAGAGCGGTCTTTCGCTGCAGGTTTGTTCAAAGGAGGCTTTGTAGCGCTTCAAGCCTTTGGGAAGACAAAGGTATAAGTTCTCCGTGCCCAGCTTCGAATGTGATGGTTAATAAAATACTATCCCTTTGTATAGAAATAGCCATTCTATACTCGCCTATCGGTAAATTTTGAGGTTGCATTAGATGGATCATGTAGAAGTTGGCTACGATCGAGAAGAACATTGTATTGCTACCGATTGGGGAGTAGATGTCAAACTTTTTGATGATGTCGCTTGGAAACTTGAAGAAAATTCAGGAAACGATGGAGAGACTTATGGCTACTTGGTCAGATTTGCTGAGGGGACTGATCCTGACATTTTAGCGCAACTCGGCGTCGCTATTGGTGATATGACACGGGAAGTCAGCCTGAATGCATTCGATGAAGATGAAGCAGAGGCGACAATTGAAAAAATCTCTGGGACGCACGTGGTGGACTCTCGCTCGACAAGGGCAAAACGCTGGACACCGCTAACTGAAATTACCGTTCGAAATTTTAAGGCTGCCAAGGAAGCCGAAATTCCGCTGGGCAATGTAACGATCTTGGTAGGGCCGAACGGAAGCGGTAAGTCATCGGTGCTGCAGGCTATTCACTGGGCTGCCAGAGCAGCAAGCTATGTATTGCCCAAAAATCAGAAAGAAATGATATCCTTCGAGAGACTCGACTACATTCCCTCAAGTGACCCTTTGAAGACCTTGCACAACGGCGAGCTTAAAACTGGTGCGACGTCCGAGGCCGTAGAAATCGTTTTTAACCATGCATCAGATACCGATGAGCAGGTTCAAACCACAGTTCGAATACGCGCGGCCAGAAACAAGGGTGGTATCACTGCATACATGGAAGGTGGAAGTGCAGTCACACCTTACAAGCAGCGTTACCAGTTCATCACTGCTTATATACCAGGACTGGCGGGTCTTTCCGAAAGGGAGACCATTTTGGCTCAACCGACCCTGCGCCGCCAAGCATCAAGCGGGGATGCAGGAGGGGTCCTGAGAAATATTTTATATAATCTCAGCACCGATAGTAGTGATGACAACGAAGCTGGGGGAGGACAGGCGAGACTTAAGGCACTCAATCGGCTACTAACGAGAGTTCATCCCAATTCATCCATCGACGTATCGTTTGATGAACGGGAAGATTTTCACATCTCCGCCTCCATCATTGACGGTCAAACTGGCAGCGTTCGCCCCTTGGAAACCGCTGCAACTGGGATCTTGCAAGTTGTTCAAATCTTTGCTTATTTGATATTGTTCAAACCGAGGCTTATGCTAGTCGATGAGCCCGACGCACACCTTCACCCAGATAAGCAGGAACGGCTGATCGAAGCCTTAGAGCTTGCTTCGAAAGAGCTTGCCACCCAAATTGTGCTCACAACGCACAGCCCTAACATAGTCAGAGCCGCGAGCTTTGTTTCTAAACTTGTGTGGATGAGAGATGGAGTTGTCCAAACTGATGACGATGACGCCATCCGCCGCTTGCTGGGGTGGGGTGGACTAGACAAGTCCGTGTTGTTTTTTGTCGAGGATGAAGATGATAAACCCCTCAGAGCAATTCTTAGGCAGTGGCCCAGTCTCTCAGCACAGATATCGGTCTGCCGCTGCTTCGGAATCGACAACTTGCCGCGTGACAAATTTCTTGAAGGCTTACTTGTGGATGGTGAACTCAAAGTCAAAGCTGCTATTCACCGGGATCGTGATTTTATGACCGATGATGAAGCTGATAAATGGCAAGATAGCTTTTCAACTGAAGGAGTATATCCGTGGGTTACTGCGGAATCTGACCTTGAGGGCTATTTCTGTTCAGCAAAATATTTGGCCGCTTTATACGATGTGAGCGAGGAAATTTCTGAGGATTGGCGCTGCAAAGCTGCACAAAATATTTCGGGAGCCAGAGATCATTTTCTTCAGAAACGGAAGAAAATTGTATATGCACTCTGGCCGGACGGCGGTTCTCCGGACGCTGTGGGCCTATGGAAAGCTGCCGGCGGCCAGTCACCAGATACAGTGAAAGGCAAAAAACTGCACAAAGCACTGAAGAAGATAGTTAAAGGTTATGGGAAGAACGACAAATTACTTGACGCATTTACGATTCCAGATGGGTTTGTAGTCGCAAAAGATTTGAAAGTGCTTTTAGAAACCGCACTGCAGTCACCCTAAGAAAGCTGAACAGACATCCATAAAACTAAGGGCGAACGGCAGCTTTGGGCCGAAAACTACCCTTCATGTATGTTTTCATCACCGCACCACGGGTAAATCCGAGATTCTCGTGGTCCAGCGGGGGCTGCGGTGGTTGGCGAGCGCTTGACCGCTGCGCTGGACGCCCTCGGCGGCCGTCATGAGGGTCTTTTTGCCGAACCGGTCGTTCACGGCATCCAGCGCCTGCATAAGTCGGGCGGTGCTAGGGTCGGGTGCATCGAACAGGCTCTGTGGTTTCTCCTCCTCGGCGATCAGATCGCCAAGGATCACGCCCGCCTTTATAAACCCGTAGTCTTTCCGGTCCGCATCCTTGGGCCATGCAGCGCGCACAGAGCTTTTGGCGGCTGACACCAGATCAAATGTGCTGTTGGTCATCGGCTGCAAGGTTACCGTGCGGCTTGCGTTGAATTGCGGCCGGTCTTGCCGGTGCGGGTTTGTGTGGAAGAGGGTGGTAAGGTGGCCGGCCACCAAACCATGCCGGCGCAGCTTCTCGGCCGCGCGGCTGGCGTGGGCCGATATCGCCTCACAGAGTGTATCCAGATCCTTCATCGGCGTGCCCGCAGAGCGCGTGACGGCCATGCCTTTGCGCTGTGGCTCGACCTCTTCCAGATCCATACACGCCTCGCCTTGCAGCTCCAGCACGGTACGCTCCAGCACGACAGTTCCGATCTGGCGGGCCTGGCGCAACGGCATGTCGCGCAAATCCGCGGCGGTCAGGATGCCGTGTCGGGCAAGTTTTTCCTTGGTTTTGCGCCCGATCCCCCACACGTCACCCACAGCCATGCGCGAGAGCAGCTCCTGGCTAAGATCGGCATTGGTCAGATGCAGGACGCCACCAAAGATCGGATTACGCTTTGCCAGATCATTGGCAACCTTCGCCAAGGTTTTGGTCGAGGCCATGCCAACCCGAACCGGCACGCCGATGCGCCGGCGCACGGTGGCGATCATTTCGGCGGCATGGGCCTCGGGCGCAGGGATGCCGGTGAAGTCCAGAAAACTCTCGTCGATCGAATAGATCTCGATCGCGGGGCTGAAGCTGCGATAAACGTCCACGACGCGGCGCGAGATGTCGCCATAAAGCGTGTAGTTCGAACTGAAAACCCGCACGCCATGCTTTTCGATTTTGTCACGGATCAAATGCACCGGCGCGCCCATCCTGATCCCGAGGGCCTTGGCCTCGTCCGATCGGGCAATCGCGCAGCCGTCGTTATTGGACAAAACGATCACCGGCACGTTTGCGAGTGTCGGATCAAAGATCCGCTCGGCAGAGACGTAGAAATTTGCGCTGTCGCTCAGGGCGATGAGTTTAGGCTTGCTCATGGGGCAGGGCCTCAATCGACCGGAAGCCGGCGCACGACGCCCGCCACCACGCCCCAAAGGTGGCTGCTTTCGGTAAATTCGATATCGGAATAGTTTTCGCGGGCATTGGCCGTGGTCAGATACAGCTGACCGCTGGATCTGCGCATGATGATCTTGGCCACGATCGCATCATCGATGATCGCCAGCACCACCCGCCCGGGCCGACACTTCGCCGCGCGATCCACGGCAATGATATCACCATCGCGGATCCCTGCATCCCACAAGCAGTCGCCCTCGACCCGCCACCAGAACGTGGCAGACGGATGACGCACCAGCCAGCCGATCGGGTCGATCTCGTCTTCCAGATCATCACCGGCGGGCGAGGGAAAGCCCGCACTGGCAAGCGGCTGGGCCAACGGGACAAGGCGCCCTGTGTCGAGCGGCACTTCTGGCAGGATGTGCAATGGCATGACAGACTCACTATGTTCACTAAATGTTCTTTTTAATGAACATACATGCGAGGCGTCAACAGTGAAGCTGGTCAGATGGTTTTGGGAGAGGGGCGGCCAGAGCTGTTGATGGTTGGAAAACTCGAGCTTTTGTGACTACAGCAATGCGGGCGCTGCGTGAGGCCCCCCTAAATTTGTAGACGCCTTTCTTAGTAATTTGGGAAGCAATGAGGACGATATGTCCGGAGCTAAATTCACAGACGAGTTCAAGCGCCATGCGTGGTCTAGGGCGAAGGTCGTGGTTACCCGGTGCGCGAGGTAGCTAAACGATTGGGTGTGAGATACCGAGGGTCGAGCATTGGCGTTAATAGCGTGGTGTGCTTTGCAAAAACCAGTGATTGCTTGCGGGAAATTTAAAGCTCTCAACAGGCTGAATTTCCAACCGGCATTTTGGATTTGCAAAAAACGGAATAAAACACAGCAAAAACAATGCATCCAAGAGAGACTGGCGAGCCGTGGAGGATTCGAACCCCCGACCTGAGAATTAGAAGTTCCCTGCTCTAATCCAGCTGAGCTAACGGCCCGTTCAGTCTGAAGCGGTGTGTAGCCGACACCGCAGGGGGGTTCAACGATATTTACAAACCAAGGCGCCTAAAAGCGCGCAGATGGCACTGCATCTGATGCGAAAGTTGCCGAAAGGGGCGGTATGGAGGGCGCGTCACCGGAGATGCCGCAGCTGTCTGGCGCATCAAAAAACCCGCCAGACACCGGTCTGGCGGGGAATGTTTATTTTCACAAAGGCTGTGTTCAGTCGCGGTTGCCCATGAATTGCAGCAAGAACATGAACAGGTTGAGGAAGTCGAGATACAGGCTCAATGCGCCCATGATCGCGGCTTTGCCCAAGAATTCATCTCCGGAATTTGCCATTTCGAGATAAGTGTTCTTGATCTTCTGGGTGTCGTAGGCGGTCAGGCCTGCAAAGATCAGCACACCGATCAGCGAGATCGCAAAGGAAAGTGCGGAACTTGCAATGAAGATGTTGATGATCGAGGCCACGATCAACCCGATCAGGCCCATCATCAGGAACGACCCCATCGCGGACAGATTGCGCTTGGTGGTGTAGCCGTAAAGCGAAAGGCCTGCGAACGAGATCGCGGTCACAAGGAACGTCTGGGCGATCGACACGCCGGTGAAGACCAGAAAGATCGACGAAATGGAGGCCCCGACGAGCGCGGCATAGCCCCAGAAAACCAGCTGGGCGGTTTGAACCGACATCTTGTGCAGCATGGCACCAAATGCGAATACCACAGCCAACGGTGCAAAGATCAGCACCCACTTGAGCGGCGATGTATAAAGCACAGCACCGAATTGCGTCAGGTATTTATCCGCGCCGATCTGCGCCGCGGCCATCGACGGATCGGTGGTCATCGCGAGGTTCGCAAGCGCCCATGAAACAGTCATGGTGATCAGCATCGCAGCCGACATCAAACCGTAGACCTTGTTCATATAAGCGCGCAGACCCTCGTCGATCAGCGCCTGACGCGAGCCGGTAGAAGCACGCATCGTATTAAAATCAGCCATCGAATACCTCCATATGGACACTGAGCGCGGTCTAGCCCCGCGCTATTGGTTCCGATATTGGCAGAGTAGGGGCCAATTTCAAGACAAAGCGGACCGATGATTTCAATCTCGTGATGGTTTGTCAGGCGCAGGGCGCTCCGGCCTGATTTTCATTCATCAGGATAACGATTTTATCCGCGTTTTGGCGGGATCGGAGACATATCAGCCCTTTGCCCGGATCATGCGGAACGATGCGGGCGCAACATGCCATTGCAATACATCGCCATCTGTTTGGCAAGCGCGCGGTTCAGGGTGACCAAATCCACTGGGCGATATCCGCCGCAGTAGAATTTGTGCACAGTGATATTTTTGACCAGCGCGAGATTAAGGGGCAGGCGCGGCGGCGCACCGCTGGCAATCCGGCCATCCAAAAAGCGTCCGCCTGTGAAGAACGCGCCAAAACCGGCCTGTCCTGCCGGGCCGCACAAGCGTGCCCAGTGGCGTTCGGGTCTGCGCCCTGCATCCCACGACTGTACCCGCAAGCGCCATCTTTATGACAAAGGGCAGTGGCGGCATATCCTGCGATCTGCTCATGATTATCACAATATCTGCGATTTTTTTTCGCAGGCGGGCGATGTTTTCGAGTTTTGGCGGCGGGCCTGCTTGCCGGGTTCCCCGTCGTGACGGACCGCGTCGTTTTCTGCGGGCGGCAGCCGGCCCCCCTTCGGCGAGATATCCCCCGCCGCATGAAGGACGTTCCGATCAGGTGGCCGCAGGGGGTGAACACAGGCGGCACGCCGGTGCAAACTTGACCATCCTGTATCCGGCCATTACCGCTTGAGGCAGATCATCAGGAGACCGCAATGCCCAAGACCGCTGCCCCGAACACCCCTGACATCTCGCCCCAGCAGGCGCAGGACTTTATCGCGATTGCGCATCAGCTTGCGGATGCAGCCCGCACCCAGACCTTGGCAAAATTTCGCCCCGATGGCGGCATTGCGGCGGCAAACAAGCTGTCAGCCGGTTTTGATCCGGTGACCGAGGCCGATCAGGCAAGCGAACGCGCGATGCGCGAGATCCTTGCACAGCTGCGCCCGCAAGACGGGATTTATGGCGAGGAACTGGGCAAGTCATGGGGGCAAAGCGGTCTGACATGGGTGCTGGACCCTATCGACGGCACACGCGGATTTATGGCGGGCACGCCCACATGGGGGGTGTTGATCGGGCTTGCGCAATCAGACGGGGCCACATTGGGGGCACCTGTTTTCGGTATGGTCGACCAGCCTTACATCGGTGAGCGGTTCTGGGGCGGTTTCGGGCAGGCCCGCATGACGGGGCCGCATGGCGGGCGTGAGTTGCGCGCGCGCGCCGCCCAGCAGGCGAGTGAGACGCTATCGGATGCGGTGGTGTTTACCACGTTTCCTGAAGTGGGCACGCTTGAGGAGCGCGCTCTGTTCGAGCGCGTGTCGGGCGCGGCCAAGCTCACACGCTACGGGATGGATTGCTACGCTTATGCATTGCTGGCGTTGGGCCAGATCGATCTGGTGATCGAGGCGCAGCTTCAGCCGTATGATATTCAGGGACCGATGGCGGTGGTCGAAGCCGCGGGCGGTATTGTTACAAACTGGCAAGGCGGGCCTGCACATCTGGGCGGTCAGGTGATCGCGGCGGCCAATCCGCAGGTGCATCGCGCAGCCCTTGCGCTGATGGCGCAGTAAGGGGTGTTTGCACATCATGATCCGGCGCCCGGCGCATGGATCGCCAGAGTTCGGGTTTGACGCGCAAAGCCGCTTGGGGACGCGCGCAAGACCCGTCCGTGCGACCGCGTTATGCAATCCGGCGTTGGCGCGCCAATTCGCGAACTGGCGCGGCCTTGGGCACACGGCAAACAGCACCCGCCATGTGATCTGGTGCACGCGGTCTTTCGGTCTTTTGCAATTCGCGCTGTGTGCGTGTTCGGGTGGCTGGCGCAGGTTGCGCGAACAGGACGCGTCGCCCCCCGTTTTCGCCCGGTAAAATGGATGGCGGTTGCACATTCGGGCCATTCACGCATCAAACCGGCCGCGACGTGCGGCGGGCGCGCAGGGGCACCGATATACGTTGGGCATTGCCTCGCGCCGGTTTTGGACATGCGCGGGTTGGCCGCGTGCGATCTTTTGCGAACCAAACAGGCCAAATCTGTGTTAGGTGCGTGCTGTCGCGGCCGCCCGACGCAAGGGATTGCGATCGGGACAAGATGCTATGATCCGCGATCTTTCAGTCCTGCCAAACGCGCAGCAGGTCAAGCACTCCGGCACGCGGTGCGATCTGGACATGCCCTTTACCACTTGGGGCCACCACCGAGGGGAGGGGCGCTTTCGTCGGGATGATCACGCGGTTTAAGCCAATCTCTGCTTTTGAAAACACAGTTCCCAATCGGGGCGGTTTCTGGCACGATAGCTGACATGAAAGCCCTGATTACACTCATTATTGCGGCCCTTGTCGCCGGTGTCGCGGTCGTCGGTTATATCTACCTCGCCGCCCTCGGATGCGGGATGAACACGACCGGCTGCTCTTCGTTTTCTATCGGTGATGACGATATGAGGTTGATTGCCCTGCTGGTGGCGTTCACGATGCTTGGCGTGGTCGCGCTTATTTGGTGGCTCAGGCGGTGCTGGAACGGCCGGTAGGAGACTTCTTGCCCGTTGAGGCCCGTGCTGCGGGCACGTGACCAGCGGCGCTTTGGCCACCCGCCATCGTTTATCGCGGTTCCCACACCGCCACAAGGCGAACGAGAGGCCGAGAACGAGTGCGCAAAATCAATCAATGCCACGTTTGGGCGATGGATCTTTCATTGTTTTTAGCAACCCGAAAGATGCGGTTTGAGTGTTGAAAGTCTCAGCCTGCCCAAGGCTCAAAACATGCGCAGTTTCGGATACCTAGGCCAGCCAAACCCCAGCCCGCAGCGTCACAACATGAAAACCCCGCGCGTCGGAGCGCGATGCTCGACATTCGTATTCTTCCCAAAGATCAGGTGGCAATGGCAGCCCGGAACGGCTTATCGCGTCGGACCATTCGTTCGTCGCTGTTGTGGAAGACGGAAGGAGATTGAATACGCCACTTCCTACACGCTCTTTACACAGGTTCCGGGATCTCGAATTCATAGACCTGCGCGCAACCGCTGCGATCCGAGGTAAAGACAATTCGCTTGCCGTCGGGCGAAAATCGCGGATGCGGGTGTGTGTGCTGGGGGGCGATAACCTTCACCGGGCCTGCATTGTAGGGGAACGGATGCGCCCAGTGCGCGCCTTCCGAAGACGCTTCTGGCCGGTGCAGGGGGCGCGGTGGGACATCTTGATCCAGCGCCAGCAGATGCAGCCCCAGATCGGGAAAGTTTGTATCGCAAACAAGCCGTGATCCCGACGGATCAGGCGCACCGTGCCAGACAGGGAAATCCGTCACGCCGCGCACGTATCCGGTAGCGATATCGATTTCGCCCATGCCATTGGGCCAGTCGACGAAAAGCACGCTGCGGTGGCCGGGCCGCCAGACCTCGTGCGTGATCCATTGCATCTGATGCCGGCGCTCGAAAATCCGCCGGCTGTTTCCGGCGCGATCCGTCACCCAGACCCGGTCGGTCATCGGCCCTGCAAAAAGGATCAGATCGTTATCGTCCGGACAAAACTGTGGATGACCGATCGTGGGCGCCTCAAGGAAGACCTCTGCCGTTTGCCGTTCGGTGTCGATCAGCCAGAACCGGCTGATCGCGCCTGATTTCACCGGAACGGCCCACCACCGCCCGCAATGCGACAGCGCCGTTGTTCCCATTGCGGCACCAACCATGCCGGCCTCGCGCATCTCGTTGCTTTCAAAATGAACCAGCGTCTCAACGCGTCCGTCCTGGGGCGACACACGCTTGCCGTCCTGACCCGAAACGAAATAGATCCAGCGACCATCGCGGGAGGGGATCACGGACCATTCAGCCAGCGCAGGCTCTTGCGTCAACTGGACAAGGTCGTGTCCGGCTTTCGGTTCGATAAAGATCTGCGGCGCGCCGGTCCGGTGCGAGATCAGCACCATGTGTTGCATGTCCGTGTCCCATGCATCCACAAAAAAGAAGGGATGATGGTGCAGCGACGGGTGCGTGGTGATCTGGCGCATGGCGATGCCGCGCTCGTCAGTGAATGTCCGGGACTCCGAGGGATGAAGGATCTGGGGCATGGTCTACTCCGCCAGCTTTGGGGCGGGCACGCCCTGACGGCGGGACAAGGCTGCGATGCAGACGACGAGCGCCCATCCCGACAACAGACCAGCCAGCCACACCGTTGTGCCCGTTGGGGCGATGACAGACACAAGACCCGCAAGCCCAATCGGCAGACGCGTGACCCATCCCAACGGCCGCCCGGCCCAGCCGCCAAAGGCGACAGCCCATAGCGAGGTCGACACCAGCAATGACACAGCACTGAAGGCGATCTGCGCGGCGCTGCCTTGGCCCAGAACGCCCGGATCGAATACGAAGGCAAAGGGGACGAAAAAGGCCACAAGACTGAGGCCGAACGCGGATATGCTCGTTTTCACTGCAGAGGCCTGTCCGACCGCCGCTGCGGCAAAAGAGGCAAGGGCGACGGGCGGGGTCACCATCGACAGCACACAATAGTAGAAGATGAAAAAATGCGCTGCGAGCGGTTCGATGCCAAGATCCTGGATTGCCGGTACGAACAGGACCGCTCCGATTATGTAGGCTGCGACGGTCGGCAGCCCCATGCCCATGATGATGCAGCCCACCATGGCCAGCATGAGCGATGCATAGACCGACCCTTCGGACAGAGACAGCAAAGAGCCTGCAAATTTGAGCGCAAGGTTGGACTGAACGGCGACTGCGATGACGATGCCGATGGCGGCGATCGGAACGGCTACCTCGGCGGCCTGGCGCGGGGCTTGGCGCAAGGCCTCGGTCAGCTCTGACACGCCAATCCGGGTAGAGCGGCGAAGGAACGGCGCCACAAGGCAGGCCAGCGAGGCCACGACAGCAGAGTAGGCGGCGGAATAGCCACCAATCAGAAGTGCAATCAGCACGAGTGGAGGCAAGATCAGGTGAAGCCTTGGCAGGATCGCGGGGATTTCAGCCAGCTCTGCGCTCGTCAGTGCGCGAACGCCCTCGCGCCGTGCGCTTAAGTCGACCACAAGAATCAGGGCGAGATAAAAGGCGATTGCGGGGATAAGGCCGGCCAGCGCCACCTGTGTGTAGGGAATGCCCAGAAGCTCTGCCATGATGAAAGCTGCGACGCCCATGACCGGCGGCATCAATTGACCACCGGTCGAGGAAATCGCCTCTATCCCGGCGGCGCGGTGTGCGGGCACGCCTGTGCGTTTCATCAGCGGAATGGTGAACACGCCCGTCGAGACCACGTTCGCAACGGCGGAGCCTGATATCGAGCCCATCAGCGACGAGCCGATGATGGCGGCCTTGGCCGTGCCGCCGGTAGCGCGGCCTGCTGCTCGAATGGCCAGATCGATGAACAGCTGACCGCCGCCGACTGCGCCATAAAACGCGCCGAACAGGACGAAATAGAAAACGAATGCCACAGAGGTCGATGTCGTGATGCCCAAGACACCCGCGGTGGTCATGGTCATGATTTCGGTTGCGGCCTCAATGCCGAACCCTCGGAAATTGAGCCAGCCCGGCAGCATGTTGCCGAAAAACGCGTAGGCGATAAAGGCCAGAAGAACCCAGACCAGTACCCAGCCGACCGCGCGGCGCGACCCTTCGAGCAGCAGGAACACGAACAGTGCCCCAAAAAAGATATCCATCGAAAAGATCGGCGAAACGTTTTCCATCCGCGTGGTCAGCCGTTCGAACCCCGTCAGGTAATAGCCCAGAACCGCGACCGAGGCGCAAATCAGCGCGCCATCCATGGAAAACCTTGCCCATCGGGGCAGGGCCTGCGTGGTCAGCGGTTTATACAAAAACAGCAGCACGAGTGCGAACGCCAGGTGGACGGGACGTTCGAAAAGCGGCTGTTGCGGTTCGAACAGAAGCCAAATCTGAAACCCGACCATTCCCAGACCAACCACAAAGGCAGTGTTCCGAATGGCGCGGTGTTGAAGCAGATCACGCATGATTTCCTCCTCTCATACTGGGTCTGGAATGCGTGCGCCGCAAGCGTCTCCCGCGGCGCCTTGGGCCTCACATCAGGCCGGCTTCCTTGTAGTAGCGCAGGGCTCCGGGGTGCAGTTCGATCCCGATGTTTTCGGGCAGCATGGCCTTGGCTGGATCGAACGAGGCCCATGCCCCGTGCGAGGCTTTCAATGCGTCCGCATTTTCGATGATTGTCTTGGTGATCAGATAGGCGGACTGTTCGTCAAGCGACGCATTCGCAATCAAAACCGTGCCCAGATTTGCACCGGTCGTGGCGGTCGTCTGACCTTTGAACCAATCGGGACCGTAGCGACCGGGACGCAGCCCTTTCGCCTTGAGGACATCCATCGCAGGTTTTGGAATGTCCAGAAACGTCACATCGGTCGTCAAGGCAACCTCGGTAATCGCCGGATGTCCCTTGATCATTGTATCTATGTAAATATCAGCGTTTCCATTGCGCATCTGGTCTGCAATCTGCCCGGTGTCGACTTGGATGATGTCACCGCCATTTGCCTTGATCTGCTCAGGCGAGGTGCCAAGGCCCTGCATGATCATGTAGGCCACGGGCACGGCGGATGACCCTACGGGCTTGATCAGGACACGGATCGGTGCGCCGGATGCCACAATCTCGGCAAGATCGGTTGTGCCCTGCTTTTCGACAAAGGCAGTTGTCGCCATGACACCGACGTAGACATCGTTGAGACCGCCGACGAGGGCGCGAATGTCGGGGGCAGACATCCCCCCGTAGATGTCATCGCCATTCGCGGCCCAGACAGCAGAGGCAACGTTCGACAAAGCGATTTCAGCTTTGCCGCTTTGGACCACCATCGGGTTGGCCACACCACCGCCACGCGCGATGATTTCAACTGAATTATCGCCAAGGATCGGTTCGAGCATCTGCTCGAGTGTCGCGGCGAAAATGTACCACGACGACCCTTCACGCATCGCGCCGATCCGTATGTCCTGCGCACCGAGGGCCGTTGCCGTTACGACCGTGACGACAGCTGCCGCCATCACCTGCCGGATACGCTTGCTGGTAGATTTAAACATGTGTCTCCCCCCTTGTGAATTGGATTGCCCCCTCTCCCTAAGGGGCAATCCAGCCTCGTTATTACTCTGCGGCCATCGCGAGATCGACTCGGCCGATTCCGGCGGCATCGAACGCGGCTTCGATCTCGCGCTCGGCTTCGGCACCCAGATCCTTGAGCGGCTCGCGGATCGTGGCGTTATCCAGAAGCCCACGGTAGCGAAGGCCGATCTTGAGCGCGACAGTGCCTTCCATGTGCGATCCGCGGTGATAGACGGCGCGTGTCACTGGAAGCAGTTGTTCGAAGACCTTGCGGGCTGTCGGATAATCTTGGGCCTTGCCGGCTTTGATCAGTGAAATCAGAAGTTCGGGCGCGATATTGCCATATCCGACCAGCAGGCCGTCGATATCGAACATGGTCGGCAGCAGCCATTCGTCATGACACGACAGAATCTGCAGATCGGGCTGCGCTTTCTTCAGTTCGGGGATTTCGACATACCAGCGCTTCATGTTGCGCACGCCATTCTTGGTCGCAACGCATCCCGGCTGTGCTGCAATCTCGAGCTGTGTGTCCAGATCGTAGGATGCCTTGGTCGCATCAGGGTACTGGAACAGGATGGTCTGAAGGCCACCTTCTTCATAGATCGCCTTGTAGCGATCTTGTGGGGCGCCTTTCTGGAAGCCGAAACGTAGCCAGCCGTGGTTGGGATACACAAGCGCACCCGTCGCGCCAGCGTCATGCGACCGTTTCGCCTCTTCGGCGGCAACTTTCGTGCCTTCACCGGTGATGCCGGCGATGATCGGAATATCCACGGCATCTTTGTAGGCGCGGATCAATTCCAAACGTTCATCGGTGGTCAGGAATGTCCCTTCGCCTGCATGGCCAAGAATGACCAGCGATTTCACATCCTCAAAACTGGCGAGCCATTTTGCGATGCGTACATTGGATTCGATATCCAGCGATCCGTCTTTGTTGAACGCTGTAACGGGGGCGGGGCTTAGGCCGCGCATGTCCATGGGGGTCATTTTGGGAAGCTCCTCTGGCTTGTGTGTTTGACTGTGCCGCGTCACCGGCCAGATATCTTGCGATGTCTGGTATCGATTGCGGGAACGTTCCCAAATGAGCATTGCATCCGATACCTGTCAAGTGTTAGTTTGATCGCAGACCTCGATGAACCAGCAAGGACAACCCGATGGAAGGTGACCAGAATCATCAAAACCCCAAAAAAAGGGTGACCTTGCTGGACGTGGCAAAAGCTTCTGGCTTCTCAAAATCGACAGTGTCACGAATTCTCGATGAACGTTTGCCGAAAGCTGATAACCCGTCTGCTCGCCGTGTGCGCGAGGTCGCTGAAAAACTGGGGTATGTAAGGGACCTGTCGGCCGCGAGCCTAAGGCGTGGATCAACCGGCCAGATCGGTGTGATCGTGCCGCGCTTGACCGATACGGTTATGGCCATGCTGTACGAATCCCTTGCGAAAGCGGCCAGCCGGAACGGCCAGTTCGCCATTGTCGCAACCACAGATGATAACCCTGATGCAGGCAGGGCCGCCGCGGAAGCACTGATCCGGCGGGGGGTCGATGGGCTGATCATGTCGACCGCTCGTACCGACGACAGGTTCACGGATGAATTGCGCGACCGCGGCATTCCGTTCGTTCTTGCGCTGCGCCAGAATGGCCAGAGTTCGGCCGCGATCGGGGATGACCAGCTTGGCGGCTATCTCGCCACCCGCCATCTTCTTGATCTCGGACACCGTCGTATAGGTTTGATCACCGGTCCGGACTACGCGACAAGCGCACGCGGCCGGCGCGAGGGCTATTGCAAGGCGCTGCAAGAGGCCGGTATTGCGGTCGCGTCGGATCTCATCATGGCGTCGACCTTCAGCATCGAGTCTGGCGAGGTTGCGGCAGAACAATTGCTGAACTTGCAAGATAGACCAACCGCGATCTTTGCAGTGAACGACAACACCGCAATCGGGGCCCTGTCCGCCATCGCCGGTTCCGGACTTTCTGTCCCACATGACATCTCCCTCGTCGGCTATAATGATATCCCGATCGTCTCTCGACTGCCCGTGCCCCTCACAACTGTTAAGGTGCCATTCGATCACATCGCTGAAATGGCGCTTCAACTATTGAACAGCGCGACCGAAGGCACGCGCGAGGTGCGTGTCGCGACGCCAAGCCTTATCCCAAGAAAATCTACGGCAGCGCCGCGAGCGCGTTGACCATTACGGCTCTTGCCCAAACCGTTCGTGGCAACACGCGCGATGGGCCGCGGCAAAACGTATTTCAAAGGATGGCGATAACGCTTGCTGCCTTCAAAATGGGTCCAAGTGACAATGGCGAATGCAGAAGGCGCGCCCGTCTGCGCGAGCGGGCCCCCGACCGTTGACGGGTGGCTTCCATTGGCCGGAAGGTCATTACGCAGCAAGGTCGAAGAGGGGTGTCGCTTCGGGCGGCTGTGCGCGGCCCGGGATCAACCGGATCTACCGGCTTGACCAGGCGGAAGGACAGATGGTGTACAACCGGACGGCCCGTGTGCACTGCGGGCGGAACACGGGCCCCTATCTTGGTCGAATTCTTGCCAATACACGCGCGGCTGCGGAGTTCCTTCATGAACACCCCGCCTGCGGTCGGCATTTCTCGATGTCCAGCGGGGTCGATGACGTCTCCCGGGCACGTCTGGCGGCGATCCACTCGCGATGAGCCTCGAACCCTGATCGAGCACCGGAGGCCGTTACGCAGGAGTGTTTGTGAGTGCAGGACGGAACAGACCTCGGACACCCTCCCGCGTTGGTGTTTTAACATCCGCCCCGGCGCCTCAACCACCGTTTGTCACAGATTGCCATCGGGCACAGGACAATAGGTTTTACAATTGAGGCGCCTTGCGCAGACGCATGCTTCCGGTCGCTTCGCTATTTGTTTCGTTGCTTCAATGGCAAACCGTCATCAATCGTGCTTTTTGCCGTTGATCCATACCTGATCTATCGCGCGGTCATCGCCCATCATGATGGTTGCAAAAAGCGCCTCCTGAAAGGTCTCGGCGCGGGTCATGCGCTGTTTGATGGCGGGGGTGGATTCCAGATCGATCACGATCAGATCTGCCTCCATTCCGGGGGCGATATTGCCGATCCGGTCTTCAAGGTGCAGACTGCGGGCCGCCCCTTGCGTGGCCAGCCACCAAAGCGCGGGCGGGGTGAGCGGGGTACCGCGCAGCTGGCCCAACTCGTAGGCGGCGGCCATAGTGCGCAGCATTGAAAAACTTGATCCGCCACCTGTATCGGTCGCCAGCCCGACCCTGAGAGTATCTGCCAGATCGGTCATCGGGAAAATGCCTGATCCGATGAATGTGTTGGATGTGGGGCAATGCGCGATGGCGCTGTTATGTTCGCGCAGGCGGTCCACTTCGCGCGGTTCCAGATGGATGGCGTGGCCATAGATCCCGTTTGCACCCAGCAGGCCGAAGGCCTCGTAGGTGTCCAGATAATCGCGAGCCTGCGGGAAAAGCGATTTCACCCATTCAACCTCGTCGGTCTGCTCCGACAGATGGGTTTGCATCAGGCAATCGGGGTGCTCTGCCCAAAGGCTGCCCAAGGCCCGCAACTGGCCTTCGGTGGATGTGGGCGAGAACCGTGGTGTGATCACATAAGACAAGCGGTCCTGCCCATGCCAGCGGTTGAGAAGGGCAAGGCTGTCGTCATATGCGCTTTGGGCGGTGTCGCGCAGCCCGTCGGGTGCATTGCGGTCCATACAGGTCTTGCCGGCCAGCGCCCGCATGCCGCGCGAACGGGCCTCGGTGAAAAACGCGTCCACACTTTGGGGATGGATCGTGGCAAAACTGCACATGGTCGTGGTGCCGTTCGATAGCGCAAGGTCAAAATATGTGCGGGCCACGGCACGGGCGTAGTCTATGTTGTCAAAACGCATTTCTTCGGGGAACGTGTATGTGTTGAGCCAGTCGATCAGCCGTTTGCCCCAGCTGGCCACAATAGCGGTTTGCGCGAAATGGACATGGGCATCGATAAATCCGGCAGAAATGAGTTTTGTGCCATAATCGTGAATGCGCGCGTCGGGATAGGCCTTGCGCAGATCGACCGCTGGCCCCACAGCCTGAATTTTACCCTGATCGACAACCACGCCGCCCTGCGTATGATGCACCATTGCGAAGGCGGCATTGTCTAGCGGAGCGGTTGTCATTGCGGTGTCATTGAAACAGATCACCTGTCCCAGCAGAAGATCGCACATAAATTGTCCTTTTGTATGGCCAAGCCCACGACATTTCATCATGAGGGGCTAGGTTACACCAGCCCCCATGTAATATGCGTGGCGGGATCGGCTATAGCACGAAGCAAAGTTACCAGGGGGTCGGATGGTCGAAGAACGGGTCGAAGAACACCAGCGCAACGAAGATGATTTCCGCGAGGAAGATTTTCGCCTGAGCGGTGAGGTGGTTGAAGCCATCCTGACGGCTGTCGGGCAAGAAGATGCCACGCTGCTGGCAAGCCTGATGGAACCGCTGCACGCAGCCGATATTGCGGATCTTCTTGAACAGGTTGCCGGACCCGAGCGTCGCGAGATTTTACGCCTTTGGGGAAAGGAAATCGACGGCGAGGTTCTGACAGAGATCGATGAATCCATCCGCGAGGAAGTGATCCAGAGCCTGCCGCCCGAAGTGCTGCTCGAGGCGGTGCGAGAGCTGGATTCCGATGACGTGGTCGATCTGATCGAGGATCTCGAACAGAACCAGCAAGAAGCGATTCTGGGCGCGCTGAATGATCGGGACCGGTTGGCTGTTGAAAAATCGCTGACCTATCCGGAATATTCGGCCGGCCGGTTGATGCAGCGCGAGGTCGTGACCGCACCGGAGCATTGGACGGTTGGCGAGACAATCGACTACCTGCGCTCCAGCGAGTGGTTGCCCGACCAGTTCTATCACGTCATTTTGGTGGACCCCGCGCATCGACCGCTTGCCAATGTCACATTGGGGCGCATCCTGTCGGCGCCGCGATCCTCGGCGCTCAGCAGTATTGCCGAGGAAGAAATCCGCCCGATCTCGGTCTATCAGGAAGAAGGGGATGTGGCATATGCGTTCAACCAGTATCACCTGATTTCCTGCCCCGTGGTGGATGAAAGCGACCGGCTGGTGGGGGTGATTACCATTGATGACGCCATGTCGGTTCTGGATGAAGAACACGAAGAAGACATCCTGCGTCTGGCCGGTGTGGGCGACGAATCCGCGATTTCCGATACGGTGCTTGAAACGGTGCGTCAGCGTTTGCCGTGGTTGGTGATCAATCTTTTCACTGCCATTCTGGCCTCGCTCGTGATCGCGGTATTTGAAGGTACGATCCAGAAAGTCGTGGCGCTGGCCGTCTTGATGCCGATCGTGGCGTCCATGGGAGGCAATGCAGGCACTCAGACCCTGACGGTGGCAGTGCGGGCCTTGGCCACCAAAAGCCTGACGGAAAGCAACGTCTGGCGTGTGGTCAGGCGAGAGGTCGTGGTGGGTCTGTTAAACGGGCTTGCGTTTGCGGTCGTGATGGGCGCTGTGGCTTGGTTCTGGTTTGACGGTATCGAACTTGGTGTGGTGATCGCAATTGCGATGGTGATCAACCTTGTTGTGGCAGCCCTCGCCGGTATTCTGGTTCCGCTGACGCTTGAAAAACTCGGGGCGGATCCGGCGCTTGCCTCGGGCACGTTCGTGACCACGGTCACCGATGTCGTGGGCTTTTTCGCATTTCTCGGGCTGGCAGGGATGGTGTTGTTATGACGATCACCGAAAGGAAGGGAGAGGCGCGCAAAGTTGCGCTCGGGGCGCGAAATGCCGCCCACGTCAGCTTGTCCGATGAGACAAAGGCACAGGCAGTCAGACACTTGAAAGATCTTCTTGCCACATTCGGCACGCCGCGCGTTGCGGGCTATATGCCGATCCGTAGCGAGATTGACCCGCGTGCAGCGCTGGCGTCCTATGGCGGGCCTGTGTGCATGCCGGTGGTTGTGGCGGCAGGCCAGCCGTTGCAGTTTCGCCCGTGGACGTCTGAATGTGCCATGGTGCCGGGCGCATTTGGCGCGGCCATCCCACAAGATCCCACACAAGTTGTCCCGCAAGTTGTGGTTTTGCCGCTGGTGGCCTTTGATCGCAGCGGGTTCCGGTTGGGATACGGCGGCGGATTTTACGACCGCACCTTGGCGCAGTTGCAGCAAACCGGCCCGATCATTGCCATCGGATTCGCCTATAGCGCACAGGAGCTGCCGCAAGTGCCCAAGGAAGCGACCGATCAACCTCTGGATTATATGGTGACTGAAACCGGCGTGATCGAGTTTGCGCGCAGTTAGCAGGGTTTGTGCGAATTGTCGCGGGGGCCATATGAAAACCGTTTGCGCATCCGCAGCCTACAGCCTATCTCAAAGCGCATGAAAATATTGTTCTTAGGCGATGTGATGGGGCGCGCTGGGCGCACGGCCATCAGTGAGCGTTTGGCCGGGCTACGCGAGGCGTGGAAGCTCGACTTCGTTGTGGTCAATGGCGAGAATGCGTCCAATGGTATGGGACTTTCGGCCGAGCATGCCAAGCTGATCTTGGATGCGGGTGCCGATGTCGTGACATTGGGCGATCATGCCTTTGATCAAAAAGATATGCTGCAGTTCATCGAGCGTGAAAAGCGCGTGGTGCGTCCTTTGAATTTCGCCAAAGATGCACCCGGGGCGGGCGCGCGGCTGTTCGAGGACCGTCGTGGACGCAAGGTGCTGGTGGCGCAGGTGCTTGGGCAGGTGTTTATGAAACGGCCCTTCGACGACCCGTTTTCGGCTGTAGAACGTGCGTTCAAGGCCCATCCTCTGGGCGGGCAGGCGCAGGCGATCATTCTGGATGTCCACTGCGAGGCCACTTCGGAGAAAATGGCCATGGGGCATTTCTGCGACGGGCGCGCCAGTCTGGTCGTGGGCACCCATACACATGTCCCGACCGCAGATGCGATGGTTTTGCCGAACGGGACCGCCTATCAGACGGATGCGGGGATGTGCGGCGATTATAATTCTGTCATCGGGATGGAGAAGACCGAACCGATGCGCCGCTTCATCACCGGCATGCCCAAGGAACGTTTCTCTCCGGCACGAGGCGAGGCCAGCCTGTCTGGCATCTATGTCGAAACGGATGATCGCACAGGGCTTGCCAAATTGTGCAAAGCCGTGCGGGTCGGCGGGCGTCTGCCCGAAGCAACGCCCGTATAGGGCGCATTGCCGGCAAGCGATGCGATGGGGCCGCAAAACGCCGTTTTTGCGGTCACTTTATTTCAAAAAAATCACCCATTTCAAACAGTTTGCTTGTGCCGACGCCTGCTGTGGCTAGTATCTCGCCAAAGGCAGCTTGCGAAGAATTGAGACGTCATGTTCGACCTCCAACTTTCTGATACCCTAACCGCCGTCCTGCCGCTTTTGATCGTGGCATGGATGTTTGTCATGTTCATACTGGAAAGCCGGCCGCCAGAAGTTGTCGCTATTGCCGGCGCCGCCCTGATGGTGATCTTCGGTTTTGTGTCCTACGATTCTGCCGTCGGGGCGTTTTCGAACTCTGCGCCGTGGACGATTGCGTTCATGTTCCTGATTATGGGGGCCTTGGTGCGCACGGGCGCATTGGACCGGATGACCCGCTATGCGGAGGCGCATATCTCTTCGCGGCCTGTGTTCACCGTGATCTTGATGTTCGCCATTACCACCGTCGCCTCTGGCGTGATGAACAACACGCCCGTGGTGGCGGTGATGATCCCGGTGTTCATTCAGGTGGCGCGCAAACTGGGCAGTTCGCCCTCGCGGTTCCTGATGCCATTGAGTTATTTCACCGTGATGGGCGGCATGTTCACGTTGCTTGGAACCTCTACCAATATCTTGGTCGACGGGGTGGTGCGCGGCAGCGGGTTGAAACCTTTCGGAATTCTGGAAATCCTGCCTTTGGGGCTGATCGTGGCTGCGGTAGGCTCGCTCTTTATGGCGTTGTTTGCGCGGGTTTTGCTGCCCGAACGCCAGTCGATGTCGCTGCTGTTGGGCGAGCGGCCGAAAATGAAATACTTCACCGAGGTGGCGATCCCGCAAGACAGCGCTCTTCTGGGCGAGCCGGTGCTGGAGGTCGATGCCTTCAAACGCGAGGGCGTGCGGGTGGTCGATGTGCTGCGCGGGGATGCATCCTTGCGGCGCGACTTGCAAAATGTGGTTTTGTCCGCAGGCGACCGGATCGTTTTACGTACCGAGATGTCGGAACTGCTTGGCATGCAGCAAAACCCCGATTTGCGCATGATCGACAAACTCAGCTCGGTCCAGACCGAAACGGTCGAGGTGCTGATTTCACCCGGATGCCGGATGATCGGGCGCTCTTTGGGCGAGTTGCGGCTGCGCCGCCGTTATGGCGTTTATGTTCTGGCTGCGCATCGTCGCAACCAGAACATCGGCCGCCAGCTGGATGATCTGGTGGTGGTTGTGGGCGATACGCTGCTGCTAGAAGGCGCGCCCGAGGATATCGCCCGTCTTGCGGCGGATATGGATCTGGTCGATGTGGCCCGCCCCACCGCCAAGGCGTTCCGCCGCAGCCACATGCCGATTGCCATCGGTGCTTTGGCAGCGGTGGTGGGGCTTGCGGCCTTCAACGTGGCCCCTATCATGGCGCTTGCCGCCGTGGCGGTGGCCATCATTCTGGTGACCAAATGCGTCGATGCAGAAGAAGCGTTTACCTTTATTGACGGTCGCCTTCTGGCGATGATTTTTTCGATGCTGATCGTGGGCGAGGCGCTGGAGCAATCGGGCTCTGTCGCGCTTTTGGTCAGTTATGTGTCGCCATGGTTGCAGACGCTGCCGCCATTTGCCGCCCTGATGGCTGTGTATTTCATCGGCCTTTTCATGACGGAACTGTTGTCCAACAACGCCGTCGCCGTTATCTATGCACCGATTGCGATCAGTCTGGCCACAGCCTTGGGCTATGATCCGCGCCCGTTTGCGGTGGCGGTGATGTTCGCGGCCTCTGTGGCATTTGCAACGCCGATCGGGTATCAAACCCACATGATGGTCTACGGGCCGGGCGGGTATCGCTTCACCGATTTCCTGCGTATGGGCGTTCCGATGGATATTGTCACCGGTGTCACCGCCTGTCTGATCATTCCGCTGATCTGGCCGATGTAGGCCCGATACAGGCGGCAAAGCGTAAAACCAACGGCTTTGGGGGCAAGCGGCCCCTTTCGCCTATCACCGCAAAGGGGCCGGTTATGAAACGACCAATCGTGTTAGGGGCAAGTGCCATCCTGCTGGCCGTCGGGCTTGCAGGGTGTGTATCGTCGTCGTGGAACGCAAACCCGCAAGGCGTCACCTTGCATGGGCGTGAGTTGGCGGTGATGCTTTATGACGGCACTGTCTGCCGGACCAATATCGCGGGTGCGACCTCCGGTCGGCTGGAGAACTGCCCCACGCCGCTTCGCTATGATGTGACGATTGAAAGCGATCCGCTGGTCCCGGGCGCGTCCGCCGTTCTGGAGACCCGCTCCACCGTGGTGCTGTATGGTGAAAACGGGCGGCAATGGACCTATCTAACGCCCTCCATTCGGGGTGCGACCGGCGACAATATCGACCCGCCTATGGCTTTCAACTGAACGCAGTTACACAGCGGTCCTTGCAGGCGGGGGGGCAGCTGGCCTATATCAACGCGAAATCTACAGCATATCTGACGGAGAAACAGGCGCATGGCAGGCCATTCCAAATGGGCAAACATCCAACACCGCAAAGGTCGTCAGGATGCCGCCCGCTCTAAAATGTTTTCGAAACTCTCGAAAGAGATCACAGTTGCGGCCAAGATGGGCGACACTGATCCCGAGAAAAACCCGCGCTTGCGTCTGGCCGTGAAGGCCGCGAAATCGCAATCCATGCCGAAAGATGTGATTGATCGCGCAATCAAGAAATCGCAGGCGGGCGACGGCGACGAATATACCGAAATCCGTTATGAAGGCTATGGCCCCGAAGGCATTGCGATCATCGTCGAGGCGATGACCGATAACCTCAACCGCACGGCGTCCAATGTGCGCTCCACGTTCACAAAATGCGGTGGCAACCTTGGTACCAGCGGGTCGGTGGCGTTCATGTTCGACCATGTGGGCGAGATCATCTATGACGCAGAGGCAGGCGATGCGGACACCGTGATGATGGCGGCCATCGAGGCCGGTGCCGAAGACGTCGAGTCTGATGCTGAAGGGCACTGGATCTATTGTCCGATGGCAGATCTTTCCGACGTGTCCGATGCGCTGGAAAAGGAACTGGGCGAGGCGAAAGAGGCCAAGCTGGTGTGGAAGCCGCAAAACCGCACCGAGGTCGATCTGGAAACCGCCCAAAAGCTGATCCGCCTGATCGAGACGCTCGAAGATGATGATGACGTGCAGACCGTCACCGCGAACTTTGATGTGCCAGAAGACGTGGCAGACCAGCTGTAATCCCGACACCTGTTGACTGGATCTTTTTGAAGCCCCGTGTTTTTGCACGGGGCTTTTAAGTGTTTGGCCGAAGAGCAGGCGCGGTCTTTAGGCCAAAATCCGCGTTTGCACGAATTTGGTATTCGACAGGGCGGTCCGTGCCCCTAGCTGTTGTGTGACATCGCCAACATCTGCCCGCATGCATTCGCGACCGGACTGGTTTTGCCTGCAGGCCGGGCAGATGAGGCTCAGGCAAGCAACAGAGGTATGATCATGAAAATCGATCTGACAGGTAAAACCGCGATTGTGACCGGATCCACCAAAGGGATCGGTCATGCGACAGCTGCCGGCTTGGCGCAAGCGGGCGCGCAGGTGGTCGTGACAGGGCGTAACGCAGAAGATGTCGAGGCGGCCATCGCATCCATTCGCGATACCGCCCCGCAGGCGGAACTATCTGGCGTGGCGGCCGATCTGGCCACCCCTGAAGGGACAAAGGCACTTCTTGATGCGGCACCGAAATGCGATATCTTGGTGAATAACGCGGGCATCTTCGGTGGCCATGATTTCTTTGATGCCGATGACGATCTTTGGCAGCGGTACTGGGATGTGAATGTCATGAGCGGGGTTCGCCTCGCGCGTGCCTATCTGCCTGCGATGGAAAAGGCAGGGTGGGGCCGCGTAATTTTCCTAGGCTCTGAATCCGCGTTCAATATTCCCGCAGACATGATCCATTACGGTGTGACGAAGACGGCCTATGTCTCGCTTGCACGGGGGCTGGCCAAACGCATGGCCGGCACGGGGGTGACGGTCAATTCCGTGCTGCCGGGCCCGACCTTGTCGGATGGCATGAAGGCCGGACTGAAAGACAAAGTCGATGACACCGGCAAAAGCTATGAAGAGGTCGCGGCGGAGTTTGTAAAAGAAAACCGCCCCAGCTCCGTTTTACAGCGCGCGACCTCTGTGGAGGAAGTGGCCAATATGATCGTTTATGCCTGTTCGGTGCAGGCGTCGGGCACGTCAGGTGCTTCTTTGCGGGTCGAGGGTGGCGTGATCGACACGATCTGATAGGCGCACATCACAAAACGGGGTGCAGGGGGCGTGCAGTTTGCATGCCCCTTTGTTATGACGAGGATATGCCTGCGCAAACGCCTCTGTTTCGCGCATGTGGCTTTCAAAAGGGCTTGAAGTATGGCTGACCCGACAATTCTGCTTTTCATCGCGGCAATGATTGTCGGCATGGCAAAGGGGGGGCTGGCGTCTGCTGCGGCGATCGCGGTGCCCTTTTTATCCCTTTTCATGAACCCGATCACTGCAGCGGCCACGCTTTTGCCGGTGTATATCCTGACCGATTGGGTGGGCGTCTGGTTGTACCGGCACCATTATTCCGCACGTAACGTCAAGATACTGGTGCCGGCGGTTTTGCTGGGCGTCGCCGTGGCCACTGTGATCACACCTTATACGCCGGAAAGTGCGTTGTTGATTTTTACCGGTCTGATCGGGCTGTGGTATTGTTTGCGCAGCTGGCTCGCCCGCGGTGTGCACACAAAAACCGAGGCAGCGGTCGGGCCGGGGCTGTTTTGGGGGATCCTTACCGGCATCGCGAGTTTTATTACCCATTCCGGCGCGCCGCCTTCGCAGGCGTATCTTCTGCCCCAACGCCTGCCGAAGCTGGAATTTGCAGGCACGATCGCGATTGTGTTTGCGATTGGCAATCTGGCAAAGCTGCCCGGATATCTGGTGATTGGCCAGCTGGATGGGTTGGACTGGCCGTTGATTGCGGGCTTGAGTGTGGCAGGTATTCTGGGCACGGTCCTTGGGCGCTGGCTGGTGGCCAGGCTCTCGGATACAAATTATGTCAAGATCATTCAGGTGCTTTTGTTCACCTTGTCGATCATGCTGCTGATCAAGGGCGGGTTGGAGCTTTTCGGCACAAATGTCTGACGCGAGCTGCTGTGCGGGTACGCATGCAGTAAGACACATTTAAAATCTTGCGCTCTGCCGTGGGTCCGGGGCTTCCGCCCTTTGGATGCACGTGCCATAGATAGGCAACTTGGCCGTTCCACCCGAAACGGCACCCTTTCAGCTTTGCGAAAAAAAGGTTCCCATGCCCCGGATTATCCAATCGCTTTCCGAAATCTCACCCCAGTATGACGCGCTGTTTTGCGATCTGTGGGGCTGTTTGCACAATGGCGTGACGGCCTATCCCGCTGCAGTGGCGGCCCTGCAGGCCTACCGTGCCCAAGGGGGCAAGGTCGTGCTTTTGACCAATGCGCCGCGCCCGGCCTCCTTTGTCGAGGAGCGGTTCGCCAAAATGAACATCCCCGATGACGCGTGGGATTTGATCGTCAGCTCCGGCGATGCGGCACAAGATGCGATGTTCAACGGTGCTGTTGGTCGGCGTGTATGGCATTTGGGGCCGGAAAAAGATCTGGGATTTTTCACTGCGGTGCCCGAGGAATGGAAAGACGCCGCCGAGATCGAGCGGGTGGAGCTGGACGCCGCAGAAGGCATCGTTTGCACCGGCCCGTTCGACGAGACGACCGAAGCGCCCGAAGATTACCGCGCGACCTTCCTGAAGGCGAAAACCCGTGGACTTCCGCTGTTGTGTGCGAACCCCGATCTGGTGGTGGATCTGGGAGACCAACGAATTTATTGTGCTGGCGCATTGGCGGCGCTGTATGATGAAATGGGCGGTCAGTCGATCTATTGCGGCAAGCCGCATCCGCCGATCTACGATCTGGCCCGCCGTAAGCTGGCCGAGATCGGGCTGGGCGATGACGCGCGTATTCTGGCGCTTGGCGATGGTATCCTGACGGATGTGGCCGGCGCTGCGGGCGAGGGGATCGATTGCCTGTTTGTGACCGGCGGCCTTGCGACCGAAGAATTCGGCACCGATCCCGAAGCACCCGATGCCGGTTTGCTGGAGGCATGGCTGAAAGAGCAGGAGCAAGCCCCGCAATATGCGATCGGACGCCTGCGCTAGGTAATCAGAAAAACCGGATCTTTGCGCCGTGCGCTGGATTTCCCGGCGCGCGGCCTTTTTTTGGTCACGATCCGGTTGCAAAGATGCGGGTATTGTTATGTTTTTGAACGATAGTTTCCTGTGTGTTGCTTTCCATGCTGTGCCATCTATGCTGCAGTGCAACATTTACCCTCGGGAGGGCGTGATATGTTGCGCGACATGCAAGAGATAACCGGCACCACCGTCTACCTTGAGGATCTTTACGAAGGCATGATCCGCAAGATGACGAAGGTCGTGAGCGAGAACGATATCGCGCTTTTTGCCGAAGTGTCGAACGACCGTAATCCTGTACATATGGATGAGGAGTATGCGGCGCAAACCATGTTCAAGGGGCGTATCGCGCATGGCATGTTATCTGCGGCGCTGATCTCTGCCGTGATTGGCGAGCAGCTGCCCGGTCATGGCACGATCTACCTGCGGCAATCGCTGAGTTTTCTGGCGCCTGTGCGTCCGGGCGACGCGGTGACAGCACAGGCCCGTGTGGTGGCAATTGATCGCGACAGGCGCAGGGTGACCCTTGCAACCCAATGCGCTGTGGGCGATAGGGTGGTATTGAAGGGCGAGGCGTTGGTTCTGGCCCCTTCGCGAATGTGAAAAGCTGGCGGGGATACGCCAGGCAAGCTGGGGACCGGACAGCAGATGCAAATTCACCGCCAGTGGCAGACGATTCCGACCTTCGGGCAGGGGGCCTCGGTCGCGATGGGGAATTTCGATGGCGTGCATCTGGGGCACCAATCGGTGATTGATCTGGCGCGCAGGCCGGATTTGCCACTGGGTATCGTGACATTCGAGCCCCATCCGCGCGCCTATTTCGCACCGCAAAGCCCGCCGTTCCGTTTGATGAATGCCGAAGCCCGCGCCAGCCGTCTGGCGAAACTGGGGGTGGATCAGCTTTACGCTGTTCCCTTCGATGCTGTGTTGGCGGGGATGGAGGCGGAAGAATTCGCCCGTGACGTTCTGGCCCGGGGCTTGGGCGTGCGCCATGTCGCGGTCGGTCAGGATTTCCGTTTTGGCCGCAAACGCGGTGGCGGGGTCGATGATCTGGTACGGTTTGGCGAAAAATACGGGTTCGGGGTAACGGTTGCACCCTTGTTACAGGTGGGTGGGATCGAGGTGTCCTCCACCGCGATCCGCAATGCGTTGAGCGCGGGCGAGCCGGCCCGTGCAGCTGCGATGCTGGGCCATCTCCACCGGATCGAGGGCGAGGTGATTCACGGCGAAAAGCGCGGGCGGGAGCTGGGCTTTCCGACCGCCAATATGTCTGTGGATGACCTGCATCTGCCGAAACTCGGGGTCTATGCGGCAAAGGTCGATGTGCTGGGCGGGCCGCAGGCGGGCAGCTATATGGGGGCGGCAAGCCTTGGTGTGCGGCCTATGTTTGGCGAGAATACTCCCAACCTTGAAACCTATATTATGGATTTCAAAGGCGATCTTTACGGCCACCACCTGTCGGTGGCTTTGGTCGAATATTTGCGCCCCGAGGTCGAATACACTGGAATTCCTGCGCTTGTAGCGCAGATGGATGAGGATGTGGCCCGCGCGCGCGCATTGCTGGGCGCGTAACGGCCAGATTCCCGTTGCAAACTTATCTCAAATCGTGAGGCTCGTGCCATGTCGAAACTGCGTGCACAATTCTGGGAATTGCCGCTCGACCAGCTGAACCCGAAAGAATGGGAAGCGCTGTGCGACGGCTGCGGCAAATGCTGCCTGAACAAGCTGGAGTTTGTGGACACCAACGAGGTGGAGTTCACAAGCGTCGCCTGCCGTCTGCTGGACGGGAACAGTTGCCAATGCGCGCAATATGACATCCGCCATCATTTCGTGCCGGAATGCGTCAGGCTGACGCCGGAGTCGATTTCCAAAATTTCCTACTGGATGCCACGGACCTGTGCCTATCGCCTGCGCTTCGAAGGCAAGCCGCTGGAGGACTGGCATTACCTGCTCTCGGGATCGCGCGATACGGTGCATCAGGCGGGGCAAAGTGTGCGGGGCTGGACCGTGCCCGAAAACGAGGTGCCCGAGGAAGACTGGGAAGATTATATCATCGAGGACTTGTCATGAATTTTGCATCCGATAATATTTCTGGCGTGGCCCCACAGATCATGGCCGCCCTGACTGCGGCCAATGAAGGGTATGCAGCCTCCTACGGGGGGGATGCGCTTAGCAAGGCGGTAGAGCGTCGCGTCCAAGAGGTGTTCGAGGCCCCGCAAGCCCGCGTTTTTCTGGTGACCACCGGCACGGCGGCCAATGCCTTATCCTGCGCGATACTGGCCAAACCGTGGGAGACGATCTTTTGCCACCGCACCGCTCATATCGAAGAGGATGAATGCGGTGCCCCGGAATTTTATACCAATGGCGCGAAACTGTCGCTGATTGATGGGGCGGATGGCAAAATTCCTGCACAGGGGCTTGAGGCGGCGCTCGCGCAGGCTGCAATGGGCAGGGGGGTGGTGCATCATACACAACCCGGAATGGTCTCGCTGACCAACGCAACCGAATGTGGGACGATTTACAGTGTGGCCGAAATCGAGGCCCTTTGCCGCGTGGCGCATGATCGCAATGTGCCTGTGCATCTGGACGGCTCCCGCTTTGCCAATGCGATCATGCGCTTGGGCTGTAGCCCGGCTGAAATGACGTGGAAGGCGGGTGTTGATGTGCTGTCTTTCGGCGGTACCAAAAACGGCTGCATGGGGGTGGAGGCCGTGGTGGTCTTCGATCCTGAAACAGCGTGGGAATTCGAGCTGCGCCGCAAACGTGCAGGGCATCTTTTGTCAAAGCACCGCTTTTTGTCGGCCCAGATGATGGCCTATCTGTTTGACGGGCTGTGGCTGGATCTGGCCCGCGATGCCAATGCAATGGCCGATATGCTGTCCGAAGGGATCCAGTCCGTTGCAGGGGGCGATCTGGTTTTTCCGACACAGGCCAATATGGTGTTTGCGCGGCTGCCGCGCGAGCTGCACCAGCGGGCGATATCGGCGGGGGCCTACTACCATTTCTGGCCGCATGATGCGCCGTTGGAAGGCGACCCAGACGAGGTGATCGGCGCGCGTCTGGTGTGTTCATGGTCCACAACGCCCGCAGATGTAGAGCGTTTTTTAAGCGCAATCAGCTGATGCAGCGGTAGTGTCGGCCCACAGATGCACCGCGCCACCCTTGGCCGCATATGAAAACGCCCGGATCGTTGATCCGGGCGTTTTGCGATGGTCAGAAAGATCGGCTTAGTACTGGCTGTACATGCCCTCGTAGATCGGCACCAAAGTATCGGTTTCGAACAAGGATGACACGGAGGTGCCCGACCATGTGTTCAATATCGCCTGCGCAAACATCGGCGCGGTCGGCACGATTCGGATATTGGTGCAGTTCTTCACCTCGTCCGTGGGTTGGATCGAGTCGGTGATGACAAGCGTCTTCATGACCGAATTCGACACACGCTCCACCGCAGGGCCTGACAGGACGCCGTGGGTGATATAGGCATGCACCTCGGTCGCGCCGGCCTCGATCAACACCTCTGCTGCCTTGCAAAGCGTGCCTGCGGTGTCGCAGATATCGTCGACGATGATACATTTCTTGCCGGTGACATCCCCGATCACGGTCATTCCGGAGACTTCGCCGGCTTTCTCGCGGCGTTTGTCCACGATGGCAAGCGGGGCACCGATACGCTTGGCCAGTTCACGGGCGCGTGCCACACCACCCACATCGGGTGAGATGACCATAACGTCGTCCATCTGGCCACGGAAATTGTGCAATATATCCAGCGCGAAGACCGGCGCAGTATAAAGGTTATCTACCGGAATATCGAAAAAGCCCTGGATTTGTGCGGCGTGCAGATCCAGCGTCAGAACGCGGTCCACTCCCGCTTCTGTCAGCAGGTTGGCCACCAGCTTGGCCGAAATCGGCGTGCGTGCCTTGGATCTGCGGTCCTGACGGGCATAGCCGAAA
Organism: Paracoccaceae bacterium; assembly: GCA_004153385.1. GTDB lineage: Bacteria > Pseudomonadota > Alphaproteobacteria > Rhodobacterales > Rhodobacteraceae > Thioclava. The sequence goes on along the minus strand of SDAL01000001.1, from coordinate 1,253,707 downwards.
TAGGGGATGACCGCGGTGATACGATCGGCCGATGAACGCTTGAGCGCATCGGCCATAATCAGCAGTTCCATCAGGTTGTCATTGGCGGGGTTGGATGTGGGCTGGATAATGTACATATCCTCGCCGCGCACGTTCTCGTAGACTTCGACAAAGATCTCTTGATCATTGAACCGCTCGACGCGGGCATCGACAAGACCAACAGACATGCCGCGATGCATCGACATCCGGCGGGCAATCGCTTGGGCGAGCGGTTTGTTGGAATTGCCGGCAATGAGTTTCGGTTCAGTCATGGCAGACATGGGACAGGGCTCCGGGCAAGGATTCGCATAGATTGCGCCTGCCTTAGCACCGAGGTAGCGTCTGGGCAAATCCAACGGCACAACGAGGCCCCCCTGATGTCACATATTGATTACTACTTTTCGGTGTTTTCGCCATGGACCTATCTGGCCGGCCTCCGGCTTGAGGAAATCGCGACCCGTCATGGTGCGCAGATCACCTACAAGCCGCTTGACCTGTTGAGCTTGTTTGACCGCACGGGCGGTGTGCGTGTGGCCGAGCGCCATCCCAGCCGGAACACGTATCGCCGTCAGGAGCTGGACCGCTGGTCTGCCCATCTGGGTTTGCCGATGCTGGCGCAGCCCACGATCTATCCGCCCAACCCTGCGCCCGCATCCTATGCGGTGATTGCCGCACAAAAAGCCGGTGGCGGCGATCTGGGCGGGCTGGTGCATGCCATCTCGTGTGCGCTCTGGCGTGATGACCGCGATATCAGTGATGATGCGGTCTTACGCGAAGTGCTGACAAACACCGGCTTTGATCCCGATCTGGTGACCACGGGACTGTTCGACGGTGCACTCGCCTATGAACGAAACCTTGATGACGCGATTAACGCAGGCGTGTTCGGATCACCGTTTTATATCGTGCGAGAAGGCGATAAGCGCTTTTGGGGACAAGACAGGCTGAGCTTTCTGGACAGCTACCTAGGAGAGATCTGATGAACGATATGCGGCTGGATGTAGATACCCACTGGGAGGTTATCGGCCAGGGGGACCGACCGGCCATTGCGATCCACTGCATGCTGGGGTCGTCACGCATGTGGCGCCCGATCTTCGAGCCGCTTGGCGATCAGTTGTCCACGACCATCTTCGATTTGCCCGGCCATGGCAAAAGCGGTGCGTGGGAGGGCGGCGATCCGGGCAGCTATCAACGTCTGGCCGCCCAGATTGCCGGCAGCTTCATCGAGCGTCCCGTTGATCTGATCGGGCACAGTTTCGGGGCAGGGGTGGCCTTGCGCATCGCCGTTGCAGCCCCCGAGGCCGTGCGTAGCCTGACCCTGATCGAGCCGGTGATCTTTCGCGCCATCGAAGGCACGCATGAATGCGATGCCGTGCGTCACGAACAAAATACATTGCAGCGCCTGATGAGCGCGGGTGACTGGGACGAGGCCGCGCGCGGTTTTGTCGAAAAATGGGGGTTGGGCATGGCATGGGACGATTTGTCACAGCAGATGCGTGACCGGTTTGCCCGCCAGATGCCGATTGTGGCCAACGCCGCACAAGCCAATTTCGACGATCCGGCAGATATCTTGCGCGATGGCGGGCTGGAGTCAATCGATGCGCCGGTGCTGTTGGTGCACGGGGCCAATACCGACCCGTCTGTGCCGCTGGTGTGTGCCGAGCTTGCCGTCAGATTGCAGGATGTGGGCACAGCCACCGTGCCCGACGCCGGTCACATGATGCCCGTGACCCATGCGTCCACACTGGCAGAGTTGATCGGTATGAATATCGAACGCAGCTGAACGCCGTATCGGCCCGATGCCGCAAACCGGAAAGGCAAACGCGCGCGCCCATCGTTATACGGTCGGCGCGCGCGTCTTTTTTGATGCAAGGTTCCGAGGGGCTTAGCCCTTGGTCAGAATGCGGTTCACATGGCCCATCTTGCGGCCCTGTTTTGCCTCTGTCTTGCCATAAAGATGGATCTGGGTGTTTTTCTGGGCGGCAAATTCCGGCACGCGCAGAATGTCATCGCCGATCAGGTTGATCATCTCGACATCCGCGTAGCGACCACCATCGCCCAGCGGCCAGCCGGCCACGGCACGTATGTGTTGCTCGAACTGGTCAACCGCGCAGCCGGCCTGTGTCCAGTGGCCGGAATTGTGCACGCGCGGGGCGATTTCGTTCACGATCAGACCGGTGGGGGTGACAAATAATTCTACCCCCATCACACCTACATATTCGAGCGCGTTCAGAATCTTCGCTGCCAGCAACACGGCATCGGTGCGCAGCGCGCTGTTGATCTTTGCCGGAACGGTTGTGGAATGCAAAATACCGTTGCGGTGAACGTTCTCGCCGGGATCGAAACAGGCAACCTCGCCCGTGGCAGAGCGCGCGGCGATCACCGAAATCTCCATCGAGAAATCGATGAACCCTTCCAGCACGGCCTCGGCCCCGTTCATGGCGGCCAGAGCCTCACCGGCGTCTTCGGGCGTATGCAGGCGCGCCTGTCCCTTGCCGTCATAGCCCAGCCGCGTGGTTTTCAAAATCGCGGGCGTGCCAACCTGCGTGATCGCCGCCTCAAGGCTGGCCAGATCCGTGACACCGGCCCAAGGGGCGGTTTTCAGGCCGATCTCGTTTAGAAATCCCTTCTCGGTCACGCGGTCCTGCGATACGGCCAGCGCGCGGCGGTTAGGGTGCAGCGGGCGCAGCGCCTCCAGCACGTCCAGCGCGGCGGTCGGGATGTTCTCGAATTCATAAGTGATGACATCGACGCTTTGGGCAAAGGCACGCAAAGCGGCCTCGTCGTCATATCTGGCGGTGGTCACCTGATCTGCTACATGTCCGGCGGGCGGCGCGGTTCCCGGATCAAAGATATGGGTGCGAAACCCCAGCCGCGCGGCCGCAACCGACAACATGCGACCCAACTGTCCGCCGCCCAATATACCGATGACAGCGCCGGGCTGCAAAGATGCTTCGCTCATGGTTAGATGTCCTCAGGCGCGTCAGGGATGGAGGCACTCAGATCACGGCGCCAAGTGTCCAGACGCTCGGCCAGTGCAGGGTCTTGCAGGGCCAGAATGCCCGCTGCCATCAACCCCGCATTCGATGCGCCAGCCGCACCGATTGCCATGGTGGCCACCGGAAAGCCCTTGGGCATCTGGAGGATCGAGTAGAGGCTGTCTACGCCGGACAAGGCCTTTGTCTGCACCGGCACACCGATCACCGGCACGCGGGTTTTGGAGGCCATCATGCCAGGCAGGTGGGCGGCACCGCCGGCGCCTGCAATGATCACCTGCAAGCCACGTTCCACGGCGGTTTTGCCATACTCCCAAAGCCGGTCGGGGGTGCGGTGCGCCGAGACGATTTTTGTCTCGTACGTCACGCCCAGCTCATCAAGGATGATGGCCGCGCCTTTCATGGTCGGCCAGTCGGATTGACTGCCCATGATAATTCCGACGTTCACGCCCATGATGCCTCCTTCTGAATAGAAAGCCGCACTATAAGCGCGTGACTGTGCGGGGCAAGAGGCAGTGCAAGCCGGCAGATAATTCTGTGCGGATAGCTTGCACAGACGTGTCTGAGATCGGGGCGAATAACCCCACGGCGGATGTTTCGGGTCCGGATGTCTTAGGCGAGGATATCGGGGATCAGCTTGTCTTCGATCCGCGATATCTGGTCTTTTAACATCAGTTTTTGTTTCTTGAGGCGCGAAATGCGCAGCATATCGGGACGCGTGGCCTCTTGCAGGGCCGCGATGGCTGCATCCAGATCACGATGCTCTTCGCGCAGCACGGTAAGCTTTACGCGAAGCACTTCCTCATGTTCCATTTCGACATGCGCGTTCATAACAGTGTCTTCCGTATTATACTGGCCGTTCTATACTAACCACTTCGCGTGCGAGTCGCCCAGCTGCGAGGGGTATAAGCCCTAGTATACACTATTATTTTGCCCACCGGCAAAAAATCGTAAGGCATGGTTATTGGCCAAACCCTTGCACCCACCGGCCTTGGCACCCATATTCTAAGGGAACGGGTTGCCGGACATCGGGGCCCGAAACCAACGCAACGTCGCTTGAAGAAGGGCTTGCCTGATGACGAAATTGAGCTTTGGCTCACATCCCTATCTTTTGGGATTTGACCAGTTGGAACGGCTTGTAGAACGCACAGCCAAAGCGGGCAGCGACAGCTACCCGCCCTATAACATAGAGCAATCCGGTGCGAATTGCTTTCGTATCACGCTCGCGGTTGCTGGCTTTCGCGAAGAGGATCTGTCGATTACGATGGAAGATCGCGCTTTGGTTATCCGCGGACGACAAGCCGAAGACGAAAGCGAACGATTGTTTTTGTATCGCGGCATTGCCGCGCGCGCGTTCCAGCGCAGCTTTGTTTTGGCAGATGGCGTCGAGGTCACCGGGGCCGCGCTGGACCATGGTTTGCTGCATGTGGACCTAAGCCGTGCCCAGCCCGATCCTGTTGTTCAGACCATTCCCATCAATCGTAAATAACGTCAGGCAAGGAGAGAAGAATATGGAGAGCAAATTCGACTTTCAGAACGATCCTCAGGATCGCATCGTGTATATCCGCAGCGTCGAGGCGCAGGACCTTCCAGATGATGTTCAGGCCGAACTGGGCGGGTTGAAGCAGCTTTATGCGGTGCACAGCTCCGACGGGGAACGGTTGGCCCTTGTGCGTGATCGCGATATGGCGTTCATGCTGGCGCGCCAGAATGATTATGCGCCGGTGGCGGTGCACTGATCACTGGGGCGTGTCCGGCGACTTTCGGGCCGCATATTTATGGTGGGGGCGGTCTTGCGGGGCCGCCCTTTTTGCATTTTTCGCGCGCACTGTGCCGGTGCGCTAGTGCCACAGCCCCCGGAGCAGAAGATCGGGCGGCTTGCCGGTGCTTCCCCACGCGCCGTTTTGTGGCAGGCACGGCGCGTGGGTGGGGGGGCGTTACTCTGCCAGACCCTGCTCTGCCAGCCAGCGTTCTGCATCCAGCGCGGCCATGCAGCCCATGCCGGCCGATGTTACGGCCTGACGATAGGTGTGGTCGGTCAGATCGCCTGCCGCAAAGACCCCTTCAACAGACGTCCGCGTGCTGCCCGGCTCTACCCAGACATAGCCGCCGTCGATCAGCTTCAACTGGTCCTTGACCAAAGACGATGCGGGCGAGTGACCAATGGCCACAAAGACACCGTCGCAGGCGATTTCGCGCTCAGCACCATCGGCGGTGGATTTCACGCGGATCCCTGTGACGCCAAGCGGCCCTTCGGTGCCCACGATCTCTTCGACCGCGTGGTTCCAGACGACCTCGATCTTGGGGTTATTGAACAGGCGTTCTTGCAGGATTTTTTCAGCGCGAAAGTTGTCGCGACGATGGATGACCGTGACTTTTGACGCGAAATTGGTCAAAAACAGGGCCTCTTCCACTGCGGTATTGCCGCCGCCGATGACCACGACCTCTTTGCCGCGATAGAAGAAACCGTCGCATGTCGCACAGGCAGAAACGCCAAAGCCCATGAATTTTTCCTCGGACGGCAGCCCCAGCCATTTGGCCTGTGCGCCCGTGGCCAGAACCAGCGCATCGGCCTCGTAACGGGTGCCCGAATCGCTTTCGGCCACAAAGGGGCGGCGGCCCAGATCGACGGAGGTGATATAATCGCCGATCACTTCGGTGCCCATCGCGCGGGCATGCTCTTCCATCTGGACCATCAGGTCGGGGCCTTGAACTTCGGTCAGGCCGGGCCAGTTCTCGACCTCGGTGGTGATGGTCAACTGGCCGCCGGGTTCCAGCCCCTGTACCAGCACGGGTTTGAGCATGGCGCGTGCGGCATAGACGCCCGCGGTATAGCCCGCAGGCCCCGAGCCGATGATCAGCACTTTGGTTTTTTTCGTCGTGTCGCCCATCATGGCCTCCTGAAAATACGCGCTTGCAGCAAGATTGCTCCGCATATAATCAGCGCAGCCTGCGGCGGAAACCCCCACCGGACGATCGGTCACGCAATTGGCAGGTTTGTTCCTGTGATTGCTATTGCAACTCTTTAAGTGAAATATTATTGCGCAAATGCTAAGGGACAGCAGATCCCAAGGCTAAGCGGAGGTGAAGACATGGCCAGCTCAAAGCTTGACGAGATCGACCGGAAGATTCTGGCGGAACTGCAAGGTGATGGACGCATGACCAATGTGGAACTGGCCAAACGGGTCGGTATTTCTGCGCCACCGTGTTTGCGGCGGGTGCGCACATTGGAAGAGGCGGGGTATATCCACGGCTATCATGCCGATGTGAACCCCAAGGAACTGGGATTCGAGGTGCAGGTCTTTGCCTCGGTCAGGCTGCACTCGCAATCCGAAGCGGATCTGGCGCTGTTCGAAGACCGGTGTCGCGAATGGCCGCTGGTGCGCGAATGCCATATGCTGAACGGCGAGATCGATTTTATCCTCAAATGTGTGGCACCCGACCTGTCGACCTTCCAGAGCTTCCTGATGAGTGATCTGACGGCGGCGGAAAACGTCGCAAGCGTGAAAACCTCTTTGGTGATCCGCTGTGCCAAAGACCAGCCCGGCGTGCCCTTCGAGGTGCTGGAAGCACGTTTGGCCAAACAGGCCTGAGCGCGCATCTGGCGCGCGCAGCCCGACCTCCGTGCCGCGGTCTTTGCGGGCGCGTGGCGTTGTTTCGATAAATCGCGCGGACGCGTTACGGTATGGACGGCAAAAAGGGGGCACAGCGGCCCCCTTTGTCACACGTTCACATTGTGGTCACTTTATGCGGGCACATCCATGCCACGCTCCACAGCCAGATCTTTCACCCGTTTTTGGACCTTTTCGAAGGCGCGCACCTCGATCTGGCGGACCCGCTCGCGCGAGACCTCGTATTGACCGGAAAGATCTTCCAGCGTTACGGGATTGTCGCGCAGCCGGCGCTGCATCAAGATATCCTTTTCGCGGTCATTGAGCACATCCATCGCCGCCACAAGCATTTCACGACGTGCATTCAACTCGTCGGATTCGGCGTATTGATCGGCCTGATTGGCGTCCTCGTCTTCCAGCCAGTCCTGCCATTGGGCCGTGCCCTCATCCGCCGCGCCCACCTGTGCGTTCAGCGAAGCATCCGAGCCCGACATGCGCCGGTTCATAGATATAACCTCGTCTTCCGTCACATTCAGATCATGGGCAATCTGTTTGACGTTTTCGGGGCGCATATCACCGTCTTCATAGGCACCGATGCGCGATTTGGCCTTGCGCAGGTTGAAAAACAGTTTTTTCTGGGCCGAGGTGGTGCCAAGTTTTACCAAAGACCACGAGCGCAGGATATACTCCTGAATCGCGGCGCGGATCCACCACATGGCATAGGTCGCAAGCCGGAAGCCACGCTCGGGATCGAACCGCTTGACGGCCTGCATCAAGCCCACATTCGCCTCGGAGATCACTTCTGCTTGCGGCAGGCCATAACCGCGATATCCCATCGCGATCTTGGCGGCCAACCGCAAATGCGACGTGACCATCTTGTGCGCCGCAGGGGCATCTTGATGATCCACCCAACGCTTGGCCAGCATATATTCTTCTTCAGGCTCCAGCAGCGGAAACTTGCGGATCTCTTGTAGGTAGCGGTTAAGCCCCTGTTCTGGACTGGGGGCCGGTAGATTTGCGTAAGTGGACATGGACAACCCTTCTTCCATCTTGGCGGCGAGAATAAGCGGGATACCCCTCGCCTGTGTCAAGCGCTTGTTTGACGCGCTAACGCAACCGAGGGGCATATAGGTCCCGCATCCCCACATTTGAGGGTGATCATGTAACAAAAAACCGCCTGCGACAAGCGTATTTGGCGCAAATGTGAACTAATGGGTTTAGTTATTTCCGCGCAATGCCTCTAGCAAAATGCACATATCCTCGGGCAGGGGGGCGGAAAAGCTCAGTTCTTCGCGGGTGACAGGGTGGACAAAGCCCAACGTGGCCGCGTGCAGGGCTTGGCGCGGAAAGCTGCGCGCAGCCTCCACCGCCGCCGGGCCCACCGTTTTAGGCATCTTGCGTCGGCCGCCATAGGTGTTGTCGCCGATCAGCGCATGGCCGGCATGCGACAGATGCACCCTGATCTGGTGTGTGCGTCCGGTTTCCAGCCAGCAGTCGATCAGCGCGGCGGTGCCTTGCAGGTCTTCCACCATACGTGCACGCGTGACCGCATGGCGTCCGGTGGAAAAGCTGACTGCCTGACGCTGGCGATCGGTGCGATGGCGGCCCAGAAACGAGGTGACCTTCATCACATTGCTGCTTTCGAAACTGACCCCGCGGGTGCCGCGCAGGCGCGGATCGGCTGCAGAGGGCACGCCATAACAGATGGCGGAGTAATGCCGGTGCACGGTGTGTTTTTCGAACTGCTTGGCAAGTCCCTGATGGGCACGGTCCGATTTTGCCGCAACCAGCAGGCCGGAGGTCTCCTTGTCGATCCGGTGCACGATACCGGGGCGGGCCTCGCCGCCCACGCCCGACAGATTGCCGCCGAAGTGGTGCAAAAGCGCGTTGACCAATGTGCCGTCGGGTGTGCCGGGGGCGGGGTGGACCACCATCCCCACGGGTTTGTTGATGACGATCAGATCTTCGTCCTCCCACAAGATATCAAGCGCAATATCTTGTGGCACTGTTTCGATCTCGCGCGCGGGTTCCAAAATGATCTCGTAGATCTCGCCTTCGGAGGCTTTCGCTTTCTGGTCGGTGATCGCCACGCCGTTGCGCAGCACGGCCCCTTCGGCAATCAGCCGTGTCAGCCGCGAGCGTGAAAGCGCCACACCCTCTGGCACCACAGCGGCCAAGGCTTTATCAAGACGGTCGGCGGGGGCGTCCCCGATTTCAAGCTGAAGGATGCGTTGTTCCATGTCCGATCCGATCCATGATCCCGCGCCGCAGGCGACATTGCCCGAATTGCGGTTTTTAAAGTGGCTGGTCACCATCCTGACGGCAACCATGATTATGGGCCTTCTAGCGATCGTGGCGTTGCTTGTCATCCGCTTCGGTGCAGCGGACCCGACACCGGAGCTTCCGGCCTCTATCCATCTGCCAGAAGGTGCGCAGGCGCAGGCGGTTACGTATGCGGACAAGCAGATCATCGTCCTGACGCAGCAAAACGACATTCTGGTCTATGCCAAAGACGGGCAACTGACAGGCCGGACCCGCATCAAGGCCGCACCATGACGGGCGTGCAGGTCCCGCGGCTGGGGGTTCTGGCTGTCTGTATGGCGGGCAGCCAAGTGGTTCTGGTGCGTCGCCGCAATCCACCGGATGCGGGCCTTTGGGGGTTTCCGGGCGGAAAGGTCGATTGGGGGGAAACCGTCAGCGAGGCGGCGTGCCGCGAGCTGCGCGAGGAAACCGGCCTGATCACACAGGCGGGCGCACGCCTTGATTGCGGTGATTTCATCACTCGCGACAAGATGGGCGGCGTGCAGTATCATTATTTTCTGGTGGCGATTGCCTGCCATCTGACGCATCCGGGCCAGATACCGCGCGCCGATGACGACGCGATGGAGGCGGGCTTTTTCGACATTGCCCAAGTCGATCCCGCGCATATGGACATGAGCGAGGGGGTGCCGGAGCTTCTGGCACGTGCCCGCGCAATGCGGTGAGGGGCGCGTGTCTCACCACATGCCAAAGACGCTGTAACAGGCCCGCACCCGTGCGTTTGCCATGACTGTGCGAGCAAAAGGCAGGTGTGCCCGAGGCAAAACGAGGGGGCGGCTCCGTCCCCCCGTAAGTTCATCTGTTAGTCAGACGCGCACGAACGGCACGCGTTCAAAGGTTGGATTTTCCTTCGAGCGCGTCAAGCCGCGTTTTCAGGGCCTCGTTTTCTTCGCGCGCTTTTTGCGCCATGGCACGTACCGCATCAAATTCTTCGCGGGTGACAAAGTCACGCTCTGCCAGCCAACGGTCCATCCACGATTTCATCGCGGTCTCGGCCTCGGTGCGGGCACCCTGAGCCACCCCCATCGCATTTGTCATCATCTTGGACATTTCGTCGAAGAACTTGTTGGGCGCATCCATGGGACTACTCCGGTTTGATTGCTTGTATACTTACCCCTTATATGAGTGCGCAGCCGCCCCGTGACAAGCCCGCGGCCCACCCCTGACCCGTGGATGTGGCAGATTTCCGCATCGCGCGGGGGCATGGGGCAGGGCTTGACTTCTTTCGCGCGCGCGGGCTTTCTCCGCCGCGATCAGGAGGACCCCATATGGCTATCGCATTTCCCGCAATCGATCCCAATGCTTTCGTGATTCCGGGCATCGATTTGCCGATCCGCTGGTATGCGCTGGCCTATATTGCCGGATTGCTTGCGGGCTGGCAGATCGTGGCACAGCTGATGAAACGACCCGCCCTGTGGGGCGGACAGGCACCGATGCAGCCCAAAGCGGTGGAAGATTTGCTGACATGGGTCATCGCCGGTGTGATCGTCGGTGGCAGGCTGGGGTTCGTGTTATTCTACGAGCCGGCCTATTACCTTGCCAATCCGCTGGATATCTTGAAGGTCTGGCAGGGGGGCATGGCTTTTCACGGCGGGTTCCTGGGCGTTGTGGCGGCGGTATTTCTGTATTGCCGTAAGCACAATCTGCCCACGGTTTCGGTGGGGGATGCCGCCGTGGTCGTGGCGCCCATCGGGTTGTTTCTGGGGCGGATTGCGAATTTCATCAAGCCCGAGCTGTGGGGCCATCCGACGCAGGTCCCTTGGGGGGTGGTTTTTCCGGGCGAGGCGGCGCAGACCTGCTATGGTATCGCGGGCCAGATTGACGGGTTTTGCGCCCGCCATCCCTCGCAACTTTACGAGGCGACACTCGAAGGGCTTGTGCTGGGGCTGGTCATGCTGGTGATGGTCTGGCGTGGCGGTCTTGCGCGGCCGGGGCTTGCCATGGGGATATTCCTGATGGGCTATGGGGCCTCGCGCGCGTTCGTGGAGTTGTTCCGTCAGGCCGATCCGCAGTTTGTAACCGCCACAAACCCCATGGGCTATGTCGTGCAATTGGGGGATTTCGGATTGTCGATGGGGCAGGTGCTGTCTTTGCCGATGATTGTGCTGGGGCTGGTTTTGATCCTCCATGCTGCCCGCAAAGACCCGCGACAGGTGCGTCAATGACGGCCACGCCGCTTGGCGACATTCTGGCGCGCCGGATAGCCGCGCAGGGGCCGATGCGGCTGGACCATTATATGGCAGAGTGTCTTTTGCACCCCGAGCACGGGTATTACGCGACACGCGATCCGTTCGGCCGTGGCGGCGATTTTATCACCGCCCCCGAGATCAGCCAGATGTTCGGCGAGGTTCTGGCCCTTTCGCTTGCGCAGGCGTGGCACGATCAGGGTCAGCCCGAGCGGATCATTCTGGCCGAACCCGGGCCGGGGCGTGGCACATTGATGGCCGATATCTTGCGCACGATTGCGGCTGTGCCTGCCATGGCACGCGCGGTCGAGGTGCATCTGGTCGAGGCATCGCCGGTTTTGCGCCAGATGCAACAGCGCCTGATCGCGCCGTTGGCGGACCGCGTGCCAGGGGCGGGGGCGGTGCAATGGCACACGACGTTGGACGATCTGCCCGCGGATGGGCCACTTTATCTGGTGGCCAACGAGTTTTTCGATGCCCTTCCCATCCGCCAGATGGAGCGGCGCGGCACCGCATGGGCCGAACGTCAGGTGGGGCTTGTGGATGGAGAGCTGGCGGCGGGCTGTGCACCTGCCGCGCCCTATAGCGCGCTATCGAACCGGCTTATGGATACGGTCGAGGGCGATGTGGTGGAACTGTGCCCGCAGGCCGGACCGGCAGCAGGGGCGATCGCCTCACGTATCGCGGCTGCGGGCGGGGTGGCGATGATCCTCGATTATGGTGGCTGGCACGGGGTTGGCGACACGCTACAAGCCCTGCGTGATCATAAAACAGTAGATCCTTTCGCGTGTCCGGGAGACGCCGATCTAACAGCCCATGTGGATTTCGAGCCTTTGGCACGCGCCGCTCGGGCGGCGGGCTGTGCGACCACGGCGCTTGTGGGGCAAGGCGTCGTTCTGGAACGGCTTGGCATCACCGCGCGGGCGCAAACGCTCGCGGCGCGCTTGCACGGGGAGGCACTTGAAAATCACATTGCCGCGCATCGGCGCTTGACCCACCCCGAAGAAATGGGTCACCTGTTCAAAGCGCTTGCATTTTATCCAAACGGGGCGGTTTGTCCCGGCGGATTTGAACCCGCGCCCTAAGATACGTCCGGATTAGCAACACAGATCATGATCACCGATACCATGCCAGCCGCGCTTGAAATTCTTACCTCTCCTGCCCTGAGTGGCCTGCGCCACGGGTTTTTCACCCGTAAGGGCGGGGCGTCGTCGGGTGTGTTTTCGGGTCTGAATTGCGGACATGCCTCCAGCGATCAAACGCAGGCGGTCAGCGTCAATCGCGCCCGTGTGGCCCATGCGATGGGGGCCGAGCCAGAGGCGCTGATCGGGATCAGCCAAGTGCATTCCGCCCGCGTGGTGACGGTGACAGAGCCACTATCACCGCCCCTTCCCGAGGCCGACGGCGTTGTGACCGACAGGCCCGGCCTTGTGCTTTCGGTGCTTACCGCAGATTGCCAGCCGGTGTTGTTTGCGGATCGCAAGGCGGGTGTGATCGGGGCGGCCCATGCCGGTTGGCGTGGTGCGATAGACGGGGTGCTGGAGGCCACGATCGCGGCGATGACCGAGCTGGGCGCAAAGCGCGACCAGATCACCGCAGTCATCGGCCCGTGTATTTCGCAAGCCGCCTATGAGGTTGGCGAAGAATTCATGGAGCAGTTCGTGATCGAGGATATGGCGTATTCGCGGTTTTTCTCGGGCGGGCCCAACGGGCGCCCGATGTTCAACCTGCCTGCCTTCGGTCTGCAATGTCTGCGCGATGCGGGCGTCGCAGAGGCTGAATGGGTGGGGCGCTGTACCTACGCCGAGCCCGAACGGTTCTTTTCCTATCGCCGCACGACCCATGCGGGCGAGGTGGACTATGGGCGTCTGATCTCGACCATACGGCTTTAGACACGCCGTATCATTCAGGGCGTCATTCAGGGGCTTGGTGTGGCGAGGGGGCGGGGTCGTTGTCTCGGGGGCCGATCACAGTTGAAAACGCCGCGAGCGGATATATCCCTCGCGGCGTTGATGCGGTTTTGTGCCCCCCCCCCCGCCCGATGGGCGGGGGGGGGCACATGCGTCAGGCGTCTTCCATCTCTTCCAGTTCATCGATGAAACCCGCGATCATGGACAGACCGCGATCCCAGAAGGCAGGATCGGAGGCATCCAGCCCGAACGGGGCCAGAAGCTCTTTGTGGTGCTTGGAGCCGCCGGCCTTCAGCATGTCGAAATACTTCTCCTCGAAGCCATCCAGTCCGGCCTCGTAGGTCGCGTAAAGTGCGTTTACGAGACCGTCGCCGAAGGCATAGGCATACACGTAAAAAGGTGAATGCACGAAATGCGGGATATAGGACCAGAAGGTTTCATACCCGTCCATGAATTCGAACACAGGCCCAAGCGACTCGCCCTGAACCGACATCCACAGGGCGTTGATCGTATCGGGTGTCAGCTCGCCCTCGCGCCGTGCGGCATGCAGTTTGCATTCGAAATCATAAAATGCGATCTGGCGCACGACCGTGTTGATCATGTCCTCGACCTTGCCTGCCAAAAGCACCTTGCGTTCGGATTTGGTTTTGGCTTTTTCCAGCATTTTCCGGAACGTTAGCATCTCGCCGAACACGCTTGCGGTTTCGGCCAGCGTCAGCGGCGTGGAGGCCAGCATTTCACCCTGATCTGCGGCCAGAACCTGATGCACGCCATGTCCCAGCTCGTGCGCAAGGGTCATCACATCGCGCGGTTTGCCCAGATAATTGAGCATCACATATGGGTGGACGGTGGTCACAGTGGGATGGGCGAAGGCCCCCGGTGCCTTGCCCGGTTTTACGCCCGCATCAATCCAGCCCTTGTCGAAGAAGGGCGCCGCGATATCGGCCATACGCGGATCGAAGGCGCGATAGGCCTCGTCCACGATGGCACGGGCATCGGACCATTGCACATCGCGGGGTGTCTCGATGGGCAGGGGGGCGTTGCGGTCCCACACCTGCAGCTTGTCCAGACCCATCCACTTCGCCTTGAGCGCATAATAGCGGTGGCTGAGTTTGGGATAGGCGCGCACGACCGCATCGCGCAAAGCCTCCACAACCTCCGGCTCGACGTGGTTGGACAGATGGCGGCCCGATTGGGCGGTGGGCATGCCCCGCCAGCGGTCTTCGATCTCTTTTTCCTTGGCAAGCGTATTGTGCACGCGGGCGAACAGTTTGATGTTTTGGCCGAACACGCGGGCAAGCTCGCGGGCGGCGGCTTCACGCTTGGTGCGGTCATGATCTGCCAGAAGCGTGGTCGTGGCCTCCAGGCTCAGGGTTTCGCCGTTGATCTCGAATTCCAGTGCCGCGGTGGTTTCATCAAACAAACGGTTCCATGCAGCCGCCCCTACGGTGGACTGGTCATGCAGGAATTTCTCCAGCTCGTCCGACAGTTGATAGGGCTTCATCGCCCGCATCCGGTCAAACACGGGCTTGTAGCGGGCAAGGGCCGGATCGGCGAACAGCGCGGCATAGCCATCATCACCGATGCGGTTGAATTCCAGACTGAAAAACACAAGCGGCGTTGTAGATGTCGTGATCTGGTCTTGCGCATCAGACAGCATCTTGGCGCGATCCGGATCGGTGGTGTTTTGATAATACCGCAGCCCGACATAGGACATAATCCGCCCTGCGGTGGTTTCGATCTCCTCGTAGCGGCGTACGCAGTGTGCCATTTCAGCGGCACTGAGCGAGGCCAGCTTGCCTTCGTAATCTGCCGCAAAGCTGGCACAATCGGCTTTGACCTTTTCAAGATCCGCCGAGAATTGTGGCGCATCCGGCGCCGGATAGAGGTCGCTCAGATCCCATTCGGGCAGGTTGCCAAAGGCGCCCCCTTGCGTATCGGCATCGAAAACAGGCTGTTTCATATTGATCGTCATCGGGTCCTCTTTCTCCGTGTCGCCTGCCACAGATAGGCGCTTGGTGGCCAATCGGAAAGGGGCGCAAAGAATATCGTGCGGCGCGGAATTTACCCGTGCACGACTTGCCTAATGGTCAATTCGCGCTTTCTTTAGGATGTGTTGACGATCACGTTATCGACTGTTTGCGGAAGGGAGGCCGTGTCGATCACGTAAACGTCCCGATGAATTCCACATCACGCCGGGCGGGAGGTGGCATAATTGTCTAAATAATGTGCAAATGGCGTGAAAATCACCGTTAGTTTGAAGGCGAAGAGAGTAACATCGCCGTGTGATCTTCCGTTTCTAGGGTGGAGGCTCCTATGCTCGGATGCGCAGTGAAAGAATCGAGGCGGAATGACCGAACATTTCAATGAGATGTATTGTGGCGGCGCTGTCCGCGAACCATATGCGAGATTAGAAAACTGGACGAATGCGATGCCTGCCGAATTACGGCAGATGAAGCAGGCCGAGGCCGAAGCCCTGTTCCGCCGCATAGGTATTACGTTTGCGGTCTACGGGGAGGGCGGCGATCCTGACCGGCTGATCCCGTTTGACATGTTTCCACGCGTTTTCACCCAGAAGGAATGGCGCAAGCTGGAGGCTGGCATCAAGCAGCGTGCCCGCGCGCTCAACGCATTTTTGCTGGATGTCTACGGCAAGGGCGAGATCATAAAATCGGGCCGTATACCGGCACGGCTGGTGTATCAGAACGCTGCGTTCGAACGTGCGGTGATGGGGTTCACACCGTCTTGTGGTGTTTTCAGTCACATCGTGGGTGTGGATCTGGTGCGCACAGGACGCGATGATTTCTATGTGCTGGAGGATAACTGCCGCACGCCGTCAGGTGTCAGCTATATGCTGGAAAACCGCGAAATCATGATGCGGATGTTTCCCAAGCTGTTTCGTGAAAACCGGATCGAGCCGGTGGACGGCTATGCCGAGGCGCTGCGCCGCACGCTTGCGTCTGTCGCGCCTGCCAAATGCGACCGCGATCCGACGCTTGCGATCCTGACGCCGGGCCATTTCAACTCTGCCTATTACGAGCATAGCTTCCTCGCCGATCTGATGGGGGTGGAGCTGGTCGAAGGGCCCGATCTATTCGTTGAGAACGGCTTTGTATGGATGCGCACCACCGAGGGGCCGCAAAAGGTCGATGTGATCTATCGCCGGATTGATGATGCGTTCCTTGATCCTTTATGCTTCCGTCCTGACAGTATGCTGGGCGTTCCGGGGTTGATGGATGTCTACCGTTCGGGCGGGGTGTCGATCTGTTCGGCACCGGGTGCGGGCGTGGCCGATGACAAGGCGGTCTATACATTCGTGCCGGAAATGGTGCGGTTCTATCTGGGCGAGGAGCCGATCTTGCAAAACGTGCCGACATGGCAATGCAGCAAGCCCGATGATCTGAAATATGTTCTGGCCAACCTGCCGGAACTGGTGGTCAAGGAAGTCCATGGATCTGGCGGCTATGGCATGCTTGTCGGCCCCAAGGCGACCAAAGAGCAGATCGAGGTGTTCCGCCTGAAAATTCAGGAACAACCCGAAAATTATATCGCCCAGCCAACGCTTGCGCTGTCGACAACGCCTACATTTGTCGAAGAGGGTGTAGCGCCACGACACGTGGATTTGCGCCCTTACTGTCTGGTGGGTCAGGATGTCCAGCTGGTTCCGGGCGGGTTGACCCGTGTGGCGCTGACGGAAGGCTCGCTTGTGGTGAACTCGTCGCAAGGGGGCGGGGTTAAGGACACTTGGATTCTGGCCGAATGAGGGGGGGGACATGCCGAAAGACAGCCTTCACTCCACCTCTGAACGGGCAAGGAGGAGATCCATGCTAAGTAGAACTGCCGAAAACCTGGTGTGGGTGGCGCGCTATATCGAGCGCGCCGAAACCATGGCGCGGCTGCTGGAAGTGGGCGCACGGATCACGATGATCCCGACCGCACGCGGCGACGGGTATCGCAGCGAATGGGAGAGCCTGCTGCAAGCCTCCGGCACGGCTGCCGGATTTGCCGAGAAATATGGTGATCCGGTAGAGCGCAATATCGAAAGCTATCTGTTTTTCGATCGCGACAACCCCTCGTCGGTTGTGTCGTGTTTCGAACATGCGCGTGAAAATGCGCGGATCGTTCGCACCGCGATTTCCAGTCAGGTGTGGGATGCGCTCAACGTGGCCTATCAGGAGTTGCGCCAGCTGGAGCGGCGCTCGCGTTCCGAGGTCGAGATGACGGAGTTGACCGAATGGGTGACCCGACATGTCACGATGGTGCGCGGCGCGATCGACACCACCTTGCTGCGCAATGACGGGTATCATTTCCTCAATCTGGGGTTTGCGCTGGAACGGGCCGATAACACGGCGCGTCTGATTGATGTGAAATATTACGTTCTGCTGCCATCGCTTGATATGGTGGGATCGGAACTTGATACCTATCAGTGGCAAACGCTTTTACGGGCGCTGCAATCCTATCGGGCGTTCCATTTTGCCTATGGCGGAGAGATCGGCGCACGCAAGATTGCGCATTTCCTGATTTTGAACGGGCAAAGCCCGCGCTCGCTTTTGACCACAGCAGAAAAGGCGACCTACCATCTGGATTGTCTTGGGCGTGATTATAACAAAAGTGGCCTGCCACAGATGCGTGCGCGCGCGCTGATGAACGAATTGGAACGCTCGTCGGTCGAGGAGATCTTCAATGAAGGTCTGCACGAGTTTCTGACCCGTTTCATCCGCGAAGTGGGCGGTTTGTCCAAAGCAGTCTATGATACTTACCTAAGCGGGGTTGCGCGATGATTTTGACGGTCAACCATGTGACCATCTACCGCTATGATGCGCCGATGCGATCTGCGGTTCAATCGCTGCGGCTGTTTCCGGCGCGCCACGAGGGCCAGCGCCTGATCGAGTGGTCGGTCGAGGTCGAGGGCGGTATTCGCGGCTCGAGCTTTCGCGATGGCGGCGGCGATCGCATCGAAGGGTGGTCGGTGCGTGGCCCGTTGCAGGAGGTCCGCATCACGGCCCGCGGTCGTGTGGAAACCTCCGATACGGCGGGGATTTTACGCGGCCACTACGAAATCAGCGATCCGCTGGTTTATCTGTGCGACACTGCGGCCACCGCATGTGACGAAAATCTTCGCAAACTGGCGGCCGATGTGGCAGCCGGCGCGAGTGGCCCGCTTGATCTGGGCCACAGGCTGTCGGCGCGGGTCTCCGATGAAGTGGCTTATATGAGCGGGTCTACCCAGTCCCAAACCACCGCCGCCGAGGCTTTGGCCCAAGGGCAGGGCGTGTGTCAGGATCAGGCGCATGCGTTAATCGCGATGGCGCGTGAATGCGATCTGCCCGCGCGTTACGTATCGGGGTATTTCTATGATCAGGGCGGCGATTTGCCCCCTGACGATGAAGCCAGCCATGCGTGGGCCGAATTGTGGATCGACGGCTATGGCTGGATCGGGTTTGATCCGGCCAACAAATGCTGTCCGGATGCACGCTATATCCGGCTTGGCTCGGGGCTGGATGCGCATGATACCGCGCCTATACGCGGCACCGCACAGGGTATGGGCGCCGAGACGATGGATGTTTCCGTTGCTCTGAAAAGCATGCAGCAATAAATCGGCTGTAGACTAATCAAAAGCGATTCGCCGGAGTGGACGGAAATGACCTATTGTGTAGGCTTGTTGTTGGATGCAGGAATGGTTCTGCTGTCCGACACACGCACCAATGCCGGGCTGGATAACATCTCGACCTATAAAAAGATGTTTACCTTCGAACAACCGGGCGAGCGGGCGATCGTCATCATGACCGCCGGATCGCTGTCGGTGACGCAAACCGCGATCGCGCAGCTTCAAGAGATGATCGACGATCCCGATGCAAGCGGCGAGCGTTCTATCATGCTGGCGCCGACCATGCTTAAAGTGGCAGAGATCATTGGCCGCACCCTGTCGCATGTGCGTCAGGACATCGATAGCAAGATGGAAATGGCAAAAGTTTCTACTTCGGCCTCGATGATAGTGGCGGGCCAGCGGGTCGATGGCGAAATGCGGATGTTTCTGATCTATCCGGAAGGCAATTTCATCGAAGCCACCCCCGACACGCCGTTTTTGCAGATCGGGGAGCATAAATACGGCAAGCCCATTCTGGATCGCGTGGTGCGGCCCTCTACCACCTTGGAAGATGCGCGCAAGGCGGTGCTTTTGTCGATGGATTCCACGCTGCGGTCCAATCTGTCGGTGGGGATGCCGCTTGATATGGCGGTGATCCACAAAAATGATCTGAGGGTGACGGAAACCCGCCGGATCGAGCCGCATGACCCCGAATTTACCAAAATGTCCGAAGCGTGGTCCGATGTGTTGCGAGACGGATTCTCGGCGATCAAGATTTGATCCGAACGGGGACGGCGACAAGACACTTTTGAATTGTGCAGGGTTTGGCGGTCCGACATTCCATCGTCAGTGTCGACCAAAAAATCCCGGATAGACGTTTCTTGGCAATCCTGTTCGGGAAAAGACATCACCGATGCTGAAAACGTTCTGTACGCCTGAGAAATCGGACATGGCGCAAAGGTATTTCTCTTGCGCCTATCCCCAAAAACATCCGATGCGGCGCTTGAAATACGTGGTGTAGAAAGTTGGCCACAGCGGTTGCAGGTCGGCGTGTGGTGACACGTCTGCGTAAATGGCAATTATGCGGCGCCTTGTCTGGTTGCAGCGCTGGCTGCGCGACCGAGTGAAAGATCTGGCAGGCGCTGCCGACGGCTGCATTAAAAGCAGGCAGGACGGGGGCGCATTAGGCAGGCGGATCGTCCATGCTCACCCTCCACAAGCGCCATCCAGAGCATCACGCCAAGCGATCTGTGATAAACCTGAACGTTCCTGAACTGGCGCGTGGCGCATTAGGGGGGGGCCGCATCCGACACCATGTTCAAAAAATATGGGCAGTGCATCTCGCCATGCCGCCATAAAATCCCCGCAGTCTTGCGCGGATTGGTGAAAGCGCAGCGTATCGAGGGGGCACCCCTGCACCGGGCACCCATCAGCAAGACCGGATGATCGGTGCGGGGGTGCCGATCTTGCGCCATATCTTGGCTGATGGATTTCAGGCTGTCTGGCCGCCACGGTCAAAACCGGCACAGACAGCATCGAAAAACCGCGCACGTCGTGCGGGGGTTTCCATCATGATCTCGTGCTGGGCACCCACGATCTGATCGAACCGGCCCGCAGGCCAGTCGTTCATGCGGCGCACCACAATATCTGTACGCACCACCCGCTCATGCGTGCCGATGGCACAGTAGCACGGCAGGGCCGGGGCGGGCATTGCCGCAAGTCTGGCGCACTCCAGTATCCCTTCGGCAGCCCAGCTGAAACTCGGGGCCCCCAGCGCCAGTTCCGGCACTTCGGACAGTTGCATCACCATGAAATCCCACATGTCTTTGTCTGTGGTCAGTAAGTTGTTCTTGAACGATGCGCGTAAGACATAGGCATGTGCCCCCATCGCAGGGGGATAGCTCGTGACAGGGCCGAAGCGGCTGAGCCCTCGGGCAAGATGCATCTCGACCGCGCCAAGCACCGCAGGCAGCTTGATGCCCAGCATCGGGCTGGACAGCGCACAGGCCCGAAACGGATGGGACTGCATCAGCCGGCGCAGCGCGATTGTGGCCCCCATGGAGTGCGCCAGCACAAACCACGGCTGCGGCAGATCCGCGGCATGGGCCCACGCCAGAACCGCGTCGGTGTCGTTCTGGTATTCATCAAAATGCCCGACATGACCCTTTGCCCTGTCTGGCAACGCGCGATCAGACAGGCCCTGACCCCGCCAGTCGATGCTGACGCACCCGTATCCACGCTGGAACAGATCCTGAGCCGCGGGGCCGTATTTTTCGATATATTCCGTGCGTCCGGTGAAAATGAACACGGTGCCGCGTGTTTGCGGCGGGCTTGCCCATGCGCCCACACGGATCGTGACATTGTCATGCGTGGTTAGCCACCGCGCATGCCCGCCAGTTGGCCCGCACGCAATGCCGGTGTGAAACGGTGCGGGCGAACCAATGCTCATCGGCTCAACGCCTGACCCAATTGCATGGCCAAACCCATTGGTCCGTCCAGTTTCAGTTTGCCGGTCATGAAGGCTGTGGTCGGGTTCACGCGACCGTCCAGCAGCCCCTCGAATGTATCGCGGCTGGCAATAAGGGCGACCTCTGCCTCTGTTTCGGGGTCCGCGGCGCGCACGCCGTCGGGGTCCACGATGACCGCACCTTCTTCGGTGATCACGAATTTCGCGATATGGGGAAAGCCATCGGGCAGACGTTTTTGCAAGGCGGTGACCGCACCGTCAATCACTTTACTCATATGATCCTCCAAAATGTAAGATGTGGGCTTTTGTCTTTGCCATGATTTCAGTTACTCTTTGAACATGAGCATACTCCGATGGATAGACAAATTTTTCGTTTCCCTGATCGTCGTCCTGTCTTTCCAGCCGGTGGCCGCGCTGGCAGAGACGGCGGGGCTGGAACGTTATTTCGAGGAACTGGCCGATCCAGACTATGCAGGATGGGCGCGCGCCCAATCCGATATCGAGCGGGCATGGTCGCGCTCGGGGTCGCCGGCGATGGATTTGTTGCTCAAGCGCGGGCAGGCGGCCATAGATGACGGTGACGCCGCGGCCGCAATCGAGCATCTGACCGCGCTCACCGATCATGCGCCCGATTTTGCCGAAGGATGGAACGCGCGCGCCACGGCCTATTTCATGGCCGGGCTTTACGGGCCGGCAATGTCGGATATAGAACACACCTTGCAGCTGGAGCCACGCCACTGGGCGGCGCTTTCAGGATTGGGGATGATGTTGGAAGAGATCGGTCAGGATAAACGGGCGCTTGCGGCGTACCGTGCGTCTTTTGGCTTGAACCCGCATCAGCAGGATGTGAAAGACGCCGTTAACAGGCTGGAGGGGACGCTTGCCGGCACCGCCCTTTGACGGGGCAGGGGTGCAGGCCAAGTGCAGGTGAATTATGTCCGGGCGTGTAACAGCGGTTTTGGGACCGACAAATACTGGCAAGACGCATTATGCAATCGAACGGATGCTGGCCCATCGGACCGGTGTCATCGGTTTGCCGCTGCGTCTTTTGGCACGCGAGGTCTATGACCGGATCGTCCGCTTGCGCGGGCCGTCTGTTGTGGCGCTTGTCACGGGCGAGGAGCGGATCGTGCCACCGCGCACCCAGTATTGGGTTTGCACCACAGAGGCCATGCCCGACGGGCTTGGCGCGGATTTCGTGGCGCTCGACGAGATCCAGCTTTGTGGCGATCCCGAACGCGGGCACGTGTTTACCGACCGGCTGCTGAACATGCGGGGGTTGCACGAAACGCTGCTTTTAGGCTCGGAGACGATGAAAAGCGCGATTGCATCACTGGTCGACAAGGTGCAATTCACCCGCCGCGAGCGGTTCTCCGAGCTCAGCTATGTCGGCTCGAAGAAAACCAGCCGGATGCCTGCACGCTCTGCCATCGTCGGATTTTCGGTCGAGAACGTTTATGCGATTGCCGAATTGTTGCGCCGCCAGAAAGGCGGTTGTGCGGTGGTGATGGGCGCACTTAGCCCGCGCACGCGCAACGCGCAGGTGGATATGTATCAAAACGGCGATGTCGATTATCTGGTGGCGACCGATGCAATCGGGATGGGGCTGAACCTTGATATCGAACATGTGGCATTCTCGGCCACCGCGAAATTCGACGGGCGCCGGATGCGTCCGTTGTTTCCCTACGAGATCGGACAGATCGCGGGCCGTGCGGGGCGTTATCGCACCGATGGTACATTCGGGGTGACGGGCGAGGCCCGCCCGTTTGACGAAGAGGTCGTGGAGGCTGTGGAAAACCACCGTTTTGCGCCGCTTCAACGTCTGCAATGGCGCAATGATGTGTTGGAGTTCGGTACGACCGACCGGCTGATCGGAGCGCTTGAAACGCCGCCCGCCCACGAGCGGCTGACCAAAGGCCGCGAGGCCGATGATCTGCGTGCGCTCAAGGCGCTGAGCGCGATGCCCGATGTGATTGACCGCGTGCGTGGCCCGAAAGATGTACGGCTTTTGTGGGATGTGTGCCGAATCCCCGATTTCCGCTCGATTTCCGAGATGGAACATGTCACGCTCCTTTTGCGGATTTTCGAGTTCTTGCAAACCGGCTCTGGGGTGCCCAGCGATTGGCTGGCCCGCCAGATTGCCCGGATCGACCGGGTAGAGGGCGATATCGACACATTGTCGCGTAGGCTGGCCTTTATCCGCACGTGGACCTATGTCGCACAGCGCAAAGGCTGGGTGGATGACGAAAGCCATTGGCGCGGGGAGACGCGCGCTGTAGAAGACCGATTGTCAGATGCGCTACACGGCGCGCTGACCCAACGATTTGTGGACCGGCGCACAAGTGTATTATTGCGCCGGCTCAAGCAGAAGGAGACCCTCGTGGCCGAGGTGAACGACAAGGGTGAAGTGACGGTAAGCGGTGAATTCGCAGGCCGTCTGGATGGATTCCGCTTCCAACAGGACGGGACATCCAGCCCCGACGAGGCGAAAATGCTGGCACGTGCCGCCTATGAGGCGCTCAAGCCGGAATTCAATCTGCGGGCGGATCGTTTTTATAACGCCCCCGACACAGAAATGGATTTCACCGAACAAGGTGGCCTGATGTGGGGCGAAACCGCCGTTGGCAAACTGGTGAAAGGGGATGATCCGCTCAAACCCTCGGTTCAGGCATTTGTCGATGACGAGGCAGGCGCGGATGTTGCAGAAAAAGTGACACGTCGCTTGCAGCATTTCATCGATCGCAAGATCGCGGCCCTGTTCGAGCCGATGCTGGCGATGTCGCGAGACGAGACCGTCACGGGTCTGGCGCGTGGTTTTGCGTTCCGGCTGTTTGAGGGCATGGGGATCATGCCGCGCGAGGATGTCGCAGCCGAGGTCAAGGAACTTGATCAGGACGCTCGTGGCCAACTGCGCAAACACGGTGTGCGCTTCGGGCAATACACGATTTTCCAGACCCAGCTTCTGAAGCCCGCGCCGACGCGTCTGCGATTGGTACTGGCGTCGCTCTATGACGGGCTTGACGAGTTTCCCGAAAGCCCGCCACCCGGTCTGGTGACCATTCCCAACGTCGAGCAGGTCGAGCGTACAGCCTATATCCGCTCGGGCTATCGTCCGGCAGGTACGCGTGCGATCCGCATTGATATGCTGGAGCGTCTGGCAGATTTGCTGCGCGGTCAAGACAGCCGCGGCGGGTTTGAAGCCAATCCCGATATGCTGTCGATCACGGGTATGACGCTGGATCAGTTTGCTGATCTGATGCAGGGGCTTGGCTATAAAGCGGAGGCCGGCGAGCGTCCTAAGGTCAAGGCGACGCCTGCCAGCGAAGTGCAAGCGACACCTGATGCAGCCCAGACACCGGCCGCACAGGCGGATGCCGACACGGCTGTGCCCAATCCTATCCCCGAAGGCGAAAGCCCGATTGCCGAAGCCCAGAATGCAAATGGCCCAGACGCCGGTGCGTCCGAGGCAGACGCACAGCCTGATGCGGCTGAAGCGGATGCGCCCGAAATGGAGCAGTTCTATACGTTCCAATGGGTGCCGCGTGCACGTGCGCAAAACCGCGGACCGCGCCGCGACGGCAACACCACTGCCGGTAGCGGGGCCAAGCCGGACGGTGGCGGACGTCGCCGTGATGGCGGCGGCGGCGGAAAGCCCAAAGGCAAAGGTGCGCCGAAAGGGGCCCAAAAAGGCGGAAACCGCAAGTTCGAGGCCCGTCCGCCCAAAAAGGAAAAGCCGATTGATCCGGACAACCCCTTTGCCGTTCTTGCCCAGCTGAAAGACAAAAAGTAAGCGTTGAATGGTGGCAGAAGACCGGATCCGCATCGATAAATGGCTGTGGCAGGCGCGTTTCGTGAAAACGCGCGTGCTTGCCGCAACCATGGTGCAGGGCGGTAAGCTGCGCATCAACGGCCAGAAGATCCTTAAACCGGGCCGTGCAATCGGCCCGGGCGACCGACTCACCCTCTCGTTGAAATCCGGTGCGCGGCTCATCGAGGTGCTGGAGTGCGGCAACCGGCGCGGTCCGGCCACCGAAGCGCGGCTGTTATACCGGGACATGAGCGAAACACCTGTTTCGGAACGGGCCGCCGAGGGGGAACGCTTCACCTGAGCTATGTAGGATTGCAACGCGGGCAGTCTTTGTACGCCGGCTTATCTTGCATCGGCGCGCCACTGAGGCTACCTAACGCCAAAATCCACAATTATCGGATTACAGCCATGACCTATGTTGTCACCGACAACTGCATCAACTGCAAATATACCGACTGCGTCGAAGTCTGCCCTGTGGATTGTTTCTACGAGGGGGAGAATACGCTGGTTATTCATCCCGACGAGTGCATTGACTGCGGCGTCTGCGAACCGGAATGCCCGGCCGACGCGATCCGTCCCGATACAGAGCCGGGAATGGAAGATTGGGTTGATTTCAACCGTAAATATTCCGAGCTGTGGCCGGTGTTGACGCAGAAGAAAGATCCGCTGCCCGATGCCGAGAAGCAT
Source organism: Paracoccaceae bacterium (assembly GCA_004153385.1). GTDB lineage: Bacteria > Pseudomonadota > Alphaproteobacteria > Rhodobacterales > Rhodobacteraceae > Thioclava. The sequence goes on along the minus strand of SDAL01000001.1, from coordinate 1,228,121 downwards.
GACGGCGAATCCGGCAAGCTGGAGAAATATTTCAGCGAAGCCCCTGGCGAAGGCGACGAGTAGAACCGTCGACCGGAAACCTGTAATCGCGCATGTGAACAATGTGGGCGATTCGCAGCCTAGCGGCAGATCCGCTGGCCGATTGCGTTAAACCCGGAGCCAAGGCACCGTTGTGTTGGCGATGTGATGGGCGTTGATGTATCGTGACGCTTTAATTACACCGTTTTTTGTGTTACATTACCGAAATATTGGATCTAACCCCGCGTTCGTGGCGCCGTCCGGCTGCGAGCGTTTTCTTATTGCCAGATGACTTTTATGCCCGCTGTGGGCCGTCGGGATTTGGCCGTTAGAAAGCGGGGCACGGGATCGGCTGCAAGGAAGCGACTGAATGACCAAGAGCAAAAAGATAGAGTTCCACCCGGATGATTTTGTGGTCTATCCGGCGCATGGCGTTGGCAAGATCATTTCTATCGAAGAGCAAGAGATTGCCGGTTTGACGATGGAGCTGTTTGTTATCTCGTTTGAAAAAGACAAGATGACGCTGCGGGTTCCAACTGCCAAAGCGACTGAGGCCGGTCTGCGCACTCTGGCGTCTACCGACGAGGTCGAGAAGGCGATGCACACCCTGAAAGGCAAGGCCAAGGTCAAACGGGCCATGTGGTCGCGTCGCGCGCAGGAATATGAACAAAAAATCAACTCTGGCGATCTTTTGTCGATTGCCGAGGTGGTGCGTGATCTGCACCGTGCCGATGACCAGCGCGAGCAATCCTATTCCGAGCGTCAGCTTTATGAAGCAGCGCTGGAGCGCCTGACCCGCGAAATCGCCGCCGTGTCCGGTACCGATGAGGCAGGGGCCGCTAAAAAGGTAGATGCCGTTCTGGAAAGCCGCGCAGCAGCCTAAGGCAGGAGCCTTAACAAGGCTACGCCCTTGATACAGTTTAAAAAGCGGGCCGTTTGGTCCGCTTTTTCATAGGGCCGGCGGATTCTGTTATCTTTCGTCGAGGATTTCACCCACATTTGCAGGGCGGTCCATATCTCTTTCTGATGGCTCTTGCTCGCTATCGCCGCGGCGATTGAATCGCTCGGCGATGGCCGCCTCCAGCCCTGCATTCAATTCTCGCGTGCGGGCAATGTAATCCGCATTCTGATCGATCGGAACGCCCGGCTTCCAGACTTTGGCCAGTTCGCGAACCATGGCGCGGTCCATCTTGAAGTAGATTTTTTCCAGCTCGGCCGCTTCGTATTCCGACAACCCGATGTTTTCCAGAACATAGCGGCCTGCCCGCAGCGAGCTGTCGAACATCTCGCGAACGATGTCGTTTGCCCCTGCCTTATACAGCTCGTAGACATGGACGCGATCGCGTGCCCGCGCAATGATGTGCAGATCGGGGCGCAGCTTGCGCGCATAGGCCACAAGCCGCGTCGTGGCCTGCTTGTCATCAAGAACGGCGACCAGAACCTTGGCCTCGTTTATACCGGCGGCCGCCAGCAGTTCGGGCCGCGTCGGGTCACCGTAATAGCCTTTATAGCCGAATGTCCGCATAAGCTGGATCGTTTTGAGATCGTTGTCGAGCATGGTCGTGCGAAAGCCCGCATTGGTCACCAACCCGTTGATCACCTGCCCGAAGCGACCGATACCGGCAATGATGATCGGTTCTTGCGCGTTTATCTCGTCGGCGGGCGGGGCTTCGTCACGCTGGAGCTTGGCCAGTAGCCCTTGCAAGATAAACAACAGTGGCGTGATCAACATCGAAAGCGCGATGACCAGAAGGATTTCCTCGGCCAGTGCGTTGGGAAGGATCCGCTGACTGATCGCAAAAGACACCAGCACAAAACCGAACTCGCCCGCCTGAGCCAGACCGAGTGTAAAGAGAGATTTGTCCGAACCGCGAATATTGAACAGATGCGACAGGCCGAACAAGATCGTGGCCTTCAGGGCGACCAGACCAACGACCATGCCGGTAATCGCGAATGGTGCGCCAATAAACACCGCGAAATTGATACCCGCCCCCACAGTGATGAAAAACAGCCCCATCAGCAGGCCCTTGAACGGCTCGATAGAGGCCTCCAGCTCGTGGCGGAATTCGCTATCGGCCAGAACAACACCGGCCAGAAACGTGCCAAGCGCAGGCGACAGTCCGACCATGTTCATCAGCGTGGCGATGCCCACCACAATCACCAGCGCTGTGGCTGTGTTCATTTCCGGCAATCGCGTGCTTTGCACAAACCGAAATAACGGGCGTACCAGATAGTGGCCTGCCAGCACCACAAAACCCACAGCCCCCAAGGTGAGCAGGGTCATGCCCCAGCCGGGAAGGGTACTGAGAAACGCAGTGATAGGATTATGGGCTTGAGCTTCCGCCTTGGCCAGTGCCCGCGCACCGGGCTGTGCCAGCAGCGGCAGCAGCGCCAACATCGGGATCACGGCGATGTCCTGCGTCAAAAGCACAGAGAACGCCGAGCGTCCGCCAGACGTTTGCATCAGGTGCTTTTCATTGAGTGTTTGCAGCACGATGGCCGTTGAACTCAAGGAGAAAATCATCCCGACTGCCAGTGCTATCTGGAACGTCTGCCCGAACGCCATCGCGAGTGTGGTCACCGCCAGCATGGTGATCGTGACCTGTAACCCGCCCAGACCGATCAACTTGTCTCGCATCGCCCAAAGCGCGCGTGGCTCCAGTTCCAGCCCGATCAGAAACAGCATCATCACCACGCCGAATTCCGCGAAATGCTGAAGATCACTCATTTCCGACCCGACCAGACCAAGCACCGGCCCGATCACGATCCCCGCAATAAGATAGCCCAGCACCGACCCCAGCCCTGCACGCGTCGCCAACGGCACGGCGATCAGCATCGCGGTCAGATACAGCGTGGCTTGTAGCAGGAAAGTTTCCATGACGTTGGGTGTCTCTTAAGGGTCAGAACGGCGGCAAACACGCGATGTTAGGCCGGAATGGGTTTATCTCTTGTGAAAGAGCATCGCGCACCGTCGCGGCGTACGTCCTATCCCTATCGTGTATCAGGCGGGATTTATTTATCGAATTTGTAAATACGATAGGCTTTCGCGCCTTTTTGATAGGTAAGTGAATCGTCGCCGATCGCAATGATCTGGCCGCCGTCAAATCTGTCACCCAGACCGACACGCGCGATCCGTCCGTTGGATGTGCGCACCATAGCCCGCCTGTTGGAGCTGGAGCCGAACACACCGATCAAATTGAGTTGGCGCAATTTGATCGCATCGGTCTCGGTTGCACTTTGCGCCACAGATGCGGATGTGGGCAGGCGCGGCGCGGCGCGTTCCGGTTCTGGCTCTGCCTCGGTTTCCTCGGCGGCAGGCGGGCGGGCGGCGGCGGCGGCGATCTGCTGCTGGCGTTCACGCTCTGCAGCCTGCTGGGCCGATTGCTCGGCGGCAAGCGCGGCTTGGGTTGCACGTGTGGCGGCGTCGTTGCGAAGCTCTTCGGCCTTGGCTGCGGCCAGCGCCTGATCGACTGCGCCCTGATCGACGCGGTTTTGCTCTGTAGAGGGGGCAAAACCATTCGGGCGGCTTGGCGGGCGGCGCGATACGGCAACCGCATTGGCCGTGCCGGCAAGAACCGGCTCGGACGGGGCGACAGTTTCCGCCTGAGTGGTAATACCGCGCGCCGCTGCCGCCGAGATTACGCCAGCGGGGCGGGCACGTGGCGGGCGGGGGCTGGCGGCCCCTGCAGGTTGGGGGGCTGGGTCTGCTTGCGGGGCGGCGGACGCCGCACGCCCAGGCGCGGGACGCGGGCGTTGGCTTGTTTCAAGGGCGGCCAATTGCACCTGCGGCCCGTCAAATGCATCCGGCTGTCGGACCTGCGGCGCTTCGGGCAGAACATCGGCCAATTGAAGGGCCGCCAGATTCGAAGAGGCCATCCGCGCCGAACCGGGGCGAATGGCCATAGACGCGATTTGCGATGTCTGCGCCGGGCGGGCTGGCGGCGGATCAAGCGCGGCCTGATCCCCGTTCACGTTGCGCGCCCGTGCGGGCGGTGCCACCGGCGGCGGGCTTTCGCGCGGGGCGGTCTCGCGCGGATTTTGGGGAGCACTGGCTGCGCTTGGCGTCTCTGTTTCCGGATCGGCCCGCGACGACGTCAAATTAGCGGGCCGCGGGTTGGGCCTGATGCCTGCGAGTGCAGGATCCTGATAGGGCAGCGGCTGACCGATTGCATCCGCATAGGCCGTGCGCACCTGCGCGGGTCGGCTTTGCGGGACAAGATCGGGTTTGCCTGCATACAACATGAAGTTGCCCGGCATGACGGTTCCGCCTTCACGCGCCTCGATTGTGCCATCGGCGGACATGCGCGCCAGCTGCTCATATGGCGGGGGCGGTGTCGGGGTGACGGGTTGCGTGTCGGGATCGGTGGTTTGAGCAAGATCGTCGACTGTGGTGGGGGGGGCGGGCACATCCGACGGCGGCGTATCGGTTGTCGCCACACCCGGATCTGTCACCGCAGTATCTTCGGACTGGGGGGCTGATGTCTGGCTCAGGGCCACCTGATCGGCGCTCGGCGCGTCGGGTTCCATGCCGCCCCAGAACGCAAGCCCACCCATGACCACCACGAGGCCGGCCATCAGTCCAAGCCCAAGATGTTTGGGTTTTCCGCGCTTTTGCGCAGGCACAGCGGTCGCGCCGAGGGTGAATTTCGGCGCGGCCGGCGGGGTATCGGTGCGTGGCGGAGCGGCAAAGCCTGTGGTCTGCGTCCGTTTTGGCGCATCAGCGACGGCGCGTGGTGCCGGATCGGGGCGCGGGTGTGACGCCGCAAAGACCGGCTCGGCCATATTATCATGTTGGTGCGCGCGCGCATCGGCTGGTGTCGCGGGTTTGGCCCGCAACTCGGGTACGGCGCGCCCGGTGGTCTGCGCGCGCGCGCTGTGCGGCGGCGTCTCGCTTGCAGAATGGGGGCGCGGCGCGAATGTGTTTTGCCCCAGCCCGCTTTCATGCGCAGAGTTGCGCGGACGGTTGAACGCAGGCGTCGCGCGGACATTGCCGGTACCGGATGCTGTTTGCGTTTGGTCCGTGGGGGCTGCTTTATCGGTGGTGCGATCTGTCACAACGGGCGGGGATTTGCGCGCGAATGCCTTGCCCGCGCTGGCACGCAGCGCCGCAGTCCCGATGGCCGCACGACGCAGCTTTGAATTGGCCAGCTCGCTTGCGCGGCTTAATCCCACTTGGGCAAGCTCTGTGGTTTTCTTGCGGGCCTGGGGCAAGGTCAGGCGTGGCGCCGTGATTTGTGCGTCGCCACGCGCCAGACGATCCGTGGCCGTGTTATGCGCGGCTGTGGTCTGGTGGCGGGGTTCGGGCGTGGCACTGCGCAGCTTGCGCGGCATGACGCTGGCTTCTGATGCGACAGGGTGGCTGTCGGCTCGCGATGCATGCTCGTCCATGACGTGGTCAGGGTCGTTTTGTGGTACCCATAAATCGACGTCCTCGGATGCAAGATCATCCACCCATTCGTCGGGCAGGCGCGGTACAGGGCGGTTGCTGGCGCGGGATCTGTCTTGGCGTAACCACGCAGGGGTCGCTTCTTCATTGGTATGGAAATCACGACGCCCGGCCCTGTAGCTGGCAATCGAATCGTCCAGACTGCTGGCGCTGCTATAACCGGGATAATCGGTGGGTAAGGGCGCGCCTTCGTGCGGGTTGCACTCCTCGATCCCGCTGGGGGCATCCGGATGGGTGGCGTCTTCGTTCGTGAATGCGCCATCCAGCACGGGCTGTGCGCTGGCCATTTCCTGTGCGTCCCGATCGCCTGTATCTTGTGCATCCAATGCAGTATCGGGCACTTCGTCCATGTCCGCCTGCTGCGCAAAGTCGGATGCGTCCTCATCATAGGGCTGCGAGCTGCTGAAGGCGGGCAGATCCGGCCCGGGTGCGGGCGGCACGGGGAATGTCGGCACCTCGTCGGGGCCGGGCATGGGGAGCTCTCGCGGCGGCAGATCAGCAGGCGGCACCTCGCGCGGCGGCGCGGGCGGTAGATCAGGTTCCGGCGTATGGGGCGCAGGGCCGTCGGGGTGCGGCAGATCCGGGTCAGGCACCGGGATCTCTGGCTGTGGCAGATCGGGTTGCGGCGTATGGGAGGGCGGCACCTCGGGATCGGGCTGTGGCACCTCTGGGCGCGGTGGTTCGGGCACAGGATCGGTGGGCGGGGGGGCATGCGGGCCAGGCGCATCCGGTTCGGCGGGCGCCGCGTGGGCCGGATTGAACGCCGCGGTATCTGTCGCGCGATCCTGATCCGCCTGCGGCGCGCTTTGCACGGCTTGTGGCGGAACAATCACCATCGGCACGGGATCGGGTTCGGGCGTCTGGCCATTGGGCATGTGCTGTGCGGCGTGCCGCGACAGACCGAACCACGGCTCGCCAGTGAAATCGCAGGCTTCAGGGGTGGCGACGAAACACACCGGATTAAGACCGTGCGCTTGCGCGAACTCCTCTGCCTCTGTGAGGGTTTCGCGCGCCACGACTGCGACCCGCAGATCCGCACCTGTTCCGGACCAGTCATAGACCAGATTCGCGACAGCATACGGGGTCCGGCCCTCAAGGGCGGCCTCGATCTGTGCGCGTCGCTCTGCCACCGTAGGGCCGGGGGCCGCGATCCGGGTGTACAGGATTTGCGAGGCCGGGATCACCACTTTGGTGGCAAGTGGACCGCCGGTTTCATCCACGCGCGCACGCAGGGCCGCAAGTGCGGCGGAGATGTCAGCCTCCGCCAAGCGTACCGAGCCCAGCTCGACCCATCCATGCTCTGCGCGTTCAAGAAGCGCGACATGGTCATCGGAGAGATTTAAAGCAAAACGAGGTTTCATGGTAATGGGATCTGACACGGCTGCTCGGGGCCCGTTATGGGCCACTTCTGTTGTGTTATTGGTAAAGCAGAACCGTCTTCAAGAAAAGCGGGGAACCACGATATTGCAGGGAATTAGGCGGAATTCGGCACTCCGTCCCAGTGGCAGCAAGCCAACTGCGCCCCCCGCCTGTTTCCAAGCCCCACCCAAGCCGCAAAGCGCGTGGTTGGTCATCGCATCCACAGCTTGGCGCGTTTGATCGTGTTGCGAATAACCTGTTCGCGCACCGGCAAATCGCTTTGGTCAAACATCTCGCGGATTTTCTCGCCCTTGCGCTGGATGACCAGTTTTTTGATCGGATCATAGGCTTTGACGACCTTCTTCACGCGATTGGGGGCGACCGCTTCCTGCACCATCTCTATGGCGGCATCATGTTCGCGCGCATATAGCAACGGTAGCGTGCGGTAATGGCATGTCACCCGTCCGTCCAGCCCGTCCAGCTCCGGCCCCGGACGGCCACCCCCGAACGATGTGATCACAAGCGGCAGGGCGACCTGATCAAGCCATGGATCGAAGGTCTGGCAGGCCAGTTCGTCCGGCGTATCATCGCGTATGGACACAGCGTATTCGACCCAGCGACGGCCGAATTCCTGCGCATCAGGCCCAAAAAACCATCCGGCATTGAAATAAAGATAACGCTCCCAGAACTCGTTTGGCTTGCTGAGGTCGAGGGTTTGTTCGAATGGCAGTCCGAAACGGTCATAAAGACATTTCCAGATCTCGGTATAGCCGGGTCCGTAAAGCGGTGGTTCCGGCCACGTCCCCTCGCGTTTCATCGAGGCTGCAGGACTATTAAAATCAATATTTAAATCTGAAAGCTTTCCGGTAAAAACCGTATCAGTATCAAAAAATATAAACGGTTCCGCAGGCATTACGCCCAATGCTTCGATTTTATTTCCATACGGATAACTTTCACCAAACACCTGATTATCAAAACCAATAATCTCGACATTATCAGCCAAAAGCAGGTCACGCACCGGTTCGCTCAGGCGTGTATCGCTGTTCCAGCGGGCACCGCTAGGCTCGGCCACAATAAGGCGCCCTTTAAAATCGGGATTGGTTTCACGAAAGGATCGAACGAATAAAATCGCCTCATATTCCAATCGCCCTGATTGGGCGACGCAAATAACATTGAATACAGGAGAGGCGGACGCTTGGGGGGAGGTCGCTTTGCGCGCCATAAAGAAAATCCTTTATCAAGACGCTGTCAGTATACTGATGGCGATAATTGAAGAAAGATCTCTTGTTAAACTAATCAGAAAATCTTGTATAAAAAATACACTGCCGAAAATATAAGTATCTGCTATGTATTGTTCAGATTTTCCATATCCCGCTATTGGGGGAAATGGTGGGTGACCCTGGAATCGAACCAGGCGTGGGTCGCCCCGGCGGAGTTACAGTCCGCTGCCGCACCTTGCAGCACGTCACCCTTAATCTGTGAGGCGGGATGTACCGAAGCCTGCAGGCACCGTCAAGACGATTTCTAAGTTTTTCTTGCGTCAACTTCGCGGGCTTGCCAAAGCAGGTGCAAATGCGCAGGAAGAGCGCAAAGAGAACAAGGGGATTTCGATGAAAAAGCCGACATGGGTTATAGATAAAGAACGTTCCAAGCGCGCAGCCGCTGCCGAAACGGTATGGTTGTTCGGTTTGCATGCGGTGCGCGATGCGCTGATGAACCCCGCACGCCAGCGCCTGCGGCTGGTTTTGTCAAAGAATGCGGCCGACAAGCTGGGCGAGGCGATTGCCGAAAGCGGGATGGAGCCCGAGATCGTCGATGTGCGCGTATTTTCCAAAAGCGTGCCGCTTGCCGAAGAGTCGGTTCACCAAGGTGCGGCACTGGAAGTGAAGGCTCTTGACTGGGGCTCGGTTGAGGCCGTGTGCGAGCCCGGGCAGGCGTCGCCGGTTGTGGTGTTGCTTGATCGGGTGACAGACCCTCATAATGTTGGCGCGATCCTGCGCTCGGCCGAGGTGTTCGGTGCGCGGGCCGTGATCGCACCTCATCGCCATTCCGCGCCCGAAACCGGCGCGCTTGCCAAAACCGCCTCCGGCGCGCTTGAACGGCAACCCTATCTGCGGGTGAAAAACCTTGCCGAGGCGATGAAGGAACTCCAGAAAATGGGCTATGTGATCTATGGTCTGGCAGGCGAGGCGGAGCTTGATCTCGCGCAGGGTCTGTCGCAATCCAAAGGTCTGCCGATTGCGCTGGTTCTGGGGGCAGAAGGGCCGGGTCTGCGCGAACGGACGCGCGAGACATGTGATGTCATTGTGCGCATCCCTTTCGAGGGCGGGTTCGGCTCGCTCAACGTGTCGAATGCGGCGGCGGTGTCGCTTTATGCAGCGGGTCAGCGCGGGGTATGATGCACACGGCCCGCAGCGGAGTGCCCATCGGGGTCAGCTGCGCACGGCACAAAGGCCACAGTTGGTGATTTTTTCAAAAAACGACTTCACAACGCCGCGAGTGGGGATTTTCCACCTTTAACTCATGGCGTTCGCACCTAACTTGATAACCAAGAGGCGCGGAGCCGGAACTGCCGCGTTTCATTTTTCTACTGTCCCTCGTTCCACAACTCGGCGCTCGATTCCCTTAGGGGTCGGGCGCCTTTTTCAAACAGGGTCAAGACGACGGGCGATCGCGCCCTTGGCCCGTACCCCTGCCAGATCACGGAGGCGACAATGGGTGATGAAGATCTTATCGAAATTTTTGAAAGCGTGCAGACAATCGCGCTCGTCGGATATTCTGCCAATCCCGCACGGCCATCCCATAGGGTTGCGCAGTTTCTGAAGGACAAAGGGTATCGGGTTATTCCGGTAAATCCCGGTTTGGCCGGGCAGCAGGCCTTGGGCGAGACCGTCTACGCCAACCTGACCGACATACCAAACAACGTGGTCGTCGATATGATCGACATCTTCCGGCGGCCCGAGGCGGTGACCGAGATCGTCGAGGAGGCGCTGGCAGAGCTGCCCGGCCTGCGCCATGTCTGGATGCAGCTTGGCGTGATCAACGAGGAGGCGGCGGATCTGGCGCGGCGTGCGGGCAAGGCCGTTATCATGGACCGTTGTCCGGCGATCGAATACCCGCGCGTGATGCAAGGCTGACAGCTGGTGCGCGGTCTTGCCCTGACCGCGCAGCCCGCCAGTGCGAAGGGCAGGGCAGGGCGCGCGATATTGGCAGGGCTTATAGTTGTGCGTGTGGCGATTGCACCTGTGCTGCTGCATCCGAAATCGTGTCGGCGATGTAATCCAGTTCGCTCTCGCTTAAACGGGCAGGCAGGCGGATGTCGCATGCGCGGCACAGCATCGCGCGGGTGCGCGGCAAATCGTGGTTTTCTGGCAGGAATCCCCAGTTCCAGAAGGCACGGGCGTTGCCCTCACTTAGCCCGAAAATCGACACGGACACGCCGCGCGCCTTGCAAATCTGCAAAAACATATGCGCCTGCGCATCGCTCCAAGGGCCGCATAGGTTGAACTGGAGCGAATCTGGCGCGCGCGTTTCGGGCGCCAAGGCCTGCGGCACCGAAAGCCATCTGGTGCGGTCCAGAACACGCGCCACGTAATCATGATTTTTCAACCCTTGGCTGGCACGTGTCGCGATATGGGCAATTTGCGGCAACAAGACCGCGGCAGACAGGTTTTGCATCCGGCAGTTGTAAAGCGGAAGCCGGTTTTGCCAATGCTGCGCATGTGCATCCAATCGGGGATGTTTTTTCCAGTTCTGCTCATAGGCGCCGGACATGATCGCGGCCCGTGCTGCCAGATCGGGATCGTCGGTGATCAGGATACCGCCTTCGCCTGCATTCAACAGCTTATAGCTTTGGAACGAAAAACACCCGATATGGCCCAATGTACCGATTTTGCGACCATGCCAGAGGGTACCCAAGGAGTGGGCCGCATCCTCGATCACTGGCAGGTCATGCGCTTTGGCAAGCGCCAGGATCGCGTCCATATCGGATGTGTGCCCGCGCATGTGGCTGATCAAAATGGCCTCTGCGCCTTGGGCCAGTTTGTCGCGAAAATCCGCGAGATCGATGCGCATGTCGCGCCCCACCTCGACCAAAACAGGCGTGCAATCTGCGTGCACAATGGCCGAAGGGACTGCTGCAAAGGTGAAGGCCGGCACCAGAACCCGTGCATCGCGCGGCAGATCAAGCGCTTTGAGCGATAAAAACAGTGCCTGACTGCAACTGGACACGGCCACGGCAAACCGCGATCCCATGGCGTTTGCGAACGCGTCCTCCAGCCGCGCGACAGGGGAGGCCTCAGAGGTGTAGCGAAACAAATCGCCGGAGTGCAAAAGCGCCTCGATTTCGGCGCGGGCCTCCGGCGGAATCGGCTCCGCGTCATAGCAGTTGGGGGCAATCTGTCCGTCGCGGGGCATTGGCATCTCCTGAGAAGTCCCTTGTGCTGATTTTAAAAACTGCCTCCCTGACACGCCAGTGAAAGTTTTGTGTCGGCCGCCTTGGATGGGGTTACACGCCCAACCGGTCGCGCAGCGCAAACCAGCTCATGGCCAGCACCAAAATCGGGTGTCGCAGATGCGTGCCGCCCGGAAACGTCGGGATTTTCAGGGCGCTGAACGTATCGAAACGCTCCGCCTGACCGGCGAGAGTCTCTGCCATGATTTGGCCTGCAAGCGTGCCCATCGCGACACCGTGGCCGGAAAATCCCGACGCAGACAGGATGTTAGCCCCCGCCGGTCGCATGAACGCGGGCATCCGGTTCATCGTAATGCCCAGCGTGCCCCCCCATGCATAATCGATGCGGATGTCGCGCAGGGCCGGATAAACCTCCTGCATCGGCTTGCGTACGGTTTTCTCTATATCGGGGAATTTATAGCCGTAGCTTTCACCACCACCGAACAAAAGCCGGTCGTCATCGGACAATCGCCAATAGTTTACTACGAATTTCGTATCGGCCACAGCCACGTTTTGGCGCAACACCTCGGCGCGGCGTGCGCCAAGCGGCTCTGTCGCGATGATGAAATTGTTGATCGGCATAACCCGCTGGGCCACTTTGGGTGCAATGTCGCCCAAGTATCCGTTACACGCCAAGATCAGATGATCGGCCTCGATCTGGCCGTGTTCTGTGTGGACCGTCACCTTTGCGCCTTGGGTGATTGAGGTGACAAGACTGTCTTCGTGCAGACATGCCCCTTGCGCATCGGCCGCCAATGCCAGCCCTTGGGCAAAATTCAGCGGGTGGATATGACCTGCGCCATGATCGATATCGCCGCCGTGATATAGCTGCGACGGCACAATCTCGCGAAGCGCCTGCGAGCTAAGCGGTGTGATCTGCTCATACCCGTAATCGCGCGCCAGCTTTTCAGCCATCTGGTGGGAATGCCGGACCTCTGACGGTTTCAGGCAGGCATGGACGATACCGGAATGAAACGGAATGCCCATGTCATGTTCGACGATCAGGTCTTTCACCAGTTCCTTGGCCTGTTGGCCTAATTGCCACAGTTGGCGCGCGGTGTGCAGGCCATACATGCGCTCCAGCTCGTCTTGCTCCAGCCGCTGGCCGGAACCGACCTGACCGCCGTTGCGACCCGATGCGCCAAACCCGACACGATGGGCCTCAAGCAGGCGCACGCTGAACCCGCGCTTGGCCAGATGCAAGGCCGCAGACAGGCCGGTAAATCCGCCGCCGATGATCGCTACATCCGCGCGCTGTTTTTCCCGCAACGCCGGCCAGCGACGGTCGGTGGTCGCGGTGGCCGCGTAATAGCTCGGTGCATGGGTACCGGCTTTGTCATTGGCAAATAACAGGTTCATACGTTCAGCAGCAAATGCTCGCGCTCCCAAGGGCTGATCACTTGCAGGAATTCCTTGTATTCGTTGCGTTTAACCGCCTCGTACACCGTGCAGAACTCTGAGCCCAGAATGTCCTGGATCGCCTCGTTGGCAGAGAACAGATCCAGTGCATCACCAAGGTTTGCCGGCAATTCGTCCGTGCCGGTATAGGCATCGCCCAAATATTCGGGGCGCGGCATCTGCTGTTCCTTCAGTCCCAGATAGGCACATGCCAGTGTGGCCGCAAAGCCCAGATAAGGGTTGGTGTCCATGCCGCCCAAGCGGTTTTCGATCCGGCGTGCCTCTGGGCCGGAGATCGGCACCCGCAGGCCGGTTGTGCGGTTGTCACGACCCCATTCAAGGTTAATCGGCGCAGCAAAATCGGGGATATAGCGACGGTAGCTGTTCACATAAGGCGCCAGCAACGCAATGACAGACGGCAGATGGCGTTGCAGCCCGCCGATGCAATGCAAAAAGTCCTGCGTTTCGCGTCCTTCGCTATCGGAGAAGATATTACGCCCCTCGTCATCAATCACGGACTGGTGGATGTGCATCGCCGATCCCGGTTCGCCCTCGATAGGTTTGGCCATGAAGGTCGCGAAACATTCATGCCTGAGGGCGGCCTCGCGGATCAGACGTTTGAAGAAAAAGATCTGGTCGGCCAAGGCCACAGGATCGCCATGCGCGAGATTGATCTCGATCTGACCCGCGCCACCCTCTTGCAAGATACCATCGATTTCAAAGCCCTGCAGCTCCGCGTAATCGTAGATGTCGTCAATGACCTTGCCATATTCATCGACCGCAGACATCGAATAGGCCTGCTTGGCAGCCGCACGCCTTCCGGTGCGCCCGATGGGCGGAATGATCGGCTGGTTGGGATCGGTGTTGCGCGCGACCAGGAAGAACTCCATCTCGGGGGCGACGATCGGCGTCCAGCCTTCCTTGCGATAAAGCTCCACCACACGTTTGAGTACGTTGCGCGGCGCAATCGGCACCAAAGCGCCGGATTGGTCTTTCACATCATGGATCACCTGCAAGGTCCAGTCGGCCGTCCATGGTGCCGCGGTCGCGGTGGAATAATCGGGCTCCAACACCATATCCGGCTCGGTGAAGGCCCCCATCGGGTTATCGGTCCACTCGCCGGTGATGGTTTGCAGGAAAATCGAGTTGGGCAGATAGAAATGCGTCTGATGCGCGAATTTCGACGCAGGCATAGCCTTGCCGCGCGCAACCCCCGCCATGTCGGGCACAATACACTCTACTTCGTCGAGGCGACGTCCGGCGACGTAATCTTGCGCCGCCGCAGGGCATTTTTGGATCCAGTCGCTCATGAGAGTGTCCTTGTTTTGGCGTTCAAAAACAGCCGGGCGATCCGATCACCGATCAGGGCTGAATCCTTGGGGGTATCGCGTGTGGCTTTGGCGTGCGCGAGCAGTTCATCGGGTACAGTCCCGCGACCGCGGGTCTCGATCATGTCGCCGATCAGGGCATTGCCGAATTCGGGATGGGGCTGGATGGTAAAGACCTGATCGCCCATGACCATCGCACCATATTTGCAAAATGCGTTGCCGCCCACCGCATCGAACCCTTCGGGCATGCGTGTGACCTGATCTTGGTGCCATGCGTTCAGCGTTACATCTTGGTCGTCAATCTGGTAGCTTTGCGTACCAATTGCCCAGCCGCCTGTGAATTTCTCTACGTGCCCGCCCATGGCCTGCGCGATGATCTGATGACCAAAGCAGATGCCAGCCACCGGCTGGCCCGCAGCAATGGCCTGCCTGATAAAGGCCTCAAGCGGCGCAATAAAGGGATGGTCCTCATACACGCCGTGTTTTGAGCCGGTCAGAAGCCAGCCGTCGCATTCGGTGGGCGAGGCGGGGATCTCAAGCTTTTCATCCACATCATAGCGCCGGAATGTAAAGCCATGTCCGGCGAGAAGTCGTTCGAACATATCCGCATATTCGCCATGTGACGCCTGCAGGGTTTCAGCCATAGGGCCGAGTTTCAAAATGCCGATAAGCATGAAAGGTCCGTGATTTATGAGCGACCTATCTGGTCTGAGAGAGCCTAGACCCCTGTCCGTCCGGGGGCAAGGGGGCCGATGCCGCGGCCAAAGACGCGGCCGCCGCCCCCCGGCCATGCAAGGGACGTTACATCAGCGTATAATTTGCGGTTTGATCCGCAGTTTCTTGGTTGCCCCGGGCAGATGCCGGTTCAGCCTGCGATTGATCGCCCCGAAGATCGTGATCACGATCAGGGTCAGGCAAATGAAATAGAAGGCGGCAATCGGATAGGGCACGAAGGGGTTGAAGGTTTTGTCGGCCAGATAATTGGCGTAATAAAGCGCATCACCTTGTTGGCGCAGGGCTGGAAAGCCCGAGAAAAACACCAGCGCGGTCGAGTGGAACAGGAAGATCGCTTCGTTTGTATAGGACGGCCACGCCAGCCGCATCATTGTGGGCCATGTGATGCGGCGGAACTTTTTCCATCCTGTAAAGCCGTACGCATCTGCGGCTTCCTCGTCGCCTTTCGGGACCGCCTGAAGCGCGCCATAGAAAATCTCGGCCGCGTAGGCAGAGGTGTTGAGAAACAGCACGATCGTCGCGCCCGCCCATGCCCGCGTCAGCCAACTGGTTTCCACCGTCAGGCCGAGCAGGTCGATGCCTTGGCGCGGCAGCATTGTGAGCAGCTCGTACACCAAAAAGAATTGTATAAAAAGCGGCGAGCCGCGAAAGACGAACACGAACCATTCCGAGGGTTTGCGCAGCCAAGCCCGGCACGATGATTTGCCAAGCGCGAGAATAACCGAGAACACAAACCCGAAGGCTAAGGCGATCGTACCGAAATAGATATTCCACAACATGCCCGAGCCGATCAGCGTGAATTCGTGGCACAATGTGAAATCGGTGCGCGGCAGGGCACGTTCGCCGATCCCCAGCGAGCGCAGCCCGTAGTCTTGGATGATTTGCAGGCAGTGATCGCTCATGGGGTGGCCTTTCGCTGCGTCTCGCCGCCCAGCGTGGCCTGCCCGCGGCTAAGCCGTGCCGAAATACGCGCAAACACAGCCTCGGAGATTTTGGTCATCAACAGATAGAAAGCGAGCAGCACGAGGAAATACCACAGCCGCCAGTCAGGATGGGGATAGGCGTAAATTTGCGATTTGGTCGCCCCCAGTTCGCGCGCCCAGTAGACGATATCCTCGACGCCGAGCAAAAACAAAAGCGGTGTGGCCTTGATCAGGATCATCCACAAGTTTGACAGTCCGGGCAGCGCATAGGTCCACATCTGCGGGATCAGGATGCGGCGTGTCACCTGACGCTGGCTCATCCCGTAGGCCTGAGCGGTTTCCAACTGGGCATGGGGGACCGCTTTCATCGCGCCAAACAGGACATTGGCTGCAAATGCCCCGAACACCAGCGCGAACGCCATGACGGCCAGCAAGAAGCCGTAGATTTTATGATAGATCTGCGGCGCGGTGTTGGGGGGCAGCTTGGCCTGCGGGCACACCAGAAAGCTGTTGCCTTGGCGCACCGGCTCGGTCCAGTCGCTGCACAGCGTGATATGGCGCATGTATTCCAGCCCCTGATCCATCGCGATGGGCACAAAGAGGAAAAACACGATATCGGGTACGCCGCGCACCATCGAGGTATACCCGACCCCGAACCAGCGTAGCGGCGTGAACGACGAGCGCGCTGCAAGTGCCCCGCCAAAGCCGAAGAGCAGCGACAAGGGCGCGGTGATGGCAAGGAGTAAAAGCACGGTCCCGAAGGACGTGTAAAACAGCAGATGCTTGCCGGTGCCAAGATAGCACAGCATCCAGTTTAAACCGTGCAGCGAGGATGGGTCAGCGCAGCTTGCGAACATTGGCCTTGGGAGGGGCGTGGATTAAACGCCCCTTCCTCCGTTAGGGGTGAAAGGGATCAGTTGAACGTTACCGCATCGTCACCGAAATATTTCACGATCAGATCATCAAGCGTGCCATCGTCTTTCATCGAGGTGATCGCGGTGTCGAATTTCTCTTTCAGCTCGGTGTCGTTCTGGCGCAGGCCCATGCCGATACCGTCGCCCAGCTGCTGATCATCGCCGGCCCAGACCAGATCGCCTTCTTCGGCGAAGGGTTTCAGCGCATCGCCATCGGCAAATGCTGCATCTGCCTCGCCGTTGCGAACGGCCGCGATCGTGTCATCAAGGGTGTTGAACTCCAGCAATGTGGCGTCGGTCGATGCGACATATTCAGATTGCAACGTGTTCACCTGAGCGGCAACCAGACCTTCTGCCGTATCGGCGTCTTCGGTCATGGCGAGGTATCGCGACTTCGCTGGCGGGATATAGTTTTGGGTGAATGCGATGGTTTGGGCACGTTCGGGCGTGATATTCATGCCAGCGATGATGGTGTCATAGTTGCCCGAAAGCAGGTTGGGCACAATCGAATCCCAGTCGTTGGTGACCCATTCGCATGTCAGCTCTGCGCGCGCGCACAGCTCGTCGCCCAATTCGCGCTCAAAGCCCGCAACCTCACCATCGTCATCGATGAAGTTATAGGGAGGGTAGGCGCCTTCGGTCCCCATACGCA
The DNA here is from genome assembly GCA_004153385.1 of Paracoccaceae bacterium. Classification (GTDB taxonomy): domain Bacteria; phylum Pseudomonadota; class Alphaproteobacteria; order Rhodobacterales; family Rhodobacteraceae; genus Thioclava. The sequence goes on along the minus strand of SDAL01000001.1, from coordinate 1,210,895 downwards.
CCACATCTTGAGCCTGTGCGAGGCCGGCGCTGAAAGCAAGTGCAGCAGATGCCAAAAGAATGTTTTTCATGGTGGTCTCCAGTGTCTGATAGTCGGGGTGAAAAGTTTATGCGGGTGCTGTGGCGGATAGGAATTGCCGCAGTCGATCCGATTTCGGCGCGCCAAACAGGATATCGGGCGCGCCTTCTTCCAGTATCTTGCCCTCATGCAGGAACACGACATGGTCCGACACATCGCGTGCCAGTGACATGTCATGGGTCACAAGGATCATGGTGCGATGTTCGCCCGCCAGATCCTTGATGACGCGCACCACCTCTTGTTGCAGTTCGGGATCAAGCGCAGATGTCGGCTCGTCGAGCAACAGAGCCTCGGGCTGCATGCAAAGCGCGCGGGCAATCGCGGCGCGCTGTTGCTGGCCGCCCGACAACTGTGCAGGCCATGCATCGGCCTTGTCACCGATACCGACCTTGTCGAGGTAGTCGCGCGCAAGCTGCTCTACTTCTTTTGCATCGCGGCCCAGAACGGTAACAGGCGCCTCCATCACGTTTTGCAAAATGGTCATATGCGACCACAGGTTGAATTGCTGGAACACCATGGACAGGTTCGTGCGCAAGCGTGTGACCTGTTTGCGATCTGACGGACGGCGGGCCTGACCGGTGCCGAACCATTTGACCTTTTCATCTTTGAAGATCACCTCGCCATGCTGGCTGTCCTCCAGCAGGTTGCAGCACCGTAAAAGCGTCGACTTACCTGAACCCGACGATCCGATGAGCGACACGACATGGCCGCGCGGGGCGGTGATTGACACGCCCTTGAGCACCTCGAGGGGGCCATAGCTTTTGTACAGATTCTTGATTTCGATCACAGGCGCAGTCGCATCAGGCGCGCGCGAGGGCATACTATCAGATGTCACAGGTGACCTTTTTTCTAGGTTTTCCATAAAACAGCGTGCCGGATTCCAGCGGCTGTTGGCAATCACGGAATGGTCATTGACGTGGACGACCATAAGACGGTTTGCAAGTTTTTTGTGTTTTTGCTGTTTATTTAGGCGCTATTGTCTTGCGAACGACGGTCTTCGACCTTTTGGCGCGCCAACGCCGAATCGACATCAGAGATGCCCAATAGCTTCGCGCTCAGCCGGATCAGCGCCTCTTCTTCGGCGTCGCGTGTGCCGTCTGCCAGAGCGACATCCCACAACGCCTCAAAAATGCTGCTGCGATCCTCGTAGGAGATTTTCTCTTTCAGCGTGCGGGTAAACCGCACCGTGTCGGGCGCCTCTGCCTCGACAGTCTCGGCCTCGGCGCGCAAGGATGCTGCGTCTTGCAAGGTGATGTTCTGCCGCGTCGCAAGAACCCGGTCTATCCGGTTTTTTTCCTGATCCGAATAGCTGTTATCAGTGCGCGCGACCCTTACGAGCAAGGCCGCGAGCGCAAGCTCGCTGTCTTCTGGATGAAGCGGATCGGGTGTGGGCGACGACAGGGCCGTGAGAAGTGATTTGAACATGATTTCGTTTTAGTCCGGTGATCGGGAAAGACAAGCAAAACCCCCCGATCACCCCACGTGGACCGGTCGGGAACGATTTGCGCCTAGGCTGCTGTTCATGATCTGCGGCTACGCAGGCACATTTCGGGAATTTATCCGCAAAATCAACTGCGCGCGGCTTTTTCTACAAGACCGGAAGTGCCCTCGCGGCGCTCAAGTTCGGCACAGACATCCTGTAGCGTCACATCGCGCGCGGCCAGCATAACAAAGAGGTGATAGAGCACATCCGCCGCCTCCGAGGTCAGGCGCGCCTGATCGCCTTTCACGGCTTCGATAATCGCCTCGATGGATTCCTCGCCGAATTTTTCAGCACATTTCTCGGGCCCGCGTGCAAGAAGTTTTGCCGTCCAGGAACTGTCCGGATCGGCATTTTTACGTGCGGCGATGGTGTCAAACAGGCGATCTAGCGTTGTCATGAAATCCTCATTGGAATGCCGGCGCGGGCCATATGGGCTTTGGCCTCGGCGATTGTAAAATCACCGAAGTGGAATATGGATGCCGCCAGAACCGCACTTGCCCCGCCTTGGGTGACGCCATCCACCAGATGATCCAGTGTGCCGACCCCGCCCGAGGCAATCACCGGCACGTCGACGGCATCCGCGATCGCGCGGGTCAGCGGCAGATTGAAGCCGGCGCGTGTGCCATCGCGATCCATCGAGGTCAGCAGGATTTCACCGGCGCCTTTGGCGGCCACGGTCTGCGCAAACTCTACCGCATCGATGCCGGTGGATTTGCGCCCGCCATGGGTGAAAATCTCCCATCGTCCGGGGGCCACGGTTTTGGCATCAATCGCGCAGACGATGCACTGGCTGCCAAACCGGTCTGCGGCATGGGCGATCACATCGGGATCATGCACCGCAGCCGAATTGAACGAAACCTTGTCTGCACCAGCCAGAAGCAGTTTGCGCACATCTTCATGGCTGCGCACCCCCCCGCCCACGGTCAGCGGCATGAAGCACTGCTCGGCAGTGCGGGTGACCAGATCGAACATCGTTCCACGGTTTTCATGGGTGGCGTGGATGTCCAGAAAGCACAACTCGTCCGCGCCGGCCGCATCATAGGCCTTGGCAGCCTCGACCGGATCGCCCGCATCAATCAGGTTGACGAAATTGACACCTTTGACGACGCGCCCGTCGGCCACATCAAGGCAGGGGATAATCCGGGTTTTCAGCATGGAAGGTTCCTTGTCGCGGTGTCTCTTGGGCCGCAGCCCCATGACGAACATCGGGCAGATACGACGGTTTTCCGATGGCGCGTGGTGATTTGCAAGCGCCTGAGGGCCTTTTGCAGAAAGGCCGGGGCCAGTCGGCGGCCCCGGTGGGAAGGCAGATCAGGCCTTCAATGCAGCCAGTGCAGCTTGCAGATCAAGCGCGCCATCATAAATCGCCCGGCCCGAAATGGCCCCCGCAATCACACCTGTGTCGCGTAGCGCGATAAGATCGGGTAAGGATGAAACCCCGCCAGAGGCGATGACCGGAATTTGAACCGCACGTGCCAAAGCCTCGGTCGCGTCGATATTGGGGCCGCCCATTGCACCGTCGCGCATGATGTCGGTGTAGATGATCGCCGCGACGCCCGCATCCTCGAAGCTTTTGGCAAGATCGGTGACCATGACATCGGTTTCGGTGGCCCAGCCTTTGGTGGCCACACGGCCGCCACGCGCATCAATTCCCACCGCCACCTGGCCCGGGAAATTGCGGGCCGCGTCCCGCACCAGTTCGGGGTTTTCCACCGCCACAGTGCCCAAAATCACCCGCGACAACCCTTTGTCGAGCCAGCGTTCGATTGTGGCCATGTCGCGGATGCCGCCACCCAGCTGCGCAGGCACGGTGATCTTTTTCAAGATCGCCTCGACCGCATCGCCGTTGACCGGCGCGCCTGCAAAGGCCCCGTTGAGGTCAACCAGATGGATCCACTCGCAGCCGGCGTCCTGAAACTTTGCCGCCTGCGCTGCGGGATCGTCACCAAAGACCGTGGCTTTATCCATTTCACCATGCAAAAGGCGCACACATTGGCCGTCTTTCAGGTCGATTGCAGGGTATAGGATCATGGGGGGTACGTCCTTTAATCAAGGGAATCAGGGGCAGGGCGGGCCGGAAGGATCAGGGCTTCCAGCCAAGGAAATTCGCGATGATGCGCAATCCGGTGGCTTGGGATTTTTCGGGATGGAACTGCGTGCCAATGATATTGTCGCGCCCCACGATCGCGGTGACGGGGGCTGCGTAATCGACATGGGCCAGACGGTGGGCGGGATTGCTCACCTTGAAATGGTAGCTGTGTACGAAATAGGCGTGATCGCCGGTTTCCACACCGTCGAAGACGGGATGGGGGTGATCGATGACCAGATCGTTCCAGCCCATATGCGGTACCTTCAGGTCAGGATTGTCGGGGGTGATTTTCACCACCTCGCCCGGTATCCAGCCAAACCCGGCGGTTTCGCCAAATTCAAGCCCGCGCGTGGCCAGCATCTGCATGCCGATACAAATGCCCATAAAGGGCTTGCCCGCCTGAACCCCCTCCGAGATGGCATCAAAAAGGCCGGTGTAGCGGTGAAGGGCTGCATGGCATGATGCAAAGGCGCCATCGCCGGGCAAAACAATCCGGTCGGCGCGGGCCACAACGTCGGGCTCGGATGTCACCACAATCGTGCCGGAACCGGCCTCATGCGCCATCCGTTCAAACGCCTTTTGCGCCGAATGCAGATTGCCGGAATCATAGTCTACCAATACGGTAAGTGTCATGGCGTGGCCTTACAATTTGCCTTTGGTCGAGGGCAGTGCCTCGGCCATACGGGGGTCGGTTTCGACAGCCATACGCAACGCACGGGCCACAGATTTGAACGCAGCCTCGGCGATGTGATGGGCGTTAAGTCCGTAGGCCAGATCAACATGCAAAGTTATTCCGCCGTGGGTGGACAAGGCCTGAAAGAACTCGCGCACCAGCTCGGTATCAAATGTGCCGATCTTTTCGCGGGGAAATTCCATGTTCCACACCAGATAGGGGCGGGCGGAAAGATCCAGCGCGGTGCGCACCTGTGTATCGTCCATCGCAAGGGCAAAATGGCCGTAACGGTTGATGCCCTTTTTATCGCCCAGTGCGGCCACCAGTGCCTGCCCCAATGCGATGCCGGTATCCTCTACCGTGTGGTGGTCATCGATATGGAGGTCGCCCTTGGCGCGTATGGTCATGTCGATCAGCGAATGCCGCGACAGCTGGTCCAGCATGTGATCGAAAAACCCGACCCCTGTCTGGTTGTCGTAGCGTCCCGTCCCGTCGAGGTTCACCGACACCTCGATTGCGGTTTCTGCAGTGCTGCGGGTGATCGTCGCCTTGCGCATGGCCCATTCCTTGTTATCCGCGCGCTTTATAGGCCGCGCGCGCAGGCTTTCCAAGAGCGCCGTGCGCTTTGGGCCAATACGGCACAAGATGAAAAAGCGGGGCAGGGTGAACACGGTGCCGGGAAAAACAAAAAGCCTCCTGCGCGAAGCAGGAGGCTTTTTGATTGGAGCGGGCGAGGCGATTCGAACGCCCGACCCTAACCTTGGCAAGGTTATGCTCTACCCCTGAGCTACGCCCGCACCTAATGTACCGAACATTCATCTTCCCCGGGTGAGGAAAGCGAACTGGAGCGGGCGAGGCGATTCGAACGCCCGACCCTAACCTTGGCAAGGTTATGCTCTACCCCTGAGCTACGCCCGCACCCCTGTTCGGTGAGCGCTGATTTAGAGAATGGGACCGCAGGCTGCAAGAGAAAAAATCACCAAAATCCCAAAAACTTTGCCAGACGTCGGGGAAGGTCTTATTCGGTGTGAAATCCGTACCGCCAGTGTGGGCACAAAGGGGAGGGGAATGTCCTGCTTGCGGCTGTTTTATGCCAAGGACGCAGCGCACATCCCACAGCGGAGGCGATGCGCACGGCACATCCGGGCAGACAACGGGAAAATGAAGTGATCGGCCCGATGCGTTGGCAAAGAGAGCGGCCAGCGATGTCCGCGCGGTATCTTGCCCAAGGGGAGCCATATATGGTTGTGCGGGCAGGGCGGGGATGACACCCGCGGCGCGCTGGCAGAACGGTGGAGCAGACTTTGCCCGTTATGGACAAAGTTCCCTCTGACGGAACCTGGCCAGATGCCGCAGCCTGCGGACATCAGGCATCAGGCATGACTGGCTGATCTGGCGCAGGCGTGGCATCCGCAGGGCCTGAATCCGATCAGTGCCGGCGATCTTCAAGTGGCCCCGTGCTTTCGGTGCCGAAAATGCGAAAGGCCCGCCGGAACTGGCGGGCCTTTGCGCGTCAGGAAAAAGCGCGTGTGGGCCTATTCCAGTTCGATCAGCAGGTCTTTTGCATCTATTTGCGCGCCTGCCGTGACGTGGATTGCCTTGACCGTCGCATCACGATCGGCCGACAGACCGGTTTCCATCTTCATGGCCTCGATCGTCAGGAGCAGATCGCCCGCTGCCACTTTCTGGCCCACGCTGACCACAACAGAGGCCACCGATCCCGGCATCGGGGCACCGATGTGATTGGGATTGGCAGGGTCGGCTTTAGGGGCTGCGGCGGTTTCTGCCTTGATGGCGCGGTTTGCAACCCTGACCGTGCGCGGCTGGCCATTCAGCTCGAAAAAGACCTTCACATCGCCTTTTTCATCGGTTTCGCTACTGGTCTGAAGCCGGATCTCCATGGTCTTGCCCGGCGCGATCTCTACCGAAATTTCTTCGGCCGGTTGCATGCCGTAGAAAAATACAGGCGTGGGCAATGCCCGCACAGGCCCGTAAATTTCGTGGCGTAGCGCATAGTCCACAAAGACTTTGGGATACATCAGATAGGCGGCCAGATCCTCGTTATCGACCTCGGCCCCTTCCAGTTTCTCACTGACCTCCTTGCGCGCCGCTTCGATATCGACGGCTGGCAGATGTTTGCCCGGACGTTCGGTCGAAGGGACCTCGTCTTTCAGAACCTTCTTGCTGATCGCCTCTGGCCATCCGCCCGGAGGCTGGCCCAGATTGCCACGCAGCATGTCGCTCACCGAATCAGGGAAAGACATGTCTTTGGCTGGCGAAAGCACGTCTTGCTTGGACAGGCCCTGCGCGACCATCATCAGCGCCATATCCCCCACAACTTTCGACGATGGCGTGACCTTCACGATATCGCCAAAGATCTGGTTTGCATCCGCATAGGCCTGTGCGACCTCGTGCCAGCGATCCTCGAGACCAAGCGAGCGGGCCTGCGATTTGAGGTTGGTGAACTGACCACCGGGCATTTCGTGCAGATAAACCTCGGATGCAGGGGCCTCGAGGCCGGATTCGAACGCGGCATATTGCGCACGCACCGCTTCCCAGTAGTTCGACATCCGCCGGATCGTGTCGATGTTCAGGCCCGTGTCGCGGTCGGTATGATGCAACGCCGAGACGATCGATCCCATGCAGGGCTGGGACGTGCCGCCCGAAAACGCATCCATCGCCGCGTCGACCGCATCCACACCGGCCTCTGCCGCGGCCAAAATGGTGGCACCCGCAATGCCGCTGGTATCATGGGTGTGGAAGTGGATAGGTAGGCCCACCTCGGATTTCAGCGCCGAGATCAAGGCCTTTGCCTGGGTTGGCTTCAACAGACCTGCCATATCCTTCAGGCCCAGAATATGGGCACCTGCGGCCTCAAGCTCTTTGGCCATGCCGATGTAATACGCCAGATCGTATTTATCGCGGGCCGGATCCAGCAGATCGCCGGTGTAGCAGATCGTGCCTTCGCAAATCTTGCCAGACTCGATGACCGCATCCATCGCCACGCGCATATTTTCCACCCAGTTAAGGCTGTCAAACACGCGGAAAACATCCACGCCTGACGCTGCCGCCTGCGCGACGAAGAACTGCACGACATTATCAGGATAGTTGGTATAGCCCACCCCGTTCGAGGCCCGCAAAAGCATCTGGGTCATGACATTGGGCAGGCGCGCGCGGATGTCGCGCAACCGCTGCCACGGGCATTCCTGCAAGAACCGGTACGCCACATCGAACGTCGCCCCGCCCCAGCATTCTACCGAGAACAGATCGCCCAGATTATCGGCGTAAACAGGGGCGGCCTTGATCATATCGATCGAGCGCATGCGGGTGGCCAGCAAAGACTGATGTCCGTCGCGCATGGTGGTATCGGTCAGCAGCAGTTTCTTTTGCGCCTTCATCCAGTCGGCCACGGCTTTGGGGCCGTCCTGCTCCAGCAAGGTGCGCGTACCGGGTTTGATCGTGCCGTTCAGCTGGGGCACAACGGGTGCGCGGGCCTGTGCGGGGGGCTTGGCGCGGCCTGCCGTCTCGGGATGGCCGTTGACCGTGATATCGGCAATATAGTTGAGGATCTTCGTGCCGCGGTCTTTACGGTTTTTGAAGTCGAACAGGGCGGGCGTCGTGTCGATGAACTTCGTGGTATAGCTCATGTCGAGAAACGTCTCGTGTTTGAGCAGGTTGATCACGAAATCGATGTTGGTCGAGACACCGCGCACCCTGAATTCGCGCAGCGCACGATCCATCCTGTGGATTGCGGCACCAGAGGTGGGGGCCCATGCGGTGACCTTGACCAGAAGACTGTCGTAATACCGGGTGATCACGCCACCTGCATAAGCGGTGCCGCCATCCAGCCGGATCCCCATGCCGGTTGCCGTGCGGTAGGCCTGAATGCGGCCGTAATCGGGGATGAAATTGTTTTGCGGATCTTCGGTCGTCACGCGGCACTGCATGGCATGGCCGGAAAGCGTGACGCCCGATTGATCCTCGACCCCTGTCGCCTCTGACAAGCTGGCACCTTCAGCGATACGGATCTGGCTTTGAACAATATCGATGCCGGTCACTTCTTCGGTGACGGTATGTTCCACCTGAACGCGCGGGTTCACCTCGATGAAATAGAACTGCTCGTCATCCATATCCATGAGGAATTCGACCGTGCCGGCGTTCTGATATCCGACCGCGCGCCCGATCTTGAGCGCCAGTGCGCAGACTTCCTCGCGTTGGGCATCGCTCAGATAAGGGGCGGGTGCGCGCTCCACCACCTTCTGGTTGCGCCGCTGGACCGTGCAATCGCGTTCGTAGAGGTGATAGAGCGCGCCATGTGTATCGCCCAATAGCTGCACCTCGACGTGGCGGGCACGCAAGATCATCTTCTCCAGATATCCCTCGCCGTTGCCAAAGGCGGCCTCGGCCTCGCGGCGGCCTTCAAGGACCTTCTCTTTCAGTTCTTCGGGGGAGTTGACAGGGCGCATCCCGCGCCCGCCGCCGCCCCACGATGCCTTCAGCATCAACGGATAGCCGATGGTGTCGGCCTCCGCGCGAATGGCGTCGAAATCATCGCCAAGCACTTCGGTGGCAGGGATTACGGGCACATCGGCCTTGATTGCCACCCGCCGTGCCGAGGCTTTGTCGCCCAATGCGCGCATGGTTTCGGCCTTGGGGCCGATGAAGGTTATGCCGTTGTTTGCGCAGGCATCCACAAAATCGGGGTTTTCGGATAGTAGCCCGTAGCCCGGGTGGATGGCATCCGCACCTGATTGCTTGGCCACGCGGATAATTTCGTCGATCGAAAGATAGGCGCCCACTGGGCTCAGGCCTTCACCGATGCGATAGGCCTCGTCGGCCTTGAACCGGTGCAAGCTCAGCTTGTCTTCCTCGGCATAGACGGCCACGGTTTTCTTGCCCAACTCGTTGGCCGCGCGCATGACGCGGATCGCGATCTCGCCTCGGTTCGCAATCAGGATTTTCTCAAACATACGTGCCTCCCATTAACTCTGCTTGCGCAAAGCCTAGCCGTGCTGCATCGCAGCGCAAGTGTGAATCGCGCATTTTCGTCCGAATAGGATAAATTACTTTACCAATACATGGCGCCTGATTGATATAAAGCGCCGGTTTTGGGCGGTCCGGCCGTTCTGCTGTTCCAGCGCAGGCAGAGCAGGCATGACATCGGCGCCTAAAAGCAGTTGCGCCTTGACAGGCCCGCCAAGTCAGGCAAAGCAATTGCCATGACGGATTTGCGCCCCGTGGGCTATATCATAGGTCTTCTGACAACCGCGCTGGGTCTGGCTATGCTGATCCCGGCCCTTGTTGATTTTCTGGCAGGCGATTCCCATTGGCAAAGCCTTGTGGAAGCCTCGATCATCTGTGTGACGGTCGGTGTGTTGCTGTCGATGGCCGCGCGTGACAGTTTGGGCAAAACCCTGACCCTGCGCCAAAGCTTTATCCTGACCAGCGCTGTGTGGCTGGCACTTCCGGCCTTCGGGGCCTTGCCGTTCATGATCGGGGCGCCGCATCTGGGATTTACCGATGCCTATTTCGAGGCCATGTCGGGCGTAACCACCACCGGCACCACAGCGATTGCAAAGCTTGATGACCTGCCGCTGTCGATCAATCTATGGCGCGGGATTTTGCAATGGCTGGGCGGGCTGGGGATCATCATTGTGGCAATGATTTTCCTGCCGGTGATGAAAGTGGGTGGGATGCAGTTTTTCCGCTCGGAAGGGTTTGACACACTTGGCAAGGTGCTGCCGCGGGCGCGCGAGATATCGCGGGCGTTGATCCAGATCTATCTGGGTCTGACCGTTCTGTGCACCATGGCGTTTCTGTTTGCGGGGATGGCCCCCTATCCGGCGGTGCTCCATGCGCTGACCACGATCTCGACGGGTGGTTTTTCCAGTGAAGACGCCAGTTTCGGGGCCTATCAAGGACTGCCCGAATACGTCGCGGCGGTCTTTATGCTGCTGGCGGCGATGCCGTTCATCCGCTTTGTGCAACTGATCGGCGGGCACAGCGGCCCGTTATGGCGCGATCCACAGGTGCGCGCCTTTTTGCGTTGGCACCTTTACGCAATCATGGCGATTGTCATCTACCGGCTGTGGCGCCACGAAGATCCGATCGAGCCCACGATCCGCGAGACCATCTTCAACGTTGTGTCCACCTTTACCGGCACAGGATATTCCTCCGTCGATGTCACCGCATGGGGGCATATGGCATTTGTAATCCTGATCGTAGTGGGGCTGATCGGCGGGTGCACCGCGTCCACGGGCTGTTCGGTCAAGGTGTTTCGCTATCTGATCCTGATCCAGTCGATCAAGGCACAGATCCGCAGGCTTTACAGCCCGCACAGGATCACGCTGATCCGGTATGACGGGCGTCCTGTGGAAGACGGCGTGGTGAACTCCGTCATCGCGTTCTTCTCGTTCTTCATTCTCAGCTTCGGCCTGTTGATCGTCGCCCTGACCCTGACGGGGCTGGAAACGCGCACCGCGCTGACAGCGGCATGGACGGCCATTGCCAATGTGGGTCCGTGCTGGGGCCCCGAGGTGACGGCCAACGGATCTGTCAGCCGCTTTCCTGATTCCGCAAAATGGCTGATGATTTTCGGGATGTTTCTGGGGCGGCTGGAGCTGATGTCTGTGCTGGTGCTGTTCCTGCCACGGTTCTGGCGCGACTGACGCGGCGCACCAGTCGCGCGCAATCGCCTTTGGACCGGCGCGGTCATTCACCGCAATCGCGCATTTAAAAAGGGCCGGCGCACCGTGGCGTCGACCCTTGTGATGTGCGGCAATCAGCCTGCGTCAGCCAAGCGCATCATTACAACGCTGGCAGGTTTTGGGGTGCTTGTGCGTGCCGACATCGGGCAGGATTTTCCAGCAGCGTTCGCATTTCTCCCCTTGGGCGCGTTCAAATACCACCGCGATATCCGCAATTTCGGGCAGGCGGAACGCCTCGGCCGGTGCGGGATCTGCAGTCAGCGTCAGATCGGACGTGATGCACAGATCGGCAAATGGCACAGATTGCAGCACCGATAGCAGATCGCCATCCGCAATATGCACCACAGGTGCAGCCTCGAGCGAGGCGCCGATAACCTTCTCCTTGCGCTGCATTTCAAGCGCTGCGGTCACCGCACGGCGGGCACGGCGTATCGCCTCCCATTTGGTGGCCAGCGCAGGGTTGGACCATGCGGCAGGTGTCTCGGGGAAATCGTGCAAATGCACGGAGTTCTCAGGCCCGTCAAAGCGCGACAGCCACACATCTTCCATTGTGAACGGCAGGATCGGCGCAAGCCACGTGGTCAGGCGGTGGAACAGCACATCGAGCAACGTGCGTGCGGCACGCCGGCGCAGGCTATCTGCGGCATCGCAATAAAGCGCGTCCTTGCGGATATCGAAATGGAACGCCGACAGCTCGATCGTGCAGAAGTTGAACAGCTTCTGGAACACGGACTGGAAATCGAACGCGCGGTAATCGGCACGCACTTCCGCATCCAGTGCCTCGAGGCGGTGCAGGATGAACCGCTCCAGCTCCGGCATTTCCGCCACATCCAGCCGCTCTGCCTCGTCGAAATCCTTGAGCGCGCCCAGCATGTAGCGCAGGGTATTGCGCAACCGGCGATAGCTGTCTGCGGTGCCTTTGAGGATTTTCGGCCCGATGCGCTGGTCTGCGGTATAATCGGCCTGTGCCACCCACAGCCGCAAGATATCGGCACCATATTGCTCGATCACCTCTTGCGGGGCCACGGTGTTGCCGATGGATTTGGACATTTTCATGCCCTTTTCATCCAGCGTGAAGCCGTGGGTCACCACATTGCGATAGGGCGCACGTCCCTTGGTGGCCGAGGCTTGCAACAAGGACGAATGGAACCAGCCGCGGTGTTGGTCGGTGCCCTCCAGATAGACATCCGCGATCCCGTCCGGCGTCCCGTCCTCGCGGTCGCGCAAGACAAACGCGTGAGTGGAGCCGGAATCGAACCACACATCAAGCACATCGAAGACTTGGGTATAGTCTTCGGGGGGCACGATACCGTCCAGAACCTTTGCCTTGAACCCGTCGGTGTACCAGATATCCGCGCCATGTTCCTCGAACGCGTCGCAGATCCGCTGGTTGACGGTGGCGTCGCGCAACAGGAAATCGGGATCGGTGGGTTTGGCTGCATTCTTTGTAAAGCAGGTCAGCGGAACACCCCATGCACGCTGGCGTGACAACACCCAGTCCGGGCGTGTGGCGATCATCGAATGCAGGCGGTTGCGGCCTTTCTCGGGGGTGAATTTCACCAGTTTTTCGATCGATTCCAGTGCGCGCGCACGGATCGTATCGCCATGCGTGCCCATCCCGTCATCAAGTCTGTGGTCGATCGAGGCAAACCACTGTGCCGTGTTGCGGAAGATCAACGGCGCCTTGGAGCGCCACGAATGCGGGTAGCTGTGTTTCAACTTGCCCTTGGCCAGAAGCGCACCGGCATAGGCCAGCTGCTTGATGTTCTCGACATTGGCAGGGCCGTCCTTGCCATCGTCATTGACGATTTTCAGGCCGCCGAACACCGGCAGATCCGCACGATAGGAGCCGTCGCCTTCGACGTTATAGGTCATTGGCAGTTTGTATTTCAGCCCCATCTGATAGTCGTCGTCACCGTGGCTGGGGGCTGTGTGCACAAAACCCGTGCCCGCATCATCGGTAACGTGGTCCCCCGGCAGCATGGGCACATCGTAATCCCATTCACCCTCCGCACCCTCGACACCCGCATAGGGGTGATGGAGCATAACGCCCTCAAACTCGCTGGGCGCAAGATCGCGCAGGCGGGTGAACGCTTCAACCTTGGCGGATTTGAAAACATCGGTGGCCAGCGTATCGGCCAGTGCGATCAATTCGCCTTCGGTGGCGGTGGATTTCTCGCCCAGCGTATCAACGCGGTAAAGGCCATAGGCAATCCCCGGACCAAATGCCACGGCGCGGTTTTGTGGAATCGTCCAGGGCGTTGTGGTCCAGATCACAACACTTGCGCCGTCCAGCGCATCGCCTTTGGGTTTGAACCGCACCCAGATCATGTGGCTGGTGTGGTCGTGATACTCGACCTCCGCCTCGGCCAGCGCGGTTTTCTCAACCGGCGACCACATCACGGGTTTGGACCCTTGATACAGCGTGCCGTTCATCAGGAATTTCATGAATTCCTCGGCGATCACCCGCTCTGCGTGGAAATCCATCGTCAGATAGGGGGTATCCCAGTTGCCATAAACGCCCAGACGCTTGAATTCCTCGCGCTGGATATCGACCCAGCCTTCGGCGAATTTGCGGCATTCCTGACGGAAATCGATAACAGGCACCGCGTCCTTGTCCTGTCCGGCCTTGCGGTACTGTTCCTCGATCTTCCATTCGATCGGCAGGCCGTGGCAATCCCATCCCGGCACATAGCGGGCATCGTGGCCCATCATCTGGTGCGAACGGGTGATGATATCCTTGATCACCTTGTTCAGCGCGTGGCCGATATGCAGATGCCCGTTGGCGTAGGGAGGGCCGTCATGCAATGTAAACGGCGTACGGTTTTCGGATACCGCTTTTTCACGCAGCTTTTCATACACACCGATCTTGGCCCAGCGGTCCAGCCATTCCGGCTCGCGCAGGGGCAGGCCCGCGCGCATCGGGAATTCTGTCTCGGGCAGAAAAACGGTTTCGTGGTAATCGACGGTTTTATCGGTCGTGTCGGCGCACATGGTCGAATATGTCCTTGGAAGGGGGAGAGGCGTGCGAAAACACACCTTTAGGCTTGGCTCACGGCACCCGGCCACCCTGACGCATCAGAGCGCCGGGCCGATAATTCGCAATATGTGGTCAAGCAATGTCATGGGCGCTTTATAGGCGGGCGTGATCGGGGCGGCAAGCCCAAGGGAACGGCTGCGCATGCGTTAAACTTGGGTTTTGTGCAAATCCCCAGAGCGGGCGGCCCCACAGAGCGGTTGCGGCCAACGGCCGCGCCTTATGTGGACGGGCCTGCCAGACCATCCCGCTGCCGTTAATCTTGGGCCGCGCAGTCCCCCGAGGCGGCCCGTTAACCAACAAAAGGCGCAGACCGGCGTCAGTGCCAGCAGCCGATATGCACCACCAGCCCGCGCGCACGTTCGATCATTGAGGGGGGCGTGGTCTGTGTCGTGGTGCGCGCATCCAGTCCCTGATCTGTCAGCGCCTGCGTAATCGCCGCGGATTGTAGCGCGGCAGACAGCTCGGGTGGCAGTTGTCTGGTGCTGTCATCCGGCTGCGGCAAAAGCATACCGATGATCGCGCCTGCGTCGTCAAACACCGGACCGCCGGCATCGCCGGGCTGGGTTCTGGCAGCAATGCGCGCACGCTCCTGACCGCCTGACAGCCCCTCAAGCGCCAGAAGCGTCCCGTGGGTCAGGACCGGCATAGACAGCGCCTCGGGATAGGAAAAACCGGCAACGGTCAGATCACTCTCCACACGCGGCGTCTGTGTCGAGAATGCCGCCACCTGCGCGGGCGCAAGCGGTGTTTTCGGGCTCAGAATCGCAAGCCCGAGGTCGGGATCGTTAAATCGCAGGGTGGCGGGGACGTCTTCCACTGTAATGCGTCTACATTCTGCCATGCCTTGTGCGGCCGTGACCACGGTGCCTTGGGGGTCTGTGAAAAAGCCCGAACGCGTAAAGGCGGGCGCACGGGTATCAAGCCCCGCCAGCAGATCGGCACGGCTGACGGTAGAGCGCGCGCCACGCGCCGCGTCCAACGTTTGCGCACCGCTTGCGCGGAAACTGTCGCGCATCGCCGCAAGTGTCCGGTTGCGCTGTGCGATATCGCCCGACGCGGGCCAGATGAGGGTAAAGCCCTTGAGCGCACCGTTTTTCAGCCCGACTTCGGTATAAGATGTCATGGCCGCATTGCCGGTATCAATAACAAACCCGTTGGAGTTGAGGGTCTTCGTGCCGGACGCCGGAACAAAGGCCAGCGTTTGCATCACGTCAAACAACGCCTTGAGCGTGGTGGCATCGCCCGCCTGCGAAATCAGCAGCGCCTGAATGCCCGAGCCGTCCGTGGCGCTGTAGCGTGCGAATGGCGGATCGTAGTCCTCGAAATCAACAAGCCCTGTGGGCAGGTCGATCGTGATCCCTGCCTCGCTGTCGGTGACTTCTTCCAGGCCAAGCACGGCCTTGGCCTGCGCCGCGGCGTCCAGCAGCTGTTTTTGCTGGTCCGATGTCAGAACACCGGTTGCGGCAAATCCGTTCTGGTTTTGCCATGCACTGATCGCGCTGCGCGTGCCCGGCCCGAAAGATGCATCCAGTCCGCCCGAATAAATGCCCTGCCATTTCAGCGCCGCTTGAATGTTGCGCTTGACCGTGGCGGTTAACTGCGATTCCAGCCTGCGCGATTGCTCGGGTGTTTCAGCCGGAAGATCTGCGCCCAGTGCGTTTTGCGCGGGCTGGCTTGCGGGTGGTGTGCCCGTCGCGCGGGTCGGGTCTGAATCGGGCATGGCCTGTGGCGCGGGGGCAGGGCGCGCCTGTTCGCGGACGGCGGCGTTGGTCTCTGGCGCGTTGGTCTCTGGCGCGTTGGTCTCTGGCGCGTTGGCCTCGGGCGTTGGGGTCCCTGGCGTTGGAGTCCCTATCGCGGGCAGGGCAGTTTCCTGAATTGGTTGCGGCACGGGGGCGGGTGTTATGCGCTGCGCGCCCACGGGCCAGAATTGCTGGCGGTAGGTGCTGCCATCGGACACATAGGCATCCTGCGGGATCAGGTTCTCGCGGCGCAGTTGCATGCGGCGGGCCTCGGCGCGGGTGCGGTCATCGAACGGGCCGATGGAGATTGCATACCATCCCGAGGTCAGCGCGAAACCGGCGATGTCGGGCAGGGTGCTCCATCCGCGGGCCGCATCGCGGGCCTGGGCCAGTGTGGGGCGTGCCTCGATTTGCAGCCAGACCGGCTGTGCCCAGGCGCTGCCTGTCCAGACCATCGCTGTCAGCCCTGCGGCCACCATTGCCGAAATTGCCCGTTTCAACCGCCGCATGTCATGCCCCTGTCCGTACTTTGCCTTGTTATAGCCGTGTTTGCGTCAAAACTCTGGCACGCGCAACTGTACCTTGGCGCGCACCGCATGACGGTTCCACGTTGACCCTGCGCGTCCCCTTGCCTAGTAGACAAGACACGAAATTCTTATTGATCCGCCTGGGAGCCACGTCATGACCGACGCACCATCCGCAAAACCTGCCGCACCGCGCTCGTTTCAGGAAATCATCCTGCGTCTTCAGGCCTATTGGGCGGCCAAGGGATGTGCGGTGATGCAGCCCTATGACATGGAAGTAGGGGCCGGAACATTCCATCCGGCGACCACGCTGCGCAGTCTGGGCAGCAAGCCATGGGCGGCCGCCTATGTCCAACCCTCGCGCCGTCCGACCGACGGGCGCTATGGCGACAACCCCAACCGCCTTCAGCATTACTACCAGTATCAGGTGTTGATCAAACCCAGCCCGCCCGATCTGCAGGAGCTGTATCTGGGCAGCTTGCGGGCCATCGGCATCGATATCGATATGCACGATATCCGCTTTGTGGAAGATGACTGGGAAAGCCCGACACTTGGGGCGTGGGGTTTGGGCTGGGAAGTCTGGTGCGACGGGATGGAAGTCTCGCAATTCACCTATTTCCAGCAGGTAGGCGGGCATGATTGCCACCCTGTATCGGGCGAGCTGACCTATGGTCTGGAGCGTCTGGCGATGTATGTGCTTGGCGTCGATCATGTGATGGACATGCCTTATAACGATCCCGATGCGCCGATCGCGCTGCTCTACCGCGATGTGTTTCGCCAGACGGAACAGGAATATTCGCGCTGGAATTTCGATGTGGCCGACACCGACATGCTGCTGCAGCATTTCAAAGACGCCGAGGCCGAGTGCCAGCGTATCCTGTCGCAAGACGACAGCGATGCCACAGGCCGCCGGATCGTGATGGCGCATCCCGCCTATGACCAGTGCATCAAGGCCAGCCACCTGTTCAACCTGCTCGACGCGCGCGGCGTGATTTCGGTCACCGAACGTCAGGCCTATATCGGGCGTGTGCGCACCTTGGCCAAGATGTGTGCCGATGCCTTCGTGCGCACCGAAGCCGGTGGTGCCGATCTTTCGGCGCCCACGCACGGAGATGCGGCGTGAGCGCTCATCGGGGCTTTATGATGCAACCAGATACCGCTCGTGCGCCAG
Source organism: Paracoccaceae bacterium (assembly GCA_004153385.1). Classification (GTDB taxonomy): domain Bacteria; phylum Pseudomonadota; class Alphaproteobacteria; order Rhodobacterales; family Rhodobacteraceae; genus Thioclava. The sequence continues at coordinate 1,193,391 of SDAL01000001.1, read as the reverse complement.
TGCACACGGGTGTCACCTATTGCGATGAGCGGGCCATGACCTGCCATCACCTGAACGATAAGGCGGAGACCTGATATGCCGGATCTTCTGATCGAACTTTTTTCCGAGGAAATTCCTGCCCGGATGCAGGCCCGCGCCCGCGAGGACCTGAAAAAAATGATCACCGACGGGCTTGTGGGCGCCGGTCTGACCTACAGCTCTGCCGGCGCGTTCTCTACGCCCCGCCGTCTGGTGCTGGCGCTTGAGGGGCTGACCGACGAAAGCCCGACCCTGCGCGAGGAACGCAAAGGCCCGAAGGTGGGTGCCCCCGACAAGGCGATCGAGGGGTTTTTGCGGTCCACCGGATTGAACAAGGACCAGCTTGAAATCCGCGATGATAAAAAGGGGCAGGTGTATTTTGCCAGCTTCGAGAAACCCGGACGCCCTGCCGATGCGATCATTGCCGAGGTTCTGGAACAGACCATCCGCACCTTCCCGTGGCCCAAGGCGATGCGCTGGGGCGCAGGCAGCCTGCGTTGGGTCCGCCCGCTGCATTCGATTTTATGTGTGCTGAGCGACGACGCAGGCGCCCGCGTCGTGGAGGTGGATGTGGATGGTATCCGCGCAGGCGACCGTACACGCGGGCATCGCTTTATGGCGCCAGATACGTTCGCGGTGAGCTCGTTTGACGATTACCGTGCGAAACTCGCCGCAGCCAATGTGGTGCTGGATGCCGAAGACCGTGCCCAGACAATCTGGCATGATGCAGAGCAGATGGCCTTTGCACGCGGGCTGGAACTGGTCGAGGATAAAGGCTTGTTGGCCGAGGTCGCTGGGCTTGTGGAATGGCCGGTTGCCTTGATGGGCCGGATCGATGACGCGTTTCTGGAATTACCTCCGGAGGTGTTGCAGACCTCGATGAAAGAACATCAGAAGTTCTTTTCGGTGAAAAATCCGAAAACCGGCCGGATCGAAGGCTTTGTGACGGTGGCCAACCGCGCCACCGCCGATGAGGGGGCAACGATTCTGGCCGGAAACCAGAAGGTTCTGGCCGCGCGGTTGTCGGATGCCAAATTCTTCTGGCAAAACGACCAGCGTCTGGTCACATCGCAGGGCCTGTCGGGCTTGGGGGCAGGGTTGCGCGATGTGACCTTCCACAACGAGATCGGCTCGCAAGGCGATCGTGTGGCCCGTATCGCTGCATTGGCGGGTGAGATCGCGCCGATGGTGGGCGCGGACCCGCAAGTGGCCCGCGAGGCGGCAGAGGTCTGCAAGGCCGACCTGCAATCGGAAATGGTCTATGAATTTCCCGAGCTGCAAGGGATCATGGGGCGCTATTACGCCCAAGGCGCGGGATTGTCCGACGCTGTGGCGGATGCCTGCCGCGACCATTACTCGCCCCTTGGGCCGTCCGATGATGTGCCCACGGCACCGGTGACCGTGGCTGTGGCGCTGGCTGACAAAATCGACATGCTGACCGCGTTCTGGGCGATCGACGAAAAACCCACCGGCTCCAAAGACCCCTTTGCGCTGCGTCGTTCGGCGCTGGGTGTGATCCGTCTGATCCTGACCAATGACCTGCGCGTCAAGCTGGGCGATCTTTTTGCCAAAGGCTATGCGGGCGCGGACGGGGCCGATCTTCTGACGTTCTTCCACGACCGGCTGAAAGTGTATCTGCGCGATCAAGGCATCCGCCATGATGTGATCGATGCGGTTCTGGCGATGCCGGGCCACGATGATCTGACATTGTTGGTCAATCGTGCCGAGGCGCTGGCAGGATTTTTCAAAACCGATGACGGCGAAAACCTGATCCAGGGCTACAAACGCGCCAACAACATCCTGACCCAGGCCGAAGACAAGGACGGGGTGGAATACAGTTTCGGAGCCGAGGAAAAATTTGCCGAAGTCGATCAGGAAAAGGCATTGTTTGCTGCTCTTGATCAGGCAGAGGCCGAAATCGCGCCCGCTATGGCGCAAAACGATTTTGCCACCGCAATGGGTGCCATGGCCAAGCTGCGCGGTCCGATCGATGCCTTTTTCGAAGCGGTCCAGATCAATTCCGACAATGAAATCCTGCGCCGCAACCGGCTGAACCTGTTGTCGCGTATTCGCCAGATTTGTATGTCGGTGGCTGATCTTAACCGGCTGGAAGGCTGACAATATTTTCCCCGCAGCCGGTCGCCGGTTTCGGGGTGAATCCTTCGCGTCGGCGCGCCTGCACGGCCCGGCGACGCGGATATATCCCGCCCTGCGCATAGGTGCGGCTTCCCGTGGGAAGTAAAATCGCTTATGCTGCGGGTGCACAATAAGGCGCGCTGCAATGCAGAAAGACGATAGAACCGCTGAGTTTGTTGAACTTACGCCCGGGGCGAAAGTCAAGAAAACGCGCCATGGCTGGCGTGCCAAATGCTTGCAGCGTCTGATCAGGCTGGATTTGCCGGTGCCCCGCACGGTCGCATTGCCGGTGGAAACCGTGCGTGCGATTGCCGCCGGCCATACCCCCGATCTGGCGCCGCTCACAAAGATATTGGGGGCGGACTTTCTGGTTTCCGTTCGCTCCAGCCCCGAAAACCCCGAATGGGGTGGGCCGGGATCTGTGCTGAACGTCGGTCTGAACGACCGGGTGCATGCGCGCCTTGTGCAAAGCCACGGCCAGACGGCGGCAGATGCGCTGTATCTGAATTTCGTGCAAAGCTATGCCATCCATATCGCGCGCCTTGATCCCGACCGGTTCAGTGCCGAGCCGGGCGCCGGCGTTCTGGATCAGGCCATGGCGGATTACTGCGAGGAAATGGAAGAGCCGTTCCCGCAGGATCCGGCACGCCAGCTGCGCGAGGTTTTGCGTTCTATGTCACGCGCGTGGGAGGGGACGACCGCGCGTCTTCTACGTCAGGCCAAGGGCGCGCCAGCGGAGGCAACGCTCGGGCTGGTGGTGCAGGAGATGGCGCTTGGCATCGGGCCGGGGTTGTCTGGCTCCGGCACGATCCAGTTTGTGGACGGTGTGATCGGCCAGTCGCAGGTAACAGGCCGGTTCAGGGGGCAGGCGCAAGGGCGGGCCAATGCCGAGGAAACCCATTTTCTGACACGTGATGCGCGCGGCGCCGCGTTGGAGGAGGTCGCGCCGGAGGTTTTTGCACGGCTGGTCGAATTCGGGGCCACCTGTCGGCGGGGATTGCGCGAAGAGATGCAGATCGAATTCGCAATCGAAAGCGGCGCGATTGCCATCATCGATGCGGTGCGGGTCCAGCGTTCTGCGCGCGCCGCGGTACGTATTGCGGTGGCCTTGGCCGAAGAGGGCATCATCACCCGCGAGGAGGCGCTGTTACGGGTAGAACCGCGTGCGCTGACCGAGGTGCTGCACTATCAGGTGGATCCACGCGCGCCCCGCGATGTGATTGCCACCGGCATCGCCGCCTCGCCCGGGGCCGCCACCGGCAAGCTGGTGTTTTCGGCCAGCGCGGCACAGGCCTCTGCGGCGCGTGACGAACCGTGTATTCTGATCCGGCGTGAAACCGCGCCCGAGGATATTCGCGGGATGCACGCCGCCCAAGCTGTGTTGACCGAACGGGGCGGCATGACCAGCCACGCGGCGGTGATCGCACGCGGGTTGGGCCTGCCGTGTATTGTGGGGTGCAACCAGATCACCCTGAACACACGCGAAAAACATGTGACAGGCCCCAAGGGGCGCGTGTTTCATGAAGGCGATGTGGTCACGCTTGACGGAACCAGTGGCGAGTTGCTGCTGGGGACGGCCGAAATGCTGGAACCCGCGCTGGATGACGGGTTTCGGGCCCTGCTGCATTGGGCCGACAATGTGCGTGATATCGGCATTCGCGCAAATGCCGACACTCCCGATGATGCGCGCACCGCACGCAATTTCGAGGCCGATGGCATCGGGCTGTGCCGGACCGAGCATATGTTTTTCGACGAAGATCGCCTGACCGTCATGCGCGAGATGATCTTTGCGGATGCGCCGGAGGATCGCCGGATTGTTCTGGCGCGACTTTTGCCGATGCAGCGCAAGGATTTCATTGCACTTTTCGATATCATGTCGGGGCAGCCTGTATGTATCCGGCTGTTCGATCCGCCGCTGCACGAATTTCTGCCCCATGACCGCGACGGCATGCGCGAACTGGCCGAGGCAATCGACAGACCGCTCTCGGAGGTGATGCGCCGCTGCGAGGCGATGTCCGAGGTGAACCCGATGCTGGGCATGCGCGGTGTGCGTTTGGGGATCACTTTGCCCGAGATCTATGACATGCAGGCGCGCGCGATCTTCGAGGCCGTGGTCGAGGCCGGCAGGCGCGGCGCAAAAATTGTGCCGGAGATCATGGTCCCGCTCGTATCTGCCTCGCGCGAAGTGGAACTGGTCAAAACCCGTATGGATGCCGTCGCAGCCGCTGTGCGCCATGAACAAAAGGCCGATTTCAGCTACCGTCTGGGCGTGATGATGGAGACGCCGCGGGCCGCACTGCGCGCGGGCGAGATCGCCGAACATGCGGAATTCATTTCTTTCGGCACCAACGATCTGACACAGATGACTTATGGTCTGTCGCGCGATGATGCAGGCCGGTTCATGTCTACCTATGTCAATCAGGGCGTCTATGCCGAAGATCCGTTCCATATACTGGATGTCGAAGGGGTGGGGGAGTTGCTGTTGATCGGGGCAAGTCGTGCCAGAGCGACCCGGCCCGATGTGACCATATCCGTATGCGGAGAGCACGGAGGCAATCCCGAATCAATCGCCTTTTGTCGCGCGGCAGGCTTTACCTATGTGTCATGCTCGCCATTTCGTGTTCCCGTCGCACGTCTGGCCGCGGCCCATTTCGCCCTTCTGGCCCCTCGGATGTCTTAAAAGTCGCATACCGGACCTATTTCGAAAAATACTGCCTAAACAACAGGCTCGGTGAAAACAGGCCAGTTCCGGTCAGAATGCGCAGACCGTGGAAGCGGCAAGATCTTGCCGCTTTACGCCACGCCCTGTGCCATCGGGTCGCGTGTCATGGATTCCTAAAGGAATTTTCGTTAGATCGGGCGGGTCTTGCAGCGCAACTGGGGTGCAAAGCAGGGCGCGAAACGGGTGCGAGACAAGTAGAATGACCAAACACTTTGTGACTATCTGTGCAAGCCTTGCTGCCTCGGCTATTATGGCGACACACGCCGCACAGGCCGATACCACAGCCAGCAGCTCGAATGCGCCGCAGGTGTCCATCGACCAGCCGCTGATGTCTCTTCTGGCGGGCGAACGCGATGCGTTGGGCAAGGTCACCAGCAACCAGCTGATAGATATGATGAACCCGCCTGCGGATGCCAGTACAACAGCGGCCGCGGCGAAAGGTTCCACAAAGACTGTAAGTGATGATCAACTTCAGTGTCTTGCGCAGGTTCTTTATCATGAAGCGCGCGGCGAAAGCCGCCAAGGCCAGAAGGCTGTCGCCGAAGTGGTTTTGAACCGCGTCGATGATCCTGCCTTCCCCAATACGATTTGTGGCGTGGTCAATCAGGGCAACGGTCGCAGCTGCCAGTTCAGCTGGACCTGCGATGGCCGCTCGGACAAGATTGCCAATCGTGCCGTGTTTTCCCGCGTCAGCGATGTTGCCCGCGCCATGGCCGGTGGTGCGCCGCGTGATGTGACATCGGGCGCAACATATTTCCACACACCAGCGGTTCATCCCTCGTGGTCCAAGCGCTTCGTGCGCACAGCGCGTGTGGGCGCACATATCTTTTATCGCAAACCGGTGCGAACCGCGTCGAACTAAAGTCGCTTTCAGGTGTTAAATGCCGTTTCGGGGTGGGCTTTTGCCTGCCCCTTTTCTATTTTCACCGGACGCAGACGGCCCCAGGAGTGATTATGACCAGCGATACCAAGCTCGCCTTTGCCCATCCAGAAGCGCGCGCGCTGGCCTCTGCGCCCGCAGCGCCCCGTGACAGGATCAGTCTGCGTGATCATGTGGTCACCGCCGAGATCGGGGCGTTCCAGCAAGAGCGCGGTCTGACGCAGCGGTTGCGCTTCAATATCGTGGTCGAGGTTCGTCCCGCGCCCGCGCCGCTAGACGATGATGTGGACCGCATCCTGTCGTATGATCGCATCACAGAAGCGATTGATGGCGAACTGGCGGCGGAACGTCTGAACCTTCTGGAAACGCTGGCCGAGCGAGTGGCGGAGCGGATCTTGCATGAACCGCAGGCCATGCGGGTCTTCGTGCGCATCGAAAAGCTGGACCGGGGGCCGGGGGCCTTGGGGGTGGAGATCGTGCGCGCGCGCGCAAGCGTGCCTGTGCAATCTGACAGCGAAGAGGCGTTGCATCCGCTGCTGGCGTTCATGTCCAACGATGTGATCGCCGCAGGCGATCTGTCAACGCGTCTGGACCGGTTGCAAGCCACCGGCCTGCCGGTGATCGTGACCGTGGGTATGCCCGCGCTCGCACCGCCCCAAAGCGCCCAGCACATCACCCAGCGTCGTATCGATTTGCTCGCGATCGAGCAAAACGCATGGATTTTGGCCGCGCGCGACAGGCGCTGTGTGGTGGTATCCTCGCGTACCGAGATCGATTGGGCGATGAAACACGGCCAGATGGTTGTCTGGGCGCCGTCGAAAATCGTGCTGGATGCGGTGGACGGACCGCAGGGCAGCCCGCGTGATGCGGTCGCCTTGGCGATCTGGCTGTCCGAACAACTGGCCGCGCAGGGGCTTGAACTTCACGGCGATATTGCAGCGCCGGCAGGAACCCGCGTGCCTGTCACCCATCATCCGCTTTGATGGGCTTGCCAAATCAGCGCTCATGCGGTGAATGGGGGGTATGGAAAAGCTGTATTACCGTCCGATCCCGCGCAACGATCTTGCCCGTCCCGATACCGCCTTCTGGCTGGCCGGTGGCTGGTGCTGGTTCGATGAGGTCGAGATCCTCCGTCGAGGCGCCTCGCCAGAGGTGATCCCGGCGGCTCACTGCCCCGAAGAGGTGCTGGAACGTCTGACCGCGAAGCGGCGCGCGATTGGCGCATTGACGCTGGAGCGGCCCCGGATCATGGGGATTTTGAACGTCACGCCCGATAGTTTCTCCGATGGGGGCGATTACGACGACGAGGAACTGGCGCTGGAACGGGCCGCTGCGATGGTTGAGGCAGGCGTCGATCTTCTGGATGTCGGGGGCGAGAGCACACGTCCGGGTGCCGATCTGGTGGCCGAGGACGAGGAAATCCGCCGCACCGCCCCTGTGGTGGCCGCCCTTCGCGACGAATATCCCGATGTCGCGATCTCGATCGATACGCGCAAGGCGCTGGTGGCCGATGCCGCCGTCGAGGCCGGGGCCGATATGCTCAACGATGTGTCGGCCATGGGGTTCGATCCCGGCATGGCCGAGGTCGCTTTGGGCTCGGGTCTGCCGATTTGCCTGATGCATGCGCAGGGCGATCCTGACACGATGCAGGACAATCCCGAATACCTCGATGTGCTGCTGGATGTGTATGACCATCTGGAAGAACGCCTCGCGATGGCCGAGGCCGAAGGTATCGCGCGCGAGGCGATTATCGCCGATCCCGGTATCGGATTTGGCAAGACCGTCGCGCATAACCTTACACTTCTTCGCGGCCTGTCGCTGTTTCATTCGCTGGGCTGTCCGGTGCTTGTGGGCGCGTCGCGAAAGCGGTTTATCGGCACGATTACCGGTGCCGAGGACGCCAAGGCCAGAATGCCCGGCACATTGTCTGTCACACTGGCGGCCATCGCCCAAGGCGTGCAAATCCACCGCGTGCATGATGTGGCCGAGGTCGTACAAGGCGTGAAAATGTGGAGCGCGCTGACATTGGGCTGGGGAGAAGACGAATGACGCGCAAGCTGTTTGGCACCGACGGGGTGCGTGGCGAGGCCAATCAGGGCCATATGACCGCCGAAATGGCGCTGAAGCTGGGGGCCGCGGCAGGGCGCTATTTCCGCCGTGACAGAACCAACGGCCACCGTGTGGTGATCGGCAAGGACACGCGTCTGTCGGGCTATATGTTCGAAAATGCGCTGACGGCGGGTCTGACCTCTACCGGGATGAATGTGCTTTTGCTGGGGCCTGTGCCGACGCCGGCGGTCGGCTATCTGACACGGTCCATGCGCGCGGATCTGGGGATCATGATATCGGCCAGCCATAATCCGGCCACCGATAACGGCATCAAGTTTTTCGGGCCGGACGGGTTCAAGCTGTCTGACGACGCCGAGGCCGAGATCGAGGCGATGGTGGGTGGCGATATCCGGTTGGCTGTGCCCGATAATATCGGGCGCGCCAAACGGATCGACGATGGTCTGGGCCGGTATGTTGAATATGCCAAGACCACTTTCCCCGCACGCGACCGTATGTCGGGGATCAAGGTCGTGGTGGATTGCGCCAATGGTGCGGCCTACCGCGCGGCACCGCAGGTGCTGTGGGAGCTGGGCTGCGATGTGGTGCCGATCGGGATCGACCCTAACGGTTTTAACATCAACGACCGTGTGGGCTCGACCCATATCGAGGCCTGCGCCGATGCGGTGGTGGCGCATGGTGCCGATCTGGGGATATCGCTGGATGGCGATGCGGACCGCGTCATGATCGTGGATGAAACAGGACGGGTGGCCGACGGCGACCAGATCATGGCGCTGTTTGCACGCCGATGGTCCGAAAAGGGCTTTTTGCGCGGCGGCGCGCTGGTGGCCACAGTCATGTCCAACCTCGGGCTGGAGCGGTTCTTGCAGGGCCGTGGCCTGTCGCTGGAACGCACCAAAGTGGGCGACCGCTATGTGGTGGAGCGGATGCGCGCGGGCGGCTTTAATCTGGGCGGTGAACAGTCGGGCCATATCGTGATGACCGATTACGCCACAACCGGCGACGGTCTGATGGCGGGTTTGCAGTTCCTGCTGGCGATGGCAGAGACGGGACACCGCGCTTCGGAGTTGGTGGAGCAGTTCGAGACCGTACCACAGCTTCTTAAAAACGTGCGCTACAGCACGGGGCAGGAGCCGCTTGACGATCACAGCGTGCAGCGCGTGATCGCCGATGCGGAAGCAAAACTTGCAGGCCACGGCCGTTTGCTGATCCGCAAATCCGGCACAGAACCCCTGATCCGTGTGATGGCCGAATGCGAGGACGAGGCCATGCTGAGCGCGACCGTGGACGGGATCGTATCCGCCGTCGAAGACGTCACCCGCTAGGGGCGCTGTGTGTCAAAATCGCGCGTTCCCGCAGGGCACGCGTGGTCTCTAGCAAAAAGGGCGCCCGTTGCAGGGGCGCCCTTTTCGTATCGTTGTAGATGGCGATCACTGGCGCTTAGTTACGCTCTTTGTCGACCATTTTGCCAGCCGAGATCCACGGCATCATCGCGCGCAGTTTCTCACCGACTTTTTCGATCTGGTGCTCGTCGTTGATCCGGCGGGTCGCTTTGAACGACGGCTGGCCGACTGCGTTTTCCTGCATGAAGTCGCGCACGAATTTACCGTTCTGGATGTCGGTCAGAACGTCTTTCATACGCTGTTTGGTTTCTGCATAAGGCAGGACGCGCGGACCCGAAACATACTCGCCATATTCGGCGGTGTTCGAGATCGAGTAGTTCATATTCGCGATGCCGCCTTCATAGATCAGGTCAACAATCAGCTTGGTTTCGTGCAGGCATTCGAAATACGCCATTTCCGGCTCGTAGCCAGCTTCCACGAGGGTCTCGAAGCCCATGCGGATCAACTCGACGATACCGCCGCAAAGAACGGCTTGTTCCCCGAACAGGTCGGTTTCGCATTCCTGACGGAAGTTGGTCTCGATGATGCCAGAACGGCCGCCACCGATGGCCGAGCAATAGGACAGCGCGATCTCTTGTGCTTTGCCCGATGCGTCGTTCTCGACCGCAAACAGGCACGGTACGCCGCCGCCTTTGGTGTATTCGCCACGCACGGTGTGACCGGGGCCTTTGGGGGCCATCATGATGACATCCACGCCTTTTTTCGGCTCGATCAGGCCGAAATGCACGTTCAAACCGTGGGCAAAGGCAATCGCTGCGCCTTCTTTCAGGTTGTCATGGACGTATTTTTTGTAGGTTTCGGCCTGAAGCTCGTCGGGCATGGTGAACATGATGACGTCGCACCATGCAGCCGCTTCGGCGATGCCCATTACGGTCAGGCCCTCGGCTTCGCATTTCTTTGCCGATGCCGAGCCTTCGCGCAGCGCAACAACGATGTTTTTTGCACCCGAATCGCGCAGGTTCAGCGCGTGGGCGTGGCCTTGGCTGCCATAACCGAGGATCGCGACTTTTTTGTCTTTGATCAGGTTCACATCGCAATCGCGATCATAGAAAACACGCATGTTTTTATCTCCACTTGAGGTCTGACGCTAATCTACACGCGGCAGGATGATTTGGCGTTCACAATACGCATTAAAATCAGTTAAATGTAAAATATCATTCTTATCTAAAGGCAAAAGTGAAAAAACCATGCGCGTTGATGATACAGACCGGCGGATCTTGCGCTATCTGATGGCCGATCCCGATCTGGCGACCGCGCTTCTGGCCGAGCGCGCGGGCGTGACCGTGGCCACCTGCTGGCGCAGGTTGGAGCGGATGCGAACCGCCGGTGTGATTGCGGGCCGCAGGGCCGCGATCAACTGGCGCGCGCTTGGCTGGGAGGTGGAGGTGTCCTTGCGTTTCACCTTGGACAAAACCAACCCGCGCGCTTTTGACGAATTTCTGGAGGCCGCGCGCGCGGTGCCCGAGGTGATCGAGATCCAGACCTTTCTGGGACAGACCGATGTCAGGCTGAACATGATTGCGCGCGACATGCGCCATTATCAGCAGCTGTATCGTACACAGATACTGGCCCTGCCACATATTCAGGAAACCGATGCCCTTATGCTGATTGCGAAGCTGAAAGACAGCACGGAGTTGCCGCTATGATTGCGCTTGATGATCATGATCGTGCGATTTTGCGCGCACTGGCGGAGGATGGGACGTTGAACGCCGGCGTATTGGGCCGCAGATTGGGCCTGTCACAGCCCGCCTGCTGGCGCCGGATCAAACGGCTGCAAGACAGCAATGTATTGGCGGGCACGCGGCTGGATGTGGATCGCGCGGCGCTGGGGTTCGGGGTCACGGTGTTTTTGGGGATCAAACTGGCCACCAAAGGCCGCGTCAGCCTTGAGGATTTCGAGCGCGCCGCCGCCGCCATCCCCGAAGTGCAAGTGATCCAGCATGTGTTGGGGCAGTTCGATTACAGGCTGCAGGTCACTGCGCGCGACATCTCCGATTTCGAGCGGGTTTTGCGCCGCCGGATCATGACCTTACCGGCTGTCGGTCGGGTAGAGGCGAATGTCATGCTGTCCGAAGAGCGTCGCCTTGGGCCGCTGGGATGAATGGCATTTCTTAAATTGCACATAATAAGGGCAATATGATTGTTATTTGGGCTGTTGGTGTTTCGCAGGCTCGGTGGCGCTTACGGTAGGGGCCTGCGGTGATGGACGTTTCGCGGGGTGCGCGGTTCACTATCGTCGAAAGGACCGCGATGTTTGACACCCGCCCCCAACCCCATGCCAACCACAGCCCCCGTGCCCAACGCAGCCATGGTGAGGCTGCTGTGCGGTTTGATGCCGGGCGCTTGCAAGGCCTGCGCCAGCGTGGCTCGGCCAAGGCGCAGCTGCCACGTGTGGGTAAGGTGCCGGAGGTGGTTTTCCTCAATACCTCTGGCGGGCTGACAGCGGGGGATACACTGAGCTATCGCACATCGGTGTCGGGCGGACGTGTTGTGGCCACCACCCAAACCGCCGAGCGCGCCTATCGCGCCGAAGGGAGTGCCGCGCAGGTTCGTGTGCATCACGACGTGGGCGCTGGCGGATGGCTGGATTGGGTGCCGCAGGAAACAATCCTGTTTGATCATTGTGCCTTGCGGCGCGAAACGCTGATCGATCTGGCCCCCGATGCGGGATGTCTGATGCTGGAGGCGGTGGTGCTGGGTCGCCATGCCATGGGCGAGGAGATCCGCGATATGTCCTTTTACGACCGTCGCGAGATCCGCAGATCGGGGCAGCCAGTTCTGATCGAGCCGCTGTATCTGGACGGTGCGATCCTTTCCCAGGGTCCACAGGCGGCGCGCTTGGGCCACGCGCGTGCGATGGCCACGATGGTTTTATGCGCGCAGGGTGCCGAGGATGCGGTGGAGGCGGTGCGGCAGGTGCTGGACACACCGGATGTCGAGGCCGCGGCCTCCGGCTTTGACGGCAAATGCGTGGTGCGGTTTCTGGCCCGTGATGGCTGGCCACTGCGCAAACAGATTTTGCGGGCCATGGGTGTTTTGCGCCGCGGTGCACCGGCCCCGCGGGTATGGCAGATATGAAAGAACACAGAGGGCAAACATGAACCTGACGCCAAGAGAAAAAGACAAGCTGATGATCAGTTTGGCGGCGATTGTGGCGCGCGGGCGGTTGGAGCGTGGCGTTAAGCTCAATCATCCCGAAGCAATCGCGATCATCTCCGATTTCGTCGTCGAGGGCGCGCGCGCAGGCCATAGCGTGGCCGAACTGATGGAAACCGGCGCAGAGGTTATCACAGCCGAGCAATGTATGACCGGCATCCCCCAGATGATCCCTTCGATCCAGGTCGAGGCCACCTTTCCCGACGGCACGAAACTTGTGACCGTCCACCACCCAATCCGCTAATAAAAGGCATCGAAATGAAACGGCTTTTCCCCTCACTTCTTCTATCGCCCCTTGCAATGTTGCCCACATCGGTTCTGGCCCATCCCGGCCATGAGGCTGGTACGCTGCTAGGCGGTATGGCCCATCCTGTCGGCGGGGCCGATCATGTGCTTGCGATGGTGGCGATCGGTTTGATGGCCGCACAAATGGGCGGACGGGCGATCTGGGCCGTGCCTGCGGGGTTTGTGGGCGCGATGCTTGTGGGCGGGATCATGGGCGCGATGGGGGTGCCGTTTTTGTCGGTCGAGCCATTGATCATGGCCTCGATTATCGTGCTCGGTGCGCTGGTGGCGATGTCGGCGCGTGTTCCCGCGCTCCTGCTGGCGCCGATGGTTGCGGTGTTCGGCATGGCGCATGGCTGGGCGCATGGGGCCGAGGGGCCGGGCCACGGGCTTGCGCTGTATTTCGCGGGTTTCGCACTGGCCACCGCAGGGCTGCATGTGCTGGGGATCGTGATCGGGCGCAGCTTCGGGGCGCGCGCTTTGCGCGGTTTGGGTGGTCTGGCGGCAGTTGCGGGCGCGGCCCTCAGTGTGGCGGGGTAAGAGTATGATCCCCGGCGAGATTTTCCCAGTGGACGGTGATATCATCCTCAATGAGGGGCTGGAGGCGATCACGGTTCTGGTCGCCAACACCGGCGACCGTCCGGTTCAGGTGGGCAGCCATTACCACTTTGCCGAAACAAACCCCGCGCTGCAATTTGACCGCGAGCAATGTACAGGCTACCGCCTTGATATTGCGGCCGGCACCGCGGTCCGGTTCGAGCCGGGCCAATCGCGCGAGGTAGATCTGGTGGCCTATCGCGGCACGCGTGAGATCTACGGGTTCAACCAGAAAATCATGGGGCGGCTGTGAACGGGATGACACATGTGCAAGCGTTCGTGATCGCCGCGGTTGTGGCGCTGGGTGCAGCCCCGGCGGCGCTGGCCGAGATGTGCGATGATCCGGTGACGCAAAGCGATATGAATCAATGCGCCTATCGCGATCTGCAGTCTGCTGATGCATTGCTCAACACCGCCTATAAGGAGGCCCGCGCCCGCGCGCGCGCCTTTGGCGCGGAAAATGCGGCGCAACTGCTTGGGGCGCAACGCGCATGGATCGCGTTTCGCGATGCCGATTGCGCAGCGCGTGCGGAGCAATACGCAGGCGGCAGCATCCAGCCGCTGATCCATGCCACATGCATGACCGAGCTGACCGAACGCCGCACGCAAGACCTGCGCCAGTTTTATGTGACCTATTGAGGGGAGAGGCCTATGCCTGCCAGAATTTCCCGCGCCACTTATGCCGATATGTTTGGGCCCACGACGGGCGACAAGGTTCGGCTGGCCGACACGGATCTGATTATCGAAGTTGAACGCGATCTGACCACCTATGGCGAAGAGGTCAAGTTCGGCGGCGGCAAGGTTATTCGTGATGGCATGGGCCAGTCGCAAATCACCCGCGCAGGCGGGGCGGCCGATACGGTGATCACCAATGCGCTGATCGTCGATCACACTGGCATCTACAAGGCCGATATCGCGCTGCGCGACGGCGCCATCGCGGCCATCGGCAAGGCGGGCAACCCCGACACACAGCCGAATGTCGACATCATCATCGGTCCCGGAACCGAAGTGATTGCCGCCGAAGGCCGGATCGTGACCGCAGGCGGGATGGATGCCCATATCCATTTCATCTGCCCGCAACAGATCGAGGATGCGCTGGCGTCGGGGATCACCACGATGCTGGGCGGCGGCACGGGGCCTGCGCACGGCACGCTGGCCACCACCTGCACGCCCGGACCGTGGCATATCTCGCGGATGCTGCAATCGTTTGAAGCCTTTCCGATGAACCTCGCATTATCGGGCAAGGGCAATGCCTCGCGTCCCGATGCGTTGGTGGAAATGGTGGATGCGGGTGCCTGCGCGCTCAAGCTGCACGAGGATTGGGGCACCACACCGGCCGCCATCGATTGCTGCCTGTCGGTGGCCGATGACATGGATGTGCAGGTCATGATCCATACCGATACGCTCAATGAATCCGGGTTTGTGGAAAACACGCTTGCCGCGATCAAGGGCCGCACGATCCATGCGTTTCATACCGAAGGGGCAGGGGGCGGACACGCGCCCGATATCCTCAAGGTGGTGGGAGAGGAAAACGTGATCCCCTCGTCGACCAATCCCACACGCCCCTATACCGGCAACACGATCGAAGAGCACCTCGATATGCTGATGGTGTGCCACCACCTTGATAACAAGGTGCCAGAGGATGTGGCCTTTGCCGAAAGCCGGATCCGCAAGGAAACCATCGCCGCCGAGGATATCTTGCATGACATGGGCGCGATGTCGATTATCTCGTCTGACAGTCAGGCAATGGGTCGTGTGGGCGAGGTGATCATCCGCTGCTGGCAAACCGCTGACAAAATGAAAAAGCAGCGGGGCCGTCTGGCACAGGAAACCGGTGCGAATGACAATTTCCGTGTGCGCCGGTATATCGCGAAATATACGATCAACCCTGCGATCTGCCACGGGATTTCGGATCATATCGGCTCGATCGAGGTGGGCAAGCGCGCTGATCTGGTCTTGTGGTCACCTGCGTTTTTCGGGGTCAAGCCCGATACCGTGCTGATGGGGGGCATGATCGTGGCCGCCCAGATGGGCGATCCCAACGGCTCCATCCCCGCGCAGCCGTTCTATATGCGCAATATGTTCGGGGCCTATGGCAAGGCCTTGCCCGCGATTTCGGCCACATTCGTCAGCCAGTCGGCGCATGCCAATGGTGTGAAAGCGGCGCTCGGGCTGGAAAAACAGGTGATCTCGGTCAAAGGCACCCGCGGCATCGGCAAATCCGACATGATCCTGAACGCGGCCCGCCCCAAGATCGAGGTGCATCCCGAAACCTACGAGGTGCGCGCCGATGGCGAGGTGCTAACATGCGAGCCTGCGCATGAACTGCCCCTAGCGCAGCGGTATTTCCTGTTCTAGCGCATTTTGGGGAAACCGGCTCCGACTGTATATTATAAACTATTGGAAGATAACGATGAACGAGATTTCACAAGCCACCCGTGTAGCCAAATCCGGCGCGTGGACTCGCAGCGACGATCATGTGTCGCTGGATTACGAAGGGCGGTTCTTGCGCCGCAAACGGTTGGTGTCCGACAGCGGCGCTGCATTTCTGGTCAACCTGCCGGAGGTCACGAACCTCGTTGGGGCAGAGGCTTTCGTTCTGGACGATGGCCGCCATATCGAGGTGCGCTGTGCCAGCGAGCCCGTGTTGCAGATCACCGGCGATCTGACGCGGCTGGCATGGCATATCGGCAACCGCCACACGCCCTGCCAGATCACCCCGCAGTCGCTGGTGATCCGCCAAGATCATGTGCTGGAGGCGATGCTGGTCGGTTTGGGTGCAACTGTTACCCATGCCATGGCGCCTTTCCAGCCCGAAAGCGGTGCCTATGGCACAGGGCGCACTATGGGCCACGAGCATGGCCACAGCCACAGTCACGATCACAGCCACAGTCACGATCACGCGCATGGGCACCATGACCACGACCATGATCACGCCGATCATGCGCACGCCCACCACCACGACGCGGCACATGGCTGATCTCGAGGAGCTATTGTCACTGGTGCAATGGCTGTCGCCCGCATTTCCGACGGGGGCCTATGCCTATAGTCACGGGCTGGAGCAGGCGATTGCTGCAGGCGATGTGACAAACGAGGCCGATCTCGCGCAGGTGCTGGGCGATATTCTGGCCCATGGCGCGGGTTGGTCCGAGGCGATTTTGCTGGCCCGCGGGCTGGCGGGGGGCGATTTGGCGGTGCTGGATGCGACCGCGCGGGCACTTTGCGCCAGCGCCGAGCGTTTGCGCGAAACCACAGAGCAGGGCTGCGCGTTCCAGCGCGCGCGCGCCCAGATGACCGGCGCGACAGAAGGCGATCCCCTGACCTTGCCTGTGGCCGTGGCGCAGGCCGCCCGCGCGCTTGATCTTGATGCAGACGCGGTGATCGGTGTGTATCTGCATGCGTTCGCCTCCAACCTTACGCTATGTGCGGTGCGGTTCGTGCCGCTGGGCCAAGCGCAGGGCCAGCGCGTTCTGGCGGGGCTGCATCCGCTTGTTTGCAGGCTGGCACGGGCTGCGGTCGGGGCGGAGCTGTCGGATTTGCGCACCTGTGCCTTTCGTGCGGATATGGCCGCCATGGCGCATGAAACCCTTGATGTGCGCATCTTCAAAACCTGAGGCCGCGTGCACCAGAACTGAAATCTCGAATGCAGGCAGCATACGCCTGTCTGCTGGATGAAAAGGAGGAAACGATGGCAAACGGACCATTGCGCGTGGGAATCGGCGGGCCGGTCGGTGTCGGCAAAACCACACTGACCGAGGGGCTGTGCCGCGCACTGGCGGGGCGGCTGTCGATGGCTGTGGTGACCAATGACATCTACACCCGCGAGGATGCCGAGGCATTGATGCGCGCGCAGGTGCTGCCGAGCGAGCGTATCCGCGGCGTCGAAACGGGCGGCTGCCCGCATACAGCGATCCGCGAGGATGCCTCGATCAATCTGGCGGCGATTGCGGAACTGAACCGGCAGTTCCCCGATCTGGATCTGGTGTTGATCGAGTCGGGCGGGGATAATCTGGCCGCGACCTTCAGCCCTGAGCTGGCTGATCTGACAATCTATGTGATCGATACTGCCGCAGGTCAGGATATTCCGCGAAAACGGGGACCGGGTGTTACCCGCTCGGATCTGCTGGTCGTGAACAAAATCGATCTGGCCCCTTACGTCGATGTGGACACCACACTTTTGGAGGCGGACACCAAGGCGGCGCGCGGCGTGCGTCCCTATGTTCTGGCCGAACTGAAAAAAGGGCGCGGTGTTGACGAGGTCGTGGCGTTCCTGATCCGCGAAGGCGGGTTGATGCTGAACCAGCCGGCGGCCTGATGGGGGGCTTTGCCCGGTGATGGCCAAGGCCGGCCCCTGCGCGACAGGGTCCGGCCCATATGGCACGGGACGCGGGTTAGCGCATTCCCAACCCCGCACGCATCATCAGCTGGCGCACAGGCTTGAGGCCATAAAGCGCCCCCAGTGCGCCCGCCCGCAGATCGCGCAGCGGCTTCGGCCCGACCATTGCCGCGCGGTTCAGCAAATCGACGCCTGCAACACGCGCACGGATCTCGGGCCAGCGGCGCTGGTGATAACGGCGCAAGGTCGACCGCTCTCCCAAAGTCGTACGATTATCGATACACAGTTCCAAAAGCGCCCCGATATCGGCGAGGCTCATGTTCAACCCCTGTGCGCCAATCGGCGGGATCACATGTGCGGCTTCGGCAATCAGTGCGACCCGTTCGGCGTCCAGCCGGTGAGCGATCTGCGCCCGCATCGGCCAGACAGAACGCGATGTGAACAGTGTAAGCGGTCCGAGGATACCGGTCGAACGTGCCAGCATCTCGGCCTCGAACTCTGCCACAGGCATCCGGGCCAGCGCATCGGCCTTGGGGCCATGTTCCATCCACACCACGGCCGAGCAATGCTGGCCATCGCGGTCTGGCAGCGGCACGAGGGTGAAAGGCCCGCCCGTACGATGGATTTCGGTCGAAACATTGTCATGCGCAACAGGATGGGTCACCCCGAAGGCCAGCGCCTTTTGCCCGTAGTAGTGTGTTTTCACCCCGATACCCGACTGGCTGCGGATGAAACTGTCGCGCCCGTCGGCGGCAATCACCAGTTGGCTTGTCAGCCGGGTACCGTCCGACAGGCTGACTTCGGCCCCGTGGGTGCGCGTCAACAGGCCGGTCGTGGCCACGCCTGAGCGGAAATCGACATTGGGCAGGTCTTCCAGATGGGCCACCATCTCGCGGCGCAAAAGCCAGTTGGGCAGGTTCCAGCCAAAGGGCTGATCGGAAATCTCGGCGGCGTTGAAATCACGCACCAGCCTTGCGGTGGGCTCCGTGCCGCCGGCATCCACGATCCGCATGATTTGCAAGGCCGCTGCGTGCGGGACCAGACGGTCCCACAGGCCTGCCGCCTCCAAGACCTTGACCGACGGGTTCAAAAACGCGGTTGTGCGGATGTCGGCGCCCTGTGCGGTGCCAGATGTCACCGGCGGGGTCGGGTCCACACACACCGTGCGAAATCCGGCAGTTCCAAACGCCGCCGCCGCCGTTAGACCAGCGACACCGCCGCCTGAGATAAAGATATCGGTTTGCGAATGCGGCATCTGGGACATGGGGACCTCTGGCGACTTGTGTCAGCGCGGATGCGCTGCGTGTTTATGTGCAACAATAGCGCGGCGCGGCGGAAAGACCAGATCCTAGCGCAGGTGGATCTGCGCCAGAAACTCCGCCAGATCACTGGTATGATCGGTGATATGATCTGCCAACAATGCCTGCGGGGCGACATGGATCGTTTGCATGCCACGTGCATGTGGCACCACCAGATTGCGCGGATCATCTTCGAACATTGCAGCCACATCGGGAGAAATGCCAGCTTTGTCGAAGATCGCCTGATAGGCTTGCGGCGTGGGTTTGGGGTGGAAATCCGCATCCTCGACACCGTAGACCCCGTCAAACAGGTTCGACAGCCCGCGCGCGGCCAGAACACGCCGCGCATAGGGGGCGCTGCCGTTGGTAAAGACGATCTTCTGGCCCGGAAGTGCGGCGATGCCATCGCGCAATGCCGGATCGGGGGTCAGATGCTCGAGGTTGATATCATGCACCTCGACCAGAAACTGCTCGGGCTCGATATCGTGTTCGTGCATCAAACCGGCAAGCGTTGTGCCGTAAAGCGTCCAGTAATGGTGGCGCAAATGGTTGGCGCGCGCCTGATCCAGCCCCAGCGTCCGCATCATGAAATCGGTCATCTTGACTTCCACCTGATCGAACAGGCGCGCTTGCGGTGCATAAAGCGTGTTATCAAGATCAAAGACCCATTGGGTCACATGGGCGAAACGGGAAGGGGCGGGCGTTTGTGTCATGACGCGGTATTTACGCGCAATCGCGGGGCGGCGCAATTGTCACAGGCAGGGGCGCTTGTCACTTGGGCTTCGGACACCTAGAGTTGCGTGCTGTCATCAAAGAGATCACAAAATGCAAAAAGACGCCTATAGCATGATCCTCGAAGCGATCGACGCGGGAATATACAAACCCGGCGACCGGCTTGTGGAATCCGAGCTTGCCGAGCGGTTTGGCGTGTCGCGCACGCCCGTACGAGAGGCGTTGCAGCGCCTTGAGACCCAGTCCATGCTGGCGCGCGACGGGCGGTCGCTGATTGTTGCATCGCTGGATCACAACCAGCTGGCAGAACTTTATACAGTCCGCGCGGAACTCGAAGCACTGGCGGCGCGTCTTGCCGCCCGTCATGCCGCGCCAGAAGAAGTGCGCGTGATGCAGGCGATGATCGACGAAGATCACCAGAAGCTGGATGATCCTGTGGCGCTTAGCCGTGCCAACAAGCGGTTCCACCGGCAGATCCATCTGGCATCGCATAACAGGTATCTGGTGCAGCAGCTGGATCTGGTGCATCGGTCCATGGCGCTTTTGGCAACCACATCGCTTGCCGCCGAAGGGCGTGGCGAGGTCGCACTGGCCGAACACCAGCGCATTGTGGACGGTATACGAGACAATGACGAGGAAGAGGCGGGCGCTGCCCTGCGTGCCCATATCTCGGAGGCGTTTGTGACCCGTTTGAAAGGCGATGCAAAAGCCTATAGCGAATAGACGAGACGGGCAGATCTGGCAGGATCTGGTGATATCACCGGCGCAGTGGCGCTTTTTCGGGACTCCGGGCCGCCCCGCCAGTGATCACGGTCGGAAATGCGGTTACGCCGGATGGCGGTGCCACATGCGGCTGATCAAAGACCCCGTGCACCGTTTTGTCCCAGTAAAACGGACGGGTGATCACCTCGTAGAGGGCCTTCCATCCTGCAAGCGCGCCCAACGGATAGTAAAAATGCAAGGTGGGCACCCAAGCGATGAGGAAACGATGCTCCGGCCCGCGCACAGCCCATGCGCTGACCATGATGTTACACAGCTCGGTCGTTAGGAAAACCACCAGCAGCCAGAATTTCTGATCCGGCGACAGCAGCATATCCAGCGGATGCCAGAGGCCAAAGGCCATAAGCCAGCAGCTCCATAAAGCGGGGGCCAGGACATATTGCGAAAGCGCGCCCAGGATCAGCACTTGCACCCCCCAGAACCGGCGCGCGCCCAATTCACGCCATAAACGAAGGGGATTGCGCATATGCACAGCCCAAGTGATCGCATAGCCCTTGAGCCAGCGCGATCGCTGTTTGACCCATGGCAGGGCGCGACAATTCGCCTCCTCGCGGGTGACGGTGTCGATCAGTTCCGTCCGGTAGCCGTGGCGCGCCAGACGCAGGCCCAGATCGGCGTCCTCCGTCACGTTATGCGCATCCCAACAGCCCAGTTTCTCCAGAATTTCGCGTCGGAAAAACAGGGTGGTTCCGCCCAGCGGCACGACAAGGCCGAGTTTTGCAACGCCGGGAAGCATGGCGCGAAACCATGTGGCATATTCCACGGTAAAGCACCGTGATAGCCAATTGGTGCGCGGGTTGTAATAATCCAGAATACCTTGCAGGCAGGCGACGTCGGGGGCGGCTTGGGCGAAACGGTGCACGATGCGATGCAGCTGATCGGGGTCTGGCATATCCTCGACATCATAGATCCCGACAATCGTGCCGCGGCAGAAATTCAGCGCGTAGTTGAGCGCGCGGGGCTTGGTGCGGATCGGGCCGTCCGGCACTGCCACGACCCTGATCCAGCGCGGCAGATCCGCCGCATCAAGCGCATCGCGTGTCATGCGATCATCCTCTTCCACCACCAGCACAAGGTCCAGAAGCTCGCGCGGATAGTCGAGCTGGCCTAGCCGCCCTACCAGACGCGCGGCGATATCGGGTTCTTGGAACATCGGGACCATGACCGACACGATGGGCAGTCGCAGCGGCTCGGGGCTGGCGGGGGGCGGGCTGTCAGTGCTGCGCATCTGTGCCCACCACGCCCACAGCCGCAGGCCACAGGTGCTGACCAATGTGATAAGCGTCCAGCCGAAGATCAGTGCAACCATCACCGAGGGCACGACCGCCAAGCCCAACGCACAAAGCGCGATGAGGGTGAAAAAGCTGGCAGAGGCGCGTTGTTCGTCACGCATCCTGCAGCTCATGTCTGATTCCACGCGCGATTCGGCACGCCGGATCAACGCCGTCTGGCGTCGGGCCAGAAGGCTGTCATAGATCGCCCGCTCTGGGGCCAGAACCATCCGGTACGGGCCAAGCGCTGCAGGCAGACGCGGACGCACGGCCTCGAACTGGTCCGGTCTGGCGCAGGCAATCAATGTGACACCCGCGACACGCCGCCACGGCACCAACGCCTCTTGCAAGCAGGTTTCGGGTTGGATTGCATCAATCAGGCGCGGGTCGGGGCGTTCTCGCGCCAGATCAACCACCGGCGTATCCCATTGCCGCGCCAGCGCCCGCATCAGATCATGATCACTGATCCAGCCATGAGCGATGAGGATATCGCCAAGGCGCACGTCGCGCCGTGCGCGCAGGGCCACGGCTTTCAGCAGATCCCCACGGTTCAACAGGCCCATGTCGATCAGGATCTGGCCCAAGGGCTCGCGGCCCTTGTGTGGAGGCGGAGGCAGGTCGTGCAAATGTGCGGCCGCCGACCCATAGCTCGGTGCAGCCGGATCGGTGGGCGCACGCACCACGCGCAAGATAGGCTGTTGCATCATTATCGGCGCACCACGTTAAAGAGAGGGGCTCGCGCCTGATAGTCTGGGTGCCGATTTAAAATGCAGTTAATTCACGGCCGCCACAGCGGTGGCAAATGAAAAACACCGCCCGCTTGATCAAGCGCGCGGTGTCCGTATCTGTGGATAACTCTGTGGGCTATTATGCCATTGCAGCGATAAACCGCTCGAACAGATAATAACTGTCTTGCGGGCCGGGGCTTGCCTCGGGGTGGTATTGAACCGAAAACACAGGACGATCCTTGACTGCGAGCCCGCAGTTCGATCCGTCAAACAGCGACACGTGGGTTTCATTCACGCCGTCAGGCAGGCTTTGACCGTCAACGGCAAAGCCGTGATTCATCGATGTGATCTCTACCTTGCCAGTGGTCAGGTCCTTGACCGGATGGTTGGCACCGTGGTGGCCATGGTTCATCTTGATGGTCTTTGCACCCAGTGCCAACGCAAGCATCTGGTGGCCAAGGCAAATTCCGAACACCGGCAGGTCTTTTTCCATGATCGTGCGGATCATCGGCACGGCATAGCTGCCAGTTGCCGCAGGATCGCCCGGACCATTGGACAAAAACACCCCATCGGGATCAAGCGCAAGGATTTCCTCTGCTGTGGCGGTCGCAGGCAGCACGGTCACATCCGCGCCAGCCGAGGCCAAGCACCGCAGAATATTGCGTTTTGCACCGAAATCGATCGCCACGACCTTCTTGCCCGGCTCGCTGCGCTGGGTGTAGCCGTCGGGCCAGGCCCAACGCATCTCGTTCCAGCGGTAGGATTGTGCACAGGTCACATCCTTGGCAAGGTCCAGACCCACAAGGCCCGACCAGTCGCGCGCCTTCTTGATCAGGGCTTCGGCGTCGAAATTTCCATCAGGATTGTGGGCGATTGCGACATTCGGTGCCCCCAACTGACGGATGGCACGCGTCAGACGACGCGTATCTATCCCGCCCACACCGATCCGACCGCGTTTGGCAAGCCAATCGACCAACGGCTCTGCCGCCCGCCAATTCGACGATTCAGTTGGATCCCATTTAACCACCATGCCGGCCGCGACCGGGTCGTTTGTCTCGTCATCTTCCGGGTTCACGCCGACATTGCCGACATGCGGGAAGGTGAAAGTTACGACCTGTCCGGCGTAGGAGGGGTCGGTCATGATCTCCTGATACCCCGTCATCGCGGTATTGAAGACCAGTTCCGCAACCGTTTCACCGGTGGCCCCGAAGCCTTTACCGTAAAACAGTTGTCCGTCCGCCAGCGCGATCAGCGCGGTGGGTTTTTCCGATGACTGGTGGATTGCAGACATGGTACGACTCCCCGAGCAAAATCTGCCGGAACCTACGAGCGTAAGCGGCCATGGTCAAGGCTTTAATGTAATGTTGAAAATACAATAAAATCAATTCGTTGGTAATGTTGTGCCAATCCGCTGTTAAGTCTATCCTCGAGGGTATCAAGAATATAGGGGCGAGCTGTGGATACGCGAGCAAAAATCAATGTCGCTTTGAAAGAAGCGATGAAGGAAAAGGATCAGCGCCGTTTGTCGACATTGCGGTTGGTCAATGCCGCGATCAAGGATCGCGAAATCGCGCTTCGCGGCACCAGCGAGGATCACGCGATTGACGACAAGGACGTGATGCAGATCATCGGCAAAATGGTCAAACAGCGTCACGAATCCGCGCGCGCCTATGAAGAGGGCGGGCGTCTGGAACTGGCCGAGCAGGAACTGGCCGAGGTCAAGGTGCTGGAGCATTTCCTGCCACGCCAGTTGACCGAGGCCGAGGTGAGTGCGGCCATTGAGGCGGCTGTGACAAAGCTGAATGCCAGCTCGATCCGCGACATGGGCCGTGTGATGGGCGAGTTGAAGGCCAAGTACACAGGCCGGATGGATTTCACGACCGTCGGCGGTCGTGTGAAAGAGCGGCTTTCGGCGTAAAGTAACCGATTGCTAACCTGAAGTTCAGCAAAAATCGGCTGATTTCGATTTTCCCGTCTGCCGTAACGGAACGATTACCATTCGGGGTCATTGATCTCTCTCAACTCACGAGAGGAGATCGCAATGGAATTGACCAAGATGCCCTATGCGCGCGCAGCGGCGGCCGCCTTGTCGGCGCTGCGTGGTGTTCGTAAGCCCGAAGACCTTCATGGGATTTCGCGCGACATGTACGACCATATGACACCCTCGGAACTGGAAGAGATGGTGCAGACGATACCGTGCCAGCCTACCGAAAACGTGGTGCCTGAAAATCAGGCAGGAACTCGCGCATCACAGCATCTGTGATTTGCCAGCGCCCTTTGGGATCGTCCAAAAGCGCGCGTTCTGTATACCTAGTTCATAGGAGCGACCTTTATGTGGCGAACCGTCATGCCTTTGGTGTCGGGATCCGGGCTTTTGATAGCCCTTTCCGGTTGCGTTGAGACCCAACAGCCAGTTTCGGCCCTGATGCCTGAACGCGACATTGTTTCGTTCGCGTCGCAGTCGGGGGGGCAGGTCAGTTATGCGTGCGCCAAAGGCCCGACGACGGCGCAGACGGAGGCACGCGCGCAAAAAGCCCATTCTGTTTATGAAGAAGAAGTCGCCTCCTACGGGCCGAAATTTGCGCAGTTGTTGGTCTCGGCGCTTAAGCAGCATGCAAGCGATGCGCAAACGCTCGAGGCGTCTGTAAACGGACGGTCCGACCAATGGGCGCAGGATGCCGCGTTGAAGGTGGAGCGGACCTATCGCTGTTTGCCGGTTGCGCGCAGCTAGGGCGGGGTGAGCCGCGCCCCTCCTTGTGGCCTTCGAGCCCTATGCCGGAAGGATCATGGTCCGGGCGTTATCGGGTAGAAACAGGGCGTTCCTGACCGGCCCCGTGGTCCCACTCTGCCTGTGTCGGCAAAGTGGTAAACGTATCTTTTGGCGGGGGACAGGGCAGCGACCATTCCAGTGTATTGGCCGCCGCCGTCCAATAGTTGTTGCGGGTGATCTGCGTGCCGCCCCGTAGCGTGTAGGCAATAATCCCGATGAATAGCAGAAACGAGGCAAATGATACCAGCGCCCCTGCCGAGGACGCGGCATTCCAGAATGTGAAGCTCTCCGGGTAATCCACAGCGTGGCGCACCATGCCTTGGCGCCCCAGAATGAACTGCGGCACGAAGGTCATATTTGCGCCCAGAAACATCATCCAGAAATGCAGCTTTCCGGCCCATTCGGGGTAGTGTCGCCCCGACATCTTGCCGATCCAGAAATAAATGCCCGCAAAAATCGCGAATATCGCGCCAAGCCCCATGACGTAATGGGTGTGGGCGACGATATTATATCCCGCCTGTGCGTGTGCGGCTGCTTGCACTGGGGCATGTGCCAAAAATACGCCCGACAGCCCGCCTGCGATCAGTAAAAACACAAAGCCGCAGGCCCAAAGCATCGGAGTTTTGAACGTGGGGCGGCCGGTGAATATCGTGGCAAGCCAGCAATAAAGTATGATTGCCGTCGGGATCGCCACAACAACGGAGGCCCATATGAAATAGCCCTGATGTTCAAATGACAGCCCCATATTGAACAGATGGTAGGCCCAGACCACAAACCCCAGCGCACCGATCGAAACCATCGCGTATACCATTGCCAGATATCCGAACACGGGCCGCTTCGAGAATGTCGCAATGATCTGGCTGATAATGCCAAAGCCGGGCAGGATGATGATATACACTTCCGGATGGCCGAAGAACCACAAGATATGCTGGAACATTGCGGCCGTATCCCCGCTTGATCGTTCAAAGAACAGCGCAGCGAACCCCGGGTTTGTCACCAGTATCGTGACCGTACCCGCAAGTACGGGAAACGCGAGAACGATCAACCATGCCGTGACAAACACCGACCATGCAAAAAGCGAGACCTTGTGCAGGCTCATGCCCGGTGCGCGCATGTTCAGGAAGGTCGTGATCACATTGATCGCCACCAAAAGCGCCGACAGCCCCACAACGAACAGCGACGCCAATCCCGTCACCACGGAGGCCATCCCTGTTGTGCCGGCATGATCCGGCAGCGCCGCGCCGGTAGCCCCCCATGCGGATTGTGCCGCCTGCGACGGGGCGCCCGGCAATAGCAACGAGGCCAGCCCCAGAAGGGTGCCTGCAATATAAAGCCAGTATCCAATTGTATTGAGTCTGGGAAGGGCGGTGTTCGGCGCCCCGATATGCAGCGGCAGAAGATAGGTGCCAAATCCCGCAAACAGGGCAGGGATGGCGACATAGAACATCATCAAAACGCCATGATAGGCGACCAGCGCATTCCACAAATGGCCGTTTGGCGTGCATATGTCGCCGGTGGGGGCAAAGCGTAGCCCTTCGCTGCACAGGTATTGCACACCCGGAGCCATTAATTCGATACGCATATATACAGTTATGACCGAGGCCAGAAGCCCCACAACCGCCGCCGTTATCAGATAGCGAATACCGATATCCTTATGGCGTGTGGTCGAGATCTTGCGCCATAACTGGCCCGAGGGATCGGTGCCGCCGCTGTGGGGTGCTGCATCTGCCATGATAATCTCCCTCTCGCTGGCCAGTCGGGTGCAATTTCCACTGCCCATACCGGTAACGTGATCCTATGCCTATCGCTTTGTTCTATCAATCAAACAGCCCGATTGTGCCCTGCGACACAAAAACACCCGCTCTGGGCAGGCCAAAGCGGGCGAACACAGGACAGGTGCCTGTATTGGCGCGATTATTTCGAGACGGACTCGATATAGGCGATGATATCGGCCTGATGATCGGATTGGCGGATCGTCATACCGGTACGAGCGTTTGCATCACCGGTCTTTTGCTTCAGCCACGCGGACGGGTCGGTGATATAGGCGATAAGCTCCGGCGCGGACCATACCTGACCACTTGCCCCCACATCCTTGAGGGCCTCGCGGTAGCGAAAGCCGTTCTGGCTGGCCACAGGGCGTCCGACAATTCCGTAAAGATTGGGGCCGACCTTGCCGCCTCTGACAATCGACGTGCCATCGGTGGCAGTGATCGCATGGCAGGCCTTGCATTTGCCGAATGCGGCGCTGCCGGCTTCGATATCTTGTGCTGCGACCGGTGTGGCAAGCGCAATAGCGGCAAGTGTGGCACGAAAGCTGATCTGCATCGCAATTCCTTATCGATTGTCCGAAAGAGCCCCGCGTTTCAAAGATGCGGAGGAAACCAGACGCGCCGGACGCTAGACACGCGGGGATATAGATGGGGTCGGCGCAGCATAATGCAGCGCTCCGGTTTATCACAAGCCCGTGATTCCGCCTATGATCCGGTGGTCGCCGGGGCGAAGATTTCGTCGAAATGCGCGATTAACGCGGTATCCAGATCGGCCAGACCCACCGGCAGTCCAAGATCGACCAAACTTGTCACCCCATGGTCGCGAATGCCGCAAGGGATGATGCCTGCGAAATGCGTCAGATCGGGTTCGACGTTGATCGAGATGCCGTGAAAGCTGACCCATTTGCGCAGTTTCACACCGATGGCCGCAATCTTGTCTTCGGCCATGGCCCCGTCCGCGCTGCGCGGTCTGTCGGGGCGTTCGACCCACACGCCCACGCGGCCTTCGCGGATGTGCCCCTTGATGTTGAAATCCCCAAGCGCGGCAATCACCCAGTCTTCGAGCTGTTTGACAAATGCACGCACATCGCGGCCGCGCTTGTTCAAATCCAGCATCACGTAGGCGACGCGCTGGCCGGGGCCGTGATAGGTGTACTGACCGCCGCGACCTGCCTCGAACACGGGAAACCGATCCGGATCGACCAGATCTTCACGCCGTGCCGAGGTGCCAGCAGTATAAAGGGGGGGGTGCTCTAGCAGCCAGATCGCCTCGCAGGCCTTGCCTGCGTGAATGTCGGCCACGCGCGCCTCCATGACCGCAAGCGCCTCGGCGTATTCGACCGGTTTATCTGAGTTGATCCATTCCACCATATCGGCCTCCGCAAGATATAGCCTGATGTCGCTTGCGTCCGCGCCGGATGCAAGAGCCTGTGGGCCAGAAATATAGCCCCGCCGCGCTGGAATGTGCACAAGCCGCTGTATCGGAAAAGGAACCCGTTACCGCGTAGAAAGAAAAATGTGAAAAAAGCTCAACAGAATGATTTTACCCCTTTTCATCGCCGCAGCCAGTGGCTAATAAGCCGCCACCAAGCCTAGACAGTGCGGTCGTGGCGGAATTGGTAGACGCGCAGCGTTGAGGTCGCTGTGGGGTAACACCCGTGGAGGTTCGAGTCCTCTCGACCGCACCAACTATGTCCCGCTGGACATGGCTTGATATTAAAAAACCCGAAATGTGAATTTTAACGTAAAAGTAGTGCGTCCGGCGCTCTTATACGATTGCTGCTGTGCGTTCTGTGGCGGATTGATGCGCGTCGGTCAGTTTGTCTGGAGTGTTTTTTCGCACGCCCGCGCATGCTAAAGACCCACAGTATCGAGGCGCATTTTTCGAGCAGATGTTCCTGTTTTGGGAACATTGTACGCCCGGCTTTGCGTGAAAATCGTAACCATAGTTATCTATTTAAATAGAAGCACGATTAAGATTCTGCGGGACCAGCCTTTCCCCGATCACAACCGATCACGCAGTCGAAAGCCGGTATTTCCGGATTGCCTAAAATTTAATCTAAGTTGTGTGCCTGTGAAAATGCGATTTTCAGGGCGATTTTCCTTCATTTTTGCTTAATAAGCTCAAATTACGCTGTTTCACGCGGCTGGCAGCATGTGCTTTCCCTAGCGCAAAGAACTGAGACTTGAAATTAATCAACGCTATTGCTTTAGTTGGAACACGGGAACGTAAAGATAAAAAATCCGACGGGGAGCCCGAAATTTGAATATGCAAAAAAGCGACGACGCATTCGTCGTATTTGATCGTGTGCAAAAAAGCTACGATGGAGAGAACCTTGTTGTTAAGGATTTGAACCTTTCTATCGGCAAAGGCGAATTTGTGACCATGCTGGGGCCGTCAGGGTCCGGCAAAACCACCTGCCTTATGATGCTGGCTGGATTTGAAAGCGCCACAAATGGCGAAATCCTGCTTGATGGCACAAATATCAACAACGTGCCGCCCCATAAGCGTGGCATAGGGATGGTGTTTCAGAACTATGCGTTGTTTCCGCATATGACGGTGGGGGAGAACCTCTCTTTCCCGCTCGAAGTGCGCAAAATGGGCAAATCCGAACGCGAGACAAAGGTCAAACATGCGCTGGACATGGTGCAGATGGGCGCGTTTGCCAATCGCCGGCCGGCGCAGATGTCAGGGGGGCAACAACAGCGCATAGCGTTGGCACGGGCACTGGTGTTTGATCCGGAGCTGGTGCTTATGGACGAGCCGCTTGGCGCGCTTGATAAACAACTGCGTGAACATATGCAGTTTGAAATCAAGGCGTTGCACGAACGTCTTGGAATTACAGTGGTCTATGTCACCCATGATCAGGGCGAGGCGCTGACCATGTCCGATCGTGTTGCGGTGTTCAATGACGGGCGCATCCAGCAACTGGCGCCCCCGGATGATCTGTACGAACGGCCGCAAAACAGTTTTGTGGCGCAGTTCATCGGTGAGAATAACAAAATACCCGGTAAGGTCGAAAGTCTTGATGAGGCGCGCGGCATTTGCCAGATCCGGCTGGGAAGCGGCGAGTTGATCGAGGCAACGGCGGTAAATATTCGTAAAGTCGGACAGGATACGCTGGTATCGATTCGCCCTGAACGGGTGGAGTTCGATCCAGAACGGATGGCTCCGGATTGGTATCTGATCGATGCAGAAGTGATCGATGTGGTCTACATGGGTGACATTTACCGCACCGTTTTGCGTGTGGCCGGCACCGATGATTTTGTAATGAAAACACGAAATACTCTGGGCGCGGAAAAACTGCCGCGGGGCCAGAAGATCAAGATCGGCTGGCATCCGGAAGATGCCCGTGCGCTCAATCCGATCTGACGAAATATCCGTGCCGGGCCAGTAAATTGGCCCGGTGCGTGATGGGATCGTCCCGAAAAAGGGGCGGTGTTTAACAATAAAACCAAACCAACCGGGAGAAACTATATGACCCTCAAGAATGTGCTTCTGGCAAGCTCTGCCATTGCCCTGATCGCGGCCCCGCTTGCCGCGCAGGATATGGCAGACTCCATGACGATCGTGTCATGGGGCGGGGCCTATCAGAACAGCCAGCTTAAGGCCTATGTCGAACCCTATCAGGAGGCCAATCCCGATGTCAGCGTGACATGGGATGAAAGTTCCAACGAAGCGGTCGCGAAATTGCGGGCGATGGACGAGGCAGGCAATGTCACGTGGGATCTTGTCGATGTTGTCGCGTCCGACGCAATTCGCCTGTGTGATGAAGGCTTGGCGATGGAATACGATCCCGACGAGCTGCTTGCACCCGCAGAAGACGGTACTCCTGCGTCGGAGGATTTCGGCGATATGCTTGTGTCGGACTGCTTCATCCCGCAAATCGTCTATTCGACGACAGTCGGTTATCGCACAGATATGGTGCCTGAAGGGACCGATCCACCCACCGATATTTGCGCGCTTTTCGATCTGGACACGTATCCCGGCCAGCGCGCGCTTGAAAAACGCCCGATCAACAACATGGAATGGGCGCTTTATTGTGACGGCGTTGCCAAGGACGATATCTATGACGTGCTAGAGACCGAAGAAGGTCAGGATCGCGCGTTTGCCAAACTTGATACGATCAAGGACGACACTGTTTGGTGGTCCGCAGGTGCCGATACGCCGCAGCTTCTTGCCGATGGCGAAGTTTTCATGGGGTCCACTTATAACGGGCGTCTGTTCTCTGTCATTGAAGAGCAGGATCAACCTGTTGCCATGCTTTGGGATATGCAGGTGTTCGATCTGGACGGATGGATCATTCCTGCCAACCTGCCGGAGGATCGACTGGCGCGTGTGAAGGATTTCGTGAAGAAAGAGACCACGACGCAGGCTCTGGCCGATCAGGCGAAATACATCTCCTACGGACCGGCCCGTTCGTCCTCTGCACCGCTGGTTGGCAAACATGACGAGCTCGGTATCGAGATGGCGCAGCATATGCCGACCGATCCGGCAAACGCCAAAAACACCCTGCTTTATAACTACGAATGGTGGGCGGATTACCGTGACGATCTGGACGCAAAATTCCAGGCGTGGCTGACCCGCTAAGATCAATTGTAAAAAAAGGGCAGGGGCTTTGCGGCCCCTGTCACCGCCTCTGACCTGACCCGAATAAATGAGGTAGGCAGTTGAACCGACAGGGACCAAAATATGAGTGATATCGCTGAAAGCGACGACCGGATCTCTGCAGAGGGTAGCCGGGATCTCAAGCGCAGCCTGAATCGCGCGCTCAGGGCGCAAAAAATGCGCGCATTGATGCTGATCGCCCCTTTGCTGATCTTCATTCTTGTAACCTTTATCGCCCCGATCGTGGATATGCTGTTTCGTTCGGTCGAGAATGAAATCGTCTCCGATACGTTGCCGCGCACCGTTCTGGCGCTGGATGACTGGGAATATACGTCAGGTGAGACCCCGTCAGAGGCGGTCTTTGCTGCGCTGTATTACGATCTTTTCGTTGCGGCAGAACTGAAAGAGCACACCCGGCTTGGGTCGCGGCTCAATTACGAGACAACCGGCATTTCATCGCTATTTCGTAAATCGGGGCGTCGGGTAGACCGGTTCGACACCGATATCTATGCCGATCAGTTCACCGCGCTGGACCCCGCTTGGGGGGAGCCTGCCACATGGACCATGATGAGCGAGGCGCTTGATGATGACCCCGACGCTTTGCCCGAGACGGCAAGCGCATTGGAAGGGTGGCATCACCTGCTGAAGGTCGAGCGTGATGATCCGGCGACAGAAGCACCGGCCGATATTCTGTTCACCGCCCTTTACCGCGATCTGAGTGCGGGTGCACCGGGTCTGAATGACGGCGATCTGGCAGCGATGACCGCAACCGCACGTCAGGCCGTTGACGGTTTTGAGACAGTGTCGATCCGCGATCAGTTTGTGGATGTGGATGACTCGTGGCTCGATCCCGAAATCTGGGGCACGATCAAAGCCTATGCGCCAAAATACACAATCGGGTATTTTTTGAAATCGGTCGATTATCAACTGACGCCGGAAGGTATTGAAAAACAACCCGAAGATCAGCAAATCTACATTCGCCTATTTGTGCGCACGCTTGTTATGTCGCTTACCATCATGGTCAGCTGTATCGTGCTTGGGTATCCTGTGGCCTTTCTGTTGGCCAATCTGCCGATGCGCTATTCAAATGTCCTGATGATCTTGGTGCTTTTACCGTTCTGGACATCGCTGCTTGTGCGCACCTCCGCGTGGAAGGTGTTGCTTCAAAACCAAGGTGTTATCAACGATATTCTGGTCTGGCTGCACATTGTCAGCGAAAGCGGTCGCTTGGCGTTGATCAACAACCAGACCGGCACGATCATCGCGATGACGCATATCCTTCTGCCGTTCATGATCCTGCCGCTGTATTCGGTGATGCAAACCATTCCGCCCACCTATATGCGCGCGGCCAAAAGCTTGGGCGCAACCGACTGGACCGCATTCTGGCGGGTGTATTTTCCGCAATCGGTTCCCGGCATCGGGGCGGGGTCCATCCTCGTGTTCATTCTCGCCATCGGTTACTACATCACACCCGAACTGGTGGGTGGCACAAGCGGGATCTTTATCTCGAACCGGATCGCCTATCACATTTCCAGCTCTTTGAATTGGGGTTTGGCGGCGGCTTTGGGCTCCATCCTGCTGGTCGCGGTGCTTATGCTTTACTGGGCATATGATCGCATCGTCGGCATTGATAATGTGAAACTGGGGTAACAGATATGAGCGCACTTCCAACCTATGCCTCGACCGGCCAAAAGATCTGGTATTACGGCTTTCGCGTCATCTGCGGACTGGTCTTCTTTTTCCTGATCGCGCCGATCATCACGATCATCCCGCTCAGCTTCAATGCCGAGAACTTCTTTACCTTCACGCCCGGTATGCTGGCGCTTGACCCGGAGGCCTATTCGCTCAAGCATTATCAGGACTTCTTCACCAACTCTGACTGGCAGCAGGCGTTGAAAAACTCTGTGACGATTGCGCCCATGGCCACGATCATCTCTGTCGGTCTGGGGACGCTTGCGGCCATCGGGTTGAGCCAGAGCCACGTGCCATTCCGGCGCGCGATTATGGCAATCCTGATCTCGCCGATGATCGTGCCGTTGATCATTTCGGCGGCGGGGATGTATTTCTTTTACTCCCGTGTCGGGCTGCAGGGCACCTATCTGGGTGTGGTTCTGGCCCATGCGGCGTTGGGCATCCCGTTTGTGATCATCACCGTCACGGCCACCTTGGTAGGGTTCGATCATTCTCTTACTCGGGCTGCGGCCAATATGGGCGCGGGGCCGGTGCGCACGTTCTTCAAAGTGCAGATGCCGCTGATCCTTCCGGGGGTGATTTCTGGTGGCCTGTTTGCCTTCATCACGTCATTTGATGAAGTGGTGGTGGTGCTTTTTGTGGGCTCGGCGTCGCAAAAAACCTTGCCGTGGCAGATGTTCATCGGTTTGAGAGAGCAGATTTCGCCCACAATCCTTGCTGTGGCGACCATTCTTGTGGTGTTCTCGATCGCGTTGCTTACCGCGGTGGAATTGCTGCGCCGCCGTTCGGAGCGTATTCGCGGGGTCTCACCGCGCTAGTCGCGCGAGAGGGGGGCACGGGGCCTTATCCTTGTGTGCAGTAGTTTGAACGGAAACAAGATGGCGCATGTCTGGCACATGCGCCATCTTCTATTCTGTCGTTCAAAGCATGTGAGATCTGCTTAAGGCAGAATGACGAGCCATCCCCAGATGGTCAGGGTCGAGAGCGCGGTGGCAATCAGCACAGCCGAGGCTGAAACCCTGCGCCCCACACCGTAGATGTTGGCAAAAAGATAGGCGTTCACACCCGGCGCCATAGAGGCGGTAAGAACAGCCGAACGCATCTGGTCTGTGTTCAGATCAAAGACCGCGCGGCCCAGCCCGTAGGTGACTGCCGGATGGACCAAAAGCGACAGCGCGGTCACCATCAAGATGGCGCGCGTATCGCCTTCGGGTCGATAGCGCACAAGCACGCCACCCAATCCGAAAAGGGCTGCCGGTATTGCCGCAGCCGCCATCATGTTCATAGCCTCCCAGATCGGGTGGGGCATCGGGTGGCCTGCCAGAGCCTCGCCAAATTTGATCACCAGACCGGCAAGGATGCCCAACACCAAAGGGGTGCTTAGCACGCCTTTGAGCGCATTCACCCCCACTTGGGCAAGGCCTGCACCGGTTCCGGCAGAACGCACGGCCTCCATCAGCAGGATGCCGATCATGTAAAGCATGGGCGAGTGGATCGAGATAATCGCAAAGTTGCCCGCCAGCGCCTCGGGGCCATAGGCCTGTTCGGTAATCGGAATGCCCAAAAGCAGCGAATTTGAAAACAGGCAACAAAATCCGATGGCCACAGCCTCTTGTGCGGTTCGGCCCATAAGGCGTGCGCCGGCGATCCCCAGCCCGAAGGCCACAAAGGCACCGCTGTAAAAGCTGACAAGCAGATCGGGGTCAAAGGACGCGCCCAGATCAAGGCGCGCGATAGAGCGCGCGAGCAGAACGGGCACTGCAAAATTTTGTGCAAACCGCATCAGCCCGTCAACGGCACTAGCGGAGAAAAGCCCTCGCCATGCCGCCAGATATCCCAGACCGACAATCAGGAATACCGGCAGGATAACGTCGATCAGCCCGCTCATGTGTCTGCGAACTCAATCACCATACCATCATAGGCGGGATGGATGTGATCGGGCGTTTCCTCATCGACCATGGTGTGATCCAGATCGATGTGCATATTGGTCAGAACCCCTTGGCGGGCCTTGGCCTTCGCGATCCAGTCCAGTGCTTGGGCAAGATGGGCATGGGTCGGGTGGGGCTTTCGGCGCAGCGCATCCAGCACCCAGCAGTCGAGCCCGTCGAGCAGGGGCCAGACGGAATCGGGAATGGCCGACACGTCAGGCAAATAGGCCAGCGGCCCGATCCGGAACCCCAGCGCATCGATATTGCCGTGTTCCACCTCGAAGGGCACAAAGCCGACCGGCCCGCCATCGCCGATGATCTGGAACGGCCCACGGATCGCATTCAATTCGCAGATCGGTTTGTAATTGCTATCGGCGGGTTGCACGAATGCATAGGCAAAACAATCCAGTAGCCGGTTTTGCGTTTCCTGATCAGCCCACACAGGCAGACGCTTGCCCATGTTGAAAACAATCTGGCGCAGATCATCCAGCCCGTGCAGATGGTCGGCATGCGAATGGGTGTAGACGACCCCGTCCAGCGCGCCCACATTCGCATCCAGCAACTGCTCGCGCATGTCGGGGCCGGTATCGATCAGTACACGGGTGATGCCTGCAGGGCCGATCCGCTCCACCAGCATCGCGCAGCGGCGGCGGCGGTTTTTGGGGTTGGCGGGATCGCATTCACCCCAGTTGCCGCCGATCCGTGGCACACCGCCCGATGAACCGCAGCCCAATATGGTGAAACGCAAGCTCATTGGGTGCCGGCCCAGCCTGCCGCTTTGGCAAACAGCCTGTCAAAGTTCTGCTGTGTTTGCGCGGCAAAGGCGGGGTAGTCCATGCCAAAGACTTCGGCGCCGACTTGGGCGGTCAGGGCGCTATAGGCAGGTTCGTTGCGGCGACCGCGATGGGGAGGCGGCGCAAGATAGGGGCTGTCGGTTTCGACCAAGATCCGTTCCACAGGCGCGCTTGCAAAAATCTCGCGCAGGTCTTTGGAACGCGGGAAGGCCGCGATGCCCGACATTGACAAATAGCACCCCATCTCCAGTGCGGCCCGGGCCAGATCCGGTCCCGATGAAAAGCAGTGCATCACGCAAGGATAGGCCTTGCGCGCCATCGCCTCGCCCAGAATCTGTGCCATATCCTCGTCTGCATTGCGCGCGTGGATGATCAGCGGCAGCTGGGTTTCCTGCGCCGCCTCGATATGGATGCGCAGACTTTGTTGCTGCACATGCGCGCTTTGCGCCGAATAGTGATAATCCAGACCGGTTTCCCCGATCCCCACAAATTTCGGATGGTGTGCCAAGGCCACCAGTTCATCGACAGTTGCCATCGGCTCGTCTGCCACGCTCATCGGATGCGTGCCTGCCGCATAGAACACGGGCCGGTTGGCCTCGGCGATGGCGCGCACGGCGGGCTCTTGGCGCAATCGGGTGCAGATTGTGACCATGCGCGTCACGCCTGCAGCCTGTGCACGTGCGATCACGTCGCCACGGTCCTCGTCGAAACTGTCAAAATCCAGATGGCAGTGGCTATCGGTAATCTCCGGGAGTTTCATTGCGTCTGCCACATCGCCTCTCTTTCCCGACGGTCAGCGTGCCGCCGATGTCATGCTAAGCACCATATCCAACACGAGGGCGGCGGGGTCAAGGTTGACGG
This sequence comes from Paracoccaceae bacterium, assembly GCA_004153385.1. Classification (GTDB taxonomy): domain Bacteria; phylum Pseudomonadota; class Alphaproteobacteria; order Rhodobacterales; family Rhodobacteraceae; genus Thioclava. The sequence goes on along the minus strand of SDAL01000001.1, from coordinate 1,156,559 downwards.
ACCGCCCGTGACGCGCGCGTGCGCCCAATTCATGGTGAAGTGCGGCCCATTTCATCGCAGCCAGCGGATCGGGTGACAAGCGCGATAACAATTGTGCCTCGTTCGGGGCGGCCTCTGGCAGGGGCGGCCCTGTCACACCCGCCCGCGCGGTGCGCGCCATGAACACATCCAGCAGATCAAGCATCAGATCGAATTTCGTCTCGTTCTGTTTGCCGCTGACCGTGTCGGCCAAAGCCAGCACCTTCGGGCGATCGAGACGCGGCAGGCCTGCAAGGACGCCCACCAGCTTGGCATAAGTGTCCAACCCGTCAAGGTTCAAAAGCCGCACCGCCTCACCGACAGAGCCCGCCGACAAGGCCGCAAGCGCCAGCGTATCGACCTCCGGCTCCAGCGCCTCTGCCGCGCCAAGGGCCTGGGCCATGTCTTCGGGCAGAAGACTTGCCAGCCGCAATTCGCGACAGCGCGACCGGATGGTGGGCAACAATTGCGCGGGCTGGTGGGCCACAAGCAGGAAGGTCACACGCTCTGGCGGCTCTTCGAGCAATTTCAGCAGCGCGTTGGCCGCTTGGATGTTCAGATCATCGGCGCTGTCGATGATGACCACACGCCGTCCGCCTTCTGCCGCTGACAGATGCAGAAAACTTTTGAGTTTGCGCACCTCGTCCACACGGATATCGCGCGAAAGGCCGGTGCCTGTTGCATTGGCCCCGCGTTTCAGCTCGAACACCGCAGGCTCCGATCCGGCATGGATGCGCCGGTTGGCGGGGGCCTCGGGGTCGGTGGCCAGCGAGCGCGCGGATGCCGCGCGGTGATCGGGCAGGGCGCCATCATCTTCATTATGCGCCAGCAGGAATTTCGCGATCTGCCACGCAAGGGTGGCTTTGCCCACGCCGCGCGGTCCGGTCAGTAGCCAAGCGTGATGCAACCGGCCCGTTCCATAGGCGTGCAGAAAATCGGCCTCTGCCCGCGATTGGCCATAAAGGCGTAGGGTGTCGCGCGGATGCGGTGCGCCCTCGACACGCGTCGGATCGGGCATTTCGGTGTTTTTGGCGGCTTTCATGTTGGCACCTCCGCGGGTGGCGGTGTGCTGTTATGGCGGGCCAGCGCTAGACGGGCGCGGGCCAGAATATCGGCCGCGATCTGTTCGGGCGCGCGCGCGCCGTCAATCACCTGAATGCGGTGCGGGAAATCACCGGCCAGCGCCAGAAACCCCGCCCGCATCGCTTGTTGGAGCGTTATGCCGAAATCCTCGAAACGTTCCTCGGTGCCGTTGCGCCCTTTGGCGCGCGCCAGACCCAGCCCCGGGTCGATGTCGATCAGAAATGTCAGATCCGGCTCCCGCCCGATCATCATCTCATGCAACGCATCAACCTTGGTGCGCAGATCCCCGCGTGACAGACCCTGATACATCCGCGTGCTATCGGCAAAACGGTCGCAGATCACGGTCTGGCCGCGTGCCAGCGCAGGTGTGATCAGACGCTCGAGGTGATCGCGCCGTGCGGCGGTGAACAACAGAAGTTCCGTTTCCGCCGACCAGCGCTCCGGATCGCCCTGCAACACAAGCGCGCGTATTTCTTCTGCCCCGTCAGAGCCGCCCGGCTCGCGGGTGGAGACAACGTCGTGGCCGTCCTCGCGCAGGGCGTGGGCCAGCGCGCGCGCCTGGGTGGATTTGCCGGACCCGTCGATCCCTTCAAAACTGATGAACATGGGGCGTCAGCTATTCGCCGCGTCCATCGCCTTGGACGACAACCGGCCAAGTGCAGCTTTCACACGAACCATGAAGCCGCCTTTGGCCACATCATTGGCTGCCACCAGCGGCACATGTTTGGGCGCGTCCATGCCGGGAATGGTCAACACCAGATCGCCCAGTTCCTGACCGGCTTTGATCGGCGCGGATACGGGCCCTGTGAAATGGGCCTGCGCTGTCATACCGTGTTGTGCCGATGCGGGGATCAGCATCTCCAGATCTTGCGCGGGCACCAGATCAACGGTGCTTTTCGCGCCCAGCCAGACGGGGGCTTGTGCCACTTTGGTGCCTTTGGTCGCGATGGTTTTCATAACGAACTGGCGAAACGCCCAGTTGGCCACGGCTTCTGCTTCCTGACGGCGTGCGGCTTCCGATGCCATGCCTGACAGCACGAACACGATCCGGCGCTCGCCCATGGTGGCAGAGCCCACCAACCCGTAGCCTGCCTCCGAGGTGTGGCCGGTTTTCAAACCGTCTGCTTCCCAATCCACAGCCTTGATTTGCAACAGCGGGTTGCGGTTGTGCGAATTGGCCGGCGCGCGGTCTTTATAGTTGAACTGGGTCATGCCGAAGATCGGATAGTAGTCGGGGAATTCCTCGATCAGGCGGACCGACAGGATGCCCAGATCGTGCATCGACATCCTTTGGCCGGGATCGGGCCAGCCGGAGGCATTGGCAAACATCGAATGGTTCATGCCCAACTGACGGGCGCGTTCGGTCATCAGTTCGCCAAAAGCCCGCTCGGAGCCAGCAAGGCCCTCGGCCACAACCACACAGGCATCGTTGCCGGAGTTGATGATGATCCCGTGGATCAGATCGCTGACCGTGGGCCGGTCCATCGTGTTCAGAAACATCGTGGAGCCACCCATCGCCTGCGCTTTGGGCGATACGGCAAAGGTTGTGTCCATCGTGACGCGGCCGTCTTGTAACGCCTCGAACAGCAGGTTGAGGGTCATGAGCTTCGACATGGAGGCCGGCGGCAACGGGATATCGGCGTTTTTTTCCATCAGCACGGTCTTGGTGCTGACATCATAAACCCATGCAGCAGAGGCATTCGTATCGAAGGCCTGCACCGCGCGCGATGTAAGGGGCACGAGCGCTGCAAAAGTCAGGCACAAAACCGCGAACTGGCGTATAAAACGCATTATCTATCTTCCTTATTTCGAGATGGCTCGGGCGTTGTGGTAGCCCAGCCCCTTGATCTTTTTGAGCAACTCGGCGCGTCCTGCAGATGATGCCGCAGGCCCGGCCACAACTTGCCACAACGTATCCTGATGTGCCCTTTGCTGTGGGCGGGTGAATGTCACGATGCCTGCACGGCTCATCGCGTCGCGCGCCCGCGTGGCCCCCGCCTGGGTGGTGAAGGCCCCGATCAGAACCAGAAGCGGGGCGGGGCGTTTTTCGGCCGCAGGCGCAGGCGGCGTGTCTGCCGCAGTGGTGGGGCCTGCGGCCTGTGGCGGGGCTTGTGTGCCGATCACCTGATCTGTCATGGCCGCGTCGGTGTTGGGATCGGCCACAAGGGCCACGATATCCAAAGGCGCGGGCGTGTTTGGCGTCATCCGCAATGTGGCGGCCACAGACGCGGAGACGCGCAGCTTTGCGCCCTCATCCTTGGTGGCCCCATCCTTTGTGCCCCCCCGCAACGCGCCAATTGTCATGCGCCCGTTTCGGGTATTACGGATCAATACCTGATCAAGGGCACGCGCACCGGGGACAGCCACCCAATCGCCGGCCTCGTCAGTCGTATCCCGGATCGCCTCTGCCTGCATGGAAAACAGCGCGGGGTTTTCGATCTGGCGCGTTACATCGCCGCCAGCGGTGGCCCCCGTGCCCGCCTGACAGGCCGCAAGCGCAAAGGCCGAGGCCACCAGAGCCACTGTCAGGGAAACCGCGCGTCGTGTCATCTGATCCCTCTTGCTGGCAGGCTCGGGGCCTGTTCGGTGGTTTTCGTGTGGGCCGCATCCGGGGCGAGGTGCAACCGGCCTGCCGCCATGGCGCAGGCCTGACATGTTTGGCACAGTCTAGCTTGCCCGCAGGCTTAAGAAAAGCGGTCCACGTCCGCTTTGATGCATTCGGCAAGGGCCGTGTCCTCAGAAAATCGTGAGCCGCGCGATGTTTCGCCGAGGACCGCCCGACACGGGCATGTATTTGCACCGGAACCAAAGCCATTTACCCGCATTATCTCCGTGCGGAGGAACGTGATGAAAAAGCCACTGATAGAGCTGACCGAGGCCGGAATTTATTGCCGCGCCGGGGACTTCTACATCGATCCGCACAAACCCGTTGCCCGTGCACTTGTCACCCATGGCCATGCCGATCACGCCCGCGCTGGCCATAGCCATGTGATGGCCAGCCCGCAAACCCTTGATATTATGGCAATCCGGTATGGTGAGGATTTTTGTGTCACGCAGCAGGCGGGGGGGCGCGATTCGGTGCAGGTGGGCGATGTTTCGGTGCGGTTTATTCCCGCGGGACATGTGCTTGGCTCCTGCCAGATCGTGATCGAAGGGCAGGGCCGGCGCGATATCGTGTCGGGCGATTATTCGCGCGTGGCCAATGCCGCCTGCGCCGCGTTCGAACCTATGCCATGCGATTTGTTTGTGACAGAGGCCACATTTGCCTTGCCGGTATTTCGTCACCCTGATCCGGCGGGCGAAATCGCGCAGCTTCTTGCCTCGGTCGATGCGTTCCCCGAACGCGCCCATATCATCGGGGCCTATGCGCTGGGCAAGGCGCAGCGGGTGATCATACTATTGCGTCAGGCCGGATATGATGCGCCTATCTATATCCACGGCGCGCTGCAGAAATTGTGTGATTATCATAAGGATCAGGGGATCGCATTGGGCGAATTGCGCTCGGCCTCGCTGGAGCGTGCACAGGCGCGCGCGCTGCGCGGGGCGATCGTCCTTTCGCCGCCCTCCGCGTTTGGTACCGCATGGGTGCAGCGGTTTGCCGAGCCGGTGATCGCCTTTGCCAGCGGCTGGATGCAGATCCGCGCCCATGCCCGCAGGCGGGGGGTGGAGCTGCCTCTGGTGATTTCGGATCACGTGGACTGGCCCGACCTGACCCGCACCATAGAGGAGGTCGACCCGCAAGAAGTGTGGATCACCCATGGCCGTGAGGAGGCGCTGATGCGATGGGCCGAGCTGGAGGGGCGCAAGGCCCGGCCGCTACATATCGCGGGCTATGACGAGGAGCCGGAGTGATGCGCGCGTTTGCACAGCTGCTGGAGGCTTTGGCCTTCAGCCCCGGTCGCGATGCCCGTATCCGGCATCTTGTGGGCTATTTTACCCACACCCCCGATCCTGATCGCGGCTATGCGCTGGCGGCTTTATGCGGTGCGCTGGATCTGGGACGGGCGCGTCCTGCGGTTTTGCGCGCCATGGTGGCCCAACGCGTGGATATGGAGCTGTTCAAGCTATCTTATGATTTCGTAGGCGATCTGGCGGAAACCATCGCGTTGATCTGGCCCGAACCCGCTAAAGGCGATATCCGCCAGATCACCGTGCACGAGGTGGTCGAAACGCTTGAGGCGGCCAGCAAACCACAGGCGGCCGCCCATATCGCGAGCTGGCTTGATCAACTTGCAGCCCCCGAACGTCTGGCACTTTTGAAGCTTGCCACGGGCGGGATGCGGGTGGGGGTGTCGGCGCGGCTTGCGCGTTTGGCGCTGGCCCGGATGGGCACTGTGGATGTGAGCGAGATCGAGGAGATCTGGCACGGTCTGGTACCGCCCTATCAGCCGCTTTTTGCATGGCTGCAAGGCGGTGAACGGCCCGCGCAGGCTGCACTTTCCCCGTTCCGGCCTGTCATGCTGTCCACGCCGGTCACGCCCGAAGAGCTGCAAAACCTGGACCCCGAAGACTATGCAGCCGAATGGAAATGGGACGGCATTCGCGTTCAAGCCGTGGCCGAAGGCGATGTGCGCCGGCTTTATTCGCGCACAGGCGATGATATCTCGCAGGCCTTTCCCGATGTGATCGAGGCGATGACATTCACGGGCGCGCTAGATGGCGAACTGCTGATCCGCCACGAGGCGCAGGTGGCCAATTTCGCCGCCCTGCAAAAGCGTCTGGGGCGCAAGAAACCGGGGGCGAAGTTATTGAAGGAGGCACCCGCTGCCTTGCGCGCCTACGATATCCTGACATGGCAGGGCGAGGATTTGCGCGCCCTGCCGTTTCGCGACCGGCGCGCGCGCCTTGAGGCGGCCGCGCACAGCTTTGGCCCGCGGATCGACCTCTCGCCGCTTTTGCCGTTTGACGACTGGGCGCAGCTTGCGCACTTGCGCGCCGATCCGCCTGATCGTGTGATCGAAGGGGTCATGTTGAAACGCTATGACAGCGTGTATCGCGGCGGTCGGGCGCGCGGCCCGTGGTTTAAATGGAAACGCGATCCGCTGGTTGTGGATGCAGTCTTGTTGTATGCGCAGCGCGGTCATGGCAAGCGCTCGGGGTTCTATTCGGATTTCACATTCGCGGTCTGGGACGGGCCGCCCCCTGATGGGCCGCTTGTGCCTGTGGGCAAGGCCTATTCCGGCTTCTCGGATGAGGAGCTGCGCAAACTTGATCATTTCGTGCGTCACCACACCCGCGAGCGGTTCGGGCCTGTGCGCTCTTTGGTGCCCAAGCTGGTGGTCGAAGTCGCGTTTGAGGGATTGAACCGCTCGCCGCGTCATAAATCGGGGGTGGCGATGCGGTTTCCGCGCATATCGCGTATCCGCTGGGACAAGCCCGCCGATGAGGCCGATCACCTGCACGCGCTGAAGGCCCTGCTACCGCCGGAGATGTGATGATGCGCGCCCCGCGCACCGGTGGAACGCGCCTGCGCCCGCCTTTAGGTGCGCAGTGGAACCCGCAGGATTTTAGGTCCGAGCGCATAGGCCACACCCGGCGCAGTCAGGGTCTTTAGCGCCGGGTGGGTGGAGGGCAGGCCACCGGTGTAGCTGCCAAAGGCCGGCAGGATCAGGTGATCCCTGCCCAGCAGGGCCGCGCGCAGCGTGCGGCCCGCCAAGGCGACCTTCGGGTGATAATGACCGGAAATATCGGGCCCTTGTTCCGCGATATGGCGAAAAGTGAAACCGCTTTCGTGCAGCTGTGGCAAACTGCGCCCCGGCAGGTCCGGTGCGCCCGGATCGTGGTTGCCGGTGATCCATATCCAGTCTGTCGCGTCCGCTATTGCGTGAAGGCGGTTACGGATCGCGGCTGGCAGGGCATGGCCTGCGGCATCGTCATCGAACGCATCGCCCAGCGAGATGACACGGTCGGGTCTGGTGACAAACAGCGTGGCATCAAGGCGCGCCAGCGTATCAAGATCGCCAAAGGGCGGCAAAAGCGGCCCGCCGCGCCGCGCGATCCGCTCGGCCTTGCCGAAATGCATATCGCTGACGATCAGGGTGCCTTGCGCAGGCCAGTACAGCGCGCCGGTGTTATAAAGCTGGAACTGCGCGCCTGCAAACCGCAAAGGCGTGCAGGCCAGCTTGTGCACCGGTTCGGATGTGTCCGCTCGGGTGTGTGGATCACTGGTCATGCGGATACCTTTCGGGGCGGGCGGGGTCTGTCAGGCCGGACGGGCAGATTATCATTGTTCATGTCAGTTTCGCGGGGCGGGGGGCGCGGTGCGGCGGCGCGGTTTCGCACGTTTGGCCGGTTTTGGCGGCGGGGTCGAGACCGCAGGCGCAGGCAGCGGAGCGGGGGCCTGCCCGCCGCCTGCCATAATCTCTGCCTCCAGATCCTGTAGCCCGGCCTCCGCCATCAGGCGGGCGGCCTCTGCCTCCAGCATACGGGCCTCGCCATCGCCGCCACGAATGCTGACGCGTCCGCTTTCCAGCAAAAGCGGCGCGGCCAGTGGTGTGACATGGGGGGCCTGAACGTGGTGGACGGTGTTTGTGTCCGCCAGCATCGCCTCGATCCGGCCGAAATCCACCAGTCCGCGCGTGGCCTCCTGCCGGGTCAGGCGCATCATCAAATGGTCGGGCGCATGACGGCGCAGCGTATCATAGAGAATATCGGAACTGAACGTCGCCTGCTTTCCGGAACTGCGTGTGCCAGGCAGGTTGCGCTGTATCAGCCCCGCAATGACTGCCACCGTGCGGAACGCCCGTTTCATCACTGCGTTTTCACCCAGCCAATGGGCGAACCCGTCGCGCAACCCCACCGGATCCAGAATTGCCTCCGGGTCGCCTACCGGGTCGACCGACCAGATCAGTAACGCGTAATCGGTCGCGGTAAAGCCCAACGGGCCAAGGCCCAGATCCTCCATCCTGCGGGTCAACAGCAGTCCCAGCGTCTGATGGGCATTGCGTCCCGCAAATCCGTAAAAGCAACTATAGGCGCGGCCAGTGCGCCAGAAGCTTTCCACCAGCAACACACCGCGTTCGGGAAGGGCGGAAATCCGCGCCTGCAACTCCAGCCATTTGCCGGTGTCTTGCGGCAGCGCACCATGATGCGCGCGGTCACCGATCAGCGCTTGTACCCGCGCGCTGAGTTGCGTGGAGGTGGCCATTTTCGTGCCGGAATAAACCGCGATCTTGGGCGTGCGGGCAGGGTCGGGGCTGACCTCCACCACCAGATCGCGCATGGCCTCGTAGCGCACAACCTGACCGCCGATCAGAAAGCTGTCGCCCGGGGTCAGGGTCGCGGCAAAGCTCTCTTCGATCTCGCCCAGTGCCCCACCTGCACCGCGTTTTGTGCGCAAACGCACGCGCAATTTCTCGCTATCCACAATTGTGCCGATATTCATGCGCAAGACCCGGGCGGCGCGCGGATCGCGCAGCTGCCACAGATCGCCGCGTTGCATCAGCCGTTGCCAGCGGTCATAGGCACGCAGCGCATAGCCGCCGGTGGCACAAAATTCCAGACAATCGTCAAACTGCGCGCGGCTTATGGTGTGATAGGGGCCGGCGGATCGGATTTCGCTGAATAACGCGTCTGCATCGAACGGCCCCGCGCAGGCCGTCAACAGGATATGCTGGCACACCACTTCCAGCGGGCCCGGCCCGCGCGGATCGCCATCCAGTGCGCCTTGTTGTACGGCTTCCAGCGCGGCCACAGACTCCAGCACCTCGAACCGGTTGGCCGGTACGATCCGCGCCCGCGATGGCGTATCATAGCGGTGGTTGGCGCGACCGATCCGCTGCACCAGACGTTTGATGTTTTTGGGCGCGCCAACCTGTATCACCAGATCCACATCCCCCCAATCCAGCCCCAGATCCAGCGATCCGGTGCATACAACGCCCCTGAGGGCCCCGCTTGCCATCGCGGCCTCTACCCGCTCGCGGGCCTCTCGCGACAGTGCGCCGTGATGCAGGCCGATGGGCAGGGTCGCGTCATTGACCTCCCACAGGGCCTGAAAGAACAGCTCCGCCTGCGCGCGGGTGTTCAAAAACACCAACACCAGCCGCGCCTGCGCAATCGCGTCCATCACATCGCGCGCCGCATAGCGTCCGCCACCGCCAGACCAAGGCGGCGCATGGGTGGTGGGCAGCATCGCGATATCGGGCCGGGGGCCGGGATCGGCCGCCACCACTGTGGCCCCACCCATGAAGGCGGCCAGTGCGGGCGGGTCCTCCACCGTGGCAGACAGGCCGGTGACCTGAAGATCGGGCGCGAAATGGCGCAAACGGGCCAGACCCAACATCAGCTGATCGCCACGCTTTGATTCAGCCAGCGCGTGGATTTCATCCACAACAATGCGTTTGAGCCCCGCAAAGATGCGTGGGGCTTCGGGGTAGGACAGCAGCAATGCCAGTGATTCCGGCGTTGTCAGCAAGATATGGGGCGGGTCAACGCGCTGGCGCCGCCGTGTGGCCTGACGGGTGTCGCCGGTGCGATCCTCGATACGGATATCAAGCCCCAGCCCTGCCACGGGTGCACGCAGGCTGCGCGCGATATCGTTGCTAAGCGCGCGCAGGGGCGAGACATAAAGCGTGTGAAGGCCTTGATGGCGCTCTTCACACAGCGCCGAAAAGGTGGGCACGAAACCGGCAAGCGTTTTGCCGCCCCCCGTTGGCGCGATCAGAAGGGCATCGCCTGTCACAGTCCACAAATCCAGCTGGTGGGGATGGGGTGTCCAGCCCTGCGCGGCAAACCATGCGCTGATCGCGGGGGACAGGGGCGTTTTTGCACGGGGGGGCAGAGGCTGCGAGATCATGCCGGTATAAGTAGGGGGTCGGGCCGCGACGAACAGCCCGAACCGAAGATTAAATTATGCCCCTTGCACAAAGCCCAAGCTGCACAAGGTAGAGGCCAGATCGCTGGACGTATAGGGTTTGCGCAGCAATTCCGAAGGCGGGTAGCTTTCGATTCCGGCCTCGTTACGGTCATAGCCCGATGCCAGAAGAAACGGCACATTCAACCCCGCCAGATGTTCGGCCACCGGCAACGAGGTTTCCCCGCCCAGATTAACATCCAGTACGGCAAGCGCGGGGGTGAACCCGCTTTGCAGGATCTCGAATGCCTCATCAACCGTGGCGCAGGTGCGCACATCGCTGGAGCCGAGATCCTCCAGCATTCCTGCCAGATCAAGCGCGACAATCATCGTGTCTTCCAGCACCAGAACCGGACCGTCGACATGCGCAATACCGACGCCCACACGCGGGGGGGTGGTTTTTACCGCCTGCAAAGGATCCGCCGCCGCAGCAAAGGGTTGTGTGCGCACCACGGCATTGGAAGGAACCGTGAATGCGGCCTCAAGGCCCGCAGAGTGGTAATGGACCTCGGCGGAGCCGTGCATCTCGTGCGGGATCGTGCGTTCGATCACGGTGGAGCCGAAGCCGCGCCGCTTGGGCGCCTTGACGACAGGGCCGCCCCGTTCTGTCCATCCAATCACATAGCTGCCATCTTGCGCTTCGTGAATGGCAATATGCACCCGCCCGTTGGACGACGAGAACGCCCCGTATTTGACGGAATTGGTCACCAGCTCGTGAAACACCAGTGCAAGCGGAGTGAAAGCCTCTGGCGTGATCACGATGTCATTGCCTTCAAACACCAGCCGCGCCTGATCGGAAAGGCCAAAGGCTGTGGCCTCTACCCCGATCAGATCTGATAAGGCCACGGGGGCGTATTGCTCTTGGGTCAGTTGGTCATGGGCGCGTGACAGCGCATTGATCCGGCCATCGAGCGCTTGTGTGAAATCCTCAAGCGACATTGCGTCATGCGAAGATTGTTTCATGATTGATCGGATCAGGTTCAGGATATTGCGTACCCTGTGATTGAGTTCGGAAATCAACAGGGCCTGACGTTCCTGCGCCTGTTTTCGGTCTTTTTCTGCTTGATCTGTCAGCTTCAAAACAACCTCCAGCAAAGTGGTTCTCAGGGCCTCTGCCGCGCGTTGCTCGGACAGGCTCCACGGCTGACTTTCGCCCTGAACGACCTGTCGCCACAGTGAAAAACTGTTGCGCGGGGACAGCTGCGTGTTGGGCCCCGAGGTGTTCACGGGTTTTGTGGGGTCGCCCGCCCATGTGACGGTCTGGGCAAGCTCGCGCCGGAACAACACCAGATAATCGCGCGGACGGCGCGAGATCGGCAAGGCCAGAAGTCCGGCAACACGATCGACAAAGGCCGACGCCGGCGGGAACACCGCGCCCAAGTGATGGGTGCAATACACGCGAGAGCCGGTGGCCGTGTTCAAAAACCGTGCAAGTTCATGAAATTCGGTTTCGGACGGAGCACTGCCGCGGGACATATAATGGCCGTCGCTGAAAATGGCGATCCCGTCATACGGCATGCGTTGCTGGACAATATTGGCGATTGTATCGAAATTTTCTTCCCAGCTGGAGGAGGAGGAGATAAGCGACATAATCCGGTTATGAGTGTCCTGACCGCGCAGCACAGCCTCGTTTTCCTGTGCGGTTTCGGTGCGCGCCAGCTCGTAGGCGAAAAGCTGGCCGAACAATTCCACTGCGGTGCGACGCTCGTAATCCATCAGCAACGGCTCGGGGTGGTGGCACGCCAAAAGTCCCCACAGTTCGCCCTTGTTCAGGATCGACACCGACATGGAGGCTTGCACGCCCATATTGCGCAAATATTGCAAATGCACCGGCGACACCGCCCGCGTGACGGCAAGCGACAGATCCAGCGGCTTGCCATCGGCGTTGAGCGCGGGCGTGATGGCCGCACCGGGATCGTCGACATTCCCGATCAGCCGCAAAAGCGAGCGTTTGTAGAGCGCACGCGCTTGAGCGGGGATGTCGGAGGCCGGAAAGCGCAGCCCCTTGTATCCGCTCATGGAGGGGGCCAAAGCCTCTGCGATGACCTGCCCTGTACCGTCATCGGCAAATTTGTAGACCATCACACGTGCAAAGCCCGTGAGCCTGCGCAGGTTTTCAGCCGCGATTTCGGACATGACACCGATATCGTTTTCCTGCGCCAGCCGTTGGATCATCGGTTGCACCAGTGACAGATCGCTGACGTGACGCCCTGTGCGCTTGGGCTCGAACTCAAGAATAAACCCGTCTGGTGTGCGGTGGGCGGCCACATCGAATAGCCCGCCATCCGCCGACAGCTGCAATCCGAACAGCCGGAGGTTCTGGTCAAAATTTTCAAGCGAGGCCATTTGGTGGCGGATCAGCTTATGCGCGGCGTGTGGCAGCAGATCCGTTAGCAAACGGCCTTGCAGATCATCAAATTCCAGCCCGAGCATTTTCGGCGCATTTACCGAATACTGCCTGACGATCCAGTCTGCATTCACCGCAATGAGCCCGCCCCAGCTTTGCACCCGCCCCAGATGCTGGATCGGTTCGCGGTCACAATCGGTCAGATCAACAGTGGATGGGGCGCGCGCGGCCTCGTGTCCGAGGTGGGCAGAATGTGAAACTGTCATGCTTTGGCTCTTAATCATCTTGGTAAGTATGGCTGAAGCGAACGAAGGTCGTGGTAGAACACTCACGTGGCGCCTGCGCATAGGCTAGCCTCGTTTGTTGTTCTTGTATTGCGGCCGCGAAAAAGCCGAAACAACGACGGGCATGATGCAAAATCAGATCTGCAATCGGCCCTTCGGCGGGAATGGACTGGGCGTGGGCACAAAACTCCTGCCACAGTGCAGGATCATTGGGCAGGCAAAGATAGCGCATGGCCTGATCTGCCGTGTTGGTTGCACCGGCTTTGTGCATGATCGCCGTCGCGCGTCGCTGGCGCAGCACTTTGGTGCCAAGACGCGATCCGATGATCACGTAATCCACAGCCAGCGGATGCAGCGGCGTAACTGGCGAGGCCGGCAAAACAGGCGGTGCGCTATCTCCCATGTCAGACAGATCAGCATCCAATGCAGCCAGCATCTGTGGCAGAGCCGGGCCGGAACGGGGGGCTGGCAGAGCGGGATCGATAGACTGCGCGATCCGGGCAAGCCCCGTATGCTGGGCGCGCAGGAAACGAAGGTAATGATCGTCCCGACCAAGGTCCAACGCCGAGAAAGCCTGATCGACCTGATCATGTTCGGGACGCAATGCATCACGCAAAAGGCCACGCAAACCGCGAGCGGCAGCCGCTGCGGTCCGGTTGGCTTCCTGCGCGGGCAATGCCGCATCTCGGGCCTGAAGGTTGAGTATATCGCGCGCTACCATCTACCTTACCTTGCTCCGTGGCAACGGAGCATCTTGCGTGGTCTGTATGTCATAGCCGACAAGGTCGGTGGGTGTCATAAGACATATTGTAGTGAGAAAAATAACTATTCATTAACGCGCGTCTCAGAGCAGGGGCCCATATACTTCACAAACGAATTCGGGCGCTAGGGATCATAGCAGTATTTTGAAGGAAAAGGTTCTTGAAATCTTGTACTATTCTGAACTCCGGTAGCATTTCCTTCAATAAATGAAGATACTTATCTTTCAGTCCTCTGTGTTGCTCTTGCTTTTGCATGCGCGCGTAACAGATGAGCGTTACGACCGACGCCGTTGATAAATCGCAAAATGCATTTCGCACTCTGCACGGCCTGTTCGAAAAGGGTTTAGAATATGATCCGATACCGGTGTCCGACCTGCTCTGCACAGGTTTATTTTGCGAACCAGAAATGTCTGTCGTGCCAAACCGATCTGGTTTTTACGCCGGGCAAGGGTTTCGATGCGGCAGGAGATGTCGAGAGCTGCGCCAACCGCGATCAAATCGGCTGTAACTGGCGGGCAGATCAGGCAAATGGTCTGTGCCGGTCCTGCGCGCATTCTACCTTGATTCCCGATCTTGCTGTGGAAGGTAATGCAGAGCGCTGGGCCAAGTTCGAAGCCTCCAAGCGGATCTTGATGCGCATGCTGATTGTGCTGGATCTGCCGCTGAGCGAGCCGGGAGACAAGGGCACGCCGCGTCCGCGTTTTCTGTTCAAAGGGTCCGATCAGGTCAGTCAGGTGATCATGGGGCATGCGGATGGTGATATCACATTGAACATTGCCGAGGCCGATGATGATTACCGTGTGGCCGAACGTGCCGATATGGGCGAGCGCTATCGCACCCTGATCGGGCATTTGCGCCATGAAACGGGTCATGCCTACTGGGAGGTTCTGGTGCGCCCCGACGAGGCTCGCCTGTCACAATCGCGCGCGATTTTCGGCGATGACCGTCTGGATTATGCCAAAGCGCTGGACGCCCATTATAAAAGCGAACCGCCGCAGGGCTGGCAGCAGTCTTATGTATCGGAATATGCAACCGCCCACCCCTATGAGGATTTCGCCGAAAGCTGGGCAAACCTTCTGCATATCCTCGACGGGCTGGAGACGGCGCAAAGCCACGGGGTAAGTGTCACCGGACGTCTGGGCGCGGTTCCACAAGATCCAAACCAGATCCTGCAACATCTGATGCAGGTTCCATTCGATGATCTGGTGGCGGAGTGGATCGCACTGTCGGTTTCGCTTAATGCGCTGAATGAAACTATGGGGCACGCAAGCTTTTACCCTTTCATCCTAAGCCCGAAGGTTGGTGAAAAGCTGGAATGGATCAGGGGCGTGATCGCTGCCGGAAAGCCCTGAGACACCTTGCCGCAAAATGCGGTAAGGGCGGCACGCTCCGTTCAACTCCGGACCAAAGCCGGCCGAGCCTAAACCCGCCCCCCGTGTCATGAAAATGCGCGGGGGCTTTCGGGATCAGCGTTCAGGGACGATCGGACTTTGCGGAAAAGGTTAGCTTTCCGGCGTGATCAAACGAAAATCGGTCAATTCCTGCGCTGAAAGCAGATAGATCTGGTCTGGCGCTGTGCGCATCGCAGGGCCCATGATCGCCGGATCGACATCCATTTCTATCAGATAGGCCATGACTTCCGACTGCCCGCGCTGGACATCCTCCACCGCCATGAATGCGGGCAGGATCGCACTTTTGCCGAAGTAATGCTGGTGCACGCCAATGCTGGCTTTGGCATCTGCCTGACGCGAAGTGCCGCCCGCAAAAAGATAGGGGCAGGCGGACAGACAGATCGCGCCGGCCTGAACGCCGGTCGCGATGCCGGAGGCCCTGAAACTGCGCCCCAGTTCCAGCGCATCGGACACAGAGCCGCCAGTAGAATCCAGCCTTACCCGCGTCACGGGCGTGCCGGTGTCGGCGCGCCGGGTCAGATCCTCCGCGATGCGGGCGGCATCGCCCGGCGCGATCTGGCCTGTCAGCGTGATTTCTGCCCCGTCCCCTGTGATCTCCAGCCGCTCTGGCATCGGGCCCGAGGGGGACGGCACGCCTGGACTGGCGCCGGGGCGTTTGTCTGGCGAATAGGGGCGGGTGGATGGCCCGGGCGCACCGGGTGCTGTCAACGGATCGGAGCCGGGCCAGTTGTGCCCCAGATCAATCACCATCAGCGCCGCGCCGATGGCCACCTGAACCCCGATCAACGCCACGATGGCACGCCGGATCGGGCGGGCACTTGATGTGTCGCTCATCTCTTCTATCCGGCTCATTCAACGGGCCGGATGGTCGAAGCTGCGGCAGGCGGCGCTTGTTTTCGGGCGTGGGCGTCGTGAAGGACGTCGGGCGGGGCTGTGTGCGCAGGAAGATCGGGGGCACGTGCCCCGATGTCCAGATCACGCGCGGCGGCCAGGGCTGCGCGCAATTCGGCGACTGTCATATGTTCTTCCGGTGCATGCGACCCCTGACCCTGACGGATGGCTGCCTGCGTGACCATCAGGATAAACACCAAAACCGCCGGTAAAAGATCAATGGCAATCGCGCCTGCCCATGACGGCACGAAATTTCCGGCATACCGGATGACGGCATCTGCCGCCGACAGGGCGGTGTATTCGATCTCCGCGGGTTGCGGCAGCCCCTGCACCTCTGTCGCGGCGGTCTCGAGCGTACTGGCACGATCCCCCAGCAGCCCCAGCACGGATGTAATGGTGTTTTCCTGATTGCTGCGCCCCAGCTCGGTTGTGGCATCAAGATCGGGCAGGATGACGCTGTCGCGCAAATCGGCGGCCGCGCGCATAACCAAGGGTGCAACATTCAACTGACGCAATTCCGCAATCAGGGCGGACAATCGCACGGCCTCTTCGGAAAAACGCACCGAGCGTGGTTCTACCGCGCCGGGTTCCACAGACAGCGCCCGCATCCGGCTGAGGATGGCATTGCCGGAGGCAAACGCCTCGGCTACCGCCTGATCCTGACCGTTAATCTGGGCCTCCAGCCCGCGCAGTTCCGCGGCCTTCTGGGTCAGGACCCGAAACACCGCACCGCGTCCGGCCAGTCCCGACAGATCGCCGGTGGCTTCCTGCTCCGACAGCCCTTCGAACGTATCGCGTACACGTGCGACATCGCGCGCAAGCGCCTGACCGGCAATCGCATTGGCATGCGCACGCTCGAGCGAGGACTGGTAGCTTTGCACGGTGTGGGCCAGATGCTGTTCAACGGCAGCCGCACCCGCAAGCGCTGCGGCATTCAGCCAGCTGGACATTGCGATGATCGCAACCGATCCCAGCGCCATGGACAACAACAACCCCAGCCGCGAGGCGGCAGAGCGCATCGCAGGCAATAGCCGCATCATATACGACCAGAATACGAAAATCCCGACCGAGACCGCCAGCGCATAGCTTAGGGCCGCGAAGGTGGTCCATGCGCCGGTGTCATCCAGAAGCGAGCGCACACCCAGATAGGTGTAGATCCCCGAGGCGGCCGCCAGAACGCCCAAAGCTGCACCGGTGAAACTGTCAAGCCAGCGCAAGTGGCGCGACAGCTCGTGGGCATAGCGCGCGCCTTCGTTTTGGGCGCCGTCGGTTTGCGCGGTCGCGCGCGCAGGTGGGGGCGTTTGTGTGGGATCAGACAAAGGCAGTCCTTTAATCAAGAGATGCGAGGGGCGAGAGGACCAAGACAAGCCGGGGTGCCTGCCCTGGATTTAGGGGGCGCGGGGCCATGGCCCAAACCGATCCGTTTATGACGTTACGTAATCCATGCGGTTGCGATCAGGCGGGGTGCGCGGGCTGCGGGCGGGAAGATTGACCCCGTGCCCTTTGAAACTACGCCAAAACACTTATCTATCAAATAGCAAAACGGAGGCCCCAGATGACCACGCAATCCAAATCCTATACCAAAAGTCCCGAAGCGCTGGCGCAACTGACGCATGAACAGTACCGCGTCACGCAGCAATCGGGGACCGAAGCGCCCGGAAGTGGCGAATACCTGAGCGAGAAACGCGCTGGCATCTATGTGGATGTCGTGTCTGGCGAGCCGTTGTTCGCCTCTGGCGCGAAATACGATTCAGGCTGCGGCTGGCCGTCTTTTACCCGCCCTTTGGTGAACGATCACGTGCAGGAGTTGAAAGACACCAGCCATGGCATGACCCGTGTCGAGGTCAGATCGGCGCATGGTGACAGCCATCTGGGCCATGTGTTTCCCGATGGGCCACGCGATCAGGGGGGCTTGCGCTATTGCATCAACTCCGCATCGCTGCGCTTTGTGCCGCTTGAGGAAATGGATGCCGAAGGTTACGGTGAATTCAAAGATCAGGTGGGATAACATCTTGATAATCGCGTAAAATTTACGCAAATCTGAAAGCGTTTTTTACCCCATGCCCCGTTCCGAGGTCTTTCCCTCGGGGCGGGGCTGTGGCAGATTTCGCGCCAACTGCCCAAGCCTTGGGCATGACTGCAAACAGGAGATGGCAGAATGCGTATGGTTGAACTGGGCCGGACGGGTCTGGAAGTGTCGGAAATTTGTTTGGGAACCATGACGTGGGGCTCTCAGGATACGCAGGAAAACGGTCACGCCCAGATCGATTTCGCGCTCGATCAAGGGGTTAATTTCCTTGATACTGCCGAGATGTATCCGGTCAATCCGGTCAAGGCAGAGACAGCGGGCCTGACCGAAGAAATCGTGGGCAACTGGTTTGCCAAATCGGGAAGGCGCAAAGAGGTTGTGCTGGCCACAAAACTCGCAGGCGCAGGCGGCATGATCCGCGACGGCGAGGCGATCACCCCAGATGCCATCACCCGATGCGTGGAAGCCAGCCTGCGCCGCCTGCAGACGGATCATATCGATCTTTATCAATTCCACTGGCCCAATCGCGGCAGTTACCATTTCCGGCAAAACTGGGCATTTTCGCCCCAAAAACAGCCTGACCGGACCGAGGTGCGCGACAATATGATCGCCTGCCTTGAAACGTTGGCCACGCTGCAATCCGAAGGCAAACTGGGCCATTTCGGCCTGTCGAACGAAAGTGCATGGGGCACAGCGCAATGGCTGGAGCTGGCCCAAGCAGGTCACGGACCGCGCGTGGCCTCGATCCAGAACGAGTATTCGCTGATGTGCCGGCTTTATGATACCGATCTGGCCGAACTCGGTTATCATGAAGATGTGACACTGCTGGCCTATTCCCCGCTGGCGGCAGGGATTTTGTCGGGCAAATACAGCGGCGGCGCCGTGCCGGAGGATTCGCGTCTTGAGGCGAATGGCACCCTTGGCGGACGTGCGAACCCTCGGGCGTTCGAAATTGCCGATGTCTACACCGCGATTGCGCGCGAGCACGGGCTGGATCCTGTGACAATGGCAATTGCATGGACATTGCAGCGTCCGTTCCCGTGCCTGCCGATCATCGGCGGTCGCTCTGTGGAGCAGATCACCCCTGCGATCGCGGCCAGCGGCGTGACCCTGTCCGAAGAGGTTCTCAAGGCTCTGGACGCGGCCCATCGCGCCAACCCGATGCCTTATTGATGCATCTTGATACTGCTTGATACTGGTGTCCGGGCATGTGCCTATAGCGCATGCCCGGACACATTCGTGCCGGTTAACCGAAAGACACGATCCCGTGACGAACATTCCATTTCCCTTGTCAGGTGTGACGTTGTGCGCAGCCGTTCTTGCATTGGCAAGTTGTACCGGCCCCGACGGCCCCACACCCGTTAAAAACCTGCGCCAAGACGGCGCCCCGATTTCGTCGGCAGCACTGTTTGATCCGGCAGCTTTTGCGGGGCAGTGGCAGGTGATCGCCTCCAACACCCAAGGATGTTCGGGCGCGCAGCAATACTGGACACAAACGACACCGCTGGAATACCGGCTTTCGGGGCAGGATTGCAGCAATGGCACGGCGGCCACGGCTCTTCAGGGCACGGCCACCGTCACTGGCCCCGGCGGGCGGATCACCACGTCGTCGGCCTATGGTCAGGCCCCCGTCTGGGTGCTGTGGGTGGATCAGGATTATCGCGTTGCGGCCTTGGGCACGCCCTCTGGCCAGTTTGGCCAGATCATCGCCAGACCGCAGGCCGCATCGCGCCAGGATCTGCTTGCTGCAGCCAGAGAGGTGATGGCGTTCAATGGCTACCCTTCTGACAGTCTGAAGCCCTGACAATGGTTTGGGTATGGATCACTTTGGGCGCGGGGCTTGTGCAAACGGCCCGCTTCGTGTTGCAAAAGCTGTTGTCCGGATCGGGATTGTCCGCGGGAGGCGCTACGTTTTCGCGGTTTTTATTCGGCGCGCCGCTGGCTGTGGCCGCAGTTCTTTGGACGGCCGTATTCACGCAACGTCTGTCAGGCTTGCCGCCGCTTGGTCCGGTGTTTTGGGGCTTTGTGTGCATTGGCGGGGCTGCGCAGGCGGCGGCCACGTTGCTTCTGGTGCGATTGTTCAAATTGCGTAATTTTGCCGTGGGCATAGCATTTACCAAAACCGAAACCGTTCAGGTCGCACTGTTTTCGATGTTGATCCTGGGCGAGACAGTCGCCCCCTTGGGTTGGATCGGGATTGCTCTTGGCGTGGTTGGCGTGATTTTTCTGTCGCGTCCGCCGCAGGGCGGGGCGATTATGTCGCACGCGGCGTGGCTTGGCATCGTGGCGGGCGGATTATTCGGGCTTTCGGCGATTTGTTATCGCGGGGCCACGCTTGAATTACAGCCGCTTGCGTTTTTTGATCGTGCTATCGTAACGCTTGCGGCCACGACCACCGTGCAGACCTTGGGGATGAGCCTCTATCTGCGCGCGCGCGAACCGGGTGAGTTGTCACGTGTGTGCAGGGCGTGGCGGCGTACGATCTGGGTTGGTGTCTTGGGCGTGGTCGGGTCGGCGGGTTGGTTTTGTGCCTTTGCATTGCAAAACGCCGCCTATGTGCGCGCCGTCGGGCAGGTCGAAATGGTTTTTACCCTCTTCGCGTCGGTTCTGTTTTTTCACGAGCGCCTTACAAGGCGGGAGGGGCTGGGAATCGGCCTCGTTCTTGCGTCGCTTCTGGTGATTGTCGCAAGCGGGCGCGGGGCGGGCGGATAAGCCCACCGCCGCCTAAAGATCGCCGGTCAGCCGGGTGAAAACCGGCTGTGGGCTGCGATTGTCGAAAAACGGCACCCCATCGGGATTGGCAGCCCCTTTTTCTGCAATTATCTTTGAGACCTCGGCCAGAACGATCGTGGTGATAAAGGGCACGTTGAGACGCCGCGCCTGTGCCAGCGGTACCCATTGCAGATCGGTCAGCTCCTTATCTGGCGGGCACAGATGGTCTGGATCATTGTGCAAGGCTTCGGCGGGGGCCAGAAAGAAACGCGCATCAAAACGTCTGCTGTGTTCGCGTGGCGTGACTGCGCGACATACAAGGCGCAACATATGTGCCGCCGGTACCAATCCCTGATCGGCGAAGGCCCGCCATTCAGCGGGCGGATCGGGCCACGCACCTGGCTGACCAAGGATCAGTCCGGTTTCTTCCCACAATTCCCTGACCGCGCAGATGGCAAGCGCTTCGGGGGAAGTATCTGGTGCGTCTTGGAGGAGTTGTGCGCGGGTTTGCGACGACAGCGGCCGCGCGAGCGCAATACTGCGGTCCAGCCCGTCTACGCGACCACCGGGGAAGACGTATTTTGACGGCATGAAGGCCGCAGATGCATCGCGCCGGCCCATCAGGACACGCGGCCCATCGGGCGTATCCCGAAGAACGATCAAGGTGGCCGCATCGCGCGGGGAGGCATTTTGATCAGGGTTCATGGGGCAATCCGGATATCGATTCGAAAGGATTTCAAGATGGTTTGAATTAAAAGTATTATATTTATCAATGCATTGAATATTTTTCTCTTCCAGAATTAGCCGCTTCAGCCTGCCTTCAGATTGCTGCCCGATAAAGGTCTCATCGAAACAGGGCCATCGGCCCGGAGGCGTCTGCGGCCAAGGCCACAGGCAGACAGGATGCCCCAACGCCAGACAGGTGTCACGGGGTGGATCCCGGGTCCGGTGGGTTTGTAGGATTTTGGTTTAGGAGAACAGTCATGAATACCACTTTCAAAAACACCCTTGGTGCAATGCTCTTGGCCGGAACCAGCTTGGCTGCGGCAGGTAGTGTCGTGGCACAGCAAGCCGCGCCTTCTGCCAACACGGGCGATGCCCACATGTCCGAGCGCGGTGATCACCGCGGTGATCACGGCGCCAAAGGCGGACCCGGCCGTGGTAAGCATCACAACGGTGCAATGTGGGATTTTACCCGATTTGATACCGATGGTGATGGTCAGGTAAGCAAAGAAGAAATCGCCAAAATCCGTGCCGACAAAGTGACGGCTTTGGATGCAAATGGCGATGGGCTGCTGAGCGAAGAGGAATTGGTCGCCGCCGAAATGGCAGATGCGCAGGCGCGGATTGAAAAGCGTGTGGCCGCGCGTATCGCCATGTCTGATGCGGATGGCGACGGTATGCTAAGCGCGGCAGAGCTTGCGGTGAAACCATCGCTTCCTCTTGCGATGTTTGATCGGGTTGACGCGGATGGCGACGGTGTGATCACGCAAGAAGAAGTGAACGCAATGAAAGAAACAATGCAAAAGCGTGGCTTTGAAGGCCATCATAACAAGGATCGCACACATCCCGAACGTGGCGCAGATAAAGCTGACGGGCCGCAGTAATACTGGCCGATGTGCCAGTGCTGACTGAGTGAGTGCGCGGGGCCGGTAGTTCGGCCTCGCGTTTTGCAACGTCATAGGCGGACAAGATCTGCCGCTGGTCCGTGCAAAGGCCCAGCACACTGACAGAACGCGGATCCAGGCCGTTAGGGGGTTGGCGGCAAAGGAACTGGATCCACAGTTACAGTCTGGCTACGGGCGCCTGAGCTTGCAGAAAACTCTCCGCGCGGCGCTTGTGTCAACGGCTGCAACGATCGGCCGCGATGCGTCAGGCAGCAGAAGTGTGGTGATGGATCTGCACTTGGTTGCGTCCGTTGGCTTTGGAATGGCGCAGCGCGTGATCGGCCATATCAATCAACTCGCGTTGCGGTGTATTCCCGGTGCTGATCGTCACGCCAATCGAGATGGTCACCTGAAGCGCCCCGCCGTCGGGCCGGATAACCGGCACTTCTTCGATCTTCCGGCACAAGGTCGCGGCAATCTGCTCGGCCTTGTCCAGTTGGCATTCGGGTAGGGCCATCAGAAACTCCTCCCCGCCAATTCGGGCCAGCAGATCCTTGCGCCGCATCACGCTGCTTAAGCGCTGTGCAATTTCCACCAAAACCAGATCGCCGACCATATGACCCCAGCTGTCATTGATCTTTTTGAAATGGTCGATGTCGAGCATCATCACAGCGAAACTGCCCCCCGTCACGCGCGCATGCTGGGCGATGCGCTTGAGGTGCGGCAGGGCATAGCGGCGGTTGAATAACCCCGTCAACGGGTCGACCATTGCCAGCCTTAGCCCTTCGGCCACACTTTCGCGCTGCCGGTCCAGACGGTTCTTCGTGATCAGTTGCCGGCGCAGACGCAACGCGGTTTCTTCGGCATTGCTGGCGGCCGCAATATCGAAGGGGAAAATGTCGTTTGCCCCCAGATCCAACGCCATTGTCATTGTCTCGCGCGCGTCTGGGCGGGTTGTGATGCAAATGACCGCATGGCGCGAGGCGCCGCGCGAACGCAATTCTGCCATAAGGCGGAGGCCATCACCGGGCCGGGCCAGATCCGCATCAATGACCAATGCATCAAACCCCGAGAAATCCGTGGTGTCGTTGAGGTCCAGTACCTTGAGAAAATCGGTCGGAACATGATGCGAGAGCGCGCGCTTCCAAAGGATGGAGAGTTCCGGTCTCTGCGCGACAAGCCCAATTCGGTAGGGGCCTGAAAATCCGGACTGGCCCTCCTCGAAGCCTAGTTCCCGAAAGGTGTTTTCATGGAGGCGCGTTTCGGAATCGCGGCCATGCGCGCGCAAAAGCCCGCGTAGGTATGCGAACAAAAGCACCTCGTCATAGGGCTTGGACAGGCATGTGTCGGCACCGGCGCGCAGCGCCTCGATGCGCTGTTCACGGCAATCCCCGTCGGTCATCACAACAACCGGAATATCCCCTGTCAGAGCATCCTGTTTAAGCCGTGCACACACATTGGTGCCACTGATATCAGGCAGATCCGTGTCGATTAAGATCAGGTCAGGGCGCTCGTTTGCTGCCATTTCGAGCGCTTCTTGTCCACAGCTTGCGATACGCGACATGTAGCGCGCTTGGCTTAACTTGACCTTTAGCATGATGCGGCTGGTCGCTGCACCAGCCACAATCAAGATTTTACCGGCCATGGTGCTTAGCTCTCCTTTGGTTGGATTGTCTTTCACACCATGATTGGTATTAGGTTAATAAAATCTTTCGATTTCAAATAGGGTGAACCGATGCAGCAAGAAACCGCGCAGAACATCGCCTTGGAGGCACTTTCGTGGCTGGCAGGGCAGGATAATCTGATCGAGGCGTTCCTGCACAACAGTGGCGCGGAGGTCGACCAGCTTCGCAATGCGGCACAAGATCCGGGGTTTTTGAGCGGTGTTCTGGATTTCGTGCTGATGCAGGACGAATGGGTGTTGCAATGCGCATCGGTGCTCGGTTGTGCGCCGGAGCGTCTGGTACACGCCCGCGCGGTCTTGGGTGGCGGTGATCAGATGCACTGGACCTGATCCATGCCTGTGAAAGCTGTTCTGTTCGACAAAGACGGTACATTGTTCGATTTTCATGCCACATGGGGGGCGTGGACCGCGCGTTTGCTGAACCAGCTGGCCGATGGCGACGCGGCGCTGTGTCAGGATCTGGCTGATGTGATCCGCTTTGATCTGCAGGCGGGTGTTTTGAAGCCCGAGTCTGTCGCTATTGCCGGTACGATGCAGCAGGTCGTGAAACTGCTCGCGGCGCTTTTACCACATTGGAGCGAACGGGATCTGTCACGCGAGATGCAGCGGCAGGCCTGTGCGGCCCCGCAGGTGGCCGCGACGCCGCTTGGGCCGCTGTTGGCAGGGTTGCGCGCACGGGGCTTGCGGCTTGGTGTGGTGACAAATGATGACGAGGCCTCGGCACGCCACCATCTGATGCGCGAAGGGATCTTGCCCTTTTTCGATATAGTGATCGGCGCG
Source organism: Paracoccaceae bacterium (assembly GCA_004153385.1). GTDB lineage: Bacteria > Pseudomonadota > Alphaproteobacteria > Rhodobacterales > Rhodobacteraceae > Thioclava. The sequence continues at coordinate 1,132,100 of SDAL01000001.1, read as the reverse complement.
GATAGCGGATTTGGCGCAAAGCCCGATGCAGGGCCGCTGTTGGCGGCGGCACATCAGATGGATATGGCCCCCGATGAGTGTGTCATGGTGGGCGACTCGTTACATGACCTGCGTGCGGCGAAGGCGGCCGGTATGGGGGGCGTGGGGGTGTTGACAGGTCCGGCGGGAGGCGATGTTCTGGCACCCCATGCGCTGGCGGTGCTCCCCTCTATTGCTGCGTTATGCGCGTGGCTGGACAGGGCGTAACGGGCGACGTGTTTATGTCCTGGGGTTGAGGCTCTTTTAACCCTCGCGTCTGTATCCTGACCGCACAGGTTTTTGCGGACAGGATCACATGCACGGGCTGATCAATACGGCGATCCAGAGTTTTATCAGACACAATTACGGCACGCCCGTCTGGGCGCAGGTCTGTGCGCGGCTGGAAATGCCAACCTCGGGATTCGAGGCAATGCTGAAATATGATGATGCCGTGACAGAGCGATTGATTGGCGCAACCAGCATAACACTCGCGCGGCCGCGTACATTGCTTTTGGAAGATATCGGGGCGTTTATCGCCATGACCCATCCGTTGCGGCGTTTGCTGCGCTTTGGCGGGGCCAGTTACCATGAGTTTCTGTTATCGCTTGATGAGCTACCGGCGCGGGCGAGAATGTGCCTGCCTGATATTGGTGTGCCAGAGCTGAGTTGCGCGACAATGCCGGACGGAAGCTTGCGGTTGCGGGTCGTAGGGGATGTTGTGGGATGGGGCGCCTTCATGTGCGGCCTTGTCCGAGCTGTGGCAGATGATTACGGCGCGTTAGCGGTGATTGATTATCTGGGTTCGGGGCAAGAAAACGGCGCTGCCTGTGAGCTGGTGCAGATCTTGCTGCTGGATCAGGCGTTCTCAGAGGGAATGCAGTTCGATCTGGCGCAAGAGGCGGATCGGCCTTCATCGCCCTCCCCATTAATGGCGTGTGGACTCACGACGGATGCGGGCGGTCGGGGGCAGAAATATGGGTGAGCGGGCTCCGGAGATCAAACTGGATACGCGCGCGCTCGGCCTTGCTATGCCGATGTATATTTTTCTGGATTCAAAAGATGTGATCCAGGCGATGGGTCCTACGGTGATGAAGGTCGTGGGCGGGCCTAGCGCCTTGGGTCATCGCCTGACGGATTGTTTTTATGTCGGGCAGTCAGGCTGCACCACGAAAACGACCGCCACGATGCAGCTTGCCGCCACCCGCAGGATCCATCTGACGCCGCGCGGGTGGCCCCAGATCGGTTTGCGGGGGTGTGCCATCACCACGGAGGATCAGGGCATTTTACTGAACCTGACGTTCGGGGTCCATTTGAGTGAGGCAATCCGTATATTCGAATTGACGCAGGCGGATTTCGCAAGCTCTGATATGGCAATGGAGCTTTTGTATCTGCAAGAGGCGAAGACTGCGGTCCTTAATGAGTTCGGCGCGCTCAACCAACGGTTGGACGATGCGCGAAGATCGGCACTGGATGCGGCACATACCGATACGCTGACAGGGCTTTCAAATCGCAGGGCATTCGATCTGGCACTGGAACAGAGCCTTTCGGAGACGCGCCACGGGGGGGCGGCTTTCGCGCTCGCGCATCTGGATCTGGATCATTTCAAGGCGGTCAATGATACGCTGGGGCATGCGGCAGGTGATCAGGTGCTGGCACATGTTGCACAGATCTTGCGCGACGAGACCAGAGGACGCGATGTTGTTTGCCGTGTGGGCGGGGACGAGTTCGTTTTACTGCTGCACGAGGCGATGGATCTGAACCGGCTGGAGGCAATGGGCCAGCGGATCATTGCACGGCTGGAGCGACCGCTTGATATTGCGGGTCAGTCCTGCCGGATATCGGGATCGATCGGTATCAGCGTGTCGCAGCATTACGCAGCCCTCTCTGGCGCCGTTATGATGGCGGATGCGGATGCTGCACTCTACCAAGCCAAACGGGAGGGCCGCGCGAGATGCCGCTTTGCCACAGGGGATCTGGCGCATGAGGACGTAAACGAGCCCAACCGTGAGGTTCAGGGGGCGACACTGGTTTCACGGGTCTCTGGTGGCTTTTGAGCAGGCTGCGCGGCGCGAATTTGCCTCAGGCGATCTATAGATCAGACTGGACACATAGAAACGCGGCAAATGCGCCGTGCGCGTGTCATAATTCGCTTTTATTGGGCGATGGGTTTGGCTAGGTCTGGCGCCCATGAAACAGGGTTTTCCACTTGCGCGTCGCGGAATGCGTATCGGATTGATGGGTGGATCGTTTGATCCGGCCCATAACGGGCATGCGCATATCACACGTGTTGCATTGCGGCGTTTCGGGCTGGACCGTGTGTGGTGGCTGGTAACGCCCGGCAATCCGCTCAAGGCGCATGGCCCTGCGCCTTTGGATCAGCGTATGGCACGCGCCAGGCAGGTGATGGATGACCCGCGTGTGAACATTACCGATCTGGAACGCCGTATGGGCACGCGTTTTACCGCAGCAACTCTGTCGCGGCTCCAAACAGTTTATCCGGATGTAAAATTTGTCTGGTTGATGGGGGCCGACAATCTGCGCCAAGTGGACAAATGGGATCACTGGCGCGATATTTTCGAGCGGATGCCGATTGGTGTTCTGGCCCGTCCCGGTGTGCCGCTTCCCTCTGCGCGCGCGAAGGCGGCCCATCTTTATGCCAATGCCCAGCTTCCCGGGTGGCGGTCACATGAATTGGCCAATCGTAAAGCACCCGCGTGGTGTTTTGTGAATATGCCGATGTCGGGGGAATCCTCGAGCCAGATCAGGGCGCAAGGCGATTGGGTGGTGAAGGCTTGAAAGCCGCTTTGCGCTAACGTTACACTCGGGGCCAATTCTCCGATTAAACAGAAAGCCAAAGATGCGCATATCCAGACGTGAGTTCGTGAGTGGCCTGTCAGTTTCGACCCTTACGGGGGCCGGGCTTCCAGCGATGGCGCAGACCAGATTGGCCTCAAGCGATGCATTGGTGTCTGCCGCGCAGCTGGGTGGTGATGTGGGCTTCATCGCGTTGAATGCGCGCACCGGTCAGGTGATCGAGCAGCGCAATCCGCAAACCGCACTGCCGCCGGCCTCCACCGCAAAGGCGATCACCTCGCTTTATGCGCTAGAAACATTAGGGCCCGATTACCGTTTCGGCACACGGCTATATGCGACCGGTCCGATATCGGGCGGCGTTATCCAAGGCGATCTGGTGTTGGCGGGCGGGGCAGACCCTACGCTTTCAACAGATGATCTGGGCGCCATGGCATCGACCTTGGTGGCGCAAGGGGTGCGTGGTGTGACGGGCCGTTTTCTGGTGTGGAGTGGCGCCATTCCCTATACCGCCGCAATCGATCCCGACCAGCCGGTTTATGCCGGTTACAATCCTGCCGTGTCCGGGCTGATTTTGAATTACAATCGTGTGTATTTCGGATGGAAACGTGCAAGCGGCGGCTGGCAGCTGACGATGGATGCGCGTGGCAACCAGTATAAACCGACAGTTTACACAACGTCGATGTCGATCACGAATCGTGCGGCTCCTCTGTATTCCTATTCTGATCGGGGCGGAAAAGAGGCATGGACGGTGTCGGCGGCCGCGCTTGGCAATGGTGGCAGCAGATGGTTGCCGGTGCGCCACCCCGCAGCCTATGCGGGCGACGTCTTCCAGACACTTGCACGCGCAGCAGGCTGTCCGTTGCCTGCGCCACAAGAGGTTTCGCGCCAGCCCGGGGGGACGGTTCTGGTCACCCATGGCTCGCAGAAACTGTCGCAGATCTTGCATGATATGATGAAATACTCGACCAATATCACAGCCGAGGCTGTGGGGATGAGCACATCGGCTGCACGCGGGGTGCCAGCGGGGCGCGGTAAATCCGGTGCGGCGATGAGTGCGTGGCTTCAGGCCCGTGCGGGGGGTGGAAAAGCGCGTTTCGTCGATCACTCGGGGCTGGGCGCGGATGCGCGCGTATCGCCTATGGATATGGTGCGGGCACTGGCGAATGTGGGTCAGCCTATGGGATTGCGCAGCCTGATGAAGCCGTTCCAGCTGCGGGATGCGCAAGGGCGCAAGCGATCCAGCCAGCCGTTTCGGGTGGATGCCAAGACCGGCACGCTTAACTTCGTCTCCACCCTCGCGGGTTATATGACGGCCCCCAGTGGCACGGAAATCGTGTTCGCGATCTATACCGGCGATGTCGCACGGCGCGCACGCACCAGCAATGATGCGCAGCCTGCAGGCAATGTTCAGTGGGTGCGGCGTTCCAAAATCCTGCAAACCCAGCTGCTGGAGCGGTGGGCCGCGTTGGCGTAAAGGATGGGGGCCCACGATGCCGACTGCGTGCAGATGTGCCGGTATCGTGGGGTGTCTCGTGGAACTCTTGGGCTTTTAGGCCAGCGTCATATGGCGCGCGCGGGCCCCGCGTTCGATTGCGGCCGCATGAAGACGGTCAAGCCAGAGTTCTTGGCGGATCTCTTCCAGCATCCGCAGCTCTTGGGAGTTGAGCGTGCCGTCGGCTGCCGCCACATCGCAGGCCAGCGCATAAGCAGTTTCGTAAAGACGCTCTGGCAGGGCGTCGCGGACAAGGCCGAACAGGGCCTCCAGACCGTCCACTTCTGACAACAGCGCGTACACAGTATGCGCCACTGTGCCGACACGGTCCGTATCATATGTGGCGAAAACCGGAAGATGGTTCACAATACGCTCGATCGCGAGCAGTTCCGTGGTGCGGATTTCTTCGTCAGAGGCAGAGACGGCGACCATTACGGCCACAAGTGCATCAGGTGCAGAGAGCGAGGGCACGGCGTTGGTCATGTTCTTGTCCTTTGTATCGGGGATGTCGTTGTTGAGTTATTGACGACTACGTGCCCGTTCAATAGGTGGTTTGTGACCGTGGGCCGTTTCGCCCCAATTATACACCGTATGAGGTATAGCATGACCATTCTGCGCGATGCCGCAATGAAGTCCAAAGCGTGGCCGTTTGAAGAGGCGCGCCGCATCCTCAAACGGTATGAACAAACGCCGCCGGAAAAGGATTTTGTTCTGTTCGAAACGGGGTATGGCCCCTCGGGGTTGCCTCATATCGGCACATTCGGCGAAGTGGCACGTACCACGATGATCCGCCGGGCCTTCGAGGCGATTTCGGATATCCCGACAAAGCTTGTGTGCTTTTCCGATGATCTTGACGGGATGCGCAAGATCCCGAGCAATGTGCCCCAGCAGGAGATGCTGCTTGAAAACGCGCAAAAGCCGCTGACAAGCGTGCCTGATCCGTTTGGCACGCATGAAAGCTTCGGTCATCACAATAATGCGATGTTACGCCGCTTTCTGGATACGTTCGGATTTGACTACGAATTCTACTCTGCCACAGACTTCTACAAATCAGGTCGTTTTGACGAGGTGCTCAGGCGCGCCGTCGACCGGTATGACGATATCATGGCCGTCATGCTGAAAAGTCTGCGCGATGAACGCCAGCAGACCTATTCGATTTTTCTTCCGATCCATCCCGAAACCGGCCGTGTGCTTTATGTGCCGATGAAAAAGGTCGATGCGGAAAACTACACCATCACCTTTGATGACGAAGACGGCCGCGAGTGGGTGCTGCCTGTCACCGGCGGAAATGTGAAGTTGCAATGGAAGCCGGATTTCGGGGCGCGTTGGGCCGCGCTGAATGTAGATTTTGAGATGTATGGCAAGGACCACTCTACCAATACACCGATCTATGACCGCATCTGCGAGCTTTTGGGCGGCAAGAAGCCCGAGCATTTTACATATGAGTTGTTTCTGGATGCCAACGGCGAGAAAATCTCCAAAAGCAAGGGCAACGGGCTCTCGATTGACGAGTGGCTGACCTATGCCTCCACCGAGTCGCTGTCGTATTTCATGTATCTCAAGCCCAAGACCGCAAAGCGGATGCATTTCGATATCATTCCGAAAATGATGGATGAATACCATCAGCAACTGCGGGCCTATCCGACGCAGGATATCGACAAACAGGTGAACAACCCTGTCTGGCATATCCACGGGGGGCAACCGCCGGAATCGAAAATGGTGGTGCCGTTTTCCATGCTGCTCAATCTGGCCTGTGTGGCCGGGGCCAGTGACAAGGCCGGGCTGTGGGGCTTTATCAAGCGCTACGCGCCAGAGGCATCCGCCGAAGCCAATCCGGATCTGGATCAGGCGGCGGGTTTTGCGCTGCGCTATTTCGAGGATTTCGTCAAACCTACACTGGAATTCCGCGCGCCGACCGATGTGGAACGTGCAGCTTTGGTGGATCTGGCGGCTTGTCTGAAAGATCCTGCACGCGCTGTGGCAGAAATTGTGCGCAAGCAAGAGGCCGCAGGCGAAGACAAGCCCGCCCCAGAGGTCGATCTGGCGTCTGATGATTTCTTGCAATCGGTGGTATTTGCCGTTGGTAAAAATCATGGATTCGAAAATTTGCGTGACTGGTTCAAAGCGCTCTACGAGGTGCTTTTGGGACAAAGCCAAGGGCCGCGTTTCGGTGGCTTTATCGCCCTTTACGGTGTGGATGAAACAGTCGTGCTGATCGAAAAAGCATTGGACGGACAGCTGGCGAACAGCTGAATTTTCTATATTTTCGTAGTGTTTTCAAAGGTTCGACCCTGACGGGTCGGACCTTTTTTGTGCTTTATCTGCCGACGCGCCCTTTGGTGCACACAGACCCACGTGTTGCGTGCGTACGCTCGCGTTAGCCCGTCTTCATCTTGGTGTTCGCACACTGACGGCGAGATTTGGCGTGGTTTTGCGCCTTTCGCAATCGCACCGGACGAAGCATGGCCTCAGCTTGAAGCCATGCCACCGGAAAGACAAAGGGGCTGGCGATGAATGTAGCAATTACCCAAGGATGGGATCTGACACCACCTGCGTTTACGCAAGGTTTGGGGCAATGGTCGAGCGGGAATGGCACTGCAGGGTCTGCAACCTATGCAGGTGCGGCGAATGCGGCCATTGTCACTTCGGATGCGGACTTCGGCGGGTGTCTGGAGTTGTTGAAAACCACCGGTACACAAAAGCTGCGCTGGATGGGGCAGACCCCGATCCTGCCGGGGGTGTATCTGCGCATCACTGCACGGATCAAGGCGGTAAGCGGCAACCTCCCATCGGTCCGGATTGCGGGCTATGCGATGGATGGCAACAGCCATGTGGGCGGGCTTACGGAAACCGGACCGAGCGTGTCCTTGAATGCCTATGGGTCGGTGATGAGCGTGTCCGCGATTGTGGGTACGGGCCGGCGACAAGGGGTTGATATGGCATGGGGAATGGCACCCGATTATGGCCATTTCGGGCTGGATCTGACCGGTCAGACGGGCGGTGTTGTACGCATTGATGATCTGCAGATCGAAGATGTTAGCACGGCCTTTCTGCGGGGCAGTCTGGATCTGGTCGACGTGCGTGATTACGGCGCATTGGGCGATGGTCAAGCCAATGATATTGCCGCATTTCAGGCAGCAGACCAAGCCGCCCAAGGACGCACGGTCATCGTGCCGCAGGGCGAATACTATTTGCCCAGCTCTGTTTCATTTTCCAGCCCGATGCGATTTATCGGCACAGTGAAAATGCCGACATCAGCGCGGCTGGCGCTGTTGTCGTCGTTCGATTTTCCGACCTATGCCGCAGCGTTTGGCGACGAAACACTGGGGCTGAAGAAAGCGCTTCAGGCGTTGTTTGGGTACACCGATCACAATATTCTGGATTTGCGCGGGCGCAGGGTCGAATTGACCGAGCCGCTGCGGGTGGACGATTATGCCCCCGGCCTGACCAGCTTTTCCAACCGGCGCGTCATCCAGAACGGTCAGATAAATGTGATCGGCTCCAGTGCATGGCAGGATGTGAAGGTGACATCCTCGGCACGGTTCAACGTGAACCGGCCCGATGAATTGAGCGATGTGGCGAATGTTGCCAACATTCCCGTGGGCGCCCGGATAACAGGCGTGGGGGTTGGACGCGAAGTTTATGTGAAGGCCAAAAATGTCGGGGCGCAAAAGGTGACCCTTTCACAACCCATGTACGGCGGCACGGCCACGCGGAATTTCACATTTACGCGTCATCAATATATCTTCGATTTTTCGGGGATGGATAAGCTGGACCGCTTCAATATCGCCAATCTGGAGCTGCTGTGTAACGGGCATGCAAGCGGGTTGATGCTCGCCCCCGACGGACAGATGAACCAGATCCGCGACAGTTACGTAAACAGCCCCAAGGATCGCGGGATTACCTCCATCGGGCGGGGGTGTCAGGACTTCCTGATCGACGGCTGCCAGTTCTTGTCCAACGAGCAAAGCGTTGCTGCGCAGGATCGCACGACCATCGTTCTGAACGCCAATGCCAACGATGTCAAAATTCGCGACAGCCGTTTCGTGCGGTTTGCCACGACGTTCGTCTTGAATGGCTCGGGGCATCTGATTGTCGGAAATCACTGGTTTCAGGGGGACAACAATCCAAAAACCAACCCCACACCCGGGCTGGTGTTTACCCAGACCAATGTGCAGGCAGCGGTGACCGGAAACTATATCGATAATAATATCATCGAATGGACAAACGAGCATGATGCACGGCCGAATTTCGGGAGCGAATACAGCTTTGGCGGGCTGACGGTGACAGGCAATACCTGCGTGGCGTTGAATGTGGCACCTTGGTTCAGGTGGTTTTCCATCAAGCCCTACGGGAGTGGGCATTTCATTCAAGGTTTGAATATTTCCAACAACGTATTCAAGGCGTTGAACGGCACTGTCGACCAGATCGAACAGGTTGATACCAGTTTTGCCGATCTTGATTACGGGCGGATGCGTAATGTCTTGATCGAAGGCAATACGTTCAACGGTATCACCAAATTCACAGCAAGCCCTGTTGTGCTGGAGTTGAACCAGTCAACGGCACAGGCGACTTGGGTGCTGGATGCAGGGGATTATCTGCCCTTTGGCGGTTGGGCACGGAACGTGGAAAGCATCACCGCCGAGGGTATGGTGCGCGATCAGTCCTCCGAACGTGTGACGGCGATGCCATATGCGCTGGTCGAACAGGGCGCGCGTAAGCAGGAGGTGCGGCTGAACTGGCCCACACCGGCGAAAGGCAGGGTGCAGGTGCGGTTGCGGATGGACGCGCCGACCTGAAATCGGTCCTGACCGGATAGACGCCTTTGGCGCGCCTGTTTCCACCATGTCCCGAGGTGGCAACAGGCGCGCTTTTTGCTATACGGATTTAGTCCAGATCCTCGGGGCGAAGGCGCCATGCGCGTGCAAAACCGCCGTTTAATGTGGCGGCTAGAATCTTGAATTCGACGAAATAGAAATCCGGCAGTGTGATATAAAGTTTAGACTTCGGGTGATCGGCCAGCCATCTGTCGCACAGGGTTGGGTGCAACGGGTTCATCGGGTCGATTGCATGGGCCTCGACGCGCAGGCTCAGGCGCGGGTGGGTCAGCGGATCGCCCTTCGGGCCCGGCAGCCCCACCATCAGTCCCGCCCGCGGATCACGGCGCAGCGCTTTTGCGTGTAATGCAAGCCGCGAGATCAGCGACCAATACCCGCCGCGCGGACCGCGCCCGAAGGCGATCCGGCTGACATGGGGAAAACCGTCTGTATCCAAGGTACCAATTGCGGCAAAGCGTGCCTCTTTCAAAAGCGATCTGGCAAGGGCGCAGGCCTCTGCGTCACCCTCTAGCAGGGGATCATCCACGCTTTGGGCCACGCGCTGCGGTGCAACTTTGGCGGACGTGCATAAAGGGGTCTGCGACACGGTTTGTGCCTCCTGAAGGGGGTAACAGATCAATGCTACGCAGGCGGGATTTTCAAAACAAGACGTTTTAGATGCTGGATGCGACAGAGGCTTCGGATTGTGTCGAATCAACCATGCGTGAAGTCTTGCGACGTCAATCCGAATTTCTGCAATGCAGCAAAAATGCCAGCCACGCAGCCATGTGTGGCATATGGGGATATTTCCCATGCTAACATGATGAAAAAATAGTGAAATACACACGCACTGATCCATAAATTTACAAAAAGGCCATACTATTAGTGAATTTTTTTACACAAAAAATGAATAAAAAAAGGGGCTTACGAAAAATACGATTTTCAGTTTACACTTTTCACGGGGACGAGCGCGGCTGATTGGGATCATCTTGCGCTCCGTACAGCCATCGGATTTTGTGGCTGTTGGAAATAAACTGAGGGAGGAGAGCTTTTATGGCTGCTCAGGACAAGGCACATGTGGTGCCGAAGCTTCGCGAGATTCCGGCAGGCTTTGAAAACGCACATGCAGACGAAGCCAAGTATCGTGAACTTTACAAACAATCCATCGAGAACCCCGAGGCGTTCTGGGGCCGCGAAGGCAAACGTCTGGATTGGATGACCCCGTATACCAAGGTGAAGAATACCGATTTTACGTTCGGCAATGTGTCGATCAAGTGGTTCGAGGACGGTGTGCTAAACGCCTCGGTGAACTGTATTGATCGGCATCTGGCCACGCGGGGCGATCAAACGGCGATTATCTTCGAGCCCGATGACCCCAAAGACCCTGCGCAACACATTACGTATAATACGCTTTCCGAAAAGGTGAACCGTTTCGCCAATGTGTTGCTAAGCCAAGGCGTGATGCGTGGCGACAGGGTGGTGATCTATCTGCCGATGATCCCCGAGGCCGCCTATGCCATGCTGGCCTGTGCACGCATCGGTGCCATCCATTCCATTGTATTCGCAGGCTTTTCGCCGGATGCGTTGGCCAACCGGATCAACGACAGTGGCGCGAAACTGGTGATTACAGCCGATACCGCTCCGCGCGGGGGACGGCGCACACCGCTCAAATCCAACGCGGATGCAGCATTGCTCCACTGCTCGGACAAGGTGCGGTGTCTGGTCGTCAAACATACCGGTGACCAGACCACATGGATATCGGGGCGCGATGTCGATGTGAAGGCGATGATGGAAGAGGTCTCGCCCGAATGCCCGCCGCGCCCGATGAACGCCGAAGATCCGCTGTTTGTGCTGTATACGTCCGGCTCGACAGGCAAACCCAAGGGCGTGGTGCATTCCACGGGCGGGTATCTGCTGTATGCGGCGATCACCCATAAATATGTATTCGATTACCAAGACGGCGATGTTTACTGGTGTTCGGCCGATGTGGGATGGGTCACGGGCCACAGCTATATCGTCTACGGTCCGCTGGCCAATGGCGCCACCACGTTGATGTTTGAAGGCACGCCCACCTATCCCGATGCGGGCCGCTTCTGGGAGGTCTGTGACAAACACAAGGTCAACCAGTTCTACACCGCCCCCACAGCGATCCGCGCGCTGATGGGGCAAGGGTCCGAATGGGTCGACAAGCATGATCTGTCCTCGCTGCGTGTGCTGGGCACGGTGGGCGAGCCGATCAATCCCGAGGCATGGGCATGGTATGATACGCATGTGGGCAAAGGGCGCTGCCCGATTGTGGACACGTGGTGGCAGACCGAAACCGGCGGGCACATGATTACCCCGCTGCCGGGGGCGATTGCGACCAAGCCGGGCTCGGCCACGCGTCCGTTTTTCGGGGTCAAGCCGGTTATTCTTGATCCGCAAACGGCAGTAAAACAGGACGAGACCGAGGCCGAAGGTGTCTTGTGCATCTCCGACAGCTGGCCCGGGCAGATGCGCACCGTCTGGGGCGATCACGAACGGTTCGAGGAAACCTATTTCAGCCAGTACAAAGGGTATTACTTTACCGGTGACGGCTGCCGGCGCGACAGTGACGGCTATTACTGGATCACGGGGCGTGTGGATGATGTCATCAATGTCTCGGGCCACCGGATGGGCACGGCAGAGGTCGAGTCCGCGCTGGTTGCCCATCAGGCCGTGGCCGAGGCCGCTGTTGTCGGTTTTCCGCATGAAATCAAGGGACAGGGTATCTATGCCTATGTGACGCTGATGAATGATGTCGCGCCGTCCGACGAGCTGCGCAAGGATCTGGAAAACTGGGTGCGCACCGAGATCGGCCCGATTGCCAAACCCGATGCGATCCAGTGGGCGCCGGGCTTGCCCAAGACCCGCTCTGGCAAGATCATGCGCCGTATTCTGCGCAAGATTGCCGAAAACGATACCGGCAGCCTTGGGGATACATCCACGCTGGCCGATCCGTCGGTGGTCGATGATCTGATCGAAAACCGTCAAAGCAAGGGGTGAGCAGAGTGTCGCAACAAGTGAACCCAGCCGCCCCCGTTCTGATCCTGCTCGGTCCGCCGGGGGCGGGCAAGGGCACACAGGCACGGATGCTGGAGGAGACATTCGGTTTTGTGCAACTGTCCACCGGGGACATGCTGCGCGCGGCGGTGGCGGCGCAAACGCCTGCAGGGCTTGCGGCCAGATCGGTGATGCAGGCAGGCGGTCTTGTCAGCGACGAGATCGTTCTGAGCATCTTGCGCGACAGACTGGCACAAGACGACACCCGTGCAGGCGTTATCCTTGACGGGTTTCCGCGCACGGCCGGACAGGCCGCCGCACTTGACGAGCTGCTGACTTATAACGGTCAGGAGGTTGGCGTGGTTGTTGCGCTGGCGGTGGACGATCACGAGATGATCGCCCGCGTGGCCGGACGCTACACCTGTGCGTCCTGCGGCGAGGGGTATCACGACCAGTTCAAACGGCCGGATGTGGCCGGCGTGTGCGACAAATGCGGCGGGGCGGAGTTCAAACGCCGCCCCGACGATACCGCCGAGACCGCGGGCGCACGCCTTGAGGCCTATCATGCGCAGACCGCGCCGCTGATCGCGCATTACCATGCGTTGGGCAAACTGGTCGAGGTGGATGCGATGGGTACGATCGACGCGGTCGCATCCGGTTTGCGCGCAGTTATTCACGAAAGGGGCGTGAGCGCGCAGGCGTGAAGGACCACGTGCCACAAAATCCGCAGTGGAGGGCGGAGGCACATGGATCTGATTTTGGGGAGGGGCAGGGCCTGACCGCAAGGGCGGGGCCTGCCACAGGAGAAAATCAAGGGGGGAGGAAATACCCGTGATCGATAGAACATCGTCCAACGCCTATTGGAAGGCGAATATACGGATCATCCAGATTAGTCTGGTGGTCTGGTTCCTATGCTCTTTCGGATTTGGCATCCTGCTGCGCCCGCTTTTATCGGGCATCAATGTGGGTGGCACGGATCTGGGATTCTGGTTCGCCCAGCAAGGGGCGGTTCTTGTCTTCATCGTTCTGATCTTCGTCTACGCGCGCAAGATGAACAAACTCGACCGTGAACACGGCGTAGAAGAGTAAGGGACAGGAACATATGGATCAGTTTACACTTAACCTGCTGGTCGTGGGGGCGACGTTCGTCCTTTATATCGGCATCGCGATCTGGGCCCGTGCAGGGACCACATCCGAATTCTATGCCGCCGGTCGTGGCGTGCATCCGGTCTTGAACGGGATGGCCACAGGGGCCGACTGGATGTCGGCTGCGTCTTTCATCTCGATGGCGGGGATCTTGGCCTTTGGCGGGTTCAATACCTCTGCCTACCTGATGGGCTGGACGGGCGGCTTTGTGTTGCTGGCAATGTTGCTGGCACCATATCTACGGAAATTCGGCAAATTCACAGTGCCGGAATTCATTGGCGACCGGTTCTATAGCCAAACGGCCCGCACCGTCGCGGTGATCTGTCTGATCGTGGCCTCTGTCACCTATGTGATCGGGCAGATGACCGGCGTGGGGGTTGCGTTTTCGCGCTTCCTCGAGGTGGAGAACTCCACCGGCCTGTTTATCGGGGCGGGGGTCGTGTTCATGTACGCGGTCTTGGGTGGCATGAAGGGCATCACCTATACGCAGGTGGCGCAATATGTCGTGTTGATCGTGGCCTATACGATCCCTGCGGTGTTCATCTCGCTGGAACTTACGGGCAATCCGATCCCCGGCTTGGGGCTATTTTCGGATTCTGTCGCCACCGGCCAGCCGATCCTGACCGAGTTGAACGGGCTTCTGGCCGATCTGGGCTTTGCGTCCTACACCGAACAAAGTGACACCATGCTGAACATGTTCCTGTTCACCATGTCGCTGATGATCGGCACCGCAGGGCTGCCGCATGTCATCGTGCGTTTCTTCACCGTGCCGAAAGTGTCCGACGCCCGCACATCCGCAGGCTGGGCGCTGGTGTTTATCGCGCTGTTGTATCTGACGGCTCCGGCCGTGGGCGCAATGGCCCGTTTGAACCTGATCAACACGTTCTATCCCGAAGGCACGCAATCGCAGCCTGTTACGGTCGAGGCGCTCGAGACCGCGCCAAACCTTGACTGGGTGCGCAACTGGGCACAAACCGGACTGCTGCAGTTCAACGACAAAAACGGCGATGGTGCGATCCAGTATCTGCCGGGTAATTTCGCGGATGCTGCCAGCCCGAACGAACTGTCGGTCAATAACGATATCATCGTGCTTGCCAACCCCGAGATCGCGAACCTGCCCGGTTGGGTGATCGCGCTGATCGCGGCGGGGGGGCTGGCGGCGGCCCTGTCTACGGCGGCAGGTTTGTTGATGGCGATTTCATCTGCTGTCAGTCACGACCTTATCAAGGGCCAGATCAACCCCGCCATCTCCGAGAAGGGCGAGTTGTTGTCGGCACGGATCGCGATGGCGGTGGCAATCGCAGTGGCCACATGGCTCGGGCTTAACCCGCCCGGTTTTGCGGCGCAAACGGTGGCGCTGGCCTTCGGTCTGGCGGCGGCCTCGATCTTCCCTGCATTGATGATGGGGATCTTCTCCAAGCGTGTGAACAACAAAGGGGCGGTGGCAGGGATGCTGTCGGGTCTGATCGTCACGCTGGTGTATATCTTCTTGCACAAGGGATGGTTCTTCATGACCGGCACCAACAGCTTCACCGATGATGATCCGCTCCTGCTCTCGATCAAATCGACGTCGTTCGGGGCCATCGGTGCGCTGATCAACTTTGCCGTGGCTTATGCGGTGTCCAGCGCAACAGACGAGCCACCCGCAGAAATCCAGGAACTGGTGGAATCGATCCGTGTGCCCAAGGGGGCAGGCGGGGCCATCGACCACTGATCTTGTGATCACACCATGGCAAAGCCAGACCCGTGCGAGGTGCCAGCTTTGCCACAAACGGGCGCCGGAGATATCCCTCCGGCGCCCGCCCATCCCCCCGAAACCACCCCGAAGGAGGCATGCGCCCGATGTACAGTGAGTGGCAGTCCGTCATGGCGTTTCTGGAAGGGATCCATCCCTATGACAGCTTGCCGCGCAACGATCTGGCCCGTGTGGCCAGATCCTTCCGCTGCAAGGACTACGCCCAGAGCGATGTGATCTACAGCTATGGCCAGATGCTGGACGGCCTGTGCGTGATTGCGCGCGGCGGGGTCGAGGTGAGCGATGCCCATGGCGCGCTGGTATCGGTGCTGGGCGCGCGCAACAGCTTTGGCGAGCGCGGCCTTATGCGCGACGGGCGCGCGGCCACCACAGCCATTGCCCAAGCGCCTTGCACGATCCTGACCCTGCCTGCGCAGGACTTCCAGAACCTGCTGTCCCATGCGCCGGCGTTTGCACGTTTTTTCAACCGCGCCAGTTCTGCGCGGCCCCGCCAGCATCAGGATCTGGCAACGATGCAGCTGGCCGAACTGGTCACACGCGATCCGGTCAGTTGTCCGCCCGACACCTGCGTGAGGCATGCCGCGCGTCTGATGCGCGATCATCAGATCTCCAGCCTCGGGATTACGAACGCGGAGGGAACCTTGCTGGGTGTGGTGACCCAGCGCGATATGTCCAACAAGGTGGTTGCAGGTGAGGTGTCCGCCACCAGTGCGGTGGCCGATGTGATGTCGCCCGATCCGTTCAGCCTGCCGCCACAGGCGCTTGGATCGGATGTGTTGCACATGATGGTCGAAAACCGTGTGGGCCATGTGCCGGTCACGCAGGCGGGGCGGTTTGTGGGGATGATCACCCAGACCGATCTGACGCGGTTTCAGGCGCTAAGTGCGGTGACGCTGATACACGAGATTGCGCGCGCCCCGACCGTTGAGCAAATGGCCGCCATCACCGCACGGATCCCGCAGCTTCTGGTGCAGTTGGTGGGGGCCAATCATGCCCACGAGGTCACGACGCGGCTGATCACCGATATTGCGGACGCGGTCACGCGCAGGCTGGTGGCGCTGGCCCAAGAGGCGCTGGGGGCGGCACCTGTGGGGTGGCTGTGGCTGGCTTGCGGCTCGCAGGGGCGGCAGGAACAGACCGGCGTTTGCGATCAGGACAACTGCCTGATGGTCGATGACACCGCCACCGCCGATGATATGGGGTATTTCCGACAACTCGCCCAGATCGTGTCGGACGGGTTGAATGCCTGCGGGTATGTCTATTGTCCGGGCGATATGATGGCCACCAATCCGCGCTGGTGCCAGCCGGTGCAGGTCTGGCGGACATACTTCCGCGGCTGGATCGCAATTCCCAACCCCGAGGCACAGATGCTGGCGTCGGTGATGTTCGATCTGCGGATCATTGCAGGAGACAGCCCCGGTCTTTTCACCGAGCTACAGAACGAAACCCTGGACTATGCCGCCAGAAATTCGATTTTTGTGGCGCATATGATTTCCAACAGTCTGAAACACACCCCGCCACTGGGGCTTTTGCGCGGTTTTGCCACGATCCGCTCGGGCGAGCATCGCAACCATATCGATCTGAAACATAACGGGGTGGTGCCTGTGGCCGATCTGGCGCGGCTGTATGCGCTGCGCGGGCAGGTGCGTGTGGTCAACACCCGTGCCCGTCTACATGGCGCGCAGGAGGCGGGGGTTTTGTCTGCCACAGGCGCGCACGATCTGATCGCGGCCTATGATCTGATTGCGCGCACACGCCTTCAGGCCCAAGCCGAAGACATCCGCGCGGGCCGGGCGCCCGACAACTATCTTGCACCGTCCGATCTGTCGGATTTCGCCAGATCGCATCTGCGCGATGCTTTCGTCGTGGTACGCTCGATGCAATCGTCGGTGGGCTATGGCAAGGCCGGTGTCGGCTGACAAAAGGAGGCTTTTCATGATCATCGATTTCACCGCCATGCTGGCTGCAGGGGTTCTGGCGGGGCTGGTGGCCTTTGCGCTGCGCCACGCAGTGACAAAATTCGGCTTGCGCGGCTTGCCGAAATGGGTGGTGCCGGCGGCGGCCGGTGTGGCGATGCTGGGCTATACGATCTATGCCGAGTACAGTTGGTATCCGCAGTTGCGCGATGGTCTGGCAGGGGATGTGGCGGTTGTCATGACGGTCGAGGATAGCAACTGGTGGCGGCCGTGGACATTTGCCGCGCCCGTAATTACGCGGTTTATCGCGGTTGATCGCGATAGGTTAAGCCATCCTGTGGCGGATCTTTCCCAAGGCAATCTGTTGCTGTTGGCGCGCTGGCAGGCCCCGCGTGCCGTTCCTGTCGCCTTTGATTGCAAAAGTGCGACCCGCGCCGATCTGGTCGGGGGCGCGCAGATCGAAAACGGCAAATTGCAGGGCGGACGCTGGATCGATGTGGGCGCAGATGATCCTGCGTTGCAGGCATTTTGCTCAACGGGTGGGCGTCATGGATAAACCCTCCTGCCATAAAATCCTGATCGTCGAGGACGAAGACAATATCGCCCTCGCGCTGGATTATGTCATGGGGCGCGAAGGCTATGCGCACGAACGCATTGCAAGCGGCGCGGGCGCGCTGGAGCGGATCATACAGACCCGCCCTGATCTGGTGCTCCTGGATGTGATGTTGCCGGAGGTGTCTGGCTTCGAGATATGCCAAAAAATGCGCGCCGATCCCGCCCTTGATCGGGTGAAAATCCTGATGATGACCGCGCGCGGCTCGGCGATGGAGCAGCGCAAGGGGCTGGCTTTGGGCGCGGACGGGTTTATCGCCAAACCGTTCGAGTTGCAGGCGCTGCGCACGCAGGTACAGCGCATTTTGCATGAAAAGGCGGGCTGATGCGAATTGGAGCGCTTGGCCTGCGCATGCGGGTGTTTTTGCTGTTTGTCGCCTTGGCGGCAGCGCTTTTGGGCGCGCTTGGCGCGGGGCTTTTTTGGGGGGCGATGCGTGCACAAGAGGGGGCGGACGGCTATCTGATCGCGGCCATCGCCTCGGGGTTTGTGGGGCTGGGAGTGGTCACCGCATTCTGGTGGCTGTTTGATGAACATATCGCAAAACCTTTGGTGCGTTTTGCAGCCGTTTTGCGTATCTCGGACCAGTCCGACACTCTGCCTGAAGATCTGGGGCAGCATCTGGGCGATCTGCGTCCGGCGGTTTGCGCAGTACTGGCAGAGCTGTCGCGGACGCGCACCGATCTTACCCAAACGGTTGCTGCGGCAACAGTGCGCATGGGGCAGGAGAAACAGCGGCTCGAGGCGCTTTTGTCAGATGTGCCGGTGGGTGTTTTGCTTGTCTCCGCCGATCATCATCTGGTGTTTTACAACGCTCACGCGGTCGATCTGCTGGGCGCGATCAACAGGGCGGGCCTGACCCACGCAGCCAGCCTGATCCACGGGCCTGGCCTTGACCGCAGCATCTTCGATTACCTGAGCCCCGGCCCGATATTGCACGGCTACGAGCGTTTGGAAAAGATGGAGGACCCAGAGGCCGCAACGGACATTTTATGCACCACTGTGCAGGGCGAAAACCGTGTTCTGGCGGCCCGTATGCGGCGGCTTTCGGCGCAAGACGGCGCGGGCTACGTGCTGACATTGCGTGACATTTCCTCCGATAGGGACCGCGACCGCCAGCGTGCCGATCTGATGGATGAGACTTTCGCGCGATTGCGCCCCCCGGTTGCAGCGTTGCAATCCCTGATCGAGGTTCTAAGCGTGCAAGACGGTCCGGTAGGTCCTGCGCGCGATACCGTGCGCCACGCCGCCCATTGTGAAATCACAACCTTGTCGCAAAATCTGCAACAGTTGGCACAGCGCCATGAGGCCAACCGCCGCGATTGGGCGCCTATGACGATGATCCGCGCAAGCGATCTGGCGGATGTGTTTCGCGCAGCGCGCGCCCGTGCGGGGCAGGTGGTGCTGCCTGTGGCGGCCGGGCTGATGCTGCGGTGTGACGCACACGAGATTGTGGCGTTGCTTTCGGGTTTGGCCGCGCGGCTGCCTGCCCACGGCAGTTTACGGCTGGAGGTGGCCGAGGAGGGCACAGGGGCGCTTGTGGCGCTGGAATGGGAAGGTCCGCCGGTGGACGTGGGCGATCTGGAGCGCTGGCTCGCGCAGCCGCTTGAAGGGCTGGGTGATCTGCGCGGGCGCGAGGTTCTGGACCGTCACGCGACAGACATCTGGCCCGAGCGTCTGGAACCCGACCAGACGGGCCAGCCGCGCGGACGGCTGTGCCTGCCGCTTTTGCGGGCGCGTCGCGTGACGGTACGCCCGGAGCCTGCACCGCGCGGCGTGGTCTACGACTTCGATCTGCTGGATCGCCCCGCGCCACCCAGCCTTGACCAGACCCCGCTCAAGGCACTGAGCTATGTGGTATTTGATACTGAAACCACAGGGCTTTCGTCCCAAAACGGCGACGAGATCGTGCAGATTTCTGCCGTGCGGATTGTGAACGGACGCAGGCTGGAGGCGGAAGTATTCGATACGCTGGTCAATCCGGGCCGTCCAATCCCTGCGTCTTCGACCGCGATCCACGGGATTACCCATGCGATGGTGCAAGATGCCCCCGATGGCGCGACAGCCATCGCGCAATTCCACCGCTTTGCGCAGGATGCGGTGCTGGTGGCGCATAATGCGCCCTTTGATATGGGGTTTTTGCAACGCCATGAGGCATCAACGGGGGTGGTCTTTGATCATCCGATCCTCGACACGGTATTATTGTCGGCGATCGTGTTCGGCCAAAACGAGCGGCATACACTGGATGCCTTGTGCCAAAGGCTTGCCATCACCATTCCCGAGGAGGCGCGCCATACCGCATTGGGCGATGCGGTGGCCACGGCGGAGGCGTTCTTGAAGCTTCTGCCCGCGCTGGAGGCGCGCGGGCAGGGCCATTTTGGCGCCGTGGTGGCACAGGCGCGCCGGCACGGGCGGCTTTTGCGCGATATGAACGGCGCGCGCACGCCGGGATAAAAGGTGCCCAGAAGGGACGCCCCGGCGTGCGTGCTGTCAGCTATGTTCGGCAAGCAGCTCGCGCAGCTGCGACGGGAACAGTTGCAAGATCATCGTCTCTGTCATCGCGGTGCCGTCATTATCGACATAGACACGCAGATCGATCGGGGTGTCATCGTCTTGTGCGATGGCAGAGAAATCCAGATCGAACAGGGCACGCCAGTAATCCTGATCGACCACAGGATACGCGGCGGGCAGCGAAATCTCGCCATGCGAGGCGGTCACCTTGGGCTGCAATTTATCGCTGCGGCCTAGGCCCTGAAACCCCGTGCGCTCCACATCGCAGACGATCTTGACGGTGTTGGCCGGACGATCCTGACCGGGCACGCCCCCCGCACCGATCCGCACGGCGGTGAACCGTGCTTTTTGCGGGGCGAGGGTAAGATCGCGCACCCAGCTTAGCCGGTAGTTGAAACTGTATTCCTGCCCGCTTGTGGCCGCGTCCTTGGGTGTCCAGAAGGCCACGATATTGTCATAGGTTTCGTCATCGGTTGGAATCTCGATGAGGGTCACCGCCCCGTCGCCCCAATCGTCTTGTGGTTCGACCCATGCCGTCGCGCGTTTTTCATAAAAGACGCCATCGTCCTGATATTCGGAGAAGTTACGCTCGCGCTGTGCCAGCCCGAATCCTTTCAGCGACGGTGCCTCGAAGCTGTTGGCCATGATACGCGGCGGGTTGTTAAGCGGGCGCCAGATATGCTCGCCTGCGCCGGTGTGCAGCAAAAGCCCGTCGCTGTCATGCACCTCGGGACGCCAGTCGGGGGCCACATGGCCATCGTGTTTGCCAAACCAGTACATCGATGTCAGGGGGGCGATCCCCAGACGGCTGACATCGCCGCGCAGGAAAATATCGGCAGACACATCTTGTATCACACCATCGCCCAAGCGCGACGCGATCCGGTAGGCGCCTGTGGCACGGGGGCTTTCCAGCAAGGCGTAAGTGATGAACTCGCCATTTTCACCCTGTTCCAGCCAGAACCGCGTGAAGCGCGGGAATTCTTCCGGACCATCGGGGCTTGCGGTGTCAAGGGCAAGCCCGCGCACGGACAGCCCGAACTGGCCGGAATAGCCCGAGGTCCGCCAGTAGGAGGCCCCCAGAAACGCCATCCAATCCCCTTTGCCTTTGGTGTCTTGCACAGAGAAACCGGCAAACCCTTCGGTGTCATGGAGGTCTTGGGCGGGGCTGTCTTCGGGGATGGTGAAGAAATCCTTGGAAAACGGCACTTCGCGGGCGGAGCCGTCCTCCACTGCGTAAATATGCACAGGTTCAGGAAAGTAGCGCCCCGGAAAGAAGAAATGCACAGGGTAGGAGGACTGATCACGCCCCCACAACGCATGATCCTTACGGAATTTGATTTTGCCATGGGCGTCATAGTCGATCTTTTCGACCACATCCGCATCGGCCACATTCATCGGGTTAAAGGAGTCTTTGGCAAGGTTGCGGGCCAGCTCGCGCAACCCGTCATGGGAGAAAGGTTCTGCAGGCCCCAGATTCATTCCTTGCGCGATCGCATCAGCCTGTGCACGGGCGACCTGCGGCAAAAGGAAAAATGCCCCCGTGCCAAGACCGGCTGCCAACATCTTACGGCGGCTCAGATTAAATTCATTTTCAGTAGAATCGTTCATCAGCTACTCCGGAGTGATCGTGCTATGGCGTGGAAGATGGACGGCGGAGGGCAAAGCGCAACGCCGCATCGCAGCTATGGGCAGAACTTCGCCCATAAAAATGCGCAGCTGTGCGGAAAACGGCGCGGCTTTGATGCATTGACCTGCTGATAAGCCCAATTCACGCGCAGATGTGATCATACCGGCGGCAAAGGCGGCCTGATCAGAACAGATCCAGCACGGCCTCGGGCGGGCGTCCGATCCGCGCGCCATGCGCGGTCATCACGACGGGGCGTTCGATCAAGGCAGGATTGGCGGCCATGCTGGCCAAAATTTGCGCATGATCAGCCAGAGCGGGCACATTTGATCGCGCCTCGCTGGCGCGCAAAAGGCTACGGGCGGGAAGGTCGAGTTTGCGCAGCACGCCCTCCAGCTCCTCTCGCGTGGGCGGATCGTCGAGATAAAGCCGGATCATCGGCACAATCCCACGCGCCTGCAAAAGCGCCAGCGTGGCGCGCGATTTGCTGCAGCGCGGATTGTGCCAGATGGTTACAACCATGCGTCGCGTCCGGTGCCTGTGGCCGCCGCGATGGTGGTGAAACCGTCGCGCTGCAGGCAGACCTCCAGACCACGGGCGATCTCGTCCACCAAAGACAGGCCCGCGAAAACCAGCGCAGAGTAAAGTTGCACCGCAGATGCGCCGGCGCGGATTTTCTGATATGCGTCCTCGGCGCTTGCAATGCCGCCCACGCCGATCAGGGGGATCTGCCCGTCGGTTGCGACGGAAAGCTGTGCCAGAACGCGGGTTGATTTTTCAAACAAGGGGGCGCCCGATAATCCGCCTTTTTCTGCCTGATGCGGCCCGCGCAGATTGTCGCGATCCAGTGTGGTGTTGGTTGCGATAATCGCATCGATACCGGTGGTTCGGGCGACCTGTGCGATATCGGTGATTTCTTGCGCGCTAAGATCGGGGGCGATCTTGAGAAAGACCGGAACGGGCCGCGCCAGATTGGCGCGCGCGGCCATCACGCCGGTCAACAGCGCCTGCAGCGCCTCGGCCCCTTGCAGATCGCGCAGCCGCTCGGTGTTCGGAGAGGAGACATTCACGGTCGCAAAATCGATATAGGGTCCGGCATGGGACAAAACGGTGGCAAAATCGGCGGCCCTGTCGTGGCTGTCTTTATTGGCGCCAAGGTTCAGGCCCACAGGCACACCCGCGCGCCGCTTGGCCAGCCGTTTGGTGATCGGCCCCATCCCCTGATTGTTGAACCCGAAGCGGTTGATCACGGCGCGGTCGCGGCTTAGCCGGAACAGGCGTGGTCGGGTATTACCGGCCTGGGCGCGCGGTGTTGCGGCCCCCACTTCCAGAAAGCCGAAACCCGCCTGCATCAACGGGCCGATGGCTTGCGCGTTTTTGTCAAACCCCGCCGCCAGCCCCACAGGATTTGGAAGATCGATCCCCGCGATACGGGTTTTGAGCATGTCACTGCTATAAGGGCCGGGGCGCGGCGCCAGCCCGGCGTTCAGCGCGCGCAATGACCAGCCGTGGGCCGTTTCCGGATCAAGCTGGTGAAGGGCCTGCAGGCCAAGCCGTTCGATGGTTTTCACTGCACCCCCTCCGGAAAGATATGGCCGCCCGTCGACTGCGGCAACGGATAGGTCCGCACAACATCGTCAAGATGCAATGCGCGGTAAAGATGGGGGAATTTCGCACCGCCACGCGAGACTTCCCACCTGAGGGCATCGCCCAGCGGTGCAGGGTCCACAGCTACCAACACCAGATCTCCCGCATTCCCAAAATGTTTGGCGGCGGTTTCACGCATCTGCTGGGCGGTGGAAAAATGGATGTACCCGTCGGCCAGATCGACAGGGGCGCCGCGGGTTGTGCCTGCGGCTTCGAATTCGGCCCATTCTTCGGGGCGTAGGATCTTATAGATATGCATGCTTTTCCATGCCCAATGTTTTAAATTTAATCAATCATTTTCAGCCGGAGGCACGCACATCACACCTTATCGGCCAAAACGGCATTGGTGTTTTGACAGCGGCGTGAAACCTGCCACAGTGCTAGGGAAAAAGTTGCGCGAGGAGAGACATATGCGATCCCAATTCCTTTTGGCCAGTGTGGCGGTGCTCGGGCTGAGCGCAGGTGCCGCACAGGCAGAGTTTACACTCAATGTTCTACACACCAACGATTTTCATGCGCGCTTCGAACCGATCAGCAAATATGATTCCACCTGCGCCAGCGAAGAAAACACCGCAGGCGAGTGTTTCGGCGGCACCGCGCGGCTGGTCAGTGCGGTGAAAAAAGCCCGTGCGGAGGCGCAGAATTCCATTCTGGTAGATGGCGGGGACCAGTTTCAGGGATCGCTGTTTTACACCTATTACAAGGGTAAGATGGCGGCCGAATTCATGAATAAGCTTGGCTATGATGCGATGACCGTCGGCAACCACGAGTTTGACGACGGGCCAGAGACATTGCGCGCCTTCATGGACACGGTCAAATTTCCGGTGCTGATGTCGAATGCGGATGTGTCTGATGAGCCGCAACTGGCCGATGTGCTGAAAAAGTCGACTGTTTTGACCGTCGGTGGCCAGAAAATCGGCCTGATCGGGCTGACACCTGAAGACACGGGCGAGTTGTCGAGCCCCGGCAAACAGATCAGCTTTTCCGATCCTGCACAGGCGGTACAGGCACAGGTCGACAAGCTGACCGAGGCGGGTGTGAACAAGATCATCGTTCTGTCGCATTCGGGCTATGTCGTTGATAAACGTGTCGCGGCCAACACCAGCGGCGTGGATGTGATCGTGGGCGGTCATGACAACACGCTGTTGGGCGATATGGAAGGGGCCAAGGGGCCGTATCCCACGATGGTTGGCGATACAGCCATTGTGCAGGCCTATGCTTACGGTAAATTTCTGGGCGATCTGCGCGTGACATTCGATGATCAGGGGGTGATCACCTCGGCCACGGGGCAGCCGTTGATTATGGATGCACAGGTGGACGAGGATACGGCGACCGTGGCACGTATCGGTGAATTGGCCAAACCCTTGGATGAAATCCGCAACAAGGTGGTGGCCGAGGCCGCAGCCCCGATTGATGGCGGGCGCGATACCTGTCGTGCGCAGGAATGCGAGATGGGCGATCTGCTGACTGATGCGATGCTGGACCGGATGAAAGATCAGGGGATCGATATCGCGCTGACCAACGGCGGCGGGCTGCGCGCCTCGATTGATGCAGGCCCCGTGACGATGGGCGAGGTATTTACCGTGCTGCCGTTCCAGAACACGCTGGCAACATTCGACACCACAGGTCAGGTCGTGATCGATGCGTTGGAAAACGGTGCCAGCCAGATAGAAGAGCAGGCGGGGCGTTTTTCGCAAGTGGCAGGTCTGAAATATACCGTCGATCCGTCAGCCGAAGCCGGTGCGCGCATTTCGGATGTCATGGTGCGTGACGGGGATGACTGGGTCGCAATCGATCCTGACGCAAATTACGGCGTGGCCACCAACAACTATTTGCGCGGTGGCGGCGACGGGTATCAGATGTTCGAGGCCGTGGCTGAAAATGTCTATGATTACGGCCCCGATCTGGCAGAGGTTCTGGCCGATTATCTGATGGAACATTCGCCCTACCAGCCCGAAACCGACGGCCGTATCACGGTGAAATAATCCGCAGGCTCCTTCGCGGGCGGTGACGATGTGTACCGCCCGCCAAGGACGCGCCGATCTTTGGGTCAGACCGTATCAAGGCCGGAGTGTTCCCTTATGCCACAGTTCAACACCCTCGCGCAGGTGCGCGCCAACCCGCCTGCGTTCTTGCGCGCTCTGTTCGATGCAGCCGTGGCCGCAGCTGATCCGATGCTTTGCGTGCCCCGCGCGCTTGGCCCAAGGCCCGAGGGGCGCGTGGTTGTTGTAGGGGCTGGCAAGGCATCTGCCAGAATGGCAGAAGCTGTGGAAAGCGTTTGGGGGCCTTGCGAAGGTCTGGTGATCACACGGTATGGCTATGGACGCCCGACCGAAGGCATCGAAATTGTCGAGGCCGCCCATCCCGTGCCCGATCAGGCGGGCGTGGAGGCCACGCAGCGAATGCTGACGTTGCTGCGCGATCTGGATCCGGAAGATACCGTTATTGCGCTGATTTCCGGCGGCGGATCGGCGCTGCTGTGCGCGCCGGCAGGCGAGATTACACTGGCCGAGAAACAGGCGGTCAATCAGGCGCTTCTTGCGTCCGGCGCGACGATCGACCGGATGAATGTACTGCGCAAGCATCTAAGCTGCGTAAAAGGCGGGCAACTGGCTGCGGTTGCCTATCCTGCGCGTATGCGGGCGCTTCTTATTTCCGATGTGCCGGGCGATGATCCGGCGTTTATCGCCTCTGGTCCGACAGTGGGCGATGCCAGCTGTGCCGGGCAGGCCAAAGAGATCGTGGCAAAATATCATATTGATGTGCCGCCCTCGGTACGTGCGGTGCTTGACGGCCCGCGCCGTGTGATTGCGCCCGATGATTTGCGGCTGTCTCATGTCACGACCCAAGTGATCGCCGCCCCCTCGCAATCGCTTGCCGCCGCAGCACAGGTGGCCCGCGCGGCAGGGGTGGCCGTGCGGCATCTGGGCGACGCGCTTGAGGGCGAGGCCCGCGATCTGGCCGCGCAACAGGCGCGGCTTGCGCTCTCGATCAAAGACGCGGGCGGCGGTCCGGTTGTGTTGTTGTCAGGTGGCGAGTGCACGGTGACCCAAGGAAGGCTGGGCGAAGGGGCGCTTGGCGGACCCAATGCGGAATACAGCCTTGGCGCACTTCTCAATCTGGCGCAGGCACCCGGAATTTGGGCCATCGCCTGCGATACCGATGGTGTGGACGGCGCCGCCGAGGTGGCCGGTGCTTGGGTCGGCCCCGATAGCCTGAAACTTGCCGAAACGCTTGGATTGAACGCAACACAGGCGCTGGCCCATCATGATAGCCACGGTTTTTTCGGAATGCTCGATCAGCAGATCACGTCTGGTCCAACGCTCACGAATGTGAATGATTTCCGGGCATTGCTCGTTTTATAAAGCGTGTGTCTGATGATGTGCCAAACATCGGGGGCCGTGCGGAGGGGGCTTTGCCCCCGACCGCTTGGGGCGTGGCTCGATGCCGCGGCCCAAGCGATCTAGGCCTCAGGCAATCACCGTTACAGGCGCGTCGAGCATGACCTCTTCCAGATTGGACCCCTCGCCGATCCTGTCGATTACGGCGAACAGGCCGGGGCCGTGAAGAGGTGTTAAAACACCATGCCAGACGCCTTGGTGGAAATTGATCGCCTGTGCGCCGTTGGTGATAAAGGCGCGCACTGCTCCCGGCCGGTTGTGATCATCGCGCGCCACAATGACCAGAAAGGGGTGCGAACTCATCGGCACAAAACACTGGCTTCCCAGCGGATGGCGCTCCAAAAGATCGCAGACGTAGGGCAGGCTGCGCGGGATGGCGTTGAAGATGGATACCCCCGCCCGACCATCCTCGAAGGAAAGCCGCGCGCGATCATGATGGCGCCCGCACATGCCTTGATTGATGATCCGGTCTGGGGTGCCTTCGGCATCGAGGACATCCCCATACGGGGCAAACGCGTCCGCGCACAGGGGGTCGGCCTTGATTTGCATGGGCACACCTTGCACAGTTCGAAATACGGGCGGGCCAGAACACCCGGCGTTCAGGCCCTATTTGCGAGCGGCGAATGTGCCGTGCAGATTGGGGTGGCGGTTCACATCCTTATACAGCAGATAGCGGAACGGACGCCGTCCTGCCGCATAACATGCCTGCGGGCAAAAGGCGCGCAGCCACATGAAATCGCCCTCTTCAACCTCGACCCAGTCTTGGTTGAGCAGGTAGACGCCGCGCCCTTGCAGCACATATAGGCCATGCTCCATCACATGGGTTTCGGCAAAGGGGATCGTTCCGCCGGGCATGAAAGTGACGATATTCACATGCATGTCGTGTCGCATGTCGTTGGGGTCGACAAAGCGCGACGTAGACCAGGAGCCGTGCGTGTCCGGCATTTCGCTGGCGGTTACCGCCTGATCCGAGGTGACGAAGCTGTCCGGCATCTCGATCCCGGGCGCGGCTTCGTAAAGTTTGCGGACCCAAACGAAGGTGGCCGGGGTATCGCTTTGATTAAGAATGCTCCAATCGTCTGAAGGGGCGATATACGCATACCCGCCCGGCTTGAGCTGGTGACGCAGACCGGCGATGGTCAGATCAATCCGTCCCGCCAGAAGAAACACCACCGCTTGGGCTTGAGGGTCGGGCTCGGGATGGCTGGAGCCACCGCCGGGGGCGACTTCCACGATCAATTGCGCGAACGTTTCCGAAAATCCAGAAAGCGGGCGCGCCAGCACCCAAGAGCGTGTCTGGTCCCAACCGGGCAGAAAGGATGTCGTGATATCGGACATGACCCCACGCGGGATCACGGCATAGCCTTCGGTAAAATGGGCCCGTTCGCGCGCGCGCTGGTTTTGATCAGGCAAGCCGCCTGTTGGTGCGTAATATGTGAAATCCATTATAAATCCATGGCGCTAAGGCGATGCCACGCGATACGCTCTACCTGACGGCAGCTTTCGTCAAACTCGGCTGCGGTTGTATTGGACAAGCGGCGCGTGAAGGCATCGAGAATACCGGCCTTGTTATGATCTTTTACGGCGATGATGAAGGGGAAACCGAATTTGTCGGTATATTGCTTATTGAGTTCTTCAAATCTCGCGCGCTCTTCGTCGGTCAGCAGGTTCAAGCCGGCGCTCGCTTGCTCTGACTGGCTTTCACGCGTCAGGCGTTCTGCCTGCGCCAGCTTCCCGGCCAGATCGGGATGCGCACGCAAAACGGCAAGCCGCTCGGCGCGAGAGGCTGAACGGAACACCCTTGCGAGGGCTGAAAACATGCCGGCCGTGCAATCATGCGCGGGGCCAAGTTCAAGCGCGAATGCCCGCTCGGCAATCCATTCGGAATGCTCGTAGATACTGGCGAACGTTTCCACGAATTCTGCACGCTTCATCTGGCTGGGCCGTTTTTTGTCGCGCGGCGGATGGGTTGCCATCCAGTGATCGGCAATCTCACCGCGGGTGGCAAACCAGACATCGCTGTGGCTGCGCGCATACTCCACAAAGCGCTTCAGGCCCGCGATTTTTCCGGGCCGCCCGATCAGCCGGTTGTGCAAACCGACCGAAAGCATTTTCGGCATGCCCTCCACACCTTCTTGGTAAAGCGTATCGAAACTGTCTTTCAAATACCGGAAGAACTGCTCGCCATCAATGTAGCCGGGCGCTGTGGCAAAGCGCATGTCATTTGCTTCGAGCGTGTAGGGGATCACGAGTTGATCATGGTCGCCAAAGCGGCGCCAATAGGGAAGGTCGTCATCGTAAGTGTCTGAAATCCATTTAAAAGACTGCGTTTCAGAAGTGAGCCTTACCGTGTTTTCAGAACAGCGCCCCGTATACCAGCCACTCGGCGGACTGCCTGTCAGTTCGGTATGCAGACGAATGGCCTCTTGAATCTGGGTGCGTTCTTCGGCCTCCGTCATGTCTTTATGCTCAATCCACTTAAGACCGTGGCTTGCAATTTCCCATCCGGCGGCCTTCATCGCCTCAAGCTGCTCTGGGTTGCGGGCGAGCGCGCTGCCCACCCCGAATATGGTTACCGGAATGTCATAACGCGAAAACAACCGGTGCAGCCGCCAGAACCCTGCACGCGCACCGTATTCATAGACAGATTCCATGTTCCAGTGACGTTGGCCGGGCCACATAGCCGCGCCCGCGATATCCGAGAGAAATGCCTCCGATGCTGCGTCGCCATGCAGAATATTGTTTTCGCCGCCCTCTTCGTAATTCAGAACCATCGAAATTGCGATCTTGGCCTGTGCGGGCCAGTGGGGATCGGGCGGCGTTGGGCCGTAACCGCGCATATCGCGGGGATATCTTGTCATCTCCAACTCCTGCTTTGGGCCGATCAAAGTCTTATTTGCGCGCATGTGCAAGGGGCTTGCGATGTACAGAAGACTGTCGCACAGTTTGACACGAAAACAATGAGAGACCCATGACAGGATATTTGAGCACACATATTTTGGACACCGCAAACGGTCTGCCTGCCAGCGGTGTTGAGATTGTCCTTTATCGTCTGGATGGGGAGGCGCGTCAGATTGTGGCGAAAGCCATCACCAATGCGGACGGTCGCACGGATCAACCCTTGCTGGACCAAAAGGCGTTCGCGACCGGCGTCTACGAGCTTGTCTTTGCAGTCGGTCCTTATTTGCGCGCCACTCAGTCCAACCTGCCCGAGCCGCTGTTTCTAGATGAGGTGCCAATCCGCTTCGGTATTAGTGATGCAGAGGCACATTACCATGTCCCCCTGCTTCTCTCGGCCCACGGTATGACGACATATCGTGGAAGTTGACAGGCCGTGACGGGTTGTCCGGCCTGCGAGCTATTAGAAATCTTCCCAATCATCATCGTCTTGCCACTGATCCGCCGAATTGGATGGTTTGAGGGCAAGGGCACCTTGGGTCCTTGGGGCCGGTTCCGGCGTTTTGGGGCGTGAGGGGGGATGGGCCACGGGCTTCGGAATATCTTTGGGTGGCACGGCTTTTGGTTTGCTCTGGGGAACCGGTGCAGGACTTGTTTCCCCAGCGCGCGGCGCAGGAGGTTTTGCTTTCTGCACGGGAAGTGATTTGGCCTTCGGTGCAGGTTTGGCAGATTGCGGGGTCTGGGCGCGGGGTGGAACAGAGCTGCGAGGCGTCTGGGGCGAAGACGCCTTCACCGGTGATGCCGCATGGTCTTCGGCAAGCTGGAACAGGGAAAGAACATCCATCAGAGATTGTGCCTCGCCGCTCAGGCTTTGGCTCGTTGCAGAGGTTTGCTCGAACATGGCCGCATTTTGTTGCGTGACCTGATCGAGTTCTTTCACAGCAATGTTGATTTCCGAGATGCCGGAACTTTGTTCATGTGACGAACTGGTGATTTCCGAAACAACCACAGTGATTTCGGCCACGGATTTCTGAATGCCGTCCAAGGCCTCACCAGCCTGACCGACCAGCCCAACGCCTCGTTTTACCTGATCACTCGAGGAAGAGATCAGTTTGGCGATTTCGCGTGCGGCATCTGAGGAGCGCTGCGCAAGAGCACGCACTTCGGAGGCGACAACCGCGAACCCGCGACCGGCATCACCGGCGCGCGCTGCCTCCACCCCTGCATTCAGCGCGAGCAGATTTGTCTGGAACGCAATGTCGTCGATCACGCTGGTGATTTTGGAAATCTTGTCAGAACTTTCCTTGATCTCTTCCATTGCTTCTATGGCCTCGCGCACGACCACACCGCTTGTGGTAACTTTCTCTTTGGTGCCGGTGACCATCTGGTTGGCCCTGTCGGCCCCTTGCGTGGCAGATTGCACGGCCATGGTCAAAACACTCATCGCAGAAGCTGTTTCGGCCAAGGTTGTCGCCTGTTTTTCTGTACGTCCAGACAGGTCGGTCGCGGCGTTGGCGATTTGGTGGGCTTCGCTATGGACCATGTTGGCGTTTGCCTTGACCCGCAAAAGCGCATCATTCAAACGCTCCAATGCACGATTGAAATCGCGTCGAAGGGGGTCGTATTCTGCGTTGAAAGCGGTTGAAATCGGGCTGCGAAGATTGCCCTCCGACAGGGTGGCGAGCGCGCCTCTAAGCGAATCAACCACCTGTTTTTGCGCATTTTCCATCTCGCGCTTTTGGGCATCCGCTAGGGCACGGGCATCAAGCGCGTCAGTGCGGTCGGTGGCCAGAAACACCATCTGTACGAGATTTCCGTCTTCGTCCACGATCGGGTTCAAGGTTCCTTCGAGAGAAAGTGTCCGGTTTTTAAGGGTAAGGGTAAACAGGCCCGATTGCGGCGCAGCTTGCGCCACCAGTTCTCCAAGCGGGCTGGCACCTAGCATGAGGTCGGTCGCCAGATTCAGTTCAGCAATTACACAGGAATATTTTGTCAGAATCTGGAGAAGTGTGGGGCTTGCAAACCCGATTCTTCCGTCAGCCGTGACATCGATATGGATTTGAGACGCATCAATCGCATCCATGATGGCGGCATTCCGGCGTGCGTGCCCGATGTCCAGCCATTCCGACACATAGCCGATCTTTTGCCCCGAGCTGTCGACAACCGGAGAAAAGATAACCCTGAGCCACGCTTGGGAAAGTTGAGCCTCGATCACACGGCGGGTTTTGTCCACAGCTTGGTCTTTCGCGTTCGGTGGAACAATCCGGCTGGCATCAAGCCCGCGCAGTTGATCCGCGCGAAATTCTGGATAATAGACTTTGATCGCATGTTGCAACGTTGAAAATAAGGCCTCGGCCGCCGCATTGGCATAGATGATCTTATGTGCATCATTGGTCAGAACAACAGCGGAGGCGCTGAATTTCAGGGCAGATGCGCGTAGCAGGGCATCCGCACGATCACGGGCCGATTGTTGCAAAGTGGATCGGAACTCATCAAGTGCACGTGCGATCTGACCGACTTCGTCGCGGCGCTTTGTACCCTCTACGTTCGTGTCATACTCCTCGTCGGCGACGCGCTTGACTGCTGCTTGCAATCGGCCCAAAGGGCGACCGATATAGGCATGTGTCGCCCACGACATCGCAAGCATCAGAATCAGAAAAATGCCGCCTGTAATCCCCATTGCGTGAAAAAGATCGGTATAGGCCTGCGCAATGGCACGATCCGCACTCCACGCGCTGGCGAAAACGCCAAGCGGGCGTGCTTTGCCCGGATTGGGTATCGGATAGGCGTAAAACAGACCGTCTTCGGATTTCACCGCCATATTGGCGCGCAACGCGCGCTTGGCCATGGTGCGAAGCTGTTCTGCAGTTCCGCGATCATCGCGTTCTGCGAGCAGTTTGCCGTTGCGTGTCAGCAAAACCGACCCGATATTCGTGCCTTCCGCTTCTGTCGCAAGGTTCGACAGCGCAGCGCGCGCCGCTCCGTCATCGGCCTCGCGCAGCACGTCGGCAAACCGGTCTGAAATAAGCGGCACGAGTGCGGCAACCTCGGTTGCCTTTGCAGCCTTCACCCGCAACGTGGTGGATTGGATGCTAAGTACAGTCATCGACAGTGCGAACACCGCCACACTTATCGCGCTGATCAAGATAATCTTGGCGAAGACCGACCGGTGGAGTGGCACGCCGGATTTGTTTTTTCTGCCAATTTTGAGTGTGCCCAGCTTCTTTTTTCTGGTCTTGATGACCTGCGCAATCTTGGGGGCCAATTTTTTCAATGCTCTTTCTCTCCACTCAACTATTGCTACCCTTGCGCGCCCACGACCAGACTATCCCAGAAAAAGCAGGTCAAATCCGGTCGAATCGATGCCTGTGAGCCAAGCCACACAGGCGTTGGGCGATGCGCGCCGGATGGTCGTGCGATCCATGCGCAGACTATCCACGCTTCCTTGCCCTTCCGTTAACATGTGCAAATTAAGGCGATAGCGTGATGAGCAAACCGTGAACCTCCCTTGCGGAGACGGGTTCGCGGTCATAAGACTCCAGTAAAGTTTTTGGCGTTAGACACGTCTGGACACTCAGGGAAGGGCAGAGCTTTATGAAAGACCCGATGGAAACCTACATGAACACGCTTGTGCCGATGGTGGTTGAACAGACCTCACGCGGCGAGCGATCCTACGATATCTATTCGCGCCTGCTCAAAGAGCGGATCATCTTCCTTTCGGGGCCGGTCCACGACGGGATGTCGACACTGATCTGTGCCCAATTGTTGTTTCTTGAAGCAGAGAACCCGTCGAAAGAAATTTCGATGTATATCAACAGCCCCGGCGGTGTCGTGACATCTGGCCTGTCGATCTACGACACGATGCAATACATCAAGCCCAAGGTTTCGACGCTGGTGATCGGTCAGGCGGCGTCCATGGGATCTTTGTTGCTGACGGCTGGCGAAAAAGGCATGCGGTTCTCGTTGCCCAACAGCCGCGTTATGGTGCACCAACCCTCTGGCGGATATCAGGGACAGGCCACGGACATCATGATCCATGCACAAGAGACCCAAAAGCTCAAGAAACGCCTCAACGAGATTTATGTGCGCCACACCGGCAATGATTATGAAACGGTGGAAGCCGCGCTGGAGCGGGATAATTTCATGTCGGCGCAAGACGCCAAAGAGTGGGGCCTGATCGACGAGATCTTGGAAAACCGCCGTAAAGACGACGATAAGTAAGACCTTGCCCGAAACGGGGAAGAATTTGACATTGGCATGACGGTCGGGCTGCCCTAGACTTTCGGGGGACGGGTGGCCCATCACCGCCCGAATGTCATAAGGGCATCCGGCCGAGACTGCAGAGGGATATCATGGCGAACAATACAGGCTCCGACAGCAAGAACACCCTTTACTGTTCGTTCTGCGGAAAAAGCCAACACGAGGTCCGTAAACTGATTGCGGGGCCGACGGTGTTCATCTGCGACGAATGCGTCGAACTCTGTATGGACATCATCCGCGAGGAAACGAAATCGGCAGGGCTGAAAACCTCGGAAGGGGTCCCGACGCCACGCGATATTTGCAAGGTTCTGGACGATTACGTCATCGGTCAGGAACACGCAAAGCGGGTGCTGTCGGTCGCTGTGCACAACCACTACAAGCGTCTGAATCACGAAGCGAAATCCGATATCGAACTGGCGAAATCCAACATTTTGCTGGTCGGCCCGACGGGGTGCGGTAAAACGCTTCTGGCGCAGACACTGGCGCGTATATTGGATGTGCCGTTCACGATGGCCGATGCCACAACCCTGACCGAGGCCGGCTATGTCGGTGAGGATGTGGAAAATATCATCCTCAAACTACTGCAAGCGTCCGAGTATAACGTCGAACGTGCGCAACGCGGCATTGTCTATATTGACGAGGTCGACAAAATCACACGGAAATCCGACAATCCGTCGATCACGCGTGATGTGTCGGGCGAAGGTGTGCAGCAGGCGCTTTTGAAGATCATGGAAGGCACCGTGGCCAGTGTCCCCCCTCAAGGTGGACGCAAACATCCCCAGCAGGAGTTCTTGCAGGTGGACACCACGAACATTCTGTTCATCTGTGGCGGGGCTTTTGCCGGTCTGGACCGGATTATCGCGCAGCGCGGCAAAGGTTCGGCAATGGGGTTCGGGGCCGACGTGAAAGATAATGACGGCCGCGGAATTGGCGAATTGTTCAAGGAGCTCGAGCCGGAAGATCTGCTGAAATTCGGCCTTATTCCGGAGTTCGTTGGACGTTTGCCCGTCCTGGCCACCCTGACGGACTTGGATGAGGATGCGCTTATGATCATCCTGACCCAGCCGAAAAATGCTTTGGTCAAGCAATACCAGCGTCTGTTCGATATCGAAGGGGTCCAGTTGACCTTCACCGATGAAGCACTCGTGGCGATTGCCAAGCGGGCAATTGATCGCAAGACAGGTGCGCGGGGCTTGCGCTCCATCCTTGAGGATATCCTGTTGGAGACCATGTTTGAGCTGCCCGGTCTGGATGGTGTGAACGAGGTGGTCGTGAACGACGAGGCTGTTACCCAAGCTGATGTAAAGCCGCTTTTGATCTATGCTGATAAAAAGAAAGAAAGCAGCTCTGCCAGCTGATGTATGAAAACCGCCCCCTTGGCCCGCCTTGGGGGCGGTTGCGATCCGGCGCCACGGGCGCCCGTTCTGTGGACTGGACCTGGCTGGTTGGCGCGTTATAAAGGCGCCATAGCCTGTGGAGGATAAAGATGAAAACCCTGCTTCAGATTCTGACCTGGTGGAACGGCCAGTCGTTTACAACACGGCTGTGGACCTCACGGCATGGCACCAAGGTCGGCGAAGACGAGCAAGGCAATATCTTTTATCAGACCAAGGATGGTAAGCGTCGTTGGGTGATCTACAACGGTGAATCGCAAGCCAGCCGCGTGTCGCCCGATTGGCACGGCTGGCTTCACCATACGTTTAACGAACTTCCTAGCGAGACGCCGCTGCGGCACAAGCCGTGGGAAAAACCGCATGAAGAGAACCTGACAGGGACGCCTGCGGCGTATGCCCCTGATGGGTCTTTGCGTCGTGTGCATCCGGTGGAGCGTCGCGATTACGAGGCATGGCAGCCCGAGTAATGTTTATGAGAATGCGTATGCGGGCTTTGAAAACTGGCGCCATGCTGGCGGTATCCATGGCAATGTCCTTTGCACCTGCAATGGCACAAGAGAGTGGCGTGGCGACCGGGCTGACCCAATCATCACGTGGAATGCTGCGTGGTCTGGACAAGATCAACGGGACGGCTTCGGATATCTCGTTAGCCGTTGGTCAAACTGCGAACTATGGCAGCATTACGGTACGTCTTGATGAATGCCGCTATCCTGCAAATGATCCATCCTCAAATGCATTTGCGCATCTGACCATTCGCGATGTACCGTCTGATACGGAAGTGTTTTCCGGCTGGATGATTGCGGCAAGCCCTGCGCTTTCCGCGCTGGATCATCAGCGTTATGATGTCTGGGTCATCCGCTGTAGCAATTGATGCCCCGACGGTATCACAATGGTCCCGAAATCGCGATGCGGCTGCACAAGCGCTGTGGCAAGTTGTTGTTTATAAGCGGTGCGCGAGATTTCGATCCCGCCCAGGCTTGCCAGATGCGGCGTCAGATATTGGGTGTCAAACAGCGTAAATCCAGCGGCGTTCAAGCGGTCCACAGCATAGGCGAGGGCGAGTTTTGATGTGTTCTTGCGGCTGGAAAACATCGATTCGCCGAAAAATGCCCCTCCAAGGGTAATGCCGAACACACCCCCGACCAAAGAACGGCCCTCCCATATCTCGACGGAGTGGGCGAAGCCTTCTTGATGCAATTTGGCATATAGTGAAAATAGCGCATCATTGATCCATGTTTCATCGCGTGCAGCACAGCGTTCTACCGTCTCGTGAAAGGCTGTATTGACCCGCACGCTATAACGTTCCTGCCGGATCAATTTGGCAAGGGAGTGGGAAATATGGAATCCGTCCAAAGGAATGACACCGCGCCATTTCGGCTCAAACCAATGTAATTCGCTCGTTTCGCGGCCTTCGGCCATCGGGAAAATGCCCTGCGCATAGCCGCTCAACAACAGGTCTGCGGTTAGAATGTCGCTCATGTTAAAGCCCGTTTGTGCTGGATCTGGATGGCGCGGCGGCTGGCTGTTCGTTCGGCGATATACATATAAACTATGGAAATGCACATATAAGTAAGCCATCTCATCAAAAAAGCCGCACCATCAGGCGCGGCTTTTTGATCTTGCAGGCCATTCACGCGACCTTAGCCGTAGGTCCGCTTCAACCAGTGTTCCAGCCAGTGGATCGAATAATTCCCTGACTGGATGTCGGGCTCGGCCAGCAGGGCCTCGAACAGTGGCACGGTCGTGTCCACGCCATCGACAATCAGCTCGCCCAAAGCACGGTGCAGGCGCGCCAAGGCCTCGGTGCGGTCGCGGCCGTGCACAATCAGCTTGCCGATCAGACTGTCGTAATAGGGCGGAATCTTATAGCCGGTGTACAGTGCCGAATCCATCCGTACGCCCAAACCGCCTGGAGAGTGAAAGGCCGTAATCTTGCCAGGGCAGGGCGAGAAATTGGGCACGTGTTCGGCGTTGATCCGTACCTCGATGGAGTGGCCATTGATGTGCAGATCTTCCTGGGTGAATTCCATCCCCAGACCAGCGGCAACCATGATCTGCTGGCGCACCAGATCGACGCCATAGATCGCCTCTGTCACAGGGTGTTCCACCTGCAAACGGGTGTTCATTTCGATGAAATAGAACTCGCCATCCTCATAGAGGAATTCGATCGTACCCGCACCTGAATAGCCCAGCTTCGCGATTGCGTTGGCACATATCGTGCCGATCCGCTCGCGCTCCGACGGGCTGATCGAGGGGCCGGGGGCCTCTTCGAAGACTTTTTGATGGCGACGCTGCAGCGAGCAGTCACGCTCGCCAAGATGGACACCACGCCCTTTGCCATCACCAAACACCTGAATTTCGATGTGGCGCGGTTTTTGAAGATATTTCTCGATATAGACTTCGTCATTGCCGAAGTTCGATTTGGCTTCGGACCGCGCGGTGCGGAACGCCACCTCGAGATCATCCAGTGACGTGGCCACTTTCATGCCGCGCCCGCCACCGCCTGCGGTGGCTTTGATGATCACCGGAAAGCCCATTTCCTCGGCCACGCTGCGCGCGGTCTCGAAATCGGCCACACCACCGGCGGACCCCGGCACAACCGGTATCCCGAGTGCCTTTGCGGTTTCTTTCGCGGTGATCTTGTCGCCCATCATCCGGATATGTTCCGCAGACGGGCCGATAAAGGCGATATCATGATCCTCAAGCGCCTGAACAAAGGCCGCATTTTCCGAAAGGAATCCGTAGCCCGGATGGATCGCCTGGGCGCCGGTCACTTCGCAGGCTGCGATGATCTGGCTAACCTTGAGGTAGCTTTCTGTCGATGAATTGGGACCGATACAGACCGATTCATCGGCCATGCGCACATGCATCGCGTCCGAGTCGGCGGTGGAGTGGACCGCCACGCTGGCGATCCCCATCTCGCGGCAGGCGCGGATTACGCGCAGGGCGATCTCGCCACGGTTGGCGATCAGGATCTTGTCGAACATGCTATGCCCCTTATTCGATGATCATCAGGGGCGAACCGAACTCCACCGGTTGGCTATCGTCAACCAGAATACGCTTGACTGTGCCCGAATGGGGCGCGGGAATGTGGTTCATGGTTTTCATTGCTTCCACGATCATCAAGGTCTGGCCTTCCTTGATCGCGTCGCCAACGGCGACAAACGCAGATGCGCCCGGCTCTGGCGACATGTAAACCGTGCCCACCATCGGCGAGGTCACAACGCCCGGATGGCTGGAGGGGTCGTCATTTGCGGTGGGTGTGTCGGTGGGCGCAGGGCCTGCCGCGGGGGCGACTGCCGCCGGGGCGGCCTGTGCGGGGGCGGTTGCCATCGTGTTGATCACATTGGTCTGCTTTGAGACGCGCACTTTCAGGCTGTCGTCTTCGGAATATTCGCGGGTTACCGCAATTTCCGTCAGTTCGTTTGTGTTCAAAAGTTCGGCCAGGGCCTGAATGAAGGCCACATCGTTTTCGCGTTGGTTATCGTTCATACTATCCTCGAAAGGTGCGTTTTGAGTGGCGGCTCGCCCCGATGATCCGGTTCGCGCCCGCAGTCTGGGGCGCTTATACGCCACGACGGGTTCGGAGAAAAGTCGGAACCCGCCTGTTATGATTGCCTTAAAATTAGGCGGGATGCTTTCAAAGGGGCGTGGCAGGTCTGAAAATCACGAAAAACATGCCATTTTATTTTTTTACCTTTTGATAAAAAATCAGCTTGTGCCAGCGTGGTTCTACAACAGCAAGCAGGGAGGGGCTTATGATGCCCGATAGCCAGCTCAAAAGGGCCGCAGAGCCCGTGGCACAAACGCCGTTCAGCCCCGGAATTGTTTCCGGTCGCCGGACCCCCGACGCCTATGTCGAGGATTTCACCGATCTTAGTCCGCCGCTTGATTTGCATGCGGTACAGGTCGCAGCCGACAGATGTTATTTCTGTCATGATGCGCCGTGTGTGACGGCCTGCCCGACGGGGATCGATATTCCCTTGTTTATCCGCGAGATTGCCACAGGCATGCCGGAAGCCGCCGCCAGAACAATATTTGATAGCAATATCTTAGGGGGCGCTTGCGCACGTGTTTGCCCGACAGAGACATTATGCGAGGGGGCCTGTGTGCGCGAGGCCGCAGAGGGTCAGCCTGTGCAGATCGGGCTGCTGCAACGCCACGCGACAGACACGATGATGGCACGTCAAAGCCACCCCTACACCCGTGCCGCCGATACCGGTAAATCGGTGGCTGTGGTGGGGGCAGGGCCTGCTGGGCTGGCATGTGCCCACAGGCTTGCGATGAAGGGCCATAAGGTCACCATCTACGACGCGCGCCCCAAGCCCGGCGGGCTGAATGAATACGGCATTGCCGCCTATAAGATGCCCGACGGCTTTGCCCAGAAAGAGGTCGACTGGCTGCTGCAAATCGGCGGCATCACTCTTGTTGAAAACTGGTCTTTGGGCCGTGTGGGCGACGGTGATCTGGACGGTTTGCGCGCTGATCACGATGCAGTGTTTCTTGCCATCGGCCTGTCCGGTGTGCGGGCGTTGGGCGCGCAGGGCGAGGATCTGGAGGGCGTTGTCTCCGCCACCGATTTCATTGCACAGCTGCGCCAGACCCGTGATCTTTCGCAGCTTCCTATCGGGCGCGATGTGGTTGTGATCGGGGGCGGCATGACCGCAATTGATGCCGCAGTGCAGGCCAAGCTGCTGGGCGCGTTGAATGTGACCATCCTTTATCGCCGTACCCGCGCAGAGATGCCTGCTTCGGGCTACGAGCAGGAACTGGCGCTTTCCAAAGGGGTGCGGATTATTGAAAATGCCGTTCCTGTGGCTCTTGTGGGGGAGGGGAAGCTGTCGGCGGTCGAATGCGCCTATACCCGATCAGGCCCCGAAGGGCTCACCATAACACAAGATACGTTCACCGTTCCGGCAGAGCAGTGTTTCAAGGCCATCGGGCAGGTGCTTGGAACCTTGCCGGAAGGGCCTGCGGTGCGCGGCGGCAAGATTGTTACAGACGGCGCGGGACGGACCGATGCCACGCGCGTCTGGGCCGGGGGGGATTGCACCCATGCGGGCGATGACCTGACCGTGACCGCCGTTGCACAGGGCCGTGATGCGGCTGAAAACATTCACACATTTCTTATGGAGGGCTAAGACATGGCCGATCTGTCGTGCTCTTTTCTGGGGATCAAATCTCCCAATCCGTTCTGGCTTGCCTCTGCGCCGCCGACTGACAAGGAATATAACGTGCGCCGCGCCTTCGAGGCCGGTTGGGGCGGTGTCGTGTGGAAGACCTTGGGCTCTGAAGGGCCGCCTGTGGTCAATGTCAACGGCCCGCGTTACGGCGTGATCCATGGAGCCGACCGGCGTGTGCTGGGGATCAATAACCTTGAACTGATCACCGACCGCTCGCTGGAGGTAAACCTGCGCGAGATGGCGGCGGTCAAACGCGATTATCCCGACCGTGCGCTGATCGCATCCATCATGGTGCCGTGTGAGGAAGAAGCATGGAAGGCGATCTTGCCACGGGTCGAGGAGACCGGCGCCGACGGGATCGAGCTGAACTTCGGCTGCCCGCATGGTATGGCCGAACGTGGCATGGGTGCGGCCGTTGGGCAGGTGCCGGAATATATCGAGATGGTCACGCGCTGGTGCAAGAAATATTGCAGTCTGCCCGTTATCGTCAAACTGACGCCTAACATCACCGATATCCGTATGCCCGCAGAAGCGGCGCATCGGGGCGGGGCGGATGCAGTCTCGTTGATCAATACAATCAATTCAATCACATCGGTCAATCTTGATCTGTTCTCGCCCGAGCCCGTCATTGACGGCAAAGGCAGCCACGGCGGGTATTGCGGCCCTGCGGTAAAGCCGATTGCCCTGAATATGGTCGCGGAAATCGCCCGTAATCCCGTTACGGCCAATCTGCCGATTTCGGGGATCGGCGGGATCACCAGCTGGCGCGACGCGGCAGAGTTTATCGCGCTCGGGGCCGGAAATGTTCAGGTGTGCACGGCGGCGATGACCTACGGGTTCAAGATCGTGCAGGAAATGATCGCGGGCCTGTCACATTATCTGGATGAAAAGGGGCTGGCCTCGGTTGAGGATCTGGTGGGGCGTGCCGTGCCCAATGTGACGGACTGGAAATATCTCAACCTCAATTATGTCACCAAGGCAGAGATCAATCAGGAGGATTGTATCAATTGCGGGCGCTGCTACGCGGTGTGCGAGGATACATCCCATCAGGCAATCGCGGTGACGAGCGACAGGGTCTATTCCGTTAAAGAGGATGAATGCGTGGCCTGCAATCTATGTGTGGATGTTTGCCCTGTGGATTGTATTTCCATGCGCGAACTGGCGCATGGCGAGGTTGACCTGCGCACCGGTAAAAAGGTGGCAGACTACGCCAACTGGACGACCCATCCCAACAATCCCGGTGCGACGGCGGCCGAATAGCGGGGCGCAGCCCCTGAAAAGGGGCGTGACACATTCCAATGTCCGCCCCGTGGGCGGACATTGCGCCAAGGCTCAGTTTTCTGCTGCAGGCGGTGACTGTGGCGCAGGATCCGGATCGGTGGCGGATGGGGCTGCTTTTGCGGCGGGGATGTCCGTTTCCGGTGCAGGCCCTTGCGGGGTCCTGTCTTGCGGGACAGTTTGCTGATCGGCCTGTGGGGGCGGTGCGGGATCTGCGAGGGGTTTTTCAATGACATCTTGCGACACGGGCGGAGTGACGGCCTCGGGGTCGGTGTTGCGCGGCAGATCGGCCCCCAGAAGATCGGCTCCGTCATCTACCGTCGCACCTTCGGGTAGGCGGTTGGTTTGCCCTTCCATATCAGCGCCTTGTGCCCCGTCATCCGAGCATACATAGACCGCGCCGCCCACGGCCACAGCCGTGACCGCAACTGCCGCCAGACCTGCAGGAGAGGAGGCCGCAAGCGCTGCAAGCCCCGCATCCTGCATCCGGTCGAACAGTTTCTGGCCCGTCGTCTTCACCACGATCGAGCCGAATTTATCGCCGACCACGTTGCCTGCCACATCATTGGCAAACCCGTCGGCGTTGTTTGTCATTTGTACAGCCGCCTTGGCCGAACCGTTGACCCGCTCGCAAAAACTACGCGAGGGCGTCACGCAATGGCCAAACCCGTCGCGTTCGCCTTGGGCATATCCCAGATAGGTCTCGTCCTTTTTGTCCCATTGCAAACAGAACGGGGCGCGGCCCGCATCGTCCAGCTCTGGGGTCAGCGCGCGCAAGGTTACAAGGCCGGGGCAAGTCACCTCGCCCCGGTTGCCGAAGATACGCGCCTTCAATCCTGGTCCATCGCCCAATTCAGGGTTGTCCGCATCATATTTGAACTGCACCAGATCACCGCCGATGGAGGTC
Source organism: Paracoccaceae bacterium (assembly GCA_004153385.1). Lineage (GTDB taxonomy): Bacteria > Pseudomonadota > Alphaproteobacteria > Rhodobacterales > Rhodobacteraceae > Thioclava. Next base: position 1,089,407 of record SDAL01000001.1, on the reverse strand, counting down.
TGGCAGCTTTGCAATTCGGCATGGGCAGGGTGCGGCGTAACAAGTGGAACAATCGCCAGAAGCGCGACGGCTGTCACGAAAACGGGTTTCATCAAGATCACCGGAGTTAAGGCGCATCTGCGCGGAAGAAAAAACGGAAAGCTGTGCTGTGCAATCATAAACTAAAGCGATCCGAAATCTAATCAATGCGGGCCAGTTCACGGTAAGTTTTGCGCATAGCGCAATCTATTAAACGCCGCCCGCTTATGGCTGTTTTTATCAAAGCGTGATAATTTCGGGGACCGGATGTGTTGCAAGAAAAGAGAATTCAGTGGTTGATCGTTCAAAGACCCCTGTTGAGGCCGCGACGGAAAATGCGGTTGGCAAACCCATGACGCGCATCCAGCGCCGCAACCGCAGCGCGATTTTGGAGGCCGCACTGGACGTGTTTTCGCAAAACGGGTTTCGGGGTGCGACACTGGACCAGATTGCGCAATCTTCGGGCCTGTCCAAGCCCAACCTTCTGTATTATTTCGCCTCGAAAGAGGCCATCCATATCGAGCTGCTGTCCGGCCTTATGGAAATCTGGCTTGCCCCTTTGCATGCGGTCGATCCCGGTGGGGTGCCGCAGGCCGAACTGATGGGCTATATGCGGCGCAAACTGGAAATGTCGCGCCAGATGCCTCGGGAATCTCGGCTTTTCGCCAATGAGGTTTTGCAAGGCGCACCACGGTTTCTGGACGGTATCCGCGGTGATCTGAAAACTCTGGTGGATGCGAAGGCGAAGGTGATCAGACATTGGAGTGCGAGCGGCAAGATCGCCGATATCGACCCCTATCACCTGATCTTCAGCATCTGGGCGTTGACACAGCACTATGCTGATTTCGAGGTTCAGGTGCGCAGTGTTCTGGGCCCTGACCGCGATCCGTTCCAAGAGGCGGAAGGGTTTCTGGAGGAGCTGTTTTCAAGGTTATTGAAACCTGTGGACGACGCTGCGCATTAAGGATGCTTTGCGCTTTGCTCGCACGTTAAGGCTTGGGTAAGGTTTGCGGCGCAAGCTGGTAGACGTGGAGTTTTTGCCAGAGAGGAGAGGACAGTGGATCATATTGCAGGGCTGATACCTCCGCTTGTCTGGCCAACAGCATCGCCGCTCGTGTCGCCCAAAGCGGCCCCCGCCACCACTGTGGAGGCGGTCGCCGGCACGGCACGATCCCAAAGTGGCGCCGGTGCGAATGTGGGGTCGCAATCGGGGCAGGGGCAATCCACGCGCCATCCGTCGTCGGGTATGCCTGATAACGGGGCGTCCGAAGACCCAAGGCAGGGCGCAACAGGCCGTGCCCGTCCAGAAACCGATGCCCGAAACAGCGACAGCCCGATAAACAGAGGCGCGATAACGGCCGGTGGCGAAGATCTTTCGGATATCGATATTCTGGCTGTGCCGGCCGGGCCGCCCCCTACCTTTGTGGTAACAATGTTGCAGCAGCAGGCCGCGCAGTTTCGTGTGGGCGACCGCGTGCCGCCTGCTGAGACAGAGCTGCCCCAATCCGTGCAACCGGCATCCACGCGTGATCCGGTTGGCGATGAGACGGCGACGGCGGATGTGGGCATTGTGGCCGGTGCTAACGCTGCGGTCGCTTCAGACGAAATCCCCTCCGAACAGGCGCAGGATCAGCCAGCCGATGCTGTAGCCATGGGCCCAAGCATCGGGGGCGATCCTGTTTCCAACGGTTCGGGCTACACCAAGATGCCCAGTGCGGGCGATCATAGTCTAGATCTGACCCGTTAAACCCTGACGCCGTCTTCAGATGATCCAAGGCGGGCAGTGCGCGTTTGGTCATATGTGTCAGCGTGGTTGGCAGTCGCGGGCGAGGATGCCCCGCGCTGCTTTTTTCGGCAGCCGACACGGCGCCTGACCTTACTTTATCCGACAGAGCCTTGCCAATAATTGTGCTGACACTGTGCCTGCCGCTTGGTGGCTTGCCCATTCGCTTTTCCGGATCAATTCCTGATGCTTTGCGCCCTGATCCGCGACCGGATTCCCGCCTGAAGCGCTTCATTTTACGAGATTCTATGGCGGCGGCGCTGCACGAAAAGATGTGACCGGCTGTGATAAACAGGGCGCGTTCAGCGGTGTTCGCCCATTTTTTATGCGCTATTCACCGCCAAATTCAGTTTTCTTAGGCTTGACTTGATGCGGTTCTTGACCGGTTGCGCTGCTCGTGGCCGGATAATCTTGACCAGATGGTCAGATTATCGCCACCAAATTGCCACGGCAATCATTCTGGTAGCCGACAAGGAGATTTCATCATGCCCGCATCCGCACAAAACCTTCGCATCAATCCTGACCGTCTTTGGCAATCGTTGATGGAGATGGCGGAAATCGGGCCCGGGATTGCAGGGGGAAATAACCGTCAGACCCTGACAGATGCCGATAGCGAAGGCAGGCATTTGTTCCAGACATGGTGCGAGGCCGCTGGCCTGAGCATGGGCGTGGACAAGATGGGCACGATGTTTGCGACCCGCGCGGGCGAAGACCCGGATGCAGACCCTGTCTACGTCGGCAGCCATCTGGACACACAGCCCACAGGTGGCAAATATGACGGCGTGCTGGGGGTGCTTGGGGCGTTGGAGGCGGTGCGCACGCTCAATGATCTGGGCATCAAGACCAAGCATCCGATTGTCGTCACGAACTGGGCCAATGAAGAAGGTGCGCGATTTGCGCCCGCCATGCTGGCCTCGGGTGTATTCGCCGGCCAGCACAGTCTGGAGCATGCCTATTCCCGCCAAGATCTGGATGGTAAAACCTATGGCGAGGAGCTGGAACGCATCGGCTGGAAAGGCGACGAGGAACCTGGCGCGCGCAAGATGGCGGCCTATTACGAGTTGCACATCGAACAGGGCCCGATCCTTGAGGCCGAGGGCAAGGACATCGGCGTGGTCACCCATTGCCAAGGGTTGTGGTGGCTGGAATTTACGCTGACCGGACGGGAGGCCCATACCGGCTCCACCCCGATGGCGATGCGTGTGAATGCGGGTCTGGCAATGGCGCGCATTCTGGAGATGGTCGAAGAGGTGGCAATGGACAACCAGCCCAATGCCGTGGGCGGGGTTGGGCAAATGACTTTTACCCCCAATTCGCGCAATGTGCTGCCCGGGTCGGTCGTATTCACTGTTGATATCCGTACTCCCGATCTGGACAAACTCAACCGGATGCGCGCTGATATCGAGGCGCGTGCGCAAGAGATTTGCAAGGCCCTGGAGGTCGGCTGCACCATCGAGGCCGTGGGCCATTTCGATCCGGTCACGTTTGACGGCGATCTGGTTACCACCGTGCGCGATGCGGCAGAGCGGCTGGGCTATAGCCATCTGGATATCGTGTCGGGCGCAGGCCATGATGCGTGCTGGGCGGCACAGGTTGCACCTGCCACGATGATCATGTGTCCGTGTGTGAACGGCATCTCGCATAACGAGGCCGAGGAGATCAGCAAGGACTGGGCCACTGCCGGCACCGATGTGCTGTGTCATGCCGTGTTGCAACGCGCCCAGATCGTAGAGTGAAGACCTAACCCATCCGGCTGTGACGCACCCAAGACGTGCGCCGCAGCCCAGAACTTTATTACGCGATAATGGCGGGCTGTGCTGCATGCACCAATGATCTGCCAATCGGAATTTCAGCAGGGAGACATTACTATGCGTCAGGTAATCAAGGGCGGAACGGTGGTAACGGCGGATCTGACCTACAAGGCGGATGTCGCAATCGAAGGCGGCAAGATTGTCGAGATCGGGCCGGATCTGGCCGGCGACAAGGTCCTTGAGGCCGAGGGCTGCTATGTCATGCCTGGCGGAATTGATCCGCATACCCATCTGGAGATGCCCTTCATGGGCACCTATTCTTCGGATGATTTCGATGCAGGCACCCGCGCGGCGGTGGCAGGTGGTACCACGATGGTGATCGATTTCGCACTACCGCAACCGGGCCAAAGCCTGCTGGATGCGCTCAAGGTTTGGGACAATAAGGCAGCGCGTGCGCATTGCGACTATTCTTTCCACATGGCGATCACATGGTGGAGCGAGCAGGTTTTCAACGAAATGCAGACCGTGACAGAGCGCGGGATCAATTCGTTCAAGCATTTCATGGCCTATAAGGGCGCGCTGATGGTCAATGACGACGAGTTGTTTTCGTCGTTCAAACGCTGCGCCGCTTTGGGCGCGCTTCCGATGGTACATGCCGAAAACGGTGATGTGGTGGCGGAAATGTCGGCCAAACTGCTGGCGGAGGGCAATACCGGCCCCGAAGGCCATGCTTATTCCCGTCCCACCCAAGTGGAGGGAGAGGCCACCAATCGCGCCATCATGATCGCGGATATGGCGGGCGTGCCACTTTATGTTGTCCACACCTCTTGCGAAGAAAGTCACGAGGCGATCCGGCGCGCCAAGATGAATGGCAAACGTGTTTATGGCGAGCCCTTGATCCAGCATCTGATGCTGGATGAAAGCGAATATTTCGACAAGGACTGGGATCATGCGGCGCGTCGCGTGATGAGCCCGCCGTTCAGAAACAAGCAACATCAAGACAGCCTCTGGGCCGGGCTTGCCTCGGGCAGCCTGTCGTGTGTGGCGACCGATCACTGTGCCTTTACCACCGACCAGAAACGTTATGGCGTGGGCGATTTTACGAAAATCCCCAACGGCACGGGCGGGCTGGAAGATCGCCTTCCCTTGCTGTGGACCTATGGCGTTGAAACGGGCCGGATCACGATGAACGAATTTGTCGCCGTGACCTCCACCAATATCGCCAAAATCATGAACATGTATCCACAAAAAGGGGCTGTTTTGGTGGGCGCAGACGCAGATCTGGTCGTTTGGGACCCCACCGCAGAAAAAGTCATTTCGGCTAAGTCGCAAGTTTCCTCGATTGATTATAATGTGTTCGAGGGGAAGGCGATCAAGGGTCTGCCGCGCTATACCTTATCGCGCGGCACATTGGCGGCGCGCGAGGGCGAGGTGATCGCCCCCGAAGGTCATGGTAAGTTCGTTTCCCGCAAGCCGGGCACGCCTGTGGGCCAGTCGCTATCGAAATGGAAACAACTCACCGCACCGCGTCCGATCGAACGCAGCGGCATTCCGGCCAGCGGCGTTTGACCGGCCGTTGATCTTGTACGGGCGCTGCATTGTGCGATGCGCGCCCGATCCCACCGCAGCCAAAGAGACCGGGCGCCGCTGAATGCGCCCCATTAAGTTCTGGAGCCAGCAGAGTGAAAAAACCTGTGATCCATGCCCAGGATGTCAGCCTGACATTCCAGACCAATGACGGCCCTGTGCATGCGCTTAAAGACGTAAATCTGGCGATCAATCGCGGCGAGTTTGTATCGTTTATCGGGCCATCGGGCTGCGGTAAAACAACATTCCTGCGGTGTATCGCAGCCTTGGAAACCCCGACGTCGGGCAACTTGCACGTCAATAGCATCAGTGCCGAGGAGGCACGTAAGGCCCGCTCGTATGGCTATGTTTTTCAGGCGCCGGGATTGTATCCATGGCGTACAATTGCCAGCAATATCCGGCTGCCACTGGAAATTATGAACTATACCAAACAGGCCCAGAAAGAGCGGGTGGAAAAGGTTCTTGATCTTGTGGATCTGAAAGGGTTCGGCAAGAAATATCCGTGGCAGTTGTCGGGGGGCATGCAGCAACGGGCGTCGATCGCGCGGGCATTGTCGTTTGATGCCGATATCCTGCTGATGGATGAGCCCTTTGGCGCGCTGGATGAGATCGTGCGTGACAAATTGAACGAGGAGTTGCTTGCGCTTTGGGCGCGCACGCGAAAAACCATCGGGTTTGTGACCCATTCGATCCCCGAGGCCGTCTATCTGTCCACAAAGATCGTGGTGATGAGCCCGCGCCCGGGCCGCATCACGGATGTGATCGAAAGCCCCTTGCCCAAAGACCGCCCCCTGTCGATCCGTGACACGCCGGAGTTTCTGGCCGTGGCCCAACGCGTGCGCGCAGGACTGGAGGCCGGCCATGGAACGTAACCCTATCGCATCGGGACTGTATCGTGCGCATCGGTACCTTTCGTGTGCGCACTGCCCGACCGCCTTTCAGACGCGAAAGGGCGCAATATGAAACACACCATCCTACCGGTAGTGACGGTGTTGGCTGTGGTTGTGCTGTTTTGGTACGGTGCGGCTATCTGGCTGAATGCGCCATGGGCCTATGATCAGGCGGCGCGCGCGGGCACAACGCTTGGCTGGGGCGACATGGTCGCACAGACAATGGAGCAGTCGCGCCCCGTTCTGCCCGCGCCCCATCAGGTGCTGGCCGGACTGTGGGACGGGATCACGGGCCAGAAAATCACCTCGCGTCGCTCGCTTGTCTGGCACGGGGGCATAACCTTGTCTGTCACGGCACTGGGATTTGTCATCGGCACGGTCGCGGGCATCCTGCTTGCGGTCACAATCATCTATTCGCGCACTATGGATATGAGTGTGATGCCATGGGCGATTGCCAGCCAGACAGTGCCGATTGTCGCAATCGCGCCGATGGTGATCGTGGTGCTGGCCTCACTTGGTATCAAGGGGGTCGTGCCAAAGGCGCTGATCGCCGCCTACCTGAGCTTTTTCCCCGTGCTTGTGGGCATGGTCAAGGGGTTACGCTCGCCCGATTCCATGCAGCTGGATCTGCTGCGAACCTATGGCGCATCGGATGCTGCGGTGTTCTGGCGTCTGCGCTTGCCATCCTCCATGCCGTATCTTTTCGCCTCGTTGAAGGTGGGTGTGGCGGCGAGTGTTGTGGGCACCATCGTGGCGGAACTGCCTGCAGGGGCGATGGCGGGGCTTGGCGCACGGTTGCTTCAGGGCAGCTATCACGGGCAGACGATCCAGATCTGGGCCGCGCTATTTACCGCAGCCATTCTGGCGGCGGCTCTGGTGGGCATTGTCAGCCTGATCGAGCGGCGTGTGCTTAAACGGATGGGGCTGGCATGATGGGTATCTTTCTGGCAGCCGTCGCGTTCTGGGCGGTAACGGTCGGGCTTAATCTGTTGATCGCGCGCAAATGGCCCACCCAGCGATGGGCGCGCCTGATGGTGCCAACCCTTTTCGGCTTGGGTCTGATTGTTTTGTGGGAAGGGGCGGTGCGTGGTTTCGCGATCAATCCGGTGATCTTGCCTGCCCCCAGCCAGATCGCCCAGCGATTTGGCGAGGTGCCGCATATCCTGTGGGTCGATTTCCAGCAAACCATCCTGAAAGGCGCGTTATCGGGCTATATTATGGGCTGTTCGGCGGCGGTTCTTCTGGCAATCGGGATCGACCGCTCGGTATTTTTGCAACGCGGCCTGCTGCCGCTGGGCAATTTCGTGGCGGCCTTGCCGATTGTCGGAATTGCGCCGATTTTCGTCATGTGGTTCGGCTTTGACTGGCAGTCTAAAGCCGCTGTTGTGATCGTGACGGTTTTTTTTCCGGTGCTGATCAACATGATGGCGGGCCTACGTGCGAGCGATCCTTTGGCGCGCGACCTGATGGCCAGCTATTCGGCAAGTTACGCGCAGACGCTGGCCAAGTTGCGTCTGCCTGCGGCGATGCCGTTTTTGTTCAACGGTCTGAAAATCGCCACGACCCTTGCGTTGATCGCCGCGATTGTTGCGGAATTTTTCGGCTCTCCGACCCGCGGGATGGGGTTTCGTATCTCTACCGCGGTCGGGCAGCTTGATATGCCGCTGGTTTGGGCGGAGATTGTTGTGGCAGCGCTTTCAGGAACAGGGTTTTACGGCCTGATCACGCTTTTGGAGAAGACGCTGACATTCTGGCATCCGTCCCAACGCGGGTGACCCAATAGCAATAAAAATTGCAAAATGACCAACAGGAGAGAATGATGAAAAACTGGATGATGGGGGCGTCGCTTGTCGCGCTTTGGGCGGCCAGCCCCGCTGCCGCAGCCGATGTGACACTGCAACTCAAATGGGTCACACAAGCCCAGTTTGCGGGGTATTACGTAGCGCAGGAAGAAGGGTTCTACGATGACGAGGGGATTGATGTCGAAATTCTGGCAGGCGGCCCCGATGTGGCCCCTGCGCAGGTGATGGCGGGCGGCGGCGCGGATGTGACCGTCGACTGGATGCCCTCGGCTTTGGCGGCACGTGAAAAAGGCCTGCCTCTTGTCAATATTGCGCAACCTTTCAAAACCTCAGGCATGATGCTGACCTGCCTGAAGGAAAATGAAATCGAAACGCCTGAGGATTTTCGCGGCAAGACGCTTGGCGTGTGGTTCGGTGGCAATGAATACCCGTTTCTCAGCTGGATGAGCACGCTTGGCATTCCCACTGACGGGTCGGACAACGGTGTCGAGGTGCTCAAACAGGGATTTAATGTGGATCCGCTTTTGCAAAAGCAGGCGGCGTGCATCTCGACCATGACATATAACGAATATTGGCAGCTTATTGACGCGGGTCTGACGCCAGATCAACTGGTGACATTCAAATATGAAGACGAGGGCGTGGCAACGCTTGAGGACGGGCTGTGGGTTCTGGAAGACAACCTGAAAGATCCGGCCTTCCGCGAGAAGATGGTCAAGTTCGTGCGGGCATCGATGAAGGGCTGGAAATGGGCCGAGGAAAATCCCGACGAGGCCGCGATGATCGTTCTGGACAACGATATGTCCGGCGCGCAAACCGAGGAGCATCAAAAACGCATGATGTCGGAAGTGGCCAAATTGACCGCAGGGTCCAACGGGGCGCTCGATCCGGCCGATTACGAGCGCACGGTCGAGGTGTTGATGAACGGTGGATCGGATCCGGTTATCTCGGCACGGCCGGAGGGGGCCTATACGCTCGATATCACCGACGAGGCCCTGAACTGATCGTGGCGCGTTAATCCAGGGCCTGCGCGCGGTCCGGTTCGTGAGACGTTTACATGCGAACAGGACCGCGCGACAGGCGGTGGTCGCGGCGTTGCAATTTATAAAAGGATATCGCAGGTTATCGTTAACTGCTCGACCAGCGCCCCCGTGCCGGGTTCGCTTGTGCGGCAAAGCAGTGGGGGCGCGATGGCAATACGGGTTTATATCACAGGGGCGGCCGGGGCGGGTGTGTCCACTTTGGGGCGCGCCTTGGCCGCGCACTATGGTCTGGCGCTTCTCGATACCGATGCCTATTTCTGGGAGGCGACAGATCCGCCGTTTACCACCAAACGCCCTGCTGACCAACGATGCGCGCTGATCGCGCAAGATCAGGCCCGTGCCGAGGCAGCACGCGGCTGGGTTTTATGCGGCTCGGCGGATGGCTGGGGCGATGCGGTGATCGATGGTGCGCAGTTGATCGTCTATCTCTACACACCCACACCGATCCGATTGGCCCGCCTGCGCAGACGCGAGCATGACCGCCACGGCGCACGGATCGCGCCGGACGGCGATATGGCACTCATCTACAGTAAATTCCTGAAATGGGCCGCATCTTATGACGATCCCTATTTTAGCGGACGATCCTACGGACGCCATCAGGAATGGCTGAGCGGCCAGACGGTTGCGGTGCTGCGCCTTGAGGGGACCACGCCCCCGGCACAATTGCTGGACGCGGTGCAACAGGCTTTGCAGGCCCCCACGCATGCGTGGGCTGGTCCGCAAGGCGGCTGATCGGCCCTTCGCATGAAACCCGAACCGGTCCGCCTGCGTTGGTATTTGTGGCCGTTTGGGCGATGGAATGGGAGCAGGTGATGGATTTTTCGGGGAAAACGGTTTGGCTTGTCGGGGCAAGCTCCGGAATCGGGGAGGCACTTGCACGGGCCTTGCATGAAAAAGGCGCGCATCTGATTTTGTCTGCACGCAGCGAGGCGCCACTTGTTGCCTTGCGTGCGGAGCTGGGAGACCATCACCGCGTGTTATGTGTGGATGTCGCCGATCGGGAAAGCCTGTCTCATGCAGAGGCGTCGCTTGGGCCGGGGAGCCTTGATGCCATGATCACCACCGCCGCGATCTACGATCCCGGTCGCGTGGCCGATATCGGACTGGAGGCGGCAGAACAGCTTCTGATCGTGAATGTTATGGGCACGCTGGCTTTTGCCAAAGCCGCGCCACGGCTTTTACGCAAAGGCGGCATGTTGGGGATTTTCGGCTCTGTTGCGGGGTATTTCGGCCTTCCCAAGGGGCAGTTTTATTCCGCCTCGAAAGCGGCGGTTATCAACCTTGCCCAAACGCTCAGGGTGGAATACGCGCCGCAAATTGATGTGCGATTGATATCGCCGGGCTTTGTAAACACCCGACTGACCCAAAAGAACGATTTCGACATGCCCTTTATTATAGAACCCGATGAGGCCGCGTCAGCGATCTTGCACGGATTGCAGTCGAACCGGTTCGAGGTGCATTTTCCGAAAAAACTAACTTACGGGCTGAAGGTTCTGCAAATGCTACCCTATTGGGCGTCGCTCAGACTGACAAAACGGATGAATTGACGAAAAAGGGCAGCCACTTGGCTGCCCCCCGGATTATCTGTCATCCGCCTTGCGGATCACGCGTCCTGATCGGGCTGCGGGGCCGCAAGTTTGCGCTGCTCTCCGGTTTTCAGCGGATCTTCCTGACGTTGGACAGAGCCTTCGAAATGCGCACCGGATTCGATTGCGATGGTCTTGTGGATGATATCACCCTCGACCCGCGCGGTGGCCGTCAGGCGCACCTTCAACCCGCGTACACGGCCCACAACACGACCGTTGACCACGATATCATCGGCCACGATTTCGCCTTTGATGGTGGCGGTTTCGCCCACTGTCAGCAGGTGGGCGTGAATGTCGCCCTCAACCACACCTTCGACCTGCACATCGCCAGTGGTGCGAATATTGCCGGTAATGCTTAGATCGGAGGAGAGTACGGACACTGCAGGCTTGCCTCGCGGACTGGGAGCGGGGGTGGCGAAATCGCTTTTGCCGCCCATGTCTTGTTTGGTGGTATCTTGATCGCCAGCCTTGGGGCCGGGTTCGTGGATTTTGCTTTTAGAAAACATTCTTGGCAGCCTTGATGAAGGTCATCGGATCGACGGGCTTACCCCCAACGCGAATTTCATAGTGCAAATGCGGGCCAGTTGACCGTCCTGTGTTACCACTATCAGCGATCCGGTCGCCTTGCGAGATATTTTGACCCTTGCTCACGCGGATTTTCGAAAGGTGGCCATACACGGTCGACACGCCGAATTCGTGCCGGATTTTCACCACATTGCCATACCCGCGCTGAACACCGGCAAAGGTCACCACCCCATCGGCTGGCGCATAAACCGGGGTGTGCATCGACACCGCCATATCGACGCCCGCATGCAGACGGCCCCAGCGATAGCCGAAGGGCGAGGAATAGCGGAACGCGTTATGAAGCGGCATTGCGAAAGGCAGCTTGTCGGCGGCAATCCGGTACATGTTCATCTCGTCGAGCTTTTGCAAAATCGACTGGGCGCGTCTGTCATCTTCGGTAATGGCCGCAGGGCTTTTGGACGACAGCGAAACAGTGCCAAGCGGGCCGCCGGTGCCCGAATATCCACGGCGCACAACCGACAGGATATGGTCGGGGTCCATGCCCGCCTGTGTGAACATCTTGTCGAACGGCGACATCGAGACAGTGACCGCATTCTCCAGCGTCGAGAAAATCTCGTCGTTACGCTCTTCGAGCTGGCGTTTGGCGAGCGCGATTTTCTGCGCCTCTTCGCGGGCATCTTCGGCTTGGGCCTCGGCCATATCGCGCGCCTGTGTGGTGGTGCCAAGAACCGCGCTGAGCATATCGACGGTCTGCTTCATATCATCGGTCTGGGCGGTCAACGTGTTGCCCGGTCCACCTGCCTCGTCTTGCAGTGCGGCAAGGGTCTCGCGGGCCGCGTCACGCTCGTGCATCACCTGACGCAGGGTTTGCTGGATCACGTGAATGCCGGTTTCCAGCTCGCGGCGGTGCTCTTCTGAGTTGAGCAACGACGATTGCATCTGCGAAACCTGATCAAGGGCGGTCTGGAAACGGTCCTGGGCGGCAAGGGCCTCGTTGGAGCGCTTGTCGCGTTCCTTGGCAAGGCTATCAAGACGCTGTTCGAAGGCACTGCGCGCGGCGGCGGCGCGATGCTCCACCGAGCCTTGGGACATGCTGTCGATAAATAAAAGCGAGGTCGCGATAGTGGCCCACGCAAACAACACCCCGCCCACGGCCAGAACGGTGGCTTGGGTCAATGGGCGCAGCCGGACAAAACGCGTGGCCGTATCAGACTTCATGAACAGGCGTTGTTCTGGAAGCCAGCGTTCCAGAGTGGTGTTCGTGCGGTCGATAAGGCGTCTTGGCAAGGGCGTGATCCTGTCGTTTGCGATAGCGTGTCTGCGTGGTGTGTTGCAGATATGCCACCTTTTCCGGGTCAGATAAACTGCCCCTCTTGTGTATGACTTTCGGGGCTTAACAATTCCGACCACGCGCTGGCAACATATTTCACGGTCTCACCTGCGTGAGCGGTGTGAACCGGCCGGTAATGAGCGGGTTTTTGCCGATAGAGGCGTTCGCATCCACGCAAACAAATATTTGCCGGGAACTGTGACATTTTACCCGACCCGATTTTCGGCACGCCGGGCGATGCCGGGCGCACGGTACGCCGGCGGGCGCACGCCCTGATCGAAGGCGCACACATAATCGATCAGGGCAGGTGGCACATCACGGCAGGGAGCGCGCGGTCTCCAAAACAGCGTCGGCGTGGCCTGCCACTTTGACCTTGGGCCAGATCTCTGCCAGCTTGCCGTCACGACCGATCAGGAATGTGGCGCGGGTGATCCCCATGAATGTTTTTCCATACATCTGTTTCTCGTTCCAAACGCCGTAGCGTTCGCACACATCACCGTCGGCATCCGATAGCAAAATGACGTTAAGATCATGTTTCGCGCAGAAATTCTCATGCTTTTTAAGCGTATCTTTCGACACGCCCAGAACCACGGTATCCGCATCGGCGAATTGTGCCGAGAGCCGCGTGAACTCCAGCGCCTCGGTCGTGCAGCCGGGGGTGTTGTCTTTGGGATAGAAATACAAAACCACCTTTTTAGGGGCCAGATCGGATAGGGTAAGAGATGTCTCTTGCGTCGCATTTGCGGTGCGGGGCAGGGTGAAATCTGGCGCTGTTTCGCCGATTGCGGGCATAATATGGTCCTCGTCGCTGTTTTCTCGGGTGCATCATGATTGTATTTATTGCATGGATAAGAGCAACAGTCGCAGGTGAACGAGTTTTAAGACGTATGCAGCCATCAAAACGCATCCTTGTTGTGTTGAAAGCCATATGCGCATGAGGCGATCCCAGCCGCCCGCGCCCCTCGCTGATCCGCCTTCGGTCCCTGAAGCCGCCCCGCACAGGGCGCGCCGCAGGCGGGGCCGGATGCTGTTGGGGTGGCTGGCCACGATCTGTGTGATTTTACCTTTATGTCTGTTGGTTGGATTTGTGGCGGCGCTGATGCTTAGCCAAAAGCCGTTCCAAGTGCCTGACTGGGCAATGGACAAGGTCGAGGCGCGCGTTAATTCCGCCTTGGCCGGCACGCTCAAGGCACGGCTTTCTGGCGGCGCGGATCTGGTTGTTGCAAAAGGGTTCCAGCCCCAGATCCGGCTGCATGATGTTGAATTGCTGGCCCCGTCGGGGCGTCCCATTGCGCTTGTGCCTGAACTTCAGGCCGCCGTGCGTCCGGGGCCGCTTTTGCGCCGACGTCTGGCGCTTTCGTCGATCACGCTTGCAGGGGCGGCCGTGTCGTTGCGTCGCCTCGAAGACGGTTCGCTGGACATCGATCTTGGTGGCGCAGGCAACGTAAGCCATATCAAGATCTCCAGCCTGACAGATGTGACAGATGCGGTCGAAAAGGCATTTGCGACGCCGGTATTGCGTGATCTGAGCGAAATTCGTGCCGATACGATCGATATCCGGCTGGATGACACGCGCCTTGATCGCGTCTGGCGTGTGTCCGATGGGCGGTTCAAACTGACCCAAGACAACGAGAAAATCGCGCTGGTGCTTGGGTTGAATATCGGCGAGCAGGACGAGAAGCCGGCGCAGCTGTCGCTTGGGGCCACGACCTATAAAGACAGCAGTCGCGCCAGTTTCGGTTCGACCGTCACCGGAATGCCCGCCCGCGATCTGGCCGTTCAATCACCCGCGTTGGCCGCGCTTGCAGTGCTTGATGCGCCGATTTCGGGATCGATCAGCACCTACGTGGACGAGGCAGGCGAACTGTCCGGCATGAACGCCAAACTGACGATTGCAGCCGGTGCCCTGAGCCCGGCCGAAGGCGCAAAGCCGATCGCGTTCGACGGCGCGGATCTTGAGCTGAAATACGATCCCGAAGGCCAGCGCATCGCGATCGAGAAATTCGGACTGGCGAGTGCTGCATTGCTGCTGGATGCAGATGGTCAGGTTCTGTTGAAAAACTTCCACAACGGTCTGCCGAAACAGCTGCTTGCCCAGATCGCGCTGAATGACCTCAAACTTGATCCGGAAGGGGTGCTGGAACAACCGGCGCATTTCTCGGATGGCGCACTGGAATTGCGCATCGACCTTGATCCGTTCCATGTCGATCTGGGCCAGATGCAACTGATCGAGGAGAATACCCAGCTGAGCGCCCACGGCAGCGTTGCCGCCGACCAGCGGGGTTGGCATGTGTCGCTTGACGCAGGCATCAACCAGATTTCATCCGGCAACCTTTTGGCGCTGTGGCCACCGCTGTTGGTGACGCCCGCGCGCAAATGGGCGCAGGAAAATATCGCCGAGGGACAGTTGAAAAACGTGCAGGCGGCTGTGCGCATCGGGCCGGGCGAGGCGCCACGCCTTAATCTGGGCTACGAGTTCAGCGGCGCGGATGTGCGTGCGGTCAAGACCCTGCCCAATGTGCAAGAAGCGCGGGGGTTTGCCTCGCTGGATGGCAAATATTACACGATGATGGTCGAGGAAGGGGCGATCACAGCGTCGAACGGCGGACGGATCGAGGTGGGCGATACGACCTTGCGTATCGGTGATATCCGCCAGAAACCCGCCCCAGCAGATATCATGCTGGTCACGCGGTCACAGATACCGGCCACGCTGTCGCTCCTGGACGAACCACCGTTCAACTTTTTGTCGAAGGCGGGCAAAAGCACCGATCTGGCGCAAGGGTGGGCCGAAGCCCGCACACGTCTGAAATTCCCGATGATGAAAGGGCTGAAACCCGAAGATTTCGATTATGATGTGTCCGCACGGCTGACCGATGTCTCGAGTGACAAGATTGTTCCTGGCAAGACCATCCGCTCCAAGGAGTTCCGGATGATGGCCGATCCGGAGGCGGGTCTGCGCATTGGCGGGCGGGGGCTGCTGGAGAACTTGCGCTTTGATGCATGGTGGAAGCAAAAGATCGGTCCGCAGGGGGCAGGGCGTTCCAGTGTCGAGGGATATCTGAACATCACCCCCGAGGGACTGACCGCGCTTGGCGTGGCATTGCCCGACAAAACCCTGAGCGGTAGCGGCTGGGCGGCGCTGCATCTGCAACTGCGATCTGGCCAGACGACCCGATATGAACTGCGTAGCGACATGAAGGGGATCGGCATCTCCATTCCGCAGATCGACTGGTCCAAGCCTGCAAATGCCAAAGGGCTGCTGGAAATCTCCGGTGCGTTGTCGCAGCCGCCGACCGTGGACAAGCTGCACCTTGAGGCGGGCGGGCTGACGGCCACAGGCTCTGTCGCATTGCGGCCGAACGGTGCAGGGCTGGAGCGTGCGCGCTTTGACACCTTGCGCATCGGGTCATGGTTTTCAGGTGCTGCGGATTTGTTGGGTCAGGGGCGCAATGCCCCGCCGGGTGTATCGGTGCGTTCGGGCACCTTGCGTTTGGCCCAGATGCCCAAAAGCGGTGTGGGCGGCGCTGGCGCGGCCAAGGCAGGGCAGGGCCAGCAAAGCACACCGCTTTCGGTGAGGCTGGATCGGGTGATCCTGACCGACGAGTTGCTGCTGAGCAATTTCCGTGGTGCGTTCAACACACAGGCCGGATTTAACGGCGCATTCGAGGCGCAGCTGAACGGGGGCGCGGCTGTGCGCGGGGCCATCGGCCCTGCGGCGTCAGGGCGCGCCGCGCTTAGGCTTGAGGCCGATGATACGGGTGGATTGCTGCGTTCGGCAAAGCTGTTTGACAATGCCAAAGGCGGGCAGGCGACGGTCAACCTGTCCCCTGTCGGGGCGTCCGGCTATGATGGCGAGGCAGAAATCCGCAATATCGGCATTTTGAATGCGCCCACGCTGGCGTCCATCCTGTCGGCGGCCTCGATTGTGGGGCTGGTTGAGCAGTTGAACGGCGACGGGATTGTGTTCAACGAAGCCTATGCCCGCTTCCGGCTGGAAAACAACCGTTTCACTTTGGCCGAGGCCCGCGCCACGGGGGCGTCGCTCGGGATCACGATGAACGGCACCTACGATCTGGCGCGCGATATTCTGGACATGCAGGGCCTGATCTCTCCGCTTTACATCGTGAACGGGATCGGTCAGATCCTGACGCGGCGCGGCGAGGGGTTGTTCGGTCTGACCTATCACCTGCGGGGGTCCAAAGCTGCGCCCAAAGCCAAGATCAACCCGCTTTCTCTTCTTGCGCCGGGCGCGGTTCGCAACCTGTTTCGCGATGATCCGCCGGTGCTGCCAACACAATAGGCGACTATGCAACTAAGTGATTTCGACTTCGATCTGCCAGAGACCTTGATCGCCACACGCCCCGCCCATCCCCGCGATGCGGCCAAGCTGCTGGTGGCGCAAGGCGCGACCACGGGCGCTCCGATCCGCGATCTGCAGGTGCGCGATCTGGTGGATCTGTTCCGGCCCGGCGACCGGCTGGTGCTGAACAACACCAAGGTGATCCCGGCGCGCTTGTCTGGCACGCGCACGCGCGACAGCGCGCAAGGACGGGTGAGCGCCAATGTCGAGGTCACCTTGCTGGAGCCGCGCCCCGACGGACAATGGGCGGCGCTGGCCAAGCCGTTGCGCAAGCTCAAGACGGGCGAGATGATCCGGTTCTCGGATGCGCTGTCCGCGCAGGTTCACACGATCGCAGACGGCCAGATGGTGATCGGTTTCAACCTGCAGGGCGATGATTTCGACGCAGCCTTGGCAGAGGCGGGTGCGATGCCATTGCCCCCTTATATCGCCGCATTGCGGGCGCCCGACGACCGCGACAAGGCCGATTATCAAACCGTTTTCGCGCGTCATTCGGGTGCTGTGGCCGCCCCCACCGCCAGCCTGCATTTCACGCGCGATCTGCTGGAGGCCCTGCACGCCAAGGGGGTTGCCTTCACGGAAGTGACCTTGCATGTCGGGGCTGGTACATTTTTGCCTGTGAAGGTCGATGATGTCAAAACCCACAAGATGCACGCCGAATGGGGCGAGGTCAGCGCCGAGGCCGCCGCCGATATTGCCGCAACCAAGGCGGCGGGCGGTCGTGTCATCCCCGTGGGCACAACCGCCCTGCGCCTGATCGAAAGCGCGGCCCGCAGCGGACACATCGCACCGTTTCGTGATACCACCGATATTTTCATCTATCCCGGTTTCACCTTCCGTGTGGCCGATGCGCTGATGACCAATTTCCACCTGCCGAAATCTACACTCATGATGCTTGTATCTGCCTTGATGGGCCCGCAGCGCATCAAAGAGATTTATGCGCATGCGGTTGAACATGAGTACCGTTTCTTTTCCTATGGCGACGCATCACTGCTGATTCCCTGAATGCGACGCATTTTCAGGCTGGACAGAGCTTTGAGCCAGGCCTAGCAGGGCGTCTTTGCAGAGAATGATTCTGTCCCTTCGGGCAGTCGCACAACTGATGACGCAAGAGGGCAGATATGATCACTGCGGTCAAAGACAGCTGGGCATTGTTGCTTGGTATTATGCTTCTGATGGTCGGCAACGGCATGCAGGGCACGCTTTTGGGTATTCGCGGCGAAATCGAGGGCATCGGAACGTTCCAGATGTCGATCGTTATGTCGGCTTATTTTACGGGATTCCTGTTCGGGTCGTTTCTTGTGCCCAAACTTATTCAGGGCGTGGGGCACGTACGAGTGTTTGCGGCCTTGGGGTCTTTGATCTCCGCGCTGCTGATCGCCTATGCGACCGCGCCCAACTGGGTGGCATGGACCGCTATGCGCATGGCCATCGGGTTTTCGTTTTGCGGTGTGTATATCACGGCCGAAAGCTGGCTGAACGCGAATGCGACCAACGAAAACCGTGGTCAGTCCATGGCCGCCTATATGATCGTTCAGTCGATGGGCATCGTGGGCGCGCAGCTTCTGCTCAACACCGGTGATCCCTCGGGCTATCTGTTGTTCGTGATCCCCTCGATCCTCGTTTCGCTGTCGTTCACGCCGATTTTGCTAACCGTCGGCAAGGCACCAAGGTTCGAAACAAACCGCAGGATGGAATTCCGGCGATTGTGGGAAACCTCGCCGCTGGGCTGTGTAGGGATTTTTCTGATCGGGGCGGTCCTTTCGGCCCTGTTCGGGATGAGTTCGGTGTGGGGCACGCAGGCCGGCCTGAGCGTTGTGCAGATCTCGTTGTTTGTGTCTGTCACCTATGTGGGCGGTCTTGTGACCCAATATCCTATCGGATGGCTGTCTGACCGTCTGGACCGACGCAAGATGATCGCGATCATGGCCCTGTTTATGGCGATTGTCACATTCGCGACCTTCCTGACGACGCCGCCGTTCTGGGTGCTGTGTATCGTGGCCGCGATTGTGGGGGGGATGGCCAATCCGCTTTATTCGCTGCTTCTGGCCTATACGAACGATTTTCTGGATTACTCGGATATGGCGGGTGCATCGGCGGGATTGTTGTTTATCAATGGTGTGGGTTCCAGTGCGGGTCCGCTTATTCTGGGGTGGCTGATCACATCCTATGGGCCGCCTGCGTTCTTCATGTTCATCGCGGGCCTGAGCCTTGCACTGGCCTGTTACGCTGGCTACCGGATGACACGTCGCGCCGCGATGTCGATTGGCGATACAAGCGGCTATGCCGTGGTTTCGCCCACAGCCACTGCCTTTGCGGTTGAATATGCGCTGGATGCCGTGACCGACAATCCCGACGAAGCCGAGGCCGACGCAGAATCGGTGCGCGCCGTCGAAGCAGCATCGGGTATGTGGCATCCTGCCATGGCCGACGAGCCAGAGGCCGCGGATCCTGAAAATGCGTCTGATAATGATGCAGATGCCAAGAAATCCGGCACCTCATCCGATCAGACATAACGCGTACCCTTGGCCCGCATGTCACTAAGGCGTGCGGGCAGACAATGTGCCTTGAAATATGACTGAAACATGTCAGCTTGAGCCTGTTCGCTCTGGAGGAAAGGCGCAGGCCATGCAGCAGGTGACGAATGTAGTGACGTTCTGGCGCGATATTGCCGGGCCGGAACGTTGGTTTGAAAGCGATCCTGAACTGGATCTGGAAATACGCCGAAGGTTTGCGCGCCTGTGGCAAAAGGCGCGGGTCGGCACGCTGGACAGCTGGACCGAGACGCCGACGGGAACACTTGCACTGCTGATCGTGCTTGATCAGTTTCCCCGCCACATGTTTCGCGATACCGCAGATGCGTGGGTCAGTGATGCGCAGGCATGCATAGTCGCGCGCCATGCAATTGCCAGCGGACAGGATCTGCAGATCGATGCGCCGCTGCGTCAGTTTTTCTACCGGCCGCTTTTACATAGCGAGGAAGCCTCGGTGCAATCGGAGGGGCTGGAGCTGGTGGCACATCGCCTGCCGCAAGGCGCGATGCCAGAGGCCCGTGCGCGCTCCAAGGTCATCGCGCAATTCGGACGGTTTCCATGGCGCAACGGGATCGCAGGGCGAAGTAATACCGCAGAAGAGACCGCATTTTTATGGCAGGGCGGCTATATGCAGGCCTGTCTGGCAGAAAAAGAGGCGGAACTTTGTCGTTTGCAGCAATCTCGTGGTTTGATGGCCGGACCCACCTCTGCCGTTGAAGCGGTGTGAAAAATAGTTTACCACCAAACTAGTTTTCAGACGGAGGAATACGCATGGCCGCCAAAAGCTTCGACATGATTGTCATCGGTGCCGGTCCCGGGGGCTATGTCGCCGCCATCCGTGGCGCTCAGCTGGGGTTGAATGTCGCTGTTATCGAACGCGAGCATCTCGGGGGCATTTGCCTCAATTGGGGATGTATCCCGACAAAGGCGTTGTTACGTTCCGCAGAGGTCTACCACCTCATGGAGCGGGCGAAAGACTTCGGCCTTTCGGCAGATAAGATCGGCTACGACATGGATGCCGTGGTCAAGCGCTCGCGCGGGGTGGCAAAGCAACTGACCTCCGGCGTCGCGCATCTGCTCAAGAAAAACAAAGTGACCGTGATTATGGGCGAGGCCACAATCCCGTCCAAGGGCAAGGTCACGGTGAAAACCGAAAAGGGCAGCGAAGAGCTGACCGCAAAAAACATCGTGCTGGCAACGGGTGCACGTGCACGCAATCTGCCGGGTCTAGAGGCCGATGGAGAGCGCGTCTGGTCCTACCGCCACGCACTGCAGCCGCCGCACAAGCCCAAAAAACTGCTGGTGATCGGCTCAGGTGCGATCGGTATCGAATTTGCAAGCTTCTTCAACACACTGGGCGCGGAGACGACCGTGGTCGAGGTGATGGACCGCGTGCTGCCGGTGGAGGATGAGGAAGTCTCCAAATTCGCCAAGAAGCAGTTCGAAAAGCAGGGCATGACGATCCGCGAAAAGACCACTGTCACCAAGCTTGATCGTAAATCCGACAAAGTGATCGCGACGCTTGAAGCCGGTGGGAAATCCGAAACGCTGGAAGTCGACACGGTGATTTCGGCAGTTGGCATCGTTGGCAATACCGAAGGCCTTGGTCTTGAGGCATTGGGCGTGACCGTTGACCGGACCCATGTTGTGGTCGATGAATATTGCCGCACCGGTGTGGATGGGCTGTATGCCATCGGCGATATCGCAGGCGCGCCTTGGCTTGCACATAAAGCCAGCCATGAAGGTGTTATGGTGGCCGAACTCATCGCCGGGCAACACGCCCACCCGATCAAGCCGGGATCAATCGCGGGCTGCACGTATTGCCATCCGCAGGTGGCGTCTGTCGGCATGACCGAAGCCAAGGCCAAAGAGGCAGGGTTCGAGGTCAAGGTCGGTCGTTTCCCCTTCATGGGCAATGGCAAGGCGATTGCATTGGGCGAGCCGGAAGGCTTTGTGAAGACCGTGTTCGACGCCAAAACAGGCGAGTTGCTCGGGGCGCATATGATCGGGGCCGAGGTGACCGAGTTGATCCAAGGCTATGTCGTGGGCCGTCAGTTGGAAACAACCGAAGAAGATCTGATGAACACCGTATTCCCACATCCGACCTTGTCGGAAATGATGCATGAGTCTGTTCTGGATGCCTACGGGCGTGCGATCCACTACTAAACGGGCCGCAATCGATAGAATTTGCGACCCACAAAGATGAACAATCCCGGTGCTGCGAGGCGCCGGGATTGTTCATATCCGCAACACCCAAGGCCCAAGACCACTGCGGCTTTGTAAATGCGCACATAGACAAAGGCATATCGCGCATCCTCTAGATGATAAGCCTGCTTGCTATCCGCTGAGAAAACTGTAGCTCGACGCTGTGATGCATATGGGGGGCCGGATGATGACAACGAGATGGGGAGCGGTGTTTGCCCTATGGTTTGCGGGTCTGTGTGGTGCGGCGCAATTCGCCAAGATCGGACTGGTTTTCGAAGAGCTTAAGCCGCTCTGGCCCGATGCCGGCGCGGGCTTGGGGTTGATGGTGTCCATTGTCGGGTTCATGGGGATCCTGTTCGGCTCTACCGCGGGATTGTTTGTGGCGCGTCTGGGGCCGCGACGCACCATCGTCACGGCGCTTTTGGTCGCCGGAGTATTATCGCTGGTTCAGTCTGTAGGCCTGCCGTTGGGATGGATGTTGGCTACGCGCGTGGCGGAGGGACTGTGCCATCTGGCGATTGTCGTGGTGGGGCCGGTGCTGATTGCGGCCAATTGTGCGCCCAAAGATCAGGCCGCTGGCATGACGCTTTGGTCCAGCTTTTTTGCGGTGGCGTTCACTGTGATCGCGTTGTTGGGCTTGCCGTTGGTGTATCAGCACGGCGTCGCGCTTTTGTGGCAATGCCATGCAGGGGCCTGCCTGCTGGCGGGGGGGCTGCTGTGGAAAGTATTGCCGGTGGGCCAGACCTTACGGGCCAGCGGTCGGGTGGGGTTTGTGCAGCTGCTGCGCGATCATGTCGCGATCTATGCGTCGCCCTACACGGCGGCGCCTGCGACAGGTTTCATTTTCTACACTTTTATTTTCGTGGCGATCATGACGCTTGTGCCGGCGCAGATACCCTCCGGACACCGAGCTTTCGTTGCATCTGCCATGCCGCTTTTTTCTATTGCGGCGTCCATGGGGATCGGTGTGCAGCTGATGCGTGTGATGGCGGCCGTGCGTGTGGTCCAGTTGGGATTTGCCATCGCGGCAACGGGGGCCGTTTTGTGGTTTTTCGCAACAGGCTTATGGGGGATTGCGGCGGCGTTGATGATGGCGGCGGCGCTGGGGTTGGTGCAAAGCGCAAGTTTCGCGGCCATTCCACAACTGAATGCCGAGGCGCAAGATCGCGCCCGCGCGGCCGGAGCGATTGCGCAGCTTGGCAATATCGGGACCACTTTGGGCACGCCCGTGCTGTTGTTGGTGACCCAAGCCTATGGATCACACGGCATAAGCTATTTTGTGCTTCCGCTGTGTATAGGCGGGATCGCGATGCATTCGTTTCAATCCGCCAGGCGGCCATGAGGGGCGCAGGCCATCTGCCTGAAGACGGCGCAACCGGTGTGATCGTTGGGCGAAACCGTTTTCCGCGCGGCATCGAACCGCGCAGAAAACGGTCGGGAGGGGCGTTGCCCTCCCTCCGCGCGTGAGATGCGGTCGCGACTAACCTTCCAGCTCGCCTCCGGCTGCGAGCCATTGTTTTAGCCCGACGAGGTTATAAACCTCTTCATAGCCCATCTGGCGCAGCATTTTAGCCGCATTTTCGGCACGCCCGCCCACCACACAATAAACCGCAATCGCGGGGGCGGCCCCGAGTTCGTGCAGGTGATGGGGGCTTTCGGGATCTGCGTATTTCTTGAGCGCGCCCAGCGGGATATGCAACGCGCCTTTGGCCCGCCCCGTTTCCTTGACTTCGCCATCTTCGCGCACATCAATCAAGACCAACGATCCGGTCCGGCTCATTTCAATCGCATCGGAGGCTTCAATCTCTGGGATGGCGCGTCCCGAGCGGCGCAGAAAACCGAACATGATATGCTCCTTTATCAGCTTTAGGGCGTAAACTACATTTGCGCCTGTTCACACTGTGATGCGCTGTTTTGCGTCTGTGTTGCAAGGGGGGCGATGGCGTGAGCGGTGAAAATTGATCCCGTCCTGCAGCATCCCGCCTATGTCACATGACAGCTGCGGGTGCGTATATCTGCCCCATACGACGGTTTTTCCACTTTCCGTAGCGGTAATAACCATTAGTTCATATTTTGTTCGCATCTTGGGATTGGAGACTCACCAAAGCACCCCTATCTATGGGGCAAGCAAATGGGGGTCCCGATGGCCGAATTGAAGACAATCGAAATTCGCGGCGCGCGCGAACACAATTTGAAGAACGTGGATCTTGATATTCCGCGCGATCAGTTTGTGGTGATTACGGGGCTTTCGGGTTCTGGCAAATCATCGCTGGCCTTTGATACGATCTATGCCGAAGGGCAACGCCGCTATGTCGAGAGTCTGTCAGCTTATGCGCGGCAGTTTCTGGACATGATGGGCAAGCCTGATGTTGATCATATCTCAGGTCTTAGCCCTGCGATCTCGATCGAACAGAAAACGACCTCGAAGAACCCCCGCTCTACCGTGGGGACAGTGACCGAAATCTACGACTATATGCGGTTGTTGTTCGCGCGCGCAGGCACGCCCTACAGCCCCGCCACCGGCAAGCCGATCGAGGCGCAGCAAGTGCAGGATATGGTTGACCGTACGATGGCCATGGAGGAGGGCACGCGTGGCTATCTTCTGGCGCCGATCGTGCGCGACCGCAAAGGCGAATACAGGAAGGAATTTCTGGAACTGCGCAAGCAGGGGTTCCAGCGTGTGAAGGTTGACGGAACCTTTTACGAACTGGAAGAACCGCCCACGCTGGACAAAAAATTCCGCCATAATATCGATGTGGTGGTTGACCGCATCGTTGTACGCGAAGGCATGGAGCAACGTCTGGCCGACAGTTTCCGCACCGCGCTTGATCTGGCGGATGGTATTGCGCTGGTAGAGACCGCCCCGCGTGAAGGCGAGGGAGAGCGCATCACTTTCAGCGAGAAATTTGCCTGCCCGGTCAGCGGGTTCACCATCCCCGAAATCGAGCCGCGGCTGTTTTCTTTCAACGCGCCCGTCGGGGCTTGCCCTGTATGTGACGGCCTCGGGGTGGAGCTGTTCTTTGACGAGCGGCTGGTTGTGCCGGACAGCTCCATCTCTGTTGCGGCGGGCGCCATCGCACCTTGGGCACGTACCAAAAGCCCCTATATCACCCAGACTGTTGAGGCACTCGCCAAGCACTATAAATTCGATGCCAAGACGCCGTGGAAAAAGCTGCCGAAAAAGGTGCATGAGCTGCTGATGTTCGGCTCTGGCGATGAAGAGATCGCCTTCCGGTTCGACGAAGGTGGGCGTGTGTATCAGGTGGAGCGCAGTTTCGAGGGTGTTGTGCCCAATCTGGAGCGTCGTTTCCGCGAAACCGACAGCGCTTGGTCGCGTGAGGAACTGGAGCGGTATCAAAACAACCGCCCCTGCAGCGCGTGTAACGGCTATCGTTTGAAGCCGGAGGCACTGGCCGTCAAAATTGCGGGGCTGCATGTCGGCCAAGTGGTCGAGATGTCGATCAAGGATGCCCATCGCTGGATTTTGGATGCGCCAGAGCATCTGAGCCACCAGAAGAACGAGATCGCCCGTGTCATCTTGAAAGAAATCCGCGAGCGGCTGGGGTTCTTGGTCAACGTGGGTTTGGATTATCTGACCCTTAGCCGCGCCGCCGGCACGCTTTCTGGCGGTGAGAGCCAACGTATCAGGCTGGCAAGCCAGATCGGGTCCGGCTTGACAGGGGTGCTGTATGTCTTGGACGAGCCGTCCATCGGCTTGCACCAGCGCGACAACGACCGGCTTTTGACCACGCTGAAAAATCTGCGCGATCAGGGCAACTCGGTTTTGGTGGTCGAGCATGACGAGGATGCGATCCGCAATGCCGATTATGTCTTTGATATCGGTCCGGGTGCGGGGGTGCATGGGGGCGAGGTCGTGGCCCATGGCACGCCGGAAGCGCTGGCGAAAAACAAGAACTCGATCACCGGTCAGTATCTGTCCGGCAAACGCCAGATCGAGGTGCCGCAGACCCGCAGGGCAGGCAATGGCAAAGCGGTCAGCGTGGTAAAGGCCAGTGGCAACAACCTGAAAGATGTGACGGCAGATTTTCCGTTGGGCAAGTTTGTGTGCGTCACGGGTGTCTCGGGCGGTGGTAAGTCCACGCTCACGCTCGAGACATTGTTCAAAACCGCCTCGATGCGGCTGAACGGCGCGCGCCAGACGCCTGCACCGTGTGAGACAATCAAGGGGCTTGAGCATCTCGACAAGGTCATTGATATCGACCAGCGCCCGATCGGGCGTACGCCGCGATCCAACCCCGCGACCTATACCGGGGCCTTCACGCCGATCCGGGACTGGTTTGCAGGCCTGCCTGAAGCGAAAGCGCGCGGCTATAAACCGGGACGGTTTTCGTTCAACGTCAAGGGCGGCCGGTGCGAGGCCTGTCAGGGCGACGGCGTGATCAAGGTCGAGATGCATTTTCTGCCCGACGTCTATGTCGAATGCGAGACTTGCCACGGCAAGCGCTACAACCGCGAAACCCTGGAAATTCAACACAAAGGCAAGAGCATATCAGACGTTCTTGAGATGACGGTTGAAGAAGGCCAAGCGTTTTTCAAAGCGGTGCCTTCGATCCGCGAGAAGATGGACGCATTGATGGAAGTCGGGCTTGGCTATGTGAAAGTGGGCCAGCAGGCGACAACGCTTTCAGGTGGTGAGGCGCAGCGTGTCAAACTGTCCAAAGAGCTAAGCCGCCGGTCCACGGGGCGCACGCTTTATATTCTGGACGAACCGACAACAGGCCTGCATTTCGAGGATGTGCGCAAACTGCTGGAGGTGCTGCACTCTCTCGTGGATCAAGGTAACACGGTTATTGTGATCGAGCATAATCTCGACGTGATCAAAACGGCTGACTGGCTGATCGACATCGGTCCTGAAGGTGGTGACGGTGGCGGGGAGATTGTGGCAATTGGCACCCCTGAGGATGTCGCGCAAGTTTCCGAAAGCCATACAGGCCAGTATCTTGCGCCGATGCTGGCCACCAAGGTTGCGGCCGAGTGAAGGACCCGTTGAGGGTGGAATTGAAAAAACGCGCCCTTCAACGGGCGCGTTTTACAATTTCCATCACTGTGCGTGTATCGGGATTAACCTTGTAGATTACGTTATCCACTTTGTAATAGCGCCAATTGCCCGTGACTTTCTCCAAGCCATAGCGGCGCAGATCCATGATCATCGAATATTGATATATCGGGAACTCGTCGCCCACGGCATACTCCGGCGGCAGATCGCTTTGTAAAAGCCATTTGCCCATTTGCCCGTTTTCGTTTGGTTCACGGCAAAACGTCGCACCGCTTTGCAACTGGCGGCATTCGCGTTGCTCGTCGGGGCCGGGGGCCGGTTGGGAGAAAACGGCAGAGGGGAGACAGCCCCCTGCAAAAATGCCGAGGACGAGAGCGGATGTGATCTTTACATATTCGCGCATTGTTTCTCCGCTTAGTTCAACAATGCCGAAACTGCACCGATCAGATCCAGAATGGTACCGGATTGCGCATCCACGCGGTAGACCTCGTCATTAGAGCGCCAGTAGGTGTACCGCGGATCAAGGCCGTAGCGCTCGGGATTGCGGATTTCTGTATAATCGCGATCAATCCGGTCACCCGGTCTTTTATGAGAATGATGCTCATCACGGTCATCTGTTTTTGCCTGTCCCGGTGGTCGGCAACCATTATGTTTTTTTGCAAGGCCGGGCGGGCATCCGCTTTCGCGCGCTTCACGGTGGCCTTTGTCATGGCCATGCTTGCCGCCCGGCGGGTCTGCGAACCCGGCGGCAGGTAGGAATGAAAGCGCAATGGCCGCGATCACGGATGTCGTTGCAAGCTTTTGCATGTATGTCTCCTGTCAATCACAGTTCTAATGCGGGCGAACTCTCTTGGTTCCAAGCAACTTATCGGCGCAGCGGTGGAAATCCGCTTGGCTGCGGGTGAAACTGGCGGGTATCGGTGACCGTATGTGGGCCTTAGGGCACATTTTGCAGCGTTTGCGGGCGCGGTGTTCAATCGAAGACCAGATCGCGTTCGGGTGGGAGCGGGCGCAGAATTTCCTCCACCAGCCGCGCTGGCAATGTGTCTGGTGTGAACTGCCATTTGGGATCGCGGTCCTTGTCGATCAGCTGTGCGCGAACCCCTTCCAGAAACTCTGCCTCCTGACAGGCGCGATAGGTGAAACGGTATTCTTGACGAAGCGCATCGCGCACCGATCTGGCGTTACGCGCCATGCGTACCAGCCGCAGTGTCGCCTCCATCGAGATGACACTGTTGCGCGCGATGGATTTCCGGGTCTCTATCGCAAACTCGTCGGATGCGGTTTCCAGCTTGGCATTTATGGCGGTCATATCCTCGCCCCAAAAGCATCGCTCGATAGATTTGCGCCAACCTTGCAAAACCCCCGCTGTATCGGGCTGGATATCCTGCGGTACAGCATCTGTCGTGCCGCTTTGGCACAGTGCCTCTATCAGGGCGGGCCACTCTGCCTCTGGCACGAAGTGATCGGCAAAGCCCGCAAACAGCGCATCCGCCGCTCCGATCCGGCGGCCCGTGATGCCCAGATACTCACCAATCCGCCCCGGCGCTTGCGCTAAAATCCACGTACCGCCGACATCTGGTACGAGCCCTATGCCGCATTCGGGCATTGCGAGTTTTGTGCTTTCACCAACGATGCGGTGGCTGACATGTCCGCCCAATCCCACACCTCCGCCCATTACATAGCCATTCATGAACGACACCACAGGCTTTGGATATTCTGCCAGTTTGGCATTCATCCGGTATTCGTCATACCAGAATGCCTGACCCAAGCTGAAATCACCCGCCCGCGCTGCGTGATAGACGGCTGTAATATCGCCGCCTGCGCAAAACGCACGCGGATCACCTGCGTCGATGATCACCAGATCAACCGACCCGTCGTTGCGCCAATCATCAAGCGCGTTTTCAATGGTCCGGCACATCGCGTGGCTGAGTGCATTCAGCGCATGGGGACGGTTCATCGTCAGCCGGCCGGCGCGGCCGTCAACACGCACAAGGATTTCGGGTTCGCGGGTCATTTCAGACCTCCGTTGGTTCGTCTGCAGGGTGCAAAAGCGCACGGTAGGGGGCAAAGGGGCGTCTTGTGGGGGATGTGGCTCAAGGCGGCAAGGTGGTGGCTTAGGGGGACAACTGGGCCACGACCTCTGGCCACCACAAATCATACTCCATAAAGTCCATGTGCTGCTTGTCGGCCAGATAGGTAATCGTGATGCTGTCCAGACCATAACGCTCTTTCAGATCGGTACGAAAGCGCTCGGCCCCGTTGCGCGGCACATGTTCATCGTCCCCGCCAAGGATAAACGCGATCCTTGGCCCGTGTGCATAGCGTTCCGGATGTGTCATCGGGTCCAATTGATCGTGAAAGAACTTGGCGTGCCAGTCGGCCTGTCCCAGATCCATGAAACGGGTCTGGGTTTCCAGATCGCGGGCGGCAGGGCGGGTCCAGTCAGGGGTGCCCACCACGGCTGCAACCTTGTGGATGCGCCTGTCGATACCGGCCCCCACGACCGCGATATCGCCGCCCATGGAATGGCCCGAGACGGTGACGGATGCGCGGGTGTCAAAGCGGTCTTGCGCCCAGTCGATGATCCTGGGCAGCTCTATCGCGGTCTGTCCGAGAATAGGCCAGAAGTTGCGGCGGAAATTAGCGAAGATACGCGCACGACGCGCTTGCGGCTCGCGGTCGGCCGGGATGGTGCGCGCGCCCATCATCCATGGATCAACGGATACCCCCAGATACCCCATGCCAGCGGCGCGCTGCAAAATCGGCTGGGCGTCTTCCTTACCCAAATCATAGGCGGGGATGTGCAGCCAGATGCCTTTGATCGGGCCATGCGGGCGGAGTGCCTGAACAGGAATCCCGTCCGGCATTGCAGTGATGAAATCGTCAGAGGCGGTCTGGTGTGTCATGTCGTAGGCTCCCTTGCTGTGTGTCCAACGGGTCGGGCGCCATTGATGTTCCCGCCGCAGGGATGGCCCGTATGCAAACGGGCGGGCCTGCTGTTGCAAACCCGCCCGGAAGTTCGCGACAAACGCGACGGACCAGGATCAGTCCAGCGCCTTGAAGTTCAGGCCATCCGCGCTTTTGATCCCCGAAAACCAGCGTGCCGTGACGGTTTTGGTCTTCGTGTAAAAACGGAATGCATCAGGGCCATATTGGTTGAGATCACCGAAGGCCGATTTCTTCCAGCCGCCGAAGGTATAATAGCTCAGCGGGACAGGGATCGGGAAGTTGATGCCGACCATGCCCACATTGACCCGCGAGGCGAAATCGCGCGCAACCTCGCCATCGGCCGTATAGATCGCGGTACCGTTGCCGTAATCGCTATCGATCACCAGCGCGAGCGCGTCTTCGTAGTTTTTTGCACGCACAGTGGTCAGAACAGGGCCAAAGATCTCTTCTTTGTAGATATCCATGTTGGGTTTGACGTTGTCGAACAGGGTCGGGCCGACATAGTAGCCGTTCTCATACCCTTGCAGGGTGAAATCGCGGCCATCGGTGACAAGGGTCGCGCCCTGATCCACGCCCGAGGTGATAAGCCCCTTGATCCGCTCCTGCGCCGCTTTGGTGATCACGGGACCGTAGTCCACATCCTCACCCGCAGTGTAAGGGCCGATTTTCAGTTTCTCGATTTTCGGCACCAATCGCTCGATCAGCGCGTCTGCGGTTTTCTCACCCACCGGAACCGCGACCGAAATCGCCATGCAACGTTCGCCTGCCGCGCCGAAACCGGCGCCGATCAACGCATCGGCTGCCTTGTCCAGATCGGCATCGGGCATGATGATCATGTGGTTTTTCGCACCACCGAAACATTGCGCGCGTTTGCCGTTACTGGCGGCGCGGCCATAGATATATTGCGCGATCGGCGTAGAGCCCACAAAGCCCACCGCCTGCACGACCTCGTCATCCAAAATCGCATCAACGGCCACTTTGTCGCCATTGACGACCTGAAGCACGCCATCGGGAAGGCCTGCCTCTTTCAGCAGTTCCGCCAGACGGAACGAGGTTGACGGGCACCGCTCGGAGGGTTTGAGGATCATCGCGTTGCCCGAAGTCAGCGCAGGCGCCAGCTTCCACAACGGGATCATCGCGGGAAAGTTGAACGGTGTGATGCCGGCCACAACACCCAACGGCTGGCGCATGGAATACAGATCGATCCCCGGGCCTGCGTTGTCGGTGAACTCGCCCTTCAGGAACGACGGACCGCCCATGCAAACCTCGACCACCTCAAGCCCGCGCTGCACATCACCGCGTGCATCGGGCAGGGTCTTGCCGTGCTCTTTGGAAACCAGCTCGGCCAGCTCGTCCATATGCTCGTTGATCAGCGCGCCGAATTTCATCATCACACGGGCACGGCGCTGCGGATTGGTCGCGGCCCATTTCACCTGCGCTTCTGCTGCCTTGGCAACGGCCGATTGTACCTCTTCCACCGTGGCCAGGGCGACTTTCGCCTGCAGCTCGCCAGTGGCGGGGTTCATGATATCGGCGAAACGACCCGACGTGCCGGCGACATATTCACCGTTGATCCAATGACCGAGTTCTTTCATCGTGTTCTCCAAAGATATGAGATGCGTTCCCCGAATATTGTCGGGATTGGGGGCAGCCTAGTCTTGCAAAAATCGATTGAAAAGACGATAAATTTCAAATGTTGTTTTGCAAAAATGCAAAGGTGACCGCATGGATTGGGATGATTTTCGGGTGTTTCTTGCAGTGGCACGATCCGAAAGCCTGTCGGGAGCGGGGCGGATCCTGAAATGTGATGCGGCCACGGTGGGTCGGCGGATCATGCGGCTTGAAGATCAGGCAAGCGCGAAGCTGTTTTTGAAATCCCCGCAAGGCTACACATTGACCGATTCAGGCGCACGTCTTGTGCCCCATGCGGAGGCGGTGGAGCAGACGATGGCCCGCGCCGCCGAGGAACTGAGCGGCACCACCGGCCAGCTTTCCGGACAATTGCGCATCGGTGCGCCCGACGGGATCGCCAACTATCTTCTGCCTCAGGTTTGCAAGACGCTGTCAGACAGGCATCCGGGGCTGGAAATCCAGATTGTGGCGCTGCCACGTGTGTTCAACCTGTCGAAACGCGAAGCAGATATGGCGATTTCGGTCAGTCGTCCGACCGCGGGGCGTTTGACGGTGCAAAAACTGGCCGATTATCATCTGCATCTTGCCGCGCACCGTGAGTATCTGGCCGCGCATCCGCCGATTTCGACCAAAGCCGATCTGAAGCAGCACCGGATGGTGGGCTACATCGCCGATATGATCTTTGATAAAGGGTTGGATTATCAGGCCGAGACGGGGGTGGAGGCTGTGACGCTTTCGTCAAATTCGGTTGCTGTTCAAATGCAGATGCTGCGGGCAGGGGCGGGCGTCGGGATCGTGCATGATTTCGCTTTGCCCTTCGTGCCCGAACTGGTGCGGATACTGCCGCATCAGGTGGCGATTTCACGCAGTTTCTGGCTGCTGCGTCACGCCGATGACCGCCGTTCGGAGCGGCTGTCGCGCGTCGCGGATATTCTGGGGCATGCGCTGCGCGCAGAACTTTCACGGCTAGAGGCGTCTTTGCCGCCAATATGAGCCGCCTCGTCCACGACCATATAGCGCAGCTATGCGACATTGTGCCTTCTGGCCCCTAAAATGCAAACAAAAGACCAAGCTCATGGCGCATGGATATACTTGACAGAATGCATATTGGAGCCGAGCCTAGTCCGACAGGGGTGAGGATGGTTTCTTGAAGGAGGTCGAGATGCAGGTTCTACAAATTTTGAAACGCAAGGGCGATGACGGGGTTATTACCGTTTTGCCCGAAGATACACTGGCCGATGTCTCTCAGGTGTTGTCCTCGCGCAAGATCGGGGCAGTGGTCGTATCCTCGGATGGTAAACATATCGACGGGATCGTGTCGGAGCGCGATATCGTGCGCGAACTGGGACGCAAGGGCGCGGCCTGTTTATCTTTGCCCGTAAAGACTTTCATGTCCAAAAAGATCAGCACCTGCACGCGCAAAACGACAACGGTCGAAGTGCTGGAAATGATGAGCGCGGGTAACTTCCGACATATGCCGGTGGTGGCCGAGGACGAGATGATCGGCCTGATTTCCATCCGCGATGTTGCAAGCACGCGGGTCGAAGAGCTGCATATGGAAAAAGAAGCCCTGACAGGAATGATTATGGGGAACTGAACGTGGGCCGCGGAAGGTGCCATATGGGCCCCGCACTTGCGAATATAGCAGTGCGAGGCCCGGATGGCAGCACGCGGTTCATGCGCCATAGCCATCCATAGCGGGGATCAGAATTTTACGACCGTTTTGCCGAAGTTGCGACCGTCGAGCATATCATTGAATGCGTCCGGCGTGTTTTCCAGACCGTCGACAATATGCTCTTTATAATGGACCTTGCCCTCTTCGAGCCACTTGCCCATTTCCTTGGAAAACGTGTCATAAAGGCTCAAGGGGAAGCTGTCATAGATAATGAACCCTTCCATTTTCACCTTCATCTTGACCAAAGTGGCCATAATGGCGGGCCCGTGGTCGGGTCCTTCCGGCAGTCCATCAAGATTGGTCCAGCCTACAAGCCCGCATACTGGG
The DNA here is from genome assembly GCA_004153385.1 of Paracoccaceae bacterium. Taxonomy (GTDB): domain Bacteria; phylum Pseudomonadota; class Alphaproteobacteria; order Rhodobacterales; family Rhodobacteraceae; genus Thioclava. The sequence goes on along the minus strand of SDAL01000001.1, from coordinate 1,056,393 downwards.
ACGCGTGCGAAGGGATTAAGAAGCGGCAATACGCCATACAGCACGCGCCCGCCGACATTTTCGAAATAGACATCGATCCCGTCCGGGCAGGCCGCTGCAAGATCGTCCTCGAATGATTTCGATTTGTGGTCGATACACGCATCAAAGCCGAGCGTGTCTTTGACATGGGCACATTTCTCCGCGCCTCCGGCCACGCCAACAACGCGGCATCCAAGGATCTTTGCGATCTGCCCGACAGTTGCTCCAACAGGGCCCGAGGCCGCTGCCACCACAACCGTTTCACCCGCCTTGGGCGCACCGATCTGCGTCAGGCCCGCATAGGCTGTGTATCCCGGCATGCCCAGTATCCCGAGCGACCATGACGGGTGCTTTGGATCCTTGCCCAGATTAATCACATTCTTTCCGTCGGAAACCGCGTAATCCTGCCATCCGCTGAACGCCAGAACATGATCGCCTTGGGCGAACCCGTCACACTGGCTTTCGACGACTTCGGCCACGACCTGCCCTGTCATCACCGCGCCTATCTCGACAGGTTTGGCGTAGGATTTGCTGTCGTTCATCCGGCCACGCATATAGGGGTCGAGCGACAAATAGGTGCTGCGCAATAGCATCTGCCCGTCTTTGATTTCGGGGATATCCGACTCTTCCAGCCGAAATGTATCCGCATCAGGCTTGCCGGTCGGGCGGTTGGCCAGAACAAAACGACGATTGGTATTTTTTGACTGGGACATAAATGATCCTTTCACTTGGTCTGCCCCATAGGTAGGGGGTGCAAATCCGATGAACACCCCCCTTGGCTTCACAATCGAGCGCGAACAGCTGCCCCGCATCGCGCAAGATCGGGGATATTGTTCTTCGTATGAAGGTTCGCGCAGGGCGCGGGGCGCCCCGTTGTGCGCGGTTTGTCATGTCGCGACGTCAGTGGCGACAAGTGCCGCGTGCGTACAAAAAAACGCGCAAGGCTGCCCCCTGCGCGTTGATTTCAAACAGTCCAAGGTCCGTCAGATCAAAGAATTTTGACCTGTGTGCCAACGGGGCACAGACCATAAAGCTCCTGGATTTGCTCGTTGAACAGACCGATGCAGCCAGACGAGCTTTTGCGCCCGATTTTACGCGTATCATGGGTGCCGTGAATGATATATGCGGGCCAGCCAAGATACATGGCATGGGTTCCCAGCGGATTGTCAGGCCCGGGCGGCATGTAATGCAGCGAGGGGTCACGTTCCAGCATAGATTTTGTCGGCGTCCAGTCCGGTCCGACCTTCTTGCGCACAATTTCAGTATATCCGCGTTTGGTCAGATCGTCGGTCATCGGAACCGAGGTTGGATACAGGCGGTAATCCGCACCGTCCACCGCCCAGTAATGTAGCGCTTTGGAGCGGGTGTCGGCGATCAAGGTCACACGATCCAGCCGGTCGAAATGGTCTTTCCAATGCACTTCACGGAACGCCGAGATATTATGACGCGTGGCCGCCCCCACGATCGCAGGCTGCTGTGCCATAGGCGTATCTTGTGTCGCGGCGCGCGCCAGCGACGGGGCACATAATGCGGCACCACCCATCAACAGGGCATTCCGCCGGGATAAAAGGACGCTGCGATCCTGAGCCATTTTTTGAACTCCAGTTCAACTTACAACAGGTTTGAAATTTTCAGAGTGACGCTTTGCACTGACATGAAAGCGCGGGCGTTCTCAATTCACGGCTGCTCACATCGGTGCGAGGCCGGAATTGATGGCAAATTTACCACGAAAAACCCTCCTCGTACAGGCTACGAGGAGGGGATCAGTATCAACCGGACGGCTAGGCGTGCGGTGGAGCGCGATTAACGCGGAGCGATCATCATGACCATTTGGCGGCCTTCCATCTTGGGCATGCTCTCGACTTTGCCCAGTTCGTCCACATCGCCTTTGACGCGGTTGAGCAGTTCAAGACCCAAGTTCTGGTGCGCCATTTCACGGCCACGGAAACGAAGAGTAACCTTGACCTTGTCGCCGCCTTCAAGAAAGCGGATCACGTTGCGCATTTTCACATCGTAGTCATGGATATCTGTCCCGGGACGGAACTTGACCTCTTTGACCTCGATGGTTTTCTGTTTCTTGCGGGCTTCAGCCTCACGCTTCTGCTGCTCATACTTGAACTTGCCGAAGTCCATGATTTTACAGACCGGGGGATTTGCGTTCGGTGAGATTTCGACCAGATCAAGTCCGGCCTCTTCGGCGAGTGCCATCGCCTTTGCGGGCGCGACGACGCCGACGTTATCACCATCCGCGCCAATCAACCGGATTTCGGTGGAGCGGATTCGGCCGTTCACGCGAGGGCCAGTATCGCGGGTCGGCGGGGCATTATGCGGTCTGCGAGCTATGGCTGATATCCTTCTGTAGCCTTGTCAAGTGCAGCGAAATATAGGCTTGAGTACTGGCAGTTTCAACCGAAAAGCCGACATATGCCGCGAAATACCCTTTATAGACCGTATGTATTGATCCGATCGGGGATCACACATGGCAAAAAACTGCCAGTGAAGCAAAGATTTAGGGCGCAAGGCCTTTGCCTGATCCCAAGGGAAGGTCATATCTGCCTTAGAATAAGTGACTAAAAATCGAGGGATATCATGAACGCTAAGTTACTGGGAATCATTGCGCTGATCGTGGTCGCGGCTGGCGGCATCTGGTGGAGCACGCAAACCCCTCAAGGGCAGGAGGAGGTGAGCAAAATCAGTGCCGATGTCTCCGACACCCCGGATGCGGCCGCGCCAGAGGCGGATGATGCAGGCGATGCGGCGCAGGCCCCTGCCGGCACAGCAGCAGAAACCACCCAGCCCGTCGCTGACGATGCGGCATCAAGTGGTGGCGATGGCGCGGCTGCGGTAGACGATGCACTGACCGATACAGCCGACACGGCGGGCGAGGCGATGGATGATGCGGCCAGTGAGGCGGCAGATGTCGTCAATGAAGCCGCAACCGGTGCTGCAAGCGCTGCCGCCGCCGCCAAGAACGCCGCGGCGGAAGCCTCTTCCTCGGCCAATGAGGCTGTCTCCAACGCAGTAGATGCCGCAGCAGAAGCCGGCCAGAATGCGACAGAAGCCGCAGACGCAGCCAAGGGGGCCGCACTTGAGGCCGCCAACCGCGCGGCCCGTGCGGCCACCGAAGCTGCATCAGAGGCCACGCAGGCCGCGTCGGATGCCAAGAATGCCGCCCGCGCTGAGGTAGAGGGGGCAGCCGCTGGCGCATCCACCAAGGCAAGCGATGCGGCCTCCTCGGCGGCAGATGCGGCCACCGATGCGGCGGCGGCGGCGTCGAACGCTGCAGCAGCGGCGATGAACGCGGCGGAGGCCGCAGGTGAGGGCACGGCGCAGTCGGCTGCAAGCGATGCGACGGGTGTGGACGAGGAGCTGCTTGGCTCTGCCAGAGCGCTGAGCGCGGAGGCGTTCGATGCCGATCAGGTGCTGGCGATTATTGACGACTCGGAACTGGATGCGCCGCTGAAATCCACGCTTCGCGCCGCTGTCTCCCAAGCGCGCAACACGCCCGATATGGTGCCCGGCGTGCTGGATCAGGTGCGTAGCGCCCTCGGCCTTTAAGCATCGGATATAGGGTCCTCAGGTATGCATATCCGGACCAAAACAACAGGCGGCGGTATCTTTCCGCCGCCTGTTTTCATTCGGCAATCGTCAGGCTTGATTACAAATCGCGGCGCAGCGCGTCGAGCGCATCGGACACGCGGGTGTTGCCATCCGTCAGTTCGATGATCTCGCGCTTGATCTGGGGCATGTCGATCAGCGCGGCAAGGGTCTGGGCCACATGATCGCGTGAAACCGACCCATAGGACAGGGCATATCCGGCAGTAATCTGGTCATTGCCCTCTTCATCGGTCAAAGTACCCGGGCGCAAGATGACCCAGTCAAGCGCACTGCGCGCAACGAAGGCATCGGCCTCTTTTTTAGCCAGCATGTAGTTCTCGAATCCGGGGTTGGGTTCTCGTCCGCGACCGGCCTCGGGGAAGGCGGACACAAGATAGAAGCGGCTGACGCCTGCGCGTTGCATCGCCTCGGCGACCTCCCGCGGGCCCTCGCCGTCGATACGCGCGGTGCGTTCCATCCCCGATCCGGCAGCGCCCGCAGAGAACACAACGACATCGTGCGCCTCAAGCATCGGCTCCAGATCATGGGCGGTAAGGGTCATGATGTCGCCTTCGATCGGCGTCACGCCGAGCGCGCTCAGATGATCGGCCTGTTCGGGTTTACGATGCAGGCCGGTAACGTCGTGACCGGCCTGTGTCAGTCGTTTGCACAGCCGGTTGCCCACGCCCCCCGTTGCGCCAATGATGAAAATCCGTGCCATGCCATATCCTTTCGTGATGCGTGTGATGCCGCAGCAACGGTGCCGCGACCGGGTTTCATCACAGGTAGGGCGCAGTGAAGGGGTGACCAAACCTGACATGAAAAACCCCGCGTCATCATTGGCGCGGGGTGTCAGGTGTATTTCGATCTGGCCTTATGGCTTGGCCTATGCCGGATCAGCCGACGAAGGCTTTTTCCACCACATACTCTCTGGGTTCGGAATTCGCGCCTTCGTTCAGGCCGTAGCTTTCCAGAACTTCCATCACGTCCTTGTTGAACGCAAGGCTGCCGCAGACCATGGCCCGGTCGGTGTCTGGGTTCATGGGCGCAAGACCCAGATCCTCGAATACCTTGCCGGATTTCAGGTTTTCGGTGATCCGGCCCGTGCGCTCGAACGGCTCGCGGGTGGTGGTGGCATAGTATTTCAATTTGCCCTCGACCATTTCGCCGATCAGCTCGTCATTGATCAGGTTGTCGACCAGTTCCTTGCCGTAGGTCAGTTCTTCGACGGTGCGGCAGGTGTGCATCATGATCACCTCGTCGAATTTCTCGTAGGTTTCGGGGTCGCGCATCAACGAGGCGAAAGGCGCAATGCCTGTGCCGGTGGCCAGAAACCACACACGTTTGCCGGGCAATAGCGCATCATGCACCAGTGTTCCCACCGGTTTGGGGCGCAAGATGATCTCGTCGCCGGGCTGGATATGCTGCAACCGCGAGGTCAGCGGGCCGTCTGGCACCTTGATGGAATAGAACTCCAACTCTTCATCCCAATTCGGCGAGGCGATGGAATAGGCCCGCATGATCGGCTTTTGCTTGCCGGTCTTCGGATCGGGATCACCCATCAGGCCGATCATGACAAATTCGCCCGAGCGGAAACGCAGGGATTGCGGGCGCGCGACGCGGAACGAGAACAGACTGTCAGTCCAGTGCTTGACCTCTGTCACGGTCTGCGCGTCGGGGAGGGTTTTAACGGGGGCAGTGGCTGTATCACTCACGAAGGTCATCCAAGCTTTATCTGGGGTGCCCGGCTGCGGGTGGCAGGGGCAACGATGTCTGGCAGCGGGTGGGCGGGGCAGGGTGCGCGCCCATGCCTTAGGCTGCATGATCTGGCTGAAACTGGCGCCACGGCGCCGATCGCTGGCTGTGGCATTAGCCGATCCGGGCGGCGATGTCCAAGGCTGATCCCGCACGTGTGCGGTTTTGGCCTGCAGACCCGCCCCCCTTTGTCGGGCGGGTTATCCGACCAGCTTACGGCGGTAGCTGTGTGCTTTCCAGTCCGCGCGTGCAAGCCACTGGTCTTGGGGTTGGCGTTCGGCCAGCTCGTCGGAGATTTCCACCTCGTCAAAGCCCGACCGGCGTGCCATCGCGTATTGATCGGCCAAGACGTGGCCGCGCGCGCGCAACCGGCCGGTAAAGCCGATATCGCGCAGTTTGCGCCCAAGGGTAAAGCCGCGCCCGTCGGCGGATGAAGGAAACGTGCATACCACCATTTCGGCAGTGCCCGTCAGCTGGGCCAGCTCGGCGGGATCGGTGTCTGACGGCAGCTCCACCGCATGACCGTTGAAATCATCGGCATGAAAGCCGTCGTCGCGCACAATCTTGCTCATGCCACTTTCTCTCCTTTGAGGGTGCGGTTGGTGTCTGGTTTTGTGGTATCTGCGGCCCCGTCCTGCGGGTCGATCGGCTGGCCGTCGGGGCCCACGCGAACGGCTTTGCCGCCGATGAAATGGATCCCGCATTCGGTCTTTTCCTGACCGCGCCAGCGTCCGGCACGCGGGTCCTCGCCAGGTTTGACGGGGCTTGTGCAAGGGGCACAGCCGATCGACGGATAGCCCTTGGCCACGAGCGGGTGGCGCGGCAGGCGGTTTTCAATCATATATTCCTGCAAATCCTCGCGCGCCCAATGCGCCAGCGGATTGATCTTGATCCGTTCGGGTGTTTCCACCTCGAAGAAATCAATCGTCGCCCGCGTATCGGACTGGTAGCGTTTGCGACCGGTGATCCACGCATCGAAATCACGCAGGGCATTCTCCAGCGGGGCAGTTTTTCGCAAGGTGCAGCAGGCATCGGTGTTGAACTGATGCAAGGTGTTGTCAGGGTCTTCAAATGCCAGCGCCTTGGGGTCGGCGGTGATTTTGCGCACCTCCGTCAGGCCAAGCTTTTCGGCCACCTCTGTCTGGTAGTCCAGCGTTTCTTGGAACAGCATATGGGTGTCGATGAACAGCACAGGCGTCGCCGGCGCGATCAACGAGACCATATGCAGCAACACCACGGATTCCGCTCCGAAAGACGACACCATGGCGACATCGCCGGTGTCGTCATCGTCGAGCGCTTTTTCCATCACCGTGATGGCGGCATGGTGTTTATAACGTCCGTTCAGCGCGCTTACACGGGTGTTGATGTCGGCCCAATGCTCACGCGGCTGTCTGACTGGCTTCTCCATAAAGCGCCTCCTTGAATGGATCGGCCCCTAGGCGCCGATAGGCGTCGAGGAAGGTTTCCTCGGCGGAGTCGCGTTGCTCCAGATAGGCTTTCAACAGCCGCTCGACGGCAGGCACAACTTCGTCATATGCAAAGCCCGGTCCGGCACGCTGGCCGATGGCGGCGTGTTCCGTGCCATCGCCCCCCAGAGTAATCTGGTAGTTTTCCACACCTGCACGGTCCAGCCCCAGAATGCCGATATGGCCCACATGGTGGTGGCCGCAGGCATTGATGCAGCCCGAAATCTTGATTTTCATCAGGCCGATTTCGTCTTCGAGATCCAGCTCCTTGACGCGCAAGGCGATTTTCTCGGCCACGGGGATCGCGCGGGCGGTGGCAAGCGCGCAGTAATCCATGCCGGGGCAGGCAATGATATCCGAGGTCAGCCCCGCATTCGCTGTGGCCAGCCCCGCTTTGGACAGGGCGGTAAACACCGCCGGCAGATCGGATTTTGCCACATGCGGCAAAATGATGTTTTGTTCGTGGCTGACGCGCAGCTCGTTATAGCCGTATTTTTCGGCCAGATCGGCCATCACCCGCATCTGCGCGCTTGTCGCATCGCCAGGCGTTTTGCCATGCTCTTTCAGCGAGATGGTCACAATCGCATGGGTGTCGTGTTTGTGGGTTGCGGTGTTGCGTGCAACCCAGCGGCCCAGCATCGGGTCCACCGCAATCGCGGCCTCCAGCGCGGATGCGTCACTGTCTTTGAGCGGTGGCAGCGCGAATTGTGTTTCGATATCGGCCAGAATTTCCTGATCGACACCACTGAATTTGGCGCGGGTGCGCTGGAACTCTTCCTCTGTCAGCGTGCGATAGGTATCGATACCGTTTTCAAACACGGTGATCTTGATCCGTGCCTTGTATTTGTTATCGCGCCGGCCAAGCACGTTATAGGTGGAAACGATCGCCTCAAGATACGGCAGCAGATCCGCCTTGGGCAGGAAGTCGCGGATTTCCTGACCGATCATCGGTGTACGGCCCAAACCACCGCCGACCAGTACACGGTACCCCGGCTGGCCATCTTTTTCGGCCATCTCCAGCCCGATGTCATGGGCACGGATCACCGCGCGGTCGGTGGAGGCACCGGTGACCGCGATCTTGAACTTGCGGGGCAGGAACTGGAACTCGGGGTGGTCGGTGGACCACTGGCGGATCAGCTCCGCTGTGGGGCGGGGATCTTCGAACTCGTCGGCGCTGGCACCTGCGAAATGGTCCACCGTCACGTTGCGGATCGTGTTGCCGGAGGTCTGGATCGCATGCATCTGCACATCGGCCAAAGCATCCAGAATATCGGGGATATCCTTCAGCTTCGGCCAGTTCAGTTGCAGGTTCTGGCGCGTGGTGAAATGGCCATATCCCTTGTCCCATTTGTCGGCAATCATCGCGAACTGGCGCATCTGATCGGCGCGCAGCGTGCCGTAAGGCACCGCGATGCGCAGCATGTAGGCGTGCAACTGCAGATACAGCCCGTTCATCAGCCGCAGCGGACGGAATTCCTCTTCGGTAAGAGAGCCGTCAAGACGCCGCTCCACTTGGCCGCGAAACTGTTTGCAACGTTCACGAACGAAAGCTTCGTCAAAATCAGTATAGGTATACATGCGCGCTCCTTTACTCTGCGTTAGCAGAGTCTGCCTGTTTCCCCATGAAGTAGTTCGACGGGCCTTTGGTCCGGAACACTTCGCGGAAATGGGTGGGTTCGGGGCCGTTCGGGCCCATCGTCGCATCCGCGAGATAGGGGCCTACAATCCGGTCTTGCTGGCCTTGTGCGGTCAACATCCGCATCTCGGCAATGGTCTCGTCCTCGATCAACTCGGCCTGTTCATGTGCGCGTACCCACGTGCCGTCCGCCGTCATATAGATCACGTCGCCTTCCAGAAGGTCGTTGGCGGTAAGGACTTTGGGGGTGAATTTGCGTGCCATCAGAGGGCCTCCTCGCGAGGAATAGATATTTGATCGACCGCGCGCGGTGCGAGGCCAAGAAGAAAGACTGCCGGACCATCGCATCGGGCCGCATCTTCTGGCAGCCGTGCAATCGTCGAGCCGATAATCGTCTGGTCGGGCCGCGAGACATTCTCGATGATCGACACCGGTGTTGCGGGGGCCGCCCCGTGCATCAGCAACCGTCCTTGCAAGAACCGCGCCGCCCGTTTGCCCATATAGATCGCGGCCACCATGCCGCAAGCGCTAAGCGCGCGCCAGTCGGCCTCGTTATAGCCTGCCGCGTCATGGCCCGTGACAAGGCGCAGCTCCTTGTTGCGCCCGCGTTCCGTCAGGCTTTGGCCGATTTGTGCCGCCGCCGCCGAGGCCGCCGTGATCCCTGGCAGGATCTTATAGCCCAGACCTGCCGCCTCAAGCGCCGCGATTTCCTCGCCCAGACGCCCGAATACCGACGGATCACCTGATTTCAGGCGCAAGACACGCCTGCCGTCCTGCGCGAGCCGCACCATGAGGGCACAGATGTCGGCCTGCGCCATGGAAGGGGCGAACCCGCGTTTGCCGGTTTCGATGACTTCAGCCGTTTTGTGTGCAAGCGCCAGAACCTCCGGTCCCACAAGCGCATCATGCAAGATGATATCGGCGTGTGATAACGCATGTGCCACAGCCAGTGTCAGATGATCTGCCGATCCGGGTCCGGCACCTGCGAAAACCACAGCCGGATCGGGCTGCACCGGCGCTGCCTTCTGGTCGGTCACGGATATGGCGGTGCGTTCGGTCATTGGCTAACAGATCCCATACGGCGTTTCGCTACCCCCTATATAGGAAAACCTCCCCACCATGCACCATACGGGCTTGTGAATAAGGACATATGTTTTTACATACGAAGCAACATGAAAGAATGTTCCAGTGTGTGGGGGGATGGCGAATGTCAGTTCGGATCGATGAGATGGATCGGAAAATCCTTTCCCAGCTGCAACTAGACGCCAGCCAGTCCCTCGACGAAATCGCCCGTCATGTGGGGTCATCCAAAACGCCTGTCTGGAACCGGATTCGCAAATTGCGTGATGCAGGCGTGATCGGACGACAGACCGTTTTGCTTGATGCCGAGGCCTTGGGATTCGAGGCCTGCTTCTTCGTTCTGATCCGTACATCCGAGCACGAGGCGCACTGGCAGCAGCAGTTTCTGGCAGCCCTTCAGGCCCGTCCAGAGGTGATGGAGGCGCACCGTCTGGCCGGTGATATCGATTACATCCTGAAGGTGCGGGTGCCCAATGCGCGCGCTTATGATGCCTTTTATCAAGCCCTGATTTCCGAGGTGAAGGTGCATAACGTAACGGCGCTTCTCTCGATGGAAGAAATCAAATCCACCACAATGCTGCCGCTATAGAACCGCAGATCCGGCCCGTGTCCTGATATGGCTTTTGTGCAGGGCGTCATGTCTTGTCATAGGTAACATCCAGTCGCTCCAACCCGTGGAACGGGTAGATATCGCTGTAGCGCGGCTTGGCAGCCAGCGCGAGCTGGGGCAGGCGCTCGCGCAAGACCCGCAAGGCGATGGAGATTTCCATGCGCGCAAGCGGGGCGCCCAAGCAGAAATGCGGCCCTGCGCCGAAGCTGAAGTTGGTTTGGACCGGCCGTTCGGGATCGAATGTTTCGGGGCTGTGCCATTGATCTGCATCGCGATTGGCCCCGGCCAGCAGCAGACCAATCCTGTCACCTTTGCGGAACTGATGGCCTGACAGATCAAAATCTTCCTTCACCCAGCGCAAAAACAGATGCAGGGGCGGATCATGGCGCAAGATTTCCTCTATCAGGCGCGGATCGTCGCCCTCGCAATGTGCAAAACGGCCTGTCGCAAGCAGATCGTGCAAGCCGTTGCCTAACGTGTGCACAGTCGCCTCGTGGCCCGCATTCAACAGCAAGATCGCGGTTGCGATGATCTCTGGAGTGCTCAGATGACCGCGCGTGTCGGTGGCCAGCGCGCTGATCAGATCAGGCTCGGGATGCAGCCGTTTCTGGGCAATAAGTTCTGTCAGATAGGCATGGAAGCTGCGGCTTGCGGCAACGGCGCGGGCCTCTATCGCGGGACTGCGCTGGGCTTGGTACATCCCCACCATTGCATGCGACCAGTCAAGCAGATCATCCGTGCGCGTCAGCGGCACCCCCAGCAGGCGCGCGATAATCTGCACCGGCAACGGCGTTGCGAAATGGCCGATCAGATCGCAGCCGCCCTGCGGCATGTCATCGATCAGCCGATGGGCCAGCGCCTCTATGTCCGGGGCGAGGGTGGCAATCCGCGCGCTGGTAAATTCCCGCAACACCTGACGGCGCAAAGTGGCATGGCGCGCACCGTCCAGTTCCAGCATGGAATGGGCCTCTATCTCGTAGAACGGGGCAAGGTCCGGCGCGATCTGCGCCTCGAATCCCGCAGGGGCCTCGCGGCCAAGTCTGCGGTCACGTAGACAAGCGCCCACAACATCGGCACGCGCACTGACGGCCAGATCATATTCGCGCCAATACACAAACGGGCCTGCCGCGCGGATCTGGTCATAAAACGGGTAGGGGTTTTGCACAAAGCCCGCAGCAAGCGGATCTTGGGCGAGAGAGGGCAGGGGTGTGTCGTAAATCTGGGTCATGGCGTGGATGTAAGCGTAATCTTCGGGGCAAATGCAAGCCTGTCACAAATCTGCGGTGAGGCGCGCAACCAACGCAGCCGCTTGTTGACACATCGCACAAAGAGGGGAAAGGACTAGGGATGCCCATGCAGATGCCCCCGTCCGTCGCCCGAAGCGACGCCCAGCGGATCGTGATCCGTGTAACCCTGTTTGCCGTTGCGCTTGTGATGGTGGTCTGGGCGTCCGTGGTGATGTGGCATGTGTCGGCGGGACGTGGGCTGGAACAGCTACAGACCCGTGCCCAGGCCGATCTGCGTCTGGCCTCGGACCGGCTGGTGGCGGCGATGCTGCAATACCGTGAAGTGGCCGTGCTGGCCGCCGATCACCCCTACATGCGCGCACTTGCCGCCGAGGAGGGCGGGATTGCACCGCAGGCGGTCGCGGTAACCTTGCAGCGCATGGCCGATTTATCCGGCGCAGCACAGCTGGTGCTGGTGCAGCCTGACGGGCGGGTATTGGCGGGGCCGGAAACTGTGCCTGACCAGTTGCCGCCGACCCCCGATCTTGCGCGGGCCGCGCAAGGGGCGATGGGGGCATTCCATTATGTCGCCATCGACGGGTTCGAGCGTATTTTTACCTATGCCGCGCCGGTTTTCGTCGGGGCGACCAAACGGGAGGGTGCGCAGGACGGGGCCGGTGGCGGGCGCCAGATCGCAGGGATCGTGCAGCTCAGTTTCAATGCCGAGCAGGTCGAGGCCACCGGACGTGGCGACCCGATGCCGGTGTGGTTCACCGATGCGCAAGGGGTTGGTGTCATTGCGAACCGGCGCGAGCTGGTGTTCCAGCGCGATCCGGCAGCGCCGCCCCCCGATATGCGGATCTACCCCCCTGCCACGCCGCTGTTCATGGGGCCGCGTGGCACGCGCAAAATGGCCGGACATAGTCTGGTATGCACCCCGCATTGTTCCCTGCCCATCAGGGCGCAGCTGCCCTCTGTCGGGTTGACGGCGCATGCTTTGGCTGATGCACGTCCGGTTCTGGCGCAAGCCCGACAGCAGGCGCTTTTGACGGCGCTCAGCTTGATTGCGGCAGGTGCGGTGCTAAGCGCGATATGGGCGCGGCGACGGGCGCTGCGCGAAAGGCTGCAGGCCGAGGCAGAAGCCAACACCATTCTGGAGGCGCGTGTGGCGCAGCGGACCGAACAGTTGCAACACACCAACGCGGCCCTGTTGCGCACGCAGGCCGAACTGGTTCAGGCGGGCAAACTTTCGGCCTTGGGGCAGATGTCGGCAGGGATCAGCCACGAGCTGAACCAGCCGCTGATGGCGATTGGCACCTATGCTGAAAATGCTGCCGTCTTTCTGGCGCGCGGGCGCCATGATCGCGCCGCCGACAATCTGACGCGGATCGGCGAGATGTCGCGCCGTATGGGGCGCATCATTCGCAACCTGCGCCAGTTCGCGCGCCCTGAAGCCGAACCGGCCGTGGCGGTTGACGCGCAGCGGGTGGTGGACACTGCGCTTGAAATTTCGGCCACGCGGCTGGATGGAGTGAGGGTGGACTGGGTGGCGCCTGCCCATCCGGTTTGGGTCATGGGAGGCGAGGTGCGTCTCACACAGGTGCTGGTCAATCTGATTGCCAATGCGATTGATGCGATGGCGTCGCGCTCTGAGCGTGTGCTGAGTGTACGTGTGGAGGCGGCACATGCGCCAGACCGTCCCTATCACCGGATCACCGTGTACGATACCGGTGGGGGTATCGCCGATCCCACGCGGATTTTCGATCCGTTTTATTCGACGAAAGAGGTTGGTCAGAACGAAGGCATGGGATTAGGGCTTTCGATCTCTTTCAGGTTGGTGCAAAGTTTTGGTGGCGCATTGCGGGGCGAAAATACACCCGATGGCGCGCGGTTCACCATCGACCTGCGTTGCGCCGAACCCACACCCCATGACGCCTGACGCAGGAGATCCCCGATGAGTGCCGTGATCAAAGTCTTGCTGGTTGATGATGACCGTGCCGTTCGCGAAGCTCTGGCCCAAACGGTTGAACTGGGCGATCTGGACCCGCTGACTGCGGGCAGCTTCATCGAGGCCAAAGACCACCTGCGGCCCGACTTTGCAGGCATTGTGGTCAGTGATTTGCGGATGCCCGGTCGCGACGGATTCCACCTTCTGGATTACGCCCGAAAGCAGGACCCCGATCTGCCGGTGATTTTGCTGACGGGCGAGGGCGATGTGCCATCCGCGGTGCGTGGCATGGCCGCCGGCGCCTTTGCCTTTCTGGAAAAACCCTGCCCGCCGAAGGAATTTCTGGCCGTGGTGGACAAGGCGCTAAAAACACGCGCTTTGGTGCTGGAAAACCGCGCTTTGAAACGCGAGGTGCGCCGCGGAGATGCCGCCGCGCGCATATTGATCGGCGCGTCCGAGACAGGCGAACGTTTGCGCGAGGCGTGCCGGCGTGCGGCCAGATCGGGTGCCGAGGTGTTGGTATCTGGCGCGCCGGGATCGGGGGCCGCGAAAGTGGCCGAGGTGATCCATCTGGTGTCCGCCGCCGCCCAACGCCCCTTTGAAAAGCTCGCCGCCGCCGGATTGACGCCACAGATGCTGGCCCAAGGGTTCAAAGCGGCCGAAGGTGGCACGCTCTATCTTGATGAAATCGCTGATTTGCCACAGGCCTCGCAATTTGCCCTGCTGGAGCATCTTGAAACCCAGCCTGCCACGCGCCTGATTGCCGGGAGCTATCGGGATCTGGCGGCAGAACGAGACGCTGGGCGCTTTCATCCCGATTTATACTGGAAGCTGGATGTGATGCAGGTGCGGGTGCCCTCTTTGCATGAACGGCCCGAAGATATTCCAGCCCTGTTTCGCAACTATGTAAAGCTGGCGTGCGAGAATTCCTCCCTTCCGATGCCCGATATTCCCCAAAGCTACATCCAGCGGTTGATGGCGCGCGAATGGCCCGGCAATTCGCGTGCGCTGATGTCGGAGGCGATGCGCTTTGTGATGGGGATGAACGACCCCGAACCGACCACGGCCGCCACCGGTCTGGCCGAGCAGATGGCACAGGTGGAACGCGGGCTTTTGGTGGCGGCGCTCGAACGCCACAGCGGGCATGCAAGCGCAGCCGCGCAGGAGTTGAAACTGCCGCGAAAGACATTTTATGACAAGCTGGCGCGCCATTCGATCCGCGCTGAGGACTACCGGACCTGATCGCGGGATAAACTGTGCGGTTTTCCGCGCAATCATCGAAATTCGGCTGCGGAAAATCACACACTCCATAACGATCCTGTGATCCTTGGTCTGTCAACTATCTGAAATATATGCACTTAACTATTAACGCATATCTGCATTGATAGAACTGCATGGCGTTTGGCATGCTGTCCCCATGAGAGAGGATTGCGCATCGCGCAAGACAGCGATCTGGGGAGGATCCTACATGACATTCCAAAAAACCGTAACCGCGCTTGCTCTGGCAGGCACTGCACTCGTGGCCACGAGCACCTTGGCCGCAGCGGCCTGCGATGATGGCGAAATGGTTATCAAATTCAGCCATGTAACCAATGCCGATAAACATCCCAAAGGGTTGGCGGCTGCTCTGTTTGCACAGCGCGTGAACGACGAGATGGATGGCCGTGCCTGCGTCGAGGTATATCCCAACTCGACACTTTATAACGATGATCAGGTGCTGGAGGCGATGCTGCAGGGCGATGTGCAGATGGCCGCCCCGTCCTTGTCGAAATTCGAAACCTTTACCAAAGTCTTCCGGATCTTCGATCTGCCGTTCATGTTCAAGAATATGGATGCGGTGGAAGAGTTCCAGCAATCCGAGGCAGGGCAGGATATGCTGGCGTCGATGGAGCGCCGTGGCCTTGTGGGGCTGGCGTTCTGGCACAACGGGCTCAAGCAGTTCTCCGCGAACAAGCCGCTTTTGCTGCCAGAGGATGCTGCAGGTCTGAAATTCCGCGTACAGCCGTCCGATGTGCTGGTGGCCCAGATGGAGGCGCTTGACGCAAGCCCGCAGCCGATGGCCTTCAGCGAGGTTTACGGCGCGCTACAAACCGGTGTTGTGGACGGTCAGGAAAACACCTGGTCCAACATCTATGGCCAGAAGTTCTTCGAGGTGCAGGACGGGATTACCGAGACCAACCACGGGCTTCTTGATTACATGGTGGTTGTGTCGACCGACTGGTGGGACAGCCTCGACGGCGATCTGCAATCCGATCTGGCGCGTATCATGCAAGAGGTCTCGACCGAGCGCAACGCGGCCATCGCACAGGTGGATGCGGACAATCGTCAGGCGGTGATCGATGCGGGCTCTGTTGTGCGCGAACTGGACGATACCCAGCGCGCGGCATGGGTTGATGCGATGAAACCCGTCTGGGCCCAGTTCGAGGGGGATGTGGGCGCCGATAACATCGCACTTGCCCAAGAGATCAACGAAAAAAACTGATCGCCCGCGGGCATCCGTGCGGCACAGGCCAGTGCGGCCCTTCGCATCGCGCGGCTTGGCATAGTGAAAACGACCCCGCCATATCTTGCGGGGTCGTTTGGTAACGAGTGTTTTTTTTGATGCGCCATTTCGCCAGATCTTAACAAAGGGGCAGAATATGTCTGATCACAACGCAGCGTCCGAGGGGCGATTAGGGCGTATCACCGATGCGATCGAAGAGAATACAACGTCATTCATCCTCGGCGTGATGACGATTGTGACCTTCGTGAATGTGGTATTGCGGTATTGTTTCAATGCCTCGATCATCTGGGGATTGGAAGTCACGCTGATCTTGTTTGCGTGGCTTGTGATTTTGGGCATTTCCTACGGCTTCAAGAAGACCGCCCATCTTGGGGTCGATGCAATTCTGAACCTGCTGCCCGCACCGGGGCGCCGCCTGCTCGGGGTGCTGTCTGCACTGGTCTGTCTGGCCTATGCGCTGTTGCTGATGAAGGGCGCATGGGATTACTGGGCGCCTTATGCGGGGCTGGAGCGGACATCGGGCCAGTGGTTTCCGACCGGATTTGAAAAGACGCGTGATCAGGCATGGTACGAAACCGATCAGGTGCCGATGCTTGGAATATTCCGCTGGCTGGAGGGGCTGATCAACATGGGCGAGGCCTATGACAAGCTGCCCCGCGTTCTGCCATATTTCATCCTGCCATTCGGTGTGGCGCTGATCGTGTTGCGGGTGGCGCAGGCCGGTGTCCGGGTGCTGCGCGGGCAGCAGGACAGCCTGATTGTCAGCCACGAGGCCGAAGAAGATATCGCGCGTGTGAAACACGCCGTAGACAAGGACTAAACCACTATGGACGTCGTCATTCTTTTCGTCATGATCGTGTCGCTTCTGCTGATCGGTGTGCCGATCGCGGTCTCGCTGGGGTTCAGTTCCATCGTGTTCCTTCTGGTCTTTTCACAGACCTCGCTGGCATCTGTGGCGCAGTCGCTTTATCAGGCGATGGCGGGCCATTATACGCTTCTGGCGATCCCGTTTTTCATCCTTGCGTCGTCTTTCATGTCGACAGGGGGCGTGGCCACGCGGATCGTTCGGTTCGCGATTGCCTGTGTGGGCCATTTTCACGGCGGTCTGGCGATTGCGGGTGTGTTTGCCTGCATGATCTTTGCAGCTCTTTCGGGGTCCTCGCCTGCGACCGTCGTGGCCATCGGCACGATCGTCATCGCCGCAATGCAGAAGATGGGCTATACCAAGGACTTCGCCGCGGGGGTCATCTGTAATGCGGGCACGTTGGGCATCCTTATTCCGCCATCCATCGTAATGGTGGTCTATGCGTCCTCGGTCGAGGTCTCGGTGGGGCGGATGTTTCTGGCCGGTGTAATTCCGGGGCTGCTGGCCGGCTTCATGCTGATGATCGCGATTTATGTCTTTGCCCGCATCCGCAAAATGCCCAAGGGCGAGTTCGCGGGCTGGGGCGAGATCTGGGCCTCGTTTCGGGATGCGTTCTGGGGGCTGATGCTGATCGTGATTATCATGGTAGGCATCTATGGTGTGCCGGGCCTGACGGGCGCCATCTTCACCCCGACAGAAGCCGCCGCCGTGGCCGCCGTTTACGCATGGATCGTGGCCAATTTCATCTACCGTGACATGGGCCCGCTGAACGAGGGCGAGACCAAGACCGCGGTCTGGCGTAAACCCTATGTCCTGTTCAGCGCGCTGTGGCACCATGACACCCGCAAGACCCTGTTCGAGGCAGGCAAACTGACCGTCATGCTGATGTTCATTATCGCCAATGCGCTGATCTTGAAACATGTTCTGACCGACGAGCAGATTCCGCAAATGATTGCCAACGCCATGCTTTCGGCAGGTTTCGGCAAGATTGTGTTCCTCATCCTCGTCAATGTGATCCTGCTGATCGGTGGTCAATTCATGGAGCCCTCGGGCCTGATTGTGATCGTGGCGCCGCTTGTGTTCCCTATCGCGATAGAGCTGGGCGTGGACCCGATCCATCTGGGCATCATCATGGTGGTCAATATGGAAATCGGAATGATTACGCCGCCGGTTGGTCTGAACCTGTTTGTCACCTCCGGTGTGGCGGGGATGTCGATCATGAATGTGGTCAAGGCGGCTGCGCCCTTCCTGGCGGTGTTGTTCGTGTTCCTGATCATGATCACCTATATACCGGCGCTGTCCACGTGGTTGCCCACCAGTCTGATGGGACCCGAGACAATCGTGAAGTAAGCGCCTCTGGCATCTGTCGGATGAAAAATGGCCGCCCCGTGAACGGGCGGCCATTTTTAAATTCGATGTCCCGACGCGCTGGAGGCCCGCCGCACCGGACGGACAGGTGCCGGGCGTCAGCTTTCGCTCAGCGCCGTGATGATATCCCCGAAATCCTTTGCTTTCAGGCTGGCTCCACCGACCAATGCGCCGTTGACGTTACCGATTGCAAAAATCTCCGCAGCGTTGGCGGGCTTGACAGAGCCACCGTACAACAGCCGCATGTCCTGGCCCTGATTGCCCAGTCTTGCGCATAGATCCGCGCGCAGGCTGTCATGAACTTCGGTGATCTGCTCAAGCGTTGGGGTGCGACCGGTGCCAATGGCCCAGATCGGCTCGTAGGCGATCACGGCATTTTCCGCAGTTGCACCTTCGGGCAGCGATCCGGCAAGCTGCGCGCCGATCACGTCCAGTGTCTCGCCCGCGTCACGTTGGGCCTCTGTCTCGCCCAGACAGATGATTGCCGTCAGACCGGCCTCGATCGCGGCTTTGGCTTTGGCGGATACATCCGCATCGCTTTCATTGTGATCGGTGCGACGTTCCGAGTGGCCGACGATCACATAGGACCCGCCCGCATCGTGGATCATCTGGGCGGAAATGTCGCCTGTATGGGCACCCGACGTTGCGCTATGGCAATCCTGACCGCCGATGGCGATCTTGCCTTGAGCGGCCTTTACGCAAGCCCCCATCAATGTGGCGGGCGGGCAAATCAGGACGTCACACTCGGGCGCTGGCGCGGCCACCAGCGCCTCCAGCTCTGCGATGTTCGCACCAAGCCCGTTCATTTTCCAGTTTCCGGCTGCTAGCTTTCTCACCAATCACTCCTCCTCGCTAAATCTGTGTGGCAAGGTAAGTGACTGGTGTGTGGCTGCAAGGCCGAAAAACGGCATCAATCAACTGCGCAGATCCGGCGCGCCGGTTGTGGAGGCTTGGCTCAGCTCGTCCATGTCTTTGAATTTGATGGATTCACCACAGCCGCAGCTTTCCGTGACATTCGGATTACGGAATTTGAAGCCTGACTCCAGCAGACCGGTTTCATAGTCGATTTCGGTGCCGATCATGAACATCTGTGCCATGGGCGCGATCAGGACGCGGGCCGCGCCTTCTTCGACCACGATATCCATCGGGCCGGCTTCTTGTGCGATATCCATGGTGTATTCCATGCCGGCACAGCCGCCTTTTTTGACGCCGATCCGGAAACCGGCGGCATTCTCGCGTCCCATCAGTTTTGCAATTTGCGCCACCGCAGCCGGGGTTATGGTCACGGGGGGCTGTCCGGGTAGTCCAAACATGAAGTTCTCCTTGGCTGAGTGGCTTATCTAATCATGAAGCGGCGGAATTCCAAGATCCGGCAGGTATCCCAAAAATGCGCGCGTCAGATAGGCGGTTGTAATGGCCCAGCAAAAAGAGGCCAACGTGCCGATGATGACATATTCATTGGCGGCTGTATGCCCTTTTGCTGCCGGATCAAAGCGCAAGATCGACTTGGCAGCAATCAAAAATCCGATACCCTGTGGCTGTGCGCACAAGATCAACACATAAATCAGGGCCCGTTCCAGCGTACCGATCATGGCCCCGCCTTGTGGCAGGCCGCCTTTGGGCGCACGGGCGGCAAGCGGGCGCATGATCGCCCCCACAGCCAGCCCGCCCATGCGTGTGCAGGCAACCGCGCCCGCGACCAGCGCGAACACCGCAGGCAGGGCGCCCAACCCCACGCCCGAAGGCAATTGAAGATTTGCCCATAGGCTGGTGTGCCAAAGCGCAGGACAGACGGCGGCCACACTGGCCACCACAAGAATATGGGCCGCCTGATCGATCACGAATGGCCTGAGTGCGCCGGTGGTGGTGAAACTTTTGCCAAAGTCGATCAACAGATGGCTAAGCACCACACAGCCCAACGCCATGATGAAGGCTGCATTCCATGCCGCAAGCACGCACCCGATCAGGGCTGCGTGGATCATCACATGCGCCAATAGCCAACTTGGTGATCTTTGCGCCTTGGCGGTGGCCATCCGGTCGCTTTGGGCCACGAAATCGCCCAGGAGATGGGCCAGAAGTAAGGCTGCAAAGCTTTCGGCCATGAACGGCTCCTTTGGGGGGCGTGGAGGGATGCACCCAGTGTGGCCGGTGTCGGACGCGGCCACAAGCCCGTGCAGGTCTCAGGGGGACGCCTCCAAAAACGCCAACGCCTCGCCAAGCGCGTCAAATCCGCCGCCGCGCAGGGCCTGATCGACCGCTTGCCGTGATTTGCCCAAACTGTGGGCGATCTGCGTATGGGTGGGCGGATCGGGGCACAGCATCGGGGCGATGGCCGCAGATTGTGCTTGGGTCCAGCCACGGCTCAAATGGTCTGCCAATCGGGTTAGGGCGGCCACCGCTCCACCATTGCTGTGGTAGATGGCCGCGTCGGTCATGGCGTCCAGCGCCCGACCGGAGGCTATGAAAGCTGCACCGCTTGCCGTGTTCAGATCGTGGTTATCGGGGATGTCGCCCGCGCCTGTAGCAAGCGCGATCCGCGTGTCCAGATCGGGATCAATCGCGCGCAAACCGGCGCGGATGCGCAGTGCCAGACGCAAGCCAAGGCGCGGCTGTGTATGTGCGATCTGCCACCCATCCCCGCGTACACGGGTCAACACGCCGTGCGGCGTGATGTCCTGCACAGCAAGTTGTAGCGCATCATAACCACGCGATAGCATATCGGGCGCCAGTCCGGTGGAGCCGATAAAATCACCTGTCAGAACGCTAAGCTGGGTCATGTCGCAAGTTATAATGCTTGCATTGGTTGTATAGCAAGCTTTTTCGCTTGCGCTGGCATTGCGAGAGTTTTTCGCAAAAAACCGGGATCAAACGTCGGGCCTACATAAAGCCCAATTCCAGACGTGCCTCGTCAGACATCATATCCATGCCCCATTGCGGATCGAAGGTCATATCGACGTTGACGGATTTGATCCCCTCGACACATGAAATCGCGTCCTGAACCCAACCTGGCATCTCACCTGCAACCGGGCAGCCCGGCGCAGTCAGGGTCATGATGATATTCACATCATCTTCATCGGTGATTTCAATCGTGTAGATCAGGCCAAGGTCGTAGATGTTTACCGGAATTTCCGGGTCGAACACACTGCGGCAAGCGGCCACAACCGACTCGTGCATCGGATGGTCCGTGGTGGAGGGCTTGATCAGCGGCGCGCCTTCCATCGGCGTGTCTTGCGTGGTTTCGGTGGTCATGAGCGGTCCCTGACATGGCTGGGAAATGTTGAGTAATGATATAGGGATTAGGTCTGCCAAGGTAAAGGCCATGCAAAAATCGTACCGCCCATGCAGGCGGTACGATTTTTGGCAGGTTTGTAGATCGCGGTGAGGGGTCTGCCACGCGATGCGGGCAGACAAGGCTGATGGATCAGTCGCGGGGAATAGCCCCGTGATGGCCGATCACGCGGCCAGAGGTGGCAATCGCACGCGGAACAGCATCGCGCGGCGTCATACCTTGCATACGCGCGGCCAGATAGGCGCCGTTGAAGCTGTCGCCTGCGCCGGTTGCATCCACCACCTGTGCGATGGCAGGTACGTCGATCAGCTCCGTTCCGTCGGGCGTGCGCAAATGCACAGGATTGCCGCTGTCTTTCACGATGATCTCGGCGTGCCCCTTGGTGGCCTCGCTATAGCGCGCGCAGGTCGCTGCCGGATCGGCGTCGCCGAAGTGATGGGCCTCGTCATCGAAACTGGGCAAGAGGATATCGCACAGGCTTGCAGCCTCGGTGATGGTGGTGCGGATTTCCTCGGCCGAGGACCACAGCGCAGGGCGGATGTTTGGATCGAATGCCAGACGTGCGCCACCCGATTTCGCAGCTTTCAGGGCCGTCAGCAGGCGCGCGCGCGCATCGGGCGCCAAGATTGCCAAGCTGATGCCCGAGAAATAAAGCCATCCCGCGCTTGCCAATGCCTGTCCGAGCCGGGTCTCGTCCTGGGCCATCAGTTTTGCGGCCGACTGGTCGCGCCAATAGGTGAAATGGCGATCCCCGTCTTTTTGCTCGATCATATAAAGACCGGGGCGGCGGTCCTCGATCCGCAGGATCTGGTTGGTCTGGAGGCCCGCATCCTCGAAAAAGTGCAACATACGCTCGGACATGCTATCGGTGCCGATGGCGGTGAAATATCCCACGTCGTGAATGGCGGGCAGTTGGGCGCGTGCATGCCATGCGGTGTTCAGTGTATCAC
This sequence comes from Paracoccaceae bacterium, assembly GCA_004153385.1. Classification (GTDB taxonomy): domain Bacteria; phylum Pseudomonadota; class Alphaproteobacteria; order Rhodobacterales; family Rhodobacteraceae; genus Thioclava. Next base: position 1,034,082 of record SDAL01000001.1, on the reverse strand, counting down.
CGGCAAACCCTTGACGATAAAGCGCATCTTGGCCCCCCGACAATTCGATCATGCACTCGCCGATGGTTAGTAATCCGGCCATTCGTTTCCTCCCTCAGGTCTTATAGAACCGCGCCAATCTTCCATGGCACGAACTCATTATCACCATAGCCGAACTCTTCCGAGGCGGTTTTTTGTCCCGATGCCACATCCAGAAGCAAATCGTAGATTTTTTGCCCCATATCGGGCAACGACACACCGCGTTCTACCACGACTCCGCAGTCGATATCCATGTCCTCGGACATGGAACGCGCCAGATCGCTGTTTGAGGCGAGCTTGATCGATGGCGCGGGTTTTGCCCCGAAACACGAGCCACGACCGGTCGTGAACGCAATCAGATTGGCGCCTGCGGCGACTTGGCCGGTGGCGGCGACGGGATCATATCCGGGGCTGTCCATATAGACAAAACCGTGTTGGCTGATCCGTTCGGAATAGGCATAGGCCCCTGCAAGCGGGGATAGCCCCCCCTTGGCGACCGCGCCCAAGGATTTTTCCAAGATCGTCGTCAGGCCGCCTTTTTTGTTGCCCGGACTGGGGTTGTTATCCAGTGACGCGCCATTTTTATCGGCATAATCGCGCCACCACGTGATCATGTCGCGGATTTTTTGGCCCGTTTCAGGCGCAGCACGCGCGATAAGCAGATGTTCCGCGCCGAAGATCTCGGGTGTTTCCGACAGGATCGATGTCCCGCCTGCGGCCACCAGCATATCGGAGGCCACGCCGAGCGCCGGATTGGCCGTGATGCCCGAAAACCCGTCCGACCCGCCACATTGCATACCCAGTGTCAGCTTGGACACCGGTTGTTCGGTGCGGGTATCGGCATTGGCCGCCGCGGCAATCGGGCGCAGCAATTCCAGCGCACGACGCACCGCAGAGCGAGAGCCGCCGACCTCCTGGATGTTGAACGTCTGGAAGCGCTCTTTTGTCCACTCGGTGGGTTTGTAAAGGGTAAGCTGGTTGACCTCGCAGCCCAAGCCCACGATCAGCACGCCGCCGAAGTTGGGATGGTCACGATACCCTTTGAGTGTGCGCACAAGCGCGTCGAACCCTTCACCCTGATTGGCCATGCCGCAGCCTTGATCGTGCACGATCGGTGCAAACCCGTCCACATTGGGGAATTCTTGCAAAAGGGTGCGGTTGGCTTCGGCGGCAATCGCATCGCACACGGTGGTGGAGCAATTGACAGAGGCCATGATGCCGATGAAATTGCGTGTGCCTGCGCGGCCATCGGGACGGGGGTACCCCATGAAGGTTGTGCGCGCGGGCGCGGGGGGCAGGGTGCCCTTGATCGCGGCCTGATCGGAGTGTCCGTCGGGCAGCGCACAGTTATGCGAATGCACATGGGCGCCCTGCGCGATGTCTTGCGAGGCCACCGCCATCACCTGACCGTATTTGACCACGACATCCCCCGCCGCCATCGCACGGCGTGCGATCTTGTGGCCGCGCGGGATCGGCTCCAGCGCGGTCAGCTCATGGCGGACCTCGCCTGTGGCCATGTCCGACAGCACCACCGCGACGGTATCTTCGGGGTCCAGTATCATCAGGCTGGGGGCAGTCATCTCACTCTCCCTTGGCAATCATGGCGTCAAGAAGCGGCGCTTTGTAATCGGGGGCGATATCGCGCACCCATTTAACAAAAGCGCCGATCCGGCGGTCGATTTTTTGCGCGTGGTTTTGCGCGATATCTGCAATGCGGTGATCAAGGAACGGGTTGGCGAACCGCTCCAGCGTGGTGGCCAGATACAGGCGGGCCGCATCTTCCAGACCGTGTTCGGCAAATCCGGGCATCACCTCGGTGTGCATGACGGTGATCATCTTTGCCCCCACAGGCCCCTTGAGCAGGTCGCGCACGATCGCATCGGGATCGCCGTCGTCTTCTTGCCAGAAAGAGGCCATGACGGTGTGGCCCAGATTGAGGATATGCAGCTTCAAACGCTCGATCTGCTCCAGATCATCGACCACGCGTATGGCGGGGTGGGCTGTGGGGGCGCATACCCCCGGTGCGGCTTCGATGGCCCACAGTGCATAGGGTTCGGCCACGGCGCCAACCGGCTCGATCGGCTCGGACACGATCCGATCCACGAGGCTGCTGGCCCATACACAGCGCTCGAGCCAACCGGTTAGCGCCGCGTCCGCCCCTTGCGAGGCGGCGATTTCTAGCACGCGCGCCTGCAAGACGCCCCCGTTTTCGGGGATAAGTTCCATCGGGAAAATATGAAGCGGGGTGCCGCCAGCTGCATGGCGGGCCGCAAGCAGATGGTAAAGTTTCGCAGGATAGCTTTGTGCCTGCGAAGGCATCGGGTCACTGTCCGCCGGGCAGGGCTCGAACCCGCGATCACCGGTGTTGGACAAGATGATCTCGGCCTCGTCAATGAAGACCTGCTCCAGCTCTGCCCAGTCTGTGGCGGTCGAAAGCGTGCGCTTCACGCAGGTGACGCGCCGCTCCTCGTCCACGGTTTCGCCGTTGTGCTGGCCACGGATGCGCACGGGATAGCCCTGCGGATCGGCCAACGCGCCCAGACGCGCGGCACGGCCCGGATCGCCCGAACTTTGTACAACCGTCACGGCACGCGGCGGGGTGCCTTCGCTAAAGAACAGATCGGCATGCGCTTGCAAGAAACGCGAGGTGCCGAACTGGAGGATCGGGGTGGGGGTGCGCGGGGTTTGTGTCATCCGATCAAAGCTCGATCAATGCCTTGACGACGGTGCCACGGTCTGCAGCCCATTTGGGCAGGTCGGTGACCGCGCCCTCAAGCGTGGTGCGATGCGTGCCGATATCATCGACGGGCACCAGACCGTCGGCCATGCACTGCATGACGTGCTCGAAATCGGCTTGCAGCGCGTTGCGGCTGGCGATCAGCGTGGTTTCGCGTTTATGGAATTCCGGATCGGCAAAGTTCAGATCGCCTTTGACCACCGACAGCAGAACATAGTTGCCACCATGCGCGAGGTAATTAAGCCCCGAATTCATCGCGCTGATATTTCCGGTTGCGTCAAAGACAGTATCATAAACTGCCCCTTTGGCGTCCGACACCAGCTCGGTGCGTGCGGCGGGCACGATCTTTTGCGCAAGCGCCAGACGTTCCGGCGATGTGTCGCGCAATGTGACATGGGCCCCTGCGATATGGGCGAAAAGCGCCGCGCCCACACCGATGGGGCCGGCCCCCACGATCAGCGCATGTGATCCTTTGCGGGGGGCTGCACGGCGCACGCCATGCGCGCCGATGGCCAGAAACTCCACCATTGCGGCGGCCTGCGGCGAAAGTTCGTTGGCGGGATAAAGGTTGCCCTCCGGCACAACGATTTCCTCGCACATGCCACCGTCGGTGTGCACGCCAAGCACGGCGATATTTTCACAGCAATTGGGCTTGCCGATGGTGCAGGCATGGCAGGTGCCGCAGGTCAGGTAGGGGTTCACGACCAAAAGATCGCCTTCCTTGATGCGACCATCTGCGCTATCGGCCATGGCATAGGCCGACAACTCGTGGCCCATGACACGCGGGTAGGCCAGAAACGGCTGGTTCCCGCCATAGATATGATAATCGGTGCCGCAGATGCCAATGGCCGCAATACGCACGCGCAGATGGCCGTCCTTGTCTACGGGCCGCGGGCGTTCAACAGTTTCAAGCGCGCCCGGGGCTGCGCACAGCAGGGCCTTCATCGAAACATCGGTCATCGGGGATCCTCCAGATCATATGCGATATACGGGCAGGTGGCTCGTGTCGCGCATAACGCGACATCGAAGCGGGCGGTCCATATTTGGTCTTTTATGGATAAAATACATTTTGACAAAGATTCCAAGCCCGAAATAGTGAAAATCGGGTGAGGAAAGTTCGGGGGGTAAATGTCGCGCAGCAATCAGATGTTCAAAGCCACGGTAAATGTGGCCCTGTCACATGTGGCAAGAATGGTGCCGGGCGCGGATCTTGGAAGTGAGGCCACTTTGGCCCGTGACTGGCAGGCCAGCCGGACGACCGTGCGAAATGTGCTGACGCATCTGGCGGGCGCCGGAGTGATCTTGTGGGAGGGGCGGTGCAAGCGGCTTTTGCGCGTGCCGGTGGCGAGCGATTATTTCCCCCAGACCGATGTCGAAAGCACCGAAGATCAGGCAGAGCAGCGGTTTCTGGAATGGATGATGCGGTGCGAACTGCCGCCTGGATCTGTGTTGCATGAAAGCGATCTGTCGCGTCAACTCTCGCTATCGGTAGGCGTGGTGCGGGCCCTGCTGCAGCGCTTCCAGCCCATGGGGCTGTTTGAAAAGAATCCTAACAAACATTGGGTTTTGCACGGGTTCACGCGACGTTTCGCGGCCGAGATGTTCGCGATGCGGCGACTGATCGAAACGGACGCAATATCCGCGGTCCTTGGGGCGGCGCAAGGTTCGGTTGTTATGCAAGAAATGGCCCATATGGAACGGCTGCATATAGCGCTGTTGGCAAGGGATGATCCGGCCATGGCCGAATTTCCCGCCCTCGATTCGCAATTCCACAGGTGCATCTGTCGCGCGGCCGATAACCGGTTCTTTGACGAGTTCTCGCAGCGGATTTCGGTTATCGTGCATTACCACTACCAGTGGAACAAGCGCGATGAGGTGGCCAGAAACAGGGCGGCCCTCCACGAGCATCTGGCGGTGATCCGTGCCGTTCTCGAGGGTCGAAAAGAAGATGCGCGCCAAGCCTTTGCGGCCCATCTGGACACTGCGCGCGCCACTCTCATGGCGTCTGTCAGCTGGTGATAGCGCAATTTATTTGTGCCGGAATCGCGAAATCCGCCTTGACCTGACACCCAAGCTTTGGTTCTGTGGTCCAACCAAACAGGGCATCAGTGGAGGGGGCGCATGCGGACAACAGTTGAAGACGTGCGCGACGTTCTGCGTCAGGAAATCGCAGAGCGCTACCAGCCCGGTGATCTTTTGCCCAACGAACGCGATCTGGCGGAGCGTTTCGATGTGTCGCGCAACACGATCCGCGAGACGATGATCCATCTCGAAGCGCTGACCATTATCGAAAAGACCAAGCGCGGCGCCCGCGTACGCGCATCCGATTTCGATCTGATGTTCAACGAAATGACCCCGTTTTTCGACACATCCGCGCGCAGTTTTACGGATGTTCTGAACTTTCGCCGCATCAACGAGACGGGGGCCGCACCATTGATGGTGTGCCATGTGACCGCGCCGCAGATCGATGCGATCCGGGCCGCCAATCACGAGATGGGCGCGGCGCTGACCGCCGCGGAAGCTGCCGCCGCCGATTATGCGTTCCACCAGCGTCTGGTGGAGGCGGCCGGCAATAGCCTGTTGACCCATATGTATCAGGTTCTGGCGGTGCCGCTGAAATACTATCTGGAGGTCGGCAAGTCGCAAAAGCTGAATACGCAGACCGCCGTCGCCCAGCATGACCGGATTATCACAGCGCTGGAGGCGCGCGATGCGCCGGCGCTGAGCACAGCCATGGCCGAACATTTCCAGCATTCCGGCGATGTTCTCGCAACATGGCTTACGGCCCGCGAAGGCGGGGCCGAACCTATGACCCTATGGCCTGTTCAGGGACAGGTCATGGAAGGCTGACTTTTTTCTTGGAGGAGATACGAATGATTATGAAAAGCCTGCTGGCTGCAAGCACTGCACTGATGATGGCATTGCCCGCCTTCGCGGCCGACACCACCATCCGCGTGGCCTATGAAAACAACCCCGGCGAGCCCGCCGATATGGTGATGCACCGCTGGGCCGATCTGGTTGACAAGGCCTCGGACGGCGCAGTCGAGCTGGAGCTTTACCCATCCTCGCAACTGGGCGCAAAACAGGACGTGATCGAGCAGGCCATGCTGGGCGTGAATGTCATCACGATCGCAGATGTGGGGTTTCTGACCGATTATGATCCCGATCTTGGCATCCTTTTTGGCCCGTATCTGACCGATAATGCCGATCAGTTGTTCAAGATCTACGAATCCGACTGGTTCAAGGAAAAAGAGCAAAAGCTGCAGGAGCAGGGCATCCATATCGTGATCTCGAACTACCTGTACGGCACGCGCCAGCTGCTTGCGACCAAAAAGGTCGAGACGCCCGCCGACCTGAAGGGCATGAAGATCCGTACGCCCAACAACATCATGCAGATCCGTGCGATCGAGGCGATGGGCGGCACGCCGACCCCGATGCCGCTGGGCGATGTCTATCCCGCGCTGACACAAGGCACGATCGACGGTGTGGAAAACCCGCTGCCGGTTCTTTATGGCCAGAAGCTGCAAGAGCAGGCCAAGGAACTGTCGATGATTTCCTACCTGCAAAACACCTCCCTGTGGCTGGGCGGTCAGGCCTATTTCGACACGCTTGATCCCGAGGTGGTCGATATGCTGCACGAGACCGGTCGTGAGGCGGGGCTGTATAGCCAAGAGCTTGCCAAAGAGCAGGATGAAAAAATCCTCGAGGATATGAAGGCGCAAGGCGTGACAGTAACATATCCCGATCTGGCGCCCTTCAAGGAGGCGGCCATGAAGGTTTATGACGAGTTCCCTGAATGGTCCGATGGTCTTTATGACAAGATCCAGGCCCAACTGGCCGAGTGATCTGATACGGATACGGGCGTGATGCGCGGCTTTTGATGGCCGCGCATCCGTCATTTTTTCTCCCCTCCCTCCCGATTTAAGAAAGAGCCGCCATGAAGCCATTCTTTCGCTTTTTGTCGTTTTTGGGCGGACTGTTCGTGCTGGTCCTTGTGGTGATCACGACGGCCGCAGTTGTCGCCCGATATTTGCTGGGCACCCCGATCCAGTGGACCGAAGAAATGTCGGGCCTGTTGATGATCTGGATTGTGTTTCTGGGCGCAATCGGCTGCGAAATCGAAGACAGCCACCTGCGCATCGATGTGGTGACAAACCTGCTGAACAAAGCCATGCAGCGCGGTCTGGATATGGTGGTGGGCCTTGCCTCTGCCGGGCTGCTTGGCTGGATGGCGTGGCTTGGATATGAACTGGCCGAACGGGCCGCAATGAAGAAAACCCAGATCCTGCGGGTCTCGTGGTTTTGGTTGGATATCGCGGTCACCGTCGGTGCGGCGGCGATGGCGATCGTGATGCTTGTGCGTGTGGTGCGGCTGCTTGGCGGGCGCACCGGCGGCGATCTGACCTGAAGGAATTCTTATGGACTGGTTTATCATTATCCCCTTCATGTTCTTGCTATTTGCCCTGAACATGCGGATCTATCTGGCGATGTTTGCAGCGATCTTGTGCTATTTCGTGTTCTTTGCACAAATCCCGATGCAGATCGCCGTACAGCGCCTGATTGCGCCTACGCAAAACACCTCCCTGCTGGCCATTCCGTTCTTCATCCTGCTGGGCTCGCTTCTGGGGGCCACCGGTATTGCGTCGCGGCTTTTGAAGGTCGCGGATCTGATGGTGGGCCGTCTGACAGGGGGCTTGGGCCATACCAACGTGATGCTGTCCACGCTAATGGGGGGGCTGTCGGCGTCGAACCTCGCGGATGCGGCCATGATGTGCCGGATGCTGGTGCCCGACATGGTCAAGCAGGGCTATTCGCGCGGCACGGCGGCGGCGATTACGGCGGCCTCGTCACTGATCACGCCGATCCTGCCCCCCGGCATTGCGCTGATCATCTATGGTCTGGTTGCGGATGTGTCCATCGGCAAGATGTTTTTGGCGGGTATCCTGCCGGGCCTTCTTTGTGCAGCCCTGTTGATCGGAGCGGTGTATCTGGTGGCCAAGCGTGATGGCTACAAACCCTCGCGCACCACGCGCCCGAGCGCACAGGAAACCGGCACGACACTCCTCGGCGCATGGCCCGCATTGTTGCTGATTGTGGTGATTATCGGCGGCATCCGATTTGGGGTGTTCACCCCCACCGAGGCCGGTGCTGTCGCGACCGTTGTGACCATTATCATCGGCCTGTTTGTCTACCGCGAGATGAAGGTCAGCGATCTCACGGATGCCTTCAGCCAGACGGCCCGCCAGACGGCTGCGGTACTTTTGGTGATCATGATGTCTTCGGCGCTTGCGTGGATTTTCTCGTTGGAGCGCGCAGGCGTGTCGCTGGCGGAATGGATCATGACGCTGACCGAAAATCCGTGGGTGTTTCTGGCCATCATCAATATCTTGTTGCTAGTGCTGGGCATGTTCATCGAAGGCAACGCGCTTTTGATCATCCTTGTGCCGCTGTTGAAACCGGTTGTGGAACAGCTGGGTATCGATCCGGTTCATTTCGGTATTGTCATGATCTTGAACCTCGCGCTTGGCACGCTCACCCCGCCTGTTGGCACGGTGATGCTGTTGGTGTGTAATCTGACCAAAACCTCGTTTTCCGAGTTCGTTCGTGAAGGCTGGCCCTTCATGCTCGCGCTGTTGCTGGGGCTTGCGATCGTGACCTTCGTGCCAGCGGTCTCGCTTGCATTGATCTGACAGGGGCGCGCAGCACCCGATTTACACGGCAGATGGCGCGGGGAGGTATCCACCCTGCGCCATTTTTTATGACTGCCACACAGGTGTAGAAGGACGCGCGGGGGCAGATACAGGCAGGCGTTCAGGACGGCGCTGTCTTGAATGACCCATGGCACCAGACAAAAGCCCGGCGCGATGCACCGGGCTTTCAAATTCAATAGTATGGATCGGCAATCAGAAGGTCGATGTCACCGACACCCACAGACGGCGCCCTTCGTTGACGCTGTTATAGTCTGCGGCGCCGGTCTCTTTATCAAAGATGTTATAGATCGCACCCGAAAGCGTTACGCTGTCGTTGAGGGCATAGTTCGCGCCCAGATCCATTGTGGTATAGGCCCCGTATTTTCGCGCCAATACATTGCCGCTTGCATCGGTTTCGTAAACCGATCCGTTGCCGCCGATCCGCAGACCCGAATTGATCTCTGTGCCGTGGTAATTGACTGCGGTCCAGGCATCCAGACCGTCAATCGGTGTGGTCCAGTCAAGGTTGAGCGAGGCGGCATGCTGTGGTGTGCGGTTCAGGGGCAGGCCTGCGTAATCGCCTGATTTCTGCTCGCTATGGGTATAGGTGTAGGATGCGCGCAGACGCAAATCGGGCGTCAGGTCAGAAGATGCGGTAAGCTCGATGCCCTTGATGACCGCCTCGTCGATGTTGTCCCACAGCCACAGGTTGAACGGGCCGTTGCCTACATCCACTTGCTGATCGGTTTTATAGTTCGAGATCTTGTTGTCGAACTCGGTCCGGAACACTGTCGCGCCCAGTTTGGTCTGGCCCAGCATGTAGCTGGTGCCCAGCTCGTAGGACACGCTTTCTTCGGGGTCCAGATCGGGATTGGACACGATCAGGCCGGCACCGCGTTCCGTGGTGTAGTAGTAATCGGGCACGATGGAACGCAAGCTGGGTGTTTTGTAGCCCGTGGAGATGCCGCCTTTCATGATCAGATCGGGCGTGGCATTCCAAACCCCGTAGATGCGCGGCGAGATATGGGAGCCGTATTCGCTGTGTTTGGTCACACGTGCGCCGGTGGTCAGGGCGAAATCGGGCAGGATCTGCCACTCGTCTTCGGCATAGATCGCGTATTGGTCCATGTCGAAATTGCGCGTTGTGGTATCCAGGCCGGGGTTCTGGTCCTCAAGCTCGTTGCGGATATATTGTGCGCCCGTCACTGTCCGGTGCGCCCCGCCCAGCGCCCACGCAATGGTCGCACGGGCCTCGACGGTGGTGTTGGTGATCTCTGGCGCGCGGGTTGAGCGTTCGCCGTTCGACCAGCTGTTGCGCTCGCCGCGCTCGTGGTTCACGAACATCTCTGTATCGCCCCAATTGAACCGGCCTTTGTGGGTCAGGCTTATGTGATCGCGGTAATTGACCTCTTCGCTATTGGCGGCGCGGCTGTTGGTTGGGTCCACGGATTTGCCGATTGTGCTATCATGTTCCACACGCGTGCTGCCGACTTCGAACTGGATGTCCTGAGTGTCGGTCAGCATGTAACTCAGGCGGGCGTTGATATCGCGTTCGCGTTCCCCGGGGGTGCCCTCAATACGATCGCTTTCCGAATGGCGCAGGATGCGGCCCCACACCTGCAGACCTGCGCGTGCGCCCAAAGGCCCTGCGGTGTAGAACTGTGCCTGACTTTCGGTGCCGTCATCGTTGTCTTCGGGGATCGTGCTCGATACCGTAACAGAGCCGGACCACTCCGTTGCAACCGGTTTGGTGATGATATTAACCACACCGCCCATCGCATCCGACCCGTAAAGCGATGACATCGGGCCGCGCACAACCTCGATCCGTTCAATCGCGGCCATCGGCGGAATAAAGCTTTGCTCGTAGCCAGACGAGCCGTTGGTGCGGCTTTCACGGGTGCCTTGGCGTTTGCCATCCACCAAAATCAGCGTGTAGTCCCCCGGCAATCCGCGGATCGAAATGTCCTTGCTGCCGGAACTGCCAACGGTGCTGACCCCTTGGACCCCGCGCAGGGCGTCGCTGAGGTTGGTGACATTGCGGGTTTGCAATTGCTCGCCCGGGATCACGGTGATCGAGGCGGGTGCCTGATCGACGGTTTGTTCGAACCCTGATGCGGTTACCACGATCTCGTCAAGGGCGAGGGTGGTGTCGTCTTGGGCAAGCGCGGGGAGGGCTGCCAGAAGAACCGGGGCAAGGGCTGTGGTGCAAAGGACTACGCGCCGCGTCGCGGCGGTGGGAATGAGTGGCATGGCATCCTCGGAAGACTGTATCCTGGGTTAGGCCGCGCCGTACCTTGGAGTGTGATGTGATGGGGTGATTGGGCTTATGGCAATCGTTGCCCAATTCCCGATGTTAATAGTCAACTTTAGGTGAGGTGTGCAATACAGGCATGTCGCACTGACGTTGGGAAAGGGTCCCATTAAGGTGTGGTGTAGGACTTATGTGCCGGAAATGTCACAGTCCGGCTTGCGAAGGCTGCGTTCCAACATGCATGTTCTTTATTTGTTCTGTCAGGCGGTTTCGCGACACAGCTTGATGCGAGGATCGGCGTGCCATGACGGTATCCTGACCGCTGTTCTATGCAGGCAGGACGGGATTTCGCGCGACCGCTAGCCTGTCTTGCGCAATTCTTGGGTTCGGCGCCGCAAGCAAACCGTTATTTAGGGGGCGATTTACACCGTATCTGATGGAGCTCTCGAACAGATCAATGGATGCTTGGTAGTCATAACTGCACCATGAACCAACGACAGGTATGGTCCCGTCCGAAGGAGGGCTGCCTCACCGCAGAGGCAAACGTCAGGATCTTTTAGGGATGTGACGGGAAAGCCTACATATAGGGCGGCCTGATGTGATTGACGCATCGCTATATGGTCAGCCCAGAAACAATCCCTTACAGTCTCATGATGCTTGAGGGAGGCATTCATGCACGCCGCAGTTCCATTTGATCGTGATCTGGTGTTGATCGGTGGCGGTGTCGTCCATGCTATGGTGCTGCGTATATTGGCCAAAACCCCGCTGCCCGGAGTCCGGCTGACCCTTATCTCCTCCACGCCAACCGTAATCTATGCACCGATGCTTCCGGGCTATATCGCTGGACATTACAGCCGCGCGCAGATTGAAATCGATCTTGTCGAACTCGCGCGATGTGCCAATGCGCGTTTGATTGTCGGAGACGTGGACAGGCTTGACCCCGAAGCCCGGGTCATCAATCTGGCGTCACGCAGCATTGCCTATGATGTGGCGTCGATCAATATCGCGCCCCAAGACACATCTTCGCAGATCGAGGGCTTCAAGGCCCACGGCATCGCTATGACGCCCCAGCATCTGTTTATACGTCAGTGGGACGCCTTTCGCTTGGCCCAGCAACCCGGCAGGGCCGTGAACATCACTGTTATCGGTGGCGATATGGAAGGTGGCGAGCTGGCCATGGCCATGGCGCATGCGATGAAATCCGAAACAGTCCGGCCCCAGATCACCGTGGTAGAGCAAACACCCAACACGCTGAACCAGTCTGCAACCGCCCGTGATGCGTTTGAAACCGAACTCACACGTGCGGGCATCGGCTTGCGAAAACGTGCAAGGGCCAGACGCATCGATGCGCAGTATGTCGAACTGTCCGACAGCACCCTTCTGGAAAGCGATTTTACACTAGCTCCGGTCTTGCCCGGAACCGACGGCTGGCCCGCGCGATCCGGACTGGCTACGGAAAACGGCTCTATCTGTGTGGCCTGTGATCTGAGGGTGGACGGGATAAAGACCCTTTTTGCCGTTGGGCAGGCGGTGCAGCTGCCGTCCAGTACAGGGCCTATGGGCGAGGATGTCGCCCGTCGCGCGGCACCGGTTCTGGCGCGAAACCTGCGTGCGCTTTTGTCGGGCGGCAAATTGCACATGTTGAAGTCGACAGATGATAGCTTGCGGGTGATTACGCTTGGCGGGAAACGGGCGCTGGGCATCAAGGGCGGGCGGAGTTTTTCAGGCGCCGGCCTGTGGCACTGGAAAGACCGCAAGGATCGCGCAGCTGTGCGCCAGTTTGCGCGTTTGACACGCACTCATACGCCCGCACGCGGATGCGCCACCGATACCCCCAAACCGGCATCGCGCAGGGTGACATTGCGCCACATCATGACGCGCCGGAATGATCATCAGCAGGACAATGCGTATCTGATGGGGCCCGCTCATGTGGACCCCGTGGTGGGGCCGGATGATACGCGTATGATCCTTCAAACAGGCGGTAGACAGCAGGTGCTGTGCACCGCGCAGCCGCAGGCCATCGTGGCCGATCCCGGCGGCATGACGCGCATCACATTGCACCATGCGCTGGGCGATCTGTGGTCGGCGGGTGCAGTTGCGCAAACGGCTATGCTTACGGTGATCTTGCCGCCGATGTCATCTGCCTTGCAGCAGCGCACCATGGCAGAGGTGCTGGAGACGGCCCGTGATGTCATGGCGCGCCTGAAGGGGAGTGTGGCAGGGGTGAGCATGCTTGAAGGGGCGCAGATGTCCATCGGCTGTAGCCTGAGCGGCCTTGTGCCGCAGGCCGCTCAGGCGATCACCTATAGCGGGGCAAAGCCGGGTGATGTTCTGGTCCTGACCCGTCCTGTTGGTAGCGGTGTCATATTCGCAGCTCACAACCGCGCCTGTGCCAATGGCGAGGAAACGGTTCGGGTTCTGACGCAGCTGGAGCAATCTCAGGCGGCCGAGGCTGCGATTCTGGCGCATCATGCAACCGCGATGACGCATGTCGGACAGTTCGGTCTGGCCGGACATCTGCAGGCGATGTGCAGGGCCTCTGGTTGCGGTGCGGAAGTATCGCTGGAAGACATACCTTTTTATCACGGGGCCGAGGCTTTGGCACACGCAGGCATCCGTTCACATGGCTTTGACCAGAACCGAACCGCCGCACCGGTGAGCGGTGGCAGCGGGGCGCGGCTGGCTGTGATGCATGACAGGGAAACCGCAGGTGGCCTGCTTGCGGCCGTTCCCGCGGGTGTGGTGGATGATGTTCTGGCGCGGCTTCACACCCATGTACCACAGGCCGCGATCATCGGGCGGATTGTGGTCGGGCCAGCGGATATCACCTGCGTGTGAAAGCATGTGGTGCGCGCATAGCCTGCCGGGCCCGCGATCCGCGATCTGGCAAAGACCAGTGCCCCTTCCTGCGGATGGGGGCAGCGTCCCTGGCCTTGTCGGTAGCTTCGGGCGGTGCAGGCAAAATCGCGCACCGCGTGGTTCCCCCAAGGTCAAACCACGCCCGTATACCATTGCACACATTGACTTGGGCGCATCGCTGAATTACCTCCCTAGGCGACCATGCGCCCTGCGGGCCGACCCCCGGGCGCGTCGCATACCATCGGCAGGCCAGACGTTGCGCCTGCAGAACGCCTTCGGGCCTAATCGGAGAACGAGGATCATGGCAGACAAGACCCCCGACATTATCTACACCGTTGTTGATGAAGCACCGCAACTGGCGTCAGGCTCGCTTTTGCCGATCATCCGTTCCTATGCCGGTGCGGCAGGGCTTGACGTGGCAACGCGCGATATCTCGCTTGCGGCCCGTATTCTGGCCGCGTTCCCCGATTATCTGAATGACGATCAGCAGGTGTCCGACGATCTGGCCGTTTTGGGCGATCTTGTGAAAACACCCGATGCCAATGTCATCAAACTGCCCAATGTCTCGGCCTCCGTCTCGCAGTTGACGGCCGCGATCAAGGAATTGCAGGGGCAGGGATACGCCGTTCCGGACTACCCCTACGAGCCGAAATCAGACGCCGAGAAAGACGTCCAGAAACGCTATGACGGGATCAAGGGTTCTGCCGTGAACCCCGTTCTGCGCGAGGGCAATTCCGACCGCCGCTCTGCCAAGGCTGTAAAAAACTACGCTATGAAACATCCCCATTCCATGGGCGAATGGTCGAAAGACAGCAAAACCACCGTGGCGTCCATGCCGGGCAATGATTTCTTTGCCAACGAGAAATCCGCCACAATCACCGCCGCTCAGGCCGGTGGCGCCAAAATCGTCTTTACCGCAGGTGACGGCACCGAGACGGTTTTGAAAGACGGTCTGACCTACAAAGAGGGCGAGATTGTAGACGCGACCTTCCTGTCTGCCAAAACGCTGCGCGATTTTGTGCGCGACGAAGTGGCCAGCATGGAGCCGGGCGTGCTGTTTTCGGTTCACCTGAAAGCCACGATGATGAAGGTGTCCGACCCGATCATCTTCGGCCATTTCGTGTCCGTCTACCTTGAGGATTTTCTGGCCAAGCATGGCGAAACGGTCAAGGCGCTGGGGTTCAATCCCAACAGCGGCATCGGGGATCTGGAAGCACGGATCAATGGCAATGCAGAGCTGGAGGCCGATCTGAAGGCCGCCCTGGATGCCAAACCGCCGATGTATATGGTCAACTCCGCCAAAGGCATCACCAATCTGCACGTGCCATCGGACGTGATCATTGACGCCTCGATGCCGTCGGTGATCCGCGCCGGTGGTGTGGGCTGGGGGCCGGATGATAAAACCGCAGATACGAAATGCTGTATTCCGGACAATTCCTACGCGCCCGTTTATGACGAGACGATCGCCTATTTCAAAGAAACCGGTGCGCTGGATGTGACCACATGTGGCGCTGTGTCCAACGTGGGGTTGATGGCGCAGAAGGCCGAAGAATACGGCTCGCACCCGACCACGTTTGAAATCCCTGCGCAGGGCCGCG
The DNA here is from genome assembly GCA_004153385.1 of Paracoccaceae bacterium. GTDB lineage: Bacteria > Pseudomonadota > Alphaproteobacteria > Rhodobacterales > Rhodobacteraceae > Thioclava. Next base: position 1,018,929 of record SDAL01000001.1, on the reverse strand, counting down.
TGGAAATCGTGCTGGCCTCTGGCGATGTGCTGCATTCGCACGCGGTCGAGGCGGGCGATATCTGGCGCTCTGCCACAGCCAAAAAGGCCCCGATCGAGGACTGGATCAAGCTGGGCATCGCCCGCACCAAAGCCACCGGCCTTGCGGCATTCTGGCTGGATGCGACCCGTGCCCATGATGCCGAGCTGATCAAATATGTCGAGCCGGCGCTGAAAGAGGCGGGCATCGATATCCCGATCATGGCCCCGCGCGAAGCCACCCGCTTTACGCTGGAAAATATGCGCGCAGGCAAGGATGTGGTGACTATCACCGGCAACGTGCTGCGCGACTACCTGACCGACCTCTTCCCGATCCTCGAGTTGGGAACATCTGCCAAGATGCTGTCCATCGTTTCGTTGATGCAGGGCGGGGGGTTGTTTGAAACCGGTGCTGGTGGCTCGGCGCCCAAACACGTGCAGCAGCTGGTCGAGGAAAACCACCTGCGCTGGGACAGCCTTGGCGAATTCTGCGCGCTTGGCGAAAGCTTCAAATTCTTGGCCGACAAGGGGCAGGCAAAAGCCGGCGTTCTCGCGGCAGCCGTTGAAGATGCCACGCAAAAGCTGTTGGAAAACGGCAATTCGCCCGAGCGCAAGGTCGGGGCTGCCGATAACCGCAGCTCGCATTACTGGTTTGCGCGCTACTGGGCCGAGGCGCTGGCCGCACAAGGTGATGACGCCGATCTGAAAGCCCATTTCGCACCGATCGCGAAAGATCTGGCAGACAAGGAAGCCACCATTCTGGCCGAATTGAAGGAAGGCGAGGGACAACCTGTCGATCTGGGAGGCTATTACCACGCCGATCCCAAAAAAGTGGCCGCAGTCATGCGCCCCTCTGCGACATTGAACGCAATCATCGGCTAAAACGCGGTCTCGAAGATGTGAGCAGATTTGAAAGGGCGCCCCGTCGGGCGCCCTTTTCTTTGGGGTTCGGCCCCGTATTTGGCGTTGCACAGCAGTGCAGTGGCATCCAAAGCAGTTTGAAAATAGATTTTCTTGTCAAGAAAGCTTGATCGAACAGTAAAAAAATCGTCACATTCCCACTGTAGCGGTGCGTCATGCTGTTTCGCACTGCCTCAAAGGGGGGACTTTTCTAATGATGAAATCATTTCTACTCGGCACGACGCTTGTGGCCGCATCGGCAACCATGGCCAGCGCCAAGACCCAAGTGACGTGGTGGCATGCCATGGGGGGCGAGCTTGGACAGAAGCTCGAAGAGATCGTGGCCGATTACAACGCCAGCCAGGATGAATACGAGGTCGTGCCGACATACAAAGGCACCTATCCCGAGACGATGACGGCGGCAATTGCAGCATTCCGCGCAAAACAACAGCCCGATATCGTTCAGGTTTTCGAGGTGGGCACCGGCACGATGATGGCGGCCAAAGGCGCCACCTATCCAGTTTACGAATTGATGAAAGACACCGGCGAGGATTTCGATCCCGACGCGTTCCTTCCGGCTGTTGTAGGCTATTACACCGACACCGATGGCAATATGCTGTCGATGCCGTTCAACTCCTCCACACCGGTTTTGTATTACAACAAGGATGTGTTTGAAAAAGCCGGCCTTGATCGTGACACCGCGCCCAAAACATGGGGCGAGATGGAAGAGTTCTCCAAAAAGATCGTGGATTCGGGCGCGGCCAGCTGTGGCTTTACCACCGGCTGGATCAGCTGGATCCAGACCGAGAACTTCTCGGCATGGCACAACCGCCCGATCGGCACTTTGGAAAACGGCTTTGGCGGTCTGGATACCGAACTGACGCTGGCCGATGATCTGCGCGCGCGTCATTGGGAAAATCTGGCGAAATGGGAGAAGGAAGGCCTTTACCGTTACGCAGGCCCCGTGGGCGGTGATGATGCCAACCCGGCATTCCAGGCGGGCGATTGTGCAATGGTCATGAACTCCTCGGCCTCGCGCGCAGGGATCATGGCAAATTCCAGCTTTGAAGTGGGTGTATCGATGCTGCCCTATTACGACGATGTCGAGGGCGCACCGCAAAACTCGATCATCGGCGGGGCGACACTTTGGGTGCTGCAAGGCCACCCGGAAGAAGAATACAAAGGCGTGGCCGATTTCTTCAGCTACCTGTCCTCCCCCGAAGTGCAGGCCGACTGGCATCAGTTCTCGGGCTATCTGCCGATCACAAGCGCCGCCTACGAGCTGGGCCAGAACAGCGGGTATTATGACGAAAACCCGGGTGCGGATGTCTCGATCAAGCAGATCACGCTGAACGAGCCGACTGAAAACTCCAAAGGGCTGCGGTTTGGTAACTATGTTCAGGTACGGTCGATCATCGATGACGAGTTCGAAAAGCTGCTGGCCGGCAATCAAACCGCGATGGAAGCGTTGGAAGCGGTTAATAGCCGTGGCAACGCGCTGATCCGCGAATTCCAGAAAGCCAATCAGTGAGCATCTTGCACCGCATCTGAGCGCGGTGCGCCGGGCCTGTGTTTTCAAACGCAGGCCCGGATTTTTTGCGACACCGTTCACGCCTTTTCAAAGCCGCATACGCGCTTGCCCGAAGGACCCCAAAACCATGCAAACCAAAAAGACGATCTTCAGATCGCGGGCTTTGCCCTATCTGCTGCTTGCGCCGCAACTGGCAATCACCGTCGTTTTCTTCTTGTGGCCTGCGGGCCAGGCAATCTGGCAAAGTTTCCTGCGTCAGGATGCATTCGGATTTTCGACCCAGTTCGTGGGGCTGGAAAACTATATCGCGCTGTTTCACGACCCGAGCTATCTGAACAGTTTCAAGGTCACGGCGGTCTTTTCGATCAGCGTGGCGGGGCTGTCTATGGGATTGGGTCTGTTGTTTGCGGTCTGTGTGGACCGCATCATCAAGGCCAATCGCGCCTATAGCACGCTGCTGATCTGGCCCTATGCGGTGGCGCCTGCGGTGGCGGGGGTGTTGTGGTGGTTCATGTTCAATCCGACCATCGGTATTCTTAGCTATGCGCTGCGCCAGATGGGATATAACTGGAACCATGCGACCCATCCCGACGATGCGATGATCCTTGTGGTGCTGGCGGCAAGCTGGAAACAGATCAGCTATAACTTCCTGTTTTTCGTAGCCGGGTTACAGGCCATTCCGCAATCGCTGCGCGAGGCTGCGGCCATTGACGGGGCTGGTCCGGTCAAGCGGTTCTTTACGGTGGTATTCCCGCTTTTGTCACCCACCACGTTCTTTCTTCTGGTTATCAACGTGACCTATACCATGTTCGAAACCTTCGCGGTGATCGACGCATCCACCAGCGGGGGGCCGGCGCAGGCCACAAATATTCTGGTCTACAAGGTCTATCAAGACGGGTTCGTCGGGCTCAACCTTGGCTCGTCTGCGGCGCAATCGGTTATCCTTATGGCCATCGTGATTGTGCTTACCGTGATCCAGTTCCGCTACATCGAACGCCGTGTGGAGTATTGAAATGGTTGAAAATCGTCCACTTCTGACATTTCTTTCGCATCTTGTGCTGATCTTGGGGGTGATCTCGGTCGCGCTGCCGGTGTGGCTGGCGCTTGTGGCCTCGACCCATCCGTCCTCTGCGTTCGTGTCGGGCCGCGTGCCCTTGTGGTTCGGCCCTGACGGGCTTAGCTCGTATATCAAGATGATGGATCAGGGGGCTTCGACCTCCGGCACACCACCCATCGGACAGATGATGTTCAACAGTCTTGTCATGGCGCTGATCATTACGGTCGGCAAAATCGTCATCTCGATGCTGTCGGCGTTTGCGATCTGCTATTTCCGCTTTCCTTTCCGGGTGCTGGCCTTCTGGGCGATTTTCATCACCCTGATGCTGCCGGTCGAGGTGCGGATCGTACCCACATTCGAGGTGGTCGCAAATCTGGGCATGCTCAATTCCTATGCCGGTCTGTCGATCCCGCTTATCGCATCGGCCACGGCCACGTTTCTGTTCCGTCAGGTTTTCCTGACCCTGCCGGACGAGCTGACAGAAGCCGCGCGCATCGACGGGGCAGGGCCTATGAAGTTCTTCTGGGATCATGCCTTGCCATTGTCGCGCACAAACATCGCCGCATTGGCCGTGATCTTGTTTATCTATGGTTGGAACCAATACCTGTGGCCGCTGATCGTGACCACGGATGAAAGCTATTACACCATCGTTATGGGGATCAAACGCATGGCCTCGGTGGTGGATGACGCGCCGCGCTGGAATGACATCATGGCAGTGGTGGTGATGGCGATGATGCCGCCTGTGCTGGTGGTGGTCGCAATGCAGAAGCTCTTTGTCAAAGGGCTTGTGGAGACGGAGAAATAAAATGGCCGATATCAAACTCACCCGCGTGGAAAAAACATATCCCGGCGCGTCGGAACCCTCGGTGAAGGGCGTCGATCTTCAGATCAACGATGGCGAATTCGTGGTGTTGGTCGGGCCGTCGGGCTGCGGCAAATCCACGCTTTTGCGTATGATCGCGGGGTTGGAGACGATTTCCAGCGGCGAGATCGCGATCGCAGGCCGCGTGGTCAACGATATGGAGCCGATGGATCGCAACATCGCCATGGTATTCCAGAATTACGCGCTTTATCCGCATATGTCTGTGCGCCAGAATCTGTCCTACGGGTTGAAAAACCGCAAGATGCCCAAGGCAGAAATCAACCGTCGTGTGGACGATGCCGCCAGCATCCTGCAGATCGGCGCCTTGCTGGATCGCAAGCCGCGCGCGTTGTCGGGCGGCCAGCGCCAGCGGGTGGCCATGGGGCGTGCGATTGTGCGCGAGCCATCGGTATTTTTGTTCGACGAGCCGTTGTCGAACCTTGATGCCAAGCTGCGTGTCTCGATGCGCGGCGAAATCCGGCAGTTGCAAAAACGCCTCGGCACCACCTCTGTCTATGTGACCCATGACCAGATGGAGGCAATGACACTGGCCGACAAGCTGGTGGTGTTGAACGCTGGCCGGGTGGAGCAGGTGGGCACGCCGCTTGAACTGTTCCATCAGCCGCAAACCGTGTTCGTGGCCGGGTTCATCGGCTCGCCCGGAATGAACCTGTGGGATGGCGATGTGCGTCAGGGCAACCTTGTGATCGACGGGGTCGAGGTCGCACGCGGGGTGCGCGCGCCGGACGGGCCGGTTGTGGCAGGGCTGCGGCCGGAGGCTTTGTCGTTGCAAACCGGCGGTGACGGGCAGTTCATCCTGTCCTATGTCGAGGAGTTGGGCAGCACGCGACTGGTGCATGGCCACTTCAACGGTCAGCCGGTCAGTGCCCAGATGACGCCGGACCAGCCGCTGGATCAGGTGATGCGCATGGTGTTTGACAGCGCGGATCTGCATCTGTTTGATGCAGCAACCGGGGCGCGGGTCAATTCGGCCCCCGCGATTGATGCGGCCTCCACCCCTGAAACTGTGTAAAAAATGACCAAGGGGGCGCTATGATCTGCGCGCCCTTGGTCGAGCTGGTTCTTGCTGTGCTGAGTTAGCCGAAATGACGCGCCACCAGCACGCCCGCCCAGACAGACACGCCCGTGAGCACCGTGCCCCACAGCGTGTCGGTAATCACCTGTTCCCATGACCAGTCACGCATGACCGCAAGCGAGGTGAATTCATAGGTGCCATACGCCAGCGCGCCCAGGATCGCGCCGTTGATGAGCGCCTGCACCGGCAGGTCTGTGCGCAACGCGGGCAGGCTCACCAGCCACAGCGCCCCTGCGACATAGGCCAGATAGAACACTGCTGCGGGCCCCATCCGGAACGGATCTGCGTAAAGATCGGAAATATGGCGGTCAAACACCGGTTTTACGATAAATTTCAGCCCTAGAATGTCGAGGCCGAGAAACACGATAGTTGTGGTGACATAAGCGATGAGGATCTGCATCATGGGCCCGTCCGATGTGTTGAGGATGTCATACCAACTCTACGCATAAACCGTCATCGGGTTCAGATGTTTTTACCGTCATTCGCCCCAGACCCGTTCCAAAAGGGCAATCCAATTTTTATATGCGATTTTTTCAATCAGTGCAGGTCCGTAGCCGTGGCGCGCCATGGCCCCAATCAGACCTTGTAATCCGGCGCTGTCGTTCAAGCATCGTGGGATATCCGCGCCATCGAAGTCCGACCCGAAGCCCACATGATCTTCGCCCAGATGGGCCAGTAAGTGATCCAGATGGCGCAGCATCACCTCCCACCCGCAATCGGCACGACGTCCGTCCTCGCGTAGGAACGGCGTGGCAAAATTCAGCCCCACCATGCCACCGCGCTCTGCAATTACGGCCAGTTGCCTGTCGGTAAGATTGCGTGATGACGGGCAAATGGCATGGGCATTGGAATGGGTGGCCACCAGTGGTCGGTCCGAGATACGCGCCACATCATCAAAGCCCTTTTCGTTCAGATGGCTCAGATCCACCATGATCCGCAGCTCGTCACAGGCGCGGATCAGATCATGGCCCGCCGGTGTCAGCCCCGGACCGGTGTCGGGCGATGCGGGAAAAGCAAAGGGCACGCCATGCCCGAAAACCGTGGAGCGCGACCAGACCGGCCCGAGCGAGCGCAGTCCCGCCTGATGCCAGACATAAAGCGCATCAAGATCGGGCCCGATTGCCTCGGCGCCCTCCATATGCATCACCGCAGCAATCCGGCCCGCTGCCATGCTGCGCCCGATCTGTGCTGCGGTGCGACAGATATCCAGATCACCCTGCCGTTCCAGCCAGAGCAGGTGCCCCATCTGCGCAACTGCGATGGGAAGCGCATCGCGCATGTCCACCGGTTCTGGCAGGGGCTGGTGATAGGGGGGTGCGCTCATCTGCGCCATGGTACGTGCGACCGTATCAGGATCTTGCGAGGGTGAGGGGACATAAATGGCAAAAAAGCCGCCCCGAAAGCCACCGCGTCGCATGCGGGGCAAATCCAGATGCCCGCCCGCCGCTTGGCCGCGCCAGATTGCATCGCGTGCCGCAGGGTCGGACCAAAGCCGTGTAAGGAAATCATTATGGCCGTCAAATACCGGTATCATCGGCTACATCCTGTTTTGCGTCGCAGATAGGGTGATCATCACGGTGGCTTTGATCGTGTCAACTGCCCGGCCCCTGCGCCAATGAGTCGCAGATTTTGCCGTCCTGACAACCGGCTGTCGGGCAGGCATGACATTAATATGACCGTTTGACATGCATACTATTGCAGACCAATACTGCAATAATGCAGCATGAATATGATTGGAACGATCTGAAATTTTTCCTCGCGCTTCACCGTTCGAAGCGCATGGTCTTGGCAGGTCAAGCGCTGGGGATCGATCAAACGACCGTCGCGCGTCGGGTGCGCCAACTGGAGAAATCCATAGGTGCGCAACTTTTCACCAAAACAAATGACGGATACGAGATATCCTCCGCAGGGATGCGGGTTCTGCCGCTTGCCCTCGAGGTGGAGCGCGCCGCCGCACGTGCCCGCGAGCAAATCGGCGGAGAGGCGGGGCGCCTTTCGGGGGTTGTTCGCGTGGGCGCGCCGGATGGTCTGGGCATCCACTTCGTGGCGCCTGTCTTGACGCGTTTTCAAGAGCAGTACCCGGATGTGAAAATCGAATTGCTCGTACGATCAAGAACCTTCCGATTGTCGCAGCAAGAAGCACATTTGACCTTTTCTATGGCACTTCCGACGTCTGGACGGCTTCTTGCGCGCCGTATGACCGAATATGAACTGGGGTTTTACGCATCGCGTGGCTATCTTGAAGCACATGGCAGACCCACGAAACTAGAAGAATTGAAAGGCCACAATATTGTTGGCTATATCGACGAGATGCTGCCCACCGACGCGATGCGGTATCAGGTGGAGTTGGGCATGTCGAACAGGATCGATTTCGGCTCCAATTCTATTCTGGCCCAGCGTGAGGCGATACGCGAGGGCGGCGGCATCGGCGTTCTGCCTGCCTATGTTATTCATGATGACCCTGATCTGATTCCGATTCTGGCCCCCCGTCATGTCCTCAAACGCACTATGTGGATCATCTCGCACCAATCGACCGAGGACCTTGCGCGGGTCCGGCTGGTATCTGATTTCCTGCAGAACGCTACCCGTTCTTCGCGTGCACGATTTATGCTCTGAACGCCGTAAATAGTAGCAAAACCCTATTTTGATTTACCTAGGGTAAGCGATAATGATGACATTACTGTTATAGACATACCCCACGGTGATCTGTTTCAGTCTTCTCAAGCGGTTCGGATCTTGTCGTGCTTGGATCTGGGTGGCTTTCGGGAGGAGTTAAAGATGACGTCGGGCGGTGTTCCGGTTCTCGGGGAGGGGAGCTGGAACGGGGTTGGAGGACCTCGCCCTTCGTTGTCGCACAGCAGGCCCTTTGGGTTCGCTTCTAAGGATCGTATCGTGCCCCTAGTTTGGGAGGACGGGCGCGGCGCGATACGATCCACTTTTTTAAATACCATGCTGTATTCCTAACGCCGCGCAAGACTGCACGGCGTTTTTTTGTATGTCCGAAAAGGGGGACGGCGTCTCGTACGTTCCACGTTATGGCTGAGGGCTCAGCCCGGAAAAATCACCGACATCGCGCGCGTGTATTCTGTCCAGCTCATTGTGGCCTTATTGCCTGCATAGCCGTGGTAATGCGACCGACCGCTAGAGTTTGGCAATCCCGCCCAGATTTTGGCCAGATTGTTCATGAAGCCCGTGCGCGACAGTTCGCCGCGTACAGCTGCCTCAAGCCCCGCCTCCCGTAGCAACTGATCGGCCAGACGGTCCTGAAGCTGTGGTGAGAAGCGCGCCTGCATCGGAATGTTCTGGTCCTTGACCAGACGCCACAGCGTACTGGGTATAAATTGATACCGGCCGATCGCATGCGGTTGGCCGGGGGTACGGGTGATCCAGTTACTGATTTGCGCGAGCGTCATGGCGGTGGGTTGGGCCGGTGGACGGCTGCGGGCACCGTACTGTACCGCATCATAGCCCATGGCACCCGCCTCGGCACTGGCGATCAAATGGCGCAAATGGTGGGCTGCGCGTTCATGCGCCCCCCCGGACGGATTGCCACCGAAAAGCCGCGGGGTGGCTGTGCTGCGATAGGGGCGTGGACCTTCTATACTGTCGGATCTCAGGGCCGCAGACAGCAATCGCGCCTCTTGAAACGACCCAAACAGGCTGGCACTTTTTGCCGATGTCTCTTGAGCGGCGTGCTGCCCCGCGGCGGCCCCAGCATCAGGTGGACCGGGGCGCATCAGTGCCGGTATCAGTGGTGCAGCCGGCCCGTCACTTGAAACAAACAGCTGGCCTGACAGTGCGGGAAGAACAGGTTGCGCCTGCACCTTACTGCCCACCAGCAGGCCCAATAGCAAAAGTGTAAAAAAGATCCGCATTCAAACTCCGGTCAGTGGCCCTGTTCCAGCTCACCTTGACGGCAGGATCTTCATAATCGGTTACCACCCTCGGCCAATTCCCGCGATCAGGCATAAAAAATCCCCCCGCACGCCGAACGCGCGGAGGGAGATGAGGGGTTGGTCGTGGGTCAGCCTTTTTGCTGGCGCACTTTCTTATCCGTCAGCTTGCGGATCATCACGTAAAAGCTGGGTACCATGAAAACGCCGATGAAGGTCGCGGCCATCATCCCGCCCAGCACGCCGATCCCGATGGCGTTTTGCGCGGCCGCACCCGCGCCTGCGGCGCGTGCCAAGGGCACAACCCCAAGCATGAAGGCGATAGATGTCATCAGGATCGGCCGCAGGCGCAGGCGTGCGGCCTCTAGTGTGGCCTCTATCAGGTCTTTGCCCGTGGCCTCCAGATCCTTGGCGAATTCCACGATCAGGATCGCGTTTTTCGCAGCCAGCCCGATTGTGGTCAGAAGGCCGACCTTGAAATAGACATCATTGGACTGACCAAAGAGCCATGCGGCAGACAGTGCCCCCAATACGCCCACAGGCACCGACATCATGACAGAGAAGGGAATCGACCAGCTTTCATAAAGCGCCGCCAGAAACAGGAACACAACCAACACCGAAAGCGCATAAAGCATTGGCGCCTGATCGCCCGACTGCCGTTCTTGATAGCTGAGCCCTGTCCATGAAGTCCCGTAGCCGCCGTCCATGTCAGCGACCATTTCTTCCATCGCGTTCATCGCATCACCCGAAGAATACCCGTCTGCCGCGCTGCCTTGGACCTGGATCGCCTGTGTGCCGCCAAACCGTGTGAGCGAGGGCGCGGTGCGTTCCCAATCGGTGGTCATAAAGGCCGAAAACGGCACCATATCTCCGCTGGAATTGCGTGCAAACCAGTCGTCGATATCATCGGGCTGCATCCGCCAGTCGGCATCGCCTTGCACGATCACGGGGTTGAGGTTGCCGTTCATGTTGAAATCATTGACCTCTCTCGAGGCAAAAATGATCGACAACATGCTGTTCACATCCGAAAGGGTCAGGCCCAGACTCTCGGCCTTTTGCTGGTCTATGCTGATTTTCAGCGCGGCCTCGTCTTCGTTGTTATTCACACGAACGGCGGTCGTGCGATCGTCTTGATTGGCGGTGCCCACAAGCGTGTTTGCCGCCTCGCGCAGGGCCTGTGTGCCCTGATTGCCCTGATCGACCAGATACATCGTAAAGCCGTTGGATGTACCCAGACCCTGAATCGCGGGCGGTTGCAGGAAGACGATCTGGCCTGCACGATTGGCCCCGAATTTCCCCATGGCCCGTCCCACAAGCGCCCCTGCCGATTGCTCGGGCTTCAGGCGGTCATCGAAATCCGTCAGTTTGGCAAACAACAGCGCATTGTTCTGGCCCTGACCGGAGAATGAAAAGCCCAATACCCCGAAAGTGGACACGACGATGTCTTTTTCGTCGTTCAGCAGATAATCCTCGATCTGTCCCATGACCTCGCGGGTCTGGTTCTGGGTGGCGCCTTCTTGCAGCGTGATCATCACCATAACCGCGCCCTGATCTTCGGTGGGCAAGAAGGACTGGGGCAGGTTTTTATATACGAAACTGGCACCGAACCCGAGGGCGATCAGGGCCACGAGCATCAGGAACGGCACTTTCAAAAACCGCGCGACGGTTTTGGTGTAGAATGCGTTCAGCCTGTCAAACTGCCGGTTGAACCAGCGTGCGGGCGGGAATTTCGTCTCGCCTTCCCCCTTTTTCAAAAGCGTGGCGCATAGGGCGGGTGTCAGGATCAGGGCCACGGCAGCAGACAAGATCATCGCCGTGATGATGGTGACGGAAAACTGCCGGTAAATCACCCCTGTCGAGCCGCCAAAAAATGCCATCGGCAGGAAGACCGCTGACAGAACAAGCGCGATCCCGATCAATGCGCCATAGATCTGGCCCATGGATTTCTCGGTCGCCTCGACCGGACCGATCTGGTCTTCCTCCATCACACGTTCGACATTTTCCACCACGACAATGGCGTCATCCACCAAAAGACCGATCGCAAGCACCATGGCAAACATTGTCAGCGTATTGATGGAGTAGCCGAAGGCCATCAACACCGCGAATGTGCCCAGCAACACCACCGGCACTGCAATGATCGGAATAAGTGTCGCGCGCCATTTTTGCAAAAATACCAAGATCACGATCAAAACGAGGAAGATTGCCTCGAAAAGCGTGTGCTCCACCTTGCCGATAGACGCCTCGACGAAAGGCGAGGTGTCATAGGCATAGCGGACCTCGACCCCCGGTGGCAGGCTTTGCGCGATCCGGTCCATTTCCGCACGTACAGCCGTGGCCGTATCCACGGCGTTTGCACCCGTGGCCAGATTGACCCCGAAACCGGAGGCATTGGCCCCCGAGAACCGGGACTGTGTGCCATAGCTTTCCTGCCCCAGTACGACCCGCGCCACATCGCCCAGAAAGACCGCCCCGCCATTGGCATCGGTTTTCAGCAAGATATTCTCGAACTCTTCCACCGTGGACAGCTGGCTTTGTGCGGTGATGGTGGCGGTGAAGGTTTGCCCTTGTGTCGTGGGCTGGCTGCCAAGCGACCCAACGGAGACGTTGGTGTTTTGCGCCTGAACCGCGTTTGTCACATCGGTGGCCGTCAGCTTGTATTGCTGCAAGGCCAGCGGATCGAGCCAGATCCGCATCGCGTACCCCGAGCCGAAGGAGTTGATCGACCCCACTCCCTGAACCCGCTGGATCGGGCTTTCGATCCGGTTGGACACAAGATCGCCAAGCTCGATCTGGCTATAGCGGTTGTCGGTCGACACCAGCGCTGCCACCAGCAGGATCGAGCTGGACGACCGCGTGACCGATACACCTTGTTGTGTCACGGTATCAGGCAGTTGGCTTTCGATCTGCGAGACCTTGTTTTGCACATCGTTTTGCGCATCGATCGGATCGATAGACTCGTCATAGGTGAGCGTGATGGAGGCCCGACCTTCGGAACTTTCCGACACCATATACAGCAGCCCATCAAGACCGGTGAGCGCATCTTCGATGGTTTCGGTCACCGAGCTTTGTACCGCCTGCGCCGTGGCACCGGTGTAATTTGCACTGATCCGCACCGTGGTGGGCGCGATTTCAGGATATTGCGCAACCGGCAGACGGGTCAGTGCAAGCACACCCGCCAACATGGTTACGATGGCCAGAACCCATGCGAAGACGGGTCTGTGGATAAAGAAATTGACCATTTATATCACTCGCCTGACGTCGTGGCGGGGGCTGTGCCCGCGTCGGTGTTTCCAGAACCGTCAGCGTCTTGTGCTGCGCTTTCGTCTGTGGCCTGCATATCTTCGCGATCCTGCACAACGCCGTCTTTATCAATTGTGACAGGCACTGCGCGGACCTTGGCACCGGGGCTCAGTTTCATCAGGTTGTCGACGATCAGCTGGTCGCCCGCCTCAAGGCCGTTTGTCACAACCCACTGGTTGTTAAATGTGCCGCGGGTGGTCAGGGTGGATTGGGCTGCGGCCCCGTCTTTATCCACGATATAGGCGGTCAATGTGCCTGCGCTGTCGCGGCTGGTGGCGTTTTGGGGGACCAGAATTGCCTTGGTCTGGCCGGGGGTGATGGTGGCGCGCAGAAACTGGCCCGGCAAGATCTTGCGATCAGGATTGTCGAACTGGATGCGGTAATCCACACTTCCGGTGGCCGCCGATACCACGGCTGACGGGCTGATCAGCTTGCCCGTCATCGTATAGGCCTCGCCGGTTTCCAGTGTCAGTTCGGCATTGATCGTATCATTGAGAACAAGCGTTCCGTTGCGGATCAGATCCAGCCCGCGCTGCATCTGCGCGGAGCTTTCCGACACATCCACGTAAATCGGATCAAGCCGTGTGACGGTGGTCAGGATATCGGTCTGGTTGGCAGTAACAAGCGTGCCGACCGAAACCTCCGGCACCTCGACCACGCCGTGGATCGGGCTCTGGATCGAGGTGCGGTCCAGATTGAGCCGCGCCGTTTTGAGCGCGGATTGCGCTGATTTCAGCTGTGCCTTGCTCGACGCAAGCGTTGCTGCCGCCTCCTCCAGCGTGGTTTGGGTCACGCCCACGCCCTTGATCTGCTGGTAGCGGTCATACGTCGATTGCGCGGTCTGGATCTGCGCCTGCGCAGAGGCGACATCAGCTTCGGCTGCGGCCAGTTCTGCCTCGTAGGTGTCAGGCTCGATCTGGAACAGGATCGTGCCCCTGTCGACCTCGCTGCCATAATCGTAGGGGATCGATGTAATCATCCCCTCGACCCGCGGCCGGATGTCGGCCTGCTCATAGGCAACCGCGCGGCCCGGAAGAGTGACTGAATAGGGCACGGCAGTTTCTTTCAAGGTGATCGTGCCCACCGGCAAGACCGGTTGTTGCTGGCCTTCTTGCTGGGCCAGGGCTTTGGTCGTGAAACCGGGCAGGGGCAGGGAGGCCGCAGCGATCAGCGCCAGACAGGCGCAGGCCTGAAAGCGAACTCGGTTGGAACTGGATTTTACCACGTTTTCAGTCTTTCGTACTATAACTTCGATCATCTCAGCGTTGGCGCGCATGGAACGGTAAACGGATGTCAGGCCGTAGCCAAGCGGGAGGCGCCTGTGGCTGATACTTATGGCTGGGTTTTCGCGCGCATCTATCGGCGTCGATATCAACCTATCATTGAAAAAACACATTTTGTTGCGATGATTCCCGTAACTTAAACACAGTAGCGTGATGTGTTTTCCGGCACACGGGCGGAGGTCATGACACGGCATTATCGATTCCGACTGTTTTTATCGGTAATTGGCTGGACCCTTCGCACGGCTTCAATTAACACATGGGCCGAACCGCCTAGAGCCATGTGTCGCGCGCACGCCGCGCGCAGGTGCATCATCCATGGCCCTGTCGTAGCTACCGGAGAACAGTATGAAACTTACCAGAACATTTGCCCTCTTGGCGGCGGTTGCCGTGCCTGTTTGCGTCACGCCAATGTCGTTTGCAATGGCAGAGGAGGTGACGATCGACACCGCGCGCGGGCCGGCCACGTTAGAGGCCAATCCCAAATCGGTCGCGGTGTTCGATATGGCCGCGCTTGATACGCTTGATGCGCTGGGGGTGGAACCTACGGGACGTGTGGACAAGATTTTGCTCACGCGTCTGGACCATCTGGACGGGGCCGCGGTTGTTGGCACGTTGTTCGAACCCGATCTGGAAGCGCTGGCAGGGTTGAACCCCGATCTGACCATTGTGGGCGGACGTTCGGCAACCAAACTGGAGGACGTGTCGCAGGTGGGCCCTGCAATTGATATGACGATTTCCGAAGATATCATTGCCCAATCGCGCGAGCGGCTGGAGGCGTATGGCAAGCTTTTCGACAAACAGGACAAGGCGCAGGAACTTGACGCGGCCCTGCAAGCCAAACTCGACAAGGTGCATGCCGAGGCAGAAGGCCAAGGCACGGCGCTTGTGGTGTTGACCAACGGTCCCAAAGTGTCGGCCTATGGTGTCGGGTCACGGTTTGGCTGGATCCACGATGCCGTGGGCCTGTCGCAGGCGGCGGAGGGACTTTCGGTGGCCTCCCACGGCGATGCGATCAGCTTCGAGTTTATCGCACAAACCAATCCGGACTGGCTGTTCGTGATCGACCGCGGTGCCGCGATCGGTGCCGAAGGTCAATCGGCCAAGGAAACGCTGGATAACCCGCTGGTTGCGGAAACCACGGCGGCGCAAAAAGACCAGATCGTCTATCTCAACGCAGGTGATGCCTATATCGCAGGCGGTGGCTATCAGGCGCTGATGGAAATGCTCGATCAGGTCGATACGGCCTTTGCCTCCAGCGACGGCTAAACAAGGCATCCTCATGACGCGCGCAAAAAGACTGGCCCTGTCGATCGGTGTGATCGTTCTCCTCGCTGTGGCCTCTACCTTTATCGGGGCCGCGCAGATGGATCTATCTGATCCGCGCGGCATGATGGTGTTGACCGTTTCGCGCATCCCGCGCACCTTGGCGGCACTGCTGACGGGGGCCGCGCTTGCTGTGGCCGGTGTGGTCATGCAGCAGATCGTGCGCAACCGCTTTGTGGAGCCCGGAACCGCCGGCACCGCCGAAAGCGCGGCCTTGGGGTTGTTGGTCATCACCCTTGTCATGCCCACCGCGCCGATCTGGGCGAAAATGGTCGCAGCCTCGGTTGCGGCATTGGCAGGCACGTGGGTTTTCGTGCATATGATCCGCAGGCTTCCCCCACGCGAGGTTTTGCTGGTGCCGTTGGCCGGCATCGTATTGTCGGGGGTGATCGGTGCGGCTGTCACATGGATCGGCTGGCAGGCCGATATGATGCAATATATCGCGACATGGCTGATGAGCGGCGAGTTTTCGGGTGTGATCTCGGGGCGCTACGAGCTTTTGTGGATTGCTGCTATCGCCGCGGCCATCGCATTTTTTGCAGCTGACAGGTTCGCCATCCTTGGCCTCGGGCCCGAGGCGGCCACCGCCCTTGGCCTAAGCCCGCGCGCGGTGATGCGCCTTGGTCTGACAGTGGTGGCTGTGGTCACGGCCATGGTCGTGGTGTCGGTCGGTATGATCCCGTTTGTGGGGCTGGTGGTGCCCAATATCGCGGCGCGTGTCGTGGGCGATAACCTGCGCCGGTCGTTGCCGCTTGTGGCGATGGGCGGCGCGGGGCTGGTGCTGGCATGCGATATCATCGGTAGGCTGGTGATCGCCCCATACGAGATCCCTGCGGGCACAATTCTGGGCGTGGTCGGGGCGCTGGTCTTCTTGTGGTTGCTATGGAAACCGGCGCGTCCCGCGCGCCGCAAGACCCTGCCGGAGCAAGTCGATGTCTGAAACAGTCTTGCAGCACCCGAACCTGCGCCTCAGACAAGCGGCGACATGGCTGCGCCATCCCGTCCTTTGGCTGTCAATTGCGCTTTTTCTTTTTTGCATGATCTGGCTTTTTCAAGGTCTGTCAGGTAATTACGAGTTTATCTTAAAGTTAAGAATGAAGAAGCTTGCCGCGTTGCTAACGGTTGGCTCAGCGGTTGCCGTATCGACCATCCTGTTTCAGACGGTCTCGGCCAACCGCATTCTGACCCCCTCGATCATGGGGTTCGATGCGCTTTATGTCATGATGCAAACGCTGCTGGTGGCAGCCTTGGGCACAACCGGATTTGCCATGATCGGGGCTGCGCCGAAATTCATTGTCGAAACCGGTGCGATGACGGTGATGGCGCTTTTGCTGTTCGGCACGCTTTTGCGCAAGGGCGCGCGCGATATTACGCGGATGATCCTGACAGGGGTGATTTTGGGCACGTTGTTTCGTGCAGGCTCGGGCTTGATCGGGCGTGTGCTGGACCCCAACGCGTTTGCAACCGTGCAATCGGTCAGCTTTGCCAATTTCTCTCGCGCACATACGGATGTGTTGGGGATCGGTGCCACAATTACCGTTTTGGGATGTGTGATTGCCATGTGGCTTGCACCGCGGTTCGATGTGCTGGGGCTGGGGCGGGATCGCGCCATTGCGCTTGGTCTGCCGCACGGGCGGATCGTGGTCGCGGCGCTCGGATTGGTGGCGGTTCTGGTATCTGTCTCGACCGCGCTTGTCGGGCCGGTTGCGTTTTTCGGGCTGATCGTGGCAGGGCTTGCCCACGCGATTGCCCAACGCCGCCCGGGTGGCGCGCATCACCGCATATTACTGCCTGTGGCGGCCTTGGTGGCGATGTGCGTGCTGGTGGGCGGGCAGACCTTCTTTGAGCGTGTGATGGGACAGCAGGCCACGCTTTCGGTTGTCGTCGAATTCCTCGGCGGGCTGTTTTTCCTGTTTCTGCTTTTGAAAGGCAAAATCCGATGATCCGTGTGGCCGATGTGAACCATCAGATCGATGGCAACCCGATCCTCACGAATGTGAGCTGCGATATTCCCCAAGGCGAGGTGACGGCGCTGATCGGCCCGAACGGGGCGGGTAAATCCACGCTTTTGAAATTAATGGGCCGGATCGAGCCGTTGCAAACGGGCCATGTTGCGATCAACGATCTGGATGTGGGCACAACACCATCCGGCCAGCTGGCGTTGGAGATGGCGTATCTGGGACAGAACCTGTCGGTTGCATCGCGTCTGCGGGTGCGCGAGCTGATCGGCTTCGGGCGTTGGCCGCATTGCAAAGGCCATCCCGGTCCGGTCGATCATGCCGCCGTTCACGATGCCCTTGTCATGTTCGATCTGGTGCCATTTGCCGACCGGTTTTTAGATGAATTGTCGGGGGGGCAGGCGCAACGCGCGCATCTGGCAATGACATTTGCCCAAACCACGCCATGGATGCTGCTGGACGAGCCGCTCAACAATCTTGATATGGCGCATTCGCGCGCCTTGATGAAACGCCTGTCGGATCTGCGCGATGCCGGCCGGTCGGTGGTGATCGTCTTGCATGATCTCAACCACGCCGCCGCATGGGCCGATCATCTGATTGCGATGAAAAACGGCCGGATTGCCGCCAGTGGCACCGCCGAAGAGGTGCTGACCCCGCAAACGCTGGCCGCGCTTTATGAAACCGATGTGCAGGTGTTGCGCTACGCAGGACGGCCCTTGGTGCTCCATCACATCTAGGCGTGCCCGAAGCGGGCGGTAAAACGCGTGACGCCTGAAGGGGCGCGCACTATCGGCTTGCGCAAATCGTGCGAGTGTCGCCTGATGGGGGTGGCCGCATCATGCGGTACACCACCTCAGCAGCAACCCAAGGATACGCGCCGTGACCACTCGTCTCAATTCCCTGCACGATAGTGATATCGCCCATCAGTTACATCCCTACACCAATGCGCGGGCGCACGAGGCACAAGGCCCGATGATCATCACCAAGGGCGAGGGCGCCTATGTATATGACAGCGAGGGGCGGAAATATCTTGAGGGTCTCGCGGGGCTGTGGTCGGTGGCGGTGGGGTTTTCCCAGCCGCGTCTGGTCGAGGCGGCGGCCCGCCAGATGGCGGAACTGCCCTATATCCAGAATTTCGCCCATAAAGCCCATGTTCCGGGCATCCAGCTGGCCGAGAAACTGGTCGAGATCACGCCAGAGCATCTGACCAAAGTGTTCTACACCAACTCCGGTTCGGAGGCCAACGACACGGTCGTGAAATTCGTCTGGTTCATGAACAACATGCTGGGCCGGCCTGAAAAGAAGAAGTTTCTGGCACGTGACAAGGGCTATCACGGGATCACTGTGGCGTCGGGCTCTCTTACCGGTCTGCCGGGAAACCAGAAAGGTTTTGATCTTCCGGCTATTGCCGTGGTCCATCTGACCTGTCCGCATCATTACCGCTGGGGCACCCCAGACGAGACAGAGGCGCAGTTTACCGCCCGTCTGTTGCAAGAGGCCGAAGAGACCATTCTGGCAGAGGGCCCCGAGACGATCGCAGCCTTCATCGGCGAGCCTTTGATGGGCGCAGGCGGCGTGATGACGCCCCCCGAAGGCTATTGGCCCGGGATCGAGGCACTGTGCCGGAAATACGATATCCTTCTTGTGTCTGACGAGGTGATCAACGGGTTCGGGCGCACAGGCGCGCGCTGGGGATGCGAGCGATACGGGTTCAAGCCCGATATTCTTGTGACCTCGAAACAGCTGACCTCCAGCTATCAGCCGCTGGCCGCGATTGTGATGTCCGATGCGGTCTATCAGGTGATTGCCGATTACTCGCAGGAGCTGGGCACCTTGGGGCACGGCTTTACCGGTGGTGGCCATCCGGTGGCCTGTGCTGTGGCACTGGAAAATATCGCGATTATCGAAGAACAGGATCTGATGGGCAATGCCGCGCGGCTGGAGGACCGTTTCCAGTCGGGGCTGCGTACATTGGCAGATCACCCGATTGTGGGGCAGGTCCGCGGGGCCGGTTTGATTGCAGGGGTGGAGCTGGTGCGCGACAAAACCACCAAAGAGAGCTTCGCACCTGCCGGCAAGGCGGCCGCAATGGCGGTGAAGTTCGCCGCCGAGGAGGGGCTGATCGTGCGCAATATCTATGAAACCATCGGTATCTGCCCGCCGCTGATCGTGACCGAGGCACAAGTGGACGAGCTGATCGAGAAACTGGGCCGGGCGCTGGATCGCGCCGCCGAGTGGTTGGCTGCGGAAGGCATGCGTTAATAGCCGTAGCCGGAGTGATGATGTGCAAAAGGGGCCGTTTCTGGTCCCTTTTGTCGCGATTAACCGAATTCTCAATGGGGCGAAAAAACCCGTAGCGCGGTGCCGCGCGCTATGTGATACTTATATCCACACGCATTGTCCGGGGGAGGCGTTTTGCGATGATTTCCGCTCAGGATCAGGATCTGATTTCTGCGGTGCGGCTGCGGGTGATGCAGACCGTGGGTGGAAGTGACCTCATGCACGCGCCGGTTGTCATGCGCGCGCCGCCTGCAACCGCGCAAGACCTTGCAGCCGCCGATCAGCGTCTGGGCCTTGTGCCGCCGGTCTTTTTGCGCAGGCTGTACGAGGCTGTGGGCAATGGCGGTTTCGGCCCGTATATGGGCTTGTTGGGGCTGGGTGGCGGCTTTCGCACGTGCGAGGGCATGAGCGCCGATATGTTGCACGAGGCCTTTACGAACCCCGATCCCCAAAACCCTTTGCGCGATTGGCCGGTTGGTCTTTTGCCGCTCTGCCAGACAGGGGTCGAGGCCTTCATCTGCCTTGATTGCTTTGATGAAACGCTTCATCACTGGGACAGGTCCGAATGGGATGGCCAAAGCGCGCCGAACAACAGCCTTGTGGCGCTGGAGCAAAACCTGCAATCGTGGCTTTGGGATTGGCTGCATGATCTTGCTGCGGCGGACCATACGCCGCAAGTGGCCGCAATTGCAAAAGCCGCAGCCTGCGCGCGTGACCGCCAAAGCGCCTGATCCGGACGCCTGAGCGGCACAGAGGTCCGCAGCCCTTACCGTCAGGTCAGGGGGCGGGGCATTAAAATGCCCCAAACGGTAACGCCGTCGATCAGGGCTTGTCATTTTCGCTGCGACACGGTTGTCTGACACCCGATACGGGCCTGCTTGGGCCTTGGGGTGAGGAGAGACCGATGAAACTTTTACGTTTTGGCCCGGTGGGCGAGGAAAAACCGGGCATTCTGGACGGGAACGGCAGTATCCGTGATCTGTCAGGGCTTATCGCGGATCTGGGGCCAGATCAGCTTGCGCCGGATGCACTGGAAAAACTCGCCGCGATTGATCTGGACAGCCTGCCCGTTATTGCGCCCGACACACGGCTGGGTGCCCCTGTCGCGGATGTGCGCAAGGTCTTGGCAATCGGGTTGAACTATGCCGATCACGCAGCCGAAACCGGCGCGATCCCCCCCGAAGAGCCGATGCTGTTTTCCAAAGCCGTGACCGCGATTTGCGGCCCCAACGACCCGACAGAGCTGCCGTCGCATGCATCGCAGCTGGATTGGGAGGTGGAGCTGGGCTTCGTAATCGGCACGCGTGCCAAACATATCGCAGCCGGTGAAGGGCTTTCGCATATCGCAGGCTATGTGCTGGCCAACGACTATTCCGAGCGTGGCTGGCAAAAAGAACGTGCGGGCCAGTTTGTCAAAGGCAAAAGCCATGACAGTTTCTGCCCGCTCGGGCCGTGGCTTGTGACCCGCGACGAGATCGCCGATCCGCAGGCGATTGACCTGTCGTTATCTGTGAGCGGCGCATCGCGCCAGAACGGTTCGACCGCGACGATGATCCACAAGGTGGCGTTCTTGGTTGAATACCTGAGCCAGTTCGTCACGCTGGAACCCGGAGATGTGGTGCTGACCGGTACCCCGCCTGGCGTCGGGGCCGGCATGTCGCCCAAGCAATTCCTCAAAGCCGGCGATGTGGTCGAGCTGGAGGGCGCAGGTCTTGGTCGCCAGCGCCACGACGTTGTGGCAGTCGGAGGCTGATAGATGGAGCCGGTCGGCGCGTATCAGATTTTGGCACAGGCCACGCCCGACCGGCGCATCGCGTTTGACGGGGCATCGCGCCGGTCCGCCTTGGGGGCGTTGGCGCACGAGATTTCCCAAAGGGAATCCGACATTCTGTCCGCACTCGCCGTGGATCTTAACAAATCCGAAAGCGAGGCACGCCTGACAGAGCTGCTGCCTGTTCTGGCCGAAATCCGCCATGTGCGCAAAAACCTGTCGCGCTGGATGGCACCCAAGCGGGTGCGGGGCGGGCTGCTGGGATTTGGTCTGCGCGCCCGCATCCGGCCGGAACCCAAAGGTGTGGCATTGATACTCGCACCTTGGAACTATCCGTTTGCGCTGGTCATGCAGCCGCTTGTCTCGGCGCTGGCGGCGGGCTGCGGGGTGCTGGTCAAACCGTCAGAACATGCGCCCGCCACGGCGCAGGTGATCTCGCAGATCATTGATGCGGTTTTCGGCCCCGATCTGGTGGCCTGCACGACCGGCGGGCCCGAGGTGGCGCAGGCCGCCTTGCGCGCGCCCTTCAACCATATCTTTTTTACCGGATCGACCCGCATCGGTCGCGAGGTTTTGCGCGCCGCATCCGATACCATGGCCAGCGTCACGCTGGAGCTGGGTGGCCGCTCGCCCGCGATCATTACATCGGGTGCGGATTTGCGCGCGGCGGCCCGCCATATCGCGTGGGGCAAGTTCATGAATGCGGGCCAGACCTGCATCGCGCCCGATCATGTGTATGTTCCGCGTGATCTACAGGCCAGATTTCTGGCCCATTTGCGCCACGAGATCACCAGCCTTTACGGCGAGGGGGATCGTCTACGCACAGAGTTTGGCCGGATCGTCACGCCGGCCCAGTTCGACAGGTTGCGGGATCTGACGCTCGAGGCGATGGAGCAGGGCGCAGAGCTGGCCCACGGTGGCGAGGGTGACGCGGCACGGCTGTATTTCCCGCCGACCGTACTGACGCATGTGACCGACGCAATGCAGATTGCGCAAGAAGAGGTGTTCGGCCCTGTTCTGCCGCTCATGTGCTATGATGATCCGGCTGACTTGCGCGCCCGTCTTGCGCAAGTTCCCACGCCGCTTGCGCTTTATCTTTTCACAGGCAGGCAGGCAGAGGTCGTGGCCTTCCAAGATCAGGTGCCTGCAGGTGCTATGGTGGTCAATGCGACGATGGTGCACGCGTCCCATCCCGCGGTGCCCTTTGGCGGGATCGGAGCGTCGGGGCAGGGAGCGGCGCACGGGGAATACGGGTTTCGGGAGTTCAGCCATTTCAAACCGGTGGTCGAGAACCGCTTCGCACCGATCAGGTACTTGATGCCACCCTATGACGGGCGGACGCGGCGGCGGATCAAGCGGTTGATGCGCCATCTGCGCGCATAGACACACGGCCGGCGGCCAGATGATACGATTTTATACCGGGAAGGGGGCAGCGATGGAAAATACCCGCGCAAGACACGAGACGCCGGTCCCTGCGGCCGCGGGGATAGGTGCAAGGATCGCCCTGATCCTGACGGTGCTGTTGCCGCCGCTTTTCTGGGCAGGCAATTTCATTGTGGCGCGGGGCGCGCGTGATGCCGTGCCCCCGATGAGCCTTGTGTGGGGGCGTTGGGTGGTGGCGCTTGTGTGCCTTTTGCCTTTTGCATGGCCCTATATCCGGCGGGACTGGCGGCTGTATCTGCGCCATCGCTGGTTGGTTCTAGGGACCACCCTGACGTCGGTTGTGATGTTCAACTCCCTGATTTACAGCGGCCTGCAATACACTCAAGCGGCCAATGGCATGCTGCTGAATTCCACCATTCCTGTGCTGGTTTTGTTGATCGGCGTGGCGTTCTACGGTCAGCGGCTGCGACTGTTGCAGATCATCGGCCTTGCGGTTTCGCTCTGCGGCGTTCTGACGATCATTTTGAGTGGCGATTTCTCGCGCTTGTTGAGCATGGATTTCAACGCAGGCGATATTTTGATTTTTGGTGCGATGGTGGCGTGGGGGTTTTTCACCGTCTGGCTTACCAGATTGCCGCCTGAAATGAGCCGTGTCGGGCTGTTGGCTGTGCAGTGCATGTTAGGCCTGTTGGTCCTGACCCCGTTCTGGCTGATGGAAATCGGCCGTGGGGTGCGCCCGGAGCCATCGCTGCATGCGTTAATGGCGGTGCTGTATGTGGGCATCGTACCGTCACTCGGCGCGTTTTTGTTATATATGCGGGCAGTGTCCAGAATCGGCCCGGCGCGTGCGGCCCTTTTTATCCATTTGATCCCGGTCTATGGCGCGTTGCTTTCGGTCGTGTTTCTGGGCGAAACCCTGCGGCCCTATCACGCCGCAGGCTTCGCACTGATCCTGACAGGGATCGTAGCCGCCAGCCGGACGGGTGGCCCCGCTCAGGACAAAAACTGAACCGTCTGTGCGATTATGCACAAAAATACCAGAAACTATCGCTTTATTGCGCTTTTTGTTGAGGGTCGGGATCACCAGATAGACCTTAACAGGAGGTTCTTATGGTTCCCTATTCAGTTCTCGATCTATCGCCCATCCCCGAAGGTGGCACTGCACAGGATGCATTGCTGAACACAAGTGCCCTTGCCCAGCATGCCGAGGCCTTGGGCTATCACAGGTATTGGCTGGCAGAACATCACAATTCCCGTGGGATTGCTTCGGCGGCGACCGCGCTTGTGATCGGCCATGTTGCCTCAAAAACGTCAACAATCCGCGTGGGGTCGGGTGGGATCATGTTGCCCAACCACGCCCCATTGATGGTGGCAGAGGCCTTTGGCACCCTGCATGCCCTTTACGGTGACCGGATCGATCTGGGGCTCGGGCGCGCGCCCGGAACCGATCCCCGAACGATGCAGGCATTGCGTCGCGGGCTTTCTGCGGACCGTTTTCCTGAAGATGTTGTGGAACTGCTGGAGTACCTGCAGCCGCCCCACCCCGATCAGCCGGTGCGCGCCGTGCCGGGTGAAGGCACTCAGGTGCCGGTCTGGATCCTTGGCTCATCGCTGTTCGGGGCACAGTTGGCCGCCCATTTGGGCCTGCCTTATGCGTTTGCCTCGCATTTCGCGCCGGACGCGCTGGAACAGGCCGTGGAGGTGTATCGCAGCCGCTTCCAGCCGGGCGTGATGCAAGAGCCCAAATTCATGCTGGCGCTTAATCTTTTTGCCGCAGACTCAGACCAGCAGGCGCATTATCTGCGCAGTTCTATGCTGCAGGCGTTTGTGCATTTGCGCCGCGGCCAGCCCGGACCTTTGCCCGCGCCGGTCGATGATATGACGCAGGTTGCCAGTGCGCAGGAAATCAAGATGGCGGAACACGCGCTTTCCATGGTGGCGGTTGGCGATCCGCAATCGGTCGAACAGCAGCTACGCGATCACATCACGCGGTTGCGCCCCGACGAGGTTATCCTGACGGGCCAGATCCATAATCACGCCGCTCGCATGCGCAGCTTCGAAATTGGGGCGCAGGCGATGGCGCGTATCAACCACAAGGCCGCAGCCTGAAGATGGCGCGTCACGTTCGGGGGCGCGGTGCCGGAGGGGGCATCAGCCCCCGACCGCTTTTGCTCAGGGCTCGATGCCTTGAGCAAAAGCGACCCCCCGAAAGGGGAAAATCCCGCAGCCACCCCTCACCGCGCGCGTCATCCCACCCCTTCGCGGGATGAAGCGCTTGCTTTTGGACAGGTGGTGGTGTATTGCGCCCGAACTTCCGCAGTTCATGTGAACCGGCGATGCCTCTCGTGGTGGGGCGCGGAAGAGTTTACCCACCTATGAAGCCGCCCAATTGATGATAGGAGCGATTATGCCTCTTTACGAGCATGTCCTCATCGCGCGTCAGGATTTGTCCAACACGCAGGCCGAAGGCCTTGTCGAGCACTTCTCCACTGTCCTTTCGGATAACGGCGGTAACGTTGTTGAATCCGAATACTGGGGCGTGAAGACCATGGCCTACAAGATCAACAAAAACCGCAAAGGCCACTATGCCTTCCTGAAAACCGATGCCCCTTCGGCTGCGGTTCAGGAAATGGAGCGCCTGTGCCGTCTGCATGACGACGTTATGCGTGTGCTGACCATCAAGGTCGACGCCCACGAAGACGGTCCGTCGGTGCAGATGCAAAAGCGTGACGAGCGGGAAAACCGCCGCGAACGTCGTTGATCGAATAAAGGACCAATACCATGGCAAAACCGTTTTTCCGTCGTCGGAAAGTCTGCCCGTTCTCGGGTGAGAATGCTCCGAAAATCGACTATAAAGACACACGTCTTCTGCAGCGCTACATCTCTGAGCGCGGCAAAATCGTGCCCGCCCGTATCACCGCCGTTTCGGCGAAAAAGCAGCGTGAGCTTGCCCGTGCCATCAAACGTGCACGTTTCCTCGCCCTGTTGCCCTACGCTGTGAAGTAAGGAGAGCATCATGGAAGTCATCTTGCTGGAACGTGTGGCCAAGCTGGGCCAGATGGGCGACGTCGTATCCGTGAAAGCGGGCTACGGTCGTAACTATCTGCTGCCGCAAGGCAAAGCATTGCGCGCCTCCGACGCCAACATCAAATCTTTCGAAAACCAGAAAGCGCAGCTTGAAGCACGCAATCTGGAGTCCAAGAAAGAAGCAGAAGCGCTGGCGGCGAAATTCGACGGCGAGCAATTCGTCGTTATCCGTTCGGCCTCCGACGGCGGCAACCTCTATGGCTCGGTCACCACGCGTGACGTGGCCAATGTGGCAACCGAAGCAGGTTTCTCGGTCGACCGTAAGCAGGTCATCATTCGTCAGCCGATCAAGGTTCTTGGTCTGCACGAAGTCGAGGTGCACCTGCACCCCGAGGTCGTTGCCGTGCTGGCAATGAACGTTGCACGTTCGAACGAGGAAGCCGAGCTGCAATCGTCGGGCAAATCGATCCAGGAACTTGCCGCGGAAGAAGATGCCGCAGCCGATTTCGAGATCTCGGAACTCTTTGACGACCTCGGCGCAGCCGGTCGTGATGATGACGAAGATCAAGGTTCGAATTCCGACGAAGACACTTCGGAAGAGAAGTAATCTTCTCCAATTCGAAAAGATTGAAAGCCGCGCCTTGGAAAAGGCGCGGCTTTTTATTTTAAGCTGGAACTTGCTTCACCGGGGCGGGTTGATCACGAAGATATCACGAAAAAAGGCGCGCGCATGACGGTTCGAGAAAAACAAACTACATCGCGCGACAGGGTTGTGACAGCGATCGCCGTGGCCGCGACCATCTGGGGGGCCGTACGCGGGCCGCAGACACGCGATCACGGTCCGCAGACCACCCCCACAAGCGGGGATGGGGCTGCGCCATTGCGAACACCTTCAAATCGTGCTCCCGCACTCTCGCCGCGGGCGCTGGAACCACGCGACTGGTGGGCCGTTTTGCTGGCCACCAAAGCCCAGATCGCCGAGGATCGCGTGCTTGCCGTCGCCGCTGGCGTGACATTTTATGCCATACTTGCCTTGTTTCCCGCACTGACAGCATTGGTTTCCATATTCGGGCTGTTTGCCAACAGGGAGCGGGTTCTGGGCATGCTGGAACAACTTGGACAGGTGGTGCCTCCGGAAGCGCTCTCGTTGATCCGTGGCCAGATCGAAAGCCTGACCAGCACCGACCAGTCCGCTTTGGGGTGGGCGATGGGGTTGGGGATCGTTTTGGCGCTGTGGTCGGCCAATGGCGGTATGAAAGCTCTGATCGAGGCGCTCAATCTGGCCTATGACCAGCCCGAAGGGCGCGGATTTATATGGCTCAACATCTTCAGTCTGGGTTTGACCATCGGGGCGATTATCCTGATTTGCGCACTGATTGTCGCTGCCGCTGTTCTGCCGCCCATGCTGGATGCATTGCAGGTGGTGCCGGGTTGGGCTGTGGCCGTGCTGACATTGCGTTGGCCGCTGATGGCGTTGGTGTTGGTGGTGATCCTCATGGTCTTGTACCATATGGCACCCAACAGAAAGCACACGCGATGGGCATGGGCCTTGCCGGGGGCAGTGGTGGGCGCACTTATGCTGTTGGCGTCCAGCTGGGGCTTTTCTTTCTACACGGCCAATTTTGGCAACTACTCCGCGACTTACGGGTCTATCGGGGCGGTTGTGGTGCTGATGATGTGGATCTGGATTGCCACGATTTCCGTCATGCTTGGTGCCGAAATCAATTCCGAAGCAGAGCGTCGCGGGCATAAAATCATAGCGCGCGACGCATAGTCGGGTGCAGTCCTGATCGCCTAGCCGATATAGCCCTTTTGCCGCGCCCACAGCCATAGCAGACCGTAGATAACCGGCTGGTGGATCAGGTACACCGCTAGGCTGTGCCGGCCCGGCCATGACACCGCATGAAGCCAGCCCGTTTTAGGCAGATCCTGACGCAACAGGCCAAATCTATCCGCCAGCTTCGCGCATCCCAACCCAAGCAAGACCATGCCGAACCACGGAAACACGGGGACAAAGTCCATCGCACTGCCCCATTGTGTGGACAATCCAACCCACCAAAGCCAAGGGGCATTCATCAAGGGCGTGGCAAACAAGAACGGCATCATCAGCGCCAGAAGACCCAACGCCATCGTCGCAATGGCAGGCAGCCGTAGAAACGCGAGCCCGAGCACAGATGCAATCGCGATACTGTGCAGGATCCCGAAATACACATAATATCCAGGCATCGCGAGATAGGTCACACCGGTAACCGCCGCAGCCCCTGCCACGATCATCGCGAGGCGTTTAAGGTTTGCGGGCCATCTAATGCGTCCGGCATTGGCCAACCAAAGACTGATCCCGACCAGAAACAAAAAGCTGCCAGCAATCGCGCGGGCATAATCAGGCCACCACGCGGGCAGAACCTGAACGATAGACAACATCTGTAGATCAATACCGAAATGAAAACTCGCCATCGCTAAAAGCGCGATGGTGCGTGCAAGGTCTGGCCATAACAGGCGGCGGCTGGATGACATGAAGCACCTATTGATTGGAACCTGGCCATGAGTACCGTGCGCCGTAGCCATGCGCCAGATCGCACGATGTAAAAAAGGGCGACCCGTTTCCGGGCCGCCCTTTAAATCTGTCAAATCAAGAAGCTCAAAGCTCGTCGAGGGATTCGATTGCTTTTTGCAGCTCTTCTTTGGTGACCTCTTTATCGGTCACTTCGGCTTTTTCAACAACGTGATCGATAACTTTGTCTTCAAAGATCGGCGCGCGCAGCTGCTGTTGCATCTGCGGGTTTTGCTGAACGAATTCGAAGAACTGGCGTTCCTGACCCGGGTATTGACGGGCTTGGTTCATGACCGCTTGGGTCATTTCCGCGTCGGTCACTTCGATCTCTTCCTTGCGGCCAACTTCCGCCAGCAGCAGACCCAGACGTACGCGACGCTCCGCAAGCTTGTTATGCTCTTCGGTCGGCTCTACTTCACCGTGGTTGTGGCCCTGATCTTCGGGGTGCTCTTCGTGATACAGCTGATGCGCAATCTGCTTGGCTTCGGCTTCGACCAGCGCCGGCGGCAATTCGAAGCTGACCTGACCGTCGAGTTGATCGAGAAGGCCACGCTTGAGGATCTGACGTGCTGCACCTTGGTATTCGGTCGCCAGACGCTCCTTGATTTGCGCTTTCAGCGCGTCAAGGTCTTCTGCGCCGAATTTCTTGGCCAGCTCGTCGTTCACTTCGGCAGGTGCGGGCGCGCGAACTTCTTTCACAGTGCATTTGAACACGGCTTCTTTGCCGGCCAGATGCTCTGCCTGATACTGTTCGGGGAAGTTGACCGTAACATCAAGCTCGTCTTCTTGCTTGGCGCCAACCAGTTGGTCTTCAAAGCCCGGGATGAAGGAGTTCGATCCCAATACCAGCGGATAATCTTCGCCTTTACCGCCTTCGAACGCTTCGCCAGCAACAAAACCCTCAAAGTCGATCACAACCTGATCGCCGTCTTTGGCTTTGGTGCCTTTGCGTTTTTTCTCGAAGTTCTGGGCGTTTTCAGCCAGACCGTTCAGTGCCTCGTCGACGGCTTCGTCGGAGGGCGTCACAACAAGACGCTCGAGTTTCAAAGCCGAGGCGTCGAACTCGGGGATCTCGGGCAGCGCTTCGTACTCGATGGTGACAACAACGTCGTCGCCTTCTTTCCAGTTCTCGCCGTCTTTCATTTCGACTTTAGGCTGCATCGCCGGACGGTCACCCGATTTCTCGAAATGCTCGTTCATCGCGCCGTCGACGGCCTCTTGCATGGTTTCGCCCATCATGCGCTGACCGAATTGCTTTTTGAGCATCGCCAGCGGCACTTTGCCCTTGCGGAAGCCCTTCAGCTCGATCTCGGGCTGCGCTTCTTTGAGCTTGGTCGTGACTTTCTCTTCGAGTTCGGCCCCGGGAATGGTGATCTCGTAGCCGCGCTTGAGGCCGTCGTTGAGGGTCTCGTTGACCTGCATGTGATATCCTTTTTTCTCAGTGCCGCGAGTCAGACTGCGGCAGGCAAGCTCAATGTCACGCGCCGTTCTATTGAGCACGGATGCCGGAAGCAAGGTGAAAAGCCATCTTTGGCAAGCGATAAAGGCGGGATATCGACGTAAAACCGGCAAATCCGCGCCAATTCGGGCGGATCGGCTGGTTGCAGATGCAGCGAAAATGCGCCGCCACATGGTGACGGCGCAACAGCTCGCATCAAGGCGGGTTCTCGGGCCCCATATGTGGCCCTTTTATGTTTACGTGGCCTAGAAAAGCGCGATCAGGTTCTGCGCGGTTGTCTGGTCGGCATGCACCCGCGCCACGCGCAGGGGGTGCGCGACACCTGCCGTCATATTCTTGAATGTGACGGGGGCCGTGTCCCCGACCAGCGTCACCTGCAGGTCACCGCTTGTGCCAACGTAAATTCCACGTGTGGTCGTGACCAGATCTGTGCTGTCATCAGGTGTAATCACAAAGCCGTTGCTGGCCGGTGCATCCAGTCCCGGCTGGAGGGAGGCAAAGATATCGCTCATGTGCTGTCCTTTTTGTATATCGCATAGCATGATGGCCAGAAGAGGCCCGAGGGCGTAAATATCTCGCACAGTTTGCGTACGGTGGATGTTGCGCGGGTGCGGGCGGGACGGGGCCAAGTGGGGCAGTGGCTGAACGGTGAAGGTGACGTGATGGAGTGGCAGCGCTATGCAATTTTCGCGCGACCGGGTAGTGATGGGCTTGTCGAACGTGCCAACCAGTGGCTGGGCTGGGACCCCGTTTTGGGGCGTGAGCTGGCGCAACCGATGCCGCATCGCACGGATATCGACCTTGCCAAGGTAACACGACGGCCACGGCGCTATGGATATCACCTTACATTGCGTGCGCCGTTTCATCTGGCAGCAGATGCACGGATTGACGATCTGTTTGCGCTTTGCGGCCAGATTGCGGCACAAACCGCGCCGCTGGCACTGGGCCATCTTCGTATCACGCGTATCGGGAGCTTTCTGGCGATGACGCCGGAAAACTGCGCAGATCTGGCTGATCTTGCCGCAAAAATCGTGCGCGCCAGTAATAACTTGCGTGCAGATCTAACGCCCCAGCAGTACGCCCGCCGCAAGCCGGAGCGATTGTCACCGGACGCGCGCAAGATGCTGGACACTTATGGATACCCATATGTGATGGACCAATTTCAGCCCCATTTGACGCTGTCAGGCCCGATGGGCCGCGCCGAGGAAGCAGCGGTCACGGTCGCAGCCGAGGCGTGGTTCGCGCCGCATCTGCATGTGCCGGTGCCGCTGGATGCGATCTGTCTGATGGGGGAGGATCGCGCGCAACGCTTCCATGTGCTGGAGCGTTTTGCGCTGAGGCGTGTGTAACGGCGACGTCAGACATGAAAAAGGCGCCGCAATGCGTCGCCTGTTTTCAAAACGTATGGAAGCCGGGCGCGGAACGTACGGGCTTAGGACCCCCAGGTCCGGACGGGACCGCAATCCATATGCACAAAATTGGAGCCGGAATACTTGCCGACACCGCCCGCTTTGCAGGCTGATGCCGCGCTATACATCTGGTTCACAGAGCGCGACTTCAAACGCAGATCCGCGGCCTGACCGACCATATGCAGGGAGTTTTTGGCAACCCCGCCAGAGCGGGAGCGCAACATCGCATTGGTCTTGGGCGACCGGTAGCCTGACAGCATGATATAAGGTTCGTTGACGCCCATCAAACGGTGCGAGGCCGCTGCGATATCGATCGTGCGCTGGTCGATATTCTTGCGCGTGCCGGTACGCCAGTCGCGCATGAAGTGCGTAATTTCTGCAAGGGCCTCATCGATATATTCGCCATCGATCCAGTAAACAGTGTCGATGCTTTCGCCGGTGCGACCCGAATACATTTTGATCTGCCGCACATCGCCTGCGCCGCGCAGGAAGCCGAATGCATTGGACATGGTGGGCGCAGCCGCCACAGCAGTCGCTGCAAAGGCTCCTAAAATGCCCCGGCGCGTGAAATTGAGATTTGTCATTGCGTTTGCCTGCCTCGTTTGATGCGACGTACCGCTTATTTGAGCGCGGCTTGGCCCCAAATGGTCCGACCTTTATGGCACGCACAACCGCTCGATCCAACTGTGAATTCATGTGAACGATTTTTAGCGCCGCGATTTTCGGCAATATTTCGCCCAATGTGTCTTTTGCCTTATTTTATTTCGTGACTGCGACTCATTTACCATGAGTTCGGTTAAAAATTCCTTGTTACTGGACTTCTTGCCCGAACGCGCCAGAATCGGAAGGTCGTTTTGTATGTCAGTTTGATAGAGGTGTTGATGGCGCGGCTCTCAGGAAAAAAAGCATTCAGGCTGGGTGCTCTTGCCGGACTTGCTGTAACCGGTGCGGTGCAGGGGGGCTTTGCCCAGACCGGCATCTCTCCCGTTACCACCAGTGTGATCACACAAAACACGCCCGTGGACCAAGATACCTCAGCACGAATGCCTGCGGTGGCGCAGGCCGATATCTCGATCCAGCCGTTTGATCGGGCTGTGGCAGAGGGGGCCGCGCAGAATCGCGATCTGGCACAGTTCTACCGTGACCGCGCCTATCGTCCGCTTTGGACGGGGCCGCAGGATGCCGCCCGCCGCGCCGCGTTTTTCCGTGCCCTTGATACCGCATCCGCGCAAGGATTGCCCGCCGCGCGCTATCAAGTCGATGATCTGATCGGGCAACTGTCGGACGTCCAGTCAGAGCGTCAACGTGGACTGGTTGAGGCACGACTGTCGAAAGTATTTTTGCAATACGCCCAAGACGTCTCGCGCGGCGTGCTTACGCCGCGCCGTGTAGATGCGGGCATCGTGCGTGATATCGAACGGATTGCGGATAAGGACCTGCTTTCGGGTTTTTCGACAACAGGCTCGCCTGATGGTTGGTTGCGCGATCTGGCACCGAAATCACCCGAATATGCATCCCTGATGCGCAGCAAGCTGGATTTGGAAGCACAGATCGCGCGCGGTGGCTGGGGCCCTGTGGTGAATGCCTCGATCCTGCGGCCGGGCGAAACCGGTGCAGGCGTGGTGAACTTACGTAACCGGTTGGAGAAAATGGGGTATTTGCCGCGCAGCGTCACGGGCGTGTATGATGATGCCATCACAGATGCGGTGCGGCGCTATCAGGCCGATCAGGGCCTTTCCACAGATGGTGTGGCCGGTCCAAGCACGCTCAACGCACTGAATACCGCGCCACAAGAGCGGCTGAAATCCATTCTGGTGGCCCTTGAGCGGCTGCGCTGGATGAACGGGACCGATATCGGCGCGCGCCATATCTGGGTTAATATCCCCGATTTCTCGGTCCAACTGGTTGATCACGGGACAACCGTTTTCAATTCGGTGACTGTGGTGGGGAAAGCCGCCGAAGGGCGCGAGACGCCGGAGTTTTCCGATCAGATGGACCGGATGGTGATCAACCCGACATGGCATGTGCCCCGCTCGATCACCACAAAGGAATATCTGCCGCAGTTGCAGCGTAACCCCTATGCTGTGCCGCAGCTGGATGTGGTAGACGGGCAGGGGCGTGTGGTGCCGCGCCAGATGATCGATTTCAACCAGTTTACGGCACAAACCTTCCCTTTCCGTCTCAAAGAGCCGCCATCGACGCACAATGCCTTGGGGTTGGTGAAGTTTCTATTCCCAAACAAATACAATATATATTTACACGATACGCCCTCCAAATCGTTGTTCTCACGTGACATGCGGGCGTTTTCGCATGGCTGTGTGCGGGTGGGAAAACCGTTCGATTTTGCCTATGCCTTGCTGGGCGCGCAAAGTGCCAATCCGCAATCGGAGTTCCACGCCATCTTGTCACGCGGTCAGGAAAAGACAGTGATGTTGCAAGATCCGGTACCGGTTCATCTGGTGTATTTTACTGCATGGCCCGCACAAAACGGTGCGGTGGAATACCGTGATGATGTCTATGGCCGTGATGCGAAGCTTTATGGCGCATTGCGAACGGCCGGGGTGGAATCTGGTGCGTTGTCGAATTAAGCCAAGGGAACAGGGTCCACGCGGGCAACGCATTTGAAAGGCATCACAATGGCGCATAGCATCGAAACAATCGCGAAAGCACTGGATGCAAAATTCGAAGGCGATGGCACGATCACCATCAGCGCCGCCGCCGAGCCTGCGCGTGCCAGCCGGTCCGATATCGCGTTGGCAATGGATCCGAAATATGCCGAAGGCCTGAAAGCCGGGGCCGCACGGGCTGCGATCTTGTGGGAAGGGGCCGCATGGACCGACTATGATCTGGACGCCGCCATTTTTGTGAAACGGCCACGTCTGGCGATGGCCGGATTGTCGCGCGTGTTTGACCCCGGCCCCGAGATCGCGCCAGGCATCCATCCCCAGGCCATCGTCGATCCCAGCGCGCGGATTGGCGAGGGGGCCGCGATCGGCCCGTTCGTGGTGATCGGGCGCGGGGTGGTGATCGGGCCGAATGCGCGTATCGCCTCGCATGCCAGTATTGCGGAAGAAAGCCGGATCGGAGCGGATGCACTGATTTTTTCCGGCGTGCGGATTTGTGCCCGCGTGGTGATCGGGGACCGGTTTATCTGCAATCCCAACGCGGTGATCGGCGGGGACGGGTTTTCCTTCGTGACGCCGGAAAAATCCGGTGTGGAGGAGATTCGCGAGACCATCGGACAGCGCGATGAGATCCGCCAACAGCACTGGACGCGGATCCATTCTTTGGGCACGGTTGAAATAGGCAATGACGTTGAAATCGGCGCGAATGCCACCATTGATCGTGGCACGGTGCGTGCCACCCGTGTGGGCAATGGCACGAAGATCGACAACCAGTGCTGCATTGGCCATAATGTCGAGATCGGCAATGATACGATGCTGTGCGGCCAGGTCGGTGTGGCGGGCTCAACGCGCATAGGCGACCGCGTGGTACTGGCAGGACAGGTGGGGGTTTCGGACAATATCTTTATCGGCGACGATGTGATCGCTGGCGGTAGCACCAAGATTTACACCAATGCACCCAGCGGGCGGGTTCTTCTGGGCAATCCTGCGGTGAAGATGGAAACGCAGATGGAGATCCAGAAAGCCGTTCGGCGTTTGCCAAGAATGTCGGCACAATTTGCGGAAATTCGCAAAATTGTTGCAGAACTGGGACAGAAGAAGGACACGGAGTAACAACCCGATGAGGTCCGACGTGCAGCAACAAATCATTTCCATTATCGCCCGCGAGGCCGTTTTGGAGCCCGAAGATGTTCAGCCCAGCATGACGCTGGACGAGCTGGGGCTGGATAGCCTTGGATTGGTCGAAATGATCTTTGCGATCGAGGAGGCCTTCGATATCTCGGTGCCGTTCAATGCCAACGAACCTGCACAGTCAGAATTCGATATCTCGTCGGTGGGGGCAATCATCGGCGCGGTAGAGCGGCTGATTTGCGGCCAGCGTCCCGAGATCGTGGCCTGAGGATGCGCCGCGTTGTGATCACCGGTGCGGGCACGGTGAATGCACTGGCCCACAATGTGCCGGACACGCTTATGATGCTGCGCGAAGGGCGCGGGGGGATCGGGCTTTTGTCGATCCCCGACCTTGATCGTTTGCAGGTCCAGATCGGGGCACAGGTCAAGGATTGGGATCCGCTCGCGCAGTTTTCCCGCGCGGAATTAGGCCTTTATGATGTGTTTACGCAATTTGCGATGGTGTCGGGTGTGCAAGCGATGTCGCAGGCGGGCCTTGAGGCCGGGCCTGCGGGAGACCCCACCCGATGGGGCGTGATCATGGGGACGGCGGGGGGTGGAAACACCACCGTCAACGATGCCTTCCGCACAGTCTTTTCCGAAGGTAAAAATCGTGTTCATCCATTCACCGTACCCAAATTGATGAACAACGCGGCCGCGTCGCATATGTCGATGAAATGGGGGCTTCAGGGGCCATGTTTCTCGGTCGCAACCGCCTGTTCCAGCGCCAACCACGCCATCGGTCTGGCGTTCCAGATGATCCGGTCTGGCATGGTGGATGGCATGCTTGCGGGCGGTTCGGAATCCATGTTGAATTTTGGCGGCCTGAAGGCGTGGGAAGGCCTGCGCGTGATGTCGAAAACCGGTTGCCGTCCGTTTTCCAAAGATCGCGACGGTATGGTGCAGGGCGAAGGGGCGGGGGTGTTCGTACTGGAAAGCTATGATCAGGCGTGCGCCCGTGGTGCGGAGATTTTGGCAGAAGTTTCAGGCTTTTGCATGTCGTCCGATGCAAATGATATCGTTATGCCGTCGCCCGAAGGTGCGGCGAGGACCATTCGTGGCGCGCTGGAGGATGCACGCCTTAACGCGCACGAGGTCGGCTATATCAACGCCCATGGCACAGCCACTGCCGCGAACGATAAAACCGAATGCGAGGCCATTCACACGGTTTTTGGCGCGGCGGCAGAG
Source organism: Paracoccaceae bacterium (assembly GCA_004153385.1). Lineage (GTDB taxonomy): Bacteria > Pseudomonadota > Alphaproteobacteria > Rhodobacterales > Rhodobacteraceae > Thioclava. Next base: position 982,847 of record SDAL01000001.1, on the reverse strand, counting down.
AACGTCGCGTTAAGTTCGACCAAGGCAATGCATGGGCATTGTATCGGGGCCACCGGCGCGATCGAACTGCTGGCCTGCGTGATGGCGCTGCGCGACGGGGTGATCGCCCCCACTATCAACTATGCCCAGCCCGATCCCGAATGCGATCTGAACGTCGTGCCCAACTGCGCACAGGAGCGGCCGGTGACTGCGGCGCTTTCGAATGCGTTTGCGTTCGGCGGGATGAATGCGGTGCTCGCGCTTCGCAGGATTTGACGCCGCGCGCCAATGCCGCTGTGGCGCAAGCCTTTTGCTTCTGGGCAGATGCGACACTAAAGACGTTGAGAAAAAACAAAGCCCCGGCGCATATCGCACCGGGGCCTTGCTTTACTTCGATCCGCATCAACCGCAGATGAGCGATTGCAGTACAGGCGTTCCGCGCTGCGTTATCTGGCAGCGCGGGTGGCTGGATTATTTATCGGCTGAAGCGTTGGCTTTTGTGACTTCATCATATGCGGCGGTAAAGCCCGAAAGCGATATGTTGACATCTACGCGCTGATCCGGGGCGGCGACAGGAACGATGCTCATCGTGGCTTTGCTGCCGCGCTTGTATTGTGCCAGCTCCTCTTTGGTCAGACCGACGCGCGAGAAACATCCCGCCTGAGCGCAGAATGTAAAGGGATATGCTTTGGGCTCGGAGCTGTCGACCTTGATCATCATATTCTTGGTCAACAGGGTTTCCAACGGCACCATGATTGTTGCACCAGCGGCGGCCTTGTTGCCATCCGGCAGCGGGAAGAGAGAAATATCGGCGATATTGTTGCCGGTTTGGTCTTTCAACAGCTGGTACATCTGGCAGGGATCAGAGCCATCTTCGGTGCGTACACACTGAACGGCCCAGTCACCATGGGTCGAGGCGACGTAGGTGGTGCCGGGACCGTCTGCTGGTTTTTGCGCACCATCCGCTTGGGCCGCGTTGTCCGCAGCGGTGGTATCTGCAGGCGTGGTGGCATCGGTGCCCTCGGGCGTTGTGGTCGCGTCAGCACCCGATGTCGCACCTGCATCGGCAGGCGCTTCGCTTTGTGCGGCATCGCCTGCAGCAGGCGGGGCTGCATCGTCTTGGGCCATTGCGAAAGATGTGCTCATGCTCAGTGCACAGGCAAACATAATTGTTTTGGTCAGATCGGTCATAGTGCCTTTCAATCCTCTGCTTGGCCCTGAAATACGGCCTTTCCCCCCTTTAACACGGCCACCGGCGGCTGTCAGGGCCAAATCCCCGTGATCAGATTGAAATGAAAAGAATACATTTCTCGCGTTTGATTTTGAAAGGGAGCTTCGATGTGATCGCGCGGATGGTGAAGGGAACCCTAAACGCGGCAATGGCGCAGGCCATTAAAAGACGCAGGCCAGTAAAAAAAGTGGGTCAGTAAAAAAGGGCCCAGCATACGCCGGAGCCCTTTCTGGAATTTCCCCCTGTCGGACTGGCCGACTTATCATTGATGATAAATTTACGGAGCAAACACAGTTTCGTCAACAACTATTGTGCCCGTTACAATGTTTAACAAGGTCGCACATTTTGCGTAGCTTCAGCAGGAAGATGTGAACATAACGATTAAGCATCTGCATTATCTAATAAAAAAAGCCGCATCCTTTCGGATGCGGCCAGTTCAACAGGGAGGAAATACCGGCGGCGGCATGACCCGATGCCTGCCGGACCCGTTCACTATGACCGCTTTTGGTTAAATTAGTATTGTTGCCTTCAACATGCGCGGGATCTTGCCACTTCCGCTTGTGCATCACGGCATTCCCCCTTGCTGACGTACCCGTTAGCAAACCTGTCTGCGCACCCCAAAAGCACTCGCTCGGATACGGCAATCGGCCGTGTTTTTCAGTTCTCAGTATCGCAAGGCGCATTTTGTGGTGCAGGCAATTTATCAGCCTCCGACATCAGGGCGACAAGATATTCGATATGGCGCGCGATGCTATAGCCGATGCGCCCGTCACGACGACGCGCATCAAGGGCGGCCTCTTGCTCCACCAGATGCATCAGCAGATCCGTTCCCGAAAGACGCGGCGCAGCAGGCACCAAGCGTTGCAGATCACGGCGCGCACGGTAATGGCCTTGGGCGATCCGCGCGGCATTCACCAGCAACGAGGGTCGGCGCAAAGCGGCAATTTCAATATGGATGTCAGACATATCAATTCTCCTCAAGGGTCAGGCCTCAAGGCTATGGAGCAATGTCCGTGTGTTGCGTGGATACTGAAAGCTGCGCGCGCAGCTCTGGGAAAAACTTAGAATATAAGCCTCCACCATCCATGGGCGCTGATGGTTATCACCGGCGCGTCCATGGCAAAGTGAATTGCCAAAGGATCAATCATCCGGTGAGGCCAGTGCGGCCTTGCCAGCTTTGGGAGAATGAAGATGACTTCACGACATGGCGTAGATCAAATGCCCAGTTGGTTACCCGATTATGCGCGCCTTTATCTCAATCATGTCGAACACGGGGTGTCGATCCGGCAACTGGCCCGCGACGAGGGGTGTCATGCCTCCACAATCTTGCGCCGGATCCGCCGGATCGAGGAAAAACGCGATGATCCGCTCGTGGATGAAGCATTGGACAGGTTGCGTGATCACAAGACTTGCGACCTTCATGCAGATGCCGGATCTGAAGCGGTGGCCCCGCCTGCACCCGACGCACAGGCGATATCGGTCGATCCGCCAAACGACCAGATTCCTACGCAGGTCTTGTATGACGAAGCACGGCGAATACTGCGCCGTCTGGCAGAACCCGGCACATTAATGATCTTTGCCAAAGATCTCGACAAGGCACTCGTTTTGCGCGGCACGGTTCGGGTGGCGGTGCTGGATCGGCATGTGGCGCAGGCCTTTGCGCTGCAGGAATGGATCGAAATCAAACATGCAGGGCGTGTCACCAGTTACGAGATCACCCAGAACGGGCGCAGCGTGTTGCACCACATCATGTCCGGTGCAGCTGATGGTGCCCAACCACCTGCTGCGCAATCCGGACATATCCTTTGGGGGGAGCGCCGGATATGTGACGGGCAGGGCGGACGCACACGTTTGCGCGTGAATATTGCCGAAAGTCCGCTTGGTTTGTTGGCACGCCGCCGTGACAAGGACGGCACGCCGTTTCTGAACGCTGATCAGGTGGCTGCGGGCGAACGTTTGCGGGAGGATTTCGAGCTTGCGATGATGGGGCCGCGTGTCACCCAGAACTGGGAACGTTTCATGACCGGTGGCAGTCGTGGCGGCTATCAGGCGAATGCAGGGCTGGGGGGTGGGTCTGATCAGGCGCGTGCACGCGTGGGGGCCGCGCTTTCTGATCTAGGGCCGGGTTTGGGGGATATGGTGCTCAGATGCTGCTGTTTTCTGGAAGGTCTGGAGGCGGCGGAGAAAAAGATGGGATGGTCTGCGCGCTCTGGCAAAATCGTATTACGGATCGCGCTTGAACGGCTGCACCGTCACTATCAGGAGCAGTATGATGGCCGTTCAGCGATGATCGGATAAGGGGATCCGGGCCAAAGGCCCGTGAAGGGCGGCGGAGAGGTTCCGCCGCCGCAATCTGTTTACTTCGTTGGAACGGGGCTATCGTCGGTGACAGGCACAGCGTTTACATCGCTATCATCCGTTTCCAGCGCGTGGCGGACTCCCGCTTCGTAATCGGGGTGCACACGCTTGAGAACCGCAAGCCAGCGCTCTGTTACAGCCTCCGAACAAGGGCCCATGGCCTCTGCCATGTTGTGATGCAGGCGGTTACGTTCGGCATCATCCATCACGTCTTTGTAAAGCGCGCGCGGCTGGATGTAATCGGCGTCTTTATCCTCTTGCGCATACCGGTCCGCATCGCCCGATATTTTCAATGGCGGCTCCTGCAGGGCCGGGTTCGCCTCCGGGGCGTCCTCATACTGGTTGGGCGCATAATAGGCATCGGGATTGCCGCTGTCGTTTCGGAAAAACCGCATTGATCCGTCTTTGTGATAGTTATGCACAGGGCACTTGGGCGCATTGGCAGGCAACGCCTCGTAATGCGTACCCAGCCGGTAGCGGTGCGCATCGGCATAAGACAGCACACGGGCTTGCAGCATCTTATCGGGTGAATACCCGATCCCCGGCACTTTATTGGATGGTGAAAACGCGGCATTCTCGATCATCTGGAAGTAATTGTCGGGGTTTTTATTCATCTCCAGCGTCCCAACCTCGATCAAGGGATAATCCTTGTGCGACCAGACCTTGGTGAGATCGAACGGGTTGAAATCAAGCGTCTCTGCCTCATGCTCCGGCATGACCTGAATCATGAAACGCCATTTGGGGAAGTTGCCGTCTTCGATCATGTTGAAGAGGTCTTCTTGATAGCTTTCGCGGGTTTTGCCAATCAGGGCTTCGGCTTCGGCATTGGTATAGAAGTTGTGCCCTTGCATGGTCTTGAAATGGAACTTGACCCAGAACCGCTCGCCATTGGCATTCCACATCGAATAGGTGTGCGAGCCATAGCCGTTCATATGCGAGGGGTTTTTCGGAATCCCGCGGTCCGACATCAGAATGGTCACCTGATGGATGCATTCAGGGCTGCGGCCCCAGAAATCGAACATTGCCTCGGGTGAGCGGATGTTGGTTTTCGGGTGGCGCTTTTGCGTGTGGATGAAATCGGGGAATTTATAGGCGTCACGCACGAAGAATACGGGCGTGTTATTGCCGACCATATCCCAGTTACCATCTTCGGTGTAGAATTTCAGCGAAAATCCCCGCACGTCGCGTTCGGCATCGGCGGCCCCCGCCTCACCTGCCACAGTCGACCAGCGCGCCAGCACATCGGTTTGCTTGCCGACCGACGAAAACAATTTCGCGGATGTATACTTGGTGATGTCGTTCGTGACTGTAAATGTGCCTTGCGCACCCCAACCCTTGGCGTGCACCGTACGCTCCGGAATGCGCTCGCGGTTCTGGTGTGCAAGTTTTTCAATCAGCTGGTAGTCCTGCATCAGAACCGGACCGCGCTCTCCTGCAGTTTCGCTTGTTTCGTTGGAAACCCACGGGGCACCCGCACTGGTGGTTAGTGTGCGCTTTTCAGTCATTCTCTTTCCCTTCGTCTAGCGGTTAGGCTGGATCTTCAAAACAACTATCTAGGATGGTTCGCATTTAAGGAAATTGTATTTTCTTCGTTTTGCCATAAGAGAAACTAATGAACATTACATTTAAGCAGCTAACATATCTTTTATCTCTGGATAAACACCGGAATTTTTCCCGTGCCGCGGCGGCGGTAAATGTGACCCAGCCAGCCTTGTCGATGCAGATCCGCGAGTTGGAGCAAGTGCTTGGCACAATTCTGATCGAGCGACGTCCGCGCGATATCGGGTTTACGCGGGCCGGGCGCATGGTGTTGGAACATGCCCGCACCATTCAGGGGGAATTGAAATCTCTCGGGGCAGAGCTGCGGCGCGGGCAAGGCCAGATCAACCTTGGCGTAATCCCCACGGTTGCGCCCTACCTGATCCCGCAGGCGTTGCCGCGGTTGCAACAGATCGAATCCGGCCTTCGGCTGCGCGAGGCACAAACCGACACGTTGCTCGATGAGCTGCGGGCCGGCAAAATCGATGCGGCGGTGATTGCCACATCAGTTGCGGGGCTGGAGGCAATCGATCTGTTCGAAGACAGGTTCCTGCTGGCTGGCGCGGCCGCTGTAATGGGGCGGATGCAGGGCCTTGCACCGGATGCGATCGATCCGGGTGAATTGCTGTTGCTTGACGAGGGGCACTGCCTGACCGATCAGGCGCTGCAGGTCTGCACGATGACGCGCGATCATGCCAGAGTGGATCTGGGTGCCTCGTCACTATCGACGCTTTGTGCGCTGGTGGGGGGCGGATTGGGGGTGACCTTGCTGCCCGAGCTGGCCGTGGCCTCCGAATGTCGCGGCGCGCCGTCGATGGTCGTGTCGCGCTTCACATCCGAACCGTCGCGGGTTTTGCGGCTGGTGCGGCGTGCGGATGGTGCGGAAGAGGGGGACTGGTTTGCGGAAATCGCGACCATTATTCGTGAAATCGGAACACAGATCCTGAACGATATCCGCGTCCGTTATCCATGCGCTGCGGTGAACTAGGCGCGTCGGTTCGTCGCAGGTTCGACCATTGCTGTTAATGCACCACCCATGCAAAAGGCCTGCCATATGGCAGGCCTTTTATCATTTCTAAAGCGGGCCTGTTTACGCGTCGACAGTCGCGTGCGCCTTGAGCCATTTCATGACGTTCTCGGGCGAGGATTCGCCATAGGGGTCTTCGGGGCATTGATCCATCAGGCCTTCTTCCTCGAACCATGCCTCCACGACACCGTCATTGATGACGGCAGCATAGCGCCATGACCGCAGACCGAAGCCCAGATTGTCCTTGCGCACCAGCATGCCCACGCGGCGCGTGAATTCGCCGGAACCGTCGGGGATGACTTTTACGTTTTCAAGGCCTTGCGCTTTGGCCCATTGGTTCATGACAAAGGCGTCATTGACCGACATGCAGTAGATTTCGTCTACGCCCTGTGCGCGGAACTCATCGGCCCCTTTTTCAAAACCCGGCAGTTGGTAGGTCGAGCAGGTGGGTGTGAACGCCCCCGGCAGCGAGAACAATACAACCCGCTTGCCTTTGAAAAAATCAGCGGTGGTTTTGTCTTCCCAACGAAACGGGTTCGAGCCTTCGATGGAGGTATCGCGGACACGGGTGTGGAAGGTGACTTCGGGCAGTTTCATACCGGCTTGCATGGTGTCTCCTGTAATGGTCATGCGTTTTGCGTATCAGCGTCGCGGCGGGGGGAGCCGACCACGATGCTTGCTCTGGAATCATTCTAATCACTCAAAGGGCCCCAAACAACCGCTATGATGCGCGTGCGGCGGTGATATGCTGCAATGCGGCAGCCGCTATGCATGGCGGGGTTGCACCAACAGCTGGGCCATTGTTGGCGGGATCGTCCCTGCATAGCGTTGCATTGCACGGTTTTTGGCCTTATGTGGGAACAAAGCCGAAAGGATGGTTGTCCGTATGCGCGATCTCAAACTCCCCGACCAGCGTCACCCGGAAAAGGCACATCGCCCCGATAACGCCCAGCCCAAAAAACCGGACTGGATTCGCGTCAAGGCTCCGGTGTCCGAAGGGTACAAGAAAACCCGTGATTTGATGCGGGAAAACAAGCTCGTAACCGTGTGCGAGGAAGCCGGCTGCCCGAATGTGGGCGAATGCTGGAGCCAAGGCCACGCCACGATGATGATTATGGGCGACATCTGCACGCGCGGCTGTTCGTTTTGCAATGTGGCCACCGGTCGCCCTGATGCGCTTGATGTGTTCGAGCCGGGTCGTGTCGCACATGCGGTCGAAAAGTTGGGCTTGAACCACGTCGTCATCACCTCCGTTGACCGCGATGATCTGGACGACGGCGGTGCGGAGCATTTCGCCCAGACCATCCGCGCGATCCGCCATCGCTCTCCGGGGACCACAATCGAAATCCTGACGCCCGACTTTTTGAAATGCACGCCCGATGTGCTGGAAAAAGTCGTGGAATCGCGCCCGGATGTGTTCAATCACAATCTGGAAACGGTGCCATCACTTTATCCATCGGTGCGCCCCGGCGCGCGGTATTTCCACAGCTTGCGCTTGCTGCAACGTGTCAAGGAACTCGATCCTGCGATGTTCACCAAATCAGGCATTATGGTCGGCTTGGGCGAGCAGCAGCAGGAGGTTCGTCAGGTGATGGATGATATGCGCTCTGCAGACATCGATTTCCTGACCGTTGGCCAGTATTTGCAGCCCACCCCGAAACACCATGCCGTGGCCAAGTTCGTGACCCCGGACGAGTTCAAAAGCTACGAGAAGTCAGCCTATTCCAAAGGGTTCTTGATGGTATCGGCGACGCCGCTGACGCGGTCGAGCTATCATGCGGGCGATGATTTTGCACAGCTTCGTGCCGCGCGTCTGGCGAAACTGGGCCGCGCCTGAGTTCGGGCGTGGCACGCGCATGATGACAGGCTGCGGGCAGGCCGGATGACCCATGGTGCGCTTTTTGCCAAGCTGGCCCGATCTGCGTTTCGCGCGCGGTTCCATCTGGGCGCGCCGGAGCGTCAGTATTGCGATGCCAAGGGGCGGGCGGTGATTGCGCGCCATGCGCAGGATTTTGTGGCCCAGCGTCTGGCCCCCGCGACCCCCAAAAACGATGGGCGGCAAACCCCGATGCGCGGGCATCCGGTGTTTGTCGCCCAACATGCCACCGCCTGTTGTTGCAGGGGGTGTTTGCGAAAATGGCACGCCATTCCCCAAGGCGTCGAGTTGAGCGTGCAAGATCAGCGGCGGATCGTGTCGGTTCTGCTCGCGTGGATCGACCGCGAAATGGGCTTTGTGCCGCCTGTGGCCGAAGCTTCGAACGCCGTGGCCGCGATGAATAGTCGCGTGTCGCCTGATAGAAATACTTGACCCGCGCCATAAACCGCGCCAATGGCTTTGGGATGATACCGCAAGATAAACTCGATCAGATCCTCCAGCATTTCGGCTATCTCGAAGCGCAGCTTTCTGCTGGACCCGATCCTGCAAAAATCGCGCAGATCAGCCGCGAATACGCGGAGTTGAAACCCGTTGTGGCGCAGATAGAGGCGTGGCGGCGTGGTCAATCCGATCTGGCTGAGGCCGAGGCTCTGCTTGCAGATCCCGATATGCGCGCCTTGGCCGAGGAAGAAATCGTGACACTCAAGGCGCGGCTGCCCCAGCTGGAATATGCCTTGCAGTTGGCGCTATTGCCCAAAGACAGTGCCGATGCGCGCCCTGCAATCATCGAGATCCGCCCTGGTACCGGCGGGGACGAGGCCGCCTTGTTCGCCTCGGATCTGCTCAGGATGTATCACCGCTACGCTGATGCGCGCGGGTGGCAGTTCGAGCTGTTGGAGATGAACGAAACAGAGCTGGGCGGCGTCAAAGAGGCCACTGCCCGTATCGTGGGCGAGGGGGTATTTGCGCGGCTGAAGTTTGAATCCGGTGTTCATCGTGTCCAGCGCGTACCGGAAACAGAAGCGGGTGGCCGGATCCATACGTCTGCGGCGACAGTGGCCGTGCTGCCGGAGGCGCAGGAGGTCGATATCGACATCGCGCCGAATGACTTGCGCATCGATACGATGCGGGCCTCTGGCGCAGGCGGGCAGCACGTAAATACAACCGATTCCGCTGTACGCATCACCCACCTGCCGACCGGTATCATCGTGGTCAGTTCCGAGAAATCCCAACACCAGAACCGCGCCAACGCAATGGCTGTCCTGCGCGCCCGCCTGTACGAGATCGAGCGCGACCGTGCCGATGCCGAACGGTCTGCCGAGCGTAAAGGGCAGGTCGGCTCTGGCGACCGGTCGGAGCGGATCCGCACCTATAATTTCCCGCAAGGCCGGATGACGGATCACCGGATCAACCTGACGCTTTATGCGCTCAACCAGATCATGGGGGGAGATCTGGACGAGATTATAGACGCGCTGATTTCCGATGATCAGGCCGCCAAGCTGGCCGAGATGGGCGCATGAGTGCGGCAACAGGCAACGCCTTGCTGCGCGAGGGGATCGTCCGTTTGCGCGACGCCGGCATTGAAAGCGCGCCCAAAGATGCGCGCAGGCTGCTGGCCCATGCTTTGGGTGTGGCGCCCGATCGTTTGACGCTGGCCTTGCACGATCCGGTGCCGCAAGACGCCTATCCGCGTTTTCGCGCCGCCGTTGAACAGCGCGCGCGGTTCCAGCCTGTCGCACAGATCATCGGCCAGCGCCAGTTTTGGGGGCGGGCGTTCAAAGTGACCCGTGATACGCTCGATCCGCGTCCCGAAACGGAAATACTGGTGGCCGCGGCGCTGGAAGCCCCCTTCGACACTATACTTGATCTGGGGACCGGCACGGGGTGTATTTTGCTGTCGTGCCTGTGCGCACGTCCATCGGCGCGCGGCCTTGGTACGGATGTGTCGCAGGCGGCACTCGCGGTGGCGCAGGAAAACGCGCAGCTTCTCGATCTGTCAGCGCGGACGGAATTGCGCCTGTCGGACTGGTTTGACGCGGTGTCGGACCGTTATGACCTGATCGTGTCTAACCCGCCCTATATCGCGGCTGCCGAGATGGCGGGCCTTTCGCGTGATGTGCTGGAGTGGGAGCCGCATGGCGCGTTAAGCCCCGGTGGCGACGGGCTGGATGCCTACCGCATGATTGCAAAAGGAGTGATGGCCCACCTCAATCCAGGCGGGCGTGTGATTGTGGAAATAGGCCCGACCCAAGCCGCTGCCGTTTGCGATGTTTTTGCCAAACAGGGGCTTGACGTGGCGCCTGTAAGAAACGATCTTGATGGTAGAGATCGTGTGGTAATCGCACGTAGGCCGCTTGATTAGATTTTATTGCGAAAAGAAACGGGTTTTCGGCCCTTCTTATCGAAAAATTCATGTCTCTCCGGCAATAAATTACGTGGAAGTTAAGAAAATACACGATTTTAGCTTGTCACTCAGAACGTGGCATGCTTATCAGGGCAAGTGCTTTGCGGGACGTGGTCCCCAGCACAGCTCAGCTTCACAACGCGGGCACTAAGGATCAAAGACGGCAGAGGCCTTGTCTCAAGTATCCAAGCCCCGCATGGCCCGGCCTGATCAGATAAAGATCACGGCCCAGACCTTGGCAGACCCGCTGAACCTCCGGTGGGCAAATTGAACGAAAGCAGATGAGATCATCCAAATCCCGTTCGCGTTCCAAGTCGAACCGTCAACGCTCTATCGGTAATGTTATCAACCGGGTTTTCGAAAGCTCGGGACCCGAGGGCAAGGTCCGTGGAACGCCGCAGCAAATTATTGATAAATATCTGGGTCTTGCGCGTGATGCGCAACTGTCCAATGACCGTGTGGCCGAGCAGAACTTCCTTCAGCATGCGGAGCATTACACGCGTCTGCTGCATGAAGCGCAGCGTGAAATGGCGCAGCGTCAGCAGCACAACAACCAAGGCCAGAACGGCAACCAGAACGCTGGCTCGCCCAGCAATGGTGGCCGTGATGGGGCGGATGCTGGCGCAGGCGCGGTCCCGCAGCACTCGGGACCGCAGCACTCGGGCGGGCGCGATACGCGCCATTCCGGCGGTGGGTCCCATAACACACCTAACCAAGAGGATGACACCATTCGTCATCCGGCAGGTGAGGGCGGCGCTCATGCGGGAACCGATGACACGCCGGCTGTAACCGATGACAGCTCAAATCTGGTCGAAACACCGGAAACGCGGTCTTTGGTTTCCGATCAGGGCGGCCCTTCCGATGCGGGCGCGGCGCCCAAACCGCGCAATACGCGCTCTCGCGGTAATGCACCTAAATCTTCGGATAATGATGCCAGCGAAGCCGGCACCGTCACGCAAGACAAACCCAAACGCGCGCGCAAGCCCCGCACCCCGAAAAAAGCCGATGATACGGCTGAGGGAAGCGGCGAGGACAAGCCTAAGCCACGCAGCCGTCGCAAGCCGAAAGCTGCTGATGCCGCAGGCTCCGGCGAAGCAATTGATGGCGGTGCGGCAGATACGTCCAACACCCCCAATCCAGCCAACGGTTGATTGGCACCTTTGCAGTGATGCGGGGGATATAAAACCGAAACGCCCTGCCGGATTTCTCCGTGCAGGGCGTTTTGCTACCTGTTGCAGGGGGGATGGGCGCAAGGCAACCCATAGGGCGCGTTCACCCTTCGGCGATTACTCTGGCCAGTTTGCAGAACCCTTCGATCGTGATCCGCTCTGCGCGTTCGGTCGGGGCGATACCTGCGGCCTCCAGCTTTGCTTCGATATCAGGGGCTACGGATTTCAATGACGCCCGCAGCATCTTGCGGCGCTGGTTGAACCCTGCGGCCACCACCCGCGACAAGATCGCGGGATCGGCGCTGTAGCGCGGCGCGGGCAGGGCTTTGAGGTGAACGACAGCCGAATGTACTTTGGGGGCAGGGGTGAAGGCTTCTGGCGGCAGGCTCATCACGATACGGGCCTGTGCGCGCCATTGCGCCAGAATGGCAAGCCTGCCGTAATGTTTGTCACCCGGTTGCGCCACGATCCGTTCGGCCACCTCGCGCTGGAACATCAGCGTGAGGCTGTCCCACTGCGGTGGCCATTCTTTGGGCGTCAGCCAGCGCACCAACAGCTCTGTGCCGACATTATAAGGCAGGTTGGCAGCGATTTTGTAAGGCGCCCGCAGATGTTGGCTGATATCCACATCCAGCGCATCGCCGTTGATCACCTCAAGCCTGCCGGGATAATGCCGGGCGATCTCGCCAAGTGCAGCCATGCAGCGGGGATCTTTTTCGATTGCCAGTACCTTGCGCGCGCCCTCCGCCAGAAGCCCGCGCGTCAGACCGCCCGGACCTGGACCGACCTCCAGGATATCATGCCCCGCCAGATCGCCCGCGGCGCGCGCGATTTTGGCGGTGAGGTTGAGATCGAGCAGGAAATTCTGGCCAAGCTGCTTTTTGGCAACCAGATCGTGATCGCGAATAACCTCGCGCAGGGGCGGTAGCCCGTCGATGGCGGTCATTGGTTTTGTCCTCATCGGGTTCTGGGCGACCTAAAGGCGCCGGAAGGCCATCAGCCCCTGCACAAACGCATGTGTAACCCGCGCAAGGGGGCCGAAGGCGGTGGGCTGGGACATAGGCCAGCCATGCGTCCGTGGCAAGCCTGCGTCCTGCGGGGGGCCCAATCGGGCGGCTAGCGGCGTGCCTCGCCCATACGTGCAGCCATTTCGAGCGCCGAAATCAGGCTTGCAGGGCTGGCCGCGCCTTGGCCCGCAATGTCGAAGGCGGTGCCGTGATCGGGGGAGGTGCGGATGAACGGCAACCCAAGCGTGATGTTCACCCCCGAATCGAACGCCAGCGTCTTGATCGGGATCAGGGCCTGATCATGATAGGCACAGATCACTGCGTCATACTTGCTGCGCGCTGCTTTGTGAAACAGCGTATCGGCGGGGGTTGGACCACTTACCGCATAGCCCTCTTGTTGCAGCGCGGCAATTTCACGGATCATCCAGTCTTGCTCCTCACGCCCCATCGTGCCGCCTTCGCCTGCATGGGGATTAAGGCCCGCAATGGCCATCCGTGGGTTTTCAAGGCCGAAGTCTTTTTGCAGCCCGCGATGGGTGATCCGCACGGTCCGGCGCAAAACCTCAGGGGTAAAGGCGTTGGGCACATCGGCCAGTGCGATATGGATCGTGGCAGGCACAACGCGCAGCGCATCGCAGGCCAGCATCATAACGACGTCCGCATCCCCCGACAGATGGGCCAGATATTCCGTATGGCCCGGAAACGCGAAGCCGGCACCGTCCTTGAGCACTTTCTTATTGATGGGTGCCGTGCAAAGCGCCGAGCCCTCGCCACGCATCACAAGATCCACGCCGCGTGCAATCACGTCAATCACCGCACGCGCATTTTGCAGATTTGGCTCGCCCGGGATGGCGGCGCTGGGAAATTCATGTGGCAAGACGGGCAGTGCGGTCCCGGCGTGGGTCTCGGCCTCGGACGGGTGGGAAATTTCGCGGATGCGCACCCCGCGCGGCAAATGCGACGGATCGCCCAACCATACAAAGGGCACGCGCGCGCCGAGGGTCTCCCATGCCTTGGCTGCAATCTCGGGGCCGATACCAGAGGGGTCACCACAGGTGAGGATAACGGGGCGCGTGGTCATTCACGAAGTCCTATATAATCGAAGCGCAAGCGCGTGTGGGAGGCCAGCGTTTTAAGGCGCCACGCTGGACCAGATGGGAACGGATCATGGTGCCGCGTTCAAGGGCGCACGATCACAGCCGCGTCGCGCAGATCGGCCAGATAGCCGTCAGCCTGAAGCTGGATCTGCTGGTTTTCAAGCGAGTTTTCCACAGCGCTGCGGTCCGGCTCTTGCACGGTGCCGTCCTCTGCCTTGCGGGTGATCGTGCGCGCGCACAGCATCACAAGCGCCGTGTTGGGCCCGCGCTGGATCAGATCCGTCTCGCCGGCATCCAGATGCGACAGCGCGATACCTACGTCTTGGGGCACAGCGCCCAGTGGCGCGCTTTCACGGGTCAGTCGATCGGCAGGCAAGCCGCGCGCCACGGTATACAGATCGTCACAGCGGTCTGCATCTGTCTCCACTTTTGCGCGTAATGTGGCCGCTTGCTCCGATCCGGGCGCGCCCAGTGTCAGAACGGCATAATCAAGCGTCTGGTCGGGGCTTTGGGTCGGGCCGTTCTCGTCGATCGCGCGCAACATGAAAACGGCGATTGCGTTTTGCAAGCCGATGGGTTGGGACGCCTCACCCGGTGCCAGCCCCAGCACGACCTTACGCAATGGCGGTGGCAGGTTTTCCAGTGGCATCCAGTCGATCTGGCCACCGTTCTCGCGCGAGCGCGAGGCAGAAACCTGACGTGCAAGGGCCGAGAAAGCCCCCTGACCACGCGTTGAGGCAGCACGCTGTGCGGCAGCCTGTGCTTCGCCTTCACGACCGGGCGGTGCGGGGATGATAATTTCCGACAACAGAACCCGCGTCCCTTGGCCGCGCTGGCTGGCGGGGCTTAGGGCACGATCGATTTGGACATCTGAAATCGCGATCCGGCCGCCGAATTTGGCCCGTACCACCTCGCGCCACAACAGGCCCGCTTTCACAAAATCACGGAAGGTTTGCTCTTCAACACCCTGTGCGCCAAGCTCTTGGATGAACCGGTCTGCGGTCAGGTTGGCGCGCGAGGCAAACTCCTCCATCCCTTTCTTGATCGCGGCATCGTCGATTTTCATGCCCATGTTCTTGGCCTGCCACACCTGCAAGCGTTCATTGATCAGGGCGTCGGTGGCGGCTTGGCGCGGATCGCTCTGTGCGCCGCCCAACAGCTCCATCATACGGGTGCGCTGGCTGATCTCGTAGCCGGTGATCCCCATCCCGTTTACGATGATCTGCGGGGCGAACTGGCTGCTTGCCTGCGCGAATGCAGGTACCACATGCACCGAATTCAGAAAGGAGATCGCGATCAGCCCGCTGGCCGCGATCCTGCCTGCCTTGCTGCGCAGCTTGGACGCGATCGGTCTTTGTGCCGTGGCTGTCATTGCCGTCATGGAGTCACCTGTCTTGCCTTGTCATTTCCGACGCGCGCTTGCGCGATCTTAACTTATCTCACACAAACCCGCTGTGCGGCTGTGCCATCATTTGACCCGCCAAAGCCTGCAAGCGAAACCGACAGGCCGAAGCTTGTTTCGGGGTCTACACTACTGGAGGACGTGAACCGGCGCGAGAGGGAAAGGTCCACGCTCACGCAATCATTTACCCACTCAAGCCCCATCGCCGCGCGCGCGGCGCGATCCTCGACCAGATCGTAGCGGGCATCGAATGTGCTGGACCAGCCGTTGCCCCAGTTCCACGCGCTGGCAAGCTGAAGCTCTGATATATCGTCGCTGGTGCCGCTGAGTATGGCATCATCCATCCAGATGTAACTTGCCGCAAGCTGGTGTTTCTCGCCGGCAAAGGCAAGACGCAACTCGTCACGGGAAATCCCCAGATCATCATCAATCTGCGCACGGTTGGATAGGGTCAGCCCGCTATCGGTGCTGATATGTGTGGCGAGCAACCAGTCCGAATGGGTGCCCGACATGCCCGAGCCCTCGGGGAACTGCTCAAGATCCTCGGCATAGATCACACGACCGGCGGTCAGCCCCAGCGACCATCCTGTGGCGTCATACCGCGTCCAGTTTACGCCCAGATTGGCCCGCAGACCGCGTTCGCGCGCGTCATATCCGGGATAGCGCGAGAAGGAGAAAAGATTGCCTTCGTCGAACTCCAGCAGGGTGCTGTCCTCGTTAGGGGCATTTCTAAGGTGGTTGGGCGCCCAGATGATCTGGGCGATCGGTTCGATCACATGCGCCGCACGGCCCGTGGCGCGCGTCCATGGCCAACGGATTTCTGCGCCCAGCTGCGGCAAAGCGCGGGCGATGGTTTGATCGAACTCGGGATCCTGACTGATATGGAAAACATCGGCAGACAGCTGCGCTTGCGCTGATGCCAGAACGCCGCCCCGCAGCAGCCAGTTGCGCCGCCAGTCTGCCGTGACCGAGCCGCGCGTCATGTCGCGCCCGTCGGGTGCGCCGCCCAAATCGGAGCTATCGCTCAACCTGTCGGATGATCGTCTGAGGCTCATCAGGTTCCAGTCCACGCTCAACTCGCCACCCAGCCGGGCGGGGTGGTAGATCTTGATCCACTCCAGATTGCCGGCCAGCATCGGCTGCGTGCTGTTGCTTTCGTCCTCGCGCAGGGTGTGGGTGTTGCCCACACGGCTCCAGATCAGCTCGTCGGGGCGCACGCGTTCCAGCGTCAGGCCGGACCACAGCCGGTCATCATCGCTGATATCGTAATTCAGCAGATACGCATCATCGGAAACGGCGCGGATTTGCAGGCCCAGCGTGAAATCATTGGGCAGATCGTAGCTGCCATCGACAAACAGATAGCCACGGTTGTCATGTTCCATGATGTTGTCACGACTGAAGGCACCGGCAATTTCCAAGGTCCCGTCATTGAACGCGCGGCGGTATCGCATGCCCAGCGTCGTGGTCCAGTTGCTGGAGAGATAGGGCTCTAGCAACAGATCCTGCGAAGGGTCGATCGCGATGAAATACGGCAGTTTCACCCCTGTGCCCAAGCTTGATGTCGTGCGCAACGACGGGCGCAGGAAGCCTGTCATCCGGTCCACGGTCGGGTCGGGCATGCGGAATTTGGGTATCCATAAAACAGGCACTCCGGCTGCGCGAAACTGGGCGTTCTCGAACAATAATTGCCGGTCGGTTGCATTATGGGTGATCTTGCGCGCGCGGATCTCCCAAAGCGGCGTCTCGCCGGTGGCACAAATCCGGCATGACGAGGCCACGACTTCGCTCATGGTGGTGACATCGCCGTCTTCACGCCTGATCTCGTTGGCGGCGAGCTGCAACTCTCGTGCCATCACCATCCGTGCGCCGCGCAAGATCCCGTTTTGCAAATCGCGCGACAGTTCCGCCTGATCGGCCAGAATGATCGCGCCTTGCTGATTTGGCTCGGTCAGGCGCACAGGGCCCTCGAGCGTGATCGTATCGGCGGTGCGATCATAGATGATGCGATTTGCGGTCACGCGGTTGCCTTCGTAGTAGCTCTCCACATTGCCTTGGGCGATCAACTGGTCCGTGCCGGTCAGGATGATCTTGTCGGCCACGAGGCTGGCAGGCATCTGCGCGGCGCTTTCGCCCAATGTGGTGGCTGGCACCTGCATATTGCGGGCGCGCGCCGGATCGGGCGCTTGCAGGGAGCTTTCGGTCGAATAGCCAAGCGTCTGCGCATGTACGCAATGATAGGCCGCAGGCGCGACGATACCTGTGCCCAGCACAAGTGCTGCGGCAATGCGGCCGGAGCGTGCGCGAACGGTTCGAAGGGTGGGGGGCAGGTCCATGGCTCAGCCATCCTCCAAGTGTAAAAGTAAGGCAAGAGCCAGAGAAAGCGCGATCAAGGGGGGGGCCCATGCCGCCAGCATGACAGGAACCTGCCCGTTATCACCCAGAACCTGCGTGATGTTTCGCAAGAAGAATACAGCCAATCCCGCCCCGAGGGCCAGCAAAACCCGTATTCCCGTGCCACCAAAACGCGTGTGTCGCATTGTGAACGCAGCCGCGAGCATCACCATCGCCACCATCAGTGCCGGTAGCGCGATCTCCATGTTCAGCCAGACCCTGTGACGGGTTGCCGAAAAGCCGGCCTCTTCCATGGCGTTGATGAATTCGGGCAGGTTCCACACGGGAACCGACGAGGGCTCGCCGAAGCTGTCGCGGATGGCCCGCGCGGTCAGGTTGGATGGCACGGTCAGCATGGACGCAAGGCTGGCGTCGCGTTCGGGGTTGGTCGATTGGCCAAGCGGCCAGTCCTTGGCGGCGAAAAGCTGCCACTGGCCGGGTTGCAAAATAGCACGGTCGGCGTCAATCCGGCGCACAGGGCTGCCGGACGGGCTGAGCACCAGAAAGCTCACCTCATACAGCTCTGTCGCATCGCGATTGCCCCGCGCGGCATGGATCACGGCCTGACCATTGCGCGTCTCGCCTTGGCTGTTGGTATAGGTCGCGCTTTGACGCATCCACACACCGTTGCGCCCGATCGAGACGGTATCGCGGCGTGCATCACGCATATCACTGCGCTTTTCCTCGTAGCGGTTGGCGGTGGCGGATACGAGCGGATTTCCCACCGTGACCGCAAGCCCCCCCAAAAGGGCTGCCACGACCATCGGCGCCAGAATGATCCGCAGTGCGGACCGGCCTGACGCGCGCATCACCACCAGCTCCGAGCTGCGCGCGAGGCCCAAAAACAGGACCACAGCCGACAGCAGCATGACAAGCGGCAAGATCGTATAAAGGGTTGCTGGCACATTCAGTGCCGAAAGGATCAGGGCCTCAGTGAACGGCCCTTCGGACTTGCTGACGCGATGGACCTCGTCGACCAGCCCGATCAGAAACAAGATGCCCCAAAACGTGGCAAAAACCACAAGAAACGACCGTAGAAAACGACGGGCTACATAGAACGACAGGGTCATGTGAGACCTCCCGCAGGTTTGAGCTTGCGCACCCTGCGCGGCCGTGTCGACCACCATATCAGCACAATCGCGATCACCGTGCCGATCCCCGATGGTGCAAACAGCACCGGCCATCTGGCACCGTTGCTGGCCGCGATCCCCTCGGTCACGTTGCTCAGGACCTGAATGAACACCAGCAACACCACCGACAGGGCGATCTGTCGCCAGACCCCGAAGCGCGAGAAACTGCCCACCATCAGCGCGGCAAACCCGATCAACGCGGCCACAGGCGCCAAAAGCGGCTGTGTCTGCCGGCCCAATACCTCAAGCCAGATCGCCCCTTGGGTGGTTTCCGTCTCCGCCATAATTGATTGCGGATCACCAAGCAGCTCAGGCGTGGGAATGCTGTCCAAAGACCGCGTAAGCGAACTTACGTTTTTCGTCAGATTGCCCAGATCATAGGTAAGGTTTGAGAATTTGGTCAGCGAAAGGCGGCCGTCTTGCGTGCGTAGCGACTGGACCGAGCCGTCGAACATGATCAGCTTGGGACCCGTATCCGAGCGGATGATGACGGCTTTCTTTGCCAGATAGCTCATGCGGTTTTCAGGGTTGCGGCTGTCCCACAGGTAGAAATCCAGAAACTCGCCACGATCCGAAATCTGGCGGATATAAACGCTGATATCATCGCTGGGGTGTTGGAACCGCCCGGGCGTAAGCAGGCTGGCGGTGATGTTTTCGGCCACCTGTTCTTGCCGGATGGCCAAACGTTCGCGCGCTTTTGGCACCAGAAAATTGGTCAGCACCAGCATCAGCAGTGCCACAATCACGCCGAACATCACGACCGGTCGGGCCAGCCGCCATGGCGAGGTGCCGGCCGCCTGCATCGCCACCAGCTCGGATTCGCTCGACAGGCGATTGATCGCATAGACAGTGGCCGCGAACGCCGCAATCGGCAGCACAACCCGAATGACATAGGGCAAGGTGAGGGCCGTGAATTCCAGCACCACAAGCGCGGTCTGGCCATCGGAAATAAGCTGGTCAAACAAGCGAACCGCCTGATTGACCCAGTAGATCGACACCAGAACCAAAGCGAAGAAACCGAAAATCGCCATGAACTGG
Organism: Paracoccaceae bacterium; assembly: GCA_004153385.1. Taxonomy (GTDB): domain Bacteria; phylum Pseudomonadota; class Alphaproteobacteria; order Rhodobacterales; family Rhodobacteraceae; genus Thioclava. Next base: position 963,199 of record SDAL01000001.1, on the reverse strand, counting down.
GACAAAAGATATCTGTCCAGACGGGTCACGTTGCTCCTGCTCTCGTTTTTGTGTCAGTGCTGTGGCGCGGTTGCTGGGCCGGTCAGGGGCCCTGCGCGCGGTGTTCTTTTGTCTCTAACCTGTCAGCGCGCGGGGGGGAAGCCTAACTATGCGGCGGGTACCCCGAAGGACGCCGAACGCCTGCAGCCGGTCGGCACGATTACGCTGCGTCACTTCTGGGTGGGGTATGCATCGGGCGGCCCACGCCGCTGGATCATCCCGTCCGTGCAGGCGCTTTTCATTTCCGGGCAGGACCGCTACGGTCCGCGCAAAAGCTGGCATATGCGATGCGATCTTCCCGCGCAGCCGTGCCTGCCTGAACCCAACCGATATCCGCCCCCGGAGGCCCCATGACCCAGCCCGTGCCCATCACGTTCACCCAGACCGATCATTCGGATTTTGCCGCCTATGACGGGCTGTTGGTGGTTTTGGCCGCGCATGGCACGCCTTTGGGAGAGGCCGCCCGGCAGATTGACGCCCTGACCCATGGCGCGGTATCGCGGGCGCATGGGTCTGATGCATTTGGCAAATTGGCGCATGGTGCGGGGATCACCCTGAACTGGCCTGCAGGGGTCGCGGCACGTGCGGTGATGGTTCTGGCGCTGCCGGAGGCAGCCACGACCCAAGAGGCCCGCAAAGCCGGTGCCGCTGTGGCCGCGGTGTTGGACGACAAAGGCGCGCAAGTGGTGGCCGCATCCCACCCGCGCGCCAGCGATATCGCGTTCGGGTTGGCGCTCAGGGCCTATCGCTTCGATTATCACAGCGAGACCAAGCCCGCCTTCGGGTCTGTCTCCATGATGGTGGACACCCCCGAGCGTACCGCACAGGCCGCAGCCCCGCTCGCGGCGCTGGCCGAAGGGGTGTTTTTCACCCGCGATCTGGTCAACGAACCTGCCAATATCCTGACCACCTGTGATTTCGCCGCGCGTCTGGCGGGGATGCAGGAACTGGGGCTGGAGGTCGAGATTCTGGAAGAGGCCGATCTGGAGGCGCTCGGCATGCGCGCGCTTTTGGCCGTGGGGCAGGGATCTGAAAGCCCCTCCAAGGTGGTGGTCATGAAATGGATGGGCGGTGGCGATGAGGCTCCGCTTGCGCTGGTGGGCAAAGGCGTGGTGTTCGATACCGGTGGTATCTCGCTCAAACCCGGTGCCGGCATGGAAGACATGACGATGGATATGGGCGGGGCCGGCACGGTCGCGGGCGTGATGCGCACATTGGCACTGCGCAAGGCGCGCGCCAATGTTGTGGGGCTGGTGGGCATTGTCGAGAACATGCCCGACGGCCGGGCGCAGCGTCCGGGTGATATCGTCACCTCGGCCAAAGGGCTGACAATCGAGGTGATCAACACCGATGCCGAAGGGCGGCTCGTTCTGGCGGATGTGCTGTGGTATGCGCAAGACCGTTTCAAACCGTGCGCGATGATCGATCTGGCGACGTTGACCGGGGCCGTGATCGTGGGCTTGGGGCATGAAAACGCAGGTGTGTTCGCCAATGATGACGCCTTTGCCGCCCAAGTGGTGCAGGCGGCGCGCAGCGAGAACGAGGGCGCATGGCATATGCCGCTCCAGCCGGCCTACGACGGGCTGATCAAATCGCGTCTGGCCGATATCAAGAACACCGGTGGTCGCGCGGCGGGGGCCATTACGGCGGCGGCGTTCCTCAAACGTTTTGTGGCCGATGATCTGCCATGGTGCCATATCGATATCGCGGGTGTCGCCTTGCCGCCATCGGCCACCGATCTGGCGCCCAAAGGGCCGACAGGTTGGGGCGTAATGACCCTCAACCGTTTGATCGCCGACAAGTTCGAGGGATAAACTCGATGGGGGCCGCGCTTTTTTACCATGTCACCCGGTCCAATGTGGAAACGGTGGTGGTCCAGCTGCTTACGCGTGCCTTGGCGCAGGGCTGGCAGGTGGAGCTGCGCGGCGCCTCGGCCGAGCGGATGGAGTGGTTCGACCGTCAGCTGTGGCACTTGCCAGGCGAGGACAGCTTTCTGCCGCATGGGCTGGCAGGTGGCCCCCATGATGCGCGCCAGCCGGTGTTGCTGACGGCCACTCCCCGCGGCGAGGGGCGTCAGGCGGTGATGAGTGTGGATGGCGCGGATGTGGCCCCGGCAGAGCTGGACGCCCACGAGCGGGTATGGATTTTGTTTGACGGCCAAAGCCCCGAGGCATTGAGCCGCGCCCGTTTGCAATGGAAAGGCTTCACAGCCGCAGGGGCCAAAGCGCAGTACTGGTCCGAGGAGTCGGGCCGCTGGGAGAAAAAGGCCGAAAGCTGAGCGCGCGCCCTTGCCCGCAAGAGCGGGGCCTGTGGCGCTTGGGGATGGTGCCTGATCGCGCGGGCAAACTGCAACGGTGCGGCTTCCCTTCATCGCGGTTTGCCCTTATGAGGCGGCGTCGAAGGAGTGTCCCGATGACCCAGAAATTCAGCTATACCGTGAACGCAACCGACGGCAAGGCGCGGACCGGCGTCATCTCGACCCCGCGCGGCGAGATCCGCACACCCGCCTTTATGCCTGTTGGCACCGCGGCCACCGTCAAGGCAATGATGCCCGAATCCGTGGCCGCGACCGGCGCGGATATTTTGCTGGGCAACACCTATCATCTGATGCTGCGCCCCGGCGCGGAACGGATCGCGGCCCTTGGCGGCTTGCACCGGTTCATGAACTGGCAAAAGCCGATCTTGACGGATTCGGGCGGGTTTCAGGTGATGAGCCTTGCGGGATTGCGTAAGCTGACCGAGGAAGGCGTGCGGTTTTCAAGTCATATCGACGGTTCCAAACATATGCTGACGCCCGAACGCTCCATGGAGATCCAGAAGCTGCTGGGCTCCGACATCGTGATGTGTTTCGACGAATGTCCGGCGCTTCCCTCCACACAAGAGGAGGTGGCGCGCGCCACACGCCTGTCGATGCGGTGGGCCAAGCGGTCGCGCGATGCGTTCGGGGACCGTCCGGGCCATGCGCTGTTTGGCATTATGCAAGGCGGTGTAACCCGTGAATTGCGTGAGGAATCTGCCCAGGCGCTGATCGATATCGGGTTTGACGGCTATGCCGTTGGGGGTCTTGCCGTGGGCGAGGGGCAGACGGCGATGTTCGATGTGCTCGACTACGCGCCCGGATTTCTGCCCCATGACAAGCCGCGCTATTTGATGGGGGTTGGCAAGCCCGACGACATCGTGGGCGCGGTCGAGCGCGGGATCGATATGATGGATTGTGTGCTGCCGTCGCGGTCGGGGCGCACAGGGCAGGCATGGACGCGTCGCGGTCAGGTGAATATCAAGAACGCCCGCCATCAGGACGATCCGCGCCCGCTGGATGAAAACTGCAGCTGTCCGGCGTGCAGCAACTATTCGCGCGCCTATCTGCATCATGTCTTCCGCTCGCAGGAGATGATCTCAGGGATGTTGCTGACATGGCACAACCTGCAGTATTATCAAGATCTTATGGATGGTCTGCGCAGTGCGATCTCGAACGGGGTGCTGGGGCAATTCGTGGCAGAGTTCCACGAACTGCGCGCGCAGGGCGATATCGAACCGATCTAAGATCCCGGGCGGACCCGGTGCAGGCGAAAAACGTCTGATGTCCCGTCACGCACCATGTGGCGGGCAGGGTGCCTTTCGCCCAAACGGGCTGTCACTTGACCCGCTGCACGCTCACCTGCAAGCGATTTTATGGTGGGATGATTGAACGGGGCCCTGTTTCGAGCTGCCGGTCCTTGGATTGCAAAACGCGCGCCCTGACCGGCGCGCGTTTCAAAATCACAAGACGCGCAGATCGGCCGCGCGGCCTTCGCTTAGTGCCACACGTCCGTTGGGCAGGTCATTTTCCTCGACACGGCGGCGCACCTCGGGGGCGGGCAGGCCCTGATCCTGCCAGCGCTTGATCAGCCGTGCGCGCAGTACAGGCTCGCTCGGTGCGATCCGGATCGACAGATCGAACATCGGATACAGATCGCGCCAGCCGGGCCGGTTGAGCAGCAGATAGTTCCCCTCGACCAGAACAAAGCGCACGGTTTTAGGGACGGTGTGGCCCTCAGGGTTCACGCGGTCATGGTCACGCTCGAACACCGGTGCGCAGACATCTTGGGTGCCGGTACGCAGCCGCGAGACGATATCGTAAAGGCCCTCGGTGTCGAATGTCTCCGGCGCGCCTTTTCGGGCGCGCAGATCATGCGCATCAAGCCAGTCATTGTCGCGATGGAACCCGTCCATCTCGACGATGGCGGCAGATCCGGGCGTGTGGGCATTCAGGGCTGTGGCCAGATCGCGGGTCAGATGCGATTTTCCCGACCCCGGCGCCCCCACAATCGCAACCAGCAGGCGTGCACCGTCAAGCGCACGCAGATGGGCGGGCAGGTCCTCGCGGTCTACCCGCAGCTCTGATGCCATGAAAGCCCCGTGATCGCCCATCGGCCCGTCGGGGTCGATGGTGCGGCGGTTGTGGATGTCGCTTGGATCCATTTCCGGGGGGCCTCAGCCGATCGCCGCGATCAGTTCGCCCAGGCGTTTCTCGGGCGTTTCGCTGCGCCAGATTTCTTCGCCAACGGCAAACCAGTCGGTGACGGGGGCAAATTTCGCGATCAGCTCTTCGGTCAGGGCCCCCTCGGCCACAACCGGAACCTCGATCACCTCTGACCACCATGTGAACATCTCATGTTCGGCCTGTGCACCGGTGCCAAGATGTGTCTCGCCGATCGGACCGAAACAGACGTAATCGGCGCCAGCCTCGCCTGCGGCCATACCGTCATGGCGGCTGATGCCGCAATGGCTGCCCACAATCGCATCCTCGCCCAGAACCTTGCGCGCGGCGCGGATCGAACGCGGGCCGTCTTGCAGATGCACCCCGTCCAGACCGTGACGTTCGACAAGCGGAATATGGCTGTCGATCACGATTGCGATATCGCGCGCATGGGCCAGTTCGCGGCAGGCATCGGCTGCGCGACCGATCAGGGTTTCGTCCTGCGTGGCCAGCGTCAGGCGCAGGCAGGCGATCTGGTGGGCATCCAGCACCCGCGCAAGTTTCGGAGTGAACTCCTCTGGATCGAAGCTTGGCGGCGTCAGAAGGTAGATCTGCGGGCGATCCTGATCGGACATGGCGCATCCTTTGGTGGTCTGTGGGTGGAGCTTGCCGGGCATAGGTAGCAAGGCGATATGATGTGTGGTGTCATACCTCAAGCCTCGGGCGCTTGCCAGAGGGGGCTTGGATGCTTATTCGGAGGGGTCAGAAGGAGAACCTCACAGATGTCCAACCCGCAGCCCACCATGATCCTTGTCCGCCCGCAGATGGGCGAAAATATCGGGGCTGCTGCCCGTGCGATGCTCAACTTCTCTCTGTCGCAAATGCGGATCGTTGATCCGCGCGACGGCTGGCCCAACCCCAAGGCGGTGGCGATGGCGTCGGGGGCTGCGGGGCGCGTGCTGGATCATGCGGGGGTGTTTGATGATGTGGCCGGTGCGGTGCATGATTGCGATTTCGTCTTCGCCACCACTGCGCGCGGGCGCGAACTGCCCAAACCGATCTATACGCCCGAGGCCGCGATGGTCGAGGCCTACCAGCGCATCTGCGCAGGCCAGAAGGTGGGGATATTGTTCGGCCCCGAGCGCACGGGGCTGGAAAACGATGACATCACACGCGCCAACGCCATTATTACCGTGCCGGTCAATCCGGAGTTTTTCTCGCTGAATCTGGGGCAGGCGGTATTGTTGACATCTTATGAATATTCGCGTCACGTTCTGACGGCGCCCGCGATTGATCCGGGTCTGGTGGGGTTCGATCCTGCAAGCGCGCTTGATGTCGAGAAACTTGGCGATCATTATGAACGCCGTCTGGAAGAGGCAGGTTTTTTTCATCCACCCGAGAAAGCACCGATGATGAAACGCAACTTCCGCAATATGTGGACGCGGTTCGGCATGACCCGGCAGGAGGTGCAGACACTGCACGGGGCCCTTAAACAGCTGATGCGCGCGAAGGGCTGATACCTGACGTGCGCGTGGCGCGTCTTTGATCTGGGGGAGGAGATCATGGCACCTGTAACATCGCTCGTTATCCACCCGGTTTTTTGGGCCTTGGTTTTTTTGGCATTTCGCGGCGCGGATATGGCACTGCATCTTTGGCTGTTGCGACTGGGCCGCAGGGGCAAGCTGGGCGCTATGTTCGATGCGCTTGATTCGCGCGGGACGCGGATATTGAACCTTGCGCTCGTCTTGCCGTCAAAGCTGTGCATCGTGGCCTTCGTTGCAATGCTTGCGGCCATTGTCTGGCGGTTTATCTAAGCCGTTGCCTCCTGAAGGGGTGCGGCGGAATGGCGCTTGAACGCCTTCGCGCGCGCGCCTAGTTTGCACCGCGATTGAAGGAGAGCCCGAATGAGCCAGAAACGCAGCATTTTCGAGGAGGTCGGCGAGACCACAACACCGCGTGTCGCGCCCAAAGGGGGGATGATCGACCGCCAGCCCAAAGGCGCACGCAAATGGGTGCGCGCATGGCTGATTGTGCTTTTCGCACTTGTTATGTGTATGATCGCTGTGGGCGGTGCCACCCGCCTGACCGACAGCGGGTTGTCGATTACCGAATGGAAGCCGCTGGCGGGCGCCGTTCCGCCGATGTCGCAGCCTGAATGGCAGCAAGAGTTCGATAACTATAAACAAATCCCGCAATTTGAGCTGATCAATCCCGATATGACCTTGTCGGAATTCAAAGGCATTTTCTGGTGGGAATGGAGCCACCGCCAGTTGGGCCGCCTGATCGGTCTGGTCTGGGCGCTCGGGTTTTTCGGCTTTTTGCTGGCACGCCGGATGCCTTCGGGCTGGGCGCCACGGCTGTTGGGTCTGGGTGCGCTTGGCGGCTTGCAGGGGGCAATCGGCTGGTGGATGGTGTCGTCGGGCCTAGGGGGGCAAATGATCGCGGTCGCCTCCTACAGGCTGGCGATTCACCTCGGGCTGGCGTTCATCATTTTGGGGTTGATTGCGTGGTATGCGCTTCAACTGTCGCGCAGCGAGGGCGAGCTGTTACAGGCCCGCCGCCTGGGCGAGCGTAAACTGTTCGGAATGGCCACGGGCATGATGCATCTGGGGTTCGTGCAAATCCTTCTGGGCGCGCTGACTGCGGGGATCGATGCCGGACGCGGGTATATCGACTGGCCATTGATGAACGGTGCGTTCTTTCCGGCGGATGCGCTTAATCTCCAGCCGTTGTGGCGCAACTTCTTTGAAAATCCGGCGCTTGTGCAGTTCGATCACCGGATGGTGGCCTATCTGCTGTTTATCTTCGGTATGGTCACACTGCTGAAGGCCCGCCGGTCTGCACACAGAAAAACCAAGGCCGCCTTTCAATTGATGGGCGCGGTCTTGCTTTTGCAGGTGGTACTGGGGATCGTCACCGTGATGCATGCCGCACCGCTGCATCTTGGGCTTGCCCACCAGATCGGTGCCGTTCTTTTGTGGGTGGTGATCATCAGGGCGCGGTTTTACGCCCGCTATCCATTGGCACAATCAGTCCGGGAGGGCATTAAATGAGCGCGTATCAGGACCTTGCCGCATTCTTGCGCGAGACGGCTGCACTGGACAAGATCGCCATGCGGCTTGGCTGGGATCAGGAAACGGTGATGCCGCGCGATGCGGGGGACGACCGCGCCGAGGAAGCCGGCGCGCTGGAGGCGGTTTTGCACGCCCGTCGCACCGATCCGCGTATCGCGCAGTGGCTGGCCAAAGCCGAGGCGATGACCGAAGAAGAGGGCCGTGTCCTTGATCTTGTCGCGGTTGATTACAACCGCGCCACACGCATACCTGCGCGTCTGGCCACAGAACTTGCCCGGCTTACGTCGAAATCCCAAGGGATCTGGGCGCAGGCCCGTGCCGCCGAGGATCCTTCGATTTTTCTACCTACGTTCCGGGAGGTCGTGCACCTCAAGCGCGAGGAGGCGGCAGCCCTCAGTGATGGCGATCCCTACGACGCGCTTCTGGCAGGCTACGAGCCGGGCATAACCCATCGCGACATCGCGAAGATGTTTGACCGGATGCGGCCGCGGCTTGTCGATCTGTGTGCGCGGGTTGCAGCCAGTGATGTCAGACCTGCGCCGCTTGATCATGTGTTTGGCGAGGCAACCCAGATGCGCATGTCGCGTTTGTGTGCATCGGCGTTCGGATATGACTGGACGCGCGGACGGATGGATGTGGCGGTCCACCCGTTCTCAACCGGATCTGGGAACGATGTGCGCATTACCACGCGGGTTGCGCAAAACGATCCGTTCAACAACATCTATTCTACAATCCACGAAACCGGACATGCCTGCTATGAACAGGCAATCGATCCCGATTACAATTTCACCCCCTTGGGGGGCGGGGTGTCTATGGGGGTGCATGAAAGCCAAAGCCGGATCTATGAAAACCAGTTGGGCCGGTCGCGTGCATTCACCGGCTGGCTGTTCGAGCGGATGACGGATGCCTATGGTGATTTCGGTGTGGGCGATGCCGACGGCTTCTATAAGGTGGTCAATCGTGTCGCCCCCGGTTTCATCCGTACCGAAGCCGACGAATTGCATTACAACCTGCATATCATGATGCGCTTCGATCTCGAGCGTGACCTGATCGCGGGCCGTCTGGAGGTCGAGGACCTTGAAGAGGCCTGGAATGCCCGTTTTCTGGCCGATTTCGGCCTGAAGGTCGACAGACCCTCGAACGGATTTTTGCAAGATGTGCACTGGCCCGTGGGGTTGTTTGGCTATTTCCCGACCTATGCGCTTGGCAATGTCTATGCGGGCTGTCTGATGCAGGCGCTGGATGCGGCCGTGCCGGATGTCGCGCAAGGCTTGGCCCAAGGGGATGCAAGCGCGGCCACAGGCTGGCTGCGCGAGAATGTGCAGCGCTTCGGTGCCCTGCGCACGCCGCGCCAGACCATCGCGCATGCCTGTGGCAAGACGCCGGACGAGGGGCCACTTCTCTCGTATCTCGAACAGAAGTTTTCGGCCATCTACGGGCTTTGACCCAGCGCAAGTTCACCAGCGGATGAAAGAGTGCGTCACAGGAACCGGACGGGGGCGTTACATCGCCCCCGTCCGCTTTTTCACACAGGCCTCGATGGCCCTGTGAAAAAGCACCCCCCCCTTTAGAAAAGCGGTCTCAATTCGGGTGGGTCGTTTCGCAACCGGGCCCATCACCGGACGCGTCGCTGCGCATATTTTGTGGTGCGCGCGGGCGCAATTCCAGCCAGATGCCATTGGCACTGCGCACCGTGAGTTGTGCGCTGGGGACCGGCACCCGTTCGGGATCGGCCTTGAATACATAGGATCGCAGGATCATCGCCAATAGCAATGTGCCCTCTGCCAAGGCAAACCCCGCGCCGGGACAGACCCGCGCGCCTGCTGAAAACGGAATATAGGCGTCGCGCTGGCAGGTTTTGCCGTTCTCGGTATCCCAGCGCGCGGGATCAAACCCGTCGGGATCGTCCCACAATCGCGCATGGCGATGCAAATGCCATGCGGAAATCACCACTTGTGATCCGACCGCAATATCGCGTTGGCGAAATTCTTCCGGACAGGTGTTTTCGCGTACGAACATCGGAACAGGCGGGTATAGACGCATCGCCTCGCGAAACACGGCACGCGTGATGCGCAGCCGCTTGAGCGCGGAAAAATCCGGCATGCCATCGCCGCAAAGGACGGCCTGTGCCTCTTGCGCGACCTGCGCTTGCCAGTCGGGGTGGGTCGCCAACAGATAAAGCGACCATGCCAGCGCCGAGGCGGAGGTTTCGTGACCCGCAAGAAAGAAAATCGCCACCTGATCGACCATTTCATCGGTGCCGAAACACGCCCCCGTTTCGGGGTCGGGCGTGGTCATGATCTTGGTGGCAAGATCATCGGGCGCGGTGCCCTGCGCGATATCAGCGGCCCGTTTTTGCGTCAGCTCCTCGATCAGTGCACGGATGCGTCTTGCGGTCAGTCTGGTCTTGCGCATACCGAACCGCGGCGCCCATCGCGGCCATGGCATCAACGCAGCCAAGCTGACAATAGGGGCGGAGGCCTGATGCGCCTTGAAGCTTTGAAAGGTCATCTGCGCTGCCTCATCCTCGATCGGAATGGAAAACAGCGTGCGAAAAATCACGTCTGCGGCCAGATGCGATGTCTCCGCCTCGATGTCGACAGGAGATCCGCATCGGCTTGCAAGGCGGTTGGTGCACGACACGCCGGCCTGCCACATGGCCGGAAAGGTTTCGCGCAGTTTGCCGCCCTCGAAGGCCGGATCGATGATGCGCCGCTGGTGTGCCCAGACATCACCATTGGTGACAAAAACAGAGTTTCTTAAAAGCGGGGCCAGACCTTTGCGCACACGATCGGATTTGGGAAAATCCATCGGCCGTTTGCGTAGCACCAGATCGACCAGCTTCGGATCATTGCACACATACGAGCGGAAAAATGGCGTTTTGAATTCCGCCATCCACGCACGATAAAGCCGCTCGGGCTGTGCGGACAGGATGTCTTTGCGAAACAGCTGGAAATAACGCCAAAGCGGGACGCGATTGGGGCGGGATGCGGGTTTGGGCGGGCGCGTCATGCCATATCCCTGAAGCGATTTACAGCCTGCGTGATGCGGCTTTTGGACGATGTGCGATCCCGAAACCGCTGTGCAAGCGATTGCGGGCCTGCGGTGATACGGAAATAGTCATAGTTTTCAGGGGTATCAAACGCGCAAAGATACTGGAAATGCAGCCTGAAAAACCGCCAGCGATAGGATTTCAAACGCGCGCGCGACAGGGTCTTGCTGAAGGCCGCAGAGACGATCAGCGGCCCTGTCTGGCGCGCAGGGGCCACCCCCGACACACCCGCCGGATCGCACAGCGCGAAGGTGCAGGCATCGCCGGGGGCGGTCACATCCACCCATGTCAGGCGGTCCGTCGCACTTAGTGCCTGAACATCCGCGCGCAACCGCTGTGCTTGCGGTAAAAACGTGACCATCGGCACAACATGTCCTAACGTTAGCAGCGACAGAACCGGTGCCCCGTCGTCCGGCCCGCATGCGGCGTCACCCGTTTGTTGATGCGCGCATATCGACGCCAAGGCCGAGATCGCGACATGGGCCCCCGAGCTATGCCCGATCACCAAGACCTCGTCACAGCCGCTGTGCAGGGCGTTGCGGATGGTCTCGGCGAATGCCGCGATACGGGTGTCCAGCGCAGGCGGATAGGCCCCGTTCCAACGCGCGGTAAATGCGTAATCATGCATCAGGTAATAGACATAAAGCCGCCCGTCATGATCGCGAAACCAGCGCAGAACCAGATATACAACCGGCATCGCCATCAGGGCGCCGATGGTGGCCGTCACCCAGTCCGCAGCCGGAATGTGTAGGGCGCCCGCCGCAAGATCCAGTACCCTCACAGCCGCCAGCGCCAGCCCGCCTGCCGCCACAAGCGCCGCGATCAGCTGCAAGACCAGCATCACAACCGGATATAGGGCGACGATCACCGGCCCTTTGCGCAGCCGCATCAGCCTGAACAGCGCGCCTGTCGAGATATAGCGCCAAGCCGTGCGCAGCATCTGCCAATACGTGGCGCTAATCGATTTGCCCATCGACTGGCGCACGATATCGGACCACAAAAGCACCTCGATCTGGGTGGTGGTGGTACTCCCGCCATCTTCAAAAGCAACGGTCCAGCCGTATCCACCAGAATTGGGCAAGGGCGATTGCGAGATGTCATATCGGGCAATCCCGGCCTGTGCGCGGCTTTCCTTGCGATAAAGTTCACGGTAGCGGCGCGGATGAAACGGATCATATCCGGGGATATAGAATACCCGGCGTGTTTTGACCTGCTTCATAGACCCTGAACCCCTCACGCGCACATCACGGGCTCACGCTACAATCACGTCGCGGTGAAAGTAAAGAACATCAGCTGTTTGTCGGTGACTGGCGCTGCCAACGCGCCGCATGTGCCCGAATGGCCGCAATCCGGCGGTCCGTGGCAGGGTGGGTCAGAAGCCATGCAGGCGGGGTGGCCTTGCCCGACCCCGATAGGCGATCAAGTTTTTGGAACAGACTGATTTGCGGGTCGACGCCGAACCCTGCCTTGATCATCAGGGCGGTGGCAAATTCATCTGCCTCGAACTCGTCTTGCTGACTAAGCCGTGCCGCCAGTGCTTGTGTGGCCATATGGGCAAGCCACGGGCCGATAAACGGTATAAACCGACCAATGACCGTGGTCAGAACCACTCGAATGACATTTTGTCCGGAAAAGTCGATCATCCGGCGGCGGGAATGGCCAAGCGAGACATGACCCAGCTCATGGGCGATCACGGATGTGATCTCCGCGCCCGTCACCTCGCCACTGCGGAATTTATCCAAAAATCCTTGGGTCAGGAAAATCCGCCCGTCAGGGGCTGCCAGACCGTTTACGGGCGAGACCTGATACACATGCACCGGCAGGCGCATCACATTCAGTGCCGCAGCCAGCCGATCCAGATAGGGAGAGAGGGCCGCGTCCTTCAGCGGATACGATTTTGCATCAAGCTTTCGCTTGAGTGACCAAGAAGAATAACGCCACATCACAAGCGCGATGATGATGGCCAGTAAAATGGGTGCAAGGCGGATCATAAGGATAATATGGCCTTTGCCAAGGACGGGTTCAATCGTTTGTACGCTTGAATATCGCATTATAATCAAGCAGCGGCTCAGGGTGCCGTTTCATTCGCGGCTTTGGATCTAATTTATCAATTAAATGATTAATTTCAATAATTTGATTTCGTTACTTAATGTTATGAATGATGTTGTGGCACGCAAGAACAAATGGTGTTGCCATATGGTCAGCGGATTTCTGCGCCGTGAGATATCGCATGGAAGCCGCGCGTCACGGTTCAGTTTCTGCGACCGACGGGATGCGATGCAACGCGGCACTCAACGTCGGATTTACCGCCGTCTTACGCTGCCCCCAAGGCGTGGCTGGCCAGATCATGCGCCTGTCGGCAGAGCCATGCGTACAAAACAAGGCGCGCGATCTGACTCTCGCAACAGGCCGCTTGCAAGCCCGATCCTGATGTGGCGCCATAGATTTCCGACGCCATGAACGCGGCGTGCAATGCATTTTCGGAACCTGTTGGTGAAAGGTCTGCCATGATGAGCCGCGCAAAAGCGGCCCAGCCGTTCTGCCAGCCATGATTTTGCGCGATAGCGACGGCTTTCTGCGCAGCATGACGGACGCTTGTGGAGGCTGTTTCCCCGTCGGGTGGAGGTGCGTCGGATCGGCGTTTTGGTGTGTCCAACGCCTCGTGAATCCAAGGTCGAAACTCGAAATATATCTAGAACTTGCAGAAATGTGCCGTGCAGAGGGGGGCGGACAAAGGCTGCCGCACCGCGCGCGCCACGCGACCACTGGCTGGCATGGCGTATAGGAAAGCAGGGCCGGCGCGATAAGCCGGCCCTGTTAATGGGCTTATTGGATCTAAGGTGTTAAGGCAGGCCGGTTCAGGCGTGTTTGTCAGCCGCGGCGCTTGCGCCCGCCGCGCCGTCCCGCGCTTGCAGCCGCAGAAGCTCTGGATGCTTCGGCAAAGCTCGCGCCGTCCTTCATCGCCTCCAGCACCTTGGCCAGACGGATCCACTGCATGCCGTTATCATCGTGGTTCATCAGCAAATTCGCCGCACGGACCGCCTCCATCTCCACCGAACGCACCGGATTCATGATGGCCGATGTCATGCCGGCCCCGATCGCCATCGGCAAAAACGCGGCGTTTATGCCATGCCGGTTGGGAAGGCCGAACGACACGTTGGAGGCACCGCAGGTCGTGTTGACCCCCAGTTCGGTGCGCAGCCGATGGACCAGTGCAAAGACCTGACGACCGGCGGTCGCTTTGGCGCCAATGGGCATAACCAGCGGATCAACAACGATATCATGGGCGGGAATTCCGAAATCAGCGGCCCGCTCCACGATTTTCTTGGCCACGGCAAAACGCACGTCCGGATCATCCGAGATGCCGGTGTCGTCATTGGAAATCGCCACGACAGGCACATTGTATTTGGCAATCAGGGGCAAGACCTCTGCCAGACGCTCTTCCTCGCCGGTGACCGAATTGACCAAAGGCCGGCCTTCACAGTTTTCCAGACCCGCCTTGAGAGCGGCGGGCACCGAGCTGTCGATGCACAGCGGAATATCGACCACGGTCTGAACACGTTTGATCAGCTCCGCCATTAACGGCGGCTCGACAAAATTGTTATCGGCGTAGCGCGGATCATCGGCCATCTTGTTGGAAAAGACAGCGCCCGAGTTGATATCGAGCACCATCGCCCCGCAGGCCATCTGTTCGATGGCGTCGCGCTCGACAGTGGAAAAATCGTCCATTTCCAGTTCGGCTGCCAGTTTCTTGCGACCGGTGGGATTGATCCGCTCGCCGATCACGCAAAACGGTTCGTCAAAGCCGATTGTGACGGTTTTGGATTTGGATTCAATTACTGTGCGGGTCATCGGTGTCAGGTCTTTCTGTTCTGCGCGAGCCATTGCGCGGTTTGGGCGATCCCGCCAAGCGGGAAGAAATGGATGCCCTCGACGGGGAAATCGGGATCAAGGCGCTTGTGCGCGGCTAGGGTTTGCAACAGCGCGCCCGGATCGATGGGGCGCAGCAGTTTTGTGATGTCCTGGGCGCGTTTTTGCAGCACCGACAGCGACGGCCCTATGCCGCAAGAGATCGCATAGCGCAGCAGGGTCTGCAGTTTCGCCGGCCCCGCGACGCCAAGATGGACGGGCAGTGTGACATCATGAAGCCGAAGCCGGTCCGCCCAGGCAATGACGGCCTGAGGATCAAAGGTGAATTGCGTCACGATGGCCATGCTGGCATCGCTGCGTTCGCGAAACGCCGCCTTGAGCGAGAGCGCCCGCATGGCTTGTCCCTCGCCCCCGTCGGGATCAATGTCGCGCGAACCTTCCGGATGACCCGCAATATGAAGATGCGTAAAATTGGAAAACGCACCGCTTTCCAGAAGCTGCAGCGCATCATGCAGCGTGCCTGTGGGGCGCGCCAGCCCGCCGCCTAGCAAAAGCGCCTGTTGTACGCCCGCTTCGCCTTCATAGCGTGCGACCCATTCCGCCAGTTCATGTGTATCGCTGAGCAGGCGGGCCGGTATATGAGGCATCGGCTCGAAGCCATGATCGCGCAGAACGCGGGCCGCATCGGTCATCTGCCGGATCGGCGTGCCAGAGATATGCGCAATATAGACCCTTGTGCCGGGTTCAAATCCGTTCGCAAGATCGGGCGATTTGGCCAGTGTGCGCGGTGTCACCTCAAGGGACAGGCCTGCCGGAAAGGCCTGATGCCAATCGGCGGGTATCTGCGAGGGGCTCGTCTGCTCGGGTGGCTTGGAAGGCTTCGGCAAGGGGTCGGTTTGCGCCATCGGCTTTGTCTTTCCTGCATATGTCCTAGGATGCCAATATCAGGCCTCCCAACCGTCATTTGCAATCAGGGATTTGAGCCGGTCTGCCCCGTATTCTTCGATGATACGGGTATAGGCTGCATCGGCGGCCTCTGTATCATCGCCTTCGATTTCGCCTATCGGCTGTTTGCGCCATTCCGCCAGATAGGCATCGCTGTCGCGCGCGCCGATTTTCATGGCGCATCTGTC
This sequence comes from Paracoccaceae bacterium, assembly GCA_004153385.1. Classification (GTDB taxonomy): domain Bacteria; phylum Pseudomonadota; class Alphaproteobacteria; order Rhodobacterales; family Rhodobacteraceae; genus Thioclava. Next base: position 947,572 of record SDAL01000001.1, on the reverse strand, counting down.
GATCGCCTGTTCGAAATGCTCGGGCAGCGGGCGCTTTACGCCACGCCGGCCTTTTCCTGCAATGATCTGTGCGGGAATGTCCCGCCAGAAAACAAGGGTGATCTGCGCCATGGTCGTCCTTCCTGTCTGTTGCGTCGTCCGCCCGCAGGGCGTGGCTTGGCCCTGACGGTCTACGCTTTCGATAGTGATAGTCACAAAGCCCGCCAGCAGCCAGCGCAGGGGGCTTGAAACTTTCACATATTGAAGATGAGGGCAGGGGTTTGGACGGTGATCGGGTAGGGGCATGGTGTCCACCCGATCAACTGCGTCAAGGCATGGATGGTTTACCCGCGGCCGCGGTAGGGCGGGACACCTTGTTCAGGCACCCAGACGCCTGCAGGTTGTTCACCCGTTTGATAGAACACATCGATGGGGATCCCGCCGCGCGGATACCAATACCCCCCGATACGCAGCCAGACCGGATCGAGAAGATCGCTTAGCCGTTTGCCGATACCGACAGTGCAGGCTTCATGAAAATCCCCATGATTGCGAAACGCGCCCAAGAACAGCTTCAGAGATTTGGATTCCACCAACCACTCGTGCGGAATGTAGTCAATGACCAGATGGGCGAAATCCGGTTGTCCCGTCATTGGACAAAGCGAGGTAAACTCCGGCGCCACGAACCGGACCGCATATTGGGTGCCAGCATGCGGATTGGGCACACGTTCCAGCACAGCCTCGTCGGGCGATTGCGGCAATTGTGTGGCACCGCCCAGTTGGGTCAGGTGGCTGTAGATATCATCGCTCATGATCATTCTCCTTTAGGGCGGATTGACCTGAGCGAGCGATAAAATCAAGGGTGTTCAGGCCGGTCGAGCACCGGCTGCGATAAGGATTGCGTCATCTATGCGGCGATCAGCCAATTACAGGCTGGCGATCTGGATTGGGCGGTGCAAATAAAGATGGCCGTTTTGGATCGCGAAGGGACTGTGATGTGGCTGGCGCACGTCTTTCTTGCGCCGCGTTTCGAAAAAAAAGAACCGGGCCGAAGCCCGGTTAAGTTTGCAGAACCGACAGGGGTTGTACGGTTCCGACTGGGAATCGGATGGCTTAGTGCCAGAAGGGGCGCGATGCCTCGGCATCTGCTGCCTCGCGGGTGACGCCGATATCATCCAGAAGCGATGGCGGCAGATCGCGCAGGGCCATACGTGTTCGGCGCACGCTCATCCATGCTGTCAGCAACCGAAGCGCTGCGCGCAAGGCGGAGCGACGGGGAGCATGTGTTTCAAGCGCGCGGATGGCCATGATGATACCTATTGTGTCGATTTTAATTTAATACAATTCTGAGTTACCTCTTGTATATTGATACAAAGCAAAAGAAGGTTTAATCCAGAAAAACATTGTGACCGATACAAGAGCAATTCCATGCCCCAAGACATTCCCCACTGGCAACCCGACCTTGGCGCCTTCAAAGGGCCTAAGTATCTGGCTTTGGTTCGTGTTTTACGCGAGGCGATCCGGCAGGGTAATTTGGTTGCGGGCCAGCGCTTACCGACTGTGCGCGATCTTGCATGGCGTCTGGGTGTGACGCCTGGCACGGTTGCGCGTGGCTACCAGATTGCCACGCAAGAGGGTTTGCTGGAGGCTGCGGTCGGGCGGGGTACTTTTGTATCGGTACAATCCCAAAGGCTCGGTCCGACCGAAACGCTCTATCCCTCTCCGCCAGTGGATATGATGCGACAAGACGGGGTGGTTGACCTGCGTTCACCGATGTTGCCGGATGTCGGTCAAACGGCGGCAATCGCGCGCGCCATGGCCGCGGCCGCGCTGGATGTGGATGCGCGCTATCTGGAATACCCCGGCCTGCGGCGCGATGAATATTGCAGGCAGGCGGTGCTGGAGTGGTTTCCGCCGGGCTGCTCTATGCATGAATTTCTGAAAGCAGATGACCTCGTTTTGACGATGGGCGGGCAAAACGGTCTTAATCTTATCTTGCAATGCTGTTTGCGTGGTGACCGGCCGGTGGTCTTCGCCGAAGAACTTGCCTATCCCGGATTTCGCCACGCAGCGCGCCGCAACCGCGCCGAGGTCCGTGCGATTGCGCTTGATGAGGAAGGTATGATCCCCGCCGCGTTGGATGCAGCGGCGCGCAGATATAACGGGCAGCTTGTGTTCATCACGCCGGATGCGCAAAACCCGACCACGGGGCGTATGGGGCTTGAGCGTCGTATGGCGATTGTGGATGTGGCCCGCCGCCACAATTTGCAAGTGGTCGAGGATGATTGCTTCACCGCGCCCGTGACCAACCTGCCCTCCATCCGCACAATCGCGCCTGAACGCGGATGGTATGTCACCTCGCTTTCCAAGACGATTGCGGCGGGCATGCGTTTTGGGATTGTGGTGCCGCCAGAGGGGCTGGCCGAAGCCGGTCGCTTGACGGCGCAACATAATTTCTTTGGCCTGCCGCGGCCCGTGACCGATATCGTCAGCCATTTGTTTCAGTCGGGCGATGCGATGCGTCTGCGGTATGCCGCACAAGAGGAGATCGACCGGCGGTTGAAAATGACATTGAATATCCTTGGTGGTCAGCAGATCGCATGGCGCGAGGGGTTGTCATTTATATGGCTGACATTGCCATTGGGGTGGCGGGGGTCAACCTTCGTGCGTTTTGCCGAGGCGGAGGGCGTTTTGCTGCGTTCGGCGGATGAATATGTCTTGCAAGATGGCCACGCGCCCAATGCTGTCAGGATCGCGCTGGCCGGAGGGGTCGCAGAGGACGTGTACCGGCAGGCAATTTACCGACTTCGCGATCTGCTTAACCGGCAACCGGATGAATTTCCTGTGTAATCAAGTCACATGTGCTATAATAACAGGCAGATGACGCCGAAAGTTGCAGTGAACCCGCGGTGAGGCCTTTCCAAGCCGTGTTTGCTATGGTTTCGTCCTGATTAAAACAGGTTAGGAGAAGACCCCGATGGCAGCACCCGCTTGGACGCGTAGCGAAACAGCGCGAGGCTATTTCACGCTTAGCCCGGTGCTGATCTATGCGGTTTTGCTGCTGGCCGCGCCGTTGATCACGATTTTTGCCTATTCGTTTTTCAAAGATGGTTATCTGGTCATTATCCACGAATTCACCTTGGAAAATTACATCGCCACATGGTCCGATCCGATTTTCCGCACGATCTTGCTGCGCTCCATCATTATGGCTGTGGTGGTCACCGCGCTGACAGTGCTGACCGCATTCCCGATTGCGTATTTTGTATCGTTCCATGTGCGCCCGTCGCGCAAAAGCTTTTGGCTGTTTTTGATAACGATCCCGTTCTGGACCTCCTATCTCATCCGGATTTTCGCGTGGAAGGTCATTATGGGCTATAGCGGGGTGATCAATTCCTCGCTTGAAATGATGGGGTTGATGGGAGACGGGCGCCTGTTCGAAGACCCGTTCCGTATGCTGACCACATTGCCCGCAATCACCGTGGCGCTCGCCCATGCCTATGCGCCTTTTGCGATCCTGCCGATTTTTGTGGCGCTGGAAAAGATCGACCGGTCCTTGCTTGAAGCCGGCCAGGATCTGGGCGAGACGCGCTGGACCAGCTTTTTGCGGGTCACCCTGCCACTTGCCATGCCCGGGGTGGTGGGCGCGGTGCTGGTGGTGTTCATTCCGGTGATCGGCGATTATGTGGCACCTGAACTGATCGGCGGTGGCAAACTGCCGATGGTTGCCAATCTGATTCAGGCGCAAATGCTGCCGCTTGACAATAAACCCGTGGGATCTGCCATCACGATTTCTGCAATGGCGGTGGTGGCGCTGATCGCGCTGGGGTTTGTATTTGCCAACCGTAAATTCCTGCGGAGACCGAAATGAAGTTTTCTGGTTTGCGGACCTATGCCGTTTTATATCTGTTGTTTCTTTATGCGCCGATCGTGCTGTTGCCGGTGTTCGCCTTCAACAGCGGTACGGTCGTGTCGTTTCCGTTGCAGGGGTTCACGACAGACTGGTTTGCGCAGATGGCCGCCAATACCACGTTGCGCCGTGCCCTGACCAATAGTCTGATCATTGGCGGCTCGGCGGCTGTTTTGTCCACGGTTCTTGCGATGTTCGCGGCGCGTGCAAGTGCGCGATACCGGTTTCGGGGCAAGGCACCGGTGATGGGCTTCATCATGTTGCCACTGGTGTTGCCAGAGATCATGATCGGCGGCTCGCTTTTGATCGTACTGCTGGCGATGGGGGTCAAGCTATCGATCCTGACCGTGATCTTGGGCCATGTTCTGATCGCCACGCCTTACGCGATTACGATCCTGTCGACGGCGTTCTCCAGCCTCGATCCCTCGCTGGAAGAAGCGGCCTATGATCTGGGCGAGACGAAATGGTCGACATTCCGGCGTGTGACATTGCCGTTGGTTCTGCCTGCGATCATTTCGTCGATGCTGATCAGCTTTACCATTTCTATGGACGAGTTCATCATCGCGTTCTTCTTGGCTGGAAACGAGCCTACACTTCCCACCTATATTTATTCTCAGCTGCGGTTCCCGAAGGCAATACCGGTGATTTTGGCACTCGGGACCTGTCTTGTGGTGGCATCAATCGCGCTGCTCACACTGGCTGAATATATCCGTCGTCGCGGTCTGGCCAAGACCGGCGCGAAGGATAGCGGAGGATTCCTGTGAACAAGAGCAATCTTGACGAGAAACAGATGATCGAGTTTCGAGACGTCCAGAAATATTATGGCGATTATCACGCGTTACGCGGGATCAGCGCCAGCATTCGTGAAGGGGAGTTTTTCTCGCTTCTGGGGCCGTCGGGCTGTGGCAAGACCACGCTTTTGCGCACGATTGCGGGGTTTGAGGATATTTCCTCGGGTGCTGTGTTGATCGATCAGGGTGACATGCGCGATGTGCCTGCCAACAAACGCCCGACCAATATGGTGTTCCAGTCCTATGCAATTTTCCCGCACCTGACGGTGGCAGAGAATGTGGCCTTCGGGCTGCGCCGTGACCCCCGCACCAAGGCGGAAAAGCAAAAGCTGGTGGACGAGACACTGGCGATGGTGGGGTTGTCGGGCTATGGCACGCGTGCGGCGCATGCGCTGTCTGGCGGCCAGCGCCAGCGCGTGGCTTTGGCCCGTGCGTTGATCCTCAAACCCAAGGTCCTTTTGCTGGACGAACCGATGTCGGCCCTTGACCGCAAGATCCGCGAGCAGATGCAGGTCGAACTGATAAAGTTGCAGCGCGAATTGGGGATCACATTTGTGCTGGTCACCCACGATCAGGAAGAGGCATTGGTAATGTCAGACAGGATCGCCGTGATGTTCGAGGGCGAGATTGCGCAGCTCGACGATCCAGAGGAGCTGTATCGCCGCCCGAAATCACGCCGCGTTGCGGAGTTTATCGGCGAGATGAATTTTCTGCCGACCGACGTGATCGGTGAAAGCCAAGGCAAGATCCAGATCGAGGTTGCGGGCCTTGGGCGGGCCCAGATTGAACCGGGTCAGGTTTCGGCGGGGATGGGGGCAGAGCCCGCTGTGGGCTTTCGGCCCGAGACGATGACCATCCTTCTTGACGAGGCCGCGACACAGGACCGCGAGGCGGCAGGCACCATCGCAGAGGTCGTCTATTACGGTGACATGACCTATTATGATGTGCGTCTGGACGGGGTCGAGCGTACCGTGCGCCTGTCGATGCGCAACCTGTTCGGCCGCCCTGTACTGGAGGTCGGTATGCGGGCGCGCATCGCGTGGTCCGAAGGGGCGCTTATTCTATTCCGTTAAAGGAAATTGAAAACGCGGTAGGCTCAAAAGGGGCAACCATGCCCCTTTTCCAGTCTTATTCGTGCCGCGTCCGGTTTCGCCCGTGTCGGACCTTGCCCATGTCGGACCTTGAATGCCGTTCGACCTTGCCCGTGTCCGGCCTTGAACGCCGTTCGAGCCATGAAAAAAGGGGGGCCGAAGCCCCCCTAGTCACCATCAGGTCATAACGCTGAAGATCAGGCGCTGCGCGAGGCGCGTTTGCGCTCTTGCGGGTCCAGATGTGTTTTACGCAGACGAATGGATTTCGGCGTAACTTCTACCAGCTCGTCGTCATCGATATACGAAATCGCTTCTTCAAGGCTCATCCGGATCGGCGGTGTCAGGCGCACAGCCTCATCGGTGCCCGATGCGCGCACGTTGGTCAGCTTCTTGCCTTTAAGCGGATTGATCTCAAGATCATTCTCGCGCGAATGCTCGCCGATGATCATCCCTTGATACACCTGCTCTTGCGCGCCGATGAACATCTTGCCACGCTCTTCGAGGTTCCAAAGAGCGTAAGAAACCGATGTGCCATTCTCCATCGAAATCAGCACGCCTTGGCGACGCCCTTCGATCACACCTTTATAAGGTGCCCAGCCGTGGAAAATGCGGTTCAACACGCCGGAGCCTTTGGTGTCGGTCAGGAACTCGCCTTGATACCCGATCAGACCACGCGAGGGCACATGGGCCACAATACGGGTTTTGCCACCTTCAGCCGGACGCATTTCTGTCAGGTCGCCTTTGCGGTAACCGGTCAGTTTTTCAATCACAACACCGGAGAATTCTTCATCGACATCGATGATGACTTCCTCAATCGGCTCCATGCGCTGGCCATTTTCTTCGCGGAAAATAACCTTGGGCCGCGAAACGGACAGTTCGAACCCTTCGCGGCGCATGTTTTCGATCAAGACGCCCATTTGCAATTCGCCACGACCCGACACAACGAACGCCTCGCCACCGGGGGTGTCCTCGATCTTGATCGCAACGTTGGTTTCGGCCTCTTTCATCAGACGGTCGCGGATAACGCGCGACTGAACCTTGGAGCCGTCTTTGCCTGCAAGCGGGCTGTCGTTGATGCCGAAGGTGACCGAGATGGTCGGCGGGTCGATCGGCTGGGCGGGGATGGCGTTTTCCACTTCGGGCGCGCAAAGCGTATCGGCCACGGTGGCTTTGGTCATACCCGCGATGGTGACGATATCACCCGCGGTTGCCTCGTCGATGGGCTGTTGGCTCAGGCCACGGAACGCCAGAATTTTGGTGGCACGGAATTGCTCGATCCGGTCACCCTTGCGCGACAGTGCCTTCAGGCTGTCGCCCACTTTCAGCGACCCCGATTCGATGCGACCCGTCAGGATGCGACCGATGAAGTTATCAGCAGCCAGCGTCGTTGCAAGCATCGAGAAGGGCTCGTCCTTGCGGCTGATCTGTTTGGGCTGCTCGACGTGTTTCACGATCAGATCGAACAGCGCGTTGAGGTTTTCGCGCGGTCCGTCCAGCTCGTTATCCGCCCAGCCGCCGATGCCCGAGGCATAGACATGCGGGAAATCCAGCTGGTCTTCGGTTGCACCAAGGTTGGCAAACAGATCGAACACTTCGTCCAGCGCCCGGTCAGGTTCTGCCGCCGGTTTGTCGACTTTGTTCAGCACCACAATCGGGCGCAGACCCAGTGCCAACGCCTTTTGGGTCACAAATTTCGTTTGCGGCATCGGGCCTTCGGCCGCGTCAACCAGAAGGCACACGCCGTCAACCATCGACAAGATCCGCTCGACCTCGCCACCGAAATCGGCGTGGCCGGGAGTGTCGACGATATTGATACGGGTGTCGCCCCATTCAACAGAAGTACATTTTGCCAAGATCGTAATGCCACGTTCGCGTTCGATGTCATTGCTGTCCATCGCGCGTTCGGTGACGGCTTGGTTTTCACGGTAAACACCGGATTGTTTCAGTAGCTCGTCCACCAGAGTTGTTTTTCCGTGGTCAACGTGAGCGATGATCGCGATATTGCGAAGGTCCATAAATTTAGCCTGCATAGGGAGGGATGGTTTGCGCATAAGACATTATGACGCTCAGTGCTAGCCCTGTGATCAATGAACCGAGGATTTCGACAGAAGGTTGATCACCAAGACACCCGCAATGATCAATCCGATGCCCAATATAGCGGCCAGATCGAGGCGTTGTTTGAAGACGACAACCCCGATGATCGAGGTCAGCACGATGCCGATGCCCGACCAAAGGGCATAGGTCAGCCCCAAGGGCAGCAGTTTGAGCACTTGGGTCAGAAAATAAAATGCGCCGCCAAATCCGAAAATCACCCCCATAGATGGCCAGAACCGCGAAAACTGCTGGCTGGCTTGCAGGCAGCTGGTGCCGAATGTTTCGAATATGACCGCAATCAAGAGCAGGGCATAGGTTTTCATGGCGCAATGTCATCCCGAGGAGCGAATTAAGCCGGGAGCTTGCCAGATCAGGTTACCACATACCAGTCCCGCCGGTGGTTGAAGGCAATAACGGCGTTGAGCACGACCGCGCCGAGCAATGACCATCCCACACGGTCCAGCGGGAGAAGCCACAAGGCGATGGCAAAAAGCACCGCATCATGGAGGCACTGCGTCCATCCTGCTTTAAAACCGAATTTGTCTTGCAAGACCAAGGCCACAATCGACACACCGCCCAGACTGCCAGAATGTCGAAACAGGCCCAGAAGGCCGACGCCTGTGCTTATTCCGAACAGAATCGCCGCAAAGGCAGGGTGGATGGCATCCACATGGACGAAGGGCTGCAAGATTGCCGCCATAACCGACACCATTGTCACCGAGGCTAGGCTTTTGAGGCAAAAGCTCAGACCGCGGGCGCGATAGGCAAATAGATAAAAGGGCAGGTTGATGATAAAAAAGACCAACCCGAACCCGACATCCATCCCCTTGGCCTGCGCGGCGTAGCTGATGATCAGGGCAAAACCGGCGGTGCCGCCCGTGATCAGGCCGGCGGCTCGCAACAGATGCAACCCTAGGGCTGCCTGAACGCAGGCAATCAACAACCCCTGTGCATCTTCAAAAAGCGTATAGTGTTTTTCGTCCCGCAGGGCGTTCTCCGCAGGTCGGGTGGCGGAATCGGTTGAAGCAGATTGAATATTAATGTCAGCACACATGACCTAATGGTTCGCTACTTCGCGATCAGGCGCAAGCGCAGTATCGATGTGTAACAACTTGTGATGGCGGGGCGGGGTCGTGACGCCGGATATTTGTGCAGATCAGGTGGCGATATAACGATCCCTGCGGTGATTGACCGCGATCACCATATTCATCACAACAGCGCCCAAAAAAGACCATGCGACGGTCGTGACATCACGCAAACACAGCGCGATTGCGAAAATACACAGATCGACAAGCATCTGCGTCCAGCCTGCGCGAAATCCGGTTTTATCTTGGATGTACAGCGCGACAATCCCCACGCCACCCAAGCTGGAGCCATGCCGGAACAGTGCCAGAAGCGCGGCCCCCGTGATAAAGCCGAACAAAACCGCCCCTGCCGCAGGGTTGAGTGTATCGAAGCTGACATAGCGCGGCAGATAAATCGTTGTGAGCGATAAAAGCGTGACCGCGATCAGAGATTTCCATACGAATACCGGGCCGATCCGTTTCCAGCCCAGCCAGTAAAACGGAATATTCACGACAAAAAACACCAGCCCGAAGCTCCATCCGGTGGCATAGGAGATCAACACCGCCAGACCGGCTGTTTGCCCTGTGACAAAGCCTAAAGAGGTCAGGATCAAAAGCCCGAAACCGGCCATGAAACTGCCAAAGAGCAGCCCTTGGGTGTCTTCGAGCATGGTATGGGAATGCGAGGCGGGCGGCGTGATGTTCTGTGTCATGCCGCTCAGGTTTAGCGCAGGGCGCGCGCAGCGCAAGCCCATCTGCAAGATTGGCTGCGCCCTGTTGCCGCCCCATCCTGTGCAATTGAAAAAGCCGGGCAACATGCCCGGCCTTCTGTGGTGATCTTGTTGGATTACGCCGCTGTATTCAGCGCCTTGTTCAGGTTTTCGTCGACTTTCTCGAGGAACCCCATTGTGGTCATCCATTTCTGATTGGGGCCAACCAGCAGGGCCAGATCCTTGGTCATGAAGCCGGCCTCGACTGTGTCGACGACTGTTTTCTCGAGCGTGGTGGCAAATGTCATCAGCTGGTCATTGCCATCCAGTTTCGCGCGGTGTTTCAGCCCGCCCGTCCAGGCATAGATCGAGGCAACCGAGTTGGTTGATGTGGCCTCGCCCTTTTGGTGCTGGCGGTAGTGACGCGTCACTGTGCCGTGGGCGGCTTCGGCCTCGACAATCTGGCCATCCGGCGTCATCAGCTGCGAGGTCATCAGACCCAGCGAACCAAAGCCCTGTGCGACCGTATCCGATTGCACATCGCCGTCGTAGTTTTTGCACGCCCAGACAAATTTGCCGTTCCACTTCATGGCGCAAGCCACCATGTCATCGATCAGCCGGTGTTCGTACCAGATGCCTGCCTTTTTGAATTTCTCTTCGAATTCTTCCTCATAGACCTTCTGGAAGATATCTTTGAAGCGCCCGTCATAGGCCTTGAGGATCGTGTTTTTGGTCGACAGGTAGACCGGCCAGCCAAGATTAAGCCCGTAATTGAGCGAGGCGCGCGCGAAATCGAAGATCGACTCATCAAGGTTATACATTGCCTGATACACACCGGCCGAGGGCGCATCATAGACAACTTTTTCGATCACTGTGCCATCGTCGCCCACAAATTTCATCGTCAGCTGCCCCTTGCCGGGGAAGGTGAAATCCGTCGCCTTGTATTGATCACCGAAAGCATGACGGCCCACCACGATGGGATCGGTCCAGCCCGGCACCAGGCGCGGCACGTTGCGGCAGATGATCGGCTGGCGGAACACGACGCCACCCAAGATATTGCGGATCGTCCCGTTGGGCGAGCGCCACATCTTTTTGAGGCCGAATTCCTCAACGCGTGCCTCGTCAGGGGTGATGGTGGCGCATTTCACACCAACGCCGATTTCCTTGATCTTGTTGGCCGCGTCGATCGTGATCTGGTCGTCGGTCCGGTCGCGTTCTTCGATCCCCAGATCGTAATACAGCAGGTCGACATCAAGATAAGGTTCGATCAGCTTTTTCTTGATGAAATCCCAGATGATCCGGGTCATCTCGTCGCCGTCAAGCTCGACGATCGGATTTTCTACTTTGATCTTGGACAAGGGACGTCCCTCCATGGCTGTGTGAGTCGGGCTGGTCTTTTCATAGCGTAGAACGAGGGAGAAAGAAAGCCTCGGTATACGAAAGTATACTATGGTGCACCGTCGGATATCGCACGTTAAACTCGGCCATTGCGCTCAAACCACGGCAAGACCCGTGCCTTGATCGTGTGCCACAGCTGTGGCAATCCGCGCGCAATTTTTTCACCCACCCGCGTTTCAAGCTGTGACCAGGTCACTTTGTATTCCCGCCATGATCCGCCACCTGCCTGCAGGTTGAGCAATACAGGCTGGCTGCGGTCAAGCGACTTGGCATAAACGGCAGTGGGGGTCGTCGCGGCCTCGAATTCCAGCCATGTTGCCAGAAAATCCTCTGCCTGATCGGGGGGGAGCAGAGCAAAAATGCGTTTCGCGGCGGCTTCTTCAAGCGAACGCACCTCGGCGCAATCATGGGCATGGCCCCCTTGCGAGTGAATCGGCACATCGCCCACATCGATTTCGACAAGATCATGCAACACGAGCATCCGGATCGCGCGCACAGGGTCAACCGCCGGATCAGCCTGATCTGCCATGACCATCGCCCAAAGCGCCAAGGACCAGCTGTGTTCGGCCGAGTTTTCGAACCGCTCCCCGTTGTGGATCGGGGTTGCGCGGACGACGGATTTCAATTTCTCTGCTTCGTTGAGGAAGGCAAGTTGCTGGTCGAGGCGCGATGGGACTGGAGCGTCGGGCATGGGAGTGGTCCTGGAATACAAAGCCCGCGTACAGGAGATGCACAAGAGGAACGCGGGCGGGGCAAGGGGACCACAGGTGGTCCCGTGCATCATAAGGCAGATCGTCACCGATCGGACGAAAAGCTGTAATCTTGGTAAAGCGTTCCTGACCTGTTTGCCAAGCCATTGGTTCACATGGGGGTGTGCGTTTGTGTTAGGGCGCAGACAAACACATGTCACACGTCAAACCCAAAAAAACCGGCCACAGACGGGCCGGTTTTCAATCTTCACTCAAACCATCGGTCTGAAAATCAGCGCGAAGTTTCCGTCAGGCGGCGGCGGACATACTCGTGAACGTGCTGGATCATCGGCTGCATATGCGCCTCGTCGTTCTTGAAGAAGTGATCGGCGCCCTCGATTTGCTCGTGGGTGACGGTGATCCCTTTTTGCTCGGACAGTTTGCTGACCAGTGTCTGGGTGTCTTTCGGCGGGGCCACGCGATCATTGGTGCCGTTGATGACCAGACCCGACGACGGGCAGGGCGCAAGGAAGCTGAAATCATACATATTGGCAGGCGGGGCGACCGAAATGAAACCGGTGATTTCGGGACGACGCATCAACAGCTGCATACCGATCCATGCGCCGAAACTGAAACCCGCGACCCAGCAATGCTTGGAGTTGGGGTTTTGTGTCTGAAGGTAATCCAGCGCAGAGGCGGCATCCGACAATTCGCCCACGCCCTGATCATATTCACCTTGGCTACGCCCCACGCCACGAAAGTTGAAGCGTAGAACGGTAAAGCCCAGTTTCAGAAACGTATAGTGCAGGTTATACACCACGCGGTTGTTCATCGTGCCGCCAAATTGCGGATCGGGGTGCAGAACAATGGCAATCGGAGCATCCGAGGCAGGCTGCGGGTGATAGCGCCCTTCAAGGCGACCTTCGGGACCGGGAAAAATGACTTCGGGCATCGTGTCTCGTTTGCTTTTGCGCTGGGGTATCTCCGAAGGGTCGGGATTGCTTGACGCAACCGCATCCGCCCCCTAGGAAATGCCAGTCCCGGCGGGATGCCGGATCTACGGGTTAAACCGAGTTAAGGTCCGAAGGCCGCAAGGTCAATGCTTCATGCGGATTTCGCGGGTTCTTGGCGTCAAGCTATGGCACAGTAGGCGCGGGGTGATCGACCGGATTTTAACGATTGAGGCGCGCATACCGCTCGCGACGAGGAGGAAAAGAAGGAATGAAACTTTCGACGAAGGGGCGTTATGCGATGGTGGCGCTGGCCAATCTTGCGCTTGCCGGAGAAAACAGCCGCACCTCCCTGGGACAGTTGTCCAAGGCAGAGGATATTTCCTTGCCGTATCTGGAACAGATCTTCGTGCGCCTGCGCCGCGCGGGGCTGGTGACATCGGTGCGCGGACCAGGGGGGGGCTATAAACTGGCGCGCCCTCCAGCAGAAATCCGTGTGAGCGAAATCTTCGAGGCCGTGGATGAAACGGTTTCCGCAATGCATGTGGGGGCCGGGGCATCTGGCGGGAAATCCGGCTCTCGGGCGCAGTCGCTTTCCAACCGTTTGTGGGAAAGCCTCTCGGCGCAGGTGTTTGTGTTCTTGCACCAGACCACCTTGCAAGACGTGATCGGCAACGGGTTGAAGCCATGTCCTGCAGTTCCGTCGCTGTTTTCGGTGGTGGATGAATAAACGCCTGTGATGATCTGATGTCGGGCCGGTTTGTTGCCCTTGCGGGCAGGCACGTTATAACGGGCCTGTCAGACAGGGTTTGTGAAAGGCGCAGCATATGGCACGCAGCTATCTTGATTGGAACGCGACCACGCCACTGCGCCCCGAGGCGCGCACGGCGATGATTGCGGCCATGGATATCGTGGGCAATCCGTCGTCTGTGCATGCAGAAGGCCGGGCGGCCATCGGCTTGCTGGAGCGGGCGCGCGCGCAAGTGGCCGCGGCCCTTGGTGCAGAAGGTCAGGATATCGTGTTTACGTCCGGCGCCACGGAGGCAAGTGCGCTGGCGCTGGCCGGGCGCGAGTGCGCAGGCGCGCGGATCGAACATGACGCGGTGAGCGCATGGTGCACGCATACATTGCCTGTGGACGGCTATGGCCGTGTGCAGGTCAGCAATCCCGCCCACAGCACGGTGCAGTTGGCCAATTCCGAAACGGGTGTGATCCAGACGCTGCCGGACGGGCTTTGGGCAAGCGATATGACCCAAGCCTTCGGTAAAGTGCCGCTGGCGTTCAACTGGCTGGGCGCGACCTGCGGGTTTGTTTCGGCACATAAGCTGGGCGGCCCGAAGGGCGTGGGCGCCTTGGTCTTGCGCCAAGGCACGGAGCTTGCATCGCATCTGAAGGGCGGTGGTCAGGAAATGGGACGGCGTGCGGGCACCGAAAACCTGATCGGGATCGCGGGCTTTGGCGCGGCAGCAGAGGCCGCGGCGCGCGATCTGGCCGACGGTGTCTGGGATAAAGTGGCCGAAATTAGAAATATTCTAAAAAAGGCACTGGAAGCGAGCGCCCAAGATGTCTATTTTCCTGGTTGGGAGACACCGGGGGATCAGGAACGGATCGGGTCGGGCCAAGCGCCACCTGCCATTCTACCCAACACGCTTTCGGTGATCAGCCCCGGCTGGAAAGGCGAGACACAGGTGATGCGGATGGATCTTCAGGGATTTGCCGTATCGGCGGGGTCGGCCTGTTCTTCGGGCAAGGTTCGGGCATCTGATGTGCTGCGCGCCATGGGATGGTCCGAAACGGAGGCGGGATCTGCGATGCGGATTTCGCTCGGGCCGGAGATAGATCGCGAAACGGTAGAGCGTTTCGCGGAGAGCTGGGCGAAAGCGCGATCCAAACATCGCGCACGGGGATGATGACCCGAATGTCTTGAAGATGCGCCGTGCATCGGGGGCTGACCGGGAAAAACCAATACGGGAGTGCGCCAGCACTCCACGACGGAAGGGAATATAACGTGGCAGATGATCTGCAAATCCGCGAAGGCGTTGATCGGGAGACGGTCGAGACGGTTCAGAATATGGGCTCGTATAAATACGGCTGGGAAACCGAGATCGAGATGGAGTATGCCCCTAAAGGCGTAAACCAGGATATCGTCCGGCTGATCTCATCGAAAAACGAAGAGCCGGAGTGGATGACCGAATGGCGTCTGTCCGCGTTCGAGCGCTGGGAGGGGATGGACAAACCCGACTGGGCGCTGTTGAAGGTGCCGGCGATCGATTTTCAGGACCAGTATTATTACGCGCGTCCGAAATCGATGGAGGTGAAGCCCAAGTCGCTGGACGAAGTCGACCCGAAACTTCTGGCGACGTATGAAAAGCTGGGTATTCCGCTGAAAGAGCAGATGATCCTTGCGGGCGTCGAGGGGGCCGAGGAGTACGATCCGAACCAGCGTCAGGTCGCGGTGGATGCGGTATTCGATTCCGTTTCTGTTGGCACGACGTTCAAAGACAAGCTGGCCGAGGCAGGGGTGATTTTCTGCTCCATCTCTGAGGCAATCAGAGAACATCCCGAACTGGTCAAGAAATATCTGGGCACCGTTGTGCCGCAATCAGACAATTTCTATGCCACGCTCAATTCTGCCGTATTCTCTGACGGGTCATTTGTCTATGTGCCCCCGGGCGTGCGCTGCCCGATGGAGCTGTCGACCTATTTCCGGATCAATGCCGAAAATACCGGACAGTTCGAACGCACACTGATTATCGCCGACAAGGGCTCGTATGTCAGCTATCTCGAAGGCTGCACGGCCCCCAAACGCGATACGGCACAGCTGCATGCGGCGGTGGTGGAAATCATCATCGAGGAAGATGCCGAGGTGAAATATTCCACCGTTCAAAACTGGTTCCCCGGTGATGAGAACGGCAAGGGCGGTATCTATAACTTCGTGACCAAACGTGCCGATTGTCGTGGCGACCGGTCCAAGGTGATGTGGACGCAGGTCGAGACCGGTTCGGCGATCACATGGAAATATCCGTCGTGCATCCTGCGTGGCGAGGAAAGCTCGGGCGAGTTCTACTCCATCGCGATTGCCAACAACTACCAGCAGGCCGACACAGGCACGAAAATGATCCACTTGGGCAAGAACACACGCTCGCGGATTGTGTCGAAAGGGATTTCGGCGGGCCACGCGCAAAACACCTATCGTGGTCTTGTGTCCATGCATCCCAAGGCCACTGACAGCCGCAACTACACCCAGTGTGACAGTTTGCTGATCGGTTCCGAATGTGGTGCGCATACCGTCCCTTATATCGAGGTCAAAAACAACTCGAGCCGGGTCGAGCATGAGGCCACCACCTCCAAGGTGGATGACGACCAGCTGTTCTATTGCCGCGCGCGCGGGATGGATGAAGAGGAAGCGGTGGCGCTTGTCGTGAACGGGTTCTGTCGCGATGTGTTGCAGGCCTTGCCGATGGAATTCGCGATGGAAGCGCAAAGCCTTGTTGCGATTTCACTTGAAGGGTCCGTGGGCTAAGCCTGTCGGAATGTTACGATCTGGCGTCAGGAGTTCCTTTTGAACGGCACCACCCACCCTTTGATCCGAACCCAAGCGGATCCCGTGTCTGGCCACGGGTCCGCATGGGGCATGGTCTTGTGGGGTGGGCGTGGTGCGCGGGATCTTCTGATGTCCGTTCATAGTTCCGCTGGCGCCCGCTTGACCACGCGGGCAGGTGCCCTTGCAAAGGCGCTTGTCAAACCGCAAACCCGTGCCCGTGCGTCGGACACGACCGAAATAGTTGGCGCCGGTCCTACACTAGGGATTGCCGCATATTTGATGTTGATGGTGCCGCGACCCGCCACCGCCGTCACACCCGACTGAACAGGATGATAAAGATGCTTGAGATTAAAAACCTGCGCGTAGAGCTTGAAGACGAGGACAAGAAAATCCTCAAAGGTGTGGATCTGAGCGTGGGGACCGGTCAGGTTCACGCGATCATGGGGCCGAACGGCTCTGGTAAATCCACGTTGTCTTATGTGCTGTCGGGGCGCGACGGCTACAAGGTCACCGATGGCACCGCTGCTTTGAACGACGAAGACCTGCTGGATATGGAGCCTGAAGAGCGTGCGGCCGCCGGTCTGTTTTTGGCGTTCCAATACCCTGTGGAAATCCCCGGGGTCGGGAATATGACCTTTTTGCGCACGGCGGTAAACTCGCAGCGCAAAGCCCGTGGCGAAAGTGAATATTCCGCCGGCGAGTTCTTGAAAATTGTGCGCGAAAAGGCGAAGTCGCTGAAAATCGACGCCAATATGCTGAAACGTCCGGTGAACGTCGGCTTTTCGGGTGGTGAAAAGAAGCGTAACGAAATCCTGCAGATGGCTATGCTTGAGCCGAAAATGTGCATCCTTGACGAGACCGATTCCGGTCTGGATGTCGATGCGATGAAACTGGTCGCCGAAGGCGTGAATGCCCTGCGCAGCGAAGGCCGCAGCTTCTTGGTGATCACCCACTACCAACGTCTGCTTGATCACATCAAACCTGATGTGGTGCATATCATGGCCGATGGACGGATCATCAAAACCGGCGGGCCGGAGCTGGCGATGGAAGTCGAGAAAAACGGCTATTCCGATCTACTCAAAGAGCACGGCATCAGCGAGGAGATGGCATAATGGCTGCGGCACCGCAAAAAATCGAAGCGGCGCAGACGAGGCTTGACGCGATGGAGCTGCCCAAAGGCGGCTTTACCGCGGCCGCGCGTGCCGATGCGCTTGACCGTGTGACACGCATGGGGCTTCCCGGCCCGCGTGATGAATACTGGCGCTGGACAAACCCCGCTGGTTTGAACGCGGTCGCCCCGGCCGCCGCGGCCCCGTTCCATCCCAAAGACGAGCCTGCGAATTTCGACGTGTTCGACCGTATACGTCTGGTGTTTGTAGATGGTGTCTTTGACGAGGATCTGTCTGATGATCCGGTCGTCAACGGGGTCGAACTCGTGCGCCTGCAAGAGGCAGATGACCGCGATATCCATTGGGCACAGCCGGTATATGGTGTGCTTGAAGCGGCAGGTCAGAAGCCGGTGGATCGTCCGTATGCTGCGCTGAACACGGCTGCGGCCAGCGACGGGATATTGATCCGTGTGACCGGTAAGGCATCCAAACCGATCCATATCGATTACCGCCATCAATCCGAAGAATCCGATCCTGTCCTGCATCATGTGATCAAGCTGGAAGAGGGCGCAGAGCTGACGCTTTTGGAAAGTGGTCCAGCGGGCGCACGGTTCAATATCGTGACCGAAATCGACGTGGCACCGCGCGCGGTTTTGCATCATTTGCGCGTTCAGGGCCGCGAACAGCAACGTCAGGCACTGACCCATATCTTTGCACGTGTCGGCGAAGAGGCGACGTTCAAATCCTTCACGATGACGGCAAACGGTGCACTTACACGCAACGAATGCATCATCGATATCGTAGGTGATGATGCGCGCGCGCATGTGGCAGGGGCCGCGCTGGGGGACGGCAAAACCGGCCCGTTCCACCATGACGACACGGTCTTTGTGACCCATGCCGCCGAGCGGTGTGAAAGCCGTCAGGTGTTCAAGAAGGTTTTGAAAAACGGCGCCAAAGGCATCTTCCAAGGCAAAATCTTGGTGAAAGAAGGTGCCCAGAAAACAGACGGTTACCAGATCAGCCAAGCACTTTTGCTTGACGAGGACAGCCAGTTTTTGGCCAAGCCAGAGCTGGAGATCTATGCCGATGATGTGGTGTGTTCGCACGGGTCCACAACCGGTGCGATTGACGAGACCGCGCTTTTCTATCTGCGCTCGCGCGGCGTGCCCCACGCCGAGGCCACAGCGCTTTTGGTGTTGAGTTTCATGGCAGATGCAATCGAAGAGATCGATGATGAAGCCCTGCGCGATGATATCCTTTCGCGTCTGGAAGGGTGGCTTTCGCGCCACCGCTCCTAAGCATCGACAGGCGCGCGATGTCTGTTCTTGAAGATATCCTGCGCAGTTACCGCGCACCGCGTCATGTGGTGCGCGGATATCTGGCACAGCCCCGATCCGAGCCGCAGGCCTTTGGGCTTCTGTTGGCGGCGCTGGCATTTGTGTTCATTGCACAATGGCCGGGCCTGTCGCGTTTTGCCATCAATCATGCTGACACACCGTTATTTGCGCTGTTGCTGGGGCAGGCGTTCGGGCTGCTGCTGGCAGTACCGGTTTTATACGTTGCGGCCCAGATTGCGCATTGGGTCGCCAAACCTTTCGGTGGGCGAGGCTCTGCCTACCGGTCCAGAATTGCGCTTTTTTGGGCGCTTTTGGCCGTAAGCCCCGTTCTTCTTTTGCGTGGGCTGCTATATGGGTTAATCGGGCCAAGCCCGCAGCTTACCATTGCCAATATTCTGATTTTTGTCATTTTTCTTGTGATATGGCTGGCCGGTCTGCGGGTTGCCGAATTCGAAACCGAGGAGCCTCCGAGATAATGCTGGGACCGTTTCATTTACGCCACGCAATATTGCAAACGCTGAAAGCGCCGCAAGATCTGGCCCGAACGCTTGTTGCCTATAACCCGCCCGCGCAGGCCCGCTGGATCGGTCTGGCAGTGGTTGTGATCTTGTCGGGATGTCTGGGCATTCTGGGCGGTATGATCTTGCACCAGATGACCGGTGGTACGGCAGAGCTTGCAGGGTTCAACCCGATAACGATGGCGGCCATGCAGGCTGCGCTCATCATTTATGGCGCAGGCGCAACTGTGGTGGTGGGCCGGTTGTTCAATGGTCAGGGCAAATTCCTTGATGCGCTCCTGCTGCTGACATGGATCGAGTTTGTTCTGGTTGTGATGCAGGTCGTGCAACTGGTCCTTTTGCTTGTGGCCCCTGTCACATTTTCCATCATCTCGATCCTGCTTATCGCGGTGATGTTTTACCTTCTGGTACAGTTCATTGCAGCACTGCACGGGTTTCGCTCGCTTGTCGCGGTGGGCATTTGCGTGATCTGCACCTTCTTTGCCTCTGCCATGCTGGCGGGGGTTGTTCTTGTTTCGCTGGGGTTCGTCCCGGCGACCCTTGCGAATTGACGCGGCAGAGGCCTTGCGCGGCCTCTACCCGAAAGGAATGCCATGTTTGATATAGAAAAAATCCGTGCGGATTTTCCGATCCTGTCACGCAAAGTGAATGGCAAGCCGCTTGTCTACCTCGATAGCGGTGCTTCGGCACAAAAACCCAGCTGTGTGATTGACGCAATGAGCCGGATGTATTCCGAAGATTACGCCAACGTGCATCGCGGGCTGCACACACTATCGAATATCTCGACCGAAAAATACGAAGGCACGCGCGCGATTGTGGCGCGTTTCCTTGGTGCGCGGACTGAAGAGGAAATCGTGTTCACCACCGGCTCGACCGAGGGGATCAACATGGTGTCCTATGCGTGGGCCGCGCCGCGTTTCCAGCCCGGCGACGAGATCGTGCTGTCGGTGCTGGAGCACCACGCCAATATCGTTCCATGGCATTTTCTGCGCGAACGTCTGGGTGTTGTGCTGAAATGGGTCGAACCCGAGGCCGATGGCTCCCTGCCTGCGCAAAAGGTGCTGGATGCGGTAAGCGACAAGACACGCCTGATCGCGGTGACGCATATGTCCAACGTGCTCGGCACGCTGGTTGACGTTAAGGCGATCTCCAGCGGTGCGCGCGAAAAAGGCGTGCCGGTTTTGGTCGACGGCTCTCAGGCCGCGGTGCATATGCCGGTAAATGTGGCCGATATCGGGTGCGATTTTTACGTGATCACAGGTCACAAGCTTTACGGCCCATCCGGCTCTGGTGCGATCTGGATTGATCCCGAACGGCAGGCCGAAATGCGTCCGTTCATGGGCGGCGGCGATATGATCGATACGGTCACACGTGATCAGGTAAGCTATCATGGCGGCCCGCTGAAATTCGAAGCCGGGACCCCCGGTATCGTTCAGCAATACGGCATGGGTGTGGCGCTGGAATATCTGATGGCAATCGGCATGGATAACATCGCCACATATGAGGCAGAGCTGCGTCGCTACACGCGCGAAAGGCTGCAAGGCCTGAACTGGTTGAACCTGCAGCCTACCCCGCAAGAGGGGGGCGCGATTTTCTCCATGACAATGAATGGGCCCGCGCATCCCCATGATATTTCAACCATTCTGGACAAACGCGGTGTGGCAGTGCGCGCAGGCAGCCATTGCGCGATGCCGCTGATGCAGCACTTGGGCCAGACGGCAACGGCACGCGCCTCCTTTGCGATGTACAACACCCGCTCAGACACAGATGCGCTGGTGTCGGCACTGGAACTTTGCCACGAACTTTTGGGGTGAAAACTGCGCTTACGTGGCGGGCAATTTCATTTTGCCCGTTGCGACCCTCTGGCTGCTCGTTTATACGAACGCCAAGGCGCACCCATAGCTCAGCTGGATAGAGCGCTGCCCTCCGAAGGCAGAGGCCGTAGGTTCGAATCCTACTGGGTGCACCATTAAAACCAATCAGTTAGAGTATGTCCCGCCGTTCATTTTTCGGCGTGTAGCGGATTGCTGCGCGTGACTGCCGATTCTGCTACCTTCGGTGCCGCCCATCCATCGCATCACGTGTCGTTTCCACGAAGTCTTGGGCGTGATGGCCATAGGCTATTTCGATCGTCTCGACACTGCTCGAGAAGCCCCCCGCTGCCTGCCATTTGTCGGCTACGGCTTGCAGCGCCCATGTGATCGCCGCGTGCTTGAGCGTGTGCGGAGGGGCTCCATCAAGCCCGGCCTCTGTAACGGCCTTTGTTTATATCGCCGCCCCGCGCCCTGATATTCGACAGCCCGTGTCGCGTCGGATGCCCGCCAGCGACGCAGATGGGCGGCCAGCTTGCGCGGGGATCGGGGCGGGGGGCCGGTGGCTTCTTCGTCTGCCGCTCTTCCGCGCAGATGCGATACATGATGCCGCGATCAAGGCCGAACCAGCCGCCAACAGTGTTTGCCTCGAACCCCATCCCAAGGATCGCCGTCTTGCGTGTTCCCGTGTAAAGACCGATCAGGAGGAAGCGCCCGATGTGACCGGCCTGTATCCCCGATAAGCGTCCCAGGCCAAGCGGGCGGCGTCGTCTTTGGTCAGATATCGCTGGCGCGCGTTTGTCGGCGCGGGCAAGGTCACGACAGGTGCCGACATGAGTATCCCCTTGCGATGGCAATAGGTCAGCGCAGCCTGAAGCGTGTTGCGCTCGCGCTGAACAGTCGCGGGCGCAATAGGGCAGCTTTCGCCCTGTAGACACCCCTTCGTGGTGCGCCTCGTTTTCGCGTCGCGTCGCGTCGGCACGTCGCGCCCTTCACGCCCGCGGCTTTCAGGGCACCCCAGAATGGTAGGAGAGCCTCGATTGCGTAACCGATACGCTCAGGCGCCGCTGTGTTGATGGCGTATTCAATGGCATAGACGGACAGGAACTCGTCTATCGTGATGCTTGCTGGATCAGCGGCGTCCCCCGAGCGCTCTATGATAGCGATGTAGGTTGCGAACGCTTTTTCAGCCTCTGCGCGGCTTGTGCAGCCCGTCGCGCGGTCAGGGCTCTCCGGTGTCTTGGATATACCAGTATGGCCGGTGTGCGTGCTTGTGGAGGCGAGGGCCTTTGGCTGGGCGCGGCATTTATTGATCAATTCCCCGAGCCTGTCTTCTTCGAGACGTTTGGCCCGCCCCATGCGAACGATAAACCCGTGTTGTTCTTAGGCCGGTGCGAGGCCCTTGACCGGAACGCCAAAAGCTTTGGCGGCAGCTTCGATCGTCAACAGGGTGTATTGACCCGTCTCTTTCTCCCTTCTTTCTCAATTTCTTCAGCTAAAACTATTACGATAGGGGTGGCCATTATCGATCACCCCCTTTTCAGCGGGGCGCGCGGACCATCGCGGCTACGGTTATGCACAAAGCTGTAAAGGGTAGTGGGCGCCACGGTGGAGGGCTGCAGGTCATGCGACGCCTTTCACAGCCCACACCAGCCCCCCGCAAGGATCGCTGCGCCCAGAGCCATGCCGATGACGCATGCGGCGGCCCATTCCTTCAGGCTGGCCGTCATTCAATCCACCAAGCGGCTGAATGCCGGTGATCGGGCAGGGACCGCCGCCGCCATCCTGAACTGGTCACAGCCGCCCGAGGTTGTCGAACGGCGCAAGGCCGAGCAGCACCTGTTCGAGACCGGCCACTATCCAGAGACCTCGATCAACGTCTGGCAGGTCTCGCCCGCCGCGCGGGTGATATGGACGCCCGCGTGCACCCTGTCGGCTGCCGCCGCGCTGGCGCTGATGGGGGCCGCACCCGCCGCACCCGAGCACCCGCTCTTGCGCATGTGGCGGGGTGCGGCTGTGGCAGAGCTGCACCCCGCGCAGAATGCGACCGGATTTGAGGCAGGCAATGCTGACGGGATCTTCGGCCCCGCCACCCGTGCGGCCGTGCGCAAGTCGCCAATGACCGGAGGGTCGACGGCATCGCAGGCCCCAACACATGGGGCGCTCTCAACACAAAGGACATCAAATGACCAATATCTATATCCGCATGATCATCTATAGTGCGCCGCCTTTGCTGACAGCGTTGGTGGCGCTGGTTCCGGGCTGGGGCGTGCACTCTGCCGAAGCCGTGTTGTTGATCGATATCGTCGTGCTGGCCGGTGCCGTGGTGGCCCCTTCGGGCTGTCGGGGGCCAACTCCGCAATATGGGGTCTGAAGCGGTAACCGGTTATACTTGCTCCGGCGGGTGGAGCAACCCTAGAGGCCTGCGCCGGGTAAACAGAGAGATTTGATGGCCTTTTGATCTAAAAGAGGTCGCCAAATCCAAGCCAATGTCTGTGTGAAGCTATGCTAGCTTGCTTTGCCGGATAGCCGCATGACGTGCTTTTTTAAAGCGATGGCTGGCCAGTTTCGTTTTGGTCTCAAGGTCGGTGTCGCCCAAGCGCTGTGCACATTGGGTTAGCGCGTAATACGTCGATAGCTGTTCCGAAATGGTCAAAGCGGTTTGGAAATGATCAGCCGCTCTCTTGTCATCGCCACTCTGGGCCGCCTGAAACCCTTTTGCGTAATGATGATTGTGATGGGTTTCGTCCCAGACTGTAACCGCGTCAGGTATTATGCCTTCGAACATCTTTGTGATTGTGGGCTTCAGTGTCCCATTCTCTTTCATGCGGCGCACGACGCCATGTCCCGCATTTGGCGCGAAATAAACATGAGCATCGGGATAGGCTGGCAATGCCCATTTATTTGTAAAATTCGCATCTATTTTATCAAACGGATCGAACACAATGATTGGCTTGTGTTTGCTTAAAGGAGCGTCTTTCAGATCCAGTATGTGGTTCAGATCATCGAATGATTTCTGTGTCTCACCGGATAGATACGGATGGACCGGGTGCCTCGGTGAAAAGGCTATGATTTTAGCATTCAGTTTACCGCCAAAATACAATGCTGCATACGCACCTGCACTGGCACCATAAGCGATAATTTCGCGCCGATCAGCGATAGGCAACACAAAACTTTCAAGGGTTTCAATATCAAGGGCGCGATGCATCACCTTGTGATGGGAGCTAACAAAAACAGTATCATATCCTAAAGACAGTGCGAACTTCGTGCCGAAACCAGCATCTGCTAATGTCTCGTTCTTCGGAGAGAACGTTACAATCAATTTATCCGACCTGGTCTTAGCGGGATGATAAACGATGCGATATTGCTGTGTAGATGAAAGCACCTGATGATCTGACACGTTCCGCCCCAAGCTGTAAATGAACAAAAATCATCCATCAGCAGATTATTTCTGTCAATTAATTCCCTTGTAAATAATTGTCTTAATGGAATGGTATGCTCGAGATATTGGTCTTTTGGTTTTATACCTTGGTGGGGTGATGAAACCTTTGGGCAATAAGCCGTATCTAAGGATGAAATGTAGATTTGATGCAAAGGCTGAAACGCGCGCATGTAGTGATCAGATGCAGGTTCTTTATGGCGCGCCCAGAAATTGCGACGTACGGGACAGATCTGTTGATTCTTAGCGCAGAAATGCTGATGTTCGCATCCGGGTTAAATATCAGGCTTTCCTTCGGGAGGGCCTTTTTCTAATGCGCAAGGCGTGAGCGCGTTTTGCGGAGTATCTCTTACAGGGACCGGGTTGTAGCAGAGCCCGACCACACGGATTATGGCGATCAACCTACCGCGCCGACCCGAGCAAACGCCGAGAAGGTCGCCTGACCCATGGATGGGCAGGCGGCTTGACAATGAGAACCACACAACTCTTCAAGTGAAATCTGCGCAGCCCGTCGCCCCATGGCTGGGCGGTAAAAAACACTTGGCCGCACGTCTGGTGGCCAAGATCGAGGCAATTGACCATGAAACCTATGTCGAGCCTTTTGTTGGCATGGGGGCGCGTTTCTGCGCCGTCGCTTCAAGCCGACGCTGGAAGTGGCCAATGATCTGAATGGCGAGATCGTCAATCTGCTCCGGATCCTTCAGCGCCACTATCCGCAGTTAATGGAAGTGATGAAATTCCAGATCGTCTCGCGCCGCGAGTTCGAGCGGCTGCGCGTGACAGATCCTGCCACGCTGACCGATCTGGAGCGGGCCGCCCGTTTCCTCTACCTGCAGCGGCTCGGGTTTGGCGGCAAGGTCAACGGCGTCTTTGGCGTGAGCAGCACCGGCTATGCCCGCTTCAGCATGGCCAAGATTGCGCCGCTCCTCGAGGATGCGCACGAACGCCTCGATGGCGTGGTGTTCGAGACGCTGGACTGGGCGGAGCTGATCACGCGTTATGACAGTGCAGGCACGCTCTTCTATCTCGACCCGCCGTATTTTGGCGGGGAGAACGATTACGGCAAGGGGATGTTTGACCGCACCCAGTTTGCGAGAATGGCGGTCCTCTTGGGCCAGATCCAAGGCGCGTTCGTTCTGTCGGTCAATGACACGCCGGAAATCCGCGAGATCTTCTCGGCCTTCGCGTTTGATGAGGCATCGATCAAGTATTCGGTGGCGTCATCCGGCTCGACAGACGCGCGCGAGCTGATCATCTCGAACCGCGAAAACGCAGGCCGGTTGTTGTGAGGGCAGGGTGCCGGGCAAGCTGTCAGCTTAAACGGTGTTTCTTGACGACTGATATCACGGTTTCAAGTTAAGGAATTCCGGGGGCCTAAACCCGTCCAGAAACCACTGCATGACTTGTACGGCCAAGGGGCTGGCAGGTGTCGCAGTGCTGCGCTCGTGTTCCATTTCCCAGCGCCGGATCGTGCTCGGATCAGTTTTGATTAGCGCGGCGAGTTGGGCTTGCGTAAGGCCCAGCTGCTTACGCGCGGCTTTGAATTCTGCGGGGGTCATGGCGCGTTCCTTGTGTTGATCGATGAGAAAATGGGATGGGCCACGACTATGCGCGGCCCGATGCGTTATTTCTTGCTGACTTTAATCAGCAGGACGGTCACGACAATCAGGTTCGCAACCTGCAAGAGCAGCGATAGTGTTTCCATTCGGGTTCCTCCTTGAGCATGTTTGTGCTAAGCTAGGGGAGTGGCCGGAAGCTTTCGCCTCCGACCGCCTTCTTTACCTCCGGCTGGCGATTATCAGGGCGGCAACCGCGATAACCAGCTGGAGGGCTTGAAGGACCAAGGATGCAGTTTCGTAAGTCATTCTTTTCCCCCTTTGTTTGACCATCATCCCCTGATCAAGTCGGGCGGTTCGGCGTGCGCTTTCCATGCTTCTTTTATAATGCGTTTTGCACTGATATTCAGGCTGAAAATAGCCTCAATAAACATAATTTTAGTTGGAAAATCGCACGTAACGTATTGAAATATAATGCGCTGTTTTTGGCCTATTTGGAAATATAGTCTCACAAAAACAGTGGCAAGGGGCAGCCTCCAAAGCCGATGCTCAAGCAGGGCAGATAGACGGCAACGCAGCATAGATAGGAAAGCTTTGAATTTCAGCGATCTGACACGATCCGGGGAAGGTCAATGCCAGGATGCGGCCGGAAGAATATTTCTTCCGCGGCAAGTGCATCGTTCCAACACTACAGTATGCACAAAACTGCCGATCACGGGATGGCCACTATTGATAAAAGCGCGTGAAAGCAGCATCGAAAAAATCGACACTACTGCTCGGAAACAGGGTAATCAACGCAGGCGATCTACGTAATCAGGCTGGCTGAAGCAGTGCCGTTCCTGCTCTCGGCTCTTGACGAAACTCAGGGCGCATGAAGGCTTTCATACAAAAGGATATCCCGATGACGTCTCCTGCCATACTTCCCATTATTTTACTGATTTGTTCAAACGTGTTCATGACCTTCGCCTGGTATGGACATCTGAAATTCGGCAGCAAGCCGTTAATGATCGTAATCCTTGTCAGCTGGGGTATCGCCTTGTTGGAGTATTGCTTCGCAGTGCCCGCCAACCGCATCGGCCACAAGGTCTATTCGGCCGCAGAGTTGAAAGTCATACAAGAGGTCATCACCCTGACAGTTTTCATGGTCTTCTCAGTCACTTATCTGGGCGAAAAGATTACCATGAACCATATTGTCGGCTTTGGTCTGATCTGCTCAGGAGCATTTTTTATCTTCAAGGGACCATTTAGCTAAGCCTGCTTGAACGAACTTGTCAGGCTCCAAAGACAATCAGAGGCCCTCTAGCGACGCCGCCGGAAAACAACTTCGTCGACAGTATTCTCGGACAAGCGCCGCAAAAATCTGCCTTACGTGTTGATCGTCACGTGGCGGGGACTGATCTTCGCCGCGCAGCCGCGTCAAAAACATGCATTGATAGTATGCGTACCAATTCGACCTGAGCGACACTGCTTTAAGTGTGACCGGGTGGATCTTTCCATTCTGATCTGTGGTTGCGACAGAGGTCTGCATCTTTTCGGGCGTCTTCCTGAACCATTGTGAGCACAGGTTTGCCAAGTCTTGATTTCCCTGATGTTCGATCAACTGTCTCAATAGAGTTTCAGGTAGTTCTGGATTGTGCTTGAAAAAAAATTGACCAGCATGGCTCATTTCGTCTGGATGTCCTGCCGTGTCTGCGAAGCGCTTCTGAAACATTTTAGGGCGCGCGGTAAAGGCGGTGTTCTTATGTGTTCCAAAGTTTGGAGCCATGAAATCGAGCAACCACCCTTCAGCCTCAACCCAACAATGAAATTCCTCGCCATTGCTCGTTCTTCCCGCATGAGTTACCTCACCGAAACAGAGAACTTGATGGTCGTCGCCCAAGTGATAGGTTGCCAAACCGCAACGAACCTTTGCATCTACCCCGAAATCATCGACCAAAATATTTGCTCCAAAGAGGCTGTAGTAGATGCAAGCATAGGCAGGATCACCACCTTCGCTTTCGATTACTGCCGAAATGACTTAAAAAATTCGTTCGTAATCTCTCAGTTTAATCAGCATTGCCCACCTTCTTACATGACATTGGTTTGCACAGAACGTTCGACTTAATAATCCAAGTCCGCTTCGCTGCATATAGCTGCCATAAGAGCAGCGCGTAACAGCGGTCATTTAAGGGATAGTGACCTGCCACGGGTCTTTCATCCAGCTGCCACCGGAGCCCTGTGGTTGTTTGCGCCGATTGGCGCGGGTTGAGCAATCGCCCGACGTGCGGGAGCGTTCCTCTCGGGCAGTGGGGCGGGCGATTGCGGTGGTCAGGGTTCGGGCGTAGTCAGCCGGGGTCTGGTAGCTCAGGGCCGAA
The DNA here is from genome assembly GCA_004153385.1 of Paracoccaceae bacterium. Taxonomy (GTDB): domain Bacteria; phylum Pseudomonadota; class Alphaproteobacteria; order Rhodobacterales; family Rhodobacteraceae; genus Thioclava. Next base: position 919,234 of record SDAL01000001.1, on the reverse strand, counting down.
TGCGGCCGTTCTGTGGTGTCGTCGGTGGCCCATGTGATCACGACGCGCGCATGGGCGAGGTTGCGGAACATCGCCTCGTTGAGCAGCTCATCGCGCATCCGGCCGTTGAAACTCTCCACGAAGCCATACTGCGTGGGTTTGCCCGGCGCGATGTAATGCCATTCGACGCGATTTTCGGAACACCACCGCAGATGGCGTTACTGGTCAGTTCCGTTCCGTTGTCGCTGACAATAGTTGCGGGCTTGCCGCGCCGTTCGATCAGGGTCGAAAGTTCACGGGCAACACGGCGCCCCGAGATCGAGCTATCCGGGATCGCCGCCAGGCACTCCCGGGCGACATCGTCTACCACGTTGAGCACCCGGTAGCGCTGGCCGCCCGCGAACTGGTCATGGACGAAATCCAGCGATCCTGGTCGAGGCTCGTGTTCCGACCGCCTCACGCCGGGCCTTCCGCTTGCGTAGCGTCAGTGTCGTCGGGAAAATGGTCCCCGGAACCGTTTTCTGATCCTCCTCCATCCTCGCGGTAGAGCCGATAGATCCTGTTGATGCCGGAAGGCTCGCCCTCGCGGCGCGAGCCGTCACGACGAGCCGCCGATAGCCGAACGTCTCGCGTTCGTTGGCCAGCTCCCGCAACCGCCCACGCAGCACCGTGTCCGGCGCCCGGCTCGCGCATGGTCGCGGACCATCTTGCGATCCGCCCCGGCAATCCGGCACGCCCGCCGTTCCGAGAGCCCGAACCGAGCCTTCAGGTGCGCGACCGCCTCGCGCTTCACGGCAGGCGCCACCATTTTTGAAACCAGCTCTTTCATCGCGGCCAGATCGAGGATTTGCTCGGCCAGCAGCTTCTGCAGCTTGGCGTTCTCATCCTCGAGCGTCTTCGGCCGCTTCGCCCCCGACACCGTCATGCCGCCGACCTTGGCCTTCCAGTTATAGAAGTTGCCTTCCGACATGCCGTGCTTGCGGCACAGGTCCACGCACGTCGCGCCGGCCTCGTGCTCGGCCAGGATGCCGATGATCTGCTCGTACGCGCCTCTCGTTCGTTTCATTGTCCGTCCTCAGGTTGGGCAGGGCTCTAATCGACGGTGAAGGAAAAATCTCGCGGCAGGTCAAACACCCAATGACCAATATCTATATCCACATAATCATGCATATCGCGCGCCTTTCCTGACCCTGCGCTATGACAGCGCAGGCGCGCTCGTCTATCTCGATCCGCCGTATTCTGCGGGAAGAACGATTACGGCAAGGGAATGTTTGACCACACCCAATTGGCGAAGATGGCGGACCTCTTGGTCAAGATCAAATGTGCGTTCGTCCTGTCGATCAATGACACGCCGGAAATTCGCGAGTTCTTCTCGGCCTTCGCGTTTGATGAGGCATCAATCAAGTATTCGGTGGCGTCCTCCGGTGCGACAGACGCGCACGAGCTAATCATCTCGACCCCCCCAAAACGCAGGCCGGCTGTTGTGAGGGTAGGGTGCCGGGCACGCCGTCAGCTTATCCAACGCTTGTCTGGACCTGTCGCGGTTTGATGCCGCTCCTTTGATAGCATTTACTGTATCAAAGGAGACGAACTATGGGAGGTGGAAGAAGTGATGAATTCTGCAAGGATGCGGTGCGCATTGCGCTGACCGGAGGGCTGACGCGCAAACAGGTGGCTGACGATCTGGGTGTCGGGATGTCGACGCTGAACACGTGGATCACAGCCCACCGAGACACGGATGGAGTGTCTAAGGAAGATCCAAGAGAATGATTGGCTTCGAGGCGAGAACCGCATTCTCAAGGAGAAAAGGGAAATCTCAAAGTAAGGAGGATCAGGCCCGGTGGGGCGTTCCCCCGACGAACGCCACCCATTTTTTCGCGAGCCAAAAGCCGTGAGGTTTAAGTTCATTGAAGAACACCGTTATCAGTTCCCAACAGAACGCTTGTGTAGGTTTATGGACGTGAGTGCGCGTAGCTGACACGCTTTCCGCAGTCGGCCAGCCAGCCGCAACCAGCGGTCTGATCGGGTGACGCAGGCACATATCAAAGACCAGTCCCGTCTCAGCCTGGGCAGCTACGGCAGGTCGCGGATGACGGAAGAGCTGAAGGAGATCGGCTTGGATGTCGGGCACCGCCGTGTTGGCAGATTGATGCGTCACAACGGCACATCTGTTGTGAGAACACGCACACATAAGGTGACGACCGACAGCAATCACACGTTCAACATTGCGCCCAACCTATTGGATCGGAACTTCACGGCGGATCACCCAAACCAGAAATTGGCCGGTGGCATCAGCTATGTCTGGGCGCGCGAGGGCGGGTTGTATCTGGCCGTGATCTTGGATCTGCATTCGCGGCGCGTCATCGGCCGGGCTGTGAGTAACCGCATGAAGCGGGACCTCGCGATCCGGCAACCACCCAGATGAACGGCAGGGGTAATTGCAATGACAGCACGGCGGTCGAGACATTCTTCAAACCCATCAAGGCCAAGTTGATCTGGCGGCGATCATGGGAAACGAGGCGGCAGGCTGAGATGACCATCTTTGAATACATCAACGGGTTCTATAATCCGCGTCGAAGGCACTCAGCACTGGGCTGGCAAAGCCCGGTCGTCTTCGAACGGAAAGTGGCTTGAACGAGCACTTGAGGCGGCACAAAAGCGCGACAGGTCCATCCGCATCCTGTGCCGAAAGGGCAGCGAAAAGCAGATGGCTTTTCCGTACGGACACATGCACGTCAAAAAACCACTACGCAGGGTCAGTATCGGACAACGAACCTTCGGCATTCTGCATATCTACAGCAACGAAGTCGACCGCCCGGTAGCCGTTGAAAATGGCGCCGACGCGCGGATCTTTGTCCTGCCATTCGTCAACGGCGAAACGCTCCGGCGCAAGGTAAGAAGATAAGTTGCAAGAGGTTATACCGTCCACGGGGGGGCAAATGTAGCGTTTTGCAAAAAGGGCGGAAAGCGGCCTTTCGCTGCGTCCCGCACGAACGGCCGCGATGCGCAGGAAGCCGACATAGCGAAGGGACGACCAGTGGTCGCCCTTCAAGACCTGAGCGGCCCTGAGCCGACTTTGGCCGGGCTCAACGTTGCCGCAGCGCGGCTTCCCCATACCGGACCTTCATGGCACCGCGCAGCATCTTCCAGGGTCCCGAGGTCCGCAGTGCGGGACGAAGCTGCCCTTCGTCGCACCTTGTCTAAGGTCCGCTTCCTTCACTAGCAGCGAAGTTCTATGCAACGGACATGAGCGGCTTGCCTTTCATCTCAGGGCGTCATCGTAGTCCATTTGCAGGAACGAGCCGGATAACGGCGCATCGTCGAGCTGCGCGTCGGACAGGCCAATCCGGGCCGTCGTTACGAATAGCGTGCGGCCATCGCCGCTGAAGACGCAGCTCGTCGGGCGCGGCACCGGCAGACGGATCGTGCGTTCGAGCGAACCGTCCGGCGCGATCCGAGCTATCGCGGAACCATCGAACAGGATGCTGAGCAAATAGCCATCGGGATCCATGGTGAGGCCGTCCGGTTTTCCATCCGCTGGGTTCATGGCGAAGAACTGTCGTCGGTTCTCGACGCTCCCAGAGACAGGATCGAAATCGTAGGTGTAGATTTCGCCTTTGTGCGAGTCCGTGAAATAAAAGGATCTGCCATCACGGCTCCATTCCAGCCCGTTGGGCAGGTCGAAGCCGGTATCGGCAACGTGCCATGTTCCATCGGGATCGAACCGGTAGAGGACGCCGCTGCCCTTCTCGCCTTCCTTGTTCATGAGGCCGGTCCACAACCGGCCCTGAGGATCGAACTTCCCGTCGTTGAAACGGAAGGCCGGATCGGCATGTGGGGCATGGGCAATACGCCCGATTTCACCATCAGGACCTAGGCGGGCAAGCCCGTTTTCCAGCCCCAAGACGATCTCACCCGATAGACCTTCCGCCAGCACGCCAGCGGCGGCAGGTGTTTCGGTGGCTTCGTCACGCCCGGTTGCAGGATCGTAGGTGTGGAGCTGGCATCCCATGATGTCGATCCATAGAAAACGTTGGCGCCGCGCGCTCCATAACGGGCTTTCCCCGATGGACGCTTTGGCCCGGACCGCGACGGCAATATCGGGAGCTACATCCCTCATCATCTCGCCTCCGGTGCGGCGAATGCGATCCTGTCCCACGCGGCAGCAACCGCAGTCGGGCTATCGGCCGTGATCGCGCGCAAGTCGCGGGGATAATCCACACCCTCGGCCTCGAGGGCACGGGTTGCGTGGAACTGCCCGTTCGCGGCCCGCAGCACCCAACCTCCTGTGGTGCAGGCATTGGACGCCAGGAATGCGACGCCCGGTGCGACGGCCTCAGGCTTCAGGTCTTCCGGCTCGCCCTCGACGCCCCACATGCGGGTCTTGGCGACTGGGGAGACCGCGTTGACGAAGATGCCGTGCTCCGAGCCCTCATTCGCGAGGACGTTCACGATCCCCACCGCGGCCATCTTCGCCGCCGCGTAGGAGGCAAGACCCTTCTGGACGTATTGCGGATAGAGAGCTCGGCACGAGGTCGTAAGCACGATCCGGCCATAGCCGGCCTCACGCATGCTCGGCCACGCGGCCTGAGCAAGCCAGAGCGGTGCCTTCGCCGTGATCGTCATCATGTGGTCGAAAGAGGGCTCCTGAAGATCATCGACCTGCTCGTAGGCCACCCACCCGGCATTATGGATCATCGCGTCCAGTCGGCCTCGCACGCCAAGACAGTCTCGAACTAGCTCGCGGCAGTCGTCCTGTGTGTTGATCGCGTTGCTGAAGGGATGAGCGTCGATCCTTTCCGAGCAAAGCTCGGCACTCGCGGTTTCAGCAACCGCGCGGTCCAGACCTCGACCTTCGGAATCCGCACCAACGTCATGGACCAAGACCGTCGCACCGAGCCGACCGACGGCGCGAGCATAGGCAAAGCCTAGGCCGCGACCCGCACCGGCAACAAGTACGGTTCGCCCTTTAAAATCTGGTTCATTCATCATCGCCTCCTTGGTTGCGAGAAAGATGGCAATGTCTTTATGATACTTCCAATATTAAATGAGTGGCTAATTGATATGCTGGAGGTATCGAGTATGGGTTCACTGTCTGCGCGCGGGATGATCGACCTTCGCAAGATGGAGCAGTTCGTCGCGGTGGCCGAGGAGCGTCATTTCCATCGGGCGGCTCATCGTCTCGGAATGTCTCAGCCCCCTTTGACAGTGGCTATCCGAAGGCTGGAGGAGGATCTTGGGGTCGATTTGATCGAGCGGGGCAGCAATCGCGTTCTCGGCCTGACCGAGGCCGGACTGACCTTTTTGCATGAGGCGCGCGAGACGCTGCGCCAAGCCGATCATGCGATCACGACGGCGCGCGAAACAGCAGCCGGGCGCACGGGGCTCATCCGGCTCGGCTATGTCGGCAGCGCGCTCTATGGGCGATTGCCTGATACGGTTCGAACGTTCCGAAGGGCTAGGCCGAATGTGCGCCTGGAACTGCGCGAGGCAACGACAGCTGCCCAAATTGCCGGACTCCAGGACGGCACGCTCGACGCGGGCATCGTCATCCCCCCGATTGCGGAGGCTTCAAGCATCGAGCTTCGCGATTTCGATCAGGATCGGCTCTGCATCGCGATGTCATTGGGCCATCATCTGGCGAGTAAAGATGATCTTTGTCTTGCCGACATCGCGGACGAGGATTTCGTGCTGTGGCCGATGGTAGAGGGGCGCGGCTTCCACCTTCAGGTCATCCGCCTTTGTACGGAAGCCGGGTTCGTACCGCGGGTCACGCAAGAGGCGCATGGAATGCATGCAGTCCTATCCCTTGTCGCGGTCGGTGCAGGTGTGTCGGTGGTTCCGGAGAGTATGAGGCGGTTTCAGCCGGATCAGATCACCTACCAGCCCATTGCCGAAGCCGGAGCAGACTTTCCACTGTGTCTGGCTCTCCACCAACCAAGTCCTGCGACTGTGGCATTTAAAGAGATCGCCTCTTTCAGCGGCTCCGAGCAGCTACGCTGACGATCCCCGAGAAAGAAAGCTGCCGTTCGTGCGCTCTGCGGCATCCAGTAGAGTGGGCTCGGAGCAGACATGCGGCGGTGCCGCGAGCCCCACCGCCTCGTCGGCCGGCCAGGCTCTTCCTCAAGCCGCCTCAGACCCCCATCACCGCTCGGGCGACCATGAAATATATCAGGAGCCCGGAGGCATCGACGACGGTTGTCACGAACGGGGCGCTGAAAACCGCGGGATCGATCGAGAGCACCCGCGCGGCGACCGGCATAAGCGATCCCACGAGGGCAGCGAGCGTGCAGATGAATACCAGCGTCAGAGAGACGACCTGTGCGATTGACGGGTCGAACAGGATAGACAGCAGGATCATGGCGAATGTGGCGATCCCGAGGCCCATGACAAACCCCGTCCGTGTCTCCAGCCACGCGATACGCAACGCATCCCGGGGTACGACGTCGCTCACCGCGAGCGCGCGCACGATCGTGGTTGCCGATTGGGCGCCGGCATTTCCGCCGATGCCGATCAGCAGTGGAATGAACAAGGCAAGAGTCACGACGCTTTCCAGGGTCGCCTCGAAGGCGTTGAGCACGTTGACGGTCAGGCTCGCGGCGACAGCAAGCACCGAAAGCCAGACCATGCGCGCCCGAACCAGGCGAAGGACAGGGATGGACAGATAGGGTCGGCCGACAGGTTCGGTGGCCCCGCTGCGGGCGAAGTCCTCGCCCTCCTCGAAATCCAAAACCTCCATCGCATCGTCGAAGGTGATGATGCCGACCAGCCGGTCCTGTTCCTCGACTACCGGCACGATCATCAGATCCGCCGATTTCATCAGACGCGCGATCTTTTCCTGATCGTCCAGGACCGAAACCGCCGGCACGTCCCGCCCGGCGAGATCGACAATTCGCATATCGGGCGACGCCAGGACAATCTGGGCCAGGTCGACGGTGCCGAGCAGGCGCATGTCGTCATCCGCAACAGGCATCAAGAACACCGTCTCCGCGCGTTTCTGGCCGCTCCGAATGGCCTCGAGGGCGTCGGACACCGTCATGGCGGGCGTCAGCCGGACGAATTCCGGGCTCATGATCCTGCCCGCGCTGTGCTTGGGGTAGTCCAGAAGCGTTCGCGTCGTCGCCCGCTCATCGGGAGTGAGCTCTTGCAACAGCGCTTCGCCGATAGCGACGGGCAGATCGCTCAACATGCGCGCACGGTCGTCCGGCTCCATTTCATGGAGCAGACGTCGCCGCGTCCTTTCGTCGACCGATTGCAGGACATCCAGCTGGTTCACCGGCTCGAGAAGACCGAAAATCCTATCAGCCCTTTGAGCCGACAAAGCCCGCATCGCCTGGGTTCGATCTTCTGACGAAGCATGGTTCAACGCATGGGCCAGCATGTGCGGCTCGGTCTCCGCCAGCCAGTCCTTGAACCCGAGCTCATCGGCGGCGAGCATCATGCCTTGCATCGCGAATCCTCCGCTCCACCAGCGATTGCCTTGCGAAGCGCCTTCGACGTTTCCGCATGCCCCCGCTACTCGACACTATTGCAGATGTACACCTTTCTTTGCGGGCGCTGCCAGAACGCCGCGTCCAACATGAGGTCCCGACCATTCGGTTTGCAAAACGGGATGTTCAAGGGAGCCTTGCGACCCTGAGCAATGCCGGCCAATCTCTGCGGACACTAGGGGAGCAGGCCACCCTATGTCCGCCTCTGCAGCACGTGAGTGTTGCCCGTTCGGACGCCGCGAATGCCCGCTTGCTGCCCCTTGTGACCAGTTCGGCTTCCGGTCCTGTGCCGACCTTGGGACTTGTTTACCACGCTGCGGCGCAGCTTCACCGAAGCGGTCGTTCGTGCGTCGCGCAGCATTTTCCAACAACCAGGGTCCGCTGAGCGGGACAAAGCCGACATTCTCTTGGCGCGCGTGAGAAACTATCGTATCGATTTCGCAAGCAAATAACACCTCAGTGAAATGGAGCCACGCGATGAAGAAAGTGACGAAATCGGGTGGAATCGCCGGGGTGCTCCTATTCGCGTCATGCGGAGGAACGCTTGCTGCTGACTATAGCGCGGGTGTTCAGACGCTCTCAGTGATCTCCGAGGAGCGGGAAGCCGATCTTGAGGTGATGATCTGGTACCCGGCCGCTGAAGGCGGCAAGACTGTAACCTTGGGTGAGAACATCTTTTTCAAGGGGACGTCGGCCATACAAGGTGCGCCGATACGCGATGGGAAATTTCCACTTGTCCTGCTATCCCACGGAGCGGGCCTGGCAGGTCATGCCGGTGCGATGAGCTGGATCGCGACGCCGCTGGCACAAGAGGGCTTCATCGTCGCAGCGCCCACGCATCCTGGAAATACGGGGCGGGACCGGTCCGCCGAGGAAACCATGAAGCTTTGGCTGAGACCGTCCGATCTTTCGCAGACGCTCGACACGATCGAGTCTGACCGAACATTCCATTCGCACGTTGAGAGCGATCAGATAGGGGTTCTGGGCTTGTCAATGGGCGGCAATTCCGCGCTCTCCATGGTTGGAGCCAAGCTCGACCCCGAGCTTTTCGCGACCTATTGCGACACGGACGACCTGAATACATCCCTTTGCGACTGGGTGCGCCTGAGCGGAGTCGATCTTCACGCAATGGACAAAAGCGCCGTTGGACGAGACAACAGGGATCCCCGGGTCCGCTTCGCCGTGGCCATCGACCCGGCGCCAGCGGATATCTTTGCCCCTTCATCGTTCGCTGGCGTCTCGGTTCCGGTTACTATCGTGAACCTCGGCAAGGCGTCCGAGATTCCGGAAACCATTCAGGCATCAGGGCTCGCAGACGCGATTCCCGACGCAACCTATCAGGTGATCGAAGCTGCCAGCCACGCTTCGATGTTCCCCGAATGCAAACCTCACGCGGCCGAAATCGCACTTGAGGAAGGCATCGAGGATCCGATCTGTACCGATGGCACCGGCAGCTCCCGCAATGCGATCCATGCCGAGATCATTGGGCTGACGGTTGCCGCGTTTCGCAATGCGATCAATGCTTCAGACTGACCGTCGGGTCCTCGACCGGATCTCGACGGAACGCCGCCCTTAGCCACTAACCGACAGCATCCTTCACTCGGCAAACGGATCTTATGAATGGCTCGAAGCCGACCCTCCGCTGCGCCGCAGGGTCAAACGACTGACCACGCATCATGCGGCGTCGCTTCGGCCCAAACCTGCCGTTCATCGCTGTATCGGCATACTGCAGTCGCAGCTCACTTTTAGCAGACACTGTTAGAATTGACGATCTGGTTACCAGCCGAAGTAAATGTATGCATTGCCGCTCAAGAGACCTCTACCGCGGACTGTACGGTCCATGTGGACAACGCTTGGCTGAAAACCGCAGTTTTATCGCTCGTCAGTCCCGAAAAACGAGTCGCATCTCAAGCGAGGCGAGTTTTTCAACGGAATCAAGCATCCGAAAAATTAACGACCCGGCTTCAAGACAGGGAAGAACGGCATGCCAATGAACGGGAGAAACTCATTAATCGCCCTCCGTAGAGTGGCCTTCCCATCCGAAAGGATAGGTTATTCATCTTTCTGAATATCTAAATTATCCCTCCAAGCGCATGAACGAGCAGAAAATGTTCCCTAATATTCAGTAAGCGAACGACAACTAGTGGAGCATGTTATGGTCACAACTCAGAAGAGTACTTACGATATCGACTTGAAGTGTGAATTTGTGGAAGAACTTGAGCGCGAAGCATATGCGTTAACTCTAAAAGGGCAATCCATAGCGGCTATGAAAAATTTCGAGAAGGTTTCTCGGATTTGCCTTCCCTGCATGAAGACGACAGAGGGAATGGTTTGCAAAATAAAATAAATATAAAATGGGGTGCGAAAAGTATCTGGCTTACTGTGTCGATACTCAATGACCTTATCTAGGCTGAGATTTAGATGCTTTATAAGCCCCCCACCGACCAAGCGGCACACTGAGACATTTATAAATTTTTGGCTAAACCTTATCAGCCTAGTCTGCTGATATGATAAGAAATGATAATTTGGAGCTTAATGATGAACATTTTGCTTATTAATCCCAATTGTTCGACCGGAATCATATCAGGTCTCGCAGATCGCAAAAAATGGCACTATTACGACCCGATTGATTTGTATGAAGGATTGGAGCTAGCGCGACAAATGACCTTTCAAACGGTATTTGTTAGGATAGATAGCTGCGACAAGGATCGTTTTTCTTCACTTAAGAAGGTAAAGTCGCTTCAAAAGGATGTACCAATAGTTGCAGTGTTATCTGTTGACTGCGGACTTGAGCGCGCTCGTGCTTGGCAATCAGGAGCATCGTTTTGCTTGACGGAGCCCCTGAATCAGCACGAACTAGAACTGGCCGCTTCGATTGCGCTTCGCCAGCATGCGAGACCCAATAGCTCTACTATTAGAATTGGCGATATCGAATTAGATATTGATAGAGGTAGTGTTCACGTCGCTGGAAAAGAGATAAATTTTTCACGTAAGGAATTTCTAGTCCTTGAAAAGCTTATTGTGTCTAAAGGCAAGATCGTTTCTCGGGACCAGTTACTCAACCATATTTACACCTACGATGAGTACCCAGATGCTAAGATAATTGATGTTTTTATTTTCAAAATCCGTTCGAAGCTTAAGGCTTTCGCAAATAGGGAGGGCGCAATCACGACGTATCGGGGTGCGGGATATAAAATGGCAGGATAATCGGATAAAAGTCCAAGTGCCTTTCCTACCACGAATTGGTTTAAAGAGGAGGGAAGTACTCTGTTCCCTGCGTTTCCGTGAGCTTCGATGCGTTCAATTTTTTCGATTCCCCTCCCAGCCTTTCCTTCGAGCAAGTCGTGTCACAGGTGCCCGAACAACGCATCGTTTCCGGCGCTTCCGAACACGGGGGCAGCGCCGTCGGTCACTGCCCTTCGTGTCGACCAAGTGTGTTCTGGTCTTACCTTGGCTGAATGACCGCTTCCTCCGTGAGCGGGAGATCTCGCAGCGCAGCGAAGGTCGGCAATCCGCCCCTCATGTCGATCGACGTGAACGGCCCTCTGCGGACATTTGTGCTAGACGCCGGTGCCGTACCGCGGCCTCCCGAGACTGGCCATTCATTCCGGGTGCAGCATTTTCGAGGTTTGAAGATCGGCAGCGCCGACTTTCTCCCGTTTGCTGCGTGCGCAAGCTGCAACGCGCCGGACGACGACTATGAGCAGAGAAGCCGACGTGGACTGCGGATTGAACTAGCTGGGTAAGGCGAGTGCAGATTACGAAGTACCCTTCACACTTCCTGAAATGATCACGCGTATGGCATCCGGAAGAACTGGGCTTCCAGGCTTCGAGTGTGCCACCCGATGGCAGGTCGGGCAAAGGCATATGAGGTCATCAATCGAAGTCACAGTCGCCTCTGAAAGTTCCCCAACTGGTTTGAGGTGGTGGACTTCGATAATGAACTTCCCGCTAGATACCTCGAGGCGTAGACCACAGGTCTGACAGGTATAGTCATCTTTGACTTTGCGGGCTTCAACTAGCTTCGCATCCCGTGAACGAAGAAGATAACGCCTCTCTTGGATGATCCCTTCAAGCCCCTCCAGATACGCCGGAGCCTCTAGCGGAATGCTGTCTGCGCGGACATACTCCGGTAGAAGGGCCCAAGTCCCATTGCCATGTCCATTCACACTATAGAAGACAGCATCCCCTCTAAAGTTCGAGGAGCTCTCTGCATAGTTCATAGACATCAGTGTAGGAGGCTTGCCCACCCAGTTCATTGTACACCTCTACTAGGTCAGCCAACCAGCTACCTGGCTTGAGCTCTTTCATGGGCCCCTCATGTTTCAAACGATCTAACTGCAGAGATTATCAAGATTTCGACTTCTTAGAATCAGGAGCCGACAGCACCGTAGCACATAGTAAAGTTGGGCCCACACCGGTGTCATGCGCCGCCATAGGCTGGGAGGGCTCGATTGGGTATTGGAACTTGTCATGCAAGCCTGCCCAACCAGCAGCCGAGAGCCCCTGCTGGCCCGTTTCCACACAACCTCGGCCCATTCCCGTCATTCGCCAGGTCAGACTCCGCTGCGGCGCAGCTTCATCAAAGCCGCCATCCGAGACATTTTGCGGCACGTTCTGGCAGTCTAATGTCCTGTAAGCGCAAAAAAGCTGCCGTCGGTCGACTTGTGCCCGCGGACTGTAGGACTATTATGGGGTAGAGCTTGAAAGGCTAAAACCCGATGAAGTCTGCGGACCGAACCATCTGAATAACTCCCTGTGCGAAAGTTCAGGGGAAATGGCGCGCTGCCACCGGCGGTCGCGGTTAGCTTGTGTATGCGGACACAAGCCATTCATTCAGAGGTTTGAAAATGCAAAACTACTTCGAGAGCCCTTTCCGGGGCATCACCTTGGACAAACAGGTCACCAACCCCAACATTCTGGTCGGACGGTTCAGCTACTACTCAGGCTACTATCATGGCCATAGCTTTGACGACTGTGCTCGCTATCTGTTGCCAGACGAGGGCGTTGACCGCCTGTTAATCGGGAGCTTCTGCTCGATAGGTTCCGGTGCCACCTTCATCATGGCGGGAAATCAGGGCCATAGATACGACTGGGTTAGCACGTTTCCATTCTACTGGATGTCCGACGTGCCCGCATTCAAAGGCGCTGAGAATGGTTTCCGTCCAGCCGGTGATACGGTCATCGGCAATGACGTGTGGATTGGCTCTGAAGCCGTCGTCATGCCGGGCGTCAAGATCGGCGACGGTGCCGTCATCGGAACGCGCGCCATGGTGACGAGGGATGTAGAGCCCTACTCCATCGTCGGTGGGCACCCGGCCAAGGAAATCCGTAAGCGGTTTGATGATGGTTTAGTCGATCTTCTGCTCGAACTGCGGTGGTGGGAGTGGTCAGAAGACCACCTGAATGACGCGATGCCGCTTCTAACCAGCGGCAACATTGAAGCGCTACACGCGCACTGGGATGCCCATATCCGCAAACGCTAAACCAACGCGCGCGCCATCAAACTTTTGGCGCGCGCAACTGACCGCTTTAGGCTGATTATGTTGAAAAACTCCTTCGATCAGCGTCGGCAGGCGCTGGACAAGAATTTTGCTCTGCCAGAGGTCGAATTTTCCTCTTGAACGGGGCTCCATCCTCGCTGGTGAAAACAAGCGTTCTGAAAATTCAGGTTGCTTTGAGCCCGTCCGAGTTTTTCAACAGAATCGGCTCGAAGCGGTCAGGCGGCAGCGCGGCGTGAAGGGCGCCCGAATGAGCGGGCCTGCCCGGCAGAGACGGCCCTGACCGGGCCTTCGACGGGAAGGCCGACGCCGCGGTACGACTTACCCGAAGCAGCCGTGCGCACCAGCGTTTAGCAACCGTCGGGGGAGGGAAGTCCGCCCGCGCTTTCCTCACTGTCAGATTTGTCGCCGCTGCATCTCGCGATGACAGCAGCAACAAACCTTGGACAAACCAGGCTTTCGCGACGCTACGCGCGAAGACCTGACGTGTTCGGATACACCCATGGCCCATTTCTGCCTGGAGATGGATAGCGCTTAGCCCCTCCTGTGCTCTGCGACTGCCGCCACCTCGACGGTCACATGCTCCATCCCGGTCGTCTCGCGCACGCGGCCTTTCACGGCGCGGCGCACGTCGTCCGACACCGCGCCCGATGCGAGCTTGACCTCCAGCGTGGCCATGGGCCGCTCCTGTGTGGTCGACCAGGCATGTACGTGATGGGGGCGGGATACGCCGGGCAGCGTGGCTTCGAGGTTAGCTGCGACGGCGCGGGGATCGAAGTCGGCGGGCGTGCCTTCGAGCAGGATGTGGCCGCTCTCGCGCACCACGGACCACGCCGAGCGCAAGATGAGGAGGGCAACCAGCACGGACAGGATCGGGTCGATGAAGGCCAGCCTGTCCAGATGATGATGAGAGAGGCCGCAATCGCCGCGACCGAGCCGAGCAGGTCTCCCATGACGTGCAAGGCGGCACGGACGTTGAGGTTGTCGCCCTCCGCACGGCCGAGCACCCAGAAGGCCAGAACGTTCATCACGAGTCCCCCCCCGGCGACCCAGAGCATCAGCCCGCCCAGCACTTCGTGCGGATCGCGCAGACGCTGGATGGCCTCGAAGGCGAACCAGGCCAGCAGAAGCGAGGCGAGGTCCGTCAGCATGTGGCTCGCGTCGGCCAAGAGCGCGAGCGATCCGGAGATGAGCCCGCCGATGACCTCGGCCCCCATGAAGCCGCCTGTCAGGGCTGCGGCCATGAGGATGGCGCGTTCCTTGGACCGGCGCGCTTCGGGCATGTCATTTGCCGAGAGGGTCGGGCCGTGCGAACGGCCCGCGTGTCCATGTGCGTGGCTGTGCCCATGCCTGTGTGCATGATCGTGCCCGTGACTGTGATCGTGTCCCATCACCGCCCCTCCGCCCAAAGGCTCTTGTCAGCCGGGCGCGCGATGCGGGCGTTTCCCCCCGGGGTGGATCGTGGGGGCATCGAAGTCCGGCAGGGCGGGGCTGCGGAGGTGATGCTCGCTCATGGCACTGCTCCTGATTCGTTTCGTCCCCATGGTAGATGCGATCTACAGCCACTGTAGCTTCAAGGGGTAATCGCGATGCAGGGCCATTCCATCGGTGCGTTGTCTAGGCGGACGGGCGTGAAGGTGACGACGATCCGCCACTATGAGGGGCGTGGTCTTTTGCCCGATCCCGGCTGCACGGGCGGGGGGCAGCGCCGCTACGGCGATTCCGAGCTGGACCGGTTGTCCTTTATCGCCCATGCCCGGCAGCTCAGGTTCGACCTCGACGCCATCGCCGAACTGATCGCGCTGCAGGAGACATCCCATGCTGCCCATGGCGACGGGCACCGCATCGCGAAGGATCGGATTATCGAAATCCGTGATCGGATCTCGCGGTTGCGGCGGCTGGAGGCTGAATTGGTGCGCGTCGTGAAGACCTGCGACGGTCAGTCCGATGGGCAACCCTGCCGGGCGCTGCACGCCCTGGCCGATCATCAGGCTTGCGAAGGCGAGCACTGAGACCTGCATGGGGTAACAAAGAGGTTTTGAACGTGAACACTTCGCGTGTCGGGGCAAACGCCCCGCCGGAGCATTCGCTAAGCGGCGATTGTGGACGACACTCAGTAGCTCTTATCACTCTTCCCTATCGTAAACGGTTCCGCTCGAGCAGATAGCGGCCTGGAGGCTTGCCGACCATCTTTCGAAACATGGTCACGAAACTGCTGGCACTTTCATAGCCGAGATCGATGGCGACGGCCTGAACCGACTGACCCGCGCTCAGCCGCCGCAAGGCAAGCACGATATGCAACTGTCGGCGCCAGCGGCCGAAACTCATGCCCACCTCCTCGGCCAACAGACGGCTCAGGCTGCGCTCGCTGAGCGCGACGCGGGAGGCCCACTCCGCGACGCTCGCGTGATCCGCAGGCGCCGCGATCAACAGGTTGGTGAGCTTCTTCAGGCGCGGATCGCCGGGGATGGGGAGGCAGAGATCCTCGACAGGTGCCACAGCCAGCTCATCGAAGAGAACGGACACGATCCGCCCATCCGGTCCGTCGACGTCATAGAGGTCCGGCAGAGCGTTTGCCCGCATCAGTAACTCGCGGAAAAACCGAGACACCGCGATCGTGCAGCAGTCCTTCGGCAGGTTCGCGGAGTCGGGAGGGTCAATGAAAAGAGAGAGACACTCCACCTCGCCCGAGCCGAAAACGGAATGGGGCAGTCCGCTGGGAATCCACACGGCGCATTGCGGCGGTACGATCCAGACTGCGCCGTCGACCTCGCAATTGACGACGCCCCGCACCGTGAACAGCAGTTGCGCCTTTTGGTGGTGGTGCCGGGGCGATTGCTCCAGGGCGTCAAGGGTGGCGACCGCGTTGGCTGCCACCAGCGCACGCGGGATTTCGTCGACATAGGCGAGCCAGTCGCGACGGACGTCCAGATACATCTCAGACCTCGGCTTTCTCAGATCAGGCCGGATTGAAACATATTGTGGCAGGGTTACGCAATGACGCCACGTGCCGGCGGGCGTATTGCTGTGAGGCAGAGGCGGCTGGCGTACTAGTGATCGCGCTCCCTTGCTGGAGAGCCAGAGCTGCCCGGCACATAGGCACAGGAGTTTCCACGTGATCGACAATGCCCCGGTTAAGCTCGCGCTCGCATGGCTCATCCCTGCAGTTGGTGCCGCACTCTTTGTCACGATCCAGTGCTTTTCCTATCTGAATGCGTATGTCGGCGGCGGCGAAACGATGCAGGCCATGACGTTCGATCCCGCCTCATTGTGGGGCGTGTCCATTTTCTATGGCGCTTGGGTCGTCCCGCCTTTGCTGGCGCTGGCCGCGCGGCGCGCGACCGACTGGGCGATGCTCGTCCTCGGCGGCCTGCTGTTCGTCATGAGCACGCTCGCTGGCGTCTTCGATGGCTTGCGCGATGGCGGCCATCTTGTGGGTCTGGAACTGCTGACTGTCACGCTGCCGGGCGCGGTCGCGCTTGTCTTTACGTGGCATCACATTCGCTCGACCTGAAACCGTTCACTTTCGTCAGGAGACGACACATGCCCTTGGATATCAGTAACTTCCCGCTTGTCTGGATGAGCTATGACGATGCGCCCGATCACGACCACGACGAGGATTTCGCGGCACTTGAGGCGTGCTTTAAGCGCGGCGCACCGTTTGTAATCTTGAGCGATAATGCCCCGACCGAAGATGAAGACCACGACCACAGCCAAGAAGAAAGGAAGCGCACTGCACGGTGGATGAAGAAGCACAAGGCCGAACTGCGGACGCTCGTGCTGGCGATGATTGTGATTGAGCCGAGCGCCGCCAAGCGTCTGGCCTTCAAGACTTTCGGCGCGGTCTTTTCTAAATTCTGGGGTTTTACGTTGAGGATTGCAGTGACTCGCGAAGAGGCGATGGATGTCGCCGAGACCCTGCTGTCAGAGGGCGTGGGGTCTGCAACATCCTGAAGAACGGCTGAGTGGACCGTGCGGAGACGGTTTTCGGAAGATTGCAAGTTTCGCTCAAACTTAGGTCGATCGGGCTATGGCACGGGTGTCGTGTCGAATGGGATCCCGCACGGTCCGCCGGGGGAGGGTCGAACCGATACTGGTTGTCTGCTTTGCTCTTCGGAAACGGACAGACAGCTTGATCCCGAGTTGGATATTCGTCGAGCGCGCAGTGGATGTCTCCTCCCTCCTTCAATGTCGATCGGTCAAGCTTCGGTATGGTATCCAGTCTGGAAGTCCGCTTCTGCATGGAGCGGGCTCAGGCCTCGCGCCGGCAGCGAAGGTCCGGTTTCCGCCCCTTGTGTAGATCGAGCGGGTTCCGGCCTTGGTTCTCGCTTGAATGGCCGCTTCCGCGGTGCGGCCGAGGTGCCTTCGCGACCGCGGCGAAAGTCCGGCATCCGCCCTCTGTGCGGGCGCCAGGCGTGATGCTGCGGGGAGCAGGGAGGGCAGCTCTGGGCTGGGAGCGGCCATCCGCTGCACTTGGTTCGAGTGTCCGCAGAGGGCCGATTGCGGTCGCCTATTCCCGCGGCGCGCTCCTCGCGAGAAGGTCTTTGCTGTCTTCGCGCTCGGCATCGACGAGGGGGATTAGAGCCGCTTCTTCCGACTTATAAACCGAGCGCTCCTTTCGTGTCGCGGTCGCCTGCGATACGGTTGCCTTGCGCGGCGGCGGGCCAGATGTGGGCGGCAATGTTGTCGCCCCCTCCAGACGGATGCGATAGGTCGTGTCGGGGATCGCCACACCGGCCTCCTCGATGGCTGTCTTGACAAGGCGGATGGCGTCACCGCGCGCTGGGGAAAAACCGGTCGCGGCTTGGTCGATCCATCCGGTCACACGCAGGATCGCGCCGGACTCGGTGATGTTTTCGATCCAGACCAGTTCCTCCGGATCGTCCAGCACGAAGGGCAGCGCCTTCAGCGTCGTTTGCGCCAGACTGCGCGTCGCTTCCAGATCCGCGTCGGGGTCGATGCCGATGTCGAACATGAACCGCCGCGCCGGGTTCTGGGTGTAGTTTATGATCTTGCCCTTGAAGACTGTCGCGTTCGGAATGCGGATGTGATTGCCGTCGAGTGATAGCAGGATCGTCGCGCGAGAGGTCAGCCGGATCACGCGGCCCACGTCGCCTTCGATTTCCACCAGATCGTTCGGTCGGAAAGGTTGACGCAGGCTCAACATGACGGATGCCACGAAGTTCTCGACCGTGTCACGAACGGCAAAGCCGATGGCCAGACCGATGATCCCCGCCGCGCCAAGGATCGTGCCCAAGAGGGCCGCGGCACCGATGACGTCCAGCGCGACCACCATACCGACAATCGCGAAGGCCACGCGGAACGCCTGCCGATAAAGCCCCGCGATGAAGGCATTGGGCGCGATCCTGTCCCAGAACCGCATTCGCGCAATGAGTAAGCCCGCTGTGACGATTATCGAGAAGGCCGCGAGCATCAGCAGGAATAACGGCAAACGAGAGATCAGCTGTGCAACCCGTGCGCGGAAGCGCTCCACTGCTGGGGTGATCTGCTGCGCGAGGTCGTTCGAGGCCACAAGGGTGTTGTTCACCGCGACAACGCCCTCGAGGCGCTCAGCTATGCTCTCGGCCTTTCCGCTGATGGACAGGTCCGCGACATCGCCCGTGAGCGAGACGACACCGGCGTCGACAGAGACAGTGATCCCGTCGAATTCGAGCGCCCCGAGTATGGCGCGCAGACGCTTCGCGATGGCTATGTCGCCGGGAACGCCCTCGACCGCCAGCGTGGGCAAGGCATCGGACCCGCTCACGGCGTTCTGGGCAAGGATTTGGCCCGGTAAGATCAGGAGGGCGAGGCAGAGGAGAACTTGTTTCATACACTTCCAAATAGCGTGGCCGAAGCCGCCGCCAACTGCGCGCGCGGCGATTTGGGGCTGGCAAGGGCGCTAAAGACCAATAGGGCGCGAACCGCGTCTTCTCATTCCGGGGCGTGTCTTGCTGAAGTAAGTCGCGTCCGGGGTGTCAATTTTTTGAGGATCGTCAATGCCGGGCAAAGGACCAATGTCCATCTCGCTTAAGCTGCAATGCTGCGCGGCCTAAGCCGACGCAGGTCCGCAAAGGGCCGTCCGCTTCGATCAACACCGGCCCACAGCCGACCTCCACCCACCACGCCGATGCGGCGTCGCAGCGTCATTCATCGGGTCATTCGTTCATGGCGCAGCATTTTTGAAGGGTGACTGACTGCCGGATCGGACAATGCGGACGTGCGATGATACCCTGCGATATCGACGGGCCTGACACCACAAGACGAGGACGAACTTCGTCTTACCAGCCCCCACCGCCACCGCCCCCTCCGCCGCCACCGGAGAAGCCACCGCCGGAAAAGCCTGAGGCGCCGGAGCTTGACGTGGTGCAGGCGTTGACGCCCGTGGTCATTCCTTGGCACGCGGCCGCGATGCCGCCGCCCAGAGACCCGTCCGCGATGGGCGTGCCGTGATACCAAGCGGGCATGAAGACATGGATCGACCCACGCGCTCGGGACGCGGCGCGCATAAAGGCGTCTTCGTAGGCGCTGGTCAGTTCCCTCTCTACGCCAAGGGCAATGGCATAGGGCAGGAAGGACTCGAACCGGCGGCGCGCGCTGCCGCGGGACCCGCCTCTGAGACGGGTGGTGCACAGATGGCGACGGAAACCCTCGATCTCGATCTTCTGGGCCCGTCCAGTGGCAGTGGTCAGGCCGATGCCCGCAGTAAAGACGGCGAACATCACCGGCAGGGCGATCAGGCCCGCCGCCGCCAGCAGGCCGAGCGCCCCTGACAGCGCCCCGAAGATCAGCCACATGAGGCAGGAGATGCTAAGGCCGATGCCGACCGCCTGCGCGACTTGGCGCAGCGCCCCGCCCTTCAGCGCCGTCAAAAGCGGAATGGCAAGCGGAAGCGCCGGCATGACATGCAGGAGCAAAGTCTGCCCCGCCAGCGCCTGCCACATGATAGCGAAGGCCAGCCCGTAGCCTGCAACTCCGGCCAGCAAGATCCAGTTGGCGTGCGAGATGTGGAAGGTTTCACCGTGTTCGTCCCGCATCGCTGCGGTGAAGACGCCCAGCAAGGCAAGGACCGCCTTGCGATTGTCGGGCGAGATGACGAGCGGCCCCTCCAGCCTATCCAGGTGCGCCAAGATCGCGGCCTCGCCCACTGGCAAGGTGCCGTCATGGGGCTTTTCGGTCCGGGCAACGGACCAGGTGGTGGCGCGCTGCGAGATCACGACATACCCCTTGATGCCCAAGTCGACAGTCGCCGCTACCATTGCGGCGTTGGTCACCCCGCCGTTCGCGCGGATGTACTGGGCCAGCGCAGGCGAGATTCCTTTGGGCGGGGTGCTGCGCACGCGGATGCGACCCAGCGGCGCGTCCTTGCCCTTGCGCCGCCAGATCAGCCACAGCGCGCCGCCCAGCAACACAGTCCCCAAGAGCGCGGTCATGTCGGCCGGGCGGTCGCGGATCGTGAAGAGGATGCGATCCATGGCCGAGGGGCGGGCCACGATGCCGGTGGGAAAGGCGATGGCGGTGGTCAGGCCCTCGTGCCAGTCCAGCGCGCCGTCGGCCATGACATAGACGGTACCTCCGCCGTCCTCTATCTGCTCGAAGGCGTCCTGCTTGCGCGACCCCAGTGGGCCGGTGAAGGTTTTGACTTCCGTGGCCACGGCCCCCTTGGGCAGCCGGATCCGGGCCGCGGCCATGTCGATGCGGAAGGCCCAGGCATTGCCGGTGATGTTCCAGTAAAGCTCGTCATGATCGGCAAGGAACCGAACCTGCCGCGCCACGTCGTAGCGCAGACGGAACCGGTGCTCGCCCGGGCTTACGACCGTATCCTCGTCACCCAAGTAGATGCGGATCACCCCATCGCGGCGCTGGATGCGGGTGTCCACCGGTGCGCCGTCCATCGTGGCCTCGACCAGATCGAACCCGCCCCAGCGAATGCCGTGCTTCGTCAGCGGAAGATCGCGAAAAATGCCATGGCGGATGCGCTGCCCTTCGGCTTGGACGTCCAGCGTCTCGGTGACCTGCAGCCTGCCGGCGTGATCTATCGTGATCTCGCTTATGAAGCTGCGGATGCGTTCGTCGGCATGACCGACTGCGGCAAAAAAGAACGTGAGAACAAGGATGAAGAGACTGCGGAAAGGAAAAGACATGCCGCGATCATAGGCTCGGCGATAATCCGGCCACAACCCGGTCACGGGGTTCACACCCGAAACGTTTCTGTTAGCGTTGTGACAGGTCATAGGAGGGTGGATGATATATCGAACACTTGGGCTGGGCCCGATCCTTGCGATTTTCGCCAGCGCCGCGAGTGCGGAAACGGTGATTTTCGACCCACAGCCGGGTGAGGCGCGCACATGGCGGGCGGAGATGTCCGTCCGTCCGGGACGCAAGGGCGAACCACCGGAGTACAGCTATGCCACCCAGCGCATCTCGTCGCTGACGCGCATGCAAGTCGTCGATGATGAGACGCTGCACATCCTGCCGCTGTGGTTTCAGACGGCGGTTGCGGGCGAAATCTACGGTACCCAGAAACCGCTGCCCGATCACATGCGGCAGGCTATGGCGGAGGGCTTTGATGCCACCTTGACCGCAGGGCTGATCACCGAAGTCACACCTCACGGGAACGCCGATGTCCCGCAAGAGCTGCTGACGGGCCTCAGCCAGCAGTTCGGTGCCGTCCTGCCCCCCGCCCGGCTTGAGGCCAAAGAGGGCTGGAGCACGACCATCGCGGAGTTCTCTGGGGTGCCGGACGTTACCATCACTGTAACCCATGTCACGGATGACAGCGTTTTCTTGCGATATTCAGGCGATGATCCTTCTTTCCGGATCGCGGGCCTTGGTGTGCTGGACCGGCAGGAGGGGTGGCTGCGCCGCGTGGTCATGACGACCGACCAGCAGAGCGCGGACGGCACGACCTTGCGCAGCACCCTGGCGATGGCACCGCAGGATTACCCTTTCGCCCTCCATGCCGACTACACGTTCGATACTCCCGACTGGGAGACCATGCCCGACAGCTTCCCTGCAATCGAGCCCCTTCCGACCGAGGCAGATATCTTCCCGCACGAGCGGGGCCGTGTGCGCATGGAGGACGACCTGCTGTCTCTGGACTTCACGCATCTCCACGACATCATGGCCAATACCGGTCGGCTGGTGGTACGCGCCCCGCACGTGTTCCGGGGCGACCATCCAATGGACATGCCGATGCTGGCGACGCCTGCGATCACCTTGCCGAACTATCACGAGCAGGACGGCGATCCGTTATTCACCTCCACCCTGCTGATCCCGACCGAGCAAAAGCAGGTGCTGCCGGATGTATTGGAGGCAACCGATATCCGCGCGCAGGTGGCCTGGTATCCGGCGACGCCCTTCACGATGACGCTCACCCCCGATGACACCGGCCATGCCGAGGTGACGAAAAACGGCGCCACCGCGACGCTGTCTCCCACTGACGAGGGGTTCGATCTGGTGCTGTCCGGACAGCAGGCGGACCGCTTCATGTGGGCCGTGGACGCAAAGACGGATGCGGGCAGCATGATTTATGGCGCCGATCGCGGGCCGGACTGGCTGACGCCGGCAGAAAGCCTTGCCCGCCGCATCGCCTCTCCCGATTACAGTGGCATCCGTGTGGCGATCCGGACGGAGGCGTCCGCGCCGTCTTTTTCCGTGCGGGTAAACCGTCACGCCGACACGCCCGCCGCCACGCGCGAGATGACGTTTCTGACCGACAACGGGCGACGAACGGATCCTGACCGGGCACCCGACAAGGTGCTGCTGTTCAAAGGCGACCCGCCGCCGCGCCTGAAAGATGTCCGCCCCGAGGGGCTCGATGTCGCCGCGCTGCAATTCCGCATGGGCACCCTTCAGGCCGCACGCTGCTCTGCGGCTTTCGCACTGCCGCAAACGGACGCAGTCTTTGCCGAGGCCACGCCGAATCCCGACGGCTACGGCGGCACCCGCCTGTTGCAGATGCAGACGCCCGATGGCACCCGTACGCATTTCTACGAACGCGGCACGCAGGACGTGACCCTGACCTGCGACGCCACCGTGACATGGGAGGAGGCGGATGTGCAGCCCGATGCCGACCGACCGTG
This sequence comes from Paracoccaceae bacterium, assembly GCA_004153385.1. Lineage (GTDB taxonomy): Bacteria > Pseudomonadota > Alphaproteobacteria > Rhodobacterales > Rhodobacteraceae > Thioclava. Next base: position 896,179 of record SDAL01000001.1, on the reverse strand, counting down.
GCAGTTCGACGTCGAGGCGCTGGATATCTCGCCAGAGCTGACCTACGCGCAGCTGATGGACCAGATGCGTTTCGTGGACGCGCATGGCGACGCGTTGGCGCTGGTCACGCCTAACGGGCGGGGCCTGGCGCTGTCTGACAGGATCAATTGGGCGATCTTTCCGGATGGAACGCTGCGGGTCGCGGGCAAGCCCGCCCGCATCCTTCGCGCCGTCAGCCGCCCCGATCCTTACACCCGCAACTTCACCGTGACCTTCCCCGACCTTCCCGTGCCGGAGGAGGCGCCGCAATGATCCGCACCGCAGCCCTGCTTCTCTGCCTTGCGACGCCCGCCTTGGCACAGGCGCCTGATGGCGTGCAGAGGGAGTTCTACGATGACGGTACCCTGGCAGGGGAGATCACGCGCAGCCAGGGCAAGCTGGATGGTCCTTGGCGGTCCTACTATCCCTCGGGGCAGCTGCGGGAGGAGGCGGTCTACAAGGCCGGCCGCATCGACGGGATCGAGCGGAAGTTCCACGAAAACGGCCAGCTTGCCGCCGAAGTTCATTGGACGGACGGAGCGCGCGACGGAGATTTCCGCGACTACGACCGTGACGGCCACCTGACCATGCAGGGCACTTACGCGATGGGGAGCCCTGTCGGGGCGCATGTCGGGTTCTGGCCCTCCGGAGCACGGCGTTCCGTGCGCCATTTCGACAATGGACGCGAGGTTGGCCAGTCGCGCCGTTGGTCGCGCGACGGCGTGCTGACGCGTGAGGCGGACTACAGCGATGCAGGCGACTTCCTGCGTGAACGGCGCTGGAAAGATGACACGCTGATTTCCTTGCGCGAACCCGTACAGGTCGATGGCCATGGCCGGGGCGAGAGGCTGACGGAATACAAGGGGAATTTCACCGAAACAGACATCAGCGCCGAGGGCTATCGCCTGACCACCCGCCACCGGGGGGACGACCTGATCGACCGGTCCGAGGTGATCGACGGCCAGATGCAGGGCCGCTACATCAGCACCGACCCGATCCAGGGCGACGTGACCCGCGTCACCTATGTCGACAACCTGCCCGACGGCCTTTTTACCCGCACATGGAATGGCAGGGTTCTGGACCGTGGCATGTATGACCACGGCAAGCGCGTCGGCGAATGGCGGCGTGAGGAGACGACGCCATTCGTGGAACTGGAAAACTACGATGCCCAAGGGCGGCTGGACGGCGAACAACGCACGTTGGGTCTGAACGGAGATGTGCGGATGCGCGTGACCTATGTCGCCGGAACGCTGGACGGGCCGTATGAATCCTTTGGCCCCGATGGCGAGATACTCGAACTGGGGCAATACGACATGGGCCAAAAGACCGGCCAGTGGCAGGAAATGTCGCAAAATCTCAAAGACCACCTTTCGGGCAATTACATTCAGGACGAGCGCGACGGCCGCTGGAACATCACCGACGCCAACGGCCATCCGGTCGAGGTTGTCCATTACGACATGGGCGAGCAAGACGGGCTGCAGTATGTCTTTGCCCCCGATGGCGCGGTGGACGAGGTGCAGGCATGGCGCGACGGTGTTCGTGACGGCTTCACCACCTATTATCAGGGTGGGCGCCCGGTCCTGCGCGATCTGTGGCAGGATGGTGCGCTGGCCCGGACCGACCTGCCGGTGGGGCCGCAATGACGTTCGGTCGAGCTCTCCGCACCTGCCTGCGCAAGTTCCTTCGCTTCGGCGGGCGGGCATCGCGCGCGGAATATTGGTACTTCGTGCTGGCCCTCGTGATCGCGAGCGGGATCACCGGAACGCTGGATTACATGCTCTTTGACGGGCGGCACCCCTTTGGCGTGTTCCTTGCCACCGTCGCCATCCTGCCGATGACATCAGCCGGATGGCGGCGGTTGCACGACGTGAACCGGCGCGGCTGGTGGCTGCTGTTGCCGGGCCTCGCGTCGCTGAGCTTTTTTCTCGGCGCCTTAGCCATGCGCGGACTGACCGCGCAGCCCATGGCGCAGATCCCCACGCCGAGCAACTCAGAAGATTGGATCTATACCGTCATACTGGGGTTTGCGGCTGTGTCGCTTGTGTCGAGCATCTGGCTCGTCATACTGCTGGCGCGAAAGGGCGCGCCCCATGACAACCGTTTCGGGCCCCCACCGCAGGACGAGGAGGGGGAAGGGAATGAGTAGCTGTCTAATGGCGATGGGCGTGCCGGTCCGCCTCGCCTTAGCTGCCGTCGCACGGGATCGGCTGGCGACCGGCATCGTGTACCCGATCTGCAGTCCGACATGATCCCTGTCGCACAAGGCGGGCTGACCCTCCTGCTTCTCGGCTGGCAGGGGATCGCGGTGATCGGCGTCTTCGCCTTGGCCTTCGCGCACAAGGACGGGCAGCGACGCCCGTTCTTTCGCCGCCATACGTTTCTCTACGCCCTGATCTGGCTGATCGTCGCGCCGGTGGTGGGCGCCTACCTGCTGCTGACGGTGGCAGGGGTGGCGGCACTGCTCTGGATGTGGATCAGCGGGGATTTCGGCTGAACATCAAAGGATTTCCCATGCGCTCACTCGTCCTGATTGCACCGCTGCTCTGGGCCGGACCGGCTCTTGCCGACCCCGTGATCTTCCAGCCTGCCCAAGACAGTACGCGAAGTTACAGCCTTTCGGTCAGCGACGAGGCGCGGCCGCTGGCCTTCGACGCCCTCTATGGCCGTTATCTCGACACCTATCTCGACGTGACGGCAACGGAAGACGGGGTTCACACCGTCCCCACGCGCGTCGAGCTGCGCGAGGATGGGGAATACGCCAGCTCTTCCGCGCCAGGGCAGTGGTCTGACGCGCTGACGGCCCTGCAACGGGCGGGCTATGATACGCAGATCGTCGGCGACGAGGCGGATCGCACCTTCGCCAGTGCCGCGCCCGAGGTGGAAGGCCGCGCCGGTGCCAAGGCCCGGATCCTGCACGCGGCCCTTTCCGATCCCTTCGCCAGTCCCGTCTTCCCGGTCACGGTTCAGGCCGAGGACGGGTGGACCACCACGCTGCCGGAGCTTGGCAGCTACCGGAACGTCGAGCTGCGGGTGACGGCGGTGACCGATACGGAGGTACGCGTCGCCTTCGCGGGCGGTGTCGGGCCGGATGTCGCCCCCGATGCCCATGATCCCCGCCCTTGGCGCACGCGCGGCCACCGCATCGCGGGGCTGGCCATTCTGGATCGCGCCGAAGGATGGGTGATGGGCCAGGTCGTCACGCGGGAAACGACACTGACGGTCGATGGGCGCAAACTGCCCTCCCGTCGCACCACCGTCCTTACCCCGCTCGCGGACGGGCAGGCAACTTTCGCCCCCGAGGACAGCCGCTGGCCCCGGGACATCGACGAAGTGATGGCGCCCGTGGATCTGCCCTCCGCCACGGCGGAGCAGATATTCGCAGACGAGCCAACGTTCGAATTCTTCGGCGCGCCCGTCCTCCTCGCCATCCCTGCGGACCTGAAGAGCTTCGTCCAGGCTGGCAAGATGACCTTCAATGACTTGCGTCTTTTCGACGAGGCCGGAGAGCCGGTCGACATCCGCACCCATGTCGGTCCCGTCTATGCCCAGCCGGATTTCGGCTATCCCGACAGCCTACGGTCCGCCGCGCTGGTGACGCCGAACGTGATCGGCCCCGTCATGCTGGACCAGATGTCCCGCATGACGGCCGAGGTTGCCTGGTATCCCGCGATGACGCGGGTCTTCGACATGACAGTGGACAAGGACGGGCGTGCCTTGCTCGACAGCAACGGTGTGCGGGCCGAACTGTATCCGGGGACCACGCCCGACACCTACATTTTGCGCTACAGCGGGCAGAAAGATGACCTGATCACATGGTCGGTGCCGCATGATATCTCGGGGCAGGCCGCGCTCTATGCCCACGATCGGGGGCCCGACTGGTTGTCACCTGCACAAAGCCAGGTCCGGATGTTTGCAGCCGAGAACCCCGAGGGGCAGACTCTGGTCCTACACACCGAAAAAGTCCCCTCGGCCATTCGCCTCAGGCTGGACCGTCCTGCCGAACAGCCGCAGGTGCGCAAGGACATCACGTTCGCGCCACGCGCGTACGGCCGCTAACGAGGAACCGGGGTCTGCGGCGGTCACTTCGGGCACATACTGATCCAGCTGATCTAGCCGCGAGTGGCCAGTATAGGGCTTTGGCTTCGATGCTGACGACACAACTGCACTTTGCCGACAATGACGCCTTGAGGCGTATTTCGTTGAAAAACGCTTTCTTGAGCGAGAGCCGAACGACTGGTTCAATTCCAGTACTCTAGGGGAGGGTGGGCGATGACGGGACCGCGGCAGGACGCTCAACGGGCATTTTTCTACAAGGTGTCACGGAAGGATCACCTGCTTCGATCCCTCGACCGGTTCGTCGGCCTGAGCAGCCTCCGTGCCCACCTTGCTGATGTCTACAGTCACACGGGCCGCCCGCTGGTCGATCCGGACCTCCTGATCCGGATGCTTGTGGTCGGTGATTGCGTCGGCATCCGGTCCGAGCGGCGGATGTAAGAAGAGGTGCATCCAAACCTCGCGTATCGCTGGTTGTGTCGCCGCGATCTGGGTGAGCGGGTCCCCGATCATTCAACGTTTTCCAAAAACCGGCATGGGCGCTTTCGCGACAGCGACCTGTTTGACACGACTGTCGCGCGCCCCATGCTCGAAGCGGCTCTGCCTCGGAGGGCTCCGACGACGTGGCTCATGCGGTCCGCGCGGCGCCACATGACCGCTTCGATCCCTTCGTGGTTGTTCAGAGCCGTTCCAGCGTGCTCGTGACTGTCTGAGCTAAAACTTCATTGCTCTGTGTGCCGTCAAGCCTCAGCACTGGAACGGTCTGTGCCTTGAGCCAGCTTTCATGCTGCGCGAGATTGCGTCCTGTGAAAGAGGGATCATCATAGCGGGATGCCCAGTCACGGAATGCCAGATGGCCTTCATACATGTCCCCGCCCGGCAAGATACGATCACCATGTCTTTGTGCCTCTCGGCTCTCCAGACGCTGCAGCCGTATCGCGGTAGGTGTATATAGGAAGGCGATGATCTCGACATGCCCAATCAGGATATCCCCCCAACCCATAAAGGAGCCTGACAGAACCCAGCCATCCGTCTGGAATTGCCGCTGTTGGATCAAACGGACCCGCTCTTCTGGAGGGCGCTTTGTTGTGAACGGTGGGTCTGTTGGCATCCAATAGAAGTCGTCCACGTCCAGCAGGGGAATGCCCATCTGCGCGGACAGTGTCGCGCCAAGCGTTGAGACGCCCGAGCATGAGGCTCCGATCAGGTATATTCTTGGCACGTCAGTCCTGCCGTCAATAGTCAAAACAAAAAGGTCAATAGCGGTACGCGAAACCTTCTTCAATGGACGCTTCGGTCCCGCTCACCGGAGATTGGACTGCCAGAACATGCTGCAAGATATCTGGGATGGCGGGCTCGGGGAAGCTGCATTGCAGCAAATAGCGACTTCGCGGATGTCCGCAAAGGGCCGTTCTGACTTCCGCGGCGCATTGAAACAATCGCGCTTGGTCGATGTTCAGAACGTCAGCAATTTCAGTTCTTTGACCACGGTTTGTATCGTGACGGCATTTTTCGCGTCGGAATGGTAGGTCAACCAGACTTCCCGGATGAGCGGTGGCCTCTCGATGCGTGTCAGCGCTTGGTCCTCTGCGGCCAGAAAATCGGGCAACATGGTAATGCCCGCTCCCGCACGTACCAGCGCCAGCTGCATCTCGATATGATCGGCGGACAGGCCCGGAGCGATGGCGTTCGCCTCGATCGCGCGTTGTTGGGGCGCGTGTGCCAAGGCGCCGCCGAGCGAGACGTATTGCCAATCCGCCTCCACCGTGCGTACCAGATAGTCGGGCCGGGCATAGAGCCGAAACGCCATCTCTCCCAGCTTCACCATCGTCAAATCGTCATGGTCAGGGCGTCGCAAACGAATGGCGATATCGGCCTGACGCCGATCGAGCGCAGCCGTGTGTATGTCGCTCGAGATGAACAGGCGCAGCTTGGGATGCTTTCTTTGAAGCGCCGTGACGGGCTCAGCCAGAATAGCGGCCGCAAAGGCCGGGGGCGCACTGATCTTGACCTCTCCCCCCACATCGGATGCGGCATGCCAAGCATGACGCAGAACCTGTTGCGCGCCGAACTCCATCTTTTCGATGATTGCGGCGACCTCTTCGCCCGAGGGCGTCAACAGCAGCTTGCGACCGCGCCGGTCGACCAGCTTCAGGTTCAGATCGGCCTCCAGGGACTGAATGCGCCGTGAGATCGTCGCATGTTCGACATTCAGCGCCCGCGCTGCCGCCGAAAGCGAACCCGACGCCGCGAAACAGGCGAAATACCGCAGGTCGTCCCAATTCGTGCCGGTGAATTTTTTCACATCCATGGGAGAATTGTGGGAATTTACGGAAATCATGCAAGGGCTAGTTTCGGTGCGAAAGAGAGGAACATCATGCAATACGCGCTTCAACTCACCCATCCCGGCCCCGAGGGTCGATTGCAACGCATCGACTGGCCGCCGCGTGATCCGCCGAAGGGCGAGCTCCGCATCCGTCATGACTATATCGGCGTCAATTTCATCGACAGTTATTATCGGACCGGGCTCTATCCGCTCGAGGCCCCCGCGATTCCGGGTGTGGAGGGGGGCGGCACAATCGAGTCCATCGGAGCGGGTGTGTCCGGATTTCAGCTCGGCCAGAAGATCGCCTATGGCGCAGCGCCCGGTGCATTTGCCACGACACGGTTGTTGCCCGCCTGGCGGGCGCTTCCCTTACCCGAGGGTATCAACGCCGACATCGCGGCAGCCTCCATACTGCGCGGCATGACCGCCCATATGCTTCTCAGCCAGAGATATCCGGTCGGCAAGGGAACCCGCGTTCTGATTCACGCGGCGGCGGGAGGGCTGGGCGGAGTGCTCACCCAATGGGCGAAAGCTCTGGGCGCCGTCGTGATCGGCACGGTCGGTTCGGAAGAGAAAGTGGCGATCGCGCGCCGCCTTGGCGCCGATGCGGTAATTGTCGGGCGCGACGCGGATCTGGTGGCTGAGGTCGATGCCCTCACCGCCGGGCAGGGCGTGGATTTGGCCATCGACGGGATCGGCGGGGATCGCTTGCGCCAGACCATCGAATGCGTGCGCAGCGATGGCACCGTCGCGAGCATCGGCCAGGCCGCTGGCCCGATACCAGAGATGTCGCTTGTGGCGCTCGCCGCGCGGCGGGCCATCCGCCTTCTCCGCCCCAGCATCATGGCTTTTGCGGCAGATCCCACAGCCTATCGGGACGCCGGAGAGGCGGTTTTCGGGATGCTCAAACGTGGCATAGCAGTCCAGCCTGACAAGACATACCCGCTCATCGAAGCCGCCGCCGCGATATCTGATCTCGAAGCCGGCGCAGGAACCGGGGCGAAGCTTCTGACGATCGCCGAATGAGGGGCCATCATACAAAGGTGTGAAAGCCTCTCATCAGGGCGATTTGGGAGGGCCAAGATAGGTTTTGCGTCTCCCGCGCTAGAGCTGGCTCTCGGCCGTAATATGACAAAATTCAGGCCCTAGCTGCCTGGGCCACGAACGGCAGGTTCGAGCCGGGGAGCGGGTACTGCGGTTTCCCCGGCTGAACTGCTGGTTTGGGCCGTCAGTGAAGACGGTCCAGGCGTTTAGATTTCGATAGCTTCGGCAATAGCCAGCGCATCTTCAAGTTCAACGCCGAGGTATCTGATAGGGCTGTCCATCTTGGTATGGCCCAATAACTGTTGGACTGCCCGAAGGTCGCCCGTTTTCTTGTAGATTAGGGTCAGGGCCGCGCGTTCGGTAAGACTGACGGCGCTACCGGAAATCCGCAGGGGCCGGTCGCGTGCGCCCGTCTGGCTGGTGCCCACTGCGGTATCGGTTTGTTCATTCGCAAGGTCTTCAGCTATAAAGGCCACGGTCAGTCCCAAAGCGTCCATCCATACGGGGTCAAGAGCGATCTCGATCTTCCGCTCGCGTCCGCCAAGCCTTTCGATCCGCTTGACTTTTCGTGGTTTCTGCAGGGTCCGTAAGACTGTGTCGTCGACGTATCAAGTCAGCTCAGCAAGGCTCATGCTGGGGTTGTCGATGGCATAGGTCAAGATCGGCGCTTCTTCCTGCTGCTCGCGCTGGATATCAGGGGCATCACTCCCGGCGGGCAAATCCGGTACGATCGCAGATACCGCATCGCGCACTTCGCAAACGGCGCGATCAACGGGAAAAGTGGTTGCGAATTCCAGACAGATCACCGCGCTGGCTTCATTGATCATTGTGGAAAGCTGTTGCCAGCCCGCAAGCAAGGGCAGGGCATCTTCGACAATCACCGCAATTTCTGTTTCGATCTCGTCTGGCGGGGGCGTCACGCGTGACAGTGACCCTGACAATCGCGATTGCAAAGTGGGGGTGGTGAGTGGAAGGCCGATGACCCTCCAGATCCCCAGCATGACCAGCACGACAAAAAACAGGATCGGGTCCAGAGAATTACCGATAGCCCAAGCGGAGATCTTCATTTTGCCAATTCATCCCGTTCTGTCGGCAAGGCCGGGAGTGCGACGGGCATGATCTTCGTGTCGTCAAACACGAAGCTGTCAAAAAAGCGCGCGCGGTCACGCCACGCACCACAGTCTGACTGTCTGCCGCCGCCAGCCCCCCGGGAGGGCTGCAAGCGGTCTGCCTGAAGCACGCGCAGCGGGACACTCATCCCCTCCGTCCGGTCCACCCCAGATTTCAGCTGTCACGAAAGAGCCGGCTATCACGAGGTTTTTTTCGATGGAAATCCTTACCATAGCCAGCCGTGTTTCGGGATCGATATGGCCACCAATGGTGTCCACACAGCCGCCCAGCACGCGATTGCTGGACAGCCTGACAGTCGCCGGCGCGCCCGGACGCAGCTTTTGCAGATCGGGATCGGGAAGGGTCGCCTCGATCATCATTTCTTTGTCGCGGGCCGTTTCGAAGACAAAAGTGGCAACATCTCCGTTCTCGGCGTTGCGAGACAGGCTCAGGCCTGCGCCGGGTGCCCTAATCCGGATGTCGCACAAATAAAGCTGCGCGATGCCTAATGCAGCTTTGGCGCGGGTGACTGCCAGCGTGGCCTGCAAAGATATTTCTGCCCGTGTAAGTATCTCGTCGCGCGCCTCTGCCAGGTCTTGGCTGGTGGCACCGCGCGCACTGAGACGAGGCGACCAGCGCGCCTGTCGCTCTGTGTGATGCGTCGTTCACTTTCAACGACCGGAATATCCTGTTCGGCCGCCTTGGCGTTGGCTTTCACACGTTACAGATTGGCGTGGGCGCTTCGTCAGGCGGTTTACTGTTCATCGTTGCGAAACGGCGCCAGCAGCTCTCCGGTGTCGACATCGTCGCCGGAGGCCAGTGCTTGGTCAAGCCATAGGTCGCGCCGGCACTTGAACCGAGACGGCGCAGACAGGCATCAGCCTTGCATTGCGCCAATTCGCTTGCTGCGGACCCTGACCCACTGACGCCGCAATAACTGTCCATGTCGTTGGGTTCCGAAACGGTCGCGCTGGCAGAGGTTAACGATGTAAGCCGTTCTTTGAGCTGATACGCCTTACTCATGCCCGGCTCCAAAGAGGTCTTGTGGGATTCATCAAGGGCGTGCTCAGGCACGGCAAAAACCTCATCAGCACCTCGCCCGAATTCAAATCTTCCGCCTATTTTTGCCGCGTTATCGATCTCTTTGAAACTGTCCAGCGCGCCGGCGTCGATATCACCGGGATCGCGACCGCGCCATAGCCCGGCGATAGCGACGAGGTGGCATCAGGGCTTTGCAAGGCGCGATAACGCGATTGATCCGGCCCGAACTGAAAACGGCCATATCTGACGATTACCAGCGGTATTGGCGTTGTTTTCATCTCGTCGCTGTCCTCGCAGTCGGGCAGGGAGACGGCCCCAACGCCAAGACTATACGCCGGTTTCGGTCTATGATGGGCTGCAATAGGGGCAATCGGGCTGGCCTTCAGAACGGTCGGCTGAGGCGAGCCGGCATCGACCAGTCCACCCCGAAGGCCGAGCGGCACCAACGCAATGGTCTTGCAAAATATGTTCGTGGGCCTCGCGTCGGTTGTCACGGTGTGTCGCGCTTTAGGGACATTTTTTACGAAAGCCGAATGTCAGGAGGTGTTGAGAACTATTTCAGGTGCGGCCGCGCTCTTGCTCGGTGTGGATGCGGCCGGACCATTTGCCGCAGGGCTATTGCACAACTCACTGCTGAACGGCAGCGATGTCCAGGTTCATGTAGCCCACAGATACCGGACTGCGCGGCAGAGGGGAATTTTGCCGTGATTTGAGGCGCTATGGCCGAGATGGTGCAAAATGCCAGCGCCCGAAGGCGCCCCTGTCGTGCAAGCCGGCCCAAGGGGCTGGCCGGTTTGGCTGTGATCGGCAAACACCCGATGCGCCGTCACGACCGCCCTATACTGCGGAGCATCCTCTGGCACGGCCACCAGACGTCCCGTCCTGTGGGACAATCCGGTCTTGAGCAAAAACCACGGCGAGGGGGACGTGCACCCGAAGGACGGGCAGCGGCATGTGCGGCGACGATGGTCAGGCCGGACCATCTGCGGGGGCCTCTTCTACGTCTGCTTATGTCATCAGACAGTCCACGCGCGCATCGCGTCAGCGTCACGCCCACAGGCTTCGGTTGATGTCACCCTTTCCAGACGCCTGTGGTATGGCAGTGTGTGTGCCGGTCGTGCCTGATATCCGGGGGGTGACCCTCGCTCCCGCCAAGCCGTGCCAAAACGTTTAACGCATCAGGCAGGCGGGGCGGGTATAATCTGCCCACAGATGAAGCTGCACCAACGTCATGGATTTTCGAGGGCCCCATTACAGCAGGACGCGTCCTGCGCGTCCTGTGGCTACATTTTCAGATCCAGGCGGTTGCGTAACACGATATCTTGCATCTGTCGGGCGATTTGGGGCAGGCGCTCCGGTTGCATTCGCAAGCCTGGCCCTGTGACGCCGAAACCTGCGCGCATCTCGCCATCCTCCATCCACGGCACCGCAACGGCCGCCACACCGGTGAACACCTGCTCGTGGTCAAGCGCATACCCCTGTCGCGCAATTTCACCAAGCTCGCGGTCCAGCGTCTCGGCGCCTTTGGTGCGGGCGCGCAGCGCGGGATTATAGGCGAGAAACAACTGCCCGATGGCGGAGCCTACCATTGTGACCCGCTCTCCTTTCTGGCCCGAGACACGCAGCAGCGCGCTGCTTTCGACCACATCAAGGAAATAGATCCTGTCGCCCGATGGTACGGCCACAAAAGCGGTCTCTGCGGTTTCACGCTGCACGGCCTCCAGCACCGGACGCAGCCGTTCGCGCAGCTGGTCATCGTTTCCGGCAACCCGTGCAAGGTTCAGGACACGGTCGCCCAAGTGATAGCGCGCATCCTCTGTGCGCCGTATTACATAGCCCAAGGCGATCAGCGTTTTAAGAAGATTATGCGCGGTAGGCACGTTCAGCCCCGCGCCATGAGAAATTTCTTTCAATCGGGCCGATCCACCCGAATGCGCCAAAAGTTCAAGAATATGGAGTGCACGCGATACGGACTGGATCATACTGGCGCCTTGGAATTGGAAAATTTCAACATGGTGGAAATAGTAGGGTTTTATTTTTGTAATTCACTCCATGAGGGTGAATTTTTTCAGGAACTAATGGTGTGGAGGCCTCGTTGGCACACCGAAGCGCGCGGCCAAAGGCTGATGCGCAATGCGCCATTCACACACCCGAAAGGAACCTGCCATGACAGACCATATCGACGATCTTTTGCCGCCGGTGGAATATATCACCGATGCGTATAAGGCGGCCGGAAAACTGAGCGGCAAACGCGTGCTTATCACAGGCGGCGACAGCGGCATCGGCCGTGCTGTAGCACTGCATATGGCGCGTGAGGGCGCGAAGGTCGCGATCTTGTATCACACCGATGCAGACAGTGCCGAAGAGACACGCAAGGGAATTGAGGCCGAAGGCGCCCAAGCGCTGGTGGTCCAAGGCGATACGGCTGATAGCGCCAAATGCACCGCCGCGGTCGAGGCCGTTGTGTCCGAGTGGGGCGGCATTGATGTGCTGGTGAATAATGCCGGAATGCAAAAGCCCTATCACGGTCAGTCCGATATTACGGATGCTGACTGGCAGGCGCATTTCGATGTGAATATGGCGGGGATGTTCTACACCACCCGCGCTGCACTCGATCATATGAAAGAAGGCAGTAGCATCATCAACACGACCTCTGTCAACGCGTATGTGGGTAACGCGGCGCTGGTGCCTTATACCGCCACCAAGGGTGCGATCGTCGGCTACACCCGGGCGTTGGCGCTGGAGCTGCTTGAGCGCAAAATTCGCGTGAACCAGGTGGCGCCAGGCCCTGTGGCCACTGAAATCCAGTTGGTGTTCAAGGATTTCGACAAAGAGATGCTCAAGGAGATGTCCTCGCCCATGGGGCGCATGGGCCAACCCAGCGAACTGGCGCCAGCCTATGTCTATCTCGCCTGTCAGGACAGCAGCTTCATGACGGGGCAGACGTTGCATGTAAACGGCGGGATGATCACCAATGGATGATATGCGCGTTCAACCAGATCAGCACATCCGGCTCCGGTCCGCCCCGTGGGCGGATCGCGAGGCCCATCGTCACTGGCTTTTGCAAGAAGGTCAGCGCCTTTTGCATCATTATGCCAAAGCGCGCGTGGCCGACGGGTTTGCCACATTGGGCAACGACGGCACGATGGTCGATGCAACCGCCCAATCGCTGATCACCGCGCGCAAGGCGCATTGCTACGCGCTTGGCGCGATGATGGGGGTGCCGGGGGCGGCGCCTCTGGCCGATCATGCGATCGCGGCCTTGCTGGATGGTCCGTTGCGGGATCATGCGCAGGGCGGCTGGTTTGCGGATGCCTCTGGCCCATCGCGCAAACAGGCATATCTGCACGCGTTTGTAGCCTTGGCGGGGGCGAGTGCGACGATGGCCGCACGTCCGCGCGGGGCAGAACTGATGCAGGCGGCCGTAGAGGTAATCGACCGTCATTTCTGGATTGCGGAAGAGGAGGTCATGCAGCCGTCTTTTGCGCATGACTGGAGCGATCCCGAAGCCTATCGTGGTGCCAACTGCAATATGCACACGACAGAGGCCTGTCTTGCGTTGCACGACGCGACAGGCGAGCCGCGCTGGCTGGACCGCGCGCTTGCGCTGGCCACGCGGTTTGGCCATGATATCCCCGATGCACATAATGGCCGTCTGCCGGAGCATTTCGCGCCGGATTGGGCGTTGCTGCCCGATTACGGCGCAGATCAGCCAGCCGATGATACGCGGCCTTGGGGGCTGACCCCGGGCCATCACGCAGAATGGGCCGGCTTGTTGCTGAAGGTCGGGGCCGCGTGCCGCGAGAGCGGCCGTGATGTGCCCGATTGGGTGCACACAGATGCAGTGCGGCTTTTCGATTACGCGATGCGGCACGGCTGGGCGCCGGATGGCAAACCTGGCATGGTGTACACGCTCGGATGGGATAACGAGGTGTCGGTGCCAAACCGTGCCTACTGGGTGCAGGCTGAAACGGCCAACACTGCGTTGATGCTGTACCGGTTGACCGGCGACGGACGGTTTGAGGATACTTACCGTATGGTCTGGGATTATATCGCCAGCACATTGATTGACCACACGGCTGGCGGCTGGCGCCACGAGGTCGATGCAGACGGGGCATTGACGGGCGTTGTCTACCCGACGCGAGAGGATCTTTATCATGATTTTCAGGCAACGGTAACGCCGCTGATACCGGTGTCCGCATCACTGGCAGGTGGCGTGCGCAGCCTTTGAAGGATGCGGTGTTGAGCGCGCCCTTGAGCTGGCTGCGGCAGGCGGCAGGCGGGGCGCTTCACCACACAGTGTGACGGGCATCGTCACCCCCCGCGCCGCCATTTGCTGCACCGCAAACCAGCGGACAGCGCGCGTCTTGCGTTCATGCGACCCTCAAGGGGCATCACGCAGCGGGCCATTGCTATATTGTGGCGATAGCCATGCTCTGACCGGATCGCCTCCAACGCGTGTGTTGCCTGCATCCCGTTGCGTATCGGTGTGATCGATATACTGCGTTTGCATGCCCGGCCCTGTCGTCGGGTCGCAAAACACGCTGTTGCGTGACGCTCACAAACCGAACCGGCGGCTTTTTTTGGCGCTTATTTGAAATAATTCGACAGCCGTAGCTCGAGGATTACATTCTTGATACGGGCCTACACCAAAACCAGTTTGAAGGCGTTAAGGCGGCAGAGTTTTCGCCATCCTTTGTGCTTGCTATCTGCCCGCGTGGGACTGCACCGATTTGTTCAAATCCAGATAGTAAAAGGCAAGAAATGATTGCATATTTACATGGTCTCTCGACCGCGCTGCCACCTTTTTGTTTTGCCCAAGAGGATATCCGCGCCCGCGCCTCCATGATTTTTGGCGACAAATACCCGCAGTTCGAACGGCTTTCCAAAACCTTCGAGACTGCTGGAATTGATCAACGCTATAGCGTTGTGCCGATAGAGTGGTTTTCCCAAGACCATGGTTGGGCAGATCGGAATGCGGCGTTTATGATCGGCGCGAAAGCGATGTTTGTGGCGGCCGGTCAGCGTGCGCTGGCCACAGCGGGCTGGACGGGGGAACAGGTGGATTGTGTGGTCACGGTCTGCTCTACCGGCATTGCGACACCGACACTGGATGCGCAGGTGTTTTCCGAAATGAATTTCCGCGAAGATATTATGCGGGTTCCCCTGTTCGGTCTGGGCTGTGCCGGGGGCGTATCCGGCCTGTCTGTGGCGCGATCAATTGCTGCAGGCAAGCCCGGCGCAAAGGTTCTGCTTGTCGTGATTGAAACCTGTTCTTTGTCCTTTCGTGCGGATCGCTTTCAAAAAGCGGATATCATTGCGACGGCGTTGTTTGGTGACGGATCTGCGGCGGCCTGTATCAGCACAACTGCCCCCGCATCCGGTAAGGTCGTCATATTGGGCGAGGGGCATCAGACCATGTGGCCGGATACGCTGGGCATCATGGGCTGGGATGTGGATGAAAATGGCTTCGGTGTCGTGTTCGACAGATCAATCCCGTCGTTTGTAAACGAACAACTCGCAACTGCGATGTCGGGGGCATTATCAGCGGCCGGGCTGACACATACACAGATCGACAGATACGTTTGCCATCCCGGTGGGGCCAAGGTCGTTGAGGCGATCGAGGCGGCATTGCATCTGGAGCAGGGCACATTGGATGCGGAGCGTGCCACCTTGCGCGCAGCGGGCAATATGTCTGCCCCAACGGTAATGTTTGTGATGAAATCTGTGCTGGAGGCGGGCACGACAGGCCAGATGATGGCTTGCGCGTTGGGGCCCGGCTTCACGGCGTCTTTCCTGCCATTCCATGTTCAAGACGGTGCGCCATGATCCATTGGGCGAGCGTGGTTTTTTTGGGATTTATTGTCGTTCAGCGACTAAGCGAGCTGGTCATTGCCAACCGCAACACACGCCGGCTTTTTTCCAAAGGAGCCTATGAGGTGGGCGCGGCGCATTATCCGGCGATGGTTTTGATGCACAGTACGTGGATCGCCTGCTTGCTGGTTTTCGGGTATGATCAAGCGATTAGCATTGGCTGGTTGATCTTGTTTGCGGTTTTGCAATGTTTGCGCGTGTGGATACTGGCAAGCTTGGGACGGCGGTGGACCACGCGCATTATTATCCTTGAAGAGCCTTTGGTGGTCCGCGGGCCGTTCAAATATGTCTCGCATCCCAATTATATGGTGGTGGTGGCAGAGATTATCGCAGCCCCGATGGTGCTTGGCCTGGTTTGGGTCGCTGCGGTTTTCACGATACTGAACGCGGCAATGCTGTGGGTGCGTATACGGGCAGAGCACAAGGCACTGGCACCGTTTCGGGGGTAATGAAACCGTATGCCATCCGATCGGTTTTCGATCTTTTGAGGTTTGCAGATCACGGACCCGGGCAATAGCGGCAAGGCCCGTCATGTATACATGACGGGCCTTGCATATATATATCGGAAGATATCGTTATCAGAAGCGGAAGTTTACGCCGACCTTGATATTACTGTAATCGGGGGACGCAGTGCTTTGGACGTCATCCAGAGTAATGGACTCACTGCCGAAGTTAGCATATTCATACTCAGCAGTGATCGACATCATATCGGTCAGTTTTTGTTCCGCGCCGAAGCCGACAATATAGCCGGTGGTGCGGAAATCGTCCTTGAACGATTGGCCAGCACCCTCTGCGCTATATTCGAACTTACCGCTGGCAATACCGGCGATCCCGTAAATCAGCGTCTCGGGGCTGACAGCATAACCGGATTTCACGCGCAGCGCGATCACGTCTTCTGCTTTGCCTTTGAACGTGCCGCCGCCCAAACCGTCGTCGAAACCGAAGGAATCATGGATGTTGCCTGCTTCATAACCGATTTCCGGACCAAAGACCCATTTGGAATACTGCCACAAATAGCCGGCACGGATCCCTGCGTTTGCGCCATCGAATTCCAATTTACCAATTCGGCCCAAGTTTGTTGTACCGTCAAAAAGGCCAACATCATCGTCCCCGCCAAAGGCGTAGCCGAGCGTCGCACCGGCGTATCCACCGACCCAATCGGCTGGCATTTGCTCAAGCACGATCGGCGCCACAGGTGCCGGATCTACAACAGGGGTTGTATAACCACCAGCGTAGGATGCAGCAGAACCAAGGAGGATAAAGGCGGCGGAAGAGGAGAGGAGAGTGCGTTTCATCTTTACAAATTCCCTTTTAAATCGCCCGCCAGATCAGATTTTAAAAGGAGGTCGTATCTGGCTTCGTTGAAGTTAATAATATATTAAAATTTCTTTTTCCATGAGGATGTTTTTGCGTGGAATGAAATATAAGAAATAATGCGATTAAGATGCCACAGTTTTATATTCGGGCTGTATTCTTTTCAATATTTGAAAATTTTCCATCCGGAAAAAAATCATAATAGGCTGTAATATATATAATATGCCTGTTTGCGAATAAGAGTATAAAGGTTGCGTTTATTGCATGCGGTAGTGCCTGAATTCGCGCAACGCCCCTGACGGCAGGCCTAAGATCTCTTCTTATAAGGAGTGGTTTGGCATTTTGCGTATGTGATCGTTGCCACAGGCGTAGTGCAACGTCACGAGAGGCTGTGAAGACAAGCTGCTCCTTATCCCTGTGATCGGATTAAAGGAGACTGTCATGAAGCTGGACCTGAACCACGGCTGTAGCACTCTTATACTGCAGCATGCGCGCAAAGCTGGATTGGATAGACGCCAGACCGCCTATGTGATGGCCACCGCGTCTTGGGAAACAGCTGGAACGATGGAGCCTGTACGAGAGGCGTATTATTTGGGGCACCGTGCCGAACCCTATCGCAAGACGCTGCGGTATTATCCCGCATACGGGCGCGGATTTGTGCAGCTGACATGGGCGCGCAACTATGCGTTCGCGGATCGTGCCTTGGGCGGGATCGGTTTGACGCGGGAGTATGATCTGGCCCTACAGCCCGAGATTGCTGCGCAGGTGTTGGTAAAGGGGGCTCGTGATGGCTGGTTTACCGGCGTATGTCTATCGGATCATATCAATGCAACCGGTGCCGATTATGTCTCTGCGCGCCGCATTATCAACGGTCGAGATTGTGCAGAACAGATCGCGGAAATTGCGCGCAGGTTCGAGGCCGCATTGTCACCCGTGCCAAGCTATCCGCATGTCCGTTTTGGTGACAGCGGGCGCGCGGTTGCCCAGTTGCAAACCAGATTGCTGGAATCAGGGTATACGACCGGTGCGGTGGATGGGATTTTCGGGGTAAAGACCGAAGGCGCGCTACGGCGTTTCCAATCGGATCGCGGTCTTGATAACGATGCCATCGCTGGTCCGCATACATGGGCGGCACTTATCGCTGATGAGCGTGTATTATAACGCCAGACGTGAGGCAGCCGACCACGGGGCAGGCGATACAGATATCATAAATAGAGATAACACAAAAAGAAAGCGGCCCGAAATCGAGCCGCTGACAAGAGGTATGAAATCAAGATACGCCCTATAAAGAGAGTGACTTAAATCGTGGGATTAGGCAAGCGCCAGATCACGCGCCGATTCACGACCATCACGGCCGGTTTCGATTTCGTAGGTCACTGCTTGACCGTCGTTCAAGTTCTGCAGGCCAGCACGTTCAACAGCGGAGATGTGAACAAAGATGTCTTTGCCGCCGCTTTCAGGTTGAATGAAGCCGAAGCCTTTGGATTGGTTGAACCATTTCACGGTGCCATTAGCCATCGTGAGATCTCCTAATAATATATGCTGCCCACAGAAGGCGGCAGCCCGGCTTAGTCGTCAGTTCGAAGAGGCAGACTGAAGCCGATAAAGGAGACAGGATGCAGTAGGAAGTAACGTAGCAAAGCCTTCATAACCCTAGTGGGCGCGGAACGCAATCATTGATTATCGTATAAGCCAAATTTCTACGCCAAATCGGATTGGCCGCTTATTTTCAGGGCTTTGTTTCCTATGCCATGGAATATTATGGCCGCACCGTTGTATGTTTCATACCCTTGAATGTCGCGATCATGGCGAATGGTGTGCACCTCGACGGTGATGGTGTGGTTTTGGTGCGCGCCTGTCGCATGCGCTGATTCACCGCTTTCGATGACCTCGGCCACAAGCTGGGGCAGGTCCACGAACTCCAGATCGGGGAACGCAAGTGCAAGCGGGCAGCCCGTGTCATGCGCTTGTAAAAGAAACTCCGTCGCCAGCGTGTTGGAAAACCGCGTGATATTGAGGTCGTGATCAACGAAGATCACGCCGACGCGCATCAGACGCAAAGTGGTTTCGACGTTGCGGTTGAGATCCGAGAGGTCCTCAATCCGGTTTTGATGTTCGGTGCCAAGGCTGATCAGTTCATCATTCACTGCGTGCAGTTCCTTGTTAGAGGCCTGCAACCCCTCGATGGAGGCCTGAAGCGCCACGTTCGACGCCTGCAATTCCTCGCCCGACGCCTCCAGCCGTTCAGTCACATGCTGCAGGGTTTCCTCGGTCAGGCGCAGGTCGCGCTCCAGCTCCTGCAAGCGGCGCGAAAGCAGCTGGGCATCTTCTTGATGTTGGGCCGGTAGGCTTTCGGCAGAAGGGGCCGGGGCCTTTTCTTGCAAGCCGCTCCCGAAATCCACCTCAACCAACATCAGCCGGACCTTGGATATCTGGTCCAGGGGGGCGAGCGTTATCGTGCAGTTAAGCGGCTGATTCTCTTCAAGCTCCACCGATATCATGCGCGAGGTGGGTTCCAGCTGCCCAAGGCGCAATCGCTCCATCCCGACATTGATGGTAAACTGTAAAGCGGGGTGGACGATATTTTCGACTGTCCAGTCCAGCAGGTTGTTTTTGGTATCGATCAGGCGCGCCGCATCGTTAAACCAACCCAGAACATCGCCGTTGCTATTGATCAGGATCGAGGACGGCGCATATTTTTTAAGAAGCGCATCGTAGCTGGCAATCAGGTTTTCCTTGTGGCGCGCCTCGACGGCGTTGATTGCGGCGCTGCTGCGGGCGGCATTCGTGCGGTATGCCGTGCTCCATCGCGATTTATCGGCGCCAATTTGATTAACTCCGAGCTTGTTGACCGCGGTGGCGGTTTGGTTGGCTGCGCGATATTGGTTTAGCGATTTCGCGCGGTCCAGCGGGCGCCTTTCAGAGGCCTTCTGGAACAGCCTCCATCGGGGGGTGATTACAGTGAACTCCTGTTCGAAACGTCCGACGCTTTCGGAAGGGCCGAGAAACAGATACCGGCCGTTATGCAACCCGAACAGAAACATCGAGATGATCCGCGCCTGCGGCTCTTCGTTAAGGTAGATCAGCAGGTTCCGGCAGGAGATCAGATCAAGGTTCATGAACGGCGGATCACTGAGCGCATCATGAACCGAAAAAATCACCATCTGACGGATGCACGGCTGAATGCTGTATTGATCACGCTGGCGGCTGAAATATTTCTCTCGCAGATACTGGGGGACATTTGCCATGGCCCGTTCGCTATAAAGACCCGCAGAGGCAAACTCGATGGATGGTCGATGGATGTCTGTGGCGATGATGCGAAATTTCCGTGATACACCAGCGCGCAACAACTCTTCGTGCAGCTCGATTGCAATCGTATAGGCTTCCTCGCCGCTTGCGCAGCCCGGCACCCATACGCGCAGCGGTGTGTCCTCGTCCGATGTGCGCACCAGATCGGACAAAGCAATATCGCGCAGTTTCGTGATGGCCTCAGGATCACGGTAGAACCCCGTCACGCCGATCAGCATATCTTGGAACAACTCCTCCAGCATCCCTTGGTTGCCGGCCAGTAGATCGCGATAGGTGTCCACGCTGCAGATCTGGCGCAACTGCATGCGCCGATGGATCCTGCGGTGCACATTGGCCGCTTTATAGGCGGAAAACTCAACGCCATAGCCGGTTTCAAGCATGGTCAGAATATCTTGAAATGCGGCATCGTCATTTTCACAATGAATGATCGCGCCATCGTTTTGCATCACTTGTTCGATCTGCGCCGGCATGTCTGCGATATCCAGAATTTGTGTAACCACTCCGGCGCTGATGAAGGCCTGCGTCGCGGCAGAGGTTTCGGTTTGTGCGGGCGTTCGCATCAGGACCGTTCCATCGGCCGCGCGCAGTCGTTTGGCGCCGTCTGTGCTTGCGTCACGCGGATCACAAAGCACAATCGCCACCGTACTACGCGCGTCTGCGCGCATTGAAGCATCTTGCAAAAGAGAATCGAATGGATGGTCTGGGCCGGTGTCATCGGCTTTGGATGGCTGCGCCATTAACCGGTCGTCATGCAGGTGAACGATTGTATCGGGCCCTACGAAATAAACGCAATACGCCACAAGCTGCGTATCGTTTTTAATAGCCTCACACGCAAAGCCGCCACTTTGATGTATATGCTCTTTTATGTCTTCTAGATACGCGTCGGGCAAATCGTGAAAAACGATATATGAAATTGCGCACAGTGGATGCTGTGCGCAAGCATTAAAAAACTCCGCCAACAGCGCCGCACTACCGCCGGTGTTTTCTATGATGATCAATGGCGTTTGTGCATCCGATAACACTGCTTTGTAGCCGGTCATTCGTATTCCTCATGCACTTGTAACATTAAACTAAGTAACACATAGTACACTTCTATCAATCGTGGGCGAAAACGTGGCACAAATACTTATCGCGGATGACGATTATGCTTATTTAAGCTCTTTCGCCAACGGGCTCGAAGCGTTTGGGCATTCTGTGACAGGTGTAAACCGTGCGGATCGGGTTTTGCCGAAGCTTATGGATAAACATTTCGATATTGTTTTTCTAGACGTTATTATGAATGGTGGCGGGGCAATTACCTATCTGCACAAACTGCGCGAAAGCCATCCCGATCTGCCGATTGTTATTATATCCGGTATGCCAGATATCGTTGACTCGCCACTTTATACGCTGGGGTTGCGGCGTGCGAATGCGCGTCTGCACAAACGCATCTCGCTCGAGGATCTGAACGCGGTCATTACCGAATTGACACATGACTGAACGCAGCGCCTGACGGTCGCATCATTGTTTTTGCAAACCCGGATGCAACGGCGCGACACCTGACCTGCACATAGAAAGGAAAGGGCCCCCCATGCCCGATCGCCGTTATTCGGACGCCGATACACACGCGTTTTATCCGGTTGTTCAATTGCGTCCGCTTGCGATGCTGACGGCATCCCTTGTGGTGGTGTTGTCGCTTGTGGTGCTGGGCGTGGGGTATGGGCTGTCGGTCATGCCGGTGGTGCGGGTGTATCCGCAATGGGCGGCGATGGTGCCGCAAACGGCGGTTGCCCTTTTGGCACTGGGCGGGGCGCAACTTCTGGCCCTACTGGCACGCGCGCACACCGATGACGGCGTGATCCACGCCGAGGGGAGCGGCAGCGGATCTGGCGGAGGCCGGGCGGGCTGGCGGTCGCTGCGCGGCCTTGGAGCCAAAATCCTGTGTCTGGTTTTGCTGGTGATCGCGGTATCCGATGCGATCTGGAGTTTTTTGGAAACGTACGAAAGCCTTTTTGGCCCTGATGTTGCACTTGACCCGCGGTCTGATCGCATGGCCATCGGCACGGCGATAGGGGTGGCGATGGCCGCATGTGTCATCGGTCTACAGCTTTGTGCCCATCGGAAGGCGCGCCCTGTCATGCAGGTGATCGCGACGACTGGCCTGTTAATGGCTATGGTGGGGCTTGACGGTTATCTGTTCGACGCGCCTGCATTATATGAAACGGCGCTGCTGTCGGCGATGGCGTTTCACACTTGTTTGGGGCTTGCGCTTTTGTTTCTGGCCGCGTTGCTGGGCAATCCCCGCGGCAGCTGGATGGGCGATCTGGCATCCTCAGGGCCGGGCGGGCGTATGGCGCGCAGGCTTTTTCTGTTTGCGGTGGCGGGGCCGATTTTACTGAGCTATCTGGCGCTGAAATCGACCCAGCTTGGCTATCTGTCGCCCAACCTGCGCCTGAGCAGTCTTGCGATCTTGCTTGCGCTGCTTGCTGCCCTTGTCACGCTTCGGGTCGCGCGGTTTCACGATCACGCAAGCGCGCGCGCTGTCGCTGAACAAAAGCGGCTGGCCGAGGTGCTGGAGGGGCTGGATACGGCTGTTTTTGTGATGGATATGCGCAACAGCGTGCACCTGACCAATCGCGCGGCAGAGGCAATCTCGGGGGGGGATCCAGAAGCTTTTCTGTTTCACAGTGCCTTTCACGCAATAGACGACCGGCGTGCGCTGCGCGACAAGGAGCATCCGGTCGCAGCCCTTCTGGCGCTTTCTGACAAGGGCACGCGTCCGCCCGAGCGGCGGTGTGGCTGGATCGACAGATACGGGGCGGAGCATGCCTTGCGTCTGACGCTCAGCTTCGTCACGCCGTCTGCGGGACAATCCAAGATGTTGCGTGTCATTTCCGTGCACGATGAAACCGAAGGGTGGATACTGCGCGAAAACCTGTCGCGTGTTGAGCGTCTGGATGCCATTGGTCAGATGTCTGGCGGGGTGGCCCACGAAATGTCCAATATCCTCGGGGTTGTCCAGATTGCTGCAGATACGCTGACCCACCGCGCGGCCCAAGGGCCGTTGGGTATCGATCACCGCGATCAGCTGGAGGCCATACGCGCCGCCTGTGCGCGGGGGGCGAATTTGACCACCCATCTTTTGCGGCTGACGCGTGACACGCCCGATGAAATCTCGCGCTTCGATATCGTGGCCAGATTGCGAAATGTGGCGGAACTTGCCCGCCGGATGCTGCCTGCGATGATCGCATTGAAAGTGGATCTGGTGAAGGGGCCTTGGGTGGTGCGATGTGCGCCGCAAGATCTGGAAACGGCTGTGCTGAATTTGGTCATCAACGCACGAAACGCGATTGTCGAGACCGGCCACGGTAGAACGATCACACTCTCTTTGCACATACAAGACGACGGGGATCTGTGCCTTGAGGTTGCCGATGACGGCCCGGGCATGACGCCTGCGCTTTTGGCCCATGTGCGCACCCCTTTCTACACCACACGCCACGCGCAGGGGGGCACAGGGCTGGGGCTTGCGATGATCGACAGCTTCGTACGTAAGATCGATGGA
Organism: Paracoccaceae bacterium; assembly: GCA_004153385.1. Lineage (GTDB taxonomy): Bacteria > Pseudomonadota > Alphaproteobacteria > Rhodobacterales > Rhodobacteraceae > Thioclava. The sequence goes on along the minus strand of SDAL01000001.1, from coordinate 872,548 downwards.
CGCTTTACGCTGGACGCACAAGAAGGACAGGGCACCCGTGCACGGATTATCCTGCCGATCCAGCCCAAACACGGCACGCTTGCCACCCAGTACCCCGAAGATGAGACACTTGACGAGGCGATGGTGGCGCGGCTGCGTGGTGTACGCATCATGATTGTCGAGGATGATCCGCAGTTTCGTGATCTGATCGCCCGTGCGCTTTCGGCGCTGGAGATGGTGGTGTTCACCGCACCCGATGGCACAGCCGCGCTGGCCGATCTGGGGGCAATGCCTGTGCCACCCGATTTGCTGGTCACGGATCTGATGCTTTCGGGGCCGATTGACGGGTTCGAGACCGCCGCGCGCGCCCGCGCGATGTTACCGGATCTGGGGCTGCTGTATCTGACGGGATATGTGGACCCACTGTTGAGCAGAGATGACAAACCGAAAGGGGTGATCTTGCGCAAACCCGTCACCCTGAGCGCGCTTCTCAACGCGATCCGGCTGAGCCTTCCCTAGGAAAGCCGCGCGGTGTCACAGGCGGTCAAGATCATATCGCGGGGAGATGCGTGATAGCTCCGTGGCAGGCATTGGCGGGGCGAACAGGAACCCCTGACCTTTGGAGCACCCCATGCCTTGCAAAATTCTCATCTGCTCGGGGGTCTCTATTCCCTCTGCCACGATGCTCAGCCCGCAATTGCGGGCAATCGATATGATGGCTTCAGGAATAGCCCGGTCGCGCAGGTTGTCGCCCAGTGTCGAGACGAAGAAACGGTCGATCTTGAGCAGATCCACAGGCCAGTGGGTCAGATGGCGCAGGCCGCCATATCCGGTGCCGAAATCATCAAGCGCAATCGTGGCACCGCGCAGGTGCATTTCTTCCAAGGACCGGAAAAGCTGTCCGGTCGGCTCGTCCAGCATGACCTTTTCGGTGACTTCCAGAATGAGCACGGACCAGTCCATACCGAAATCGCCAAGCAGAGCCTGCAGATCAAATACGAATTCCGCACACATCAAATCGAATGTGGTAAGATTCAGAGATATCTTGATCCCCGATCCCGTTAGCCCTGCCGCCTGATATGCCTCAAACGCGCGGCGCATGATAAGTCTGGTCAGCTGCTGCGCCATGTGATGGTCTTTGAAGACGGCCTCGAAGGCGGCAGGGCTCAGTACACCGCAGTGCGGGTCACGCCAGCGTGCCAGAACCTCGAAACCGGTGATCACGCCTGTCTCCAACGCGACGATGGGTTGGAAAAATGGCTCTATCAGCTGGTTTTTGACCGCAAGATCGAAACGCTGATGCATGGAGCGATTGTTGAAGCGCTCGTGATGGTTGCTGGAAAACACCGTATAGCTCGGCTTGCCGGCATGTTTGGAGGCATAAAGGGCCGTATCGGCAAGCTCGAACAGAACCGTGAACCGCTCTGCCTGTTTCGGATAGAGGCTTGCACCGATGCTCACGCGCCCCAGATCGGATTTACCAAGCATTGCCGCGCCGCGCTGGATGGCCGAGCGGATGCGCGACAATCTGGCGTTCAAATAGGTATCGGCCCCCGGCGACAACGGCAGCGCTATGCAAAACTCATCGCCCCCCAGCCGCCCGATGACAGCCGGTGTGGGGCAGGTGCTTCGCAGCGAATGCGCAATCGCCTTGAGATAGAGGTCACCGAACTGGTGACCATACAGTTCGTTCACAGCGCGCAAATTGTCGACATCGATCATGATGAACGCAAAAGGTGTGCGGCGATCCTCGACCATTTCACGCACTTTGTTTTCGAATGTCGTGGCATTGTAGAGCGTTGTAAGCGGGTCCAGTTCGGCCCTGCGCGCCAGATTATCGGCCCGGCGCACCGCTGCATCCCGGTCGATTTCCAGCGCATGCGACCGCCGCATCTCGATCAGGGTCTGGGCGATCAGACGTGCCACCGATTGCGCTTCGTTCATCCGCTCATCCAGCGGGCGAGAGCCTGACGGGTAGGCCATACTAAGCGCACCGATCATCGCGTCACTTTCGTCAGATAGTGGATGAGCGATGATCAAATGGCCGTCACGAATGCCGGAGTGTGCCCGTGCAGGCTGGCTGCTTTCCTCCGAAATTGTGGCATTGCCAAAACATAACGCGGTATAATTGCTTAACGCGTCTTGCAAGGTTTCATCGCCCGAACACACCAGCGCGCTGACCGGAAAACCGGCAGTACGGGGCCGGATTGTTATCTGAAAGGCGGCGGCGTCGGTTAATTGAAAAATACTGCGTGATATATTGTCTGCCATATTTGACAGTACGTGATCAGGATCACCCACTTCTTTTGCAAGCGGGGCGGCATCCATTTTATAGGGAGTGTGAGAGGGCTTTCGAGGAGTGTCAGGCGTCGGTAATATGGCCGCCGGCTCGTGATAGCGGATTGCCCGCGCCGAGCGTATTTTTAAGGCATCCATTTTTCCTGTTTGAAAGCCTGACCCTGATTGGAAACCCGAGAGATTCCGTGCGGTAATAGGAAAATCAGTTGTCGTAGGTATTGGTTTTGGTTTGTCTGGCATACAGTGCTTCCTTACAAGTACCCAGTTTTAAAACTTTTATGTTTCAAAACCATCCGTCGGCCTAGATCCGCCAGCACCGGATATACATAGATGACCCTCACCACACTTTTATGTGAACACGGTCCGGTTTGTTTGGTCAAACGATATATTTTTAAAATCTTGTTTGATTGTTATGTCTGGTAAATCAGATACGGGCACGGGGCGATGTGCCCCTCTTGCAGCGGCGGCGGCTTTCGCCCATCCTGCGCGCCTTATGTTAGGTGCCCATCAGGAGTGGCAATGCCCGTAAAGTCATATTTTAATGATCATGCAGCCCAATATACCAGCTGGCGTCATGATCTGCATCGCCAACCCGAATTGATGTACGACCTGCCCGAAACGGCTGCAAAAATTGCCCGATGGTTGCGGGAGTTCGGCTGCGACATCGTGGAGGAGGGCATCGCCCGCTCCGGTGTGGTGGGGGTGATCAAGGGCCACGATCCGGATTGCGGAGCGGTCATCGGGTTGCGTGCGGATATGGATGCACTCCCCATCACAGAAGCAAGCGGATTGGCGTTCGCCTCGCAATCTGACGGTAAGATGCATGCGTGCGGACACGACGGGCATATGGCGATTTTGCTCGGTGCGGCACAATATCTTGCCCAGACCCGCGCGTTCAAAGGCACTGTGGTTGTGGTTTTCCAACCCGCAGAAGAGGGTGGCGGTGGCGGTTTGCAAATGTGCCGTGAAGGTTTGATGGAGCGGTTTGCTATTCAGGAGATCTACGGCCTGCACAATATGCCGGGTATTCCGGCGGGGCATTTCGCAATTTGCGAAGGGCCGATCATGGCGGCCTGCGACGAGTTCGACATCACCATTTCCGGCAATGGCGGTCATGCCGCCACACCGCATCTGACGATTGATCCCGTAATTGTGGCCGCACAGATGATCATGGCGCTGCAAACGATCACGTCCAGAAATGTAAACCCGCATGATCAGGTCGTGGTTTCTGTCTGTGCGGTGGAGACCGATAGCACCGCGCATAATGTGATCTCCGAACAGGTCGTACTGCGCGGGACGGTGCGCAGCATGTCGCCGCAAGTGCGCGATTTCGTCGAACAGCAATTGGGTCGTGTGGCGATTTCAACGGCACAGGCGTTTGGCGCACAGGCGGATGTCAGTTATCACCGGGGCTATCCCGTGACCTTCAATCATGCCGCCGGCACCGCCCACGCGATTGATGCGGCCCGGGCCGTTAGTGCGGATGTCGATCCGGATGTCACCCCGATGATGGGGGCCGAGGATTTCAGCTATATGCTGGAGGCACGGCCGGGTGCGTATATCTGGCTCGGTAACGGCGATAGCGCCGCCCTGCACAGTCCGCATTATAAATTCGATGACAGTATCCTGCCCTACGGTGCGGCATGGTTTTCCACATTGGTGGAGCAACGCCTGCCGTTAGACTGATGCAGTTCAGATGAGCGGGCGCTTTTGGAACTCGCTCATCGTGATCTCGTATTCTTTCGCCAGCGCTTCGGGGTCGGGGAGGGTAAGCCAGCCCCGACGCCAGTCTGCCTGATCTTTGGCACGCAGCCGCGCCAGGGTTTTGTTGGTATGGACCAGTGACATGCCCAATGCGTCTGCCAGATCCTGCTGGCGCCATGGCATCGGTGCGCGCAACCCGTTGCCACGCGGGGATGATTGCAATTCGCCCAGTTCGTCAAGGCGCTGCCAGATCCGCAAGAGCGCCCATGCGATCTTGCTACCGGCCTCCCGCTGCCCGACGGTGGCCAGACTGTCTCCCAGAAAATGTTCTTCGCGGGCGGCAAGCCACGATATTGCAAAACTGCGCCGTGGCTGGTGGCGCAACAGCTCCCAGAACCCTGCGCGGTCAAACACACATAGCCGCATTTTTGTGGAGGCTTCAAAGCTGTGGCACAGTTCGCCCATAACGGCGGATTGCAGCCCTATGAAATCGCCGGGAAAAGCAAAGTTCAACACTTGCCGGTTGCCGTTAGGTAATGTCGTGTACCTCAGGCCCAACCCCTGAAGCACCGTGAAAAGCTGCGGGCTGGTTGACCCCTGAAGCAGGACCGTTGTTCCGGCCTCTACCACCATCTCGCCCACCTTGAACCGTTCCATAAAGGCCAGTTCCTGTTCTGTCATATCCTCAAAACAGGTTTTTTCCCGTAAAGCGCAGGCGCGGCACGAGGTCGTGCGCGCACCGCGACCGGCGGACGGATCGGTAATATGCGACATGATAAAATTTTCCGTTGCTATGTCTTACGACAATGGCTTGGGGGGCAGAATGTTCCCGTATTCTAACAACCGCGTGAGATTTTTAGCCGCCGGTATGGCTCATGTGGCGGGTCATCTGGCCTGCAATGGTCTGGCGGGAATAGTCGAAATCATGCCCTTTGGGTTTGCGCGCTATCGCAGCGCGGATCGTATCGACCAGCGCCTGATCATCGGAATGTGCCCGCAAGGGCGCACGCAGATCGGCATTGTCCTCCTGGCCCAGGCACATGAACAACTCGCCTGTGCATGTCAGACGTACGCGGTTGCAATTTTCGCAAAAATTATGGGTCATCGGCGTGATGAAGCCGATTTTCTGGCCGGTTTGTTGTAGCCTCACATAGCGGGCAGGGCCGCCTGTGGACTCTGTCAAATCGACCAGATTGAAACGCTGCGCAAGTTGTGCGCGCAACTCCGATAACGGCCAGTACTGGTCCAGCCTGTCTTCCTCGCCCAGATCGCCCATCGGCATGACCTCGATGAACGTCAGATCGAACCCTTCATCTGCACACCACGCGACAAGGTCGAACAGCTCGTCTTCGTTGAAGCCTTTCAGAGCTACCGTATTGATCTTGACCTTCAATCCGGCCCGCTTGGCAGCGGCCAGCCCCTCCAGCACCTGTGGCAAGCGGCCCCAGCGGGTGATCTTTGCGAACTTGTCGGGGTCGAGCGTATCCAGCGATACGTTGATCCGGCGGATCCCGAGTGCGGCAAGATCTTGCGCAAACCGCCCCAGTTGCGATCCGTTGGTGGTCAGCGTCAGTTCCTCCAGCGCGCCGGAATCCAGATGGCGCGTCATGGAGCGGAAAAACGTCATGATATCGCGGCGCACAAGCGGCTCGCCTCCGGTGATGCGCAGTTTCTTGACGCCCAGTCCCACAAAGGCACTGCACAGCCGGTCCAACTCCTCCAAAGTCAGCAGATCTTTTTTCGGCAGGAACTGCATATGTTCGGCCATGCAGTAAGTGCAGCGAAAATCGCAGCGATCTGTGACGGAAACTCTAAGATAAGAGATCGGCCGGGCAAACGGGTCGATGAGGGGGGCGTGTGTCATGGAGGGCAAGGTAAGCCGCAGTGCGCGGTGCGGCAAGGTCTGCATACCGAGATTGTTTTCCAATTTGCCGAATGCATCGGGGTGCGCTAGCTTGAGCGTTCTATAAAACATGAGTATTGGGGATGTAATGGGACAGAATTTAACGCCGGTAACGGGCGGGTTTCGTATAGTTGCATTGGGTCTGGTGATGGCCGTGGCCGGTTGTTCGCAGATGGGCATGAATGCCCCCGCACAGGCCCCCGCACAGGCTCCTGCCGCACCCGCCACGCAAACCGGCGTGCCGGCCCCCGCAACCAATAGCGCCGACAGCTATGACACCTCCACCAAGGCCGAGCGAGAGGCGGCACAGGCGGCACCCAGTGCCAAAGGGACGCGTCTGGGCACGACTGTGGCCAGTTTGGGCGACCCCACAGAAGGTGGCTTCTGGCTGAAAACCTCGTTGGTCTCGACGGAAACCAAAGGCCGTGTAGAGACCGAGGCCGGGAAATCGGCACAGGTCACGCTTAAGCCCTCTGGCGGGTCCAATGGCGGGGGCAGCCAGTTGTCGCTCGCCGCATTACGCGTGTTGGGCGTGTCTTTGACAGATTTGCCGACATTGACCGTTTACGGGTCGTAACGGGTGCTGAGATATCTCGACATCCCGCTGACATGGCTGGTGCTGGGCGGGGTGATCGTTTGGGGCGCGGGCGATGCCGTGCCCCTGCGCTGGCTTTTGGGGCCAGTGCTGGGGTGGGCGCTGTGTGGCGTGGGAATGGCACTGGCATTGATTGCGGCTTTGCAGCTTTTGTTGGCACGAACCACGCTTGCGCCGCACGCCACGGCTCGTCATCTGGTCATCCAAGGTCTCTATGCATTGTCACGCAACCCGATCTATCTGGGCTATGCGTTCTTTCTGGCGGGGCTGTGCATGATCTGGCAGGCCCCTTACATGGTCCTTGTCGTGCCGGTGTATTTGTACTGGATCACGCTGCGCTTCGTGGCCCCCGAGGAGCACCGCCTGACGCAGAATTTCGGTGCGTCCTACCTCGCGTACACCGAGGCCACGCGCCGCTGGCTGTAGCAGATGCGACCGTTTTTGGTCCGAAAACGGCGCAGCGTGCGCTAGTGTGCGCCAATTATTGAAAAAAACTTCTTGCCCGGTCCCGGTCGTTTCCCGAACGGCCGGGGCTTTTGGTTTCGCTCAAGGCATTGTTACCACAAGCTAAATCGCTCGCATACGAAAGCATGCGGCGGTATGCATTGGTATGCAATAATTTCAGGAATAGCTTTCTAACAAATTCAGCAACTTATCGGCTTGAGCAATGGGGGGCTGCCCGTTAGCAACGTGCATGCCACAAACTTCAGATAGGGTGAAAACCCATCACTGTGACTAGGGGGAGACATTGTGAAGATCGGCGCTCCACAGGAGATATTCGAGGGTGAATCGCGCGTTGCGATGACACCGGAATCAGCGCTTCAGCTGCAAAAGCTGGGCCATGATTGTTTTATTCAGGCAGGGGCTGGCAAAAAAGCAGGCTTTGAAGACACCGCCTATTCGGACGCGGGTGTCACCGTTGTTGCCACAGCCCAAGCGCTGTTTGACGATGTTGATATCATCGCGAAAGTCCGGCCGCCTGCTGAGGCGGAGCTTGACGCGCTCAAGCCCGGCCAGACATTGATTTCATTCTTTTATCCGGCGCAAAGCGAAGCGCTTTTGGAAAAGGCCAAAACGACCGGCGCCAGCGTTATCGCGATGGACATGGTCCCGCGCATCAGTCGGGCACAAAAAATGGATGCGTTGTCATCCATGGCCAATATCGCGGGCTACCGTGCTGTGATGGAGGCAGGCAATAATTTCGGCCGCTTCTTCACAGGGCAGGTGACGGCTGCAGGTAAAGTGCCGCCTGCCAAGGTGCTGGTGATCGGGGCAGGGGTTGCAGGGCTTGCTGCGATCGGGGCATCGACATCGCTTGGTGCCATCACCTATGCATTCGACGTGCGTCCCGAAGTGGCCGAACAGATCGAATCCATGGGGGCGGAGTTTGTCTACCTCGATTTCGAGGAAGCCCAGAGCGATGGCGCCACGACGGGCGGTTATGCCGCTCCTTCCAGCCCCGAGTTCCGCGAAGCACAGCTCAAGAAATTCCGCGAGCTTGCGCCGGATGTGGATATCGTCATCTCGACCGCACTGATCCCGGGGCGTGATGCACCGGTGTTGTGGACCAAGGATATGGTCGAGGCCATGAAGCGCGGCTCGGTCGTGGTGGATCTGGCCGCAGAGCGCGGCGGCAATTGCGAATTGACCGTCAAAGACGAGAGAATCGTCAGCGACAACGGTGTGACTATTGTGGGCTACACCGATTTGCCCAGCCGTATGGCCACGCAATCTTCCACGCTTTATGCCAATAACATCCGCCATATGGTGCATGATCTGACGCCCGACAAAGACGGGGTGATCAACCACAATATGGAAGATGACGTGATCCGCGGCGCGACCGTGGCCCATCAGGGTGAAATCACGTTCCCGCCACCGCCACCGAAGGTGAAGGCAATCGCGGCGCAAAAGCCCAAAGAAAAAGTGCCCGAACTTACGCCCGAAGAGCGCAAGGCCCAAGAGGTGGCCGCGTTCAAGAAACAGACCACCACTCAGGTAGGGCTGCTGGTCGCGGGCACGGCTTTGTTGTTGCTCGTCGGTGCGGTCGCGCCTGCCAGCTTCATGGCACATTTCGTTGTGTTCGTTCTGGCGTGTTTCGTGGGCTTTCAGGTTATCTGGAAGGTGTCGCATTCGTTGCACACTCCGCTGATGGCGGTGACCAATGCGGTCTCCGGCATTATCGTTCTGGGCGCTTTGTTGCAGATTGGCGCAGGCGGACAGGTTACGGGCGGCTGGCTTGTGGTGATCCTTGCCGCGGTTTCGATCCTGATTGCGACAATCAATATCGTTGGTGGTTTTCTGGTGACACGCCGGATGCTTGCCATGTTCCAGAAATCATAAGGGAGGGCAGGAATTATGGATATTGCACTGATCTCCGCGGCGTATATCGCGTCCGCAGTTCTGTTCATCTTGTGTCTGGGCGGCCTGTCCGGTCAGGAAAGCGCCAAGCGCGCGGTCTGGTATGGTGTGTCTGGGATGGCGTTGGCTGTTGTGGCCACCATTCTGGGCGATGGAATCGGTTTTTACTGGTTGATCGGTCTGGCGATCATCATCGGTGCCGTTCTGGGCTGGTATGTGGCGAAAACGGTCGAAATGACCGCCATGCCGCAGCTGGTGGCCGCGCTTCACAGCTTCGTCGGGCTTGCAGCCGTGTTCATCGGCCTGAATACGCATATCGTTTTGTCGTCTGTGATGCCGATCATTCAGGCCCATGCGGACACTGGCGTGTTGCCACCCGAATATGATGCGCTCACCGGTTTTGCCGCCATTGTGGCCCATAAAACCATGGCCGAAGTGGCCATTTTGAAGGTCGAGACCTTCCTTGGTATCTTCATCGGCGCGGTCACGTTCACAGGCTCCATCGTGGCGTTCGGCAAACTTGCAGGCAAAATCGACGGCAAGGCGCAGAAGCTGCCCGGCGGACATGTCCTGAATGCAGGTGCAGCGCTTTTGTCCTTTGCGCTTTTGCTGTGCTACATGGGCGGGGGCGGTGTCTGGACACTGCTTGTTATGGCGCTTTTGGCCTTCTTTATCGGATATCATCTGATTATGGGCATCGGCGGCGCGGACATGCCTGTCGTTGTGTCCATGCTCAACAGCTATTCGGGCTGGGCGGCATCGGCTATCGGCTTCTCGCTGGGCAATGATCTGTTGATCGTGACGGGTGCGCTTGTCGGCTCGTCCGGTGCGATCTTGAGCTATATCATGTGCAAGGCAATGAACCGGTCGTTCGTTTCCGTGATCTTGGGCGGCTTTGGTGGCACCACCGGTCCTGCGATGGAAGTCGAGGGCGAGCAGATCTCGATCGATGCAGCAGGGGTGGCGGATGCGCTCAATGACGCAGACAGCGTAGTGATCGTGCCGGGCTACGGTATGGCTGTGGCGCAAGCCCAAACAGCCGTGTCCGAGCTTTGCTCGATGCTGCGCGGACAGGGCAAGAAGGTGCGCTTTGCCATCCACCCTGTCGCAGGGCGCTTGCCGGGCCACATGAACGTGCTTTTGGCAGAGGCCAAGGTGCCTTACGACATTGTGCTGGAGATGGACGAGATCAACGACGATTTCGCCTCTACCGACGTGGTGATCGTGATCGGGTCCAACGACATCGTGAACCCTGCGGCGCAAGAGGATCCTAATTCCCCGATTGCCGGTATGCCGGTGTTGAAAGTCTGGGAAGCCAAACAGGTGTTCGTGTCCAAACGCGGGCAGGGCACCGGTTATTCGGGCATCGAAAATCCGCTGTTTTACAAAGAAAACACCCGGATGTTCTATGGGGATGCGCGTAAATCGATGGATGCGCTGCTGCACCTTGTGCGGTGATCCGCACCTGATCTGAACCATACCCAAAGCCCCGGTCCTGTGCCGGGGCTTTTTGGTATTTAGATCACCGAAATTGCTCAAAAATCACGGAAATGCGCCCGATTGCGGGACTGCGGGGAGAGTGCGCAAATGCACCAAATCCGTGCGCCGTTTGCGCGGTTAAGGTTCACGAATTTCTGGGGAGGGGTTGGCACCTAGGGGATGAGGGACTCGAACCCCCAACCAAAGCGTTATGAGCGCTCGGCTCTAACCAATTGAGCTAATCCCCCAGGTGCGCGGTTTCAATATCGCGATTATGCGGGCAGTTCAAGCACCTCGATCATACCTGACAGGTGTTTCATGCAAAAGAAAACCGCGCGCGCCCCTTGACTGAGAGTTGCCCCGTGTCGCGCCATGCGCTAAGGCCCTTTGGCATAGCATTCTAAGGAGCGCGCCTGCCATGAGCGATAAGAAAACCGGCCTGACCTACGCAGATGCGGGTGTCGATATTGACGCGGGCAATGCCCTTGTGGAGCGGATCAAACCAGCCGCCAAACGCACAGCGCGCGCAGGGACCATGTCGGGCCTTGGCGGGTTTGGCGCGTTGTTCGACCTCAAGGCCGCGGGGTTTGACGATCCGATTTTGGTCGGCGCGACAGATGGTGTTGGCACCAAGCTGCGTATCGCGATCGATACAGGCAATGTCGACACGATCGGCATTGATCTGGTCGCAATGTGCGTGAACGATCTGGTGTGCCAAGGCGCAGAGCCGCTGTTCTTTCTCGATTACTTCGCAACCGGCAAGCTGGATGTGGATCAGGCGGCCCGCATTGTGGAAGGCATCGCCGAAGGCTGCGCGCAATCGGGGGCGGCCTTGATCGGTGGCGAAACCGCAGAAATGCCGGGCATGTATCACAAGGGTGATTTCGATCTGGCAGGGTTTGCCGTCGGCGCGATGGAGCGTGGCACGGTGTTGCCCGAAGGTGTCTCCGAGGGCGACGTCCTGTTGGGGCTTGGCTCGAACGGTGTGCATTCCAACGGCTATTCCTTCGTGCGCAAGGTCGTTGAGATGTCGGGCCTGTCGTGGGATGCGCCATGCCCGTGGAATGCTCAAGCAGGCAGCCTTGGTACCGCACTTCTGGCGCCCACGCGGCTTTATGTTACCCAGTGCCTGAGCGCGTTTCGTGCGGGCGGCGTCCATGCGCTGGCCCATATCACGGGCGGCGGCCTGACCGAAAATCTGCCGCGTGTCCTTCCAGAGGGTTTGGGGGCCGAGATCGATCTGGATGCCTGGGCGCTGCCCGGTGTGTTCCGCTGGCTGGCCGAAACCGCCAAGATGCAAGAGCCGGAGCTTCTGAAAACCTTCAACTGCGGCATCGGCATGATCGTCGTGGTCAAAGCGGATCGGGCCGAGGCAATTACGACACTTCTGCGCGACGCAGGCGAGATGGTTGCCCAGATCGGCACAATCACCGCAAGCGAAGGTGTTGCCTATAAAGGCGCGCTATTGTGACACGCGTCGCCATACTGATCTCTGGGGGCGGATCGAACATGGTCCGCCTTGTCGAGGCGATGCAGGCAGAGGGGTTCGCGACCCCTGTGCTCGTCGCCTCCAATGATCCCGATGCATCGGGTCTTGGCAAAGCCGCAGGCTTGGGCGTTCCGGTGGCCGCAGTCGATCATCGCCAGTATCGTGGCAACCGTTCCGCTTTCGAGGCAGAGTTGCTGAAACCGCTTCTCGCCGCAGAACCCGATGTGCTGTGTCTGGCTGGATTCATGCGCGTGCTGACGCCGGATTTCGTAGGGCAGTTTGCTGGGCGTATGCTGAATATCCATCCCTCTCTTTTGCCAAAATACCCCGGACTGCATACCCATCAACGTGCGCTTGATGCAGGCGATGCAGAAGCCGGATGCACGGTGCACGAGGTCACACCTGTGCTGGATGACGGGCCTGTGCTGGGGCAGTCGCGTGTGCGCATTTTGCCAGATGATGATGCGCAGTCCTTGGCCGCGCGCGTTCTGGTAGAAGAGCACACACTATATCCGCAGGTTCTGCGCCGCTTTGTTCAGGCGCGTTCTGCCCACTAAGGGTGTCATTCAACACTGCAGACAGACAGAGTACGGGCCGCTTACATTGGCCTGTTTAATGCAAACTCTAGACTGTACGGTTTGAAATCACACCGTTTTTGCGCTTTCATGTGGTGTGGATATCGCAGGACACTACCGATGTTTGTATCTGCACATACCATGTGCGCTTGCCGTCCCCGAGCTGCGCTTGTGATGCTGCATCGCGTCATTAGGTATCTTTTGACGATAAGCATTGGAGATTTTGATGACCACCTCGACACAGGCACTTTTTCAACCGTTTACCTACAAAGGGTTGTCGTTGAAAAACCGCATCGTTATGGCACCGATGACGCGGAATATGGCGCCGGATGGTATTCCGGCCGATCAGAACGCCGCCTATTATGCCCGCCGTGCTGAGGCCGACGTGGGGCTGTTGCTGAGCGAAGGTACGGTAATTGATCGCCCCAGCTCGCGTAATCTGCCCAATATCCCGCTGTTTTACGGCGACGCGGCGCTTGCCGGCTGGTCACAAGTCGCGAAGGCTGTGCATGAGAAGGGCGGCAAGATCGCCCCACAAATCTGGCATACCGGATCGACGCGCGCCAGTGAATGGGAGCCAGAGGCGCCTGTCGAAAGTCCGTCTGGTCTGATCGGGCCGGATGCACCGCGTGGTGTCGAAATGAGCGAGGATGACATTCAGGCGACGATCGCAGCCTTTGCGAAAGCGGCTGCAGACGCCAAGCGTCTGGGATTTGACACCGTCGAGATCCACGGCGCACACGGTTATCTGATCGACCAGTTTTTCTGGGAAGGGTCGAACCTGCGCACAGACCAATGGGGCGGCAAGACCTTGGCTGAGCGTTCACGATTCGCTGTGGCGGTGATCAAGGCTGTGCGGGCGGCCGTCGGCCCTGATTTCCCGATTATTTTGCGACTAAGCCAATGGAAGCAGCAGGATTACACCGTCAAGCTTGCCAAGACCCCTGACGAGATGGAAGCATGGCTGAAACCCATGGCAGAGGCTGGTGTGGATATTTTCCATTGTTCGCAGCGCCGCTTTTGGGAGCCGGAGTTCCCCGAGGTCGACGGGCCCGAGGGGCTGAACTTTGCAGGCTGGGCCAAAAAGCTGACCGGACAGCCCACCATTTCTGTCGGGTCCGTAGGGCTATCAGGCGAATTTCTTGCAGCCTTTGGCGGGGAGGGGTCAAAAGCGACATCACTTGATAACCTCGTGACACGTATGGAACGGGGAGAGTTCGATCTGATTGCGGTCGGGCGTGCGCTTTTGTCCGATCCCGAATGGGTCGCCAAGGTCAAGCGTGGCGCAAGCGACGAGTTGAAAGGCTTTGATGCTGCTGATCTGGCTGAACTGGTCTGATCTTCTTTCCCATAGATACTTGCAGGGAGGGGTGCGGCTGCGGCTGGACCCTCCCTTTTGGCCCCGCGCGTGCAGTTGTCGCAGCGGGGCTTTTCATTTCTGCCGACCGAAGGTAAAGCCCTTGTGACCGTGGGATGAACCCGCACAGACAGGTAGAGACATGGATATGATTACTACGACCCAAGCGCTTGCGGCATTTTGTGATAAGGCAAAGGCCGAGCGCTACGTAACGCTCGATACCGAGTTTCTGCGCGAGCGCACTTACTGGTCAAAGCTGTGCCTGATCCAGATGGCGCTGCCCAGCCATGGGGACACGGAAGGCGAAGCTGTTCTGGTGGACCCGCTTGGCGCAGATATTTCCCTTGAGCCGCTTTATGATCTGTTCCGCCACACCGAGACGGTAAAAGTCTTTCACGCGGCCCGTCAGGATCTCGAGATTTTCTTTACCGATGCGGGTGTTTTCCCCGATCCGCTGTTTGACACGCAGGTCGCGGCGATGGTCTGCGGCTTTGGCGAGCAGGTGGGATATGAGACCTTGGTGCGTAAAATTGCCAAAGAATCGCTTGATAAGACATCGCGCTTTACGGATTGGTCGCGCCGTCCGCTGACCCCGGCCCAGCAGAAATATGCGATTGCCGATGTCACCCATTTGCGGGTGATCTATGAGTATCTGGCCAAACAGCTGGAGAAATCCGGCCGTGCGCCATGGGTCGAGGAAGAAGTGGGCATTCTCACCAATCCCGAAACCTATATTACACGGCCCGAGGATGCATGGCTGCGTGTGAAAACCCGCACCAACTCCGGCAAGTTTCTGGCCGTCGTGCGCGAGCTTGCACGGTTTCGCGAAGGGTTTGCGCAAAACCGCAATATTCCACGTTCTCGGATTTACAAAGACGATGCTTTGCTGGAGCTGGCCTCGACCAGACCGCAATCGATTGATGATCTGAACAAATCCCGGTTGTTGTTGCGCGATGCTCGCAAGGGCGAAATCGCCGAAGGGATCATCACAGCCGTGCGCGAGGCTTTGGCCTTGCCGGCAGATAAACATCCCAAGATTGATCACGATAAAGCCCAGATTCAGGTGGATAGCGCTTTGGCCGATTTGCTGCGGGTGTTGTTGAAAGCCAAGTCGGCTGAAACCGGTGTGGCCCCCAAGCTGATTGCCAGCTCCGCCGATCTGGACCGGATCGCGGCCGGTAAACGCGACGTGCCCGCGCTGAACGGCTGGCGCTTGCAAGTGTTCGGTCATGATGCCTTGCGCCTGGCAGAAGGCAAGATCGCGCTGACGGCCAAAAACGGTCTTGTAGAGCTGATCGAGCTTTAAGGATCCAGCCTATCGGCCAAGGCGTGAATGGTGCCTGTTTGGAAAACAGATAAAACCGCGGCCAATATGTTTGGTCGCGGTTTTCTATTTTAAATCATGCGCTTATGATGCGTTTTTAACGTGTTGCAGAAAGTCCGTTATTGGCACCGCTGACCGTAACACGCCGCACCTTTGCCAACGCGACATTGTTGATATAGGCGGCGGCGGTTATTTCGCGTGAGGGTACCGTGCCGGCTCGACGCGCATCTGCGCTGTCGCTTGGTGGTGGGAATGCCACGAAGCGATAGCGCATTTCGCCATCCACCGGCTCGCCATCATTTTCGGCCACAAGCTCGGCATTCCACCAGCCTTGGGTGCTGGGCACACCGACCGCCTCGATAATCGCGCCACCTTGGGTCTTGCGGATCGCAAGCTGGGTTACTTGCGCGATGGCGGGACGATCATCACGAACGGCCGCTTCATACCCGCCGTCGGGCGCGAGGGTCTGGGGTTGTTGCTGCTGGGCGCCGCCAAACCAGTTGAGCGGATTCACCCGGCTATCACGTACCGATCCGCAAGCTGAAAGCGCGATCATCAGCGAGAGTGAAGCAAGAAGCGGTTTTTTCATGGTGTCTCCGGCACTTGGTCTGCGAAAAGGAGTAGCCGATCACATCGCTTTTGAAAAGCCGCCTCTGGACCGTTATCGTTCATGGGACTACGTAAAGGGACATCAGCCACCGGGAGATATATAAATGGCGCAAGAAGCCTTTGATGAAATTGCCGAAACATTCGAGTTTCTGGACGATTGGGAGGATCGCTACCGCCATGTGATCGAATTAGGGCGCGAATTGCCTGCGATGGATGATGCGCTCAAGGTTCCTGCGACCAAGGTCGAAGGGTGTGCAAGCCAGGTGTGGCTTTTGCCGCGGATCGAGGGGTCGGGCCCCGAGGCGCAATTCGATTTCGAAGGCGAGTCGGATGCGATGATCGTTCAAGGGCTGATCGCCATTCTGCATGCGCTCTACTCGGGGCTGAATGTTCGGGATGTCCTAAAGGTTGATGCCGGGACCGAACTGGGCCGTTTGGGGCTGAATGACCATCTTTCAGCGCAGCGCTCCAACGGTTTGCGCGCGATGATCGAGCGTATCCAGAAACTGGCCGCCGACGAGGCCGCCGCCTGAGGGCGCGTGGCGCAGATCCACGCGCATATTCTACGGCCCGCCGCCTGTCATCACGCGCACGTGATTGGTCGTGGTGCCCGACGGGCGGGCATGGTTGAACCGAACGCGGATGCAATCACAAGTGGAGGGATGGTGTGCGGTTTCGGTCTTGGAGAACGGTTGCTTGCGCCCTCGCGCTTTGCGCGCCTGTAGGCATGGCGTCGACATCCGCAGTTGCGAACAATGCAGGCGAGATTGCTGCCACACCCGATATGCCTTTCGATTTGCAAACGGTGGCAAAGTTCGAGGCGCCTTGGGCCATTGCACCGATGCCCGACGAAACCCTTTTGATCAGCGGTAAATCCGGCAGGCTGTGGCATGTGGACGGCGCATCTGTCACCGAAGTCGCCGGTGTGCCGCAGGTCAGCTATAACGGGCAAAACGGCTTTCTCGATGTGGCTGTGGCCGAAGATTTCGCAGATACAGGGGCGGTCTATTTCACCTATGTGTCGCCGGAAAATGCGCTGGTCCTGGCGCGGGCCCGCCTTGATAGCAACGTTTTGGTCGACATCGAACAGCTTTGGACGCAGTCACCCGGGGGCCGTGGCCAGCCCGGCGGTATTATTGCCTTCGGGGCTGACGGTTTTTTGTATCTGACGGTGGGCGACAGGATGCAGCCCGACACCGCCCAGATGGCCGATAATGCGCGCGGCAAGGTTTTACGACTGACGCGCGACGGGGCGGCTGCGCCCGACAACCCTGATGCCGCGGGCGGGGGGACGCGCGCAATGGTCTGGAGTTCGGGCCATCGCAATCCCTATGGATTGGTCTTTGGTCCCGACGGTACGCTTTGGCTGCATGAAATGGGGCCACGCGGCGGCGATGAACTTAACCAGATCAAGCGCGGCGGAAATTATGGTTGGCCGCTGGTCTCGAACGGTCGGCAGTATTCCGGTGCCTCCATTCCAGATCACAACACACGCCCCGAATTTTTAGCCCCGTCGCTGTGGTGGACGCCCGTGATCGCACCTGCCGGGTTGGCATGGTATAAGGGGGACGCGTTCGCGGGCTGGCACGACACCATGCTGATTGGCGCGCTGGCCGGACAGGGGCTGGTGCAGATTGCCGGCGACGGCCAATCCCAGATCAACCGTTGGGATCTGGGTTTCCGTGTGCGTGACGTTGCGGTAACCGACGCGGGTGCCGTTTATATTTTGGAAGACGGGACACAGGGCCGATTGATGCGGTTGATCGCAAAATAACGCAGGCCCGCTTGCACGCAGTTCACAGCTGTCACGCGCGGCGAGGGTGGTGCGCTAGGCTTTGGCTCATGCGCAATTGAACACCGCGCTCCCTTGAACCTGAACGCGCGCACAGATAGGTTAGGGACAACTTGAAATCGGAGGGCGTGACCATGGCGCCCAAGCGTCCCAGGGCTGCGGGCGCGTTCCCGAAAAAACCGGTAGAGCCTCCCGCGCGCCCTACGGCCGATTCCGGCGAGCTTTACGCTGCGCTGGATCTCGGTACGAACAGTTGCCGCATGCTGATCGCCCGTCCCAACGGCGCGCAGTTCCATGTGGTCGACAGCTTTTCGAAGGCTGTCCAGTTAGGTCAGGGGCTTGAAGCCTATGGCCGTCTTTCGCGTAGCTCTATGGCGCGCACTGTGCAGGCATTGCAGATATGCCGGCGCAAGATTGAAAAACACAATGTGCGCCGGATGCGCCTTGTGGCGACAGAAGCATGTCGCCGTGCCCGAAATGCACGCGATTTTATCCGCTATGTCCGGCGCGAAACCGGTTTGCCGCTGGAAATCATTCCGGCCGAAGAAGAAGCCCGCCTTGCGGTGATTTCTTGCGGCTCGCTTGTGCGCCCCACGACAGAGCAGGTTCTGGTGGTTGATATCGGCGGTGGATCGACCGAACTGGTGTGGATCGATCTGGAAGATGTGCCGCCAGGCGATCGCGCCCGTGCGATCATGCGGCTGTCCGAAGGGTTCAGTACGCCCGAAGGTTTCGCACCGGCGGCGCGCGTGGTGGACTGGATATCGGTGCCGCTGGGCGTGGCCACACTGAAAGACCAATATGCAGATGTCGAAGATGACGCGGCACGTTTCGCGCTGATGAGCTGGTATTTTGAAGAAAAACTGGCCAATTTTACACCCTACGCGTTGGGTAGTCCGCAAGACGGGTTCCAGATCATCGGAACCTCTGGCACTGTCACGACCGTGGCCGCCTGCCATCTGAACTTGCGGCGCTATGATCGCAACCGTGTGGATGGTCTGATGATGAACACGGGCGAGATCGATGCCGTGATTCGGTCATTTTTGCGGATGGGGCCGGCGGGGCGTCGCGCCGATCCACGCATTGGCCGTGACCGTCATTCGCTGATAATGTCGGGGGCCGCTATTTTGCAGGCCCTTATGCGGGTCTGGCCGACCAATCAGCTGTCGGTCGCGGATCGCGGTCTGCGCGAAGGTCTGCTATATGCACAGATGGCCGCCGATGGCGTGCTGGAAGAATTGGAGTAAGAATATGGTCAAGACACCATCGGGCAAGAATACCTCGGGTCGGGGCCAGCGCGATCTTAGGGTGCGCGTGAAAACCGCCAAGGGGCGCAGGCTCAGCTCGACCTTGTGGCTGGAACGACAGTTGAACGACCCTTATGTGGTGCGCGCCAAAAAAGAGGGGTACCGCGGGCGGGCGGCCTACAAGATCCTCGAACTTGATGACAAGTTCCGCTTCCTTGTGCCCGGCGCACGGGTCGTGGATCTGGGATGTGCACCGGGGGGATGGTGTCAGGTTGCCGCGCGGCGTGTCAATTCACTGGGCGAGAAAACGGGCAAACGCGTAGG
Source organism: Paracoccaceae bacterium (assembly GCA_004153385.1). GTDB lineage: Bacteria > Pseudomonadota > Alphaproteobacteria > Rhodobacterales > Rhodobacteraceae > Thioclava. Next base: position 853,515 of record SDAL01000001.1, on the reverse strand, counting down.
GCGGGTGCTGGGCGTCGATCTGCAAGAGGTCGACCCGGTGCCGGGGGCCGAAATCCACCAGCTGGATTTTCTGGAAGAAGGTGCCGATGAAAAAATCAAGCACTGGCTTGGCGGCACAGCCGATGTCGTGATGTCGGATATGGCGGCGTCCTCGTCTGGTCACCAGAATACAGATCACTTGCGGATCATTACGCTATGTGAAGCGGCCGCTTATTTCTCGTTTGATGTTCTTGAGGAAGGCGGCACATTTGTGGCCAAGGTTCTGGCAGGCGGTGCCGAGGGTGAGCTTTTGAATGTGCTCAAGAAGAATTTTACCAAGGTCGCGAACGTCAAACCACCTGCATCGCGCTCCAACAGCTCTGAGAAATTCGTGATTGCACAAGGCTATCGCGGCAAACGGCATGAAGGCGCGGGCGAGGTCGACGAATAACGCGCCCACGATCACCGCGCAGCCGGGGATTTACAGTTAAGACGTATCGCCGCTATCCTTCCCTTGTTTGACAAAAAGAGGGGAGGCTTTTTGTGATGAAATCCTTGGAAGCATCCGGCAAGTTGCGCAACCATGCCGATAAGGTGCAGGCCGTTGTGGCCTCGGCATCGGCTGCGTGCCGTTCGGGGTTGGCTGCAAGCTGGCGGCGCTCGCTTTTGCATCATCACATTGATCCTGCAACCTCGCACCATCGTGAACGTCTGAGCGCGCCGCAGATCGCGGAGCGCCGCGAGGCATCGGCGCGTATGCTGCATGTATCGCGCAGCTTGCTGGACCGGTTGGCGGGTGCCACAGACTCCAGCGGCGTTGCGGTGTTTTTGTCCGATGCTAGCGGCTTTGTGGTCGACGAGCGCATCCGCGCCGCCGATACGCAAATCTTTCACAGCCGTAATCTGGCCGCGGGGTCTGATTGGTCCGAAGGCGCCGAGGGCACCAACGGCATCGGTACCTGCGCAATCGAGGGGCGTCCGGTGACGATTTGCCGCGATCAGCATTTCCGCGAAAGCAATATCGTCCTGACATGTTCCGGCGCGCCGATTTATGGCCCACAAGCCGCGATGGCTGGTATTCTGGATGTTAGCTCGGCGCGATCGGATATGACGGACGAACACGCCAAACTGGTCGCATTGTCGGTGCAAGACACCGCGCAACGCATTGAGGTTGCCATGTTTTGCGATTTTTTCAATCAGGCGCGGATCGTGTTTGTTACGCCCACGCCGCAGTTTGCCGCAAGCGCTGTTTTGTTGGCGTTGGATCGTGATGATCTGGTGATCGGGGCCACGCGTGCGGCGCGTCGGCAAATGATGATCGCGCCGGATGATATCGGGTCAGTCTCTGCGGGCGATCTTCTGGATGCCACACCGCGTCGCGGGCTGGATGCGGCGGCCCAATCCGAAATGGTGCGCGCGCTTGCGCGAAACGGTGGCAATGTCTCGGCGGCGGCGCGCGAACTGGGGATCGGGCGCGCCACATTCTATCGCCGCCTTCAAAGCAAGGGGGCCTAATGCGTCGAACCTCCACCGATATTGCGCGGGCAAATGTGTCTCACTGTTGAGACAGGAGGCTGGGGCGTTTTGATCATGGCAGCTATGCATATGGCAATGATTTCGGCATGATCGTGTGACGTCGGGTTTGCTTCACCCGAAACAACGGGAGGAACGTCACATGGCCAATGATATGGCTTCTGAGTTTAAAGGCGTAATGGTTTCGCCATTTCGACCGCGCTATGACAACTTCATCAACGGCACGTTCAAGGCGCCGAACGCGGGCCGGTATTTCGACAATCTTACACCGCTGACAGGCAGCGTAATCTGTGAAATCGCGCGCTCTGACAGCAGCGATATCGAAGACGCGCTTGATGCGGCCCACGGTGCCAAGGAAAATTGGGGCCACCGTATGTCTGCGGCCCAACGCGCCAAGGTGCTACTGGATATCGCCGACCGGATGGAGGCAAACCTCGAACTGCTGGCCGCGGCCGAATGCTGGGATAATGGCAAGCCGATCCGCGAGACAACCGCCGCAGACGTGCCACTGGCCATTGATCACTTCCGCTACTTCGCGGGGGTTTTGCGCGGGCAGGAAGGCACGATGTCGGAGATTGATGCCGACACTGTTGCCTATCACTTCCACGAACCTTTGGGCGTTGTTGGCCAGATCATTCCGTGGAATTTTCCGCTTTTGATGGCGGCATGGAAAATGGCACCTGCTTTGGCGGCTGGCAATTGCATCGTGCTTAAACCCGCTGAACAGACACCGGCCACAATCATGATCTTTGCCGAATTGATTGCCGATATCCTGCCGCCGGGCGTATTGAATATCGTGAACGGTTTCGGTCTGGAGGCTGGCAAACCGCTCGCGTCCTCGAAACGCATTGCCAAGATCGCGTTCACCGGCGAGACGACCACCGGCCGGTTGATCATGCAATATGCCTCTGAAAACCTGATCCCTGTTACTCTGGAGCTCGGGGGGAAATCACCGAATATCTTCTTCTCGGATGTCTGCCGCGAGGATGATGCATTCTTCGATAAAGCCATCGAAGGGTTCGTGCTGTTTGCGCTCAATCAGGGCGAGGTCTGCACATGCCCGAGCCGCGCCATCATCCAAGAAGATATCTACGAGGAGTTTATGGAACGCGCCATCGCGCGGACCAAGGCGATTGTTCAGGGCGATCCGCGCAAAACCGAGACCATGATCGGCGCGCAGGCCTCGCAAGAGCAAAAAGAAAAGATCCTGTCCTATTTCGATATCGGACGCCAGGAAGGGGCCGAAGTACTGACCGGTGGCCATGTGGCAGAGATGCAAGGAGAGCTGTCGAACGGGTATTATATTCAACCCACCATTTTGCGTGGCAATAACAAGATGCGCGTCTTCCAGGAGGAAATCTTCGGCCCTGTCGTGTCTGTGACGACGTTCAAGGATGCCGATGACGCGCTCGAGATTGCCAATGACACGCTCTACGGTCTGGGCGCCGGTGTTTGGTCACGCGATGCCAACACGTGCTACCGGTTCGGGCGCAAAATTCAGGCCGGGCGCGTTTGGGTGAACAATTATCATGCCTATCCGGCCCATGCAGCCTTTGGCGGGTACAAACAGTCCGGTATCGGTCGGGAAAACCACAAGATGATGCTTGATCACTATCAGCAAACCAAAAATATGCTGGTGAGCTATTCGCAAGACAAGCTCGGATTTTTCTGATCGGCGCGCGGCGGCAAATGCATCACAATCCTGCGGCAGGGCAATCTGCCGCAGGCATTCGATCATAGCGGGACATGTCATGGCAGTTCATGCGACACCAGCAGCCCTTGAGTTGCTTGAGGCGATCATCAGCGCACATGGACCGGTGCTGTTCCATCAATCGGCCGGGTGCTGCGACGGGTCGGCCCCGATGTGCTACCCGAAAGAGGAGTTCAAACTGGGCAACAGCGATCATCTGATGGGCTTTGTCGCCGGAACGCCCGTATATATGGCCGACAATCTGCGTGACCTCTGGCAGGATCAGGATCTGGTTCTGGATGCAAAGCCCGGGCGTGGGGGCGGCGTATTTAGTCTCGATAACGGGCGTGACGCGCATTTTATCAGCAAGCCAATCGCAAAAAGAAACGTCCCGAAGTGAAAACAACCCCTCCCGACTGACAAGTTTTAATAATTTGTTAACCTCGTCTTCTATTATGGGGCGAACGGCTGACATGTGTCAGGTCCTGGGGGGAGTTTAGCCATGTTTCAATCTCGCGGTCTTATGGCCGCGCCTGAAATAGATCATTCAACCATAAGTCATAAAAGCAGTTGCGCCACGCTGCCCGAAACCTGTGGCCATTTGCTGCGTATGGAGCGATGTCTGAAGGCACATGGCTTGCGCATCGGCCTGACCGACTCCGATGTGGCGGATATGCGGCGGCGGGTGAAGTGTGATATGTCTTTGATAGCCGCGGCGCGACGCAGAATATGATTAAGACAATAAAATCATACGTTTAAGTCATTTTCTTATACTAAAATATAATGCATTCAGGTCTGTGACGGTGCATTTCAGCCGTATCGAGCCCCGCAGTCGCAAGGACACTTTTACATGAATAAAATATTATAACTTATTGATTTAAAACGATTTATGTTAAATTACGGGCGCGGGATTTTTTGCCATTTCTTCAAACGTGCGCGAAACCATGTGCGCTGGCGTTTGGCATATTGTCGCGTGGCGGCCTGTGCCTGTTCGCGTGCCGTCGATGCCGAGATCTCGCCGCGTAGCATCGCGACAATTTCCGGCGCTCCGATGGCTTTGGCCCAAAGCGCGTCCCGATCCCAGATCGGCAGGATCTGTTGCACTTCCTCGACCGCGCCCGTCTTTAGCATGATGTCAAAACGCCTGTCGATCCGCGTGGCCAACCAGTCGCGATCGGCATCGATCACCAGCGCCTGACAGTGGTCCAGCGGCAAAAGCGGCGGCGGGGTGTCGTCTTGCCAATGCGCAAGTCCGCGACCGGTCGCGCGCTGCACCTCCCATGCACGTTGCACCCGCATCGGATTTTTCAGATCCACCCGTGCTGCGGTTTGCGGGTCCAATGCTTGTGCCATGACCAAGTGCCCGTCGCGATCCCTTATGGCATCGGCCTCCTGGCGGATCGCGGCAGGGGTCGGTGGGATGTCGGCCAAGCCCTCAGTCAGTGCGCTGAGATATAGCCCGGTTCCACCAATGATGATCGGACGTGGTCCGCCGTTTTTGAAGGCGGCAAGGATCGGGGCCAGATCACGTAGCCAGTGACCCACCGAATAGGCATCGCCGGGATGCTTGTGGCCATAAAGCAGATGGGGGATGTCCGCTTCGTCCTGCGGCGATGGGCGGGCCGATAAAATGCGCCAGCACGACCATATCTGGAGCGCATCGGCATTGACGATCACCCCGCCTTGGGTGCGTGCGATACGCAGTGCCAGCGCGGATTTGCCACATGCGGTCGGCCCGCCGATAACCACTGGCCGGTCCGGCACTATCGTTCCCAAGTCGTCCATTCTACCTTCTTTATCCTGCACGGCACGGCAAAAGCCCGCCAATTTGAAGTGTCCCGCAATTCCCGAGTTGAACCTTTCGGCTATTTGCGACATTTTGCACCGCAATGACAACTGGACATATGGGGATCTCGGGATGACTGCGGAAAACGGGCCGGCAGCCAAGTATAAGCGTGTGCTTTTGAAAATCTCGGGAGAGGCGCTGATGGGGGATCAGGGGTACGGGCTGCATCCGCCAACCGTCGCGCGTATCGCCCGCGAGGTCCAATCGGTTCACTCTTTGGGTGTGGAAATCTGCATGGTGATCGGCGGCGGCAACATCTTCCGTGGTCTGGCAGGGGCTGCCCAAGGCATGGAGCGCACGACCGCGGATTACATGGGCATGCTGGCCACGGTGATGAATGCGCTTGGCATGCAGGCGCAACTGGAAGCGCTTGGCCTGCATTCGCGGGTGATCTCGGCCATCCCGATGGATGAGGTCTGCGAGCCGTATATCCGCCGCCGCGCGGTGCGCCACCTTGAAAAGAAACGGATCTGTATCTTTGCTGCGGGCACCGGCAATCCGTATTTCACCACGGATACTGCCGCGACCCTGCGCGCCAACGAGATGAACTGCGAGGCGATTTTCAAGGGCACGAAGGTGGATGGCGTCTATGACAAAGACCCCAACAAATTCGATGATGCGCGCCGCTATGATACCGTAAGCTATGACGAGTGCCTGCAAAAAAACCTTGGCGTGATGGATGCAAGCGCGATTGCGCTGGCGCGTGACAACCACCTGCCGATCATTGTTTTCTCGCTCGACGAGCCGGGCGGGTTCCGTGGTATTTTGGCAGGCGAGGGGACCTACACACGCGTGCATGGCTAAACGCACCGGGGTGTAGGCGCGAATAGAAGGGTCTGAGGGGGCCACAGTGCCCTGACCCTATACAACGGCGCGTAGCTGCATTAGACAAACAATAGCAAGACAAAGAACCACACGGGGACAATATGTCTGACGAATTCGAAATCGATATGGATGATCTGCAGCGTCGCATGGATGGCGCGATGGGTGCGTTGAAAAGCGAGTTCGCCTCGTTGCGCACCGGACGTGCTGCGGCATCGATGCTGGATCCGGTCACGGTCGATGCCTATGGCCAGGCCACACCGCTCAATCAGGTGGGGACGGTCAACGTGCCAGAGCCACGCATGGTAACGATCAATGTCTGGGACAAGGCCATGATCGGCAAGGTGGAAAAGGCGATCCGCGAGTCCGGTCTTGGGATCAACCCGCAGACCAACGGCACAATCATCATGCTGCCTATTCCAGAGCTGAACGAAGAACGTCGCCGCGAGCTGACAAAGGTCGCCGCACAATACGCGGAATCGACCCGCGTGGCGGTGCGCAACCTGCGCCGTGACGGTATGGATCAGGTCAAGAAGGCCAAGGCAGCTGGCATGTCGGAAGACGATGTGAAGCTGTGGGAAGATGAAGTTCAGGAACTGACGAACAAATACATCGCGATGATCGACAAGGCGCTTGAATCGAAACAAGCCGAGATTATGCAGGTCTGAGGGCCGTCACTTTACGGGCGAAAGGCGGCTAAATGGCGTTTACCAAACGGAAACGGGTTGGCAAGACAGTTGATCTCGGCGCGCCGGATGCGCCCGTTGATTATGGCGTGCGCCACGTTGCGATCATTATGGATGGCAACGGCCGCTGGGCCAAGAACCGGGGCTGGCCACGTTTGGCCGGTCATCGGCGTGGCGCGGAGCGGATTAAGGAAATCACACGCATCGCGCCGGATTACGGGATCAAATACCTGACGGTCTATGCGTTTTCGACCGAAAACTGGAAGCGTTCGACCGAAGAGGTTCTGGGGCTGATGGGCATTTTCTCTCGGTATATCGAGAAAGAGGCCGATACGCTGTCGAAACTGGGCGTGAGGATGCGGTTTATCGGTGCGCGGGGACGCCTTGATTCGAAGCTTGCGCGGTTGATGGGCGGTATCGAGGAACGTACCAAACATAACGAGCGTCTGACGATGACGGTGGCCATCAATTATGGCGGACGTCACGAACTGGGGCGTGCGGCGGCGCAGATGGCCCGCGATTTTGCCGCCGGTGTGATTTCCGAAGAAGATCTGGACGCGACCGCCGAAGACTGTCTGGCGCAGCGGCTTGATACCGTCGGTATTCCCGACCCCGATCTGGTGATCCGCACCTCTGGCGAGACGCGCATTTCCAACTTCCTGCCATGGCAGGCGGCCTATTCCGAATATGAGTTTACCGACACACTCTGGCCCGATTTCAGCCCCGACGAGCTGGAGAGGATCCTGACGCGTTTCGGCAATAGAGACAGGCGATTTGGCGGGGTAAAAGCATGACGACCGCGCCTGCCGCACGCTGGAACGACCTGCGCAAACGTATGGCCTCTGCAGTCGTGATGGTTCTGATCGGGTTTGTTGCTGTGGCTTGGGGCGGCCTCGCGTTTTCGGCGCTGTCTTGCATTGTGACAGGGCTGATGATCTGGGAACTGTCGGCCATGACCGCGCCGGAGCGGAGCACACGGGCATTGTTGCTGGGGCTGAATGCTGCAGGCACTTTGGCCTTGGTGTTGATCATGCTGCCTTATTCGGTGCTGTTTGTCGCGCTTTTGATCCTGCCACCGGTTGCAGGCCTGTGGCGGCCACGGCGCGACAGGCGTTTTTTCACGCTGTATGCGACCGCGATCATGTTGACAGGCTTCGGCTTGGCAGTGTTGCGCGACACGCAAGGAATTGGCGCGATTACGTGGATCATTTCGGTGGTCGTTGTGTCCGATGTTGCGGGCTATTTCGCCGGCCGCACCTTTGGCGGGCCAAAGTTCTGGCCGCGCATCAGCCCTAAAAAAACTTGGTCGGGCACTGTGGCAGGCTGGATCGGGGCCGTCGTTCTGGGATGGGCGTTCACCTACGCTGGCGGCGGGGTTGCACTTATATGGATGTCACCGCTTCTGGCCTTTGCCGGCCAGCTGGGCGATATCGTTGAAAGCTGGCTGAAACGCCGCTCTGCGGTCAAGGACAGCTCGTCACTCATTCCGGGCCATGGCGGGGTTCTTGACCGTTTCGATGCCTTGATCGGTGCGGTGCTTTTATTGCTGCTCTTGGCACAATTCGGGGAGCTGCCTTTGTCGGCGGCGCAATAAATAATGCGAGTATCAGTTTTCGGATCGACCGGATCAATCGGCGAAAGCACGTTTGATCTGCTCAGTCGGTCCGCCCATCATGTCGTCGCCCTGACCGGCGGGCGCAATGTATCGCGTTTGGCCGAGCAGGCGAAACTGCTGAACGCTGAGCTGGCGGTGACAGCCTATGAAGCATGTCTGCCGGAGTTGCGCGCCGCCCTTGAAGGCACCGGGATCGAGGCAACCGGCGGCACACAGGCGCTGATCGAGGCGGCCAACCGTCCGGTCGATTGGGTGATGTCGGCCATCATCGGGGCGGCTGGACTCGCCCCCGGATTTGCCGCACTTGCACAAGGGGCCACATTGGCCTTGGCCAACAAGGAAAGTCTTGTGACGGCAGGCCCGCTGTTGCTGGCGGAGGCCCGTCGCCACAACGCCCGTATCCTGCCTGTGGACAGCGAACATTCCGCGGTGTTTCAGGCCCTTCAGGGCGAGGATATTGCGGCGGTGGAGCGGGTGATTATCACCGCATCGGGGGGGGCGTTCCGTGATTGGCCCACAGAAAAACTCGCCACAGCAACGGTTTCGCAGGCGTCTAGCCATCCCAATTGGGACATGGGGCAGCGTATCACGATCGATTCCGCTTCTATGTTTAACAAAGCGATGGAAGTCATTGAAACACGCGAGTTTTTCGGCGTTGATCCTGACCAGATAGAGGTATTGGTCCATCCGGAGTCCATGGTGCATGCCTTGGTGGGCTTCAGGGATGGGGCATTGATGGCCCATTTAGGGGCGCCAGATATGCGCCACGCTATCGGTTATGCGCTGAACTGGCCCGAACGCGCTGCGTTGCCGGTGGCGCGTCTGGATCTGGCGCGTCTGGGCGCGCTGCATTTCACGGCCCCCGATCCAGCCCGCTATCCCGCGCTGCGTCTGGCCTATGAGGTGATGGAGATCGGCGGTACGGCAGGGGCTGCGTTCAATGCCGCCAAAGAGATCGCGCTTGACGGGTTCATCGCGGGCGCGATCGGTTTTCTGGATATGGCAACCGTGGTCGAGGATGTGCTGACGGAAATGTCAGCGCGACAGGGGCTAGGAAATATCGCCGTGAGCCTCGATAACATCGCCCATACGGATACAGAAGCGCGCAGTCTTGCCGCGCATCGTATCGCTGCCGGAAGGATATGATTTCGTGGACCTGATACCTGATCTGGGTAACTTCGCCTATACGGTGATTGTATTCGTTATCGCTTTGCTGGTGATTGTGACGATCCACGAGTTTGGCCACTATATCGTTGGCCGCTGGACCGGCATCAAGGCAGATGTATTTTCGGTGGGGTTCGGCCCTGTGCTTGTAAGCCGTGTGGATAGGCATGGTACGCGCTGGCAGATTGCCGCACTTCCCCTTGGCGGCTACGTCAAATTCCGCGGTGATGCGGATGCGGCCTCTGCAGGGCCCGATACGGCCGCGCTATCGCATATGAGTGCGCAAGAACGCCGCCATACGATGCATGGCGCGCCGCTTTGGGCGCGCGCCTTGACCGTTGCCGCCGGGCCTGCGTTCAACTTCATCCTGTCGATCCTTGTGATTGCGGGGTTGATGATGTGGACAGGGACCGCGACCAAAGACCCGGTTGTGGGCTCGGTTGTGGCCTTGCCAGACGGGGCCGGTGGGCTGCGCGCAGGCGACCGGATCGTGGCCGTTGACGGGCGCGATACGCCTGACTATCCCTCGCTTGGCCGTGTTGTGGATACATTGCCCGATAGTGCTTCTATTTCTTACCGCGTGGCCCGTGACGGGCGCGAGGTCGCGATTACCGGCCCGCAGCTTTTCCCGCCACGTTTCGCAGGGGTTGCGCCGCAATCGGCAGCCTATCAGGCCGGTTTGCAAGAGGGCGATGTGATCACAGCCGTCGATGGCACGCCTGTGACCCGTTTCCAGCAGTTGCAGCATCTGGTGCAGGCTGGCAACGGCGCGCCGCTGGCGCTGACAGTCTGGCGCCCGAGCAGCCCCGACCAGCCGCTGACCCTGACGCTGACCCCCAAACGCACCGATCTGCCCACAGCCGATGGCGGATTTGAAAACCGCTGGCTGATCGGGGCCACGGGCAGTTTCGTATTCGCCCCGCAGACGCGCCCGACCGGCCTGACCGAGGCCTTGGCCGGCGCCAGCACGCAAACATGGGGCATTATCACCCAGTCGGTTTCCGGGCTGGTCAATATGGTGGCGGGTAATATTTCGTCTTGCAACCTGCGCGGCGCGATCGGTATCGCCCAAGGTTCGGCGGCGGCGGCCAAATCGGGATTGGAAAGCTTTATCTGGTTTATCGCCGTGCTATCGACTGCGGTCGGCTTTCTGAACCTGTTTCCGATTCCGGTGCTGGATGGCGGACATTTGATGTTTCACTGCTACGAGGCAATTACGGGCAAGCCACCGTCAGAACGCGTGATGAACGCCCTTATGGCGGTCGGGCTTGTGTTGGTTTTGTCGCTGATGCTGTTTGGCCTTTCCAATGATATCTTCTGCCCGTAAAGCTGCGGGCAGATCACGCGTAAAGTGAGAGAATTCACCAAATTACACAGGTTTTGGGGCAGTTGGTGCCTTAAAGCTGCAATACCCGAAAACCTAGTGACGGGCCGAACGACCGAGAGCCTGCGGCTTTGACAAGCCATCACAGACTCGGTATCGACAGATAACAAAGAATACTGCCAGGCGGTGGGAGAAGGCGATGACATACAGGCAAGCAGACCGTAAGGGTCTGGGGCAAATTTCCGGCATTCTGGCGCCTGCGGCGGTGTCACTGGCCGTGGCGCTGACAACGGTCGCCCTACCACAGATGGTTGCGGCACAAAGCTATAATTTTTCCTCGGTCAAGATCGAGGGGAATGAACGCGTCGATGCGACCACTGTTCTAAGTTATACCGGGATCTCCCAAGGTCAAACGGTCAGCGCCGGTGCGCTGAACGATGCCTATCAGGGGCTCCAGAATTCCGGCCTGTTTGAATCCGTCGATCTGGTGCCGCAGGGCAATACGCTGGTGATCCGCCTTCAGGAATTCCCGACCATTAACGTGATCAATTTCGAGGGCAACAAACGGATGAAGGACGAGCAGCTGTCGGCTGTGATCTCGTCTGAATCCCGTCGCGTCTACAGCCCCGCCACCGTTGAGGCCGATGCACAGGCTATCGCCGAGGCCTATGCCCAAGGCGGCCGTGTGAACGCCCGCGTCACGCCGAAAGTCATCCGCCGCTCCGATAACCGCGTCGATATTGCCTACGAGATCAAGGAGGGCAAAGTGACCGAGATCGAGCGGATCTCGTTCACCGGCAACCGCTCCTATTCCGATCGTCGTTTGCGTCAGGTTCTGGCCACCAAACAGGCAGGGCTTTTGCGCACGTTCATCCAAAGCGATACATTCGTCGCGGATCGCGTACAGCTTGACCGGCAGTTGTTGACCGATTTCTACCAGTCACGCGGCTATCCCGATGTGCAGGTCACGGGCGTTTCGTCTGAAATGAGCGCCGAACGTGATGGGTTTTTCATGACCTTCAATATCAATGAAGGTCAGCAGTTCAAATTCGGCAATATCTCGACCGTGTCCGAAGTGGACGGGCTTGATATCGCAAAATACAGCAAACTTGCAAAAATCCGCGCAGGCGTGGTCTACAGCCCTTCGGCCATTGATCTGGCCGTCACGCGTATGGAAGAGCAGGCGACCCGCGACGGCTTGAACTTTATTCGTGTCGACCCGCGCGTGACCCGCAATCCGCGCACCCAGACGCTGGATGTGCAATTCGCGCTTGTGCGCGGGCCGCGGGTTTTTGTCGAGCGGATCGATATCGAAGGCAACACCAGCACGCTGGACCGCGTGATCCGGCGGCAATTCAAATCGGTTGAAGGGGACCCCTACAACCCGCGTGAAATCCGTCGCTCTGCCGAGCGTATCCGCGCGCTGGGGTATTTCTCCAACGCCGATGTGCAGACCCGTCCGGGAACGTCCGAAGATCAGGTTGTGGTCGATGTGGACGTGGACGAGCAGCCCACAGGCTCGCTCAGCTTCGGGGCAAGCTATGGTGCGTCGGCAGGGTTCGGGATCAACGTCGGTCTGAACGAACGCAACTTCCTGGGGCGTGGTCAACGTCTGGGTGTGTCGATCGGTACGACCTCCGACAACCAGCAATCCGCGATCAACTTTGTCGAGCCCTATCTCTTCGGGCGGGATCTGGCGCTGGGACTTCAGGCGTTCTATTACACGTCTGAAAACGACAACGCGCAATATTCCACGCGTCTTGCCGGTTTCACCCCGTCGCTTGAATTCCCGATTTCCGAAAATGGCCGCTTGAAGCTGAAATACACGATCAGCAAGGAAAAGCTTTACGGGGTCGACGAATTCGACGCGGCAGAGGGCACCGGTTCGTCGCCGATCCTGTCGCGCGAAGAAGGGGATCGCCTGAAATCGGCTGTGGGGTACACCTACACCTATGACAACAGCGAGACCAATATCGATCCGCGCTACAACTTCCTGTTCCGTCTGGATCAGGAATATGCCGGTCTTGGTGGCGATACCGATGCGATCACCACGACCGCGCTTGTACGTGGCGAGCGTCGGATTTGGCAAGAAGAGGTCACCTTGCGAGCCGAGCTGGAAGGCGGGGTTGTCACCACCCATTCCGGCGGCGATACGACCATCCTTGATCGCTTCCGCGGGAACAGTAAATTCCGCGGGTTTGAATCCAACGGTCTGGGTCCGCGCGACACCGCCGCGCCGAACGAAGATGCGCTTGGCGGCAAATATTTCGCAGTCGCCCGTCTTGAGGCGCAATTCCCCTTGGGTCTGCCAGAGGAATACAAACTGGGCGGGGCTGCATTTATCGATGCGGGTTCTGTCTGGGGGCTTGACGACACGATGGGCGCGAACGGGGTAGAGGTCGATGACGATTTCCATCTCCGGTCTGTGGTCGGCGTATCGCTTTTGTGGGATTCTGTGATTGGTCCGCTGCGGTTGAACTTTACCAAAGCGCTCAAGAAAGAAGATTACGACGAAGAGCAGAACTTCGATCTGACCGTGTCAACGCGCTTCTAATATGCAGTGCCGCGCGTGGCATATGTTTCTGGGCAGCGCCGCACTACTTGCGGGGCTGTCTCTTTGCGCGCCAACGCCGCTATGGGCGCAAACCGCGCAATCTACGGGCGAGGATCTTCCGTCTCAGGCCGGGCCGCTGCCGAAACCCGCCGTGCCTTCGCTTACGCTCGAAAACCGGGGGGCGGTGCCTGCGGCAGGCCCACAAGGGACCGGTGCCATACCGATGCCGATCCTGACACTGGATTGGGAGGCGCTGTACCAGCAATCGAAATGGGCCAAACGGGTTAAAACGCAGATCGCGCAAGAATCCGCAGCACTTGCGGCCGAAAACGACCGGATCGCAGAGCAACTGATCAAGGAAGAGCGCGCGCTGACCGAACAGCGTTCGACCATGACCCCGCAGAATTTTCGCAAGGCGGCCGACGCGTTTGATGATCGGGCCACCGGCATTCGCGAGGCACAGAAATCCAAGGCCGAAGCGTTGTCGCGTCAACTCGACGCCGAGCAGCAGAATTTCGTTGCACAAGCAGTGCCACTGCTGGACCAGCTTCTGGCGAAGCTGGGGGCACAGATCGTGATCGACCGGCGGGTGATTATCCGGGGGCTTGCGCAGATCGATGTGACCGACGAAATGCTTGACATCGTTGACCGCGATCTTGGCAACGGCACGCCTCAACCAGTGCCGGGTAACCTGCCTGATCCTGCACCGGATGCGGATGGCTCCGCGCCGCCAGAGACGCCCGCAGATAGCGATGGCGCAGCTGCGCCGGGCGGAAACTGATCGGGGATTGGATCTCTGTCGGGGCGAAAATCTTGCCAAACCGGTCGGGCATTGCTACGTCATACATCCGGTAACAGCGGGCGCGGCGCCCTGTTTGTTTTCAATGAAGGACCAAGAATGACTGAACCCGCCCCCTATACCGAGGCCGATCTTACCCTGATCAAGCGGATGATCCCGCATCGCTATCCGTTTTTGCTGATCGATAAGGTCGTCGACATCGTTCCGAACAAGAGCGGCGTTGGCATCAAGAACGTGACCGCAAACGAACCCCATTTCGAAGGCCACTTCCCGCAAGAGCCGGTGATGCCGGGCGTTTTGATCGTCGAGGCGATGGCGCAGACCGCTGCTGTGATCACAGGGATCACAATGAATTTGGTCGACAAGGACATGTCGGTTTACTTCATGGCAATGGATAAGGTTAAATTCCGCCGCAAAGTTGTTCCGGGCGATGTCTTGAAAATGCACCTGACGCTTTTGCGCGGTGGTGGCAAAGTCTGGAAATTTGATGGCAAGGCGATGGTCGACGGCGAGGTCGCCTGTCAGGCCGAGCTCACGGCGATGATGGCTGTAAGCAAATAAGAGGACCTGCATATGACGATTGATCCGACAGCCCGAATTCATGCCTCGGCAATCGTGGAAGATGGCGCCCGTATCGGGGCGGGTTGCCGGATTGGCCCTTTTTGCCTGATCGGGCCAGAGGTCACATTGGGCCCCGATGTGACATTGCACAGCCATGTGGTGATTGCGGGTCTGACCGAGATCGGCGAAGGCACCGAAATATTCGCCTTTGCTTCGCTGGGTCAGGCGCCACAGGATCTGAAATTCCGTGGCGAGAAAACCCGGCTGGTTGTGGGCAAGCGCAACCGTATTCGCGAATATGTCACGATGAATCCGGGCACCGAAGGCGGTGGCGGTGTCACGCGCGTGGGCGACGACGGTTTGTTTATGTCTTCATCGCATGTCGCGCATGACTGCCAGATCGGGGATCGCGTCATTTTGGTGAATTCCGTTGCTGTGGCGGGACACTGCCAGCTGGGCGATGATGTGATCGTGGGCGGTTTGTCGGGCGTACATCAATGGGTGCGTATCGGTCGTGGCGCAATGATCGGCGCGTTGTCGATGGTCACCGCGGACGTCTTGCCCCATGGGCTGGTTGCAGGGCCACGGGCGCATCTGGAGGGGTTGAACCTTGTTGGATTGCGCCGCCGTGGCACACAACGCACCGAAATTGGCGCGCTCAAATCGCTTTATGCCGCCTTGGGCGAGGGGAATTTCCGTGAAACAGCCCGTGCGCAGGATGCCAAAGGCGATACGGATGCTGTCTCGCAGGAGGTTCTCGATTTTATCCTCGGCCCGTCGGACCGGTCGTTTCTGAAACCGGGACACAAATAAATGGATTTATCTATGAGCCAGCAAACGATTGCCCTGATCGCGGGCGAGGGTGGCCTGCCTGCCATGCTTGCCGCGGCCCGTCCGGATCTTTTGATTTGCAAGATGGAGGGCACAAGCTGCGCAGTCGAGGGCGCCACGCCGGTGTCTTTCCGGTTCGAGCGTTTGGTACCGTTTTTAGATGATCTGGCGGCGCGCGGCATAAAACAGGTGGTGTTTGCCGGTGCGCTGGCGCGCCCTCAGATCGAGCAAGAGATGTTCGATCTGCAGACCGCGCAGCTGGTGCCGCGTTTGCTGAGTGCGATGAATCAAGGCGATGATGCCACGCTGCGCGAGGTCATCACATTGTTTGACGAATGGGGGATGCAGACCATCGGTATCCACCAGTTGATCCCGGAGTTGCTGCCCGCCCAAGGCCTGTTTGCCGGTACCACCACCCCCCAGAACGAGGCTGACGCCGCCCGCGCCGCCCAGATTATTGGCGCGTTGGGGGCAGCCGATGTGGGACAGGGCTGCGTTGTGTCCCACGGCTTGTGTCTGGCGGTCGAAACATTGCCGGGTACCGATGCGATGTTGCGTTTTGCAGGCGAGCACCGCCAGTTGAACCGTGGCGGGGGGGTGTTTTTCAAGGCCCCGAAACCCGGACAGGAGCGTCGCATCGACCTGCCGGCTATCGGTCCTGACACGGTCGCCAATGTCGCGCGCGCCGGTTTGTCTGGCATTGTGATCGAGGCAGACGGGGTGATGATCCTTGACCAACCCGCTTGTGCGCGCGCCGCTCAGGAGGCGGGCATATTCATCTGGGTCAGACCGCGATGAACGTGTTTGTCATCGCGGGAGAGGCATCGGGCGACAAACTTGGTGCTGCGTTGATGGCGGGGCTGAAAACTCTGTCGCCGGATGTCGCGTTTTCCGGCGTTGGCGGACAATCCATGCAAGGCGAAGGAATTGAAAGCCGCTTTGCGATGGAAGAGCTTTCGGTGATGGGGCTTGCCGAGATTGTGCCGAAATATCGCCATCTCAAGCGGCTGATCCGAGACACGGCAGATGCGATCATCGCCCAAGCACCGGATGTGGTGATCTCGATTGACAGCCCGGATTTCTGCTTGCGTGTCGCGCGTTTGGTCAAGGCCGCGCGACCGTCGCAGAAATGGGTGCATTATGTGGCGCCTTCCGTCTGGGCGTGGCGTCCGGGGCGTGCCAGAAAAATGGCGAAAGTCGTTGATCATGTTCTGGCGCTTCTTCCGTTCGAGCCACCCTATATGCAGGCCGCGGGTATGAGCTGCGATTTCGTGGGCCATCCTGTTGTGGCCGAGCCGCGCGCGGACGCGGATGAGGCCGCGCAGTTTCGTGCGGCCCACGGGATCGGGCCGGAGCAGACCATGGTGCTGTGCCTTCCGGGATCACGCAAATCAGAGGTAAACCGGCTGGGTCCGCGCTTTGACGAGGCGTTGATGCAGTTGCGCGACCGCGAGCCTGGGGTCCGTGTGGTTGTGCCCACCGTGCGTGGTGTGGCCAAGATGGTGCGCACGATGACCGCACGCTGGCCCGTGCCGCCGATCGTGGTCGAAGCGCCACAAGACAAGCGCGCCGCCTTTGCCGCCGCCGATCTGGCGCTTGCGGCATCGGGCACCGTGTCGCTGGAACTTGCGGCAAACCGGACGCCCATGGTGATTGGCTATGATGCCTCCCGGATCACATGGCATATTATCTGGAATATGATGAAGATCGATACTGTGACGCTGGTTAATCTGGTATCCGATACACGCGATGTTCCCGAGTTTCTGGGCCCCAGCTGTCAGGCACGCAACCTGTCTGCCAGCCTGCTGGAACTGATGGAAGATCCCGCCCGCCGTAGCGCGCAGGTTGCCGCGATGGAATTGACGATGCAGCGTCTGGGCGAGGGCGGAGAACCGCCCGGTTTGCGCGCCGCAAAATCCGTTATCGCGTTTATGAACCGCTGAAAATATGCAAACGCCAGTTTGAAAGCGGTTTGAAAGCCGCTTTGAGCCGCTTTCAAGCTGTGCTGTCTTTGGGGATCACATCGACGGCCTGCGCGGTTTCCTGCCCGCCTGCGCTGCGCATCGTGCCGCGTACAGGGGCCACATCCGAATAATCCCGACCAACGCCCACGGTGATATAATCCTCGCCTGCGGCTTGGTCATTGGTGGGATCGAATTCGATCCAGCCGGTTTTGGCGCCTGTCCATATCCGCACCCAGGCGTGCATGGCGTCAGCACCTTCCAGACGGGGCTGTCCGGGCGGCGGATAGGTGCGCAAAAACCCCGAGACATAGCCCGCAGGAATGCCAAGGCTGCGTAGGGCCACGATCATAATATGTGCGAAATCCTGACATACGCCACGCCTTTCCGCAAAGGCCACGGCAGCCGGTGTCGTCACGGTGGTGGCGTGCGGATCGAAAATCATCCGTTCGTGGATCGCGTGACCAAGGCGGCGTACGAGTGTTTCAACTGGCCTTCCGGGTTCAACAAAATCGCGCGCAAACGTCGCGATCTCGGCAGTTTGGGGCAACCGGGGCGAGGCTGCTGTGAAATGATGTGGCGCCTCGGGCGATAGGCTGTGCGCGGTGCGCAACGCCTCCGCCATATCTGAAAAGGCAAGACCCGATGGCGTCATCGTGGCCGTGGCAAACCGCCGGACCTGCGCGTGAAGGGCCACACTCAGATCGGTGATAGGAGTGTTCCACGCCACATGGCAGACATGGTTGCCAAAGAAATCCCTGAACTCGTGACGTTCGCTCGGGGGCGGGGTGATCTCCAGCCGTGCTGCATCGACGGTTTGCACCCCATCAAGGGACAGCGGCCGCAACCGCAGCAGATTGCGCGCCCGGTCCGTGGGGCCATCATAGCGATAGGTGATTTTCAGTTTCAGATCATAGCGCATGCTGTCACCGCAGGTAGGCATCGGACAGCAGGTCCGATACGTCATAAAGCTCGCGGCGCAGATCTTGCAAACGTACTGTGGAGATTTGGGCTGGCTGGGCGCAGGTGAATTCCGTCACCAGTTGCATCAGCTTTCTGTTGAGCGGGCTAAGCCGGTTATAGGTTTTGGCATTGGGCATTTCCATTGCCAGCTCCTGTAGACGGTTCAGCAAGAACAGAATCGCACGCGGGTTTTCCGCATCCAGTGCAAGAAGGTCCAGTACCGTCTCGCGCGTGGTTTCCACACGGAAGCGGCGCTGATGGGTGATGACGCTGTCACCCAGCTCCACCACCAGATCCAGACCACCGCTTGGCCCGTTTTCGCATGCCAGCAGCGATAGAACCGCCGCCGTCGCCTCGGCCCGTTCCAAAGCGCGCCCGAACGACAGGAATTGCCACGCAGACGAGCGGTACATGTTTTCATGCACCAGCCCCGAAAAGCCGGTGATCTTGCGCAACAACACCGACATCGCGCGCGCCGCGTCATCGCCTGATACCACATGGCTTTGCATTCTGCGCGCGGTGGCCAGCAGATCGCTGAGCGCGTTCCAGCCATCGGTCGAGAACCTGTCGCGCACTTTGGCCGTGCAGCTTTGGGCGGCCTCTATCCTGCCGATCAGCGCTGTGGGCAGTGGGTCACGCATATCGTAGCCGACGCCCGTCAGATACGCATGCAGCAAACGCAGACGCGGATCATCGGGGTTGCCAGTGGCGGCAAGCTGCAGATTATAGCCACGCAGCAGACGGATGGCATCTTCGGTACGTTCGATGTAGCGGCCCAGCCAGTACAGGTTATCGGCTGCGCGGGCGGGCAGAATGCCGGGATCTGTGCGGCGAAACCCGTCGCGCCCCGAAGGCGCAAGGCTGATCTGGGCCACGGGCTTGCGTGCCACAACCCAGACATCGGCCACCGATCCGCCGCGCTGCATGGCAAGGGCTGTAGGGTCCTCGCTTTGACCGATACGGGCATAGCCCCCCTTCATGAAGCGCCAGCCCTGCGGCGTGCGTGCGGCAAACACCCGTACCGTCATCGGGCGCGGCACAATCCTGCCCATGCCCGATGCGTCGGTCATCCATGCAGGTGTTGTCGACAGGGTCACGGCCTCCTGTCCCACAAGCTGGCTGCCTTTTTCGCGCAGCCAGTCCTCGATCGAGCCTTGGGTCTTGTCGCGGAACTGTCCCGCCACCGCTGCCGATCCAACCAACTCGAACGGCAAATCGACCGAATGCGCTGGACCGATCATCATTTTCTGTGCGTTTCTGGCGACATACTGGCTCTCGCGCGGGCCACCGCACCACCATGTGGCGATATTGGGCATGCTGAGCGGTTGTCCTGTCAACTGGCGCGAGATCCGGGGCAGAAAAGCCAGCATCGCCCGCATTTCCAAAATCCCCGACCCGAGCGCATTCATCATTCCCAGATGGCCCAAGCGTATCGCCTGCATCATTCCGGGTGTGCCGATCTGGCTGTGCTCGTCCAGTTCTATCGGATCGGCGAAGGAGGAATCGATCCGCCGCCAAAGTGCGCCCACAGGCTTTGGCCCGTCGATCGTGCGCACCATCGCGCGACCGTTTTCGATCACCAGATCCTCGCCTTCAAGCAAGGGCACGCCCAGGTAGCGTGCAAGGTAGGTTTGCTCGAAATAGGCATCATTTGACAGGCCCGGTGTCAGGATGGCCGCCAAGGGCTCCGGCCCGTCGAGATGGGCAAGCTGATCTGCAGCCGACAGAAAATCGCCGAAAAAACCGGCCAGACGGTGAATGAACGCGCGGGGGAACAGTTCTGGAAAGCTGCGTCCGGTGGCCATGCGGTTTTCAAGTGCAAATCCCGCCCCCGAGGGGGCTTGGGTTCTGTCGCCCAGCACAAACCACGAGCCATCAGGCGAGCGCCCGATTTCAAACGCCAGAAAATGCAGGAAATGTCCGCCGCGTGGTTTGACGCCCACCATGGGGCGCTGGAAATGCGGTGAGGCGGCGACCAGTTCGGCCGGCAGATGGTGATCGCTGACCAGTTTCCCCGGGCCGTAAAGATCGGCCATCACCATTTCCAACAGATCCGCACGCTCGGCCAGACCCGAACAGATGCGGGCCCATTCCGCCTCATCCACGATCACCGGTAAATGGCTAAGCGGCCAGTCGCGTTCGGTGAGCGGATCGCTGGAATACTGCCGGAAATAGACACCTGCATCGCGCAGATATTGATCGGCCCGCTCGAACCGCCCTTCGATATCTTGCGCACTCAGGTTGCGAAACCGGCTGGCAAACCGCCGCCAGACCGGTCGCATCCGGCCCGAGGCATCGAACATCTCGTCGGCCACACCTTTGGCCGGCCGATAGCCCGCAAGCAGATCTGGCGCTGTATGACGAAGGCGGGCAGTGGCCATTGGGGCGTAAGGTCCTTAAACCGTTGGTACTAGTCCAGACCGATGGGCCTGCGCAGGTCGAGCGTCAAGGGGAATTCCGGATGCGGGGTCTCCGATGCGGGCTGATAGCTGCCGGGTGTGTGGCCGAACGGTTGGAACCGTGCCAGCCTGCGGGCCTCGGCTTCGTTGGCATTTACGGGGAAGGTGTCATAGTTGCGCCCGCCCGGATGGGCCACGTGATAGGTGCATCCGCCGATGGCACGGTTCGACCATGTATCGAAAATATCGAAGACCAAGGGCGCATTGACCGCGATCGTCGGATGCAGGGCCTCTGGTGGTTGCCATGCCTTGAAGCGCACGCCTGCGACCGACACACCCGATGCCCCCGAGGGCGCAAGCGGCACGGGGCGACGGTTGCACATGACAGTATAACGGTCCTGATGGAGGCTTGTCATCTTGACCTGAAGCCGTTCGACCGAGCTGTCTGTATAGCGCACAGTGCCGCCGATCGCGCCGGTTTCCCCCAGAACATGCCATGGCTCCAATGCTTGTTTCAGCTCCAGATGCACGCCTTCCACATCGATCTGGCCACAGAACGGGAAGCGGAATTCCTCTTGGGCCAGAAACCACGCAGGATCCAGATCAAACCCGTGACGCCTGAGATCATCAAGCACGGACAGGAAGTCCTGCCAGATGTAATGGGGCAGCATGAAGCGGTCATGCAAAACTGTTCCCCATCTCACGGGACGCCCTTCGATGGGCGCGGCCGATGCGCGTGCAATGATCGCACGCAAAAGCAACTGTTGGGCCAGACTCATACGCGGATGCGGTGGCATCTCGAAGCCGCGAAACTCCACCAGTCCCAAGCGGCCCGTCGGACCGTCGGGTGAATACAGCTTGTCGATACAGATTTCGGCACGGTGCGTGTTGCCGGTGACATCGATCAGGATATTGCGGAGCAACCTGTCTGTCAGCCATGGCGGCGGCGCCATATCCGGTGTGATCTGCGAGAGCGCGATTTCCAGCTCGTACAGGCTGTCGTGGCGCGCCTCGTCGATGCGCGGGGCCTGCGAGGTGGGGCCGATGAACAGACCGGCAAACAGATAGCTGAGCGAGGGATGACGCTGCCATGTCAGGATCAGCGATTTCAGCAGGTCGGGGCGGCGCAGGAACGGGCTGTCGTTCGGAGTGGCCCCGCCAACCACCACATGATTGCCACCGCCCGTGCCGGTGTGGCGCCCATCGATCATGAACTTGTCAGCACCCAGCCGCGACTTGCGGGCTTCTTCATAAACGGCCTCGGTCGTGGCCACGCAATCGTCCCACGAATGGGCGGGATGGATGTTCACCTCGATCACACCGGGATCGGGGGCCACGCGGATCACGTTCAGGCGCGGATCATCGGGCGGTGCATAGCCTTCGATGTGGATCGCCATGCCCAGTTCTGCGGCTGTTGTCTCGGCATTGGCCAGAAGTTCCAGATAATCCTCAAGACGTTCGCAGGGCGGCATGAACAGACACAGCCGCCCGTCGCGCGGCTCGATGCTCATGGCGGTGCGTACCGATCCTGCAAAAGGCTCGATCGCGCCGATCTGGGTATGGGTGGCTTGGGCCTCAGGCGTGGTGGCAGGGCCGGCGCGCAGGTTTTTGGGCTGGGTGCGGTTCGCGCTCGTGAGCGGCAGGGAGCTGGCGCGTTCCTCGGTCTCCTTTCGCGCGATCCGTTCCAGCTCGGCATGCAGCGCCCGTTTGCGCCGGCCCAGTTCGTCATGCGCATCGGGCAAGGGCTCGCGCGGGATCGTGGGATCGGCGGGATAGCTATAGGGGTAATCGCTGGCCGGAATATGGGGCAGGGTGCTCAGCGGCAGACGGAAGCCCACAGGGCTGTCTCCGGGCACAAGAAAGATATGCCCGCGCCGCCCGCGCCACAATTCCGATGTCCAGCCGCCACCCGATGCCTTGGATTGCCAGCGCTGGATCGGCAGCACAAAGCCTGCAGGTTCTGTCAGGCCGCGTTCGAACACACGGGCGTAGCGGGCGCGATCTTCGGGATTTTTCAGCTTGGGGTTTTCGGGGGTGACATTGGGCGGCAGGTTGGCCTCTTTCAAAAGCCATTCCGCAGGATCCTCGAATGTGGGCTGTGCCATTTCGGGCGCAAGCCCCAGATTTTGCGCGAATGTCGTCATGAACTTGCCGGCGTTGGCGGCAGTTGCAGGGGTGGATGGCTCTTCGCGGGCGATCAGATCGGGATTTTTCCAAACCGGCGTCCCGTCACGGCGCCAATAGAGCGAAAACGTCCAGCGTGGCAGACTTTCGCCCGGATACCATTTGCCTTGGCCATAATGCAAAAATCCCCCCGGCGCAAAGCGCGTTTGCAACCGGCGGATCAGATCATCGGCAAAGCCGCGTTTGGTGGGGCCTACGGCATCCGTGTTCCATTCACCGGCCTCGAAGTCGTCGATCGAGACAAACGTCGGCTCGCCGCCCATGGTCAGGCGCACGTCGCCTTTGTCCAGCGCAGCATCCACCTTTTGGCCCAATGTGTTCAACTGCGCCCATGCATCATCCGAAAACGGTTTGGTAATGCGTGGGTGTTCGGCCACGCGTTTGACCTTCATGTCGAAATCAAAGCTGACCTCGGGTGTGCCTGCTGCGGTAAACCCGCCCGCAATCGGCGCGGCGGTGCGGTAATGCGGGGTGGCGGCCAGCGGAATATGGCTTTCGCCGGTCATCAGGCCAGATGTCGGATCGAAACCGATCCAGCCCGCACCGGGCAGATAGACCTCCACCCACGCGTGCAGGTCGGTGAAATCGTGATCGGTGCCCGACGGACCATCAAGGGCTGCCACATCGGGTTTGAGCTGGATCAGATATCCCGACACGAACCGCGCGGCAAAGCCCAAGTTGCGCAGCACCTGAACCAGAAGCCAGCTGCTGTCACGGCACGAGCCCGATTGCGCGGCAAGGGTTTCCTCAGGCGTCTGGACGCCCGGCTCCATCCGGATAGTATAGTTGAGCAGTGCAGCGATGCGGGCATTCAGCCCCACCAGAAAATCCACAGTACGCTGGGATGTGCGCGGGATGTCGTCCAGCAGCGCCTGCAACAGCGGCGTGACAGGCTCGGGGCTGCGATAGATCGTCAGATCTGCGGCGTAATCCTGCGGATAATCGAAGGGCCAGTTCTGGGCGCTGTCTTCCACGAAAAAGTCGAACGGGTTGTAGACCGTCATGTCGGCGACAAGATCGACCTCGATCTTGAATTCCCGAACCGGTTCGGGAAACACGAACCGCGCAAGCCAGTTGCCATAGGGGTCCTGCTGGTGGTTGACGAAATGCCCGCCGGGGCTGACCTTGAGAGAGTGCGAAATCACCCGCGTGCGCGAATGCGGGGCAGGACGCAGCCGGATCAGCTGAGGTCCAAGCGTGACATTTCGATCGTAGCTGTAATGCGTAAGATGATGAATGGATGCATAGATCGCCATGGGCCGCGTGCTCTTTCCCGTTGGAATACGCGATCAGGTTAGGCACAGAACGATGGGGCTGCACTGGTTAATTGAGCATCTTACCCAAAGTGATACTTTTACAGACTTTTCTGCCTGTTTTTTGGGCGCGTTTGGAAGTCTGGGCGCAGGATGTGCGGCGACGCGCAGTCCATGGGCCATTTCGGGGGCGTAGGTGCACGGGCGTGCAGGCCGACCTGTTCGGGGCCCGCTTACTGCCCAAGCCAGATCATCACTGCCAGCCAGCCCGTGATTTCTGCCGCCTGCTGGCTGGCGCCCAGTACATCGCCCGTCTGCCCGCCGATCTGGCGATGGGCGAGAAATGCCACCACCCCACCGCCGAGACCCACCGCAAGCAGCACCGGCCCCATCGCCGACCCGAGCGGCAGCGCGCCTGCCGCTGCCATTAAAAGTGCCACAATTACACCGCTTCGGGGCACGCTTTGGGCCGCGTGGCCCATGCCATCGGATCTGGCGGGGGGCAGATATGCCTGCCAGATCACCATCTGCGCGCGGCTTGCAATGGCAAGCGCGACGATTGCCCAAGGCCCGGCGCCATGGGCCGCAAGGGCCGCAATTCCGCAGGCCCGCAGGCCCAGCGCCAAAATCAGCGCCACCGCACCATAACTGCCAAGCCTGCTGTCACGCATGATTTCAAGCTTGCGGGCAGGGGTCGTACCACCGCCAAGACCATCTGCCAGATCGGCCAGACCGTCCTCGTGCAACGCCCCCGTGAGCCAGATCATCGCCCCCAGCACAACCAGCGCGCGGGCAAAATCCGGCAGGCCCATCGCACCGCCAAGCCAGAATACACCGGCCCCGATCATGCCCAGACCCATTCCCACCAGCGCAAAGGCCCATGCCGCCGCGCCAAGGGGATGGGGGCCGTCAGGCAACCGGCCCACAGGCAGGCGCGACAGCATCATCGCGGCCAGTTGCGCCTGCATTACCCGCGGGTGGGACGCCAGAGGGCTGCGGCGGGGGGTCACTTACCGGTCACTCCGGCCTCGGCAAAGGTGGCCATGCCGTTGTGGCAGTCCAGTGCCGCGCGCACTATCCCGAGGGCGAGCGCAGCCCCCGATCCTTCACCAAGGCGCATCTCGAACCCGAGGACAGGCACCTTGCGCAGGGCCGCCAGCAGTTTACGGTGTCCGGGTTCCGCGCTGACATGGCCCACGATCGCATGATCGAGCAGGCGCGGATCCACGCCGTGCAGGGGCGCTGCGGAGGCGGTGCAGATATAGCCGTCCAGTATCACCGGAATGCGATGCAGACGGGCGGCAAGGACCGCGCCGCAGATCGCAGCTTGTTCGCGCCCGCCCAAGGCAGACAGGATACCCATCCCCGTCCGGTCGGGATGGCGCGCAAGGCCACGTGTAACGGCGTCGATCTTACGGTCAATCCCCGCTGCATCCGATCCGGTGCCATGGCCCACCCAATCCGCCACCTTGTCACCGAACAGCGCACAGCTCAGCGCGGCCGCAACGGTAGAATTGCCGATGCCCATCTCGCCCAGGATCAAGATATCCGCTTTGGGATCAACCGCTGCGGCCCCTTGGTTGAGCGCGTGCAGGGTTTCATCTGCTGTCATGGCGGGCTGTTGGGTGAAATCGGCCGTCGGGGTGTCGAGATCCAGCGCCACAACCGCCAGATCGGCTCCGTTGGCACGGCACAGCTGGTTGATGGCCGCCCCGCCACGCTGGAAATTGGCAACCATCTGCGCGGTCACCGATTGCGGAAACGGGTTTACACCTTGCGCGCAAATCCCGTGGTTTCCGGCAAAGACCACCGCTTGGGCCGTAGTGATCGCGGGCCGGTCCGTATCCTGCCATTCCGCCATGAACAGCGCCAGATCCTCCAGCCGGCCCAAGGATCCGGGCGGCTTGCTCAGGCTGTCCTGTCGCAGGCGGGCAGCGTTTCTGGCGGTGCTCGAGGCCTGGGGCAGGCGGCAGGCGATAGTCTCCAACTGGCCCAGATGATCAAGGGGAAATATAGATGATGTCATTGTGGTTTAACTTTCATCGGCAGGCCACACACAGCCAGATAAACCTCGTCGCAAACACAAGCGATGCGCTGGTTTACTATACCTTGTGCATCGCGAAACTGCCGGCCCAGCCGGGTTTCGGGAACAATGCCCCAGCCGACTTCGTTTGTCACCAGCACGACAGGTGTCTTCATACGGGCCAAAGTATCGGCAAGCCTGTAGCTTTCGGCCTGCCAGTCGGCCTCATCCAGCATCAGGTTGGTCAGCCACATGGTCAGGCAATCCACCAGACGGGGCGGGCCGCCATCGGTCTCGTCCAGTGCTGTGCACAGGTCGCGGGGCGCATGGCGCAGCTGCCATTGGGTGCCACGCCGGTCCTTGTGCAGCTTGACGCGTGCGGCCATCTCGCTGTCATAAACCTGTGCGGTCGCGATATAGATCGCTGGCAGCCCGAGGGCGGCGATCTTGGCCTCGGCCAATTGGCTTTTGCCCGAACGGGTCGCGCCGGTTATCAATATGGTCTTGCTCATCGTTAGATGACAAAGCAGAAACAACCGCGCTTGCAAAGGGGCAACCATACGCAACGCATGTGGCGCGCGAATGTAATACGGTCTTTGGGAGGGGTCGACTATGGCGGGAACAGAATTTGTATTGATCCGGCACGCGCCTGTTGTTTCGGACGGGCGCGTTTACGGCAGGCGTGATCTTGGCGCCGATCTCAGCGACACAGCCGCACTTTTGCGCATGGCGGAGGCGGTGGGCGATCCGGGAGTGCTTCGCACCAGCCCAGCGCGCCGCTGTCAGGAAACGGCCAAAGCGCTTTGGCCTGCGCTGCTCGCCGATCAGGATCCGGCCCTGTGGGAGCAGTCTTTGGGGCTATGGGAAGGCAGCGATCCCGCAAGCCTGCCGGATCTTGGCCCGATGTCGCGCCTTGATCTGGCCAACCACCACCCGCCCAGCGGCGAGAGCTTTTCCGAGATGTGTCATCGCACAGCCCCCGCGTTCCGGCCTGTCAAAGGGGTGACACGGGTAACGATTGTTGCTCATGCGGGCACAGTGCGCGCGGCCTTGGCTTACGCATTGGGGCATGTGCCGCCCGCGCTTGCCTTCGAGGTGCGGCCACTTTCAATCACCCGTATCCTGATCTTGCCAGATGGCCAGTCGGTCATCCACGAAGTCAATCGATGTCCGTGACGCATAAGACGTGTCGGGCCAGCCCGCTCGGGGGAGCACATTCGATGGGGGTGGCCCGGCGCCAAGAGAATATGGCCCCGTCTTCGTGGTGCCACCAGAATGTGGCCGGTCATTTCGGTGAGTTCTTGCAGGGGCGTATCGGTCCCCAAGGCCCTGTGGCCCTGATTACCGTGCCATGTCCGGCGCTTTCGGTGGACATGTGGCACCGCTCCGGTCGCTCGATACAGCTGTATGATCCGGCCCGTGTGCTCCCCCGCCACATAGGCCTGCGTGTTCAGCAGGCGACAGGCCTTATCGTGCGGGGGCGGATTGTCGTTCGAACACGAATGCCTGTGGGCGGCGGGGCAGGTGCATCTACCGCTGCGCTGACCGCCCTTTTGCGGCTGACACGCCCGGACCTTCTCCCGCACAGGCTGGCGCATCTGGTCTGGCAGATAGAGGGGGCCAGCGATCCACTGGCCTTCGCGGCGCCGAGCGAAGGCTTATGGGCTTCAAGGCAGGGGCGGTTTGTACATCCTTTGCCGCCGGTCGCGCGGTTTTGCATCGTGGGCGGGTTCTGGGGCGCGCCACAGACAACCAACCCGAATGATGACATCTTTCCCGATATCAGTGATCTGATTGCCCCGTGGACACGGGCCGCCGCCACCGGCAACTTGGCCAAGCTGGCCGATATTGCCAGCACCTCGGCCCGCCGCACCACATTGCTGCGCGGCCCGACATGCGACCCGACAGAGGCACTTGCCAAACAAGTGGGCGCGCTGGGCCATCTGCGCGCGCATACCGGATCTGCCAGAGGGATGATCTTTGCGCCCGACGCCCCTGTCCAGGGCGCGATTGAAACCCTGCGTGCAGCAGGGTATGCGCGTGTTTTCAGCTTCAGGGGCGGCGGCCCCGTTCGGAAAGACCTGCCATGAGTTTCGCCGCAATCATGTTTGTCGCCCTCGGGATCGACGCCGTTCTTGGCTGGCCTGACCGGCTTTACCGCGTGATCGGCCATCCGGTGACATGGATCGGTCGGGCGATTTCATATGGTGAGGGCCGCTTGAATGCGAACCGCTTCGGATCCGGGGCGCGGATGGTGTTGGGGGCGCTGTTCAGCATGGGGTTGCTGGCGGTCTGGGTCGGGGGGGCATGGGGCGTGTGTGCGCTGTTACCCGATGGCTGGATCGGTTGGACCATCATGGCGGTGCTTGCCTGGCCATTGATTGCGGCACGCTCGATGTATTGCCATGTGGCGGATGTGGCGCGTCCGCTGTGTGCGGGCGATCTGGGGCAGGCGCGGGAGGCCGTGGCAATGATTGTGGGACGTGATCCTGCGGCGCTTGACACCACAGGCGTGGCACGTGCGGCGCTTGAGAGTCTGGCGGAAAACACCTCTGACGGGATCGTGGCCCCTGTCTTCTGGGGGGTGCTGCTGGGCGTGCCGGGGATCGTGGGCTACAAGGTCATCAATACGCTCGATTCGATGATCGGCCACAGAACCGCGCGTTACGAGCATTTCGGAAAATTCGCGGCCCGTCTGGATGATGTGGTCAATCTGGTGCCGGCGCGGCTTACCGGCATCTTGTTCGCCATATGTTCACATCGTGTTTACCCCGCGCTCCGCGGCATGTGGCGCGATGGCGGACATCACCGTTCCCCCAATGCGGGTTGGCCCGAAGCGGCGCTGGCCTATGGACTGTCGGTGCGGCTGTCGGGGCCGCGTGTCTATCACGGGCAAATGGCGGCGGAGCCATATGTCAATGAAAGCGCTGTGGATCCGCAAGCCGATGATCTGGCGCGGGGATTACGGCTTTATATGCGCGTGATGGTGGCATTGGCGGGGGCGCTTGGGCTATGTGCGATTGTGCTGGGCCTATAAGGGAGCATCCCCCGATGCACATACGGGAGAACATGGTATGAACATGCGCGATCATGGCGGCAATCTGGATCAGGCGATGGCGCGTTTCGGCGGGGCGGCGACGGCGTGGATCGACCTTTCCACCGGGATCAACCGGGTGCCCTATCCGGTGGGGCGGATGGAGCAGACGGCATGGACCAGCCTTCCCACGACAGCCGACCATGACGCGCTTGTGGGTGCCGCGCGCATAGCCTACCGCATTGCCCCGGCGGCAGATGTCGTGCCTGTGGCAGGCGCGCAGGCGGCCATCCAGATGCTGCCCCGCCTGCTGTCAGCCGGTCACGCCAAGGTGCTCAAGGCCAAGGTGCTCAGGCCAAGCTATAACGAACACGGGGCCAGTTTGCGCGCGGCGGGCTGGCAGGTGAGCGAGCATGATCACCTGTCGCAGCTTTACGGCGCTGATCTTGCTGTTCTGGTCAATCCCAATAACCCCGATGGCCGCAGCTGGTCGCCTGCACAGGTGATGGAGCTGCGCCGTAATGTCGGTGTACTGGTCGTGGACGAAAGTTTTGCCGATCCGGTGCCCGAACAATCGGTTGCCTCACTTGCAGGCGCGGGGGGGCTGTATGTTCTACGCTCGTTCGGGAAATTTTACGGATTGGCAGGGGTGCGTCTGGGCTTTGTGCTGGGCGCGCCCGACGACATCGCCCCCTTGGCCGAAATGGCAGGCCCTTGGCCGGTGGCGGGGCCTGCGCTTCAAATCGGGCGGGCAGCGCTGCAAGACCGTGCATGGCAGGATCGCACCACGGCACGACTGGCGCGTGAGACTGTCGAAATCGATGGCATCGCGCGCGCGGCGGGATGGTCGCTTGCAGGAGGGGCGTCGCTGTTCCGGTTATACGTGACCCCGAACGCCCGAGCCGCGCAGGATCATCTTGCACGTCATCATATCTGGAGCCGGATTTTTCCCTATTCGCAGCACTATCTACGCTTGGGGCTGCCGGGTGATCGGGCGGAATGGGCGCGGTTGGCTGCGGCCTGTCGCTTAGCGGGCGAGGGCGAACATCCGCGTTAGGTCCATATGGGTTTCCAGATGCTGGGCAAGCGCATCAAGAGTGCGATCAACTTCTGCGCTGTAGTTTACCACACCCGAGGTCTGCCCGAAGCCCTTTAGCCATGCTGTTCGAAACCGGTCATCGCCGAACATACCATGCAGGTAGCTGCCCGATACACGCCCGTCTGCCGAGATCGCCCCTTCGTCGATCCCGTCGATACGGGCAAAGGGGCGCGTGCGATCAGGCCCTGCGCTGCGACCGATATGGATTTCATATCCCGTTACCGGCATATCGGTCGGGACGTGGATGGCTGTCACTTGTGTAAGGCGTTTGTCGGGTGTCATTTCGGTGATGATATCCAAAAATCCCAATCCGGCGTCGGAGCCGGGTGGCCCCTCCAGCCCGTGCGGGTCATGTACTTCTCGGCCAAGCATCTGGTAGCCGCCACAAATGCCCAACACATGCCCGCCGCGCCGTATATGGGCCGCCAGATCAATGTCCCACCCTTGCGCGCGTAGGAACGCCAGATCCCCGCGTGTGGATTTTGATCCCGGAATGATCACGATATCGGTATCCGCTGGCAGCACCTGACCGGCGCGTAAAATGGTCAGGTGGACGGCAGGCTCCTGGGCCAGCGGATCAAGATCATCGAAATTCGCAATCCGCGACAGCCCGAGGCACACGATCTTGAGCGGCGCAACCGGGCTGGGGGCAGCGGTTGGATGCGATCCGCGCCCCAGATCCAGCGCATCTTCGGCAGGCAGGCGGTGGGCCTGCGCAAACCATGGCACAACGCCGAAACCCGTCCAGCCGCTTCGCTTTTCAATTGTCTTGTAACCATCGGTGAAAAGCGCTGGATCGCCACGGAATTTGTTGATGACAAAGCCTTCGATCATCGCCGCGTCTTCTGGCTCCAGCACCAGTTGCGTGCCGAGGATTTGTGCAATAACCCCGCCGCGATCAATATCGCCTGCAAGAATAACCGGCACATCTGCCGCGCGGGCAAATCCCATATTGGCGATATCATTGGCGCGCAGATTGATTTCTGCGGGGCTGCCGGCCCCTTCGACAATCACAAGATCATGGCGCGCGCGCAATTTGGCAAAGCTTTCAAGGACCATCGGCAACAAACGCGGACGCAGTTTGCCATAGTCACCGGCGCGCACCGTGGTCAGGCGCTGCCCGCGCACGACGACCTGCGCGCCGACGTCGGTTTCGGGCTTCAAAAGGACGGGGTTCATATCCACGCTCATCGGGCAGCGCGCTGCCATGGCCTGAAGCGCCTGAGCTCTGCCGATTTCACCGCCATCTTCGGTGACGGCGGCATTGTTGGACATGTTCTGGGGCTTGAAAGGGGCCACCGACAGCCCACGGTGTACGGCTGCGCGACACAGGCCCGCCACCAGCAGGGACTTGCCCACATTGGACCCCGCGCCTTGGATCATCATTGCCTTCGTCATGTCAGGCACGTGCTGGGTTGTGCACAACGGCCCCTACAGGCCGGGGCACGCCACCGCATGCGTTTAACGTCTGGTGTCATGAAGGCGTGCCTTTTTGTGAGATGGAAAGAGGGGGTACCTCTGGCCGACCGGTCCCGCCTGTGATGTGCCAGGCCCATAAGGGGGCCAAGTGTATCTGACGGGTGGAACAAAAGCGGAACTTTTCTTGTGTCTTGCGTCAAAGGTTCAAAACTCAACGCCCTTTTGCCCTTTGATGCCAGAGCGGAACGGATGTTTGACCAGCTTCATTTCAGTGACCAGATCGGCAATCTCGATCAGCTCGTCCTTGGCATTTCGCCCCGTAATCGCAACATGGGTCATGTCGGGCTTTTCATCGCGCAAAAAGGCCGTGACCTCGTTGATATCGAGATAGTCATAGCGCAGGGCGATATTCAGCTCGTCCAGCAACACAAAGCGGATCGAGGGATCAAGGATCAGCTCCTTCGCCTTTTCCCACCCTTTGCGCGCCATCTCTATATCGCGGCTGCGGTCTTGTGTTTCCCATGTGAAGCCTTCGCCCATGGCGTGAAACTGGCACAATTCGCTGAAATGGGTTTCGATCAGGGTCCGCTCACCGGTATCCCACGCGCCTTTGATGAACTGCACCACCGCGCTGGGCATCTCGTGGGCAATGCAGCGCAAAATCATCCCGAACCCGGCAGAGCTTTTGCCCTTGCCTGCGCCGGTGTTGACAATCACAAGGCCTTTTTCGCCTTCCTTCTTTGCCATAATCTTGTCGCGTGCTGCTTTTTTCTTTGCCATTTTCTCGGCATGGCGTTCATCACTCATGGACGGGGCCGGGGGGTCTTGCGACATTGCGGGGGCTCCTTGGCTTGACATCGGATGCGGCTTGGCTTCACTTGGCGCATGCTGGTTTCTGTCTATGACAGGTGAAAAGGGAATGCGATAGGTCTTCTGAGGGGATCGAAACGCAGCCGCCCCCGCGACCGTGACCGAAGAGGTCCCATGCCACTGGGGGGAACGCCCTCTGGGAAGGCAGGGACCGGCCAGAGGCCTTTGAAAGGGCCTATGGGCTTCGCAAGCCGGGAGACCTGCCAGCACAAATGATATGACGGGCGATCGGGGTGTATCGTGGCCGGAGCTGGTAGCGGTACGCGTTGTGCCGCGCAGCCCTGTGCGCTATGCCTTTGTTGTTTGGTCCAGTGGATCGAAGGGAGAGGGAATGGCGCAGGTCACTGTTACCATTTGCACGACATGCCGCAGATCGGGCACGACGCCGCCCGATGCGCAACCGGCCGACCAGCCCCGTCCCGGCGCGCGGTTGCATGCCCGCCTGTCGCAGGCCGGGCTGCCAGAGGGGGTCAAAATCCGCGCGGTCGAATGCCTGTCTGCCTGTTCGCGTGGCTGCTCACTGATCCTGAGCGGCGGGCAAGCCCGCTGGAGCTATATTTACGGTGATCTTGACCCGGAGATGCATGTGGACGACATCGTGGCCGGTGTTCAGGCCTATGCGGCCACCTCGGACGGGCTTGTGCCGTGGCGCGAACGTCCCACCGTTTTTCGCAAACAATCCATTGCGCGCATTCCGCCGCAATCTGACACCGAGGAGTGATCCGATGTCCAATCTGGCAAAAGTTCCGGTAACCGTTGTCACCGGTTTTCTGGGCGCGGGTAAAACCACGCTTATCCGCCATCTGATGCAAAACCCCCAAGGCAAGCGTCTGGCGGTTCTGGTCAATGAATTCGGCACGGCCGGTGTGGATGGCGAGATCCTGAAATCCTGTGCAGATGAAAGCTGTCCCGATACCAATATCATGGAGCTCGCGAACGGTTGTATCTGCTGCACGGTCGCCGACGAGTTCATCCCCACAATCGAGGCGCTTTTGGCACTGCCGCAGGCCCCCGATCATATCTTGATCGAAACCTCGGGTCTGGCACTGCCCAAACCGCTTTTAAAGGCGTTCGACTGGCCTGCGATCCGCTCGCGGATCACCGTCGATGGTGTGGTGGCATTGGCCGATGCCGAAGCCGTGGCAGCGGGCCAGTTTGCCCCCGATCTGGAGGCGGTCGCAGCCCAGCGCGCCGCAGATGACAGTCTGGATCACGAAACACCTCTGTCGGAAGTGTTCGAGGACCAGATTGCCTGCGCCGATATCGTTTTGCTGTCCAAAGCCGATCTGGCCGGTGCAGATGGTCTGGCCCGCGCCCGCCAGCTGATCGAGGCCGAGGCCCCGCGGCCTGTGCCGATCTTGCCGATGACGGATGGCGTGATTGATCCGCAGGTGATTTTGGGGCTCAAGGCCGCAGCCGAGGATGATCTTGATCAGCGTCCCTCCCATCATGACGGGCATGACGATCACGAACATGATGACTTCGATACAATCGTGGTGGATCTGGGCGAGGTCGATGATCCCCAAGCCCTGCAAGAGCGCGTGGCCGCGATGGCGGGGGCGCTCAATATCTTGCGGGTAAAGGGGTATGTGGCTGTCAGATCAAAACCGATGCGATATCTTCTGCAAGCCGTGGGCACACGTGTACGCGGGCAATATGACCAGCCATGGGCGGGCGCAGAGCGCCGCTCGCAACTGGTTATAATAGCAGAGCACGACCACATCGACCGCGCCGCAATCGAAACCGCGCTGGGCCTGAGCGAGGACGCCTGAGCATGCATGTCGTCTTTCGCGAAAGCCACGGGCTGGATCAAAGCGATCAGCCGCAGGATCTGGGGCAGTCGCCTGCAGACCTGTTGGTTTTGTCGTTTTCAGACAGTGATCTGGGGGCTTTCGCGGCGGGATGGCATCGAGCCAAAGACGGCGCGGGCACAGGATTGCCAAGCCTGCGCCTTGCCAATCTTGTCGCGCTCAAACATCCGCTTTCGGTGGATACCTACATCGAACAGACCGCCTGCCGGGCCAAAGGCATTCTGGTGCGGCTGATTGGTGGCGAAAGCTATTGGCCCTACGGCATTGCCTCGTTGCAGGATCTCGCGCGCAGGCACGCGATCGCACTGGCGGTTTTGCCCGCAGACGGGCGCGAGGATGCACGCCTTGATGCGGCATCAACCGTGCCTGTGTCGACATTGCGCCGCCTTCAGGCCCTGTGCGATCAGGGGGGGGCAGTCGCCGCGCAGGCCGCGCTTGCACAGCTGTCGCTGGCCGCGGGCCTTTATGCGGGGCCTGTGCCGGGGACAAAAACCGTGCCCGATCACGGGTTCTATCATCCCGATCATGGCGTGATCGACGCCATGCGGACATGCGGCCCTGCGCAAACGCCCGCGCCGCCGCCGCGCGCATTGGTGACATTTTACCGCTCTTATCTGACGGCGGCTGATACCGCGCCGGTCGATGCGATGATCACGGCGCTCGAGGGGCACGGGTTCGTGGCGACCGGTGTCTTCGCACCTTCGCTTAAAGCCCCTGACAGTGCCGCATGGCTGCGCGCGCAGATCGAGCGTTTTCCGCCCGCGGTCATCGTGAACGCTACCGCGTTTTCCGCGCAGGCCGGTGATACGGGATCCCCCTTGGATCAGGCGCAATGTCCGGTGTTCCAGATCGCGCTTTCAACCGCGCGCAGGCGGGACTGGAATATGGCAGAACGCGGTCTGTCACCTGCGGATCTGGCGATGCATGTGGTCTTGCCAGAGGTCGACGGGCGCATTTTTGCAGGCGTTGCTTCGTTCAAAAGCCCCGGAAAGCAGGATCGGGATCTGCAATATTCCCGGTTTGCGCATCGTGCGGACGCGGGGCGCGTGGCCCATATCGCAAAACGTGTGGCCGCATGGCACAGGCTTGGCGCCATGCCTGTGGATCAGGTCCGGCCAGCCATCGTGCTTTCGACCTATCCCGGGAAATCCTACCAGATCGCGCATGCGGTGGGGCTGGATGCGCTGGCATCGACCACTCAACTGATGGCGGCGATGGCGACTGCGGGCTATGATCTGCACCCGCAAACGGATCTGGCCCAAACGGATCTGGGTGCGCGGCTTCTGGATCAAACCGTCTCTTGGCCTATCGCGGAGTATCGCGCAGCGCTTGAGGCCATTCCCGCCCAGCTGCGCGATGATTTGCACGCCGCATGGGGGGCGCCCGAAGACGATCCGTTGTATCGTGATGGCGCGTTTCATTTTCCCGCATTGCAAACGGGCAAGGCGCTGGTGGCGCTGCAACCCGAACGGGCGGATGTGGCCGCGCGCGCGGACGGATATCATGATCTGTCGCGCGTGCCGCGCCACGGGTATGTGGCGTTCTACCTGTGGCTGCAGGAACGCGCGGATGCGGTCATCCATATGGGGGCGCATGGCACGCTGGAATGGCTTCCGGGCAAATCGGTCGCGCTGTCGGAGGCCTGCTGGCCCGAGGTTCTGGGCGCGACCCTGCCGGTGATCTATCCGTTTATCGTGAACGATCCAGGCGAGGCCGCACAGGCCAAACGCAGGCTGTCGGCGGTCACACTCGGCCACTTGCCCCCGCCGATGGCCCAAATGCGCCAGACCATGGGGTTGGAGCGGCTGGAAAGCCTGCTTGATGAATATTCCGTGGCCGACGGCCTTGATCCCGCCCGCCGCGACCGGTTGATTGCCGATATCCGCCTTGAGGCCCAAGGCCGTGGTGTGGAGGCGGATCTGGGCATCTCGGATACGTCCACGGCGGCGGATGCGATCACCCGTATCGATAGCTTCGTGTGCGATATCAAGGAAAGCCAGTATGCCGAAGGGCTGCATGTGTTTGGCACAGGTGCCTGCGGGCCCGAGGAGACAGCTTCGGTCTTGCGCGCGCTGTCGGGGCGATTTGTGGCGCCGGGCCCTTCTGGCAGCCCGCACAGAGGCCGGTCGGATGTTTTGCCGACGGGGCGCAACCTATTTACCACCGACCCAAGGGCGGTGCCATCGCGGGCGGCATTTGCCCAAGGTGTGACACTGGCCGAGGAGTTGATACGACGCCATTTGCAAGATCACGGAGAATATCCCAATGGCCTTGTGGTGGATCTCTGGGGATCGGCCACGATGCGCACCGCAGGCGAGGAATTCGCCATGGCGCTGCATCTTGCCGGTGTCAAACCGCTTTGGGATGCCTCATCGGAGCGTGTTTCGGGGTTCGAGATCCTGCCGCCGGCGATCTTGGGCCGGCCGCGGATTGACGTCACCTTGCGGGTTTCGGGGCTGTTTCGCGATGTATTCCCCGGCCTTTCACAAATGTTCGAAGCGGCGTCTGCGGCCCTTGCAAATCGTGATGAACCGCCGGAGGAAAATCCCTATGTCACACACGCGCCGCGCGTGTTCGGCCCCAAGCCCGGACTTTATGGACTTGAGATGGGTGCGGCGCTTGACGATTACAGTGATGCGGGACGTGCTCTGGCAGGCGAGGCATGGCTGAACGGGTCGGCCTACGCCATCAATGCCAAGGGCGAGAGCCATTTCGCGCGCGACGCGCTGGAGGCGCGGCTGGCCACAGCGGACAGTTTCGTGCATCTGCAGGATTTGCCCGAAACCGATCTGCTTGTGGCCTCCGATTATGCCGCCCACGAGGCCGGATTTGCTGCCGCCATGGCGCGGCTTGGCCACAGGCCCGCCAACAGCTATCATCTGGATGCAACCCGTCCCGATGCCCCAAAGGCCCGTGCCTTGGGCGAGGAAATTGCGCGCGTTGTGCGCGCCCGCGCAGCCAACCCCGACTGGATAGACTCGATGATGGCGCATGAATTTCGCGGCGGGGCCGAGATTGCGGCAACCTTGGATCATCTGGCCGCTTTCCAGCATTTGTCCCGTGCGGTGCCGCACCATCTGTTCGATCTGTATTTCGATGCCACTTTGGGGCGGGTTGATGTGGTGGCGTTTCTTGAACACGCCAATCCGCAGGCTTTGGCCGCCATGCAGGACCGGTTTCGCGCGCTGATGGCGGCGGGGCTGTGGTCCAGCCGGCGCAATTCGGTGGCCGCCATGCTTGAGCCAGCGTCATGACCTCTGCCAGTCCACGGGTGCAAGGATGGTGTCCGGGTGCCTTGCGCCCGATGATGTCAGGCGACGGGCTTGTGGTGCGGATCAGGCCGTGGGCCGGGCGCTTGCGGGCCGCACAGGCCGCAGGGCTCGCCGCGCTGTCAAACCGCTTTGGCAACGGGATTATCGATATTTCCTCACGCGGAAACCTGCAACTGCGCGGTGTGCGGATGTCCGATCATCCCGCTTTGCTGGCCGCGCT
The DNA here is from genome assembly GCA_004153385.1 of Paracoccaceae bacterium. GTDB lineage: Bacteria > Pseudomonadota > Alphaproteobacteria > Rhodobacterales > Rhodobacteraceae > Thioclava. Next base: position 815,603 of record SDAL01000001.1, on the reverse strand, counting down.
GGACGAACTGGGCTTGCTGGATCGCGATCCGTCATCGGAGGCCCGCCGCAATCTTGTGGTTCAGCCGTTCTGGCAGGCGGGAGATCTGACACATGATCTGGCCACGGGGTTGAGCCAGGCCCTGTCCACAGCACGCGGGCTTGATCTGCCAAGCAAATTCGGCTTTGCGGTGGATTGCGGTGACGCGCCGGTGATGGCCAGCGCCTCCGCCGATATCCGTATCGAGCGGGGCGCCGGTGGAGGCCTGATCGTGCGGGCCGATACCGCGTCGGGTGGGCAGGCCGTCGCGCCAGACGGGGCGGTGCCTGCGGCCTTGCGGCTTGCGCAGTGGTTTTTGCAAAGCGGCGGCGCGCCGGACGGGCGGGGCCGCATGGCCCGCCATCTGGCCCAGAAAACCGCATCGCTGCCCGCGTGCTGGCAGGATGCGGAGGCCATGCGGCCTGTGGCCCAACCTGCGCCCGGAGTGTATGCGCAAGGTGTGCTTGTGGGGCTGGCCTTCGGCCAATGCGCGGCACAGACATTGGGCCAACTGGCCCGGTATGGCGACATGCGGCTGACCCCGTGGCGGATGGTGCTGATCGAAGGCGCGACAACGATCCCCGAGATCGACGGCGTGATCGGCACGTCCCGTGATCCGCGGTTGCGCATCAGTGTCTGCACGGGCGCGCCGGGGTGCATTCAGGCCCAAGGCGAGACGCGCAATCTGGCGCGTGATCTGGCACAGGTTCTGCCACAGGGAGCGATTTTGCACGTTTCGGGATGTGCCAAAGGATGCGCGCGTCCCCGATCAAGCGATTTGACCGTGATCCCGCGAGACAGCGGCCTTGATCTGGTTTATGGCGGTCGCGCGGATGATACGGCGGATCGTTCGGGCTGCAGCGTACAGCAATTGCGCACTGAAATACGACAATGGGTGAGGGGCTAATGCCGCATAGTTATGAAACCGATGGCGCAAAGATCTATGCCGAAAGCTTCGCCACCATCCGTGCCGAGGCCGATCTGGCCCGTTTCACCGCGGATGAAGAGCCTGTGGCGGTGCGCATGATCCATGCAGCAGGGCTTGTGGGCCTTGAACGCGATATCCGTTTTTCCCCCGACATGGCCCAGATGGCCCGTGACGCATTGGTCGCAGGCGCACCGATCCTGTGTGACGCGCATATGGTGTCCGAAGGGATCACCCGCACACGTCTGCCGGCGCAAAACCGCGTGATTTGCACCCTGCGCGATGCACGCACGCCTGTGTTGGCCAAAGAGATGGGCACCACACGCTCTGCCGCCGCGCTGGAATTGTGGCGCGATGATCTGGCGGGGGCGATCGTGGCGATCGGCAATGCGCCCACGGCGCTTTTCCATCTGCTGAATATGCTCGAAGACCCCGGTTGCCCGCGGCCTGCCGCGATTATCGGCTGCCCTGTAGGGTTTGTGGGCGCGGCGGAATCCAAGGCCGCTTTGATGGCGGATCTGCCGGTTCCTGCATTGGTTGTGTCGGGGCGGCTGGGTGGCTCTGCGATCACGGTGGCCGCCATCAACGCCTTGGCGTGCCGGAAGGAATGACCACAATGACAGGGCAGATCATCTGCGTAGGGCTTGGGCCGGGCGATCCGGAACTGATGTCGCGGCGGGCCTATCGTCTGGTGGGCGAGGCACGTCATGTGGCGTTTTTTCGCAAAAAGGGCAGGCCCGGTCAGGCGCGCCAGATTGTCGAGGGGATGCTGTCTGAAGGCGCCGTCGAGTATCCGATGGAATATCCCGTCACGATTGAAATTCCCTTCACAGATCCCGAATACAACCGCCTGCTTGGCGCATTCTACGATGACTGGGCCACACGTCTGGCCGATCTGGCGCGCACGCAGGATGTTACCGTGCTGTGTGAAGGCGACCCCTTCTTTTACGGCTCTTTCATGCATCTTTATACCCGCCTCAAGGGGCGTGTGCCGTTGCAGATCGTGCCCGGTATCACCGGGATGTCGGGATGCTGGACGGCAACCGGCCAGCCCATCACATGGGGCGATGATGTATTGACCGTTCTGATGGCGACGTTGCCGGAGGCAGAGCTGGCCGCACGTGCCGCCGCCACCGATGCGCTGGCGGTGATGAAAATCGGGCGCAATCTGGCAAAGCTGAAACGCGCGCTTGCCACAGCCGGACGGCTTGAGGACGCGTGGATCGTCAGCCACGCCACCATGAGCGAGCAATCGGTCACGCGGCTGGTCGACGCAGGCGACTGTATGCCCTATTTCTCGATTGTCGTGGTGCATGGACAGGGGCGAAGACCATGAGCGGCTGGTTGCAGGTCGTAGGGCTTGGTCCGGGAAACGAGGCCATGATCACGCCCGAAGTGTCTCAGGCGCTTGCGACGGCAAGCGACATTATCGGCTATATTCCCTATGTGCGTCGCGTGCCCGACCGCCCCGGCCTGCGCAAACATGAAACCGATAACCGCGTCGAGCTGGACCGCGCCACCCATGCGCTGGAACTGGCCGCGCAAGGGGCACGGGTGGTGGTTGTCTCATCGGGTGATCCGGGCGTGTTTGCCATGGCTTCGGCCCTCTTCGAGGCGCTGGAGGCAGGCCCCGCTGCGTGGTGCGACCTCGATATCCGGATCTTGCCCGGTATCACCGCGATGCTGGCCGCCTCGGCCCGTCTGGGGGCGCCGCTGGGTCATGATTTTTGTGCCATCAACCTGTCCGATAATCTCAAGCCATGGGAGCTGATCGAAACCCGTCTGCGTCTTGCCGCGCAGGCGGGATTTGCGATGGCGTTCTACAATCCCCGCTCGCGTTCGCGGCCTCACCAGTTTGCCAGAACGCTTGATATCTTGCGTGACCATCTGCCACAGACGGTGCCTGTCAGCTTTGCGCGCAATGTCAGTCGAAAGGATGAGGAGATTACCACCGTTCCGCTGGCGCAGGCCCGCCCCGAAATGGCCGACATGCGCACGATGGTGATTGTGGGCACCGCCCAGACCCGCGCCGTGGGCCGCTTTATCTACACGCCGCGCAGGGCAGGACCATGATCCAGCCAGCGCAAAACGTCGGGCGTTCGGGTGAATACCGTGCCCGCGGGCAGGGCAGGTCTGGCGATCATGATCACCGGCAGGCCCAGAATGCGCGCGGCCTCGATCTTGGCACGTGCCCCGTCGCCGCCTGCGTTTTTGGCCACAATGAGCGTGATGCCATGCGTGCGCAGCAGCGCCAGATCCTCGTTGGTGTCAAACGGGCCGCGCGCCACGATGACGCTGTGATCGGGCAAGGGGAGCGGGGCTTGCGGCGGATCGACCAGACGCAGCAGATAGTGATGCTGCGGGCAGGCCGCGAACGCATGCAGGTTTTGCCGGCCCGTCGCCAGAAAAACCCGTGCCGCATTGCGGGGCAGCGCCTGCGTGGCACCGGCAACATCAGGCACATCAATCCAGCGGTCGTCGGGGGTGGGCGTCCATGCGCACCGCTCCACGCGGCACAGCGCAACCCCGTCTGCCGCGCAGGCTTCGGCGGCATTGTGGCTCATCCGGGCGGCAAACGGATGGGTGGCATCGATCACGTGGCTGATGGCATGGGCGCGCAGATAGGTGCGCAGGCCTGCCACACCGCCAAACCCGCCCACCCGCACCGGCAAAGGCTGGGCATGGGGCGCACGGGTACGACCGGCGTAGGAAAACACCGCATCATGGCCGCACTGCGCAAGGCATCGCGCCATGATCGCAGCCTCTGTCGTTCCACCCAAAAGAAGGATGCGCTGCATGTCTGAGCCCTGGTTGCATATCATCGGTGTGACGGAAGATGGACCGGGACGCCTGCCGGATGCAAGCGTTCAGGCACTGGCCAAAGCACAGGTGATTTTTGGCGGACCGCGTCATCTGGCCTTGGTGGGCGCGGGCGCACGCGGGCAAGCGTGGCCGGTGCCGTTCTCGCTGGAGCCGGTGTTTGCGGCAAAGGGTCGGCGGGTTGTGGTTCTGGCGTCGGGCGATCCGTTCTGGCATGGGGCGGGCAGCGGTCTGGCCGAACGGCTGGAGCCGGAGGAATGGCGCGCGATACCGGCGGTTTCGGCCCCCGCGCTGGCGGCGGCGCATCTGGGCTGGCGGCAGGAGCGTGTGCATATGCTGGGGTTGCATGCCGCCCCCATGACCCGTCTGCGCCCCCATCTGCATCAGGGCGCACGGATCATTGCGACCTTGCGTGATGGGGCTGCGGGCGCGGACCTGACCGCCTATCTTGAGGCCTGCGGCATGGGCGCCTCGCGCGTTTGGTTCATGGAGGCATTGGGCGGCCCGCAGGCGCGTATACGCGAAACCCGCGCCGACCGGTACGCACTTGACGATCTGGGGCCTTTGCTTCTGGCCGCGATCGAGGTGGCAGGTGCACAAGGGCTGCCCACGGCCACGGGGCTTGCCGATGATCTTTTCGCCCATGACGGCCAGATCACCAAACGTCCTGTACGGGCGCTGACCCTGTCTGCGCTCGCGCCGCGCCCTGATGCGCTATTGTGGGATCTGGGGGCGGGATCGGGGTCGATCTCGGTGGAATGGGCGCGCGCGGGCGGGCGGGCCATGGCGCTAGAGCCGCGCGCCGACCGTGTGGCCCAGATCCGCCAGAATGCGGCACATTTCGGACTGGATCACCGCATCACTGTGCACCAAGGCCGCTGGCCCGATGATCTGGAGGGCGATACCGGCCCTGACAACGCCCGCCGTGACGCGCCCCCCCCTGACGCGGTGTTTCTGGGCGGGGGTGCCACGCCCTCCGCTCTGGCGCGGTTGTGGCAGATATTGCCGGCAGGCGTGCGGGTGGTCGCCAATGCCGTGACGCTGGAAACCGAAAGCCTGCTGCTGGAGGCCCACGCCCGTCTGGGCGGTGATCTGATGCGGATCGATCTGGCGCATGTGGCGCCTTTGGGGGCCATGCGGGGCTGGCAGCATGCCCGCCCGATCGTGCAATGGTGTGTGACGCGATGATCCGCGTATTGGGCATCGGTTTTCGCACGGTGATCGAGCCGCAATCACTGTTGCGGTTTGCACAGGCCTTCGGTCCGGTTGATCTTCTGGCCACCAGCGCGCAAAAGGCCGGCGAGGATATTGCGCAGGAACTGGCGCGGGCCTTGGGGGTCGGGCTTGTGGCTGTCGCACCACACGCGATCCGCGCCCAGCCCACGCCGAGCGTATCGCCCCGCATCATGGCGCGGTTCGGTACCGGTTCGCTGGCAGAGGCAGCAGCGCTTGTGGCCGCAGGGCCTCGGGCCGGACTGCTCCAATTTCGGCAGGTCTCGCCCTGCGGTCGGGCCACGGGCGCTGTGGCCGAAGGGCAGGGCGTAGATGGATAACAAGGCAGGCAAGAACATGCGATTGCGCCACGACGGCCACAGTGCCACCTTCTTTGACGGGCACGACCAAGGACCCCGGATATGAGCGTTTATTTCATCGGCGCGGGGCCGGGGGCAGCTGATCTGATCACTTTGCGCGGGCGCGACATGATCGCGCGCTGCGCGGTGTGCCTTTATGCCGGATCACTGGTGCCGGAGGCTTTGCTTGCGCATTGTCCCGAAGGGGCACATATCGTCAACACAGCCCCGCTTTCGCTGGACGAGATCATGGCCGAGATCGAGCAGGCACAGGCGCGCGGGCAGGATGTGGCGCGGCTGCATTCGGGGGATCTGTCGGTCTGGTCTGCGATGGGCGAGCAGTTGCGGCGCCTGCGCGCGCGCGGCATCGCCTATGAAATCTGCCCCGGCGTGCCCAGTTTCGCGGCCGCCGCAGCCACCCTCGGGGCCGAGTTGACCCTGCCCGGTGTGGCCCAATCGGTCGTTCTGACGCGCACATCGGGGCGGGCCTCGCCGATGCCCGATACCGAAACACTGGAGAATTTCGCAAAAACCGGCGCGACGCTTGCGATCCATCTGTCGGTACATGTGCTTGATGATGTGGTGGCGCGCCTGCTGCCGTTCTACGGGGCGCAGTGTCCGGTGGCCGTTGTGTGGCGCGCGAGCTGGCCCGACGAACAGGTTTTGCGTGCAACCTTGGGGGATGTGATCGCACAAAGCGCAGGCACACGCGGACGCACCGCGCTGATCCTTGTCGGGCCAGCCCTTGCACAGCAAGGTTTCGATGAAAGCTGCCTTTATGCAGGCGATTATGACCGCCGGTTCCGCCCCGTAGGCACCGCGCCCCGTTTTCCCGCACAGGATACCGAATGACGTTCCCCCCCGGCCTTATCATTTCTGCAACCGGATCTGGCGTGGGCAAAACCACGTTAAGCCTTGGCCTTATGCGGGCTCTGGGGCGTCAGGGACAGGTGGTGCAACCCTTCAAGGGGGGCCCCGATTATATTGATCCGGGCTTTCATACCGCCGCCACGGGACGCCGCTCGATCAATCTCGACAGCTGGGCCATGCCGCGCGCGATGGTCGGCGGGCTTTTATCTGCGGCCGAAGGCGCGGATCTGTGCGTTCTGGAAGGGGCGATGGGGCTGTTTGATGGTGTGGCCATGCCGGGCCAGTGGGGCACAGGCGCTGTGGCGGATATGGCGGCCCAACTGGGCTGGCCGGTGGTGCTGGTGATTGATGTGTCGGGACAGGCGCAAACGGCGGGCGCTGTGGCACGCGGTTTCGCCGAGATGCGCACGGATGTGACCATCGCCGGCGTCGTTGCCAACAAGGTGGCAAGCCCGCGCCATGCGGCGTTGGTCGATCAGGGGCTGGCGCAGGCAGGGGTGAAATGTCTGGGCCATCTGCCACGGATGAAGGGCCTTGAGATGCCCGAGCGCCATCTGGGGCTGGTTCAGGCGCAAGAGCACGAGCGGCTGGACGCGATGATCGAGGCCATGGCCGATTTCGTGGCGCAAAATCTGGATCTGGCGCAGATTTTGGCGGCCGCCGGACCGACCCGCCGCCCCGTCGGGCGCGCGCATATCCGCCCGCCCGGACAGCGCATCGCGCTGGCGCAGGATCGTGCGTTTTCCTTTGTCTATCCGCATCTGGTGCAGGGGTGGCAAGCGGCCGGGGCCGAGATCATCCCGTTTTCTCCGCTTGCAGATGAGGGGCCTGACCCCACGGCCGATATCTGCTGGCTGCCCGGCGGATATCCCGAACTTTATGCAGGCGCGCTGGCGGGTGCGCAGCAGTTCAAAGCCCGCCTTCGCGCGTTTGCCAGCCATAACCGCGTGCATGGCGAATGCGGCGGATATATGGCTATGGGCACGGCGCTTATCGACAAGGACGGTGTGCGCCATGAAATGGCAGGGCTTTTGGGTTTGGTCAGCAGCTATCACAAACGCAAGATGCATCTGGGGTATCGCCGCGCGCAGTTGTTGCAAAGCTTGCCGGGATACGGGGCGGGGGCCACGCTTGCGGGCCACGAGTTCCATTTCTCCTCCGTGCTAGAGCAGCCCGATGCCCCGCTTGCGCATGTGGTCGATGCCAATGGCGCGGTTGTGGCCGAAACGGGCGGGTGTCGCGGGCTTGCATCGGGCAGCTACTTTCATCTGATTTCGGAGATCTCATGAACGGTTTTGTCAGTTTCGTCTCTTCGGGTCCGGGCGATCCGGAATTGTTGACGCTCAAGGCCCTGCGCCGGATCGAGGCGGCAGAGGTGATCTTGTTCGATGATCTCTCCGCCGGCCCGATCCTTGAATTTGCGGCCCCCTCCGCAGAGCTGATCGGGGTGGGTAAACGTGCGGGGCGTGCGTCACCGAAACAAGATCATGTGAGCAGGCTGCTGGTGGATCATGCCGCCACCGGTGCGCGGGTGGTTCGGCTGAAATCCGGTGACAGCGGAATATTCGGACGGCTGGAGGAGGAGATTCTGGCCTGTCATCAGGCCGATATCGGGTTCGAGATTATCCCTGGTGTGACCACGGCCTCGGCGGCGGCGGCGGCGGCGGATATCCCGCTGACCCGCCGGATGACCGCACGGCGGTTGCAGTTTGTCACCGGCCATGATGTGACCGGCGCCTTGCCTGAGGAGTTGAACATGCCAGCCCTTGCCGATCCCAATGCGGTAACAGCCGTTTATATGGGGCGGCGCACATTCGTGAAATTGGCACGGCTTTTGATTGCGGCGGGACTGCCCGCCGATACGCCTGCGATGATGGCCGAAAGCGTGTCACAGCCCGATCAGGTGATCTGGCGCGCAAGCGTGCAGGACATGGCCGAACACTTGTCGCAAGACACCGCACAAGGTGTGCTCAAGCCCGCGTTGATTTTCTATGGCGCACTTTGCAGTATTGACAGCGCGATCACACGCGTGTGATCTTGCGTGTGATGGTTCCCGAAAAGCACCATGAACAGGTGCTTGGGTGAAAAGGGAACACGGTGCGGTGTAGCCATCAGGCGCCAAATCCGTGACTGCCCCCGCAACTGTAAGCGGCGAGCCGCCCGTTCGTTTATGCCACTGGCCCAGAATTTTACGCCGGGAAGGTAGGACGGGACATCGGCCCGGACCCGCGAAGTCAGGAGACCTGCCATCGTTCACCTGCGCCGCTATGCCTTGGGCTGCGGCGTTTTTCGTCTGGCCCGTGTATATCTCCGGGGATCACTCCGGGCAGGGCCGGACCACTTGTCACGTCGTCGGGGTCGGCGACGGGGGAGAGATTTCCATGCATATCGAACCGGGCGTCGTCACTGGCGCAAAACTTCTGCTAAGCTATGCCACGGCGGCAGGTGCGGCCACCTATATTGCGCGCGAGGCGTGGCGCACGGTCCCTGTGGGCGCGATCGGGGTGACTGCGGCCCGCGCCGCCATCGCCACCGCGGCCACGTTTGTTTTCTTCGAGGTCATGCCGCATTTCCCCGTGGGCGTATCCGAGGTGCATTTCATCCTTGGATCGACGCTGTTTTTGCTGTTGGGGATGGTGCCTGCGGCCATAGGGCTGGCGCTGGGATTGCTGATACAGGGCGTGTTTTTCGCGCCCTTCGATCTGCCGCAATATGCCATGAACGTGACCACCATCCTGATGCCGCTGATCGCCTTGAGCACGCTGGCGCGTAAACTCATCGCACCGCGCACAGCCTACGTCGATATCAGCTACAAACAAGCCTTGGCACTGTCTATGGCCTATCAGGGCGGTGTTGTGGTCTGGGTGGCGTTCTGGGCGTTTTATGGCGAGGGGCTGGCGGCCACCACTGTGGCGCAGGTGGCAAGTTTCGGGGTGGCCTACATGTCTGTTGTCCTGATCGAGCCTTTGGTGGATCTGGCCTGTCTGGCTGCGGCCAAGGCATTGGGGCGTGCGGGGCTGATCCAGTCACGCGTCTATCAGGGCTAATCCGCGCGCGCGGGCGTTCTGGGTCGCTTTCGGTTTTCAATGCGGCCCTGAATTGATATCGGAACGCAGGTCCGCCGGTCCAAGGGGCGGGCCTTGCGGTTTTCGTTCCATAAGGCACATAGCAAGATGATCCATCTGTCACTTATCGGGATCGGCGCGGGCAATCCCGAGCATCTGAGCCTGCAGGCAATTGACGCGATCGGGCGGTGCGATGTGATCTTGATCCCGCACAAGGGTGCGCAAAAAGACGATCTGGCACAAGCAAGACGCGCGATTTGCGCCCGCGTTCTGGACGGTGACGGACCGCGCCTGCACGAGTTCGCACTGCCCGAACGTGATCCGCAGATTGCCGATTACACGGCGCGCGTCACCCACTGGCATGACGCAATTGCCCGCGTCTGGCAGCGCGAGATTTGCGCATGTCTGCCGCAAGGCGGGCGCGTGGGGTTTCTGGTGTGGGGGGACCCGTCGCTCTATGACAGCACCTTGCGTATTGCAGAGCGGTTGCAATCGGTGATGGCGGTCACGTTGCAGGTGATCCCTGGCATCACAGCCATCGCCGCGTTGACGGCGGGACATGCGATCGCGCTCAATGATGTGGGGGGGAGTGTGACGATCACCACGGGGCGCAGGTTGCGCGCCGACGGCTGGCCCGAGGGGGCGCAAACGGTGGTGGTGATGCTTGATCAGGGCGGGGCGTTTTCCGCGATTGCCCCCCAAGGCATCGATATCTGGTGGTCGGCCTATGCGGGTATGGCACAGGAAATCAGGTTGTGCGGGCCGCTGTCGCAGGTGGGGCCCCGTATCCTCGAGGCGCGCGCCGAGGCCCGCGCCCGTCATGGCTGGGTGATGGATATCTATCTGCTGCGCCGTGAAATGACCGCCCAAGGCGGGCGCACGGATTAATCCACGCTGCGCGCGACGCTTGAACGCTCGACCAGTTCAACAGGGATCTGGATAAGGCTGGGTGGGGCATCCGGTTCGCGGGCGATTGCCTCCAATGTGGCGCGGGTCAGCGCGGGCAGCGACTGACGGATGGTGGTCAGCCCGTGTGAGGACCATTGCGAGATCGGTGCATCATCAAAGCCGATCACCGCGAGGTCTTCGGGCACGCGCAGGCCAATCTCGTGGCGCGCGGTATTCAGCACACCCAGCGCGATCTCGTCGGTGACCCCGAAAATACCGTCTATCTTCGGGGTTTGGCCCTGCGGCCCGCCCAGCAGATGGCGCGCTGCATGGACGCCGGTTTCATAGCTGTTGGGGCCGCGCGCCCAGACCTCGACAGGGATCGAATGGCGCTGCATCTCTTGGCAGAAGGCGGTGGCGCGGGCGCGTTTGGCGCTGGTGCGCGCGCCTGAACTCACCACGGCCACATGGCGGCAGCCGGCCTTGCGCAACCGCTGTGCGGCCATTTTTCCACCCCCCGCGCTATCGGCCATAATCAGGTCTGCCTGCGCGCGGCATGTCGGGGCGGGGCGGTTGATCAGCACCATGCGCGCGCCATTGGCCGCACACAGCCGGATCAATTTGTCCGGGGCCGCACCTGACAGCATCACCACCGTGCGCACACGGTATTCAAGCAATCCCGCCAGATCGTCCTGATCATCGGCTGCGTTCAAAAGCAGGCAGTGCAAGCCAGCCTCGCGCAGCGCATGGCTGAGCGCATCGATTTGCGCCGATATATAGGGGTTGGAAAAATTGCTGCCCACCACGCCCACCAGATCGGACCGCTCCTGATGCAGGCTGCGGGCCAGCCGGTTGACCTTGTAGCCCATATCCTCGGCCGCTTGCAGAATACGGCGGCGCGCCTGTGCAGAGACGCATCCCCCCGGCGTGAACGCGCGCGACACCGCAGAGCGCGAGACACCTGCCGCACGCGCCACATCGGCCGCTGACACAGCCTGTTTTGCACGGCCTGTCATGTGCGCCCCATCACATATGGCCCATCAGACACGGCCCATCAGACAGGGCCGGCGCGCGCGGGCAGCGGAAAATCGGCCAGAACCGCCTTGCCCAAGTCGATCATCGGGCGCAGCGGATAGGTGTCATCCAGCCCCCGTATCTGACGCAGGCGCGCCAGTGTCTGCCCGAACTCACCATACGCGACAGGGCACCGCTGGCACAGCCACAGCGCCAGCGCCGTGACAGAGCGCGAACGCCCGCCACGGCAATGCACAACCAATCCGCCACGCGCATGGGGCGGATAGTGGGGTTTGGGCGTGGTGTAGCCCGCCGTTTGTGCATCTATACATAACACGGCTGCCGCAAGCATCTGTGGCATATTTCCCGCCCCGTCGAGCAGGCCCAACTGATAGCGGCGCATTGACGTGCCATCGGGCAGAACAAGCGGCCCGGGGAAAATATTCATTGCCAGATTGAGGCTGGCGGTAATGCCTGCCTGCGCCAAGGCCTGCGGATCCTCGACCCCGCGCAGATTGCCCAGCCACAGCGCATCCACACCGCTTGGCGGGCCGCTGGTCGCCAGATCATGGACCTTTATCAAGAGCGGCCGGTCGTCTTCGCGGGCCTCTGTATCGGGTGTGTCGTGCGGCAGGAAATGGCGTATCGTATCGGAGGCAGGCGGGTGAACCATATGGGTGGGCCTTTCATTCATGATGCGGGCTGGAGGTCATACCGCCATGACCGGTGTGGTGATGCATTTCGGGCCAAGCGTGCGGCACAGGGTCGGGGCGGTTGCCGGATCGACAAACGCTGGCATGATCTGGCGCAGTTCCGGTAGATCCAGAAGCGCGATCAGGTCGCGGGCGCGAGGATGTACATTCCAGCCCATCCATTTTGCGCGGCCAGTGGCGATCATCGCGGCGGCGGGGCTGGTTTCGGGCACATGGCTTGAGAATATAAAGCGGAACCCCTCGCGCGTATGCAGCTGCGCACACAGCCCGTGATCCGCGTTGGGGCCTGTGGCCACGATCACGTGGCGGGGGTGTGCGGTATGCATATCTACGACGGGCGGCAGATCACGCGCGGGCATGATGGTTGCGCATTCGGCCACGATGCGGGCGCAGGCATGCACATCCAGCCCCTGTGCGCGCAGCTCCATCACCATGTCGGGGCCGCGACCGGCATCAGGGCACGGCAGCACCGCACCTTGGGCTGCGGCCAGTGCGATACGGGTGGCTTGCGTGGCCAGAAGGTCATCGCGATCCCCGTAGGAGGCATCCACCACCATGCTTGCCGCCGCCGGAAACGGATCGAACGGCAGGCTGCGGCTTTCAAGGCTGAAATCCCCGCTATAGACAAACCCGCCTGCGGGGGTTGGCAGATGAAACCAGATCCCGCCCGGTGCGTGGCCCGCCCGTCCGACATGCAGATCAAGGCCTGCCACCTGCGCGTGGCCCCGCTCCGGCAGGCGCCGGATTTGGGTTTCGGAAATCGCGTGCGGCAGGGCCATGGCGGTGCGCTGTGTCATATACACGAGCGGCGCGCCGACTTCGTCAAGACGGTCCAACCCGCCTGCATGATCGATATGGGCATGGCTCAACAGCACGGCATCCACCACGCCGATGGCGGACAGGTCGGGGCGTGGGCCGGCCTCCAGCGCGCAGCCCAGATCGAACAGCACACGGCGCCCGTGAAGTTCGAGCAGGAATATCGCAGCGGATTTTGCACCAAATCCGCTGATCGCGGTCAATCGCGCCATGGCAGGACCCCTTGTGGTAGATGTTTCGCGAAGATCAGGCTGATCCCCATCAGCAGAAGGACCAAGCCCACCATCAGGCAGCCCACGGCGGCGGCCAGTGTGGACGAGCCTGCCTCCTCCAGAAAAATGATCATCGGCCCGATGGTCTGTGCGCGCGATGACACCAGAAGAACCGATGTCTGGATCTCGTTGATCGCGGTCATGAACACCAATATCGCCGAGGCCATAGCCGCCGGTGCCAGTGCGGGCAGGATGATGTCGCGCAGGCGCTGGAAAAGGGTGGCCCCTGTCAGCTGTGCCGCCTCGTCCAGTGCGCGGTCGATCTGGCCATAGGCGCCAAGGATCGGCCTGAGTGCGAGCGCCAGAAAGTTTGAAAGATAGGCGGCAAGGATCACCCAGACCGTGCCATAGGCGGCGGTGCCGATAAGCGGCATGGGACGCAGGAAAAACAGGATCATTGCCACGCCGATGATGATACCGGGCAGGGCATAGGCCATTTCGGATGCAAGCCGTAGCGCGCGGGCGATCCAAGTGCGCCGCCATGTCAGAACATAGCCCAACGCGACCGCGACAGGGATCAAAACCACGACGCTGAGCACGGTAAGCCAGAGCGAGGTGATAAAAGCCTGCCTCAGCCCCTGATGATGAAAAAGCGCATTCGTAAAATTGTCGAATGTGATGGTGTCCAATGACAGAACCTGTCCGTATCCGGTGACAAGTGCGGTGCCCAAAAGCGCACTGAGCGGCAGCACAAGGCATACGGCCAGATAGCCCCATGCCAGAACGCCAAGCGGCCAACGCCAACCGCGCAAGGGCAGGCGCGGGGGGTGGGCGGCGCCGTCCACGCGCTGGTCGCCACGCCGGCCCAGCCAGCCCGTGACACTCATCCCCACGACAGTCAGCCCCGCCAGCACCAGCGCCAGAAGCGCCATATCGTTGAGGGCCGAAGGCCCGTAGGAATTGAGCTGGCGATAGATCAGCGTGATCAGGGTTGGCACACGCGCGGGGATGCCCAGCATCGCCTGTATCCCGAAATTGCCGATGGCCGACACAAAGGCCAGCGCCGCCCCTGCAAGGATGCCCCCGCGGATCAGGGGCAACACGATGTCACGCAGCATCTGTGCGGGGCGGGCACCACTGGCGCGGGCGGCCTCCATCAGGCTGGCGGGCAGGCGCTGGATCGAGGCGCGTACAGATAAAAATACAAGCGGCGCATTATAGAGCCCTAGCAGGAACACAATCCCGCCTGCCGAATAAAGCGGGTGACGTGTTCCGGGAGGAAGTGACAGCCCCAGCGGCCCCAGAACGGGCGAGGCGGGCGAAAATGCCTGCAACCACGCCAGTGCCGTAACCTGTGGCGGGATCATCAGCGGCAGCACGAACCCGAACACCCAAACCGTGCGCGCGCGCATATCGCTCAAGCCCACCAGAAGGGCCGCGCCCGTGCCCAAAACTGTGGCCAGAACGGTGGCCGAAACCGAAATCCACACGGTATTGATCGTGGCCTCGATCACCCGCCTGCCTGCGAGCACATCCACGATCCGGTCCAGATCGAGGCTGCCCTGAACAACAAGCGCGGCATAGCTTAACCGTGCCAGCGGCACGATGGATAGCAGTGCGACGAACACAAACAGCACGCCACCCAGCCCGCGTTCGCCCGTTAAAAGCCGCCAAAGCCGGAACGCCCGAAAGGGGCGTCCCGCTGGGATATGGGAAAGAGCGCCCACGAGGTTATAGCCCGAAGATATCGGCAAATTTCGCGCGAACGTCTTCATTGTTTTCCACGGCCTGATCGACATCGAAGGAGAGCAGCTTCATTGACGACAGGGCGGGAAAGCCCTCGGGCGCAGGCACATCCGCCAAAAGCGGCAGGTTGCCCTGCTGGGAGACAAGGGACTGGCCTTCGGGGCTCAGCAGGAAATCAACAAAGGTTTTTGCGGCCTGTTCATGTTGGGTGCCCGCCATGATCGCCACAGGCTCTGTGACAAAGGACACGCCGTCTTCGGGCACGATGAAATCAACCGGCGAGCCGTCGGCCTTGGCACGCAGCGCATTGGCATCCACAATGATCGCATATTTCGCCATGCCCGATGCAACCGCTTTGGTCGCGGGGCCATTGCCGCCCTCGGGCACGATATCCAGATCGTTCAACCCTTCATAAAAAGCCCAGCCGATATCGGGGCTGTTGATGGCCGCTTGCAGATGGTTGAGGGCCGCCCCCGAATACAGCGGCGAGGGCACGGCAATCTGGCCACGGTTTTCTTCGGTCAGCAGATCGTTCCAATGCGTGACCGGCTCTGCGATCTGGGGATTGTAGGCGATACCTGTGGTAATTGCCTTGGTGCCGAAAAACATCATGTCCTTGTCATAGGCGGCACTGTCGTAACCGCCCACCGGTGCATCGGGGTAGGCCATCAGATGGCCGCCGGCCTTCAACGCGCCCAGGTTGATGACATCGGCCACCAAAAGCACATCCGCCTGTACCTGACCGGCCTCGATCTCGGCGCGCATCACATTCATCAGTGCCGAGGTCCCGTTGCGTGTCCAGTTGACCTTGATGTCGGGGTGGGCCGCCTCGAAGGCGTCAACGGTTTGCTGTGCCTGTTCGGGGGGCTGGCTGGTGTAAAGCGTAAGGTCGGTTTCGGCATAGGCCGCGCCGGAGCAAAGAAGGGCGGCAAGCGTCATGGGAAGAAAGCGCATGTCATCTGTCCTGATGTTGGGTTTGGGAAAAACTAAGGGAAGGGCGTGAACGCATCGGGCAGAGGTCAAGCTGCCCCGAGGGCATTATCCGGTGGCTTGACGGGCTTCGGGGATGACCCATCCGTCCTTCAGCGTCACCGTGATATGTTGACCGGGTTCGATGCCCGCATGGGCTGCGATATTCATCGTCAGCGCCACACGGTTTTGCGGACCCGCCGTCATCTGTGTGCGCAGATATCCACCACGATAGGTGGCGCGGGTGATATCGGCACCAATCCCCGAGGCTGTCGTCCGGTGCGGGTCTGCAAGGATATCCAGATCATCAGGGTGAAACGAAATGCGCGCGGTTTTGCGACGCGTTTCGGACGGGGCACAGCGCAGCTCAACCTCCGCGCCCAGCACACGGGCCCGCGCCCGCCCTGCGCCGATGGGCACGATGTCTTCGGCCTCGATCACGCGGCCCTCGCCAATAAAACCTGCAACCGTTTCACAACGGGGCTGGCGAAATAATGCCTCGGGGCGGTCGAACTGGATGATCCGGCCCCGATCCATCACCGCCACACGATCTGCCAGTGCAAAGGCTTCGGACTGATCATGTGTTATATAAAACATCGTGGCGCCGGTGCGGGCGTGGAAGGCGGCAAATTCATCCTCTAGCGCGCCGCGCAGGTGCACATCCAGATTGGCCAGCGGCTCGTCGAGCAAAACCACCTGCGCCTGCATCGCCAAACACCGCGCCAATGCCACCCGCTGGCGCTGGCCGCCCGACAGATCGGCGGGCCGGCGTTCGGCCAAAGCGCCCATCTCGACCAGTGCCAGCGCATGGGTGACGCGCGCATGGCGATCACGGCGCGACATCCCCGCGATTTTCAGCCCGTAGGCCACATTCTGCGCAACCGTCATATGTGGCCACAGCGCATAGTTTTGAAACACAACCCCGATGCCGCGATCTTCGGGCGCCATGTGCATCCGCGGGCCCGACATGGCCCGGCCACCTACATGGATGGTGCCGGAGCCGATCTGCTCGAATCCGGCCAGACAGCGTAACAACGTGGTTTTTCCGCAGCCCGACGGGCCGAGCACCGCCACAAACTCGCCCGCATTGATGGCAAGTGAAACATCTTGCAAAACCTGCGTCTGTCCGAAGGATTTGTTCAGCCCGTTGATGTCTATCGCGCCCATGTGCCCCACCTGTTGCGATCGGACTGCACAGCTGTGCAGCTCTCGGCGCAGATGTGAGGGATGGATATGACAGCCCTGTTACGCAGCGGTGACGATCAGATGAATTCACATCCCGGGGGCGGGGTTGCAGGCCCGTTGCTGGACTATCGAAGCGGTCAATATAAAAAGGGCGCAGCCTGACGCCGCGCCCTTTGTTGGATCAACCCAAGCCGGAAATGTATGGCTTAGAAATCCCAATCTTCGTCTTCGGTCGCAACCGCACGCCCGATGACATACGATGAACCCGATCCCGAGAAGAAGTCATGGTTTTCGCTATCAGGGCTGAGGGCGGCCAGAATTGCCGGATTGACCTCTGCCGCCTCTGCGGGAAACAGCGATTCAAACCCGAGGTTCTGCAATGCTTTATTGGCATTGTAATGCAGGAAAACCTTCACTTCTTCGGTCAGGCCCAGCGGATCATAAAGCTCTTCGGTATAGCGCGATTCGATCTCGTATAGTTCGAACAGCAGGCCAAAGGCATAGTCTTTCAACTCCGCGCGTTCGGCTTCCGACAAACGCTCCATGGCGCGCTGGAATTTATATCCGATGTAATAGCCATGCACGGCTTCGTCGCGAATGATCAGACGGATCAGATCGGCGGTATTGGTCAGCTTGGCGCGGCTGGACCAGTACATCGGCAGATAGAAGCCCGAATAGAACAGGAAGCTTTCCAGAAACACGCTGGCGATCTTGCGCTTGAGCGGGTTTGCACCCGGCGCATAGGTTTGCAAAATCGCACGGGCTTTGGCCTGCAAATGCGGGTTTTCTTCCGACCAGCGGAAGGCTTCATCGACTTCTTTGGTCGAACACAGCGTCGAGAAAATCGATGAATAGCTGCGCGCGTGAACGGCCTCCATGAAGGCGATATTGGTCAGCACCGCTTCTTCGTGGGGGGTGATCGCATCGGGCATCATCGCAGGGGCGCCAACCGCGTTCTGGATCGTGTCGAGCAATGTCAGGCCGGTAAACACGCGGATTGTCAGCTGCTGCTCTTCGGGTTTCAGCGTGGCCCAGCTTTGGATATCATTGGACAGTGGCACCTTTTCGGGTAGCCAGAAATTGACTGTCAGCCGGTTCCAGACCTCCAGATCCTTCTCGTCATGCAGTCGGTTCCAGTTGATCGCCCGCGGCACGGCGCAGGGTTTGATCTCTTCCTTCATCGGATGCGTTCTTTCATCTTGTCTTACATTCCCCAAGGGGCGATGGGCGCGCAATGGCCCGTGAGGGGGCATCATACCACCTCATCTCCCGCTCTCTTTCGTCAAGCCGCACAGGTCTTGCCCCTTACAGGGTGCAAGAAACGCACCCCTCGACCTCGGTGCCTTCCAAAGCGGTTTGGCGAAGCCGGATATAGTAGATCGTCTTGATCCCTTTCTTCCACGCGTAGATCTGGGCGCGGTTGATGTCACGAGTGGTGGCCTCTGACGGGAAAAACAGCGTAAGCGACAGGCCCTGATCCACATGTTCGGTGGCCGCGGCATAGGTGTCGATCAACGCCTCCGGCCCGATTTCATACGCATCGCGGTAATATTCGAGGTTGTCGTTGTTCATATAGGCCGCCGGATAATAGACGCGTCCGATCTTGCCTTCCTTGCGGATCTCTACCTTCGAGACGATCGGGTGGATCGAGGAGGTGGAGTTGTTGATATAGCTGATCGAACCGGTCGGCGGCACCGCCTGCAGGTTGCGGTTGTAAAGACCGTCTTTCATCACGGCCTCTTTCAACGCGGCCCAATCCTCGCGGGTGGGCAGGGTGATATCGGCAAACAGGGCCTTGACCGTTTCGGATTGCGGCAGCCAGTCGCGGTCGGTGTATTTGTCGAAAAACGCACCGGAGGCATAGTCGGATTGCGCAAACCCTTTGAAGCTGTGGCCGCGCTCGCGGGCCAAGGCGTTCGATGCCTTGATTGCGTGATAGGCAATGGCCGCAAAGTAGACAGAGGTAAATTCCACCCCGTCGGCACTGCCGTAATGCACCCGTTCGCGCGCCAGATAGCCGTGCAGGTTCATCTGCCCCAGACCGATGGCGTGGCTTTCGTCATTCCCGCGCCGGATCGAGGGGACGGAATCGATGGCCGACATTTCGGACACAGCGGTCAGCGCGCGGATCGCGGCATCGACCGTTGCCCCGAAATCCGGACCGTCCATCGTCTTGGCAATGTTGAGCGAGCCCAGGTTGCACGAAATATCCGTGCCCATATGCGAATAGCTCAAATCGTCATTGAATTCCGACGCCTCGTTGACCTGCAAGATCTCCGAACAGAGGTTCGACATGGTGATCCGGCCCTCGATCGGGTTCATCCGGTTCACGGTGTCTTCGAACATGATATACGGATAGCCGCTTTCAAACTGGATCTCCGCCAATGTCTGGAAGAAATCGCGTGCGTTGATCTTGCGCTTGCGGATCCGCTTGTCATCGACCATTTCGTCGTATTTCTCGGTGACCGAGATTTCCGAGAACGGGACGCCATATACCTTTTGCACGTCATGGGGCGAGAACAGATACATATCCTCGTCCCGCTTGGCCAGCTCGAACGTCACATCCGGAATCACCACGCCCAGCGACAGTGTCTTGATGCGGATTTTCTCGTCGGCATTTTCGCGTTTTGTATCAAGGAAACGCAGGATGTCTGGATGGTGGGCGTTCAGGTAGACGGCCCCCGCACCTTGGCGCGCGCCCAGCTGGTTGGCGTAGGAGAAGCTGTCTTCAAGAAGCTTCATCACCGGAATAACGCCAGACGACTGGTTCTCGATCCCTTTGATCGGGGCACCTGTTTCGCGGATGTTGGTCAGCATCAAGGCCACACCACCACCGCGTTTGGACAGCTGCAGCGCTGAGTTGATGGCGCGCCCGATCGATTCCATGTTGTCTTCGATGCGCAACAGGAAACACGAGATCAACTCGCCACGGCTTTTCTTGCCCGCGTTCAGGAAGGTCGGCGTTGCAGGTTGGAACCGGCCTGCCAGAATCTCTTCCATAAACGACATCGCCTGCGCCTCGTCGCCGCGCGCCAGCGCGAGCGCCACCATCGCCACGCGGTCCTCGTACCGTTCCAGATAGCGTTGGCCGTCGCGTGTTTTCAGCGTGTAGGACGTGTAATATTTGAACGCGCCCAAGAAGGTCGGAAAGCGGAATTTCTTGCCGAACGCGGCGTTCCAGAGCTTATGGATGAACTCGGTGGAATACTGTTCCAGCACTTCCTTTTCGTAATATCCTTCGTCCACGAGATAGCCCAGCTTCTCGTCCAGCGAATGGAAAAACACCGTATTCTGGTTCACATGCTGCAAGAAATACTGACGTGCAGCCATGCGGTCCGCGTCGAAGCGGATTTTGCCCTCGGCATCATAGAGGTTCAACATCGCATTGAGCGCGTGGTAATCCAGCGTTTCACTCAGGTGGTCAAGCATGGGGTCTCCCAAAAGGCGTCGAGCCCGTTTTTAACGCGGGCGAGGTCGGTTTCAGTGCCTGCCAGTTCAAAACTGTAAAGCAGCGGAATATTACACTTGGCCGCGATCACACGGCCAGCCAGCGCATAGGTTGTGCCGAAATTGCGATTGCCCGTGGCAATCACGCCGCGCAATCCGGCGCGACGTTCGGGGGCATTTAGGAACCGGATCACCTGTTTGGGGACCGCGCCGCGACCTTCGCCATCAGCAAAGGTCGGGCAGATCAGTACAAATGTATCCGGCAC
Source organism: Paracoccaceae bacterium (assembly GCA_004153385.1). GTDB lineage: Bacteria > Pseudomonadota > Alphaproteobacteria > Rhodobacterales > Rhodobacteraceae > Thioclava. Next base: position 795,078 of record SDAL01000001.1, on the reverse strand, counting down.
AGGGGGGATTTCGGCCTTCATGGAGATCGGGATGCGTACGGCATCACATCCGAGCCGTTCCACAAACCGCGCTGTGTTGCCGCTTGACGAGGAATAAAACACAAGCCCGCCCATTGGATTGGTCCCCTGGCTGTGGATCAGGAGGCGAGCTGCCCGATCAGATCGGGGCGAAAGCCCGACCAATGGGTTTCGCCTGCAATCACCACAGGTGCCTGACGGTATCCCAGCTCGGTCACCTGTTCGAGGGCGGCGGCGTCCTTGGTCAGATCGACAACATCATATTCGATTCCCTTGGCTTCAAGCGCGCGGGTGGTTGCGGTGCATTGCACGCAGGCGGGTTTTGAATAGACGGTGATCGTCATGGCAGTCCTCAATATATATATGCAGGGGCGCGTGTTCGCGGGCACACGGACATGTTCGCGATCTTTGGCGCAACAGCGCGCGGGCCAGATCCTGTCGTTGTGTCGCGACCCCGGTTGTTCGTGGTCATTATATGGCGCTTGGCAGCACTAGAACGTCACCTGCGTGACCGGCGCAAACACCCACTTGTCTAGAAGCACCCCCTATCCCCCAGTTTGCAGCCCGAAAGCAAGGAGGATCTTTGACGTATCTACCGGCCTGTTTGCGACGAAAAACGCACCCGTTCCACACCGATATATCAGGTTCGGAATGTATGGTTGCGTGAACGCTCTATGTGCTGAAAGCAACTACATATAGACCAGTTTGTCATTCATACGTCAACATCATGTTGTTCTTGACTTTGGGGTAGAGCGTTGAGTCGCGGCCGGCTCGGGGAAGTAAATCACCGAATATGCTGCGTTTTTGTTTCAGGCGGCCACGATAAAAAATTCCGGCGGCCGCTATAAAAAAAGGCGCCGTATGAGGGCGCCTTTCTGTGGGTCTTTTCCCGCGCTGATCGGGGTTTAATCCGGCAACGCGTAGACCGCAACCTGGTCTCCGACCTGATCTTTCAAAATCGAGTTGCCGCCGGCGACGAAGGCGACATATTGACGCCCCTGATATTCGTACACAGCCGGGTTTGCGACCACAGGGGCCTGCAACTGGTCGGCCCAAAGCTCCTCGCCCGTGTTGATATCATAGGCGCGCGCTTTCGCATCCATAGTGGCACCGATGAAGATCAATCCGCCTGCGGTTACAGCCGGACCACCGATCGTGGGCGAGCCCATGCTTTCGGGCATGAAAAAGCCGTATTGCTGTGACGAGCCGATGGGTTTGCGCCATTTCACATCACCGGTATGCATGTCGAGTGCGACCAGTTCACCGAACGGCGGCTTCCAGCAGGGCATACCCAACCAGTTGCGTGCGACCATCAGCGACATGCCATAGGGCGCGCCCTCTTGGGCGTAAAACCCGCTTTCGTTGCCGGAGCTGCCTTCGATCTTGTCATAGTCTTCGCGCGAATAAAGTTTGATATATTGCACGATATGGGAGGTGTTCACGACCGCAATCTGGTTTTCGGGATCAAACGCCACGCCGCCCCATTGCACGCCACCCGAGCTGTCGGGATAGGTCAGCACGCCTTCGCCTTTGGTGGTGGGGGGGGTGTACATGCCCTCATACCACAGGTCGTCGAACAGTTTCGAGCACGATCCCATGCCCACAAGATCGGCGATATTCCATACTTCGGGCTTTTCGGCCTGATCAAGAAGCGGCGCGGGTTTGGTCGGGAACGGCTGGGTGGGGGCGTAGTATTCGTCATCAACCGATCCGTCGCCCGCAGGTACCGGACGTTCCTCGATCGGCCAGACATCCTCGCCGGTCTCGCGGTTGACCACAAACAGGAACCCCATTTTGGTTGCCTGAATCAATGCGGGGATTTCCTCACCGTCAACGGTAATATCCATCAATGTCGGGGCAGAGTTTATATCATAGTCCCAGATGTCGTGATGCACCCATTGACGCGACCAGACGACCTCGCCTGTTTCTATATCAAGCGCGGTGGTGGACGTCGCATAGGGGGCTTCTTCCTTGCGGTTGCCACCCCAATAGTTGGGCGAGGGCGACGAGACCGGCAGATATACCAGCCCCATATCCTCGTCTGCAGACATATGCGTCCAGATGTTGGCGGTGCCGGAACGGTCGCGCATCTCTGTGGGCAGGGTCTCGAACGTCCATTCCAGTTCGCCGGTTTGGGCATTTACCGAAAAGACAGAGCCGGGCGGGGCCTGCTCGAATGCCCAGTCCTTGCCGGCCCAGCCAAAGATCAGGTGATCGCCTACCACGGTTGGTGGTTGCAGCATCGACAGCGGCCAGCGGTTGTTGGTTGTGTTCCACTGGTTCACATCCAGAACACCGTTATCGGCAAAACCTTCACATTGCGCGCCCGTATCGGCATCCACAGCAAACAGCTGTGCATCCATCGTGCCGAGATATACGATTTTCTGGCACGGCGCATCGCCTTCGGGGGTCTTTGCCTGCCAATAGGCCACGCCGCGGTTTTTCAAGGCAGGTTGGGTCAATGCCTCCAGCCGTGATTTCGAATCAAAGCTCCATTTTTCTTCGCCCGTGGCCGGATCCAGCGCCAATATGCGATAGAAAGGCGTGCCGATATAAAGCGTGTCATTGGCAAAAACCGGCGTGGCCGACCACACGGTCGCTGGCACATCGCCAGAGCCATCCGACACATCGCCGGTATAGATATCCCAGACCTTTTCCAGATCGCCCACGTTATCTGCGGTGATCTGCGTCAGGGGGGAGTATTTTTGGGCGTTCAGCTGGCCGTGGAAACTGTCCCATGTGGGTGTCTCTGGCACCAACGGAATGTTTCCTTTGGCGCGGTTTGCCTCGGCCAGAACTGGATCTGCGACCCCTGGCACCAGATCTTGGGCCGGTGGTTCAGTCTGGGCCTGTGCTTCAGTCTGGGCGGGTGCTTCAGTCTGGGCGGGGGCTGTGCCAACGGCGTTATCTGCGGGTTGGTCGGCCGTTGGCGTGCCTGTTGGATCCGCATCCCGATCGGTGGTCTCCTGCGCGTCGGCATCTGTAGAGCCGGGGGCGGTTGGGGCACCCTCATCAGATGTGGCGTCAGGGGCGGCGGATTGCTCGGGTGCGTCGCTTGCTTGCGATTGAGGGTCTGCGCCGGGGGCGGGCGTCTGGGCCTGCGCCTCCATATCCGGTGCCGCGTCTTGCGCGGGGGTGTCTTGGGCCATGGCCAGCATCGGCAGGCTCAATGACAGGCAGGTGGACAGCATCAGGGTGGTTAATGTTTTTTGCGTCATGTCGTGGCTCCCATCGTGGTGCGGCGGCGCGCCGGTGTCGCCATATCCATCAATACGCCAACCAGCGCGATTGCCATGGCCACAATCAGCCACCATTCATGTAAGAAATAGCCGGCCGCAGCGGTGCACAGCACATCCAGCAGCAAAAGGATCCTGAACAGGTTGCGCAAACCGCGGCTGTGGATCACCGGCAAAGCGAGCGTTGCAAGGGCCATAAGTGCGGTTGAGAAAATCACCAATCCCGCCCCGAAGGTGCCGTTTACACCGGTCAGAGGGGTGAGGAAATTATAGATCGCGACCGCACAGCCGCCTGCTGCGCCCGCGAACAGCACCAAGGGGGCTGTATTTTTAGGGGAGCTCGACATGGATTCTCTCCTTGAATAGGCATGTCTTCAATATGCATTTGATGGCCGGATCGGATCGTGACCATCGAACTCGACAGAGGGGCCATAATGGGTGTTCTGCCATGTCTGCGACGGGGGAATGTACCTGATTGCAGCCAGTGTTTCAAAATTAAGGCATATTGCCGCGCTGTCACGGAAAAATATGAATTTTTCTAACTGAGCTGTGATCGGCTGTGAGGGGCAGTGTGGCCGTTGGTGCACATACCCTGCGCGCGCTTTGGCATTTATGATCCCGCAAAAGCTGCCAATTATGAAAAAAAGCAAGGAGCTGGAACATGAGCTGGAACCCCATTCTTGATGTCGATATCCCGATTGGCGACGCTGTGGATCTGGTGGATACTGTGATTGTGCCCCGTGCACGCGATCTGGGGTCGTTCGAGGTGCGCCGCGCGCTGCCATCGGCCAAGCGCCAGATGGTCGGGCCATTTATCTTTTTCGACCAGATCGGACCGGTGGAGTTTTTGTCCGGGCAAAAAGGTATAGATATCCGCCCCCACCCCCACATCGGTTTGGGGACGGTCACCTATCTGTTGGAGGGGCGGCTCCATCACCGCGATTCCCTTGGTACCGATCAATGGATCACGCCGGGTGCGGTCAACTGGATGAACTCCGGCCATGGTATCACCCACTCCGAACGTACGGACGCGCCTTTCACCCCGCAGGGCAACAAGATGTTTGGTGTCCAGACATGGGTGGCCTTGCCCAAGGACGCCGAAGACGGTGTGGCCAGTTTTGCGCATGCGGGTGCAGATACGCTTCCGCTGCTTGAGGCGGAAGGCAAGCGTCTGCGTTTGGTGCTGGGCAATGCATGGGGTGAACAGGCGCCTTTGGCTATGCCGTCAGAACTTTTTTACGCTGATGCCGATCTTGATGCCGGCGCGGCCATCCCGTTGCCCGATAACCACGAGGATCGCGGCGTCTATGTTTTGCGTGGCTCGGTCGAGGTGGGCGGGCAATCCTATGACGCCGGCCGGATGCTGGTATTTCGTCCCGGTGATCGTATTTCAGTACGCGCCGGCGGGCAGGGGGCACGCCTGGTGATTTTGGGCGGCGCCACATTGGAAGGACCGCGATATCTGTGGTGGAATTTCGTAGCCTCCTCGCAAGAGCGTATCGAGGCTGCAAAAGAGGCATGGCGTGGGGGCGACTGGATGCATGGCCGTTTTCGCCTGCCGCCCTCGGATGATGGCGAGTTTATCCCGTTGCCCGATAAATAAGCCCGAAACGCCGCCTGCGCGACTGGCTGCCCCGTGCGCACCGAACAGATGGAACACCGAAGATTCTACAATTTGGATCCTGTCAGCGTCACGGGAATGCGGTTGTTTCACTGGCCCACAGGGCCAGATCATGCGCCAAAGCGGAGAGGCAGGCGGTGACCCTAGGGAAGTTTTTTGATCCATAAGGCGCTGAATTCCAATAAAAATTGACGTTTTATAGGTGACGTAGGAGCAGCTTTGCACTTTTTTTAAAAACTTCACGAAACGCTGCTTGACGGGGCCGTTCAGCACCCGTATTACGCACCACACGTTCTGGGCGTCACCGGAACGGATGGATAAGCGGTTGTAGCTCAGTTGGTTAGAGTGCCGGCCTGTCACGCCGGAGGTCGCGGGTTCGAGCCCCGTCAACCGCGCCACCATCCACCAAAGTGACGCAAAGACGAAAGAAAAATGCGCGGTTGTAGCTCAGTTGGTTAGAGTGCCGGCCTGTCACGCCGGAGGTCGCGGGTTCGAGCCCCGTCAACCGCGCCATTTTTTCTTTGACAAAAAGCGCCCCAAGGGGCGCTTTTGTTGTTTATGCATCCCCGTTCCGGCTTGGTTCGTATGGACCCTGTATCTTGTGACTGATATCAGGAACGCCAACGACCTTGGAGGACAGGCGATGCAAGACGAACTCGACGCAAAAAATCTGGTAGTAACGATGGGCGCCCAAGCGCGCGCGGCCAGTGCGGAGTTGGCTTTTGCACCACCAGAGGCGAAAAACACCGCGTTGCGGTCGGCCGCTGATGCTGTCTCGGCGCAACGTGCCGATATTTTGGCCGCCAACCTAAAAGATATGGCCTATGGCAAAGAAAAAGGTCTGAGCGCGGCGATGATGGACCGGCTGATGCTGGATGATGACCGGATTGACGGGATCATCGGCGGCCTGCGCGCGATTGCGGACCAAGACGATCCGGTCGGTGCGGTGATGGCACAGTGGGAGCGGCCCACCGGCCTCAACATCAAGCGTGTGCGCACACCGATTGGCGTGATCGGCGTGATCTACGAATCGCGTCCGAACGTGACCGCCGATGCAGGGGCCCTGTGCCTGAAATCCGGCAATGCGGTTATTTTGCGCGGCGGGTCTGAAAGTTTCCATTCCAGCCACGCGATCCACGCCTGTTTGTTACAAGGCTTGCAGGCCGCAGGTTTGCCAGAGGCCTCGATCCAGCTTGTCCCGACACGCGACCGCGCCGCGGTGAGTGCGATGTTGCAGGCGGTGGATCATATCGATGTGATCGTGCCGCGGGGCGGTAAGGGGCTTGTTGGTCTGGTTCAGCGCGAAGCCCGCGTGCCTGTGTTTGCCCATCTCGAAGGGATTTGCCACATCTATCTGGATGGCAGCGCCGATCTGGATAAGGCGCGCAAGATTGTCATGAACGCGAAAACCCGCCGCACCGGTATCTGTGGCTCGATGGAATGCCTTCTGATCGATCAGGCATTTTGGGCCAAACATGGGAGCGTTGTGGTGGACGATCTGCTGGCGGCGGGTGTCGAGGTGCGCGGGGATGGTCCGCTGACCTCCATCAACGGCGTTGTACAGGCTGGCGACGACGATTATGGCCACGAATTTCTGGATATGATTTGTGCGGCCAAGATCGTCAACGGTGTGGATGATGCAATCCATCATATCCGAACTTTCGGCTCGAACCATACCGACGCCATTGTTGCCGAAGATGAGGCTGTGGTCGCACGGTTCTTCCAGCGCCTTGATAGTGCGATATTAATGCACAATGCCTCGACCCAGTTCGCCGATGGCGGAGAGTTTGGTATGGGCGCGGAAATCGGGATTGCAACTGGCAAGCTGCATGCGCGCGGCCCTGTGGGTGCAGAGCAGTTGACCTCGTTCAAATATCTTGTGACCGGGGATGGGACCGTTCGTGACTGATCGCTCTATACTGCGCTGAGGCAGATCTCGGCCTGCGTTTCATCGATTGACCAGCTGACCGCCTGCGCAAATGTGCGGGCGGCACTGGGCAACAACAGGAACTGCACTTGCGCAGGCTTGATTTCTCCGGCGCTCGCCCCGTCCAGAATATCCCAAAGTGTATGGTCGCATGTGGTGCGTACATCCGTGGCACAGATACGCCATACTCCCTGATCTTCGGTAATTGTCAGATGTCCGCCACGCGGCAGAGCGGTCTCCAGACACAACACTGCGAGCAAGGCAAGCTTGACCATGGAACGCGGTTTGGCCGCATCGATCTGCCACTCCACACTCAGACGTCCGCTTTGTGACAGATCGCCACACAGGGCACGTAATTCGCTAGCGGAGACCTGTTGCTGGGGGGAGGCCTGCCCGAACGCAATCCTGAAAAACTTCACACGCGCGCTCGCCGCCGTCACACTTTCCGCAATCAGCCGTAATTCGGGGCTCATTGTCCCGCCCGACATCTCCATCAACTCTACCCCGTTGCCGATTGCGCCCAAAGGGCTGATAAGGTCATGACACAGGCGAGAGCCGACCAGGGCGACCAGATCAGCGGTATCCTGTTCGGCAGATAGAGATTCGGCAGATAAAGATGACGAGGATAAGGCAGCAGTCATGAATGAATTCCTTGAACCGGGCATGTTGGTCCGAAACCCGAAAGCCCCGGATTGGGGTGTGGGGCAGGTGCAATCGCGGATTGGCGACAAAATCACCGTAAATTTTCAAGATGCAGGCAAACAGGTGATTGATGGCCGACAGGTTGTTTTGCTTCCAATCATCGAAGATCAGCATTGAAAAAGAGTTAACGGTATCTTTGGCGACTTGGTCAAATCGAAACTGGACGCCGTAGGCCCATCAGGCTTGTCAGATTTGGTTTGGCCGATCTAAAACACTGACACCCAATGAGATGCAGAACAAATGACGGCAGATACCGGTTCTCTACAGCTTCGCATGGCCGCAGACGATGTGGATATAAAAGCCGCGCAGCGGTTAAGATATCGTGTCTTTGTCGAGGAATTGGGCGGGTCAGGTCCGCTTGTGGACCACTCAAATCGGTTTGAGGCAGACGCGTTCGATCCGGTTTGTGATCATCTTTTGCTGATAGATCCCGATGTCGATCCCGACACCCTGGAGCATGTAGTGGGGGCCTACAGGGTGCTTCCGTCTGATCGTGCCGACAGGTTCGGGCGATATTACTGCGACGCCGAATATGATCTGGACAAGCTGCGCAACACCGGGCGTAAACTATTGGAATTAGGTCGGTCTTGCGTGCATCCGGCGCATCGGGGTGGCACGGCATTGCTGCAACTCTGGTCCGGCTTGGCAGACTATGTTGTGACAAAAAACATTGAGATTCTGTTCGGTGTGGCCTCTTTTCATGGTACGGATATCCAGCGGCTTAGAATGCCGCTTGCGTGGCTTCATCATAACCATTTGGCCCCAGAGCCGCTGAGGGCCACAGCGCGGTCTGCGCATGTCCAGCGGATGGATTTGATGCCAGCATCTGCCGTGGATCGGCGGGCGGCATCCGCCGCGCTGCCGGGGTTGATCAAATCCTATCTCAAGCTCGGCGGTTTCGTGGGCGAGGGGGCGTTTATCGACCATGCGTTCAATACAACTGATGTATTGTTATTGATGGACACAAAAGCGATGAGTGAAAAGCACCGCAGCTATTACACGCGACGGGCCGTTGCACGATGAGCAAGCAAACGTGGGCAGGCGGTGCAAAATACCATCCCTTACCGCCCAGGATCTGGCACCGTATCCGCGCGGCGTTGCGTGCTATTGCCCTTGTCATTCTCATCGGCTTCGGGTTGTTTGTCTTGCTTGGGCTGCGGGCGATTGAACGCCCGTTGTTCGCGCAACGCAGGCCTTGGACGCCTTGGATCACCCAAACCGTTTGCCGCGGCGCGCTTTGGATATTCGCGCTAGAGTACCAAATTCAGGGGCGCGCCTCGGCCACCTGCGGGGCGGTTGTGGCCAACCACGGATCATGGCTGGATATCTTTGTTTTAAACGCGGCCCAGCAGGTTTATTTCGTTTCGAAAGCAGAGGTCGCGAAATGGCCTGGCATCGGCCTCCTTGCACGGGCGACAGGCACTGTTTTCATCCAGCGTGACAGGCGCGAGGCGCGCGAACAAACCCGCATATTTGAAAACCGGCTTGGGGCAGGGCACAAGCTATTGTTTTTTCCGGAAGGTACCTCAAGTGATACGCTGCGGGTTTTGCCGTTCAAACCCACTTTGTTTGCCGCGTTTTTCTCTCCTGCTTTTGTAAAAGACATTTGCGTGCAACCTGTGAGCCTGCGTTATCAGGCCCCGCAAGGCGAGGATCCGCGCTTTTATGGATGGTGGGGGGATATGGGGTTTGGTCCGCACCTTTGGCAGGTATTATGCGCTCCGCGCCAAGGCCGCATTCTTGTGGTATTTCACGAACCGATCGCGGTGAGGTCTCACGAAACCCGTAAAACACTGGCCGCAACATGCGAAGCTGTCATTCAAAGCGGTTTCGATGACTCTTCAAACCGGTTTGACCAGCAGCTTCCCGATAGTGGTTCAATACATAAAGCCTGATCGCCGTCGCCAATCCGGTTTCAACGCCACGGGCAACGTCAATCTCGCTTGCCAGCTGGTTCAGCCCTTTGTCATGATGCAAGGCGATTTCACGAAAAGCCAGCCAGAACTCGTCCTCGAGCGTCACAGATGTGCGATGCCCGCCAAGTGTCAGGGAATGTTTGCGCGGACGGCTCATTCTCGGGTCGGAGGAATCTGGTGAGCATTCAGAAAATCACTTTGTTTCTCCAAAGTGGATTTCTCTGTCTGTTTCTCTGATTTGCTGCGTCCGAACTTTACCGCATTTGTCTTGGCCTGCGCGCGTTTTTCATCACGCGCTTTCGCTTTCCTGAATTTGTTTAGGTTTGTCACGTTGTTCATAACCCGAGAATGCCACGAAAGCCGGACCAAGGAAAGCGGCACCATGCGTCCTTTGCGCTTTCAAACTTGCATTTCAGACCAACATTTTTCCGCGTGAATGATCCAGATCAAAAAAGGCTGGCAAAACTAGCGCTATGGCCAAGGCGAGTGATGAAGAAAGGCCCGCGCCGTGACAGAGCAAGCAACAGAGCACCTTCGAAAATCGCAAGCGCGATCACGACGTCCATCATCGCCTGCAGCGCAGCGATTATCGATGTGTTTGCGCCCCGGTGCCACCCGGTTGCGCCGCGCGGCGTGGGTGTCGGTTCTGGCCTCTGCGATCTGGCCGCTTCAGGCAGTGGTCGTTGCGTGGGTGTTGGGCATGCTTTTGGAAGGCCAAATGGTATCTCCCTACAGCGCCGCGGCGATTTTTGCCGGATTGGGGGCATTCAGGGCTGCGCTGGGTTGGCTGGTCGATCGCGAAACACAGAAAGCGGCGGAGGGGGTGATCCAAGATATTCGCCATAAAATCGTGGAGAAAGAGGCGGTTCGCGCCAGTTCAAACCGCTTTGGAGGCGCAGGGGCGATCGCGGCCCTCGCGCATGACAAGATCGACCTTCTGAAACCCTATATCATGCGATACGCCCCGGCCCGGACCCGCGTGATGGTGCTGCCATTTATCCTTATCGGGATCGCGGCCAGTCAATCTTGGGTTGTGGCGATTATTTTTCTGATTTCAGGGCCGCTTATTCCTGTGTTCATGGCGCTGGTCGGCATGGCCGCGAAAGAAGCCAGCGAGCGCCAGTTGCAACGGATCGGCACGTTGAACGATCTACTGGTGGAACGGCTAAGCGCCTTGGTCGATATCCGCCTGCTGGGCGCGCGTGATCAGGTGATGGACGGCTTTGCCGACGAAACGCGTGATTTACGCGAACGCAGCATGGCTGTTTTGCGGGTCGCGTTTTTATCTTCGACCGTTTTGGAGCTTTTTGCCGCGATCGGTGTGGCGATGGTCGCGGTTTATGTCGGGTTTTCTTTGCTTGGCGTGCTGAACTTCGGCACGTGGGGGGAGCCCTTGTCGCCGATGCGCGGCATTTTTCTATTGTTGATCGCGCCGGAATTCTACCAACCACTGCGCGATCTGTCTGCTGCGTGGCACGACAAGGCCTCCGCCGAGGCGGTGGCACAGGAACTCGACGCTTGGGAGGCAGTCGACACTGAAGACATGCTGGGCACGGGCGCGGTTGCCGTCGCGCGTTCGGGCGATGCCGGCATCAGCTTGCAAGGTTGCGTGCTCAACAATCAGCGCCTGCCGGATATGGTGATCGCTGCGGGGGAAAGTGTCGCGCTGATGGGCCCTTCGGGGTGCGGCAAAACATCGTGTTTGCGCCTGATTGCAGGCTTGAGCCGTCCGGCGCAAGGCCGGGTCGAGGTGGCAGGTCAGCCGCTGACAGACCAGAATGCGGACGCATGGCGCGCGCGCTTGGGATGGATGCCACAGACGCCGCATTTCCTTAGCGGTAGCCTGCGTCATGCTTTGATGTTTTCCAAAGATCACGATCCGACGGAGGCGCTCGAGCAAGCCGGAATCTATGATGTTGTGGCAGGTCTCCCGCGCGGTCTGGATACGCGTTTGGGTGAGGCAGGGGGCGGGCTTTCAGGCGGCGAGGGGCGGCGCCTGATGCTGGCACGTGCGCTTTATAAAAAGCCCCAGATCCTGTTGGCAGATGAACCGACAGCCGATCTGGACCACGACACGGCAGATACGGTGGTGCGTGGATTGCTGGCGGCACGTGCGGCCGGCACCGCATTGATCGTGGCGACGCATGATGCGGATCTTGCGCGCCAGATGGACAGGATTATCCAGATCGGAGGCGAACAATGAAACCGCTTTGGAAGGTGTTTTGGCTGCTGCTGTGTGCAGAGCGGGTGTCCCTTTTGCGCGGCGGCGCATTGAGCCTGATCGTGTTGGCAATGGGTGCGGCCCTACTTGGCTTGTCGGGCTGGTTCATCACCGCGGCGGCGGCGGCAGGGATGGCCGGGGCCGGGGCTGTGTTCGATGTGTTCCGTCCCTCGGCCATGGTGCGGTTTTTAGCGCTGTTCCGGGCGGCCGCGCGATACGGGGAACGGCTGTTGACCCATGATGCCACGTTGCGCGGGCTTGAAGTCGTGCGCCACCGGTTGTTGTCGGGATTCCTTCAAGCCCCATATGCGCGGATGATACAGATCCGGGGGGCGCAGGCGCTCAATCGGTTAACGGCGGATGTGGATGCGCTTGACGGTGTGACACTACGTTTAATTTTGCCGGTGATGGCGGGAGCTGCCACCCATATCATCGTATTTGCCGTGCTGTGGTGGCTGGTGAATTGGCAGATAGCGGCCTGGATTTTTGTTGGTTACATCATCGGCGCGGGCACTATTCTTTGGCGGATGGCAAAAGCCGGTGCAGGGGTTTCGCGCAAGGCCGAAGCGGCGGGTCAGGCATTTCGTAGCCGGTTCGTTGATCTGATCAGGGCGCGGCGCGATCTTGCCGTTTATGGCCGTCTGCCGCAGCAAAGGGCCCATGTTCTGGACGCGGAAACGCGAAGGCGCGCCGAACTTGCCGCCCAAGATCGCGCCGAACGCAACGCGGGGTTCGCACTGAACCTGCTTATCCAAGGTGTGGCGGCAGGCGCATTGGGGCTTGGCGCGGCACAGGTGGGTGCGGGCACAGTGACCCCGGCCTTTGCCGCGCTTGGTTTTTTTGCGGCGCTGGGTCTGGCCGAAACGCTGGGCCCGATGCGGCGGATCGTCAGTGATCTGGGCCGGATGCGCGAAGCCGCACGTCGTGTTACGCGCGACATTGCGCCCGTAGACGTCATTATGCCAAACGCGGTGGATCAGATGTCCAGACCCGCCACGCCTGCACCAAGGCTGCCGTTGCAAATGTTCAATGTGTCGCTGCGGCGTCCGGGGACACAAACGATAGCGGTGAAGGGGATTGATCTGCAGGTGCGTGCAGGCCAAACGGTGGCGTTGACCGGTCCGAGCGGGGCGGGAAAATCGACCCTTTTGTTAGCGGCCGCCGGGCTGCAGGCCCCATGTAGTGGTCAGATCACGATTGATGGCCGAAACGTTCACACAATGCCCGAAGCCGCGCTGCGTGACATGCTGACGCTTCTACCCCAACGCAGCACACTGATCGCGGGCACTTTGCGCGACGTTTTGCGGATGGGATGTGACGCCGCCAGCGATGCGGAGTTATGGGCCGCACTGCACGCCTGCCAGCTTGCTCCGCTGATCGAGGCACGCGGCGGGTTGGATCTATGGGTCGGCTCGCGTGGCGAAGGGTTTTCGGGGGGGGAGGTTCGCCGCATCGCGCTGGCGCGTGCACTTTTGCGCAAGCCGCAAGTGCTGCTGCTCGACGAGCCGACGGAGGGGCTTGATCACACCACAGCAGTGGCTGTTTTGCACGCGGTCCGCCAGCGTCTGCCGCAGGCCGCTATTTTGATGGCATCGCACCGCGTGGCCGAGATCGAGGTGGCCGATCACGTAATACATATAACGAAAAATTTATGAGTGATGCCCGTTTTGATGCAGATCAAGGATTTCAACCATAGGCGCGCCTAGGTGTGCACACGTCGTTAATGAAAATGGGAAAGCATATTTTCCATAGTTGGAGCTGAAGAAATGGATTTCGGCATCGTAGAGCTTTCAAGGCTGCAATTTGCCCTGACAGCGATGTATCACTTCCTCTTCGTGCCGCTGACGCTGGGTTTATCGATCCTCGTCGCGATCATGGAGACGGTCTATGTCATGACAAACCGGCCGATCTGGCGGCAAATGACCAAATTCTGGGGGATGCTGTTCGGCATCAACTTTGCAATCGGGGTCGCCACCGGCATCACCATGGAGTTCCAGTTCGGCATGAACTGGAGTTACTATAGCCATTATGTGGGCGATATTTTCGGTGCCCCTCTGGCGCTGGAAGGGCTGATGGCGTTCTTCCTTGAAGCCACATTTGTGGGGCTGTTCTTTTTTGGTTGGGACAAGTTGTCAAAACGCGCGCACCTGGTGGTGGCGTGGCTTGTTGCACTGGGGTCGAATTTTTCCGCGCTGTGGATCTTGATCGCGAACGGCTGGATGCAGCATCCGGTGGGCGCTGAATTCAACCCGATGACCATGCGCATGGAAATGACAGATTTCTTCGCCGTGATGTTCAACGAGGTCGCACAGGCGAAATTCGTGCACACCGTATCGGCGGGCTATGTGACGGCGGCTGTCTTTGTGATCAGCGTGTCGGCATGGTTCTTGCTGCGCGGACGCCATACGGAACTGGCGCGCCGTTCGATCACGGTGGCTGCAGCCTTTGGTCTGGCATCGGCATTTTCGGTTGTGCTTTTGGGTGACGAATCCGGTTATAACGCAACCCATAGCCAGAAAATGAAACTGGCCGCGATCGAGGGCATATGGCACACCGAACAGGCGCCTGCCGCCTTCACGGCCTTTGGTCTGCCCGACCAGGACGCGCGCGAAACCCATTATGCCGTGCATATTCCCTATGTCATGGGGCTGATCGGGACGCGGTCGCTGACCACAGAGATCCCCGGGATCGACGATCTGATCGCGGAAAGTGAAAACCGCATTCGGTCCGGGATCATCGCCTATGATGCGCTTATGACCGTACGTAGCGAGCGCGAGAATACGCCTCCCGACGTTACAGCCACCTTCGAGCAGCATTCCGATGATCTGGGTTACGCGTTCTTGCTGAAGAAATATGTGGATGATCCACGCACCGCCAGCGAGGCGCAAATCGTGCAGGCCGCCAATGACACCCTGCCGCATGTCTGGCCGTTGTTCTGGGCCTTTCGCGTAATGGCCGCCATCGGGTTCTTGTTGATCGCGACTATGGGGTACATGTTCTATCGTTCGTCCTTCAAGGGCATGACATATCCGCGTCCGATGCTGCGTCTGGCGCTGTGGATGTTGCCTGCGCCATGGATCGCAGCCGAAATGGGCTGGTTTGTGGCCGAGTTCGGGCGTCAGCCCTGGACCGTGGACGGGGTGCTGCCCACCGCGATGTCGGTGAGTGCGCTTTCAGCCACCGAACTTTTGATCACCATTGCCGGATTTGTTCTGTTCTATACCGTGCTTTTCATCATCGAGATGGGATTGATGCTGAAGTACATCCGCAAAGGCCCGGTCGAGGATGTGGACGTAACGGATGCATGGGTGGCGCGGCATAATTCTCGCCTGAGCGGTCGGCACGAGGCCGATCCTATTGCAGCACCTGCGGAGTAAAACACATGATCTTGCACGATTTTATCAGCTATGAGGTGCTGCGCGTGATCTGGTGGGGGCTTTTGGGCGTCCTTCTGATCGGGTTCGCGGTCACCGACGGGTTCGATATGGGAACGGGCGCGCTTTTGCCATTTGTCGCGCGCAGTGATGTTGAACGCCGCGTGGTGATCAACACCGTTGGTCCGGTCTGGGAAGGCAACCAGGTTTGGTTTATTCTTGGTGGCGGCGCGATTTTTGCCGCATGGCCGCCGCTTTATGCAGTCAGCTTCTCGGGGTTCTATCTGGCGATGTTCGTGGTGCTTGCCTCGTTCATCGTCCGGCCGGTGGCATTCAAATACCGCTCCAAACGTGACAGCCAGACATGGCGCACCGCATGGGACTGGGCGCTGTTTGCCTCCGGTGCGATCCCCGCGCTTTTGTTCGGGGTGGCCGTGGGCAATGTGATCCAGGGCGTGCCGTTCCACCTGACCGATGATCTTCACACGATCTACGAAGGGGCGTGGTACATGAAGTTCGCAGGCCTTCTGGATCCCTTCTCGCTGCTGGCGGGCGTGGTGTCGCTGTCGATGCTGTTGATGCATGGCGCGGCGTGGATATCGCTCAAAACCGAAGGTGTGGTTGCGGCACGCGCCCGTGCCATCGGTGGTAAGGCTGCGCTTGTGTCGGTTGCGGCCTATGTGTTGGCCGGTGTGTGGCTGGCGTTTATCCCCGGATACGGCTTTAGCGGTGAGGTGCCGGTGGACGGCCCGTCGAACCCGCTGCATTTCACAGTGGTGCAAACTGCAAGCTGGCTTTCGGCCTATGGGGATCGCCCGTGGATCGTAATCGCACCCGCTTTGGGGATCGTCGGGGCCTTGCTGACATTTGCGGGCCTGCGGGCAGGGCGCGAGGTTTCTACGCTTCTCGCGTCGGCATGTTCAATCCTCGGGGTAATCGCATCGGTCGGGTTGACAATGTTCCCGTTCATTATGCCCTCCTCGAGTGCGCTGAATTCCTCGCTTGCGGTGTGGAACGCGTCTTCCTCGCATCTGACGTTGTTCATCATGCTGTTTGGCACCGCGCTCTTCTTGCCGCTGATCCTGCTTTATACCTCGTGGGTATATAAGGTTCTTTGGGGCAAGGTCACCGAAAAGGATGTGACCGATAATTCGCATTCGGTTTATTAAGGAAGGATCTTTCTGATGTGGTATTTCGCGTGGCTTCTGGGGCTTCCATTGGCGGCAATCTTCGCGGTGTTGAACGCGATGTGGACCGAGATGAAGGAAGATCAAAAGATTATCGAACGGCATCCCGGTGCCCGATGACCTGATCGGGTGATCTTCGAATACATAAGGGGGCGGCCTTGCGGGCCGCCCCCTTTGACATAGCCCCGCCAAAGCGCTTTGGCGGGGTTGGATTTTCGCTCAATCAGTCTTTCGGGCCGATCATCTTTTCAGGGCGCACCACTTCGTCGAAGGTTTTCTCGTCCACAAACCCAAGGGCGATGGCTTCCTGTTTCAGGGTTGTGCCGTTCTTATGCGCGGTTTTGGCAACCTTGGTCGCATTGTCATAACCGATGGTCGGCGCAAGTGCGGTGACCAGCATCAGCGACTCGTGAAGCAGTTTCTCGATCCGCGGCTCGTTGGCCGTGATGCCCACCACCATGTTATCGGTGAAGGCCGAGGCGCTGTCACCCAGCAACTGCATGGATTGCAGAACGTTATAGGACATCATCGGATTGTAGACGTTCAATTCGAAATGGCCTTGTGAGCCTGCAAACCCTACGGCGGCGTCATTGCCCATGACATGGGCGCACACCATGGTGAGTGCTTCGGCCTGTGTCGGGTTCACTTTACCCGGCATGATCGAGGACCCCGGCTCGTTTTCCGGCAACACCAACTCGCCCAGACCACAGCGCGGACCAGAGCCAAGCAGACGGATGTCATTGGCGATCTTGAAAAGCGATCCCGCCACGGTTTTCAGCGCACCCGAAAACATGACCATCGCGTCATGTGCTGCAAGGGCCTCGAACTTATTGGGGGCCGTGACGAACGGCAGACCGGTGATCTCGGCCATATTGGCCGCGACCTTCTCGCCCCAGCCTTTCGAAGTGTTCAGGCCGGTGCCCACGGCTGTGCCGCCTTGCGCCAGCTCATAGATGTCGCCCAAGCACGCCTCGACCCGCTCGATGCCTTTTTTCACCTGATGGGTGTAGCCGGAAAATTCCTGCCCCAAGGTAAGCGGCGTTGCATCCTGCGTATGGGTGCGACCGATCTTGATGATATCCTTGAACTCTTCCGATTTCGCATCCAGCGCATCATGAAGCTTTTTCAGGCCCGGCAGCAACACATCACGGGCATGCATCGCAATACCCACATGCATCGCGGTGGGGAAGGTGTCGTTGGACGACTGGCCCATGTTGCAATGGTCATTAGGGTGCACGGGCGATTTGGAGCCCATTTCCCCGCCCAGCATTTCGATCGCGCGGTTGGAAATGACCTCGTTGGAGTTCATGTTCGACTGCGTGCCCGATCCGGTTTGCCAGACCACCAACGGGAAGTTGTCATCGAATTTGCCCTCAATCACCTCGCCTGCGGCCGCGATAATCGCATCGGCGATTTCAGGCTCGATGGTGCCAAGGTCTTTGTTGGCCATCGCGCAGGCTTTCTTGATCACACCAAGCGCGCGGATGATCGCGACGGGTTGGCGTTCCCAGCCGATGGGAAAGTTCATGATCGAGCGTTGCGTCTGGGCGCCCCAATATTTGTCTGCGGGGACTTCTAATGGGCCAAAGCTGTCGGTTTCGGTGCGGGTCGCGGTCATTGTGGGCCTCCGTAATAACCTGCTCTGGATACGAAAATGATCCAGCCATGAATGCACAAAGGTCTAAAACCCCCGTTCACGGAATGCAATCTGTATGCGATTGCATACGGGCGCTTTGACCAAGGTGATACGTGATTGATGTAGATATCCGGGCACACGACACAAAAACGCCGCCATGCCTTGAGGCGCGCGGCGGCGTTCTATCGTCGACCTTGGAAATTGCCCGAAGGATCGGTTCAGGGTTTGCGGAACTTGTCGAGGCTGACAACTTCGGCCTCTTTACGCTCGACAGGGGCTTTATCGGTCGCCTCGTCTTCTGCGTCGGTCGTATCGCCCGTATCCTCGTCGTCATCATCCATGTCTTGGGTTTCAAACCGCAGGCCGAATTCAACGGACGGATCGACAAAGGTCTGGATCGCGTCATACGGCACGTAAAGGGTTTCAGGATTGTTACCGAAATTAAGGGTAACGCCGAAGCCATCATCCTCGACCTTCAGATTGTCGAACCAATGTTGGATAACAACGGTCATTTCTTCGGGGTAACGGTCCCGTAGCCAGTCAGCCATCTCGACACCATCTGCATGGGAATCGAAGGTGATAAAAAAGTGATGCGCCCCGGGCAGGCCATTTTCTGATACATCTTGAAGCACATCCTGAATCAGGCTGCGCATGGCACGGTGCATCAGGTTGCCGTAATCGATGCTGCGGTTCATTCTTGTCGTCCTTTGTGCCTTTGCAGGTCTCTTTGTGCAGCATAAGGAATTTGGCACGGTTGGAAAGAGGCTTTGAGGTACACAAGTTCGCGGCAATGGCTGCAGGCATGCTATGTCTGGCCCATATTTTTGCGCACAAAGACAACGTGTTGTTAATGTACATGCGGGCAGAAAAACATCCGCAAAACCGACGCGCGATCACATACAACAGATCTGTGAGGCGGCTCATCGGGCTGTAAATTACAGCCTGAAACAAAGGCCGGTATGAAGGACCTGAATTCAAAGTAAAAAAGGGGGGGGAGTAGTGCAGGATTCTGTTGCAAGGCTCCTGCGGGCCCCGCCTTACGCTGCTAGGCGCAAGGAGTTAAGTTTCGGTGTTCGAACTGCTTACGCAGCAAGAGCCACCGGAGCACGGTTGTCGTTTGCAACTGTACGTTTCGCACCGATAACGGTGGTAGCTCACCGAGACAAAGCTACATCTTTAGACGTTCGTCGATCCTATTTCGGCCCCGTGATCCCAAACGATAGGATGATTGGTGGAGCCGCCGGGTACCGCCCCCGGGTCCGAACCGCTTATTACATGCGCGTTTATGTCCATAGTCCGAGGCAAGCCCCGAACAGGATTGGATATAGAGGTCGT
Source organism: Paracoccaceae bacterium (assembly GCA_004153385.1). GTDB lineage: Bacteria > Pseudomonadota > Alphaproteobacteria > Rhodobacterales > Rhodobacteraceae > Thioclava. The sequence goes on along the minus strand of SDAL01000001.1, from coordinate 775,905 downwards.
TGTGGCAGCTTTCAACCCATGGGCACGTGTCATGACTGTTTTTTTCGTGTGTATAGATCGGCTTGGGGGCGTGTGTGAGCAAAGACACATCTGACGCACCGGATTTTGGCCAGCTTGGCTGACGGCAAGGGTCTTTCCAAGTCTGGTGGCGCGTGATAGCACGCGGGCGATAGTATCAATTCGCCCGGACGGAATGCTGTGCCGGGACACCAAGAGAAAGGGCTATAACATGGCCACCGAACGTACACTCTCGATCATCAAACCGGACGCAACCCGCCGGAACCTGACTGGCAAAATCAACGCCAAGTTTGAAGAAGCAGGCCTGCGCATCATCGCGCAAAAGCGCATCAAACTGTCGATGGAGCAAGCTGGCAAGTTCTATGAAGTCCACAAAGACCGTCCGTTCTACGGCGAACTTTGCGAATTCATGGCATCCGAGCCAGTTGTTGTGCAAGTTCTCGAAGGTGAAGGCGCCATTCTGAAAAACCGCGAAGTCATGGGCGCAACCAACCCAGCAGACGCCGTAGAAGGCACGATCCGTAAGGAATACGCCCTTTCCGTTGGTGAAAATTCGGTTCACGGTTCGGACGCGCCCGAAACGGCAGCAGAAGAGATCTCGTTCTTCTTTGCTGGCCTCGAACTGGTCGGCTAAGCGCGATATCGCGGGGGTCAACCGCGAAAGATAAAAGCCGTCCCGGAACATTCCGGGGCGGCTTTTTTGTGCACAAGCTCAAGCAATTTTCGCAAAAGGGGTGTGGCACCCTGGCGTGGCTGTCTGTGCGGGCAGGCGTAACAGCGCCTCCAGTTGGGTGTTGTCGTGCACCAGATCCGCAAGTGATATCTGATCAAGTTCGGCAAAAAATGCCTCCAGCGCTTTGCTCAAGGCGCCGCGTAGCAGGCAGGCGTCACTCAACGGGCAATCGTTGCTATCGCTGTCAAAACATTCTGTGAATGGCAGACCCGCCTCGAATGTCCGAAACACCTCGCCTACAGAAATATCTTCGGCGGCGCGGGCCAGCCGCATGCCGCCCTGCCGCCCGCGACGTGTCGTAATAAATCCACTTTGAGCCAGCGTGTTGACGATCTGTGCAAGATGGTTTTCCGACGCATTGCACGATCTGGCAATCTCGGATTTACGCACCGTGCGTTCGGTGTTGACTGCACAAAACATCAAGCTGCGCATCGCCAGATTTGTACGGATTGTTAGGCGCATGAGACATCTCCTGTTAATCATGCACCTGTAGCGTATCAAAAACCTGCGGGATTTGACCTAGATCAGACTCCAACCATTCCATTACCAATTCCTCGGGTTACACTTCTTCGTCAGGTCTTGACCTAATAAGGGTTAATTGAATGTTAACGCGTGGTGGTGCCCTAGGGTGAGATATGGCGATCTGTGTCCCGTTCGCGGCGGGTTGCCTTGGGGCGAGGGCGCACCCGTCAAACAGACGATGCTCGGTTCCGGACGTGGGGCTACATAAATGAAAACTTCGCGGGATGTTGGAAAGCGATGGTGGTTTATGCACTCTGAAGGCGGTATGAGGAATTAGGGAGCGGCCCAAGTTCAGATGCGCATACGCACATCTTTCGGGCGATTTGGTGATTGAGCGCCTATTTTAAGGGCGTTCTGTAAAAGGAGAGAGATGCGGCATGATTCTCAGAGATATGACCCGCTATCTACCGTTCGTGATCTGTGTAGTTCTGGCACTGGCGTCGCTCGTCGGGGTGTTTTTCTCGGATTGGTTCGCAGTCAGTTTTCTAGTTTTCGGTGGTCTGTCCGTGGTCGGCATTCTGGATGTCTTGCAACGACGCCATGCCATTTTGCGCAATTACCCGATCATGGGCCATATGCGCTATCTTCTTGAAGGTATCCGTCCGGAAATCCGGCAGTATCTGATTGAGGCGGATCAGGACGAAGAGCCGTTTTCGCGTGAAGAACGGTCCTTGGTCTACCAGCGCGCCAAGGATATCGAAGACGCACGGCCTTTTGGCACCAAACAGCGCGTATATGATTCCGGCTATCAGTGGCTGACCCATTCCATGCAACCGCGCGAAATTGCCAGCCATGATTTTCGGGTCACCATAGGCGGGCCCGATTGCCGGCAGCCTTATTCCTGTTCGATCTACAATATTTCCGCGATGTCGTTTGGCTCTCTATCAGCGAATGCTATCCAAGCGTTGAATACGGGCGCAAAATTGGGTGGCTTTGCCCATGATACCGGCGAAGGGTCGATTTCACGCTACCACCGCGCAGGCGGGGGGGATTTGATCTGGGAGATCGGCTCGGGCTATTTCGGCTGCCGTAACCATGATGGCAGCTTCAATCCCGATACATTTGCGACGCGCGCCGCCGAGCCGCAGGTCAAGATGATCGAGATCAAGCTTAGCCAAGGCGCGAAACCCGGTCATGGAGGGATGCTGCCTGCCGCCAAGATCACACCCGAAATTGCCGAGGCGCGCGATATTCCTATGGATCAGGACTGCATCAGCCCTGCTGCGCATTCCGCATTCTCTACACCCTTGGAGCTTTGCTATTTTATCAAGGAGCTGCGGGATCTCTCCGGCGGAAAACCTGTGGGTTTCAAGCTGTGTATCGGCCACCGGCGCGAGTTTATGTGCATGGTCAAAGCGATGATACAAACCGATATTACCCCCGATTTCATCGTGGTCGACGGCAAGGAAGGCGGCACCGGTGCGGCACCTTTGGAGTTTTCGAACCGCTTGGGGATGCCTTTGGTCGAGGGGCTGACATTTGCGCATAACGCCTTGCGCGGGGCAGGGCTGCGCGACCGGATCAAAATCGGGGCATCGGCAAAAATCATTTCCAGCTTCGATATCGCACGCACCTTGGCGCTCGGGGCGGATTGGTGCAACTCTGCGCGCGGGTTCATGTTCTCGATCGGCTGTATCCAAGCGCAGGCCTGCCACACCAACCGTTGCCCGGTGGGTGTGGCCACGCAAGATCCTACCCGCCAGCGCGCGCTGGTTGTAGAAGACAAGGCCACTCGCGTTGCGAGCTTTCATCGCAACACCATGAAAGCACTGAAGGAAATGACCGGTGCCGCAGGGCTGGACGATCCTTCGAAATTTCTTCCCCACCATCTGATGATGCGAGAGAAAGACAGGCAGATGGTTGTGGGCAGCGAGGTGTATCCCTACATGCCAGAAGGGTTTTTGTTGCGCGAAGAAGAGGATCGCTTCGGCTATCTGGCGCGCTGGCACAGGGCGCGTGCCGATAGCTTCTTCCCGATTGATGACGGCGTATAAGCCACGCCCACGTAGATCCCAAAAGGCGCCCTTGTGGCGCCTTTTCTTTACGCTCCAGCGCCGGAGCGGCAGGGCTGCCGTGACCAAGGTGCGCAGTCGCCTTCACGCATTTCCGGACCTACCTGCAGATTTTTTCATATCCGTATTTACCATTCTGATCAGTTGCTTGAAGCGTTCGATGGTCCGCCTTGCGTTTTTTACTATTGAAAACCGATGTTGGTCATAGCGGCTATGATCTGTGTTGCTTGCTCTTCATAAAAATGCCCCATATTAGACGTGAACGGGAGGACACCGGGGTTTCGACCCCCCGAACGCCTTTGGGATCCAAAATATGTCAGAAGTTACCTCTGAAGCCGGCCCGATTGGCGCCGGTATCGAACCAGCAGTTTTTAGCGCCTCGCCAAAACTGGTCATTCTTGCGTTGTCCATCGGTGGCTTTGCCATCGGCACGACCGAGTTTGCCTCTATGGCGTTGCTGCCTTTTTTCGCCGATGATTTGGGCGTTTCTGAAGCAAAAGCGGCCGATGCCATCAGTGCATATGCGTTGGGTGTTGTGATCGGTGCGCCTACACTGGCAGTGCTCGGCGCGCGGGTGCGCCGGCGTTTGTTGCTGACCTGGCTGATGCTGGCTTTTGCGCTTTTCAACATCATGTCCGCTTTTGCGCCGAATTTCGGCAGTTTTATGGCGATGCGCTTTCTTTCTGGCTTGCCGCACGGCGCCTATTTCGGTGTGGCGGCATTGGTCATCGCGGCCGTCGTGCCGCGTAATAAACGCGCAGCCGCCGTTTCGAAAATGTTTCTGGGGCTGACTGTTGCAACCATGCTTGGCGTGCCATTGGCCAATATCATGGCCCAAACCGTGGGGTGGCGGTGGAGCTTTTCAGTCGTCGGTCTCATGGCGCTGATTACGTCCGTGTCGGTTTTCCTGATCGCTCCGCGTGTGCCTGCTGATCCCGACGCAAGCCCGCTGCGGGAACTGGGGGCATTGAAAAATCGTCAGGTCTGGTTAACGCTTGCAACAGGGGCTGTGGGCTTTGGCGGGTTTTTCGCCGTCTACACCTATCTGGCATCGACCATGACCTCGACCATGGATTTACCTGCATCTTATGTACCCGCTATTTTGATGCTGGTTGGTTTGGGTATGACCGTTTTCACCATGATTTTCGGCTGGGCCTCGGATCGAAACCAAACAGGTGCCGCGATTTTCAGCCTCTGCGCGGGCGCCGTGATCTTGTTGCTCTATCCTGCCGCTACGGGCAGTTTGTGGAGCTTTGTGCCATGCGTCTTTTTGCTGGGCATCGTGGGCGGGATCTCCATGCCATTGCAGATGCGTTTGATGGATGTGTCCAAAGATGCGCAACAGCTGGCCTCCGCGTTGCACCATGCGGCCTTCAATCTGGCGAACGCGCTTGGCCCGTTTCTGGCGGCGCGGGCGATCCATGCGGGGTATGATTTTCCTGTATCGGGGCATGTCGGGGCCGCGCTCAGTGTGGCTGGCCTGCTGATTTTCGGGCTCGCAATCGTCGATTGGCGTCGCAACATCCGTTGCTATCAAGGTTAAGCCTGCGTGGCGCGGCAGTGTGCGACACTTGCCGTGCCTCACGTTCCTGTATCCAGATCGGAGAGTATTGCCATGGCACGAATGATCCACAGCATGATCCGCGTATCTGACGAGATGCGATCGGTCAAATTTTATCAAACCGCTTTCAACCTGACGGTCGCGGATCGGCTCGATTTCACCTCGTTCACCCTTGTTTACCTTAGCAATGCTGATACCGGCTTTGAGCTGGAACTGACGGTTAACAAAGAGCGCGTGGATCCTTACGATCTGGGTGATGGCTATGGCCATCTGGCCGTATCAGTGGCAGATCTGGATCAGGAACATCTGCGTTTGCAAGCGGCAGGTTTGCGGCCCGGCACGATTGTCGACTTTGCCCCAGACGGTAAACACGTTGCGCGCTTCTTTTTTATTGCCGACCCGGACGGCTATAAGATCGAAGTGCTTCAACGGTCAGGGCGGTTTGCTGCCCTTTAGCGGGCGGGCGCGAAGAATGGCCGACACTTTATCATTTGCAGGCCTGCCCCTTGGCGCGGGCTGGTTTGAACGGTAAAGCTGTCCTCCCGTACTGTTGGAGGAACGCTTTGGATCTCAACGCCCGTATTGCTCGCCAGATTTCGCAAGATATCAGTGCCCGACCAGAGCAAGTAACCGCCGCTGTGACACTTTTGGATGAAGGGGCGACCGTGCCCTTTGTCGCACGGTACCGCAAGGAAGTGACCGGCGGGCTGGACGACACGCAGCTGCGCAAGCTGTCGGATCGGTTGATCTATCTACGCGAGTTAGAGGCCCGGCGCCAAACCATTATCAAAGCGATCGACGAGCAGGGGAAGCTGACGGCGTCTGTGTCGGGGGCGATCAGCGGTGCGCAAACCAAGGCCGAGTTGGAAGATATCTATCTGCCTTATAAAAAGAAACGCCGCACCAAGGCGATGATTGCGCGAGAAAACGGACTAGAGCCGTTGGCGCAAGCCATTCTGAACAATCGCCACAGCACGCCGCAAGATCTGGCTAAGTCCTACCTGAATGCGGCAGTGCCCGGCGTGAAAGAGGCCTTGAACGGGGCCCGTGATATCATTGCCGAGAGCTTGGCCGAAGATGCGGACCTTTTGAGAAAGCTGCGAGATTGGTTGCGCAAGGACGGTGTGATTACATCGACGCTTGTTGCGGGTAAGGCAGAAACTGGTGCAAAGTTTTCCGATTATTTTGATCATGCTGAACCTGTGGCCAAAGTCCGTTCGCACCGTTTTCTGGCAATGTTGCGTGCCTCGAACGAGGGGATCGTGACCGTCAATATCGGTCCTCGGGACGCCGAAAAGGAGCGGGGGCAACAGATGGTGGCTGCAGCCCTTCAGGTGCGTGGTCAGGGTGCGGCAGATGACTGGCTGCGCGACGTCGCGGGCTGGACATGGCGGGTGAAACTGTCTCTGTCCATGACGCTTGATCTGTTATCAGAGCTTCGTACGCAGGCCCAAGAGGAAGCGATCGATGTCTTTGCGCGCAACTTGCGCGATCTGCTTCTGGCGGCGCCGGCAGGTGCGCGCAATACGCTCGGACTGGATCCTGGTATCCGCACGGGCGTTAAGCTGGCGGCGATAGATGCTACTGGTAAGGTTTTGGAAACAAATACTATTTACCCATTTCCACCTAAAAAAGATGTGCGCGGTGCACAGGTTGTGCTATCCGAAATGATCCAGCGCCATAAAATTCAGCTGGTTGCGGTTGGCAATGGCACCGGCTCGCGCGAGACAGAACGCCTGGTGGGTGATGTGATCAAGGCGCTGCCCGAAGGGACCGCGATGCCGACGAAGGTTATCGTCTCCGAGGCGGGCGCATCGGTCTATTCCGCCTCTGAACTGGCAGCGCAGGAATTCCCCGATCTGGATGTCAGCTTGCGTGGCGCTGTGTCTATTGCGCGCAGACTTCAGGATCCTTTGGCGGAGCTGGTGAAAATCGACCCCAAAAGCATTGGTGTGGGTCAGTATCAACATGATGTTGACCAGCATCGCTTGGGCCGATCCTTGCAAGCGGTCGTGGAGGATGCAGTGAATGCCGTAGGCGTTGATTTGAACACAGCCTCCAAAGCACTTCTAAGCTACGTGTCGGGCCTAGGCCCGTCTTTGGCCGAAGCCATTGTGACATACCGCGATCATCACGGTGCGTTTAGCGGGCGCAAAGCTTTGCTGGACGTGCCCCGTCTTGGTCCGCGGGCGTTTGAGCAATCCGCCGGTTTTTTACGTATTCTAGACGGAAGTGAACCTCTGGATCAATCCGCTGTACATCCCGAAGCCTACGGGATTGCCCGTGATATAATTCGGGCATGCGGACGTGATCTTCGAGAGATTATGGGGAAGGCAGATGCATTGAGCAACTTGCGCGCCGAGGATTTCGTCAGGGCAGATTTCGGGTTGCCCACGGTGCGCGACATTCTCAAAGAGCTGGAAAAGCCCGGTCGGGATCCTCGACCCGCATTTAAAACAGCGGCCTTTGCAGATGGGATAGAAGACATACGTGATCTAAAACCCGGACAGAAATTGGAAGGCACGGTTAGCAATGTCGCGGCGTTCGGTGCATTTGTTGATATCGGTGTGCATCAGGACGGTCTTGTGCACGTCAGCCAGCTTGCAGACAGGTTTGTGAAGGACCCCCATGAGGTTGTGAAGGCCGGTGACGTTGTTCGCGTCACTGTGACAGAGGTGGATGTGACCCGAAAGCGGATTGCTTTGAGTATGCGAACCGATGCATCAACCAACGCGGTCTCGCCTGATGCTTCGAAGAGTTCTTCGGCCAAACCTAAGGTTTCTGGAAGCGAGGCGCGTAACCGAAGAGGCGAAGCATCCGGCACGACCGGACAACCGCCTAAACACCCTAAACGAAGCCCATCCGTTGAAACGAAAGAACAAGGCGCCTTAGGGGTTGCTTTGCGCGAAGCCATGAAGCGCACATAAAGGGGTGTTACTTATGGGCGCGGTTGAAATATCAGATCGGATCTGGATAAATGGTTTTGCCGTATTAAACATTAAAACCACTCGATCTGACCATCTGCCTCTGCCGCGCTCAGTTCTGTTTTCTTTTGTTTTGGATCAAGGTTTGCTGTAAGTTCATGAAGCCGCAGGCGTGACAAAATCGGCACGGCATGCACATAAACACCTCGTGGCATTTCACCAGAAACAGCCGCCATTAACCGGCCCAAATCCTCAAGCGATTGTGTTATCCTGTCAATCCCTTGCATGCCGCGGATCGCTTCAGATTGTGTGGTGCTCACAAATTCGCAAGCGGATATTGCCTTTTGAACATCGGCCGAAAGCTGTGCCAAAGTTGCAAGTTCATCACCAACCCGAGCCGCTAGGATATCCAATGGGAGATCTTTATGTTCGGGGGGAACGGTGTCTTGTGCCGTACAAGTGATCATAGGCGCCCCACCACCGCCTCAATGCAATTGCGGAGATCTTGGGGTGTGAAAGGCTTTTTGATGAAGTTATTCATGCCAAGCTTTTTACCTGTTTCGATAATTTCCTTATCCGCGCGACCGGTGATAAGAATGAAGCCGGCCCGCTGTGTTTTTGGGCTTTTTCTCAGGGCGTGTAGCAGTTGCAAACCGTCCATACCCGGCATGTTATAGTCTGATATGACTAAGTGGACGGGGGCTTTTTCCAACATCGTTTGCGCACTTTGCCCATCTACTGCATATGCGACTTGACGCACCCCCATTGCGTCAAGCGCCTGAAGGATCAGTCCGCGGCTGGTGGACATGTCGTCCACCACCATGACTTTCAACTGGTCTCTCAATGCCATTAGCTGACCTCCTTGCCTGTGGACTTTTGCGGCAGACGATATGTGGTGATTCCTGCAGCCTTTAAGCGGCTGCCTGTGTCGAGTGGGACACGCTCAGAGTGCCCTACAAAAAGCCAGCCACCCGGTGCCATTAATGTTTCGAACCGTTTCCAAAGCTGGGCTTGTGCCTCCGGTGAGAAATAGATCATCATGTTTCGACAAAAGATAATGTCAAATGGACCTTTGATCGGCCAATCTGCATGGATGTTCAGCTTTTTGAAAACAGCCTTCCGACGTAAGGAGGCGCTGATTTGAAACGCATTTTCTTGTTGCGTAAAGTATTTCAAACGCAGATTATCAGGTACTGCTTCTACCGCTTGTGAAGGATACATGCCGTCAGTCCCGGTTATTAGCATCGCGGGATCAATGTCTGTCGCCAGGAGACGCAAATCAAGTGCGTCAAAATCCTCTGCCATTTCCGCGATTGTCATCAATATAGAATAGGCTTCTTGCCCGTTTGAACAGCCTGCGGACCAGATGCGCACCCGACCGCGCTCGCGCAACCGCTTGAGCAGTTCGGGCATGGCCTTTTCGCGTAAAGTTTCAAAGTGGTGCTTTTCACGAAAAAAGTGTGTAACATTCGTGGTAAGGGCAGAAACCATTTTCTGCCGCTCGTCTTGGCCGTCATCTGTTTTAACGAAATCGAGATATTGGCGATAGCTTCCTATTCCGAGTTCTCGAAGGCGTTTTTGTAACCTTGATTGAACCATAGAGCTTTTTTCAGACGAAATAACGATGCCGGAATACTCATTAAGCATCGCCGCAATTTCGCTAAGCTCAGCACTATTGGGCGCAATTTGTGGCGTATGTCTGGGCAGTGTCTTCATGCGGCCTCAACCGTGTCTTCAGGCAAAACCGAAGCCAAATCAAGAACGCGTATCATGCGTCCTTCTACAATAGTTAAAGATGAAATAAAGTTGTGTGTGTGATCGGCGGCCAGATCTGGCGGTGATTGCAGCTCTTCTCGGGGTATCGACAGTATGTCGGACACGGCATGGACCAACAATCCTGCAGTTTGGGTGCCGAACTGTACAACGATTATGACGTTCCTTGGGTCACCCTCTACAGGTGCCATTCCTAAGCGCACCGATAGATCCACGACTGGTAACACCGTACCGCGCAGGTTTATTACACCCCGAACATGAGGCGGAGCATGGGGCAGAGGGGTGGCACGCGCCCAGCCGCGAATTTCGCGAACAGACATGATTTCCACGCTATATTCTTCGTCGGCTAGTCGAAATGACAATAGTTCGATTTCAGAAGAGCTTTGCGGCGTTTTGGGTTGTTCTGTCATCTATTTCATCCTGCAAGCGAAAAATCGGACCGGGTGTATCCGGTAGCATTCTGAACAAGATCCGCTGGATCCAAGATCAGGGCGATCTGACCATCCCCCAGGATTGTCGCCGCAGCGACGCCTGGAATATGTCCATAAGCTTGTTGCAGGCCTTTGATGACAACCTGCCGTTGCTCTATAATCTGATCTACAATCAAGGCGTTGCGCTGACCGTTTTCCTGAGCGGTGAGCAAAACAATGCATCCTTCATATGTTTCCATTGCGCCACGATATCCCAGTTCAGCACCAAGATCATAAAGTGGCACAAACTCACCACGCACGTGGATGACATTGGTATTAGGGCCAAGCTTTCGAAGATCGGCGCCGGTAAGTGTTTGCGTTTCTAAAATCGCGTTGAGCGGCACGACCAAAGTCTCACCCGAAACGCTCACCACCATGCCGTCAAGAACCGCAAGTGTAAGCGGAAGCGAGATCGAGAAGATTGATCCCTTCCCGGGTTCCGATTGTATGGTAATGCGACCGCCCAAGGATTGGATGGCACTGCGAACAACGTCCATTCCTACGCCGCGGCCGGAAAGTGCCGAAACTTGATCCGCTGTGGAAAACCCCGGTAGGAACAACAGATTGTCTATTTCAGTGTCGCTGAGTTGTGCGTCCGGCGCGATTAGTCCTTTGTCGATCGCTTTTTGCAGAACCTTGGGACGATTGATACCAGCACCATCGTCTTCGACCTCAATCACAACGCGACCGGAGCGATGCTGTGCGGAAAGCGTAATCACGCCCTCGGATGGCTTTCCAGCGGCGCGCCGTTGCTCCGGCATCTCTAGCCCGTGATCCACGGAGTTTCTGATCATGTGTGTTAGCGGGTCAGACAATCTCTCGATGACTGTCTTGTCGACTTCGGTTGTCTCTCCCTCAACTTTCAGACGCACTTCTTTGCCCACAGCGGCAGAAGCTTCACGGACAATACGCCCCATACGCTGAAACAGTGGTTTGGCGGGCTGCGCGCGGATCATCATGACGGAATCTTGGATGTCACGCGTCAGCATCATAAAGGCTTCTAGCCCGGTCATCACGGCAGAGTTGGGCGGAAAACCCGATTCCGTGACACTTTGCGATAACATCGCCTGGTTGATGACCAGTTCTCCGACTAGATTAACCAATCTGTCGATCCGATCTAGGTCGACACGGACTGTGGGCGATGGTTCGCTTCCGGACTTCTGACCGCCAGCTGCTCCACCTGATGTGGCGGATGGTTTGTTAGCTGGACTGGACATTACCTTAGGTGGGGCGGTATTTGCGGAGTCTGTGAGGGGCGCTACGCTGCTATCTTCGGGTTGTGTATCTGCCGGGCGCGACGGGTTTTGCCCAGTTGTATCGGGTCCGGCCGAACTAAAAAGCGGCGCTTCCTCGCCTGCCTCGCGATTAATGCCGAGGTCGCATACATCTTCGATGAAATCGAATGCTTCGCGAATGTCCTCTTCGCGCAAATCACCTGCAAGGCGAATTTTCCAATGCAGATAGGACTGTTCCGCAGTCAGCGCATCAAGATCCGGAATACGATCAATATCGAGCGACACATCCATTAGGGCACCAAGTCCGCGAATGGCGCGCAGCAGATGCAATGGCTCGTTTCCAGAAACAAATAGTGCTGAATGTGGCGTGAAATCTACCGTGAACACTGTTTCTTTTGCAGGCACAGTCTCGCCTACATCAAGCTCGCCTATATCAAGATCGAGCATCAGTCCCATGGGCTGGAAATCCGAAACCTCTTCCTCAGCTTCGGCGCCCATGGGCATGCCCATAAAGACTTCAAGTTCCTGAAGACATTCATCGGCACCCTCAGGAGCGGCATCGCCTTCTTGTGCTGCACGAACGTGATCTTGCAGGTAATCGGCTGCGTTAAAGAACATCTTTACCGCATCGGGTGAAAGTTCAACCTGACCCGACCGGACCGCATCCATCACCGTTTCATAGCGATGCGCAAATGCGACTAGCGCATCGAGACCAAATGCGCCCGCACCTCCTTTGATGGAATGCACTGCGCGAAAGACGACATTGATGGTTTCGCCATCATATTCACCGTCGCCCATTGCCGCCAATGCGTCTTGCAGGCTTTCCAATAGTTCTTCGCATTCGACGAAAAAACTCGCGCGGATTTCTGCCATCGGATCTGACATGTATTCCTCCCTTATCCTGCAACCATGTGCAGCGCCTTAACAAGCTTTGGTGGATCGAACGGTTTCACGATCCAACCGCTCGCACCGGCCGCGCGGGCGCGGGCTTTGAGCTCTGGGGCGGATTCCGTGGTCAGCACGAGTATGGGCGTCGCGCGATGTTGCTCTTGTCTGCGCACCGCTTCGATAAATCCGAAACCATCAAGCCGTGGCATATTGATGTCGGAGATAATTGCGTCTGGTTCCAGGCCCTCCAGGACCTCCAGCCCATGCACCCCGTCTTCGGCCACATGAAGCTCCATGCCGGCATCCAGCAGCGCCAGTTTCAACATATCGCGGATCGTGCGGCTATCATCGACCGCAAGGACTTTCAGGCTCATACGGCCTCCGTTGATTGCAGATCGTCAACCGTGACGCCGAACAGCTCGAGCGCCTCGTCAAAGAATTCCGAACGGGGAGAAATGGTAAGTGTCTGACCGCTATCGCGCCACGTCTTGGCGCTTGCGATCAGAACTTGCAGCCCTAACGCGCCCAAAAGGGTAACCTGGCCGGCGTCGATCTCCAGATCATCGCCTTTGGCTGCGAGAAGAGACTTATTTAAAGCGGCGACTTTCGACAAATCGAGCTTTGGATCCAGAACGAGGCGCGTCATTGGCGCGCACCTGTTCGCGGTAAACGGGCAGTTTGCACATCGATCCCCTTTCATACGACATTGAAAGAGGTTTAGCGCGCGTTCTATTAAAATATGTTTTACGGTCGCAATAAATCGCGACCGTATGGCGGTGAATTATTCCCGTGCGATGCGCGCAGCAAGATGCGCAGCGCATCCTGCAAGGGCGGCATAGTCGTCATTCACGACATATATCGGAAACTGGCGCATCATTTCCGAGAATTTCCCCTTGTCTGTAAAGGCCTGCTCGAATTGCAGACGATCAAGCCACGGTTCTATTGCACGTGCGGCTCCGCCAATCAGATAGATACCGCCGAAGGGCAGGTGGGTCAGGGCCAGATCGCCTGCAACAATGCCAAGAAGGCGCGTAAAAATCGTGGCTGCACGCATCGCATCAGGATTATCCGCATGCATCAGCGCCAGAATTTCCTCGCCGGTTTCCTCGACCGATTCCTTGCCCGTTACAAACGCATAGATCCGTTCCAACCCGCGCCCGGCACAAGCGTGTTCGACACTTGCATAGCGATGCTTTTGCTCGAAATAGCGTTTGAGCGCCAGATCTTCATCACTGATCACCGGCATGGTGATGTGGCCGCATTCGGAAGCCGCAACCACACGCCCTCCGGGGCCTTCATGCACAGGCGCTGCGTTGAAGCCGGTGCCTACACCGACAACCAGCGAGCTGGCACCGGGCGGCGGCGGCATGCCTGCCAGCACAGGGCGCAGATTATCGCGATCCAGTGTTCCAAGCGCATGGCCTTGGGCTTGTAAGTCATTAAGAACAGATATTTTTTCTGCTTTTGTTACCTCTGCCAAACTACCGGCGTTAATGGTCCAGTCAAGGTTGGTCATGCGTGCCGATTGCCCATCGACGGCCACCGGCCCTGCCACGGCCACACAGGCGCCCGTCAGATCGGTAACGCCCTCGGTGATCATATATTCGCGTAAAATCTCTTCAAGGCTGGTGCGCCCTTGGTTTGGAAACCGCGCGACCGATTGCGGGACCAGACGATTGCCCTCGGCTAAGGCGACACGGGTGTTCGTTCCACCGATGTCGGCCAGCAATGTATAATGGTTCGGGGCCGGATTTAGCATGTTTGCGCTCCCAATGCGTTGGCCCATGCCTGATAGGACGCCTTGGGGGTCCGCTGCAAGCTGTCGAAATCGACGTGAAGCAAACCAAAGCGCTTTTCATAGCCAAATGCCCACTCGTAATTGTCCATGAGTGACCATGCGTAGTAGCCTGCAACGTTCACATCTTGGGCGATTGCGTGACGGACTGCGTCCAGATGTTGGTGATAATACGAGATCCGTTCGGGATCATCGCATATCCCGTCGATCAGGCGCTCCGGTCCGGCCATGCCGTTTTCGGTCACATAAAGAGGGAGATCGCCGGTATATTCTGCTGCGGTACGGATCAGGAAATGCGACAGTCCTTCGGGGCAAATTTCCCAGCCCATTTCTGTTTGGGGCAAATGGCCGTTTACTTCTTTCAGATGCGGCCAAACAGAATCCGGATCAGCCGCAATCCGTTTGCACGTATAGTAATTAAGCCCGAACCAGTCGAGCGGTGACTGGATGACGGACATATCATCTTGCCAGTTTGTCGGCATATGCGGCTCGAAAACCGGCATCAATAGGTCAGGGTAGCGCCCTTTCATCATTCCGCCGATGAAAAATCGGTTGTAGATCGCATCATAAAGTTGGGCGGCTTTTGCGGCAGAAGGGGTGTCATCTGCCGGCAGGCTATATTCGAAATTACAGACAGCCCCCACAGTGTGCCGGCCAGCAGCACGTAGGGCCTCGACTGCGCGTCCATGGGCCAGGGTGATGTGATGCATCGCGCGAACGGCTGCGCGGATGTCACGCAATCCCGGAGCGTGGTGTCCCAGAAAATGCGATAGCCATGCGACACACCAGGGCTCGTTCACAGGGGCCCAAGACCACACACGGTCGCCCAGCTTTTGTGCCACATGCGTGGTGTAATCCGCAAAACGGGCCGTTGTGTCGCGGTTTTGCCATCCGCCCTTATCGGACAGCGCAGAGGGAAGTTCCCAGTGATACAGTGTCAGGGCGGGTTTCAGCCCCCGTTCCAGCATGCCATCAACCAACCGGTCATAAAAATCCATCCCCTCTGGATTGAGTGTGCGGCCGTCGGGCATAATCCGGGCCCAGGATGTGGAAAAACGGTAGCTGTCAAATCCTGCGGCGGCGATCCAGTCCAGATCTTCCGGCCAGCGATGATAATGATCGCATGCGACCGCACCGTTCTGGCCAAAGGCCGTATTGCCGGGGGCGCTGGCAAAGCTATCCCAATGCGTGGACCCTGCGCCGCCAAACTGGTGCCCCTCGATCTGATAGGACGAGGTCGCCGCCCCGAAAATAAAGTTCTTGGGAAAATCAAACCGCGTTGGAAGCATCAAAACCTCTTAATTTTGGTCGTGAAGGGCAACGGGGCCGCAAGATGGCCCCAGCAACAAAACGGGTTCGAGCAGAACACGACGCGGCGCAAAATCCCGCGTTTCTATCTGGTCGATCAACATTTGTGCGGCCCGTCTGCCAGCGACCCGAACGGGCGATTGCATGGCGCTAAACATCGGAGTTTTATAGCCGTTTTTCAGAAATCCGATCTCGTCGTCGAAGGTAATCACAGAGATGGTTTTGCCCATGACCTCGCCCGCCTCCTCAATCGCCCGTCTGGCCCCCATGGCCGAGATCAACGATGAGGTGACGATTGCTGTGGGACGGTCGGCCCAACTGAGCATTTCGGCAGCGGCGTCATATCCCTGATGCTCCGTCATCTCGCCTGACGTCATATATTGATGTGGTACCGGAAGCCCTTGCATAATGAATGCGGCTTCGAAACCTTGGCGCCGACGGTGTGCAAAATCCATCGTCTCGACCCCGTTGACCAGCGCGATACACCGGTGCCCGAGTGCCAGCAAATGCTCTGTCGCGCGGCGAAAACCGCGATAGTGATCGGCATCTACCCAAGAATATGCATCCGTGTTCTCTCCCGCGCGCCCATGAACCACGAACGGCAGGCCCAATTCGCGCAACAGATCAATGCGCCGATCATCGACCTGTGCGCCATGAACGATGAAACCATCTACAGTGCGCTTGCGCACCATGCTTCGATAGGTTGCCTCCTGGTCAGCCTCTGGCACCATCGCCATTAGAATGTCATAGCCCTGTGCCGCATAAATCTCTCCGGCACCTGAAAGCATATCTGTGAAGGTCGGATTTACCATCTCGTGGGTTTGGCTCAGTGGGATCACATGACCGATGGCCATGGCGCGACCGGTCGCAAGTTTGCGCGCCTGAACATTCGGCTGATAGCCATGGGTCTTCGCCGCTTCTGCCACCCGCAATCGTGTGGCCTCGCTCACCTCAGTGTAGCCGTTCAACGCACGGCTGACGGTAGTGGGTGAAAGCTGCAGAAGCTTGGCTAAATCTTTCAATGTCATAGGTTCAAACCGCTTTGGATATCGTCAAGCTATGGTGAAGATAGCGTAATGGTCAATCGCTAAGACGAGAGTTCTTCCATTGACAACCTGCCTGCGAAAGCCGTTGAATTGTAAAAATACCTGTAGAGTTATGTTGCACCGGTGGGAGGAGCGGGGAGGCTCCTGAGCTATCAAGGTACCTTGAAGGATATATTTTTAGCGACGCACCCTGCCTCACAAGAGGGAACAAGGTGAACTTGGCATAGCGATTGACCATATTCGTATGATTTCTGGGAGGAAAACTATGAAGAAGCTACTAACACTATCTTGTGCTGTCTGCGCCTTGAGCGGATCGGTGGCGCTTTCTCAAGATCTTGTTTTCGAACCAGGCGACGATGATCGATTTGATTGGGACAGTTACAACGCGTTGAAATCAGATGAATTTGCCGGACAGAGTATCCGCGTCTTCGGACCTTGGTTAGGGCAGGACCGTGTCTTGGTCGAAAGTGTTATTGATTATTTTGAAGCAGCAACGGGAATCACTGTGGATTATTCGGGGTCTGACAGCTTCGAACAACAGGTGGTTATTGATGCGGAAGCCGGCTCGCCCCCTGATATCGGTGTATTCCCGCAGCCGGGTCTAGCGGCGGAGCTTGCGCGTAAAGGCCAACTCAAACCGCTTGCAGAAGGTACAGAACACTGGATTGTCGATAATTACGCAGCCGGTGAAAGCTGGGCCCAATATGGGAATTATCTTGGCCCGGATGGCGAAACCCATCAGTACGGTTTTCCGTTCAAAGCTGATGTAAAATCGCTCGTTTGGTATGTGCCCGAGAATTTTGAAGATGCCGGCTATGAAGTTCCTGAAACGATGGAGGATCTGAAGACGCTGACCGAGCAGATCGCCGAAGATGGTGAAACGCCGTGGTGCATCGGCCTTGGCTCCGGCGGGGCGACAGGCTGGCCTGCGACCGACTGGGTCGAGGACATGATGTTGCGCAACAATTCGCCCGAAGATTACGATGCGTGGGTGAAAAACGAACTGCCCTTCGATGATCCGAAAGTGATTGCTGCAATCGAAGATTATGGCTGGTTCTCACGTCAGGACGATTTCGTTTCGGGCGGCGCGCAGGCCATCGCATCCATTGATTTCAGGGATAGCCCCAAGGGGCTTTTTGACTTTCCGCCCCAATGTTATCTCCATAAACAAGCCAGTTTTATTCCGTCTTTCTTCCCGGATGGCGTAGAAATCGGCACAGATGTCGATTTCTTTTATCTGCCCGCTTACGCTGATAAGGATCTCGGCCAACCGGTCTTGGGGGCTGGCACGATCTTTGCACAGTTGACCGATAATCCCGTCAACGCGGCGTTTTTCGAGTTTCTGGAAAGCCCGATCGCCCACGAGGTATGGATGGCGCAGCGCGGTTTTCTGACCCCTTACACGAAAGCGAATGCGGATGTGTATGGTGATCCGACGTTGAAAAAAATGGGCGACATTTTGACCTCTGCCACCACCTTCCGCTTTGACGGGTCTGATCTGATGCCGGGCTCGATCGGGGCAGGTGCCTTCTGGACCGGAATGGTCGATTATGCATCCGGGAAATCGGCCCGTGACGTAGCACAGCAGATCCAGCAGCAGTGGAACACCTTGAAATAACGCCTGTTACGCGGTGGCGAGTGCGCGCGCCGCGATCCACATCCGGAGGAGGCTGATGGAAC
Organism: Paracoccaceae bacterium; assembly: GCA_004153385.1. Lineage (GTDB taxonomy): Bacteria > Pseudomonadota > Alphaproteobacteria > Rhodobacterales > Rhodobacteraceae > Thioclava. Next base: position 757,940 of record SDAL01000001.1, on the reverse strand, counting down.
AGTTCATCTATGCGGCAGGTACAATTCTCGTTGGTGTTTTTGCCTGTGTTACATGGTTTTGGGGATCAAATTTTATTCTTGATAGTATGTACCCGGCCCGCGGCGCGCATGCAGGCCGTAATATAAAACGGGCAAACTTGATCAGGCCATGGCTGTTTTTGGGGCCTGCGCTTTTGATTTTGGGGACTTATCTTGTCTATCCGGTTGCGGATTCCATCTGGCGCTCTTTGCATGATGCCGATGGGGCGGAGTGGGTTGGTATGGCCAATTACCGATGGCTTGCGAGTGATCCGAAATTTCGTGAGTCCATTTTAAACAACCTGATGTGGTTGGTGGTGGTGCCGTCGCTCTCCACCTTCTTCGGCTTGCTTGTTGCACAGATCACTGACCGATTGCGCTGGGGAAGTTTTGCAAAATCCATGATCTTCATGCCGATGGCGATCAGTTTTGTTGGTGCAGGTGTGATCTGGAAGTTTGTTTATGATTATCGCGGTGCGGATCAGGAGCAGATCGGTCTTCTCAATGCGCTTTGGACAGGCATGGGATTTGATCCGCAAACATGGCTAACGCTTCCGTTTTGGAACAATTTCTTCCTGATGGCTGTGTTGATCTGGATTCAAACCGGTTTTGCTATGGTTATTTTGTCTGCCGCTCTGCGCGGAATTTCCGAAGAAACGATCGAGGCTGCAATTTTGGACGGTGCTAACCCTTGGCAGCTGTTTTTCCGTATTAAGGTGCCGCAGATATGGGGCACGATTGCAGTGGTCTGGACGACAATCACAATCGTGGTGCTGAAGGTGTTTGATATCGTCTTCGTCATGACGAACGGGCAATGGGGCACTCAGGTGCTTGCCAATTTCATGTACGACTGGATGTTTCGCGGCTCGCCTGACTACGGACGGGGGTCTGCAATCGCTTTGGTGATCATGATTCTGGTGCTTCCGATCATGATCTGGAATATCCGCAATGCGCGCCGCGAGATGAACTGAGGATTTGAAATATGGATAATATCGCGGGCACACGGGCGCGGCTCACTTGGGCGGTCAACCTGACCGCTATATGTCTGGTTGTGCTGTGGACCATCCCTACATTTGGTCTACTGGTTTCAAGCTTTAGAAACGCGGATCAAATTGCCTCATCCGGTTGGTGGGACGCATTATTTGCCACCCAATCAGTAGATTACAAACGGGCAGAGGGGGCCGATGCGCAGGTCCGCGAGGGCGACACCTATGTCATTGCGGGGGATCTGCTTCAGGATGGAAAGCTGTCCAGTTGGGGTATCTCGTCACGCGCGCCAGCAGCCTATCAGCCCGGCGAAGTGGTGGATGTCGATGAGGGTCAGCAGCTCACAGTACAGGAAGATGGCAGCTACCGGATAACGTCTTCAAACCGGTTTGAAGGGCGCCGGGGAATGCGCATTTTCCTCACCACATCCGTGCCGCCCGACTTCACTCTTGAAAACTATGACCGGGTTGTAACCGCCGAAGGCTTGGGCCGCGCATTTTTAAATACAATGACGGTAACGATACCCGCCACAGTTATCCCCATACTCGTGGCCGCGTTTGCTGCATATGCGTTGGCTTGGATGCAATTTCCCGGACGCGCAATATTGGTCGCCTGTGTTGTGGGGCTGCTTGTTGTTCCTTTGCAGGTATCACTGATCCCCCTTTTGAAGCTGCACAATGCGATCGGTTTGGGAAAAGGGTATATGGGCATCTGGCTTGCACATACGGCCTTTGGCCTGCCACTCGCTATCTACTTGTTGCGCAACTATATGGTTGGCCTTCCAAAAGAAGTGATCGAGTCCGCGCGGGTCGATGGAGCCACCGAGTTTCAAATCTTCCGCCGGATCATCTTGCCACTCAGCTTTCCGGCGCTTGCCAGTTTTGCGATTTTTCAATTCCTTTGGGTGTGGAATGATCTTCTGGTGGCAACCGTATTTTTAGGCAATTCACAAGACCAACTGGTGATGACGGGCGTGCTGCGCGAACTCCTCGGCTCGCGCGGAGGTGACTGGGAAATTCTTGCCGCCTCGGCCTTCATCTCTATCTCTGTCCCTCTTATCGTGTTTTTTGCGATGCAGAAATATCTTGTACGCGGCCTTTTGGCCGGGTCCGTGAAAGGGGGCTAAATATGAGTGTCATGCGAAAGGAAGCAGATTGGTGGCGCGGAGCGGTGATCTATCAGATTTATCCGCGCAGCTATCAAGACAGCAATGGTGACGGCATCGGCGATCTGTTGGGGATCGTCCGGCGTTTGCCGCATATCGCTGGTTTGGGTGCGGACGCGATATGGATCTCGCCTTTCTTCACATCGCCTATGAAAGACTTCGGCTATGATATTGCAGACTATCGCGATATCGATCCGATGTTCGGCAGTCTGGCCGATTTTGATCAAGTGATCGAGACAGCACATGCCCTCGGTTTGAAGGTTATGATCGATCTGGTGTTTTCCCATACGTCCGATCAGCATACCTGGTTTCAGGAAAGCCGTTCCAGTCGGGATAACCCCAAATCGGATTGGTATGTTTGGGCGGAACCGAAACCGGATGGCACTGTGCCGAACAACTGGCTTGGGATGTTTGGCGGATCGGCATGGCACTGGGACACGCGGCGCGAGCAGTATTACCTGCATAATTTCCTTACCTCGCAACCAGATCTCAATCACCACAACCCGGACGTCCAGCAAGCCTTGCTGGATACAGCGCATTTCTGGCTGGACCGTGGTGTGGACGGATTCAGGCTGGATGTGGTGAATTACTACATGCATGACGAGCAGCTGCGCGATAACCCGCCGCTGCCGCCTGAGCAACGCAATGATAGCACTGCGCCGAAGGTAAACCCGTATAATCACCAGTTACATCTTTATGATAAAAACCATCCAAAAAATCTTGAATTCATTCGAAAACTTCGAACGCTAATGAATGGATTCAATGCGGCCGCTTTGGGTGAGGTCGGCGATAGCCAGCGCGGGTTGGAACTGCTGGGGGAGTATACCAGCGGTGAAGACAAGGTGCATATGTCCTATGCGTTCGATTTCCTTTCGGGCCATGCGCCGCTTTCTGCGCAGAAATTCAGGGAGGTTTTTGATAAGGTTGACGAGGTCGCACATGACGGTTGGGTCTGCTGGGCGTTCAGCAATCATGATGTCCAACGCCATATCTCGCGTTGGCACCTGACGCCTGCGACCGCACGCCTTTATACGACCTTGATGGTCTGCATGCGCGGCACCTTGTGCGTTTATCAGGGCGAGGAGCTGGGTCTGCCAGAGGCAGAGCTGGAGTTCGATGATCTGCGTGACCCCTACGGCATTGAATTCTGGCCAGAATTCAAGGGGCGTGACGGTGCGCGTACCCCAATGGTGTGGGAAGCAGACGCCCCTTATGCGGGATTTTCGAGTGCCAAACCCTGGCTGCCAATTTCATCGACCCATCAGCGCCTGTCCGCCGACGCGGCCAATAGTGATCGCGCCTCACTTATTCACCATTATCGCAAGGCATTTGCCTTTCGTCGCCAACACAAGGCGCTGCGGATCGGCGATATCATGGAAGTCAGTGCGGAAAACGGGTTGCTGTTTTTCCGGCGCCGCCATGGGAGCGAGGATATCTTGTGTTATTTCAACCTCTCCGATCAGCCAATCAACGCCACAGTGCCTGCTGGAAACTGGGTGACGATCGCAGGCGAGATGGGGTCAATTCGCCCAAATCCGGATCACAGTCTTCATCTCGGCCCGTGGCAGCCGAGTATTCTGATATTGCAAAGGGATTAACATGGCCGATCTGCAGCTGAACAATGTAGGGAAATCCTATGGCGATGTGAATGTTCTCAAGGACATAAACCTTGAGATTAAGGCCGGCGAATTGATTGTATTCGTTGGCCCGTCCGGCTGCGGTAAGTCCACTCTTTTGCGCATGATCGCCGGGCTCGAAAAAATATCGGGCGGTGTTTTGACCATCGACGGGCAGCGCATGAATGATGTGCCGCCCGCACAGCGTGGGATTGCGATGGTGTTTCAGTCCTATGCGCTCTACCCGCACATGACGGTGCGCCAGAATATGGCATTTGCACTGGAACTGGCAGGGCAGAAAAAGCAGCAGGTCGCGCGTGCCGTGGATGCGGCAGCGGCCTCTCTTCAGTTGACAGACTATCTGGACCGTCTTCCCAAAGCGCTTTCAGGTGGCCAGCGACAACGTGTGGCCATCGGGCGCGCGATCGTCAGAGATCCGAAAGTCTATCTGTTTGATGAGCCACTTTCCAACTTGGATGCGGCGCTGAGGGTGGCAACGCGTATTGAGATTGCCCAGTTGAAAGAGGCGATGCCTGATCGCACCATGATCTATGTGACGCATGATCAGGTTGAGGCAATGACCCTTGCTACAAGAATTGTCGTTCTGGCAAACAAGGGGATTGCGCAGGTCGGTACGCCGCTCGAACTGTACGAACGCCCCGAAAACGAATTTGTCGCACAGTTTATCGGTAGCCCGCAGATGAATTTATTGCCGGGAACGATCATCCAAACCGGTTCGGAAACCGTCGTGAAACTTCATTCCGGCGAGGTGGTGACGGCGCGCATCGCCACTTCACAGATGTACGAAGGGGCGGATGTCAACGTCGGGGTTCGCCCCGAGGACCTCAGGCCAGTGACCGACGGTCTTGCCCCGGTCTATCGCGGTAAGGTGGAGATTGTTGAGGCTCTGGGTGAGGTTACATTGCTGTATTTCGGTCACGAACCTGCCCAGCCAGCCGTGATTGCAAAGCTGCCCGGGGTGCATTCCGATTTGCGTCATCAGGAGGTTACGCTGGGGGCGGACGCTGAAAAACTTCATCTGTTTTCCGAAGGACGGTCGCTTCTCACTCGATAATGTCGCATATGTTCGATCTGATGTCGTGTTTATTCTATATCTTTCTATGTGTAAGAGGAGTGCACGATGTCCGAACATCCAATTGATCGTTCCAAACGCCGCGGTGGTGGTGCCGCAAAACGCGCGGCGCGGCTTGCTGTGCGCACTGAATTCGCACCTGTTGTGAAACGAGAAATCCCAACTCTTGAACTTCTAGGTGAAGAAGCGCTTGATCTCATCGAGCAGAACGCCGAAACGGTTCTAGAAGAGATCGGCGTAAATTTCGTTGAAAACCCCAAAGCACTGGCGCGTTGGCGTGACGCGGGTGCAGATGTGCGCGGCGAGCGGGTGCATATTCCGCGCGGGCTTGCGCGCAAACTGTGCCAAACCGCACCATCCCAATTTACACAAGTTGCAAGAAATCCGGATCGTGATGTCGTGATCGGTGGAAAAAACCTTGTTTTTGCACCAGTTTACGGACCGCCCTTTGTGCATGACATGAATGGTGGCCGCCGGTATGCAACCCTTGAGGATTTTCGGAATTTTGTCCGTTTGGGACAGATGTCCAAACATATCCACCACTCTGGCGGCACTGTTTGCGAGCCTACGGATGTGGCGGTGAACAAGCGCCACCTTGATATGCTGATGGCGCATATGACGTTGTCGGATAAACCCTTTATGGGGTCTGTGACCGATCCTGCACGGGCGCGCGATTCTGTTGAGATGTGCAAGGTTCTTTTCGACCAGCAGGATCTTGGCGACAAGACCGTGATGACCTCCCTTATCAATATCAACTCGCCATTGACGTTTGATGCGACAATGATGGGCGCACTTGAGGTTTATGCGGCCAACATGCAGGCCGCGATCATATCGCCGTTCATTGTTGGCGGTGCGATGGCACCGGTGACGGTCGCGGGCACGCTGACCCAGGTCCTGGCGGAGGTCATGGCCGGCGTGGCCTATGCGCAGCTTGTTCGCCCGGGTGCCCCGGTGATTTTCGGGGCTTTTGTCACGTCGATCGATATGCATTCCGGCGCGCCGACATTCGGTACACCCGAAGCTGCGCAAATCACCTTGGGCGCGGGGCAGTTGGCGCGCCGCCTTGGCTTGCCATACCGCTCGGCGGGCAGCTTCAACGGTTCGAAACTGCCCGATGCGCAGGCTGCCTATGAAACCGCGAATTCGCTCAACACGGGCCTGCTGGCTGGTGTGAACTTCATGCTGCATTCCTGTGGCTGGCTGGAAGGAGGGCTGGTTGCGTCCTTCGAGAAATTCGTCATGGATGCCGACCAGTTGGGGGGCCTGAGCAAGCTGGCCAAAGGCATTGATATGTCACAGGCCGCGCAGGCAATGGATGCTTTGCGAGAGGTTGGCCCTGGTGGGCATTTCCTTGGCGCAGAGCACACCCAGATGCATTACAAGGATGCCTTCTGGCGCAGTGACCTGCTGGATTACCGGCCGTTCGAGGCGTGGGATGCCGCAGGTGCGCCCGATACAATGGCGCTTGCACATGCGCGGGTCAAAAAGATGTTGGGTGAATATCAGGCACCGCCCATTGATCCTGCAAGGCTTGAAGCACTGGAGGCATTTGTTACGCACCGCAAGGCCCAAGAGCCTGATAGCTTTCTTCCATAACACTTCGCAGATGACGCGCCCACGCCACCCAAACCGCTTTGGGTGGCGTCATTTCATAACTATTCGCTCTGTGTTGTCTCGGTCGTGCTTAAAAGCGGGCGAATTTTCAGGCGGGCCAATCGATTGGCCTTGCGCGCCAGAACTTCGAACCTGAAGCCATGGAAGCTGAACACCTGACCTTGGGTCGGAATGGTCTGCGCCTCGTGGATGACCAGCCCCGCGACCGTGTTGGCCTCGTCATCGGGCAAGGACCAATCGGTTTCGCGGTTCAGGTCGCGGATGGTCATGCCGCCATCCACGATATAGTCGCCAGCGGCATTGGGCAAAAGCCGCGACGGGGCAGTGGGGTCGTGTTCGTCCGTGATCTCGCCCACGATTTCTTCTAGGATATCTTCCAGCGTCAAAAGGCCCTTGAGATCGCCATATTCGTCAACGACCATAGCGAAATGGGTACGGCGTTTCAGAAACTCGCGCATCTGTTCATCAAGAGGCGTCGTATCGGGGATGAAATACGGCTTCATCATAACGTCGCGCACATCCAGATTGCTCAGGCTTTCCTGCAGCGCACCTTCGCCTGCGCGCAGCGTTTTCTCCACCGCGCGCAGAAGGTCTTTCGAATGCACGATGCCGACCACATTCTCGCGCTCACCATCGTAGAGCGGCATTCGTGTGTAAGGCGATCCCAGAACGGTTGTGAGAATTTCATCAGGGGCTGCCGAAATATCAATCATCGCGATCTGGCTGCGATGCAGCATGATTTCCTCGACCGTGCGGTTGCCCAGATCCAGCGCGCCAAGCAGACGGTCACGGTCCTCTTTGTCCACCGTCCCTTCGGACTGGCCCAAGGCCAAAGCGCCGGCGATCTCTTCTTGAACCGAAAACATATGCGTGTCTGAATCGGTGCGCATCCCGCACAGGCGCAATATGCCGCGCACGATCAAACGCACCACGGCAACCACCGGGCCAAGAAGGATGGTCAGGAACCGGATCGGGCGCGCCACGCGGCTGGCCATCGCTTCGGGAAAGGTAATGGAATAGGTTTTGGGAAGCACTTCGGCAAAGATCAGCACCAAAAGCGTCATAACCAAAGTTGCGAGCGCCACGCCTGATTGGCCAAACACGCGGGTGAGCAAAGCCGTGGCCAACGATGTCGCAAGGATATTGACCACGTTATTGCCCAGAAGAATGGCACCGATCAGGCGCTCGCTGTCTTCGGTAACCTCGAGCGCTGCGGCCGATCCTTTATCGCCCTTATCGGCCCGAGAGCGCAATTTGGCACGGCTTGCGCCTGTCAAAGCGGTTTCAGAGCCTGAAAAGAAGGCCGAGCACGCCAGCAGTACCAAAATAGCAATGGCAGAGGCGAAAAACGCCATATCAAGAAAATTCGGGCTTTCCATAGTCGTGTTTTCTGTTCCTGAACAACTGTTCTCTAAATATCTTTGGCAAGCGGGTGATGATCAAGTACCAGATCGCGCAAACGTTCCTCTAGCACATGGGTATATATTTCTGTCGTGGAAAGGTCGGCATGCCCCAATAACATCTGGATCGCGCGCAAATCTGCACCACCTTGCAGCAAATGCGTGGCAAAAGCATGACGCAAGACATGTGGTGTGACACGCGCGGGGCTGATCCCGGCATCCACGGCAAAGTCCTTGAGAATCCGGTGGAATGCCTGACGCGTCAGATATCCTTCCTTGCCGGAGGATGGGAAAAGATAGCGTGAGGGGGCCTTGCGTTTTTTGACACGCGCCTCTTCTTCCTGGGCATCACGCACCTCCAGCCATGCGGCCAATGCCTCGCGCGCAGGGTGCGACAGCGGGACCATCCGTTCCTTGTCGCCCTTGCCATGCACCAGCACCATGTTCGGGTTGCCACGGGCAGCGGAGGCGGGCAGGGAGACGAGCTCGCTTACCCGCATGCCAGTGGCATAGAGCAGCTCCATCAAACAGGCGTTCCGACTGCGCTCCACGTCGTTGCGCCCATGGGCTTTGGCCGCGCAAAGTAGCTCGTCCACCTCGTCGATGCTGAGGGTTTTCGGGAGGGATTTCACCTTACCCGGTCCAGTGATCCGCAGCGCGGGGTTTTCAGCCCGCCAGCCCTCGTCATACGCAAAGCGGAACAGCTGGCGCACGGCCGACAGGCGGCGCGCACGGGTCGATTGCGCAAGGCCCTGCGCCTCGCAGCGGATCAGATAGGTTTCGATATCGGCGCGTTCCATATCGGACAGCCGCAAACTCTTTGCACTTGCAAACGCAAGAAAGTCTTTCAGGTCACGTCCGTAGCTCAGCACCGTATTGCGCGCAGCCCCTGCTTCTGCCGCCTGCGCCTCAAGGAAGATGGAAAGCCAGTCCATATCGCGTGGGGGGCATGTCATCCGCGACGCTCCAGCAGCAGCATCTCCAGCGCGGTGCGTCGCGCGGTATCTTCCAGTCCGACAAGACGCAGCATCTTCATCCCGCCGATCATCCGCCGGTAATCGCCGCGCGCGCCTTCCGTTACGTCTTCCATGGCCTGTAAAATCGCCAGCCCCATTTCATCGGGCATCATCTCGCGGTAATCTTCGGGCGTGTTGCTGTCTGGGGCATCGAACACGTCCTTGAGCGCCAGCCCCAGCTGGTCCTTGGCCTCGACCTTGCCGGTGTCGCCTTTGGCTATGGCAAACCAAAGCGCCTGATCGGGGGTTTCGGGGGACCGGGTCTTGGCGACATCCTCGTAGGCATCGCTTAACAGACCAAGCCGCAGGGCGGTGGACGATGCGCGACCCGACAGGTCCATCTTTTCAAGCTGTGCGCCGTAAAGTGTGGCAAGAACCGGCTCCAGCTCCTGTTCTTCCATGGCGTTATAGGCCTGCACCAATAGCGTGTCGACCGCCGCCGTGTCGCGGGCCGTGATTGCGCGATCAAGCGCGCTGACCACAGACACACGGTCCCACACGCCGCCCGATGCAGCGGCCTTGCGTTCGGTATAAAGGCCAAGCAACTGGTTGGCATCTATCGCCCCGTTCTGGGCGAGACGTTCGGCGGCCTCGATCTGGGCCTTCCAGCCGATATTGGCCCGAAGGTCGGCATGGGCAAACGCAAGCGGCAGGTTGGTTGTGGGAAGGGAGCGGCCGATGGCCTCCATCATCCTGAAATTGAGGGGGGTAATGCGCGCAGGCGGGGGCAGGTCCTCTGCGTCCTCCGACAGTTCCGGTTCCAAAAACCGCGCGAGAAGCGTGGCCGTTTCGGCATCGAATTGTCCAAGCGCCTCGCCTGTTTGCAGCGATAGCGCGGCGGCGTTCCAATCCCCGTTGCGCGCAAGACAGAAAATCCGCGCGGCAAATGTGGGCGCCACATCGGGGGCATTTTCCATCGTTTTGCAAGCGGCGGTTTCCTCGCCCAAAAGCAGTGCCACATCAAAGCGGCGGCGAAAGATGGGGGCATCGGGGGTGTGGACCTGATCAAGCAAAGCCCGCGCAGGCTCCAGCGCGCCCAGATCCAGCAGCTTGTCCACGCGCGCCAAAAACAGCGTCTTATGGGGATCGGGGCTGGGCACACGGGGCGGATCCAGCTCGCTTAGCAGCAAGGTTTGCATCAGGGCGCGGATGGCAGGCAGGCTGCCCAGATCTTCGCGTTGAAGCCGGTCGATCAGGACCAGTTCGGGGGTGTTGCCCCACAGATCGCGTGGCAGGCCAGCACGTGCGGCAGGCAGCATCCCGATCTGGTTTACATCAGGCGCGTCCAGCGAACGTAACACAATAGGCGCAATTCCATAGCCTGCGCTGACCGGCGGCTCGCCCGCCATAGGGCGCATGACGGGCCGGCTACCACCGGGCAGGGCATGCTGACCCTTTTCAAGCGCCGGATTGCGCGGCGCGGGCAAGGCCGCAGGGGTAACCACAGAATGCGAAAGCCAGTCAATTGCGGAAATCGGCGCGCCATCTTTGGCCTGCGCCCCTCCGGCAACGCTTGCAAAGACCAATGCGCCGGCGATCGCGCGGGTCATCTCACTCACTGCTGTCGCCCAGTTCCGGCAGTGTCACATCGACCGAACGGTCTTCCTGCTTGGGCCCCATGTCACCGATATAGGCATAGCCGATAACCCCCAGCACAGCCAGAATCAGCAAAATCACGATCAACTTGAAGATACGCCCCATAAATCCCACGTCTTTCTTTTCTTCCCGGTTTGCGTGCGCATCGCATGATCCGCACGGGTGCCAGCCATCGATACCGCAGGCGGGCGCATGATGCGATGCACAAAACACTGACATTATAACTGGCAATTTCGGGAAGTTCACGCCATTCAGGGGGCAAAGATCACGATGATGCATTTCAGCCGGCCGAAACGCCCACATTTTGCACGATATCGGGTGAATGGAATGCGAAACAAAAGAGGCTAAAGTGACCAACAAACCGGAGGGGAAACTCAGCAAAAGTGTCGTCTTGGTTGGTATGATGGGGTGTGGCAAGACATCCGTGGGCCAAAGCTTGTCGCAATTGCTGGATGTGCCGTTTCTCGACAGTGACGAGGCCATCGAGAAAGCCGCGCAAATGAGTGTGAGCGAGATTTTCGCCCGCGACGGCGAGCCGTTCTTCCGCGCCAGAGAGACAGAAGTGCTTGAGCGGTTGTTACAAGGGCCGCCTGCGGTCATCTCCACCGGAGGCGGTGCGTTTCTATCGCAGCGCAACCGCGCGTTGATTGCCAGATCGGGCGTTTCTGTCTGGCTGAAGGCAGATCTGGCCTTGCTGTGGTCGCGGGTGCGTCATCGCACCACGCGCCCGCTTTTGCGCACCGCTGATCCCAAGGCCACCCTTGCCGAGCTGCAAGCGCAGCGCGAGCCTGTCTATGCGCAGGCGCAGATCTGCGTGGAGGCGGAGCCGGGGCTGAATATCCGCCCCATGGCCTTGAAAGTGGCCGCAGCGCTGGCCAAAGCCCCTGATGTGATTGAATGCGGGCGTGATTGAGAAGGACAAACAAGATGCTGGAAACCGTCAATGTCGAATTGGGCGCGCGGTCCTATGAGGTGCGTATCGGGGCGGGTCTTATAGATCACGCCCATGACCATATCGCCCCGCTGTTGCGCCGCCCGCGTGTGGCTGTGGTCACCGATGATACGGTCGGTCCGCTGCATCTGGAACGACTGCGCAAGGGCTTGGGCGATATCGATATGGTCAGCCTGACATTGCCCGCAGGCGAGGCTACAAAAAGCTGGCCCCATCTGACGCGTACGGTCGAGTGGATGCTGGAGCAGAAGGTGGAGCGCAAGGATATTGTCGTGGCCTTCGGCGGCGGCGTGATCGGCGATCTGGTGGGGTTTGCCGCCGCGATCTTGCGCCGTGGTGTGCGGTTTGTGCAAATCCCCACGACGCTTCTGGCGCAGGTCGACAGTTCTGTCGGGGGAAAAACCGGTATCAACTCGACCGCTGGCAAGAACCTGATCGGGGCGTTTCACCAACCGGCCTTGGTGCTGGCCGATATCGATGTGCTTGGCACGTTGACGGCACGCGATTTCCGCGCAGGTTACGGTGAGGTGGTGAAATACGGGCTTTTGGGATCATTGCCATTTTTTGAATGGCTTGAACAGAACGGGCCACTGGCTGCGGCAGGCGGGCGTGATCTGCGCCTTGAGGCGGTGCGCCGGTCTGTCCAGATGAAGGCCGATATCGTCGCGCGCGACGAGACCGAGGAGGGCGAGCGCGCGCTTTTAAATCTGGGGCATACATTCGGACACGCGCTTGAGGCGGCGACAAGCTACAGCGACAGGCTGCTGCACGGCGAGGGTGTTGCCATCGGGTGCGTTCTGGCGTTCGAGCTAAGCCAGAAACTGGGCCTTTGCGCGCAGGAAACCCCGGGCCGTGTGCGCGCGCATCTGCATGCGATGGGTATGAAAACCGACTTGGGTGATATTGCGGGCGATCTGCCTGATGCCGACGGTCTGATTGCCTTGATGGGCCAAGACAAGAAAGTGCTGGACGGAAAGTTGCAGTTCATCCTTGCGCGCGGGATCGGCGACGCGTTCGTGACGGCCGATGTGCCGCGTGATGTGCTGCACCAGTTGCTGACAGAGGCCAGCGGGCGTTAGTCCCGATCCTGTCCAAGGTGCCGGATTGACACAAGAATGCCCATTGCACGCCTTCGGTGAACCGCAATGGGCATCCGCAGATCTGGCTTAAATCCCCGCCAGATCGGTTGCTTGCACCAATACATGGCCCCAGAGGTGCGAAATTCTGTTGCCTTTGATCATGGGCTTGCCTAAACGCTCGAATATGGCACAGCATCAGACCCTTCTTATCATCGATTTCGGTTCACAGGTTACGCAGCTGATCGCGCGTCGTCTGCGCGAACTGAGCATTTTTTGCGAAATCCGTCCCTATCAGTCGGTCACCGAAGAGGTGATCCGCGAGATCGCGCCCTTGGCCGTAATCTTGTCGGGCGGACCTGACAGCGTGACACGCGAGGGCAGCCCTCGCGTGCCGCAAGCTCTGTTTGAAATGGGGCTGCCGATTTTCGGCATCTGTTATGGCCAACAGGTCATGATGACGCAGCTTGGCGGTGCGGTCGAGGCCGGTCATCACGCCGAATATGGCCGCGCGTTTGTTTCACCTACCGAAGATCACAAACTGGACGGTATCTTTGCCGGGCTGTTTTTGGACAATGGTCGCGAGCAGGTATGGATGAGCCACGGCGACCGCGTCACATCGCTTGCCCCGGGCTTCGAGGTTATCGGAACCTCGCCCAATGCGCCTTTTGCGATCATCGCAGACGAACAGCGCCAGTTCTATGGGGTGCAGTTCCATCCGGAAGTCCATCACACGCCCAACGGCAAGGCTTTGCTTGAAAACTTTGTGCGCAAGGCAGGGTTTACGGGTGACTGGACAATGGCGGCCTACCGCGAGGAAGCCATTCGCACCATCCGCGAGCAGGTGGGCGACAAACAGGTCATTTGTGGCCTGTCGGGCGGCGTCGACAGTTCGGTGACCGCGATCTTGCTGCATGAAGCGATCGGCGACCAGCTGACGTGTGTGTTTGTGGATCACGGGCTTTTGCGTCAGGGCGAGGCCGATGAGGTCAAGGCCATGTTCCGCGACAACTATAACATCAAGCTGATCGCGGCTGATGAAAGCGATCTGTTTATCGGCGCGCTTGATGGTGTGTCGGATCCGGAAGTGAAGCGTAAAACCATTGGCAAGCTGTTCATTGACGTCTTCCAGAAATACGCGAATGATATCGACGGGGCGGAGTTTCTGGCCCAAGGCACGCTTTACCCCGATGTGATTGAAAGCGTTTCGTTCTCTGGTGGTCCGTCGGTCACGATCAAATCACACCATAATGTGGGCGGTTTGCCAGAAAAAATGGGACTGAAGCTGGTCGAGCCACTGCGTGAGTTGTTCAAGGACGAAGTGCGCGTGCTTGGCCGCGAGCTGGGCCTGCCTGCAAGCTTTATCGGGCGCCATCCGTTCCCGGGGCCGGGGCTTGCTATTCGTTGCCCTGGCGAGATTACACCCGAAAAGCTGGATATTTTGCGTAAAGCGGATGCGGTCTATATCGATCAGATCCGCAAGCACGGGCTTTATGATGAGATCTGGCAGGCGTTCGTCGCAATTTTGCCGGTGCGCACCGTGGGGGTTATGGGCGACGGTCGCACATATGATTTCGCCTGCGCGCTGCGTGCAGTGACCAGCGTTGACGGGATGACGGCGGATTACTATCCCTTCAGCCACGATTTCTTGGGCGAAACCGCAACGCGGATCATCAACGAGGTCAAGGGCATCAACCGTGTGACCTATGATATCACCTCCAAACCGCCAGGGACGATCGAGTGGGAATAATGCGTTCGGGCGCTTAGGTGCCTGTCACGCACTGATTTCTGCCGTGCCGCTTTCCGGTATTGAAACACCCCCGCTGTTCGATTGGCGGGGGTGTTTTCATGCGGTTTGTAACATGCCTTGCGTGTCCGGTCTTTGATCGCGATTATCCGCGGGAATTTGGTTTGCAAAGGAGTGCGGCGTTATGCCTGTTCATCTGTTCGGCCAGTTGAAATGTACCAGCGAGGCGCAATGCGCCGCGGTCCGCGTGCATCTGCCAACGCATATCTCACTTAGCCGCGCCGAACCCGGTTGTTTGAATTTCGAAGTGATCCCCGGCGACGATCCGATGATCTGGCTGGTGCGGGAAAGTTTCCTTGACCGCCCGAGTTTCGAGGCTCATCAAGCCCGCATGAAAGGCTCCGCCTGGGCCGAGGCGACAGTTGATATCGAGCGGGAGTATCAAGTGATAGAGGATTGAATGCCAAAGGTATTCCCGGCATGCTGATCCATCACATTACGAGAAAAGGGCGCAGATCTGGCACGCCCTTTTCCAATATATATCGGCCTGTCTGCCTTAGCGTTCTGGAAGCAATCCACGGGGCGCAAATCGTAGCACCAACAGCAAAATGACACCCATCGCCAAGTACCGCATCTGTGCTGCGGATTCGAGGATATGCGCCCGCAATACGCCGTTATCCAGCCCAGCCGTCGCCAATTGCATCAGACCCGGGCCCCAGCTTTCCGCCTTGATCCAAAGATACCAGATCAGCACACCACCCAAGACCGCACCCCAGTTGTTGCCCGAGCCGCCCGCAATGACCATAACCATGATTACGAATGTGTAGCGCAAGGGGTTATAGCTGGAAGGTGTCATCTGGCCGTCCAGTGTGATCAGCATCGCGCCTGCCAAACCGCAAATTGCAGAGCCCAGAATGAAGATCTGCAGATGTCTGCGCGTTACATTTTTACCCATGGCAGAGGCGGCTATCTCGTTTTCACGAATGGCGCGCATCATGCGCCCCCATGGCGAATGAAGCGCACGCTCCGTGGCCCACAACAGCGCGGCGATCACCACGACAAACAGGCCCAGATACAAAAGCTTCACCAGAACCGTTGACGCTGTCACGGGATCAATTCCTAATTTCGTGCTCACGTCAATGAATGCGGCATCGGCTTGAAGGTCGATCTCTCGCGGGATGAAAAACGGTCGTGGAAGACCGTTTACGTTCATTACACCGCGGTCCAGCCAGTTTTCGTTTTTAAGAACTGCCACAATAATTTCGGCAATGCCCAATGTTGCAATCGCCAGATAATCCGATCGCAGGCCAAGGGCAATTTTGCCGATGGCCCACGCCGCAGCCGCGGCAAATAACGCGCCCACCGGCCAGGACAGCAGGATCGGCAAACCCAACCCGCCTAAATACCCTTGGGCGGACGGATTGATCGCCTCAACCGCGGCGACGCCCGGATCGAACACCCAGCGAAACAGGAAGAATGCTGCAACCAGCCATGCCAGAAGTGCTGCGCCACGTATGCCTTTGCGCAAACGCTGATAAAGCCAGATTGCTATGAAAAGGGCTACTGCGGCCAACGCCAGCGCGCCCATAATCCTCCAGCCCCCGGCCTGCATCGCCCCCGGCGTGGCTGGCATTGAAACCAGCACCGGCGCCAGACCACCAAGGGCGATAAACCCCATCGTGCCTGCATTGAAGAGCCCCGCATATCCCCATTGAAGGTTAAGCCCCAGCGCCATGATGGCGCTGATGAGACCCATGTTCAAAAGTCCCAACGCGGAGTTCCAGCCCGAACTGAAGCCTTCGAAAATGAACAAAACGATGAGGGCTGCGAACAACAAAGGTGCGCGAAGTGCCCCGCCGGTGGCAGGTTGTGGTTGATGCGCGCTCATATCGTTTTTCCCTTGAAAAGGCCTGTGGGCCGGAAGATCAGAACGATGATCAGAATTGTGAAGCTGACTGCGAATTTATAATCGGTGGAGAGCAGCTGCACGAGGCCCGATGGCTCCCACGCGGGCAGGATATAGCCCATGACCTTTTTCCACGCGTAGGTGATGCCGACCTCGGAAAAGGCGATGATAAACCCGCCCACAACCGCGCCGACCGGATTGCCAATGCCACCCACAATCGCGGCAGCGAAAATTGGCAGTAGAAGTTGGAAATAGTTGAATGCTTTGAACGATTTATCCAATCCGTAAAGTGTGCCGGCAATCGTTGCCAAAGCGGCGGCGATTATCCATGTGATTGCCACAACGCGGGCGGGATTGATGCCCGACAATAGTGCCAGATCCTCGTTGTCGGAAAAGGCGCGCATGGATTTTCCGGCCCGTGTCCTGTTCAAAAACCAAAACAGCGCGACCACGACGATGACTGTGGTGACAACGGTGATTACGGATGTGGCGCGCAGGGCCAAAGGCTCTGCCAGACCGGTCCAATCGCGAAAATCGCGTGCCGATATCAAAAAACGCGCGCCATCCGCAAACTGGATCTCGTCCACGCCGCTCACCGCCTCGCGCGCGCCTAGGATTGGAACTGAAAAGACCGAGATCACAATCCGCGTCAGCGCGTTCATTACAAACATGACCCCGACCGACACCATGACCATAACCACAGGCGAGGCCCGGATTTTGCGGTAATGGCGATAGACGATCCGGTCGGTCAGAAGGGCAAATCCTGCAGTCAGGACAATGCCGATTGGCAGTGCCAGAAGGGCGGTTGGAAGCGGCCCCAGCGAAAGTCCTGCCTGCTGGATGATCCAAGTCATCAAAATGGTAATCGCCGTGCCAAAAGCCATAGTGTCGCCATGGGCGAAATTCGAGAACCGTAAAATTGCATAGACAAGCGTGACCCCAAGCGCCCCGAGCGCAAGCTGCGCCCCGTAAGAGGTGGCCGGGATGATCACGTAATTGGTCAGCGCGACCAGTGCGTTGATTGCATCCATTACAATGGTTCCCCGCATGTGCCTTGGGTCACTGTCTGCGTGCCCTTGCGCGTTTGTTTCAATCGGGCCGGTGTGCCCTGTGCGATGTGGTCGACCGGCGGCAGGGTTATCTCGCCCGAATACTCGTCTGAGCGGGCGACAATGATCGACTGCGCGGCTGTCACGTCAAGAGCGGCTGCGGCCTCAAGAGTTTTGCCGCGCCATCGATATCCGCCTTCACCGTCTTGCGTGATGGTCACGTGCTCGTGGCCGAACCGGCAATCGAGTAGCGTATCTGTCTGTCCTTCGGCGTGTGCGGGTACCGCAATCAGGCACAGCAGGGTCGGTCCTATGACGGATTTCATGATCAGCCCCCCAGAAATGTTCGGCGCACCTCGGCATCCGCCAAAAGCGCCGCGCCTGTATCGGTGTAGGCATTCCGCCCCTGAACCAGAACATAGCCGATATCCGCGATATCAAGGGCTTGTCTGGCATTCTGTTCGACCATCAGGATAGAGATGCCAGTGCGCGCCACCTCGATAATGCGGTCGAACAGCTCATCCATAACGATGGGGCTTACACCGGCTGTCGGTTCATCAAGCATCAGCAGCTTCGGCTGGGTCATCAAGGCGCGGCCTACTGCCACCTGTTGACGTTGGCCGCCCGACAATTCACCCGCATGTTGGCGGCGCTTGTCGCGCAAAATCGGAAATAGGGCATAAACCATCTCAAGCGTATCGCTGAAATCGTCGTGACGGATGTATGCCCCCATCTCGAGATTTTCCTCGACCGTCATCGTGGGGAAGACATTGTTGACCTGCGGCACGAACCCCATGCCCTTCGATACACGCTGTTGCGGTGAAAGGGCTGTGATATCAGTGCCATCCAGAGTGATCTTGCCATCGCGCAGTGGCAACATCCCGAACACGGCTTTCATCGCGGTGGATTTCCCGGCACCGTTCGGGCCGACGATGACCGCGATCTGGCCTTTCTCGACGCTCAGGTTACATGAATGCAGAATATCTGCCTTGCCATAGCCGCCGGTCATAGCGGATGCAGTTAGGAAGCTCATGCGATTGCCTTGTTTTTTAAGCCTGTGCCAAGATAGGCTTCGATCACGGCGTCGTTTTGCATGATTGTATCGGGCGGGCCTTCGGCCAGAACCTTGCCCTGCGCCATCACAATCACCGGATCGCACAGGCGCCCGATGAAATCCATGTCATGCTCGATCACACAAAATGTATAGCCCCGTTCGCGGTTTAGCCGAACAATCGCATCCCCGATCGTATTCAAAAGCGTGCGATTCACACCGGCGCCAACCTCGTCCAGAAACACGACTTTGGCATCGACCATCATCGTCCGGCCCAGTTCCAGAAGCTTTTTCTGCCCACCCGAAAGATTGCCCGCTTTCTCATCCTTAAGATGCGAAACGGTCAGAAAATCAAGGACTTCATCGGCTTTTTTAAGGAGAGCCGCTTCTTCTTTCGCAATCCGGCCGCGCTGAAAAAGCGCCGCGCCAAGCCCTTCGCCCGCTTGGCGTGCCGGCACCATCATCAGATTTTCGCGTACAGTAAGCGTCGGAAATTCGTGTGCGATCTGAAAGGTGCGAAGTAACCCCTTGTGAAACAGGACATGCGGCGCAAGCCCTGTGATGTCTTCGCCGTCCATCAGGACACGCCCGCTGGTGGCCGGATGGACACCAGCGATCACGTTAAACAGCGTCGATTTGCCAGCGCCGTTGGGCCCGATTAGCCCTGTAATAGAGCCGTCCGCAATGTCCAATGATGCGCCGTCAACCGCGTGAAACCCGCCAAAATGCTTATGCAGGTTTTCAACCCTGATCATAATAAACCCCTGTAACTCTCTGTTTTCAGAGATGTTTGTTATTTCCCCTCGCGATCTTGCGCCGCGAAGGGGAGTGTCGGACGGATTCAGCCGTCGATTAGCGGTATTGTACGGTTTCGATTTTGCCGTCAGTGATCTCGATCTCGCGGAAGGTACCGGCAGACTCGCCGCCGCCCACGAAATCAACCGCTGAGCCGCCATCATAATCAATCGCGTCGCCCGCCGCGATCAGATCCAGCGCATGACCAAGCTCTCCGGGAAGGATCTTCTCGCCCGGACCATTCGCAATCTGCATGATTTTATCTTTATACACAGATGGATCCGTCGAGCCTGCCGCTTGCATGGCCAGCAGCATCAAAGCGGCAGCATCATAGGCTTCGGAGGCATAAACCTGCGATCCGTCAAATCCGTTTTCTTCGGCAATGGCGAGGAATTTATCTTTGCCTTCGCCTTCGGCCGCAGGGATCTGGCCGAACGATCCGTCAAGCTCGTCACCGAAGTTTTCTTCCAGAGCCGAAGCTACCATGCCATCTGGCAACACGAATGTGTAGAACGCGCCGGTGTCGAGCGCGCCGCGCAAGATACCGGAGCCGCCTTGATCCACATAGCCTGCAACCACAAGCGCGTCGCCGCCTGCCGACGCAAGCGCCGCCACTTCGGCAGAGTAGTCGCCTTTGCCATCCTCATGGGCGGCAACAATGGTCACTTCGCCGCCTTTTTCCTCGAAAGAGCGTTGGAAGCTGTCGGCCAACCCCTTGCCGTAATCATTGTTGGTATAGGTCAGGGCCACGGATTTGATGTCATGGTCCATGACGATATCGGCCATCACAGCGCCTTGGCGCGCGTCTGACGGGGCTGTGCGGAAGAACAAGCCGTCATCTTCCATTTGTGATAACGCAGGAGACGTCGCCGATGGCGAGATCATCACCATACCGTTCGCCATCGCCACATTTTGCAGCACAGCCGTTGTCGCACCCGAACACATTGCCCCCATGATGCCCTTTACGCCATCGACGGTAATCAGACGCTCACCCGCAGAGGTCGCAGCACCCGCATCGATACAGGTAGAATCGGCGCGCACCGCAGTGACGGTGGAGCCGTCCATGAACTTGCCGCTATCCGAGATTTCCTTGATCGCCATTTCAGCGCCAGCTGTCATGCCGGGGGCCAGCGATTCCAGCGGGCCTGTGTAGCCAAGCAAAATGCCCAGTTTTACATCATCGGCATAGGTCGCACCGGCGCTTAGCGCCACGGTTGCTGTGGCGAGCAGAAGTTTCTTCATGTGTCTCTCCCTGAGAACGAAGTAGTAACATTATTTTGTGGTTGTTTTTACTGATCGTAAAACGACGTTTCAAAAAAGAAAAGCGCCGCCCGTCATATCGGATGGCGCTTTGTGCAATTAACTGTTCGAACCGATGGAATTTACCGCGTTATGGGCCGTTCAGATAAGGTCATCATCCTCAATGCCTTCATCCAGAGGAAAGAACTCGACCGGCAGATCGTCTGTGAGGACCGAGGCCGGCTCACGCAGAGGCTGTCCGTCGGATTTCGTGCCACGCTCACGGTAGGGCGTGGTCTGGTAATGCTCGCGGTAGCATTTCGAGAAATGCGACGGCGACGCAAATCCGCATGCGAGCGCGACGTTGATAATGCTCATCTCTGTTTGCATCAGCAGGCTGCGGGCCTTTTGCAGCCGTAACTCCATATAATATCTCTTGGGACTGCGGTTCAGATAGCGCCTGAACAGACGCTCGAGCTGGCGGGTGGACATGCCGACCTCCGTGGCCAGAAGCGCCGGGCTGATCGGGTCCTCGATATTGGCTTCCATCCGGCCGATCACTTGGGCGAGTTTTGGATGACGCACTCCGATACGCGTGGGGATGGAAAGTCTCAGACTGTCGTTTTCGGATCTGATTGCGGTATGAACCAGTTGATCTGCAACGGTTCCTGCGATGGCTTCACCGTGATCGCCTGCAATCATGCGCAGCATCAAATCGAGCGTGGCTGTGCCGCCTGCAGCACTCAACCGGTTGCCGTCGAAAACATAGACGGACTTGACCAGATCGACGCTGTCGAAATCCTCAGAAAACGCATCGTGGATTTCCCAATGCACGGTGGCGCGACGTCCATCCAGCAGTCCTGCTTGGGCCAATGTCCATGTGCCTGTGCAAATGCCCGCCAGCACGCAACCGCGCCGGCCTTCGCGGCGCAGCCAGTTCAAGATCGGTTGTGTCGTGGCCTTACTGACATCGATCCCGCCGCATACGATGATGATGTCGTCGCGTCCCAGCTCCTGCAGGCCGATGTCGACCTTGAGGTCGATCAGACCCGAGCTTGTGGCGGTCGTGCCATTTTCAGAGGCCAGGACCCATTCATACAGTTTTTGCCCGGCGATTTGGTTGGCCAGACGAAGAGGCTCGCAGGCGCTGGTGAAGGCCATCAGCGTAAAACGCTCCAAAAGCAGGAAAATAATGCGTTTGGGACGCTCTTGTGCCGGCAGATGTAGCGAACCATACGATGGCGCTGGTCGCGACGTTGTCCGGGTGGGTGAGGATTTGCGCATGTCCAGCCTACCTTTGGAATGTGTCGCGACAAAAACACCGTTCAAGAGATGTGACAAGTATAAGAATATCCCTGATCTGCTTTATCGGCGTATTTTTGAGTAGTGATCGAGGGTATCGAAACAGTCCTTCAAATAAAGAAAAGCATTTGTTCTCGCTAACGTGCATCGTATAAGGCCCTGAAGCTGTTTTCAAAGACCGAGTGGAGGATATGATGGCCAACGGATGGAAAAAGTCGGACTGGCGCGCCAAGCCGCGGGTTCAGATGCCCGATTATCCCGATGCGGCGGCCTTGAACGCCGTAGAAAAAACGCTCTCGCAAATGCCTCCTCTGGTTTTTGCAGGCGAGGCGCGCCAGTTGCGCCATGAGCTTGCAAAGGCAGCACGTGGCGAGGCATTTTTGTTGCAAGGCGGCGATTGCGCCGAAAGCTTTACCGAATTCGGTGCCGATAACATTCGCGATACGTTTAAAGTCATGTTGCAAATGGCGATTGTGCTGACATGGGGTGCGAAAGTGCCTGTGATCAAGGTTGGCCGTATGGCCGGACAATTTGCAAAACCGCGTTCTTCGGGAATGGAGACGGTGGATGGCGTTGAGCTGCCAAGTTATCGCGGCGATATTATCAACGGGTTCGATTTCACGCCAGACGCACGGATACCCGATCCCAACCGGATGCTGCAAGCCTATACCCAAGCGGCTGCGTCGCTTAACCTTCTGCGCGCGTTCTCGACCGGCGGATATGCGGATATCCACAGTGTGCATGGCTGGATTGCAAGTTTCACCGACGAGGAAAAAGCAACCAAATACAGAGTGCTGGCTGATCGTATTTCCGAGGCAATGGATTTCATGGCGGCAGCCGGTGTGACGTCCGATACCGCCCATGAGTTGAAAACGGTAGATTTTTACACCTCTCACGAAGCGCTTTTGCTGGAATATGAAGAGGCGCTGTCTCGCACGGATACGACGACCGGCCTGCCTGTGGCGGGATCAGGACATATGATCTGGATCGGCGATCGTACCCGTCAGCCCGATGGTGCGCATGTCGAATTTGCGCGCGGTGTGCAAAATCCGATCGGTCTGAAATGCGGACCAAGCACGACCGCTGAGGACCTGAAGGTACTGATGGCGAAGCTTAATCCTGCGAACGAGGCAGGGCGCCTGACGCTGATCGCACGATTCGGGGCAGGGAAAGTGGCAGAGCATCTGCCGCGACTTATCCAAGCGGTCAAAGAAGAAGGCGCAAATGTGGTTTGGTCCTGCGATCCGATGCACGGCAATACAATCAAATCGGCCAGCGGTTTCAAAACCCGTCCGTTTGATGCCGTGCTGCAAGAGGTCAAGGAATTCTTTGCCGTTCATAAAGCCGAAGGGACCATTCCGGGCGGTGTGCATTTCGAGATGACCGGCAAAGATGTGACGGAATGCACCGGCGGGCTGCGTGCCGTGTCAGACGGGGATCTGTCCAGCCGCTACCATACGGCTTGCGATCCACGCCTGAACGCCAGCCAATCGCTTGAATTGGCGTTTTTGGTCGCGGAAGAGCTGCAAGATCGCCGCCAACTGCAACGCGCGCAAGCGGTGATATAACGCCAGCTGCTGAATGACCGAAAAAAGCGGTGGCTATTGCCTCCGCTTTTTTTACATCCCGTTCAGGCCAAGGGTTCGTTCGTTGATCGGTGATCGTGATGTCATTCTTTTTTTGAGACAATTCTGAACAAGGCCCGACGCGCCTCTGGGCTGAGCGGAGGTGCTTCGGGGCGCAAGGGACGTGCGGGGGCTGCTTTCGGTGCGTCGGGCGTTTTGGCCATGTTGTCGGTGTGTGGATTTGCCGGTTGCAATTCCTCAAGCGTGACCCTGTCTGTCACAAACCGACGGGGCGCACGACCAAGGTCTTCTGGCGCTTGCTCGCAGACCAAACAGCCCATCGCGCGGCTGATATCCCCCAGATCGGAGCTGAGCGGTAAAATCAGTAGTTTTGCCTGCAATGGCGGGCGTCCTACGCCACCATCCGAGCGCAAATCGAACTCGGCGATGGCCGGGCTGTTGAACACTGCCTCACATGCATCAGACAGGCCTTTGCGTGCGGCTGGTTCGAACAAGGACGAAAGGGGCATACCACGCACTTCCATGCCCATCAGATCGTTCAGATGCATTCCAGCCACGCGGAAACGTCCCATGCCGGGGGCAATCCGTTCGATGATATACGTGTAATGCAGCGTCGTTTCGATACCGCGCGGATCAATATCGGTGCGTGATGGCACAAGGCGGCCTTTGCGCAATCCATCCCAATAGGCGCGAAGGTGTCCCACGACCTCCTCTGATCTGGTGCGAGTGCGCATCATCTTGGTCACTTTTGTATCCTCAATAAAATAAACAGACGAAACCCTCCGCTTGTCGCAAATTGCGACACTGCAGGCGGCGGCTCTTATACATCCAGCTTTTGGTTGACCCCGAAGGCTAAATGATTACTGAACCCTTAATAGCGCAGTTTTAACGACTTTGCGGCAGCAAAACTGTTAAATGGTTAAATTGACCAATGCTCGAGGGACAGCTGTCGTGCGTGTGGCGCATGTACCCGATGGGTACGATAGCATACAAAACAGAATTTGGAGTTTATTACTATGGCGGATCGGCGCGGCATCCTGATCATCTTGTCATCCCCCTCAGGGGCGGGAAAATCCACGCTGGCACGACGGTTGATGCAGTGGGATCCGACACTCCGGTTTAGTGTATCGGCCACCACCCGTGCCCCGCGCGAAGGCGAAACCGACGGGGTCGAGTATTATTTTAAAGATCGTACCGAGTTCGAGCAGATGGTCGCCGCCGATGAAATGCTCGAGCATGCGCATGTGTTCGGCAATTTTTACGGTACGCCGAAAGGGCCAGTGCAAACCGCGATGGCCGCTGGCCGTGATACGCTTTTCGATATCGATTGGCAGGGCGGGCAGCAGATTCGCAACTCGGCTTTGGGCAAGGATGTCGTGTCGATCTTTGTGTTGCCACCTTCCATTGCCGAACTGGAAAACCGGCTTCGCGGTCGTGCGCAAGACAGTGAGGACGTGATTGCCGCCAGAATGGAAAAGTCGATATCGGAAATCAGTCACTGGGCCGAATATGACTATGTTTTGGTCAATCGCGATATCGATGCCGCAGAAACCGAGTTGAAGACGATCCTGACCGCCGAACGGGCGCGGCGGGACCGCCAGCCGTGGCTCAATGATTTTGTGCGTGCGTTGAACGTGGAGTTTGACGAACGATGATTTATGAATTGGACGGCATCGTACCGCGGATCGCGGGCGGCTGTTGGATCGCGCCGGATGCGAACCTGATCGGCAATATCGTGCTGGAGGCGCAGGCATCCGTGTGGTTTGGCGCGACATTGCGCGGTGATAATGAAGAGATATGGATCGGCGCTGGCAGCAACATTCAAGAAAACGTTGTCATCCATACCGATTTGGGCTTCCCGGTACATGTCGGACATGATTGCACAATCGGTCATAAAGCGATGTTGCACGGCTGTGTGATCGGGGATGGAACGCTTGTCGGGATGGGGGCCGTTGTCCTGAATGGCGCCACAATCGGGCAGGGCTGCTTGATCGGGGCGGGGGCGTTGATCACCGAAGGCAAGCACATCCCCGACGGATCATTGGTGATGGGCGCTCCCGGCAAGGTTGTGCGGGCGCTCGATCAGGCGGCGCAAGACAAGCTGCGCCAGTCCGCGGCCCATTACCGGCGCAATGCTGCAAGATTTGCGGCCGGCCTGCGTCCGGTGGCGTAAACAGGACAGCGGATCGCTACACTATGCCAGAGGACAGTGACAGCTGTTACCGTAATGTCATGTTCATAGGGCTGACTCCGGCGTTACACATTTGTGCGGTTTTAAGGAAAGGTACATCATGCCAAGCTCATCCACAGTTCTGGTTTTGCAAGCCGTGCCATTTCCTCTCTTGCTGATTGATCGTCAAGAACGGGTCAAATTTGCCAATCCCATGGCACTGCGATTGTTGGGTGATGGGTTGGCGGGGCGCGCATTTGTCACCGTGATCCGCAAGCCCGCGGTAAATCAAGCGCTGGAAACGGCCCTTGCGACCGGCAATGAAGAAAAGGTGCGTGCGCAATTATCGCTGGCCGAACGTGAAATGGTCGCGATGGTCAGCATTTCGCCGCTGCCAGCCGATCCAGATAGTCCGCTGCCGCATGGTGGTGCGATGATGGTGATCGAAGATATTACCGCGCTTGAGGAAGCAGAGCTGCAGCGGCGTGATTTTGTTGCAAATGTAAGCCATGAGTTGCGTACGCCGCTTACAGCGCTTTCTGGGTTTATCGAAACGCTTTTGGGTGCTGCCAAAGATGATCCCAAAGCCCGAACACGTTTTTTGCGTATCATGGAACGTGAAGCCAGCCGTATGAACCGCCTCGTGGGCGATTTGTTATCGCTCAGCCGGGTTGAATCCGAAGAACGCCAGCGCCCGACCAAGGCGGTTGATATATCGGCGGTCCTCAAAGGCGCCATGCAGGCGCTGACCCAAGTGGCCGATAGCCGCCGGATCGAACTGGTGCGCGACGGCGTTGAAAAACCGCCCCGTGTGGCAGGCGATCCCGATCAGCTGACCCAAGTGTTTTCCAATCTGATCGAGAACGCCATCAAATACGGGGCGGAAAATGCGCAAGTGCGTGTCAGTATCGAAGTGACCGAACACGAAGCCGCCTTGCGCGGGCCGGCCTTGCGCGTAATCGTCGCAGATCAAGGCGAAGGGATTGATGAAATCCACCTGCCACGATTGACCGAGCGGTTCTATCGCGTGGATACCCACCGCTCGCGCGAGCAGGGTGGCACAGGGTTGGGGTTGGCCATCGTCAAACATATCATTCAGCGTCACCGCGGCCGATTGAAAGTCGAAAGCAAAAAAGGACTGGGAACCAACTTTATTGTAATCTTGCCGCTATCGAGTTGATGCGATCTGGTTTAAGAGGTGGGGCCGCACGCGTGCCGCCCCACCCACCAGATTGTCTGCACGCAATTTGCTAGCCAATCCACGCTGCCCCATTCGGCCCAAGCCGCAACGTGCCGTCGCGCAACTCCGCATTCAAACTCGGGCCGATCATCGTACCCAAAGGGGCCACTACGCTTTGTGGCGCGGCGCCAAGATTGAACACGCAAGTGATAGACCGGCCATTCAAGCTGCGGCGAAAGGCCAGAACGGGGTCCGGTGTGTCAAGAAACATGCTTTCGCCCACGCGCAACGCCGGCTCTGTCTTGCGAAAGGCCAGAACGGCACGATAGTGCGTGAGCACACTGTTCGTATCGCTTTCAAGGTTGCTAACCGCGCGGGCGGCCTGTGGTGCTTTTACGGGCAGCCAAGGTGTGCCTTGGCTGAAGCCCGCGTTCTTGCTCTCGTCCCAAACCATCGGGGTGCGGCAACCATCACGCCCCTTGTTTTCGGGCCAGAACCGCAGGCCTGGTGGGTCTGTCAGTTCGCTATACTCGAGCTCTGTCTCGGTCTGACCCAATTCTTCGCCCTGATACAGACCGATTGTTCCCTGAAACGAGGCCAGCATGGAAATTGCCAGCTTCGCCACATCATCCGTTTCACCATGCTGCGCCCACCGGGTTGCATGGCGATTGACGTCGTGATTGGAGAATGACCAGCTTGGCCATCCATCCGGGGCCTCACGGAAGAAATCAGCAATCTTGGAACGGAAATGGGATGGGGTGAACTCTGACCCCAGCATATCAAAGCTATAGGCCATATGCAGCCTGTCGCTTCCCGCAGTATATTCCTGCATGATCTTGAGCGCACGATGAGGAACTTCCCCCACCTCGCCAATCAGGCAACGCTCTTGGTATTCATCCATCAAGGCCCGCATGCGTTTCAGGAAATCGAGGTTTTCCGGCCGATTTTTGTCATACTCATGGTCTTGCATGTCATAGGTAGACACCGGCGGCCGGTCGGTTTCCCGCGCTGGCATGGCGGGGTTGTCGCGCAGCGTTTGATCGTGGAAATAGTAGTTGACCGTATCAAGCCTGAACCCATCGACCCCACGATCCAGCCAGAAGCGGAAGACATCCAGCAACTCGTCTTGAACGGCAGGGTTGTGCAGGTTCAAATCAGGTTGCTCTATAAGGAAGTTATGCAGGTAGTACTGCCGGTTTTGCGGTGCGTATTCCCAAGACGACCCACCGAAGACCGAAATCCAGTTGTTGGGCGGGCTGCCGTCAGGTTTCGGGTCCGCCCAGACATACCAGTCTTTCTTGGCCCCTCCGGATTTAGCGTCCTGAAACCATGGATGTTGATCGGAACTATGTGAAATGACCTGATCGATAATCACCTTTAGCCCCAACTCGTGGGCCCGTGTCACCAGTGCATCAAAATCATCGATTGTGCCGAACTGGCGATCAACGTCGCGGTAATTGCTAACATCATAGCCCATATCCTTCATGGGCGAGGTGAAGATCGGCGATAGCCAGATCGCGTCCACCCCGAGGCTGGCAACATACCCGAGCCGCTGTGTGATGCCCTTCAGATCGCCGACACCGTCTCCGGAGGCATCCTGAAAGCTGCGGGGGTAAATTTGATAGACGACAGCACCGCGCCACCATTCGATTGTCATGAACTCGGCCCTCCTTGTATTTGGCACCACGGTTTCGCGAAGTTTGGTAAAGGTCAAGCGACGATCACGGTAGGTAAGCCTATGGCGTGAACTATGAACGGTACGTAAAAGCGGTATTTTTTTAAAGTTAGTACAGAATGTCACCTTCCGGTGAGGTTGCGTCGCGAAACAATACGCGCAAAGGAACCAAATGGGCCGTAAAGCGCTCATACCTCGACAACGGCTTGCGCAAAGCCGTAATCTGATCAACTCTTTAGATGATCGACTGTCCATTAGGAGACACCATGACCACGATTAAGACCACCCCGTTTGAAGGCCAGAAGCCCGGCACCTCGGGGCTGCGCAAAAAGACCAAAGTCTTTATGCAGGCGCATTTTCTGGAAAATTTTGTTCAGGCAACCTTTGATGCAGTGGGCGGTGTTCACGATAAAACGTTGGTTTTGGGCGGCGACGGGCGGTATTTCGGCAAGCAAGCTGCGCAAACCATCTTAAGAATGGCTGCTGCCAATGGCGCGCAGCGTGTCATCGTGGGGCAGGGTGCGTGGCTGTCAACGCCGGCCGCCTCCAATCTGATCAGGACGCGCCAGACCAACGGCGGGATTATTCTGTCTGCCAGCCACAATCCCGGTGGGGTGGATGAAGATTTCGGTGTGAAATACAATGCCGAAAATGGCGGTCCGGCGCCGGAGCGGATCACGAATGCCATTTTCGAAATCACCAAAACTATTTCGGAATACAAAATTCTTGAATGCGAGGCACCTGATCTGGCCGAGACTGGCGAGACCATGCTGGGTGATATGGTGGTCGAAGTGATCGATCCCGTAGTGGCCTATGCCGACATGATGGAAGACATTTTCGATTTCGATGCGCTTCGGTCGTTGTTTGCAAACGGCTTCCGTATGCGAATGGATAGCATGTGCGCCATCACCGGCCCCTATGCCGTAGAGATCTTTGAAAACCGTTTGCGTGCGCCGCGTGGCACTGTTTCGCACGAAGTACCGCTGGAAGATTTCGGCGGAATGCATCCTGATCCCAACCCGACATGGGCACATGAGCTGATGGCAGAGCTGATGGGTGAGAATGCCCCGGATTTCGGGGCCGCGTCCGACGGTGACGGTGATCGCAACATGATCTTGGGACCGCACACATATGTATCGCCTTCAGACAGTCTGGCCGTGATTGCTGCGAATGCGAAACTCGTTCCCGCCTACCAAAGCGGTTTGAAAGGTGTCGCACGGTCGATGCCTACGTCCGCTGCGGTCGATCGGGTGGCAGAATCGCTGGGATTGGATTGCTTTGAGACACCCACAGGCTGGAAGTTCTTCGGCAATTTGATGGATGCCGGACGTGTCAGCCTGTGCGGCGAGGAAAGCTTCGGCACGGGCTCCGACCATGTGCGCGAGAAAGACGGCCTCTGGGCTGTTCTCATGTGGCTCAATATCATTGCTGGACGTGGTCAGGGTGTGGCCGAGATTATGTCCGACCATTTCAAGCGGTTTGGTCGCAACTATTATTCGCGCCACGATTACGAGGCATTGCCGATCGAGCAGGCAGAAGCAATGCTTGGCGATCTGAGGGGGCGTTTGAAAGACCTTCCGGGTATGGTGGTTGAAGACCTGATGGTAGCCAATGCAGACGAGTTTTCCTACACTGACCCCGTTGATCAATCTGTGGCCGAGGGGCAGGGCTTTCGGATTCTGTTCACCGGTGGATCGCGTGTGGTCCTGCGCTTGTCAGGTACCGGTACCGAAGGTGCAACCCTGCGCATTTACCTAGAGCGTTATGTGCCTGGTCCTGATGGGCTAACCGAGGATCCTCAGGATGCGCTTGCGCCGATCATTCGCGCAACGGAAGAGATCGTGGGTGTGAAAGCACGCACGGGGCGGATCGGGCCCGACGTTATTACCTGATCAATCAAAGCGCGCCGTACGTGATGCGGCGCGCATCATCGGAGCACGTGGATATGCGTTGCAACCGATGCCAATAGTGTTTCATGAAACCCAAGGGAGAGCCCGATGAGCGATCTAATCCTCGATCCCGTCAAGCTTGACAGACTCGCCGACGTGGCTATTCAAACCGGTTTGAACCTGCAACCGGGCCAGGATCTTATCATCACCGCGCCGGTAGAGGCGTTGCCATTGGTGCGCCGTATCACCGCCAGTGCCTATAAGGCCGGTGCCGGTTTGGTCACGCCGATTTTGTCTGATGGCGAGATCAGCAAAGCGCGTTTCGAGCATGCGCGTGATGGCAGTTTTGATAGCGCGCCGGACTGGCTTTACGAGGGTATGGCCAAAGCCTATTCCAATAACGCGGCGCGTCTGGCGATCGTTGGCGAGGATCCGATGTTGCTGGCAGAGTGTGATCCAGCAAAAGTTGCCCAAGCGGGCAAGGCAAATGCCAAAGCCTACAAGCCAGCGCTTAAGAAAATCTCTAACTTCGAGATCAACTGGTCAATTGTGAGCTATCCAACGAAAGCTTGGGCGATGCGCGTGTTTCCGGATCTGAAGCCTCAGGAAGCTGTGGATAGGCTTGCAGATGCAATTTTCGCAGCCTCGCGTGTAGATCTTGACGATCCGGTTGCGGCGTGGGCAGACCACAACGCCACTTTGCGTGATCGATCTGATTGGTTGAATTCAAAGCGCTTTGACGCGCTGCATTTCACAGGACCTGGGACCGATCTGGTTGTCGGTTTGGCTGACGATCATGAATGGCATGGCGGTGCATCGCAAGCGCAAAACGGGATAACCTGTAATCCCAATATTCCAACAGAAGAGGTTTTCACCACGCCGCATGCAAACCGTATCAACGGTAGAGTCAGGGCGACCAAACCGCTTTCACATCAAGGAAGCCTGATCAAGGATATCGAGATGGTGTTCAAAGACGGGCGAGCGATTGAAGCACGGGCGAGCCAAGGCGAAG
The DNA here is from genome assembly GCA_004153385.1 of Paracoccaceae bacterium. Taxonomy (GTDB): domain Bacteria; phylum Pseudomonadota; class Alphaproteobacteria; order Rhodobacterales; family Rhodobacteraceae; genus Thioclava. Next base: position 726,806 of record SDAL01000001.1, on the reverse strand, counting down.
CCGTGTTGCAAGAATTGATCAAGACCGATGAGGGCGCTGCACGATTGGGTGAGGTGGCATTGGTTCCGTATCAGTCGCCCATCTCTGCGTCTGGCTTGCTGTTTTTCAACACGCTTTATGATGAAAATGCGGCATGCCATATCGCGCTCGGCCAATGTTACTCCAAATGCTTTGTGGGAGGTGCTGCCTTGAGCGAAAATGAGATTGCGCAAAGGGGCGGCAACAGTTCGTTGATTCACGTGGACTGGATGATAGGTGGTGCAGAGACGGATATTGACGGCATTATGGCCGATGGCACGAAAGTACCGGTATTTCGTAACGGTAATTGGGCTGAGTGAAAAACGCGACCGGCATACAAGCGATGCCGGTCGTCTAAAAATAGCTGAATTACAATAGATCAGGCGGCATTTCTACATATTATACTGATGCTTATAATTAGGATTATGTAATATATTATGGTTTGCTGTGCTAGACGATCTCCGTTAGAACCTTTAAGCATCCGATAACGCCCCAGATAGAATTTAAGGATTTCCCTGATGAGCGCAGCGCAAACTATCAAGATTGCACCGTCTATTCTTTCAGCCGATTTCGCGGATTTTGGGCGCGAGATCCAGGCAATCGAAGCGCAAGGTGCCGATTGGATTCACGTGGATGTTATGGACGGCCACTTCGTACCAAACCTGACGTTTGGTCCTCCCTTAGTCAAAGCCATCCGTCCGCATGTGAAAACAGTTATGGATGTGCATTTAATGATTTCGCCGGTGGATGCCTATATCGATGCATATGCCCAAGCTGGTGCTGATATCATCACGGCACATATGGAGGCCGGACCTCATATCCACCGTACCCTGCAAGCAATTCGCGCTGCCGGCTGTAAAGCAGGTTTGGCGCTGAACCCGGGCACTGGGCTTCATGGCTTGGAATACCTTTTAGATCAGGTCGATTTGGTCTGTGTGATGACCGTAAATCCCGGTTTCGGTGGACAAAAGTTCATCCATTCGCAAATCGAAAAAGTCCGTCAGTTACGCGCGATGATCGGCGACCGTCCCATCCATATCGAAATTGATGGCGGCATTACCCCGCAGACCGCACCGTTGATGTCCGCTGCCGGAGCAGATGTCTTGGTCGCCGGCTCGGCTGTTTTCAAAGGCGGTTCGGTTTCCAATCCTGACGTGTACGGACACAATATTCGTGAAATACGGGCGGCCGCCATGGCTGGGATGAAGTAACCATTTTTGCTTTGGTCCGGTTGCGCCAGTGTGACCATTCTACGTGCAAGATTCTGAAAGGCCGAACAAGGTGGATACAATAATTTTCGATCTTGATGGTACGCTGGTCGATAGTGTCGATGCGATCTACGCTGTTAGTCAAAAAACATTGTTATCATTGGGTTTGCCCGACATACCTCATGTTAAAATCCGCAGTTTTATCGGGCACGGGGTTCACCATCTCACTCGCTCGATGGCGCTGTTTCTCTCGCTTGATCCGGCAGGTTCCAAGGCAGACGAGATTTACAGAATTTTCTCAGAGCTTTATCCTGCGCAACTAGATGGAAATCACTGTTTTATCGGGGTGCCAGAGGCATTGAAGGAGCTGCAGATCCGTGGTCATCACTTGGCTCTGTGCACGAACAAGCCTATGGCCCCTGCCCGCTCGGTGTTAAATCACCTTGGATTACTGAAGTTCTTTCCGGTCGTTATCGCTGGTGACAGCCTCGCCAGCCGCAAACCAGAGCCCGAAATGCTCCATGCTGCTATTCAGCAAGCAGCTGGAAACTCGGCTGTTTATATCGGGGATTCAGAGGTGGATCAGAAAACCGCCTTAAATGCTGACATTCCCTTCGTGTTATTTACCGAAGGATATCGCGCATCTTCGATAGATGAACTCAATCCGCGTGCTCACTTCTCTTCTTATAGGGAGCTGCCGGACTTGTTACAGAATATCAATGCGTTAAAATACTAACTGCACAGTTGCAGCGTGGACGTGGACAGACGTTCAACTCGACCTTTTGAAACGTTCGTGCCCTCGAACAGGAGAACACAATGGATATTCGACCCTTATCACCCACGTTTTCGGTCGCACCACAAATTGAGGCGGACGAACTGCGTGCAGTTGCGCAGCTTGGCTTTAAGACATTGATCATCAATAGGCCGGATGAAGAGGTCGATGCCGATCATGCGCAGGGCGTCATTGCAAAGTCCGCAAAAGATGCTGGATTGTCAGTGCATTACCTACCGTTTTTCCCGGGCCACATGACCCAGGATCTGGTCGAGGGGTTTGAAGAAACGCTTCGCTCTGCAGAGGAGCCGGTACTTGCATATTGCCGGTCCGGAACACGTAGCTCACATTTGTGGGCCATGGCACAAGCGGGCGCTGGGGTGGAAATTGATGCGATCGTAGAAGCCGCTGGTAAGGCCGGATATGACCATTCCCAGCTTGTTCCCCTGCTCACTGCATACGCAAAGAAAGAGACGTAAGTCTTTTTTTTGCAATTATTTTCCATTATCCTGGGACCGCTTGCCCAATCGGTCCCGGGATAAACCTATGCTAAGAAAGCGACCTGATAGCTTTGGCAGCCGGCCAGCGTTGATACTAAGGCGCCAGCTTGCAAGAAACGCTCAAGTCTTTGAGAAGACTTCGAGTATGGATCCGGGCATTTCAGGAGTTGAGCCGCATGGCCGGACAATGGCGGAATATGCATTTTGCAATGCCGCTCTTTTTGTTTCTTTTTCGTGATTTCATGACATTACATAGAAAAAAGGCGCCATCAGCTGATGGCGCCTTTGAAGACAAACAGTCCAGTTGGAGCTTATGCGCCGCCTGCGGCTGTTTTCGCAACTTCTGCTGCGAAATCTTCTTCTTTCTTCTCGATGCCTTCGCCGACTTCAACACGCGCAAAGCCGAGGATTTCCACGCCAGCGTCTTTTGCGGCTTGGCCCACGGTCACATCGGGGTTGATAACGAATGCTTGGTTCACAAGGGTGATCTCTTGCAGGAATTTCTTCATGCGGCCCTTGATCATGTTCTCGATGATATTCTCCGGTTTTCCGGATTCGCGTGCGATATCAATCTGAACTTGCTTTTCTTTTTCAACGATCGATTGGTCGAGATCGTTTTCGGAAAGCGATGCCGGGTTGGTTGCTGCGATGTGCATGGCGATCTGTTTGCCAAGCGCTTCGTTTTCGCCTTTCAGCGCAACCAGAACACCGATTTTGCCCATACCTTCGGCCACTGCGTTATGGACGTAGGAGACAACCGTATCGCCTTCTACCGTTTGCATCCGGCGAATGGTCATGTTCTCGCCGATTTTCGCAATCGCGTCAGTGACGACTTCGGACACTTTCTTGCCGTTCAGTTCCGCATCATTCAATGCTTGAACGGAATCGACTTTCAGCGCGGTCGACGTGATGTCGGAAACCATTTTCTGGAATTCCGCATTTTTACCAACGAAGTCGGTCTCGGAGTTCACCTCGACAGCCACGCCTTTTCCGCCTTCAACTGCGACGGCAACAAGGCCCTCGGCAGCAACACGGCCGGATTTTTTAGCGGCTTTCGCAAGGCCTTTGGTGCGCAGCCAATCGACCGCTGCTTCCATGTCGCCATTGGTTTCGGTGAGCGCTTTTTTCGCGTCCATCATGCCTGCGCCGGTGCTTTCGCGCAGTTCTTTCACCTGTGCTGCGGTGATCGCCATGCTCAGATCTCCTGTCAAATTGGATCAGGACGGGGCTAACCCCGTCCTATGTCATTTGGATGAAGAAAGAGGAATTATGCCTCTTCAACGGCCTCTTCGACCGGCGCATCTTCAAGCGCGCCCAGATCGACGCCTGCTGCGCCCATCTGTGCGGTCATACCGTCGAGCGCGGCACGCGAGACGAGGTCACAGTAAAGCGAAATCGCACGGGCCGCATCGTCGTTGCCCGGGATCACATAGTCGACGCCTTTGGGCGAGCAGTTGGTATCAACCACTGCAACAACCGGGATACCCAGTTTCTTTGCTTCTGCGATTGCAAGGTCTTCTTTTTTCACGTCGATGACGAAAAGAAGATCCGGCAGGCCGCCCATTTCAGCAATGCCACCCAGCGACGCGTTCAGCTTTTCCTGATCGCGCTCAAGGCCAAGACGCTCTTTCTTCGTCAGGCCTTCGGCGCCGGCGTTGAGCTTCTCGTCAATGGATTTCAGGCGCTGGATCGACTGGGAAACAGTTTTCCAGTTGGTCAGCGTGCCACCCAGCCAGCGGTGGTTCATGTAATATTGTGCCGATTTTTCGGCAGCTTCCGCGATCGGCTTTGCAGCCTGACGCTTTGTGCCCACGAACAGAACGCGGCCACCTTTTGCAACGGTGTCGCGCACGGCTTGCAGAGCTTTGTCGAGCATCGGCACGGTTTGCGTCAGGTCGAGGATGTGGATCCCGTTGCGCTCGCCATAGATGAACTCGCCCATACGGGGGTTCCAGCGTTGCGTTTGGTGACCAAAGTGAACGCCAGCTTCCAAGAGCTGACGCATGGAGAATTCAGGAAGCGCCATGAAATGTCCTTTCCGGTTTGCGCCTGGGCGAAGGTTTTGAGAACGGAGCCCGTCCCAACCGGTGGACTGTACAAGATATATGTCTTGCAAGCCCGCCTTCGCCTGTGAAGTGTCGGCCAATTAACGCGCAGTGCCGGAATTGGCAAGCCCAAACCGACGCATAGCTGCGGAAACATGCGGCGATCCTAAGGCGCGCACGTTTTAACATGTCCATTTTTTCCAAAATGCGTCGTGCGTAGGCGAAGGGTCTATCCGGCAGCGCTCTTGGGGGGATGTGCATCACGGCCTCTGCATAGACTCTTTTCGCCAATCCCCTGAAAAACCGACGCCTACCCCCTTGCGCACTCTTGCACCCTTTTAAAAGTCGCGCCAGTTAGAGGCATGGAAAAAGAAATCGATATCTTATGTGTTGGCTCGGCCCTTTGGGACATTATCGGGCGTGCGTCAGGTCCGATGCGCCTGGGCGCTGATGTGCCCGGACGTATCACTCGTGTGCCTGGCGGCGTGGCTATGAATATCGCGATGACATTGGCCAGATTTGGCATGCGGCCGGCTATATTAAGCGCAATCGGGTGCGACACCCAAGGCGACGAGCTGCTGGCGCAGGCGGGCCGCCTTGGCATCAATGTGGATCATGCCTACCGGTCCATTGATCTGCCGACCGACCGTTATATGGCGGTCGAGGCCAGCAATGGCCTGATTGCGGCCATTGCGGATGCGCATTCGCTCGAAGCCGCAGGTGAAAAGATCCTGTCTGCGTTACAAAACGGCGTTCTGGGCAGCAAAGACGCCCCATGGGCCGGTCCGGTCGCGCTTGATGGCAACCTGACCACTGATCTGCTGGCCCATATCGCCAGCTCAGGTGTATTCGCCAACGCTGATCTGCGCATCGCGCCTGCAAGCCCAGGCAAGGCCGAACGGCTTTTGCCCCTGCTCAAGGCTCCCCATGCGACGCTGTATCTGAACCTTGAAGAGGCAGGCATTCTTTGCCAAAGCAGCTTCGATACCGCGCCGCAAGCGGCAGAGGCCCTTCTGGCCCGCGGTGCGAACCGCGTGCTTGTGACCAACGGGGGCCGCCCTGCGGCCGACGGATCGCCCGAAGGCATCCTGACGGCCCATCCACCGGAGGTGCTCGTATCGCGGGTGACCGGCGCGGGCGACACTTTCATGGCTGCCCATCTGGTGGCCGAATATCGTGGGGCCGATCGTAAGGCGGCCCTTGGTGCGGCGCTTGAGGCCGCGGCGCGCTATGTATCTGGAGATATCTCAACATGACTGACGCCCTGCTTGTTTTCACCCCCGAAGTGCGCGATGCGCTTGATGCCGGTCAGCCCGTGGTGGCACTGGAATCCACCATCATCACCCACGGCATGCCGTTCCCGCAAAATGTGCAAACCGCGCGCGAAGTCGAGGCAACAATCCGCCGCGCTGGTGCTGTGCCAGCGACGATCGCGCTGATGAATGGCATGATCCACATCGGTTTGAGCGATGCAGAGCTTGACGAATTGGCACAGGCGAAGGACGTGATGAAAGTCAGCCGTGCCGATATGGCGGTGTGTCTGGCGCTCGGGGCGTATGGTGCCACGACCGTGGCTGCCACGATGATCTGTGCAGCTCTCGCAGGCATCGAGGTGTTCGCAACCGGCGGCATCGGCGGAGTGCATCGCGGCGCGGAAGAAAGTTTTGACATATCGGCTGATCTGGCGGAACTGGGCACCACGGCCGTGACGGTTGTGGCCGCAGGTGCCAAGGCCATTCTCGATCTGCCCAAAACGCTGGAAGTGCTGGAAACCACAGGGGTGCCGGTGATGGCCTACGGTCAGGACGCTTTGCCTGCCTTCTGGTCGCGCGAGTCCGGTCTGATGGCCCCGTTGCGGGCCGATACCGCCGCACAGATCGCCAAATCGCATATTCTGCGCGGCCGCTTGGGCCTTGCAGGCGGGCAGCTTGTCACCAACCCGATCCCCGAGGCCGACGAGATCGCGCGTGATGTCATCATACCGGTGATCGAACAAGCACTGGCCGAAGCCGAGGCCCAGAATATCACGGCGAAAGCGGTGACGCCATTCTTACTCGGGCGGATTTTTGAGTTGACCGAAGGCCGTTCGCTTGCCGCAAATATCGCGCTTGTGCTCAACAATGCGCGCCTTGCGGCAGAGATTGCGACCCAGATCACAGCGCAGCGTTAACTGCGGCCGGTCTTGCAGGGGCATCGGGCTGCCCTTATCTAGGGGCAGCCTTCCCATCATCGCCCCCAGGGGCCACAGGAACGATCATGACATCCCCAGACGACCAGTCCCGCGCAGATGCCCCCGCCCGCCGCAAGGGGCGGTTTGCGACGCTCAGAGCGTCTTTCCTGACAGGCCTCGTGGTGGTCACACCGATCGGGGTGACCGCATGGCTGATCTGGACCGTCGCGGGCTGGGTGGATGGCTGGGTTTTACCGATGGTGCCGCATGAATTGCGTCCCGAGCATTATATCGGGGTGAACCTGCGCGGTATCGGTGTGGTGATCTTCTTGGTTTTCACGCTTGTTGTAGGCTGGCTTGCCAAGGGGATCTTTGGTCGTGCCCTGATCCGCATCGGCGAATCCATCGTCGACCGTATGCCGATTGTGCGCAGCGTCTATTCCGGCATCAAACAGATCGCAGAGACCGTGTTCAGTCAGGGCGAGGAAAAGTTCGACCGGGCCTGTCTGATCGACTATCCCCGCCAAGGGATCAAGGCGGTGGCTTTTGTGTCCTCTACGGCCAAGGGAGAGGTGGCGCGACGGGCAGAGGTCGCAGACGATCCGCTGATTTCGGTCTTTTTGCCCACCACGCCCAATCCGACCTCGGGGTTCTTGCTATTTGTGCCGAAATCCGAAGTGACCTATCTGGATATGTCGGTCGAGGATGCGGCAAAGCTTATAATTTCGGCGGGGCTTGTGTACCCCCCCGAGCGCGGCACTGTGACAGGCAAATAGTTCCAGCGACTGTACGTTGCCTTGGTCCTGCGCACAGCTCAGGAAAACAGCGCCGCCAGATCAACGGAGGCTTCCTTGCCGATCTTGTCGCCATGGCGATCCAGAAACCTGTCGGCGGCCTGATAGCCTGCATTTTTCAACCGTACAAGCGTGCCGCTGACAGGCGATATCTTGGAGGATCCGCCGAGCGACAGCATGATTTCGTCATCGGCGATCATATGGATCAGAACGTTTTTCATCATCCCCGCTGGCAGCCGCTCTTCCCTGATCAGGCGCCTGACAAAATCGATTGCCCGCAATTCCCGCAACAATGAGGAGTTGAACGAAATCTCGTTGATCCGTTCTTCGATCTGGTCTGGCGTGCGGGGCACCGTGTCGCGCTTGAGCGGGTTGATATTGACGATCACCAGATCACCGGGGAAGTCCGGTTCGAACAATGGAAACAGCGCGGGGTTTCCGGTATACCCACCATCCCAATACGCCTCGGTCACGCCGGTTTCGGGATCGTCGATTTCAACAGCACGAAACACATTGGGCAGGCAGGCAGAGGCAAGGATCGCCTGAGCGGTCACCTCTTGGCCCGAAAATACACGAATTTTACCGCTGCGCACATTGGTCGCGGATACAAACAGGGCAGGCCCTGCGCTGCACCCGATCTTGTCGAATGCGAACCGCTTTACCACCCGTTCAAGCGGATTGATATAGAATGGTCCTGAATCATAGGGCGAGAACATCCGCGCCGCCTGCCCCATCCACGCCACCGGATTGAACATATCCATCCAGCGCGTAAAAATTTCCGGATAGGGAAACATCGCGGTAACCCATCGGTCCATGCGGATGTCGTTCACCTCGGCCACTTGCGACCATAACCAGTCCAGATTTTCGCGTGCAGCGGCGCGTCCCTCGGCCCCTTCGGCCTGCGCCAACCCTGCCTTCAGCGCGGCCCCGTTCAGGGCCCCTGCCGACGTGCCCGATATCGCGGTAATCTCGATTGTGTCGTCTTGCAAGATCCGGTCAAGCGCGCCCCACGTGAAGGCCCCATGTGCGCCGCCCCCCTGAAGGGCGAGATTTATGCGTCGCATCGTGTTACCTGCCATTGTGCTGAGTTCCTCGGGCCGCGCAGGGCCGGCGCTGGCCCCGCGCGGCCTATCTTTGGCCCGATTGTGCCGGTCGATCAACTTGCGTACGCGACGGGGGGCCGCAGCCGTAAACGCCCCGCTGTGGATCTCCGTGCCACACTATTCCTGTGGCGCGGGGCGTATGACGCGGGCCCTGTCAGGCGCGATTGGTGCGGCGCGAACGGTTAAAGCGCGGTCCAGCCGCCATCAATCGAGATGGTTGTCCCGGTAATCTGCTCGGCCGCCGCAGAGCACAAGAACACGGCTGTGCCCCCGATTTGCTCGACAGTTGCAAATTCTTTCGAGGGCTGGCGATCAAGAATAATCTTCTCGACGGCTTCCTCTTCGCTCATATTATACTTTTTTGCGGTATCGGGGATCTGGGCCTCGACCAGCGGCGTGTGCACATATCCCGGACAGATTGCATTTGCGGTGATTTGTTCACGCGCAGTTTCCAGCGCGACTGTCTTCGTCAGACCCACCACACCGTGTTTGGCCGAAACATAGGCTGATTTGTAAGGCGATGCAGTCAGCCCGTGTGCAGAGGCTATGTTGACCACCCGTCCCCAACCTGCCTTGCGCATCATCGGCAATGCGACAGCCGTTGTGTGAAAGGCAGAACTCAGCATGATCGCAATGATCGCGTCCCATTTCTCGATCGGGAACTCGTCAATCGGGGCGACGTGTTGGATGCCTGCGTTATTCACCAGAATATCGCACTGGCCGGCCGCCTCGATCAGGCCGCGAGCTTCGCTTCCATTGGACAGGTCCGCTTTTATATAGCGCGCTGTGATACCGTATTTACGTGCGAGGTCATCTGCCAGCTTATGATCTTCGTCGCGGTCGGTATAAGAATTGAGAACGATATTGGCGCCAGCTTTGGCAAGCTCTGTGGCCACACCCAACCCGATACCGGAATTCGAGCCGGTGATGACGGCGGTTTTACCTTCGAGACTCATGGTCCCCTCCATTGCAATACACTGCAGCGTTGACTTTAGGCCATAGACGTCAAAGGTCCAGCTACGCGTGATCACGCCTAGGTGCTATTTTCCGCTTGCGCTTGGGAATCCCATATTGGAAAAGCGGGGGATCACCTAAGGAGTCAGCTCGTTGAAGCCCGGTGCAACCGCGCCGGCAATGTGTTGATTCCCAAATACACACCGCATCTGTTTTGATAAAATCCAGCAAGAAAACAAAAAAACGCCCGCACAAGGCGGGCGCTAAGTCATGAGGCAGGTTTCATACAGGCAGAAACCTATCGAGCAGTGACACCTTTATATGCTGATCTGACTTGGGTTTAAAGGGGAAAATTCATCCTGAATCTGGCGGCTGGCTAGTTTTTCTTTAAAGTTGTGGCGATATAAAAGGAAAAGTAATGGCAAAGTCGGTGTTTATTAACGTTTTTCTAGCCGTTTCTGTGGTTGCTGGCACACTGGTTTGCGCAACCTCCCTTCAGGCCCGCCCACAACACGCTATCGCGATGAATGGCGACCCTGCGCTTGACCCCGGGTTTGACCACCTTCCCTATGCGAACCCCGATGCCCCGAAAGGCGGCACGATCCGGCTAGGCGAATCAGGCAGCTTTGACTCGCTCAACCCGTGGATACTGACCGGACGCGCGGCCGCTGGAATCGATACCTATGTAACCGAAACACTGATGGCACGCTCGCGTGACGAACCATTTACGCTGTATGGTCTTTTGGCAGAAACGGTAGAGACCGATCCCGAGCGTAGCTGGGTGGAATTTACCTTGCGTCCGCAGGCCCGCTTTTCAGATGGCGCGCCTGTCACTGTGGACGATGTGATCTGGTCTTACGAAACGCTCGGGACCCAAGGCCACCCGCGCTACCGCAACGCATGGGCGAAGGTGGCCTCGATCACACAAACCGGCCCGCGGCGTGTGCGGCTGACCTTCAACTCCCCCGATCGCGAACTGGCGCTGATCATGGGAATGCGTCCGATTTTGGAAAAAGCGCAGTGGGAGGGGAAAGATTTTGCCACCACCACCCATATGGTGCCGATCGGCTCGGGGCCTTATGTTGTGGGTGGCGTCGATCAAGGCAAGTCGATCCGGTTCGAGCGGGATCAAGACTGGTGGGGCCAAGACATTAATTTCAACGCGGGATTGTGGAATTTCGATACGATCCAGCTTGAATACTTTAGTGATGCCAACGTGATATTCGAGGCCTTTAAAGCAGGAGCAATCGATATCTGGCGCGAAATGAGCGGTGCGCGCTGGGATAATAACTACACATTTGCGGCCGTATCCTCTGGCGAGGTCGTACAGGATGAAATCCCCCATAAGCGTCCGTCGGGCATGGACGGCTTGGTGTTTAATACACGGCGCGCGATTTTTTCGGATTGGCGTGTGCGCGAGGCGCTGACACAGGTTTTCAATTACGAATTTATCAACCAGACCCTGAATGACGGCAGCGAACCCCGCGCACAATCCTATTTCGACAATTCCGTGCTGGGCATGCGCAAGGGGCCTGCGACCGGCAAGGTCCGCGCGCTGCTTGCACCCTTTGCCGCCTCCTTGCCGCCCGGCACAATGGATGGCAATCCCCTGCCCGTTACAGACGGACGCGCGCTCAACCGGCGCGGTGCACGTGCCGCGCTTGGCTTGCTTAACGAGGCGGGATGGCATGTGGCTGATGACGGGATTTTGCGCAATGACGCAGGCCAACCCTTCCGGTTCGAGATCTTGTTGCGACAGGGGGGTGGTTACAGTTTTGGCCCCTACAATCCGCAGCCCGTTGTCAGCATCTTCTTGCAGGCCTTGGCACGGATTGGCGTTTTCCCCGAGGTGACGGTGATTGATGATGCGCAATATGTGCAGCGCACCCGCAGTTATAATTTCGATATGACGTGGTATCTGATCGCCCTGTCGCTAAGCCCGGGCAACGAGCAACCGCTTTACTGGGGCGCGCAAGGGGTAGAGACGCAAGGCACGCGCAATATGATGGGGGCCCACAATCCCGCAATCGATGCCATGATAGAGGCGATGCTGGCGGCCACCGATCAAGAGGACTATATCGCCGCAGTGCGCGCTCTGGACCGGGTTTTGACAAGCGAACGGTATGTCATACCGGCGTGGTATTCGCGTGTTTCGCGGCTGGCGCATAAATCGAGCCTCGCCTTTCCCGACACCCTGCCCGTTTATGGCGATTGGCCCGGGTTTTTGCCTGATGTGTGGTGGAGCGAGCCCGTGCAATAAGGCCATCTTGCGCCCTTGCTATCGCCCCCACATCTGCCCGCAGGCGCATTCAAGCCATAAATAAATCGTAAGGTTATCGGGAACTTCTCGCGCAGTTGGGGTTTCTGTGACAGAGCCATTGCTGCGGGGCCAATGTGCCCATGCAGCAATCGGCCTCTTGCACCCAATGCGAAAGGCAGACCACGATGAAATGGAAGCATGTAGAAGAAAACTGGTCGGCGTTTTACGAGGCGATCGAGGAGAAATGGCCGGAAGTGGCCCAAGAAGACCTTGATGCAATCGACGGCGACCAGAAGCGGTTCGTGGAGTATCTGATCGAACAAACCGGTCAGGATGCCGAAGATATTACCGAAGAACTGCGAGAGTGGCTGGCTGGCGAATTGCCCTCTGATGTTGTCATGGACCCTACCCACGATAACCGCTCTCTCAACAATGTCGGCAAATATGTTAATGAAGGCGAGGATGTGTATGACGCAGACGAGAACTTCGCCGATGAGGAGGATGACGAATAAATCCGTCCCTTAGTCTTGACCCGGGCGGTGCTTTGCGGTGAAGAGCCGCAACATCCCCACCGTCGCCCGGCGGGGCAGCCGTGAAAGGACTTGCCATGATCACCCTCGATATCTTTGCCGATCCCGTGTGTCCTTTCTGTCTGATTGGAAAGGCCCGTCTGGACCGTGCCTTGGCCAAGCGTCCGGATCATCCCTTCCGGTTGGCATGGCAACCGTTTCAGTTGAACCCGTCCATGCCCGCAGAAGGTATGAACCGCGCAGACTATCTTCAGGCCAAATTCGGTCAGGACGGTGCGGTCAAAATGCACGAGCAACTGGCACAGATCGCGCAAAGCGAAAATATCCCGATGGAGCCATTGCAGGTTTTGCGCCAGCCCAACACGCTTGATGCGCTGCGCGTGCTGCATTGGGCCGGTCTTGAGGAATGCGCAAGCGCGGTCATGGACGCGCTGATGCAGGCACATTGGGTCGAGGGGCGCGATATCGGCAATACCGATGAATTATGTGCAATTGCCAAAGCTGCCGGAATGGATGGCGTACTGGTCAGCAAGCTGTTGTCAACCGATGCTGATCGCGACACTGTGCGCGACCGTGACGCGCATGGGCGTGCACGGGGGATCAAAGCGGTGCCGACATTCATTGTGGCCAACACTCATGTGGTTGAAGGAGCCCAGCCCACCGATGTCTGGCTGCAGGTGATTGACGAGCTGACAAGCATCCCCCCCGATGCCCCCGTGCACTAGCCCTGTTCAGCATCGGTCGGTTTTCTGGCCCACAGTTCAGCCACCAGATCCGATGCGCATGCAACAGTGCACACCCAACATGTAACATATGCGAATACACAGATGGACTTTGCGCTGGTGGCACATAGGGTGCGTCAGCCCATGGTTTTTTGAACTGAGAACAGTATGATCCACTCCGACCAGAGCGCCGAGACATCGGCGCACCGCCTTTCCATGAAAGAATTTACCATCATGCTCGCGTCTCTTATCGCGACGGTGGCTTTTTCTATTGATGCGATGCTGCCGGCGCTCGGAGAAATTGCCGAGGAACTCTCTCCCGGAAACATCGAACGCGGCCAGATGATCCTGACCGTCTTTGTTTTCGGGATGGGGGGTGGCACGTTGTTTGTGGGCCCGCTTTCCGACGCGATCGGTCGGCGAATGACATTGCTGATCGGGATCGGGATCTATCTAGCAGGCTCGGTCATGGCGATTTTTGCCAATAGCCTTGAGGCCCTGTTGATCGCGCGGTTTATCCAAGGTGCCGGGGCGGCCAGCCCACGGCTTGTGCCCATGGCTTTGGTGCGCGACCTTTACGCGGGCCGCGAAATGGCGCGCGTCACCTCGATCATCATGATGATCTTCATCATCGTTCCGGCACTCGCCCCCTCTATCGGGGCGGCAATCATGGCTTTGAGTGACTGGCGGGGCATTTTCTATGCATTTTGTCTGTTCGGACTGATCGGGGTCAGCTGGCTGTTCCTGCGCCAGCCCGAAACCCTGCCGCCATCACGGCGCCGCCCGCTGCGCGTGGCCTCTTTGATGGCCGGCCTACGCGAGGTTCTGGCCGATCGTCAGGTCCGTCTTTACATCGTGATCCTTACCTTGGGCTTCGGCCAGATGTTTGCGGCCCTAAGTTCGGCCCCGCAGCTTTACGCAGCCTACGGTATCACCGATACGTTTCCCGTATGGTTTGCAATCGGTGCGTTGTTGGCCGGCAGTGTGTCGTTCATCAATTCCCGTATTGTTGTGCGTGTCGGTATGCGGCGCATTGTCGGCGTTGCCTACCGTCTGCAGGTGGTGATCTCGGCGGTTACTCTGGTTTTGCTGGTGGCCGGGCTACCGCAGAACTCTTGGGGGTTCGCTGTGTTCTTCGTGTATTTTGTTTCTGTATTTGCGATGGCCGGTATCACCTTTGGCAATCTTAACGCGCTGGCCATGCAAAATATGGGTCACCTTGCGGGCATGGCCGCCTCTATAATCACGGCGCTGTCGACGATGGGGGCCGCTGTTCTGGCCACGCCGGTTGGCTTGGCGTTCAACGGTACCGCCGTACCAATTGCCTGCGCAACACTCGTGTGCTCGCTCATCGCCGCGTTTTTGATGCGTTACACCCAAAACGACAGCTAACCACCGGAAGTGAAAGCAGGGCTGCTTCAGTATTAGCGGCCCTGCTTTTGTACCTTCTTTTCACCATCACGTACTTTTTCGGCCAGATCGCGCGCAATCGCAAAGGCGCCCTTGATCTTGTCACTATCGCGCGGCCAATCGCGACGGATCACCAGCTTGTTGTCACGTATTTTAGCCAGATCCCGTTCAGAACTGACATACTCCACCAGACCCGCCGGATTGGGGAATTTGTCATTATGGAACTGGACTGTGACCCCTTTAGGGCCCGCATCCAGCTTGCCGATATGGGCACGCTTACACATGGCCTTGATGCGAATGACCAGCAAGAGCGTGTTCACCTCTTTGGGCACAGGTCCGAAACGGTCGATCAGCTCTGCGGCAAATCCTTCCAGCTCAACCTTCGTGGTCAACCCGGACAAACGCCGGTAAAGCCCCAGACGCACGTCAAGATCGGGCACATAGGTTTCTGGAATTGTCACTGGCACGCCGAGGTTTATATTGGGCGACCATTCCCCGTCCGAGACCGTCTCGCCCAACTCTCCGGCTTTCAGCTTGGCGATGGTTTCCTCCAGCATAGCTTGGTAAAGCTCGTATCCAACTTCCTTGATATGGCCGGACTGTTCTTCGCCCAATAGGTTGCCTGCCCCACGCAAGTCCATGTCTTGGCTGGCAAGATTGAACCCTGCACCCAGACTGTCCATCGAGCCTAACAGCCGCAATCGTTTGGTGGCCTGCGGGGTCAGTGGCATTCTGGGTTTCGTGGTCAGATAGCAATAGGCACGCATTTTCGCACGGCCCACCCGCCCTCTGATCTGGTACAACTGGCTTAGCCCGAACATATCGGCACGGTGGATGATCATCGTATTTGCCGTCGGAATATCCAGCCCCGATTCAACGATCGTTGTGGCAAGAATGACGTCATACTTGCCATCATAGAACGCGTTCATCCGGTCATCCAGTTCGCCCGCCGCCATCTGGCCATGCGCAATGACCACGCTCACCTCCGGCACCTCGTCGCGCAGGAATGCCTCGACCTCTTCAAGATCGCTGATGCGTGGCACAACGTAAAAGCTTTGCCCGCCGCGATAGCGCTCGCGCAGCAGCGCCTCGCGGATGGTCACCGCGTCGAATTCGGACACATACGTGCGGATCGCCAACCGGTCGACGGGGGGCGTGCCGATGACCGACAAATCCCGCACCCCGGTCAGCGATAGCTGCAAGGTGCGCGGAATGGGCGTGGCAGTCAGGGTCAATACATGGATTTCCGCCCGCATTTCCTTCAGGCGTTCTTTGTGTTGCACGCCGAAATGCTGTTCTTCGTCAATCACCAACAGTCCGAGATTGAAAAACCGGACTGCCTTGGCCAGTACCGCATGTGTGCCGATCACGATGTCCACCGTACCATCGGCCAAGCCTTGGCGCGTGGCGGCCGCCTCCTTGGCAGAAACAAATCGCGAGAGCGGGCGAACATTGATCGCCGTGGCGCGGAACCGTTCCTCGAATGTTTTGTAGTGCTGGCGGGCCAATAGGGTTGTTGGCGCAATTACAGCGACTTGTGCGCCGGAATTGGCTGCGATGAAGGCCGCGCGCATGGCGACTTCGGTTTTGCCGAAACCCACATCCCCCACAACCAGCCTATCCATCGGCGTGCCCGATTTCAGATCGCCCACCACATCATCGATCGCGGACATCTGGTCATCGGTTTCACTGTAGGGAAAACGTGCGGCGAAGGCTTCCCATTCGTGATGCGGCGCCTCCAAAATCGGGGCTTTTTGCAAATAACGCTCAGCCGCGATCCGCATAAGCTTGTCGGCCACCTGCCGGATACGTTCTTTCAACTTGGCTTTTTTGGCCTGCCACGCGCCGCCGCCAAGTTTGTCGAGCAGGCCCTCTTCGTGGCCGAAACGGCTTAACAACTCGATATTCACCACTGGCACAAACAGCCTGTCGCCGCCTGCGTACTCCAGCAGCACGCAGTCAAGCGGTGCGCCAAGCGCGTCCACCGTCTCCAGCCCTTTGTAGCGGCCCACGCCGTGGTCCACGTGCACGACCAAATCCCCTGGTGTCAGCGATTGGGCCTCTGTCAGGAAATTGTCGGCTTTGCGTTTTTTCTTGGGTTTGCGGATCAACCGGTCACCCAACACGTCTTGCTCGGAAATCACGGTCAGGGCTGGCGCACCGTCCTTTGCGCGCACCTCGAACCCCTGATCAAGCGCCCATATCGTCAGGTTTACACCCGGCCCGATTTCGCGCGCATCCCGTATCAGACGCGTGTTGGTCAAACCCTCATCTGCCATCAGCCCGCCCAAGCGTTCGCGCGCCCCTTCGGACCACGAGGCGATGACGACAGGCCCATCTGGAAGTCTTGATTGAATATGTTCGCGCAATGCACCGAAAAGACTAATGTTTTCTTGCTGACGCTCAGGGGCAAAGTTGCGACCTAACCGGCTTTGGGCATTCAGTATTCCCGGACCGGGCGGCGCCTCGAGGACTTGCAACTTCAACACACGACGTTCGGATAACACGTGCACCCAAGCCGGTTCATCCAGATACAGCAAGGCAGGTGGCGCGGGTTTATAAACGCTGTCTACGCGATCACGGCGGCGCATCGCCTCGCAGCGCGTATCATATTGATCCGTAATCTGAATCCAGCGCGCATCATGCAAAACGGTAATATTTTCGTCCAGCATGACGCTTGCATCGGGGATATAGTCAAAAATCGTTTCCAGATGGTCGTGGAAAAACCCTAGCCAATGCTCCATGCCCGCATGTTTGCGCCCCGCAGACACTGCCTCGTAGAGTGGATCATCCGCCCCGCCTGCACCAAATTCGATCCGGTAATTCTGCCTAAAGCGCGTGATCGAAGCATCATCAAGAATGACTTCCGAGACTGGTGCCAACTCGATTTTGGTCAGTTTTTCAGATGTGCGCTGCGTCGCCGGGTCAAAACGCCGCGCCCCGTCCAGCACATCCCCCCAAAGATCCAGACGTATCGGGCCGCTTTCGCCAGGGGGAAAGATATCGATAATCCCGCCGCGGATGGCATAATCCCCCGGCTCGGACACGGTGGAGACCGGCGAGAACCCCATACGCGACAGAAATGTTTTCAGCGCGCCGTCATTAAGCTGCCCGCCCACGCGTGCACTGAAAGCGTTCTCTTTCAAAACCTTGCGTGCTGGAATTTTTTGCATCGCGGCCGAAAGCGTTGTGAGTAGCACAAAGGGCCCGGGGACGCCCGTGGCCAGCGCCGCCAGTGTTGCCATGCGGTTTGCAGACACGTCGGGATTGGGCGAGACGCGGTCATAGGGCAGGCAATCCCATGCAGGAAAGTTCAGTACCACAGCATCGGGTGCAAAAAACTGTAACGCCGTGCGCATCGCCTCCAACCGCCGGTCGTCGCGCGCAACATGAATTACGGACTTCCCGCGCTCCAGCTCTCGGGCCAGAAGTTTTGCATCATACCCTTCTGGGGCACCGGAAAGAAGAAGATGAGTCATGCGAAAAAACCTACTGCCTATAAGGCTTTAGTGTAACGTATTAGCGTAGAAGTTTAGTACCCGATGCCCATGAAGCTACGGGCCAGTGTATGCAGCATGCCCCAAAACGCGGTCAGCAGAATGAATAACAGCCCCAGCAACTGAATGTTCCGCCGCCTGCGCGATAGGATCTGCGCCACAAGGTCGGCGCGTTGCTCTGCTACTGCCGACGCAAGGCGCAAACGTGTACGGGCCCCGCTTGCTGCGAGTATGGCTTGTGGCAATGCCAGAAAAAACACCGCCTGGCTCAGCTCGATCTTGTAAATAAATCCCAGCATGAAGATCATGCTCAGGACAAAGCACACAACGGCGGTTAGCCCGATGGCGCCGATCCCGCCTGCCCCTTGTCTGCGCGACACTTCTGCCTTGGCATGCATAAGAAGGTCATGGCCGGCGCTTGCTGGCGCGGTTCTGTAGCGGATGACCTGATCGAACGGCACGCCCAGGATACGGATGCCAGCCAGTGACCACATGATCGCCAGAAGGCCCCAATACCAGATGCTGGAAAATGATCTTGTATCGATCATTGCGGCGAAAAGATCCAGAAATGTCACAGGCACTGCTTTCATTCGTCATATCGGCTGTCCTTTGTCTAGCCGATGCAAAAGGCAGGGGAAAGCACCACGATCGCACGCGAGGTCACTGCACGGGCATTTGTTCCCGATAGGTCTTGAGAACACGGCAGTAACGTGGCACCTCAATGATAAGAAACGGAGATATGCCATGACACCGATCCTTCCGCCGTTCCCCACAACACGGATGCGCCGCTTGCGTCGTACGGCTGCGCTGCGCGATCTGGCGCAAGAAAACCGCCTGAGCGTCAAAGACCTTATCTGGCCGATTTTTGTCACAGATGTGGCGGGCGCGGATGTCGAGGTGCCCTCGATGCCGGGGGTCAGTCGCCGCACGCTTGAGGGCGCGGTGCGCGCCGCCGAGGAAGCCGCCGGACTGGGCATTCCTGCGATCTGTCTTTTTCCCTATACCGATCCGTCGGTCAAAACCGAATATTGCGAAGAGGCGTGGAACCCCGACAACATCACCAATCGGGTGATCCGTGCGATCAAGGCACGCGTGCCGGAACTGGCGATCATGACCGATATCGCGCTTGATCCCTATAACGCAAACGGACATGACGGTTTGGTCAAGGATGGTGTCATTCTTAACGACGAAACCGTTGAATTACTGGTGAAAATGGCTATCGCTCAGGCTGAATCCGGTGCCGATATCTTGGGGCCTTCGGATATGATGGACGGGCGTATTCTGGCAATGCGCGAGGCGCTGGAGGCGGCCGGCCATGGTCAGGTCTCTATCCTCAGCTATTCGGCAAAATTCGCAAGCACGTATTACAGCCCCTTTCGTGATGCGGTGGGCGCATCGAATGCGCTGAAAGGTGACAAGAAAACGTACCAGATGAACCCTGGCAATTCCGATGAGGCATTGCGCCTTGTTGCCCGTGATCTGGCAGAAGGTGCGGATATGGTCATGATCAAACCCGGCCAGCCCTACCTAGACGTTTGCCGTCGGGTCAAGGATGCATTCGGCGTCCCGACCTATGCCTATCAGGTGTCTGGCGAATATGCGATGGCGATGGCGGCTGTGCAAAACGGCTGGATGGACCATGACAAGATGATGCTTGAAAGCCTGCTGGGATTCCGCCGCGCAGGTTGCGACGGTATTTTGACCTATTTCGCACCGGCGGCCGCCCGCGCATTGGCCAACGGCGCTTAGGCCGAAACCCGCACACCCGCGCGGTTACAAGCCCAACCGGAAGTGACACCGCAGAAAAGTTCCATTAGTGTTTACTTTTCTTTACAGGGTTGAACGCCCCATTTCGAGCAAGAGGCAATTAAATGATTTCCAGACGAACCCTTCTGGCAACGGCAGGCGCAACCTGTGGTCTGGCGGCTTGCGGTAATGGCATCGGGTCGAATGCGGGCACTCAGATCGATGCCCGCGTTGATGCCACCCATGCCTATCTTTTGCGCCAATATCCGGGCACGCAGGATCTGATGAACAAAGCGGTAGGCATTCTCTACATGCCGCTTATGACAGAGGCAGGCTTCGGCATCGGCGGCGCATATGGGCGGGGCGCTTTGCGGATCAATGATGCAACTGTCGACTATTATGTGGCCACTTCGGCCTCGGTCGGTTTCCAGATCGGTGCGCAACAATATGCGCATGCATTATTCTTCATGACGCCAGAATCTCTGGCCGCTTTCCGGCGTGCGGATGGCTGGCAGTTAGGTGCCGATGCGCGCTACGCTTTGCCAGATCGCGGCGGTTCGCTTGGCGTGGATACCACCACTTCACAAGCCCCTGTAATTGCACTGGTCTTCGGCCAGGCCGGCCTGATCGCGGGCGCGTCATTGGCAGGTACAAAATACACACGTATTTTGCCTTAAAAGGCAATAGAACAAAAAAGATGGCGCATTTTCTTAATGCGCCATCTTGATCTGGATCACGACACTCCCGCCGCAGGCGCCTGATCAGCTTCCCAAAATCACGGTCACGTAGTTGCGCGTCTCGCGATATGGCGGAACACCATTGTATTTCGCAACGGCTTGCGGGCCTGCGTTATACGCAGCAAGCGCATGGCGCCAGTTTCCGAAACGATCATACATCAAACGCAGATAACGCGCACCGCCTTCCAGATTCTGGCGTGGATCGCTGATGTCGCGCACCCCCATCTTGGCGGCTGTGGCAGGCATCAACTGCGCAAGGCCGCGTGCGCCCGCGTGGCTCACCGCGTTGGGATTCCAGCCGCTTTCTTGCTGAACAAGGCGCAAGAACAGATCTGTGGGAATGTTGTGACGTTGTGCCGCAGCCCGGGCCATCGGCATGAACTGACCGCGATAATGCCCTGAATATGAGGGGATATCAGCGTTTGACGCGACGGATTTGGTTTTCGTTTCCGGCTTGAGGCGGCCCGAATGGGAGTATTGCGAGGATGCACGGCTATCCAGAATGCTCGTTTGATTGCTGAACAACTGCGACCGGTTGGAAGAGGATGCCCCTTTGAGCACAAGGCCTTCTGCTTGTGCATATGACATGGCCAATATGCTCATGCCGGCGGTTAGCGTGAACAACGCTCCCACGGTCCGTTTATGCATCGGTTACTGTCCCCAGATTTTTCTGACTTGATCGCTTGGCTGGAATATAGCCACTATGACGCACAAGAAAAGCCCCCACCGCGATTGGCCGGGTTTCTGCCACGTCATGCGGGCGGGTTTTCGCTGTGTGCGGGCTTTGCACGCGGGCCGGGTCTGTTATACCCGCGCAAATCAGTTTCGGAATCACTGCGCAGCGATGCGTGGGCCAGCCAGCGGAGGTGTTGATGGCAGGATCGGTAAATAAGGTCATTTTGGTGGGGAATCTCGGGCGTGACCCGGAGGTTCGCAGCTTTTCAAATGGCGGTAAGGTCTGCAATTTGCGGATCGCGACATCGGAAAACTGGCGTGACCGCAGTTCCGGCGAGCGCAAAGAGCGCACCGAGTGGCATTCGGTTGCGATCTTCTCCGAGCCGCTTGCCAAGATCGCGGAACAGTATCTGCGCAAAGGCTCGAAAGTCTATATCGAAGGCCAGCTCGAAACCCGTAAATGGCAGGACCAGTCGGGTCAGGACCGGTATTCCACCGAAGTGGTGCTACGGCCCTATCGTGGCGAATTGACACTGCTTGATAGCCGCAATGGCGGTGGCGACGGCGGTGGTTACAGCGGCGGCGGTGCCTCGCAAGGCGGCGGCTACGGTGGTGGCCAAGGCGGCGGGTATGGCGACGCGCCATCGGGCGGTGGCTACGGCGATGGCGGCAGCTCGGGCGGTGGTGGCGGCGGTCGTCAGGATTTCGACGACGAGATCCCGTTCTAACGACGCCTTTGGCCATGCGTGGCCATCGCAGCTTGACACTTTATCCGGGGGCGCACTGGCAACAGGCGCCCCCGGATGGCGTTTCACACGTTCTTTCAGGACAGTTTGCGCAACCGCTCGATCAGTGCCGAGGTATCCCAGCGCGCGCCGCCCATCGCCTGCACGTCCTTGTAGAACTGGTCAACCAGCGCCGTCACCGGCAAGGGCGCGCCCAGCTCTTCGGCGGTGCTCAGACAAATCCCCAGATCCTTGCGCATCCAGTCGACCGCAAACCCGTGGTCAAACTCGCCCTTGGCCATGGTTTGCGAGCGGTTGGTCATTTGCCAGCTTCCAGCCGCACCTTGCGATATCACCTCGACGACATCGGCGATATCCAATCCGGCTTTTTCCGAAAACCTGAGCGCCTCTGACAGCCCCTGGACCAACCCTGCAATCGCGATCTGGTTGGCCGATTTGCACAACTGCCCCGCGCCGCTGTCACCCAACCGACGGCAGATCTTGGCATAGGCATCGATCACTTCCGCGGCCTTATCGAAATCCTCGGGCGTTCCACCGCACATCACAGACAGCACGCCATTTTCCGCGCCAGCCTGTCCACCCGAAATCGGTGCATCCACATAGCCCAGCCCCAGATCACAGGCGCTTCGGGACAACTCACGCGTGACCATCGGCGAGACGGTCGTATGGTCCACCAGAATGGCCCCGCGCGACATGCCGGAAAACGCGCCATCCGGGCCTGTGCAAACAGCCCGTAGATCCTCATCATTACCCACGCAGGTCATCACAAAATCGACCCCCTGCGCGGCCTTGGCAGGCGTGTCGGCCTGTGATCCGCCATAGTGTTTGGCCCACGCCTGCGCTTTGGCAGCGGTGCGGTTATAGACCGTGACCTGATGGCCTGCGGTTTGCAGATGGCCCGCCATCGGATAGCCCATCACACCAAGCCCCAGAAATGCAATTTTTGCCATTACCGTCTCCCTGTTGAACTTTTATTGACATCTTGATCCGCCTGAGATCGCAAAGGCGCGTTGATCCTTATCACAGCCTGACTTAGTAAGCCTCAAACCAGCGGCGTCAATCGCTGCGCCGTTTAAGATCCCCGCCGGGATCACCCCGCCCTGCACCCGCGTGCCCCGGAGACCGAATGTTCAAACTTTTTCGCTGGATGGTCCGTATCATCACCGTCGCGCTGGTCATTGCCCTGCTGGGGATCATGGGTGTGTGGTATTTCGGATCACGCTCCCTGCCCGATTATAACGCAAGCTTTACGGTCGCGGGCATTTCGGCACCGGTTGATATTGTACGTTCGACCGAGGATGTTCCCCATATTTTTGGCCAGACGGACCGCGATGTGTATTTCGGGCTTGGCCTTGCACATGCCCAAGACCGCCTATGGCAAATGGTCATGTTGCGGCGCACGGTTCAGGGGCGGCTGTCGGAGGTGTTCGGAACGTCGACCGTGAAAACCGACGAGTTGATGCGCAGGCTGGGGTTGTATCGTGCGGCCATGCGCTCTGTTGCGTCACAAGACCCTGAAACCCGTGACGCGCTCGAGGCCTATTCGGACGGGATCAACCAGTGGATCGAGCAGGTCAACAAGGGGGCCATGGGCCGTGGCGCACCGGAATTCTTCCTCTTCGACAGCTCGATCGCGTACTGGACCCCCGCAGATTCCCTTGCGATTTTGAAACTGATGTCGGTGGAGTTGAACAGTCAGTTCGACCGTGAGGTGCGCCGCGCGCGCGTCTCTTTGCTTGATCCCGATTGGGTGCGCGACCTGCTGCCCGAAAGCCCGGGCACGCCCGAACCTGCATTGCCAAGCTATGGCACGCTTTTCCCCGATGTGCCCAGAGCGTCACGTCAGGCGCAGCTGGAGCCCGCGCTCTCGCCCTTCCCGCAAAACGGTCTGGCGGGCGCGTCAAATGCATGGGCGGCCGCACCGGAGCGTTCGGCGGCAGGCGGGGCTTTGCTGGCCAACGACCCGCATCTGGGTCTAAGCGCACCCGCGATCTGGTATCTGGCGCGCTTGCAGCTGAAATCGGGCGGTGTTATCGGCGCAAGTATTCCGGGCGTTCCGTTGATAATTACGGGGCGTAACAGCCATATGGCATGGGGCATCACGGCAGCCTATGTCGATGATATGGATCTGCATGTCGAGCAGCTCGACCCCAAGGACCATCAACGCTACCGCACCAGCGATGGCTGGGCCGAGTTCGAGACCCGCCACGAGATTATCCGCATCAAGGACCACGCGCCTATCACGCTGACCCTGCGCGCCACCCAAAACGGCCCGGTTCTTCCCGGCACGCATTTCGACCTTGCCACGGTCACGCCACCGGGCACGGTCATGTCCGTCAGCTGGACCGCGCTGGACCCCGCAGATACCACGATGAGTGCAGCGCGTCAGTTGATGCAGGCCACAGATATCAATGCGGCCGTGAAAGCGGGCGAGACCTTTATCGCGCCCGCGCTGAACCTGATGCTGGCCGATCAAACCGGTGTGGCTTTTCAAACCGTGGGGGCCATTCCCAAACGCGACCCTGCCCATGAAACCCAAGGCCGTATGCCGTCGGCAGGTTGGCAGCGCCAGAACCAGTGGCAGGGCCGCCTGCCCTATGACACGAACCCCCACATGCGCGATCCCGCAAACGGGCTGGTGATGAACACAAACAACAAGACAATCAACAGGCCTTTTCCCCAGAACGTCAGCTTTGACTGGGGCGATACGCAGCGCATCCAGCGGCTGACCCGGTTGATGGGCGAGCGTGAGGTCCATTCCCGCGAAAGCTTTATCTCGGCCCAGCTGGATACTGTAAGCCCTGCGGCACGCGGGCTGTTGCCGCTGGTGGGTGGCGATCTTTGGTATACCGGTACAGCGGCCGAGGAAGGCACGCCCGAGCGGTTGCGGCAGCGCGCGCTGGAATTGCTGGCCGCGTGGGATGGTGAAATGTCGGAGCATTTGCCCGAACCGCTGATCTATGCCGCGTGGATGAACCGGCTGCAGCATCGCCTGCTGCGCGATGAACTGGGTCCTCTGGCCAGCAGCTTCGAACGTGTCGATCCGCTCTTCATCGAACGTGTGTTTCGCAATACGCAAGGTGCAGGCCATTGGTGCAATGTCGTGCAATCAGCGCAAACAGAAACCTGCAGCGACATCGCGCGGATCTCGCTTGACGAGGCGCTTTTGTCGCTCAAACAGAAATATGGCGGCAATATCGAAAGCTGGCGTTGGGGGGATGCACATGAGGCGCATCAGGACCATCCGGTACTGGGCCAAACGCCCGTGCTGGGTTGGTTTGTAAATATCCGCCAATCCACATCGGGTGGTGATTTCACGCTGATGCGCGGATCCACTGCAAGCAAGGGCACGATGCCGTTCAGCAATATTCAGGCCGCAGGGTATCGCGGGGTGTATGACCTGGCCGATCCCGACAGTTCGGTGTTTATCATCGCAACGGGACAATCGGGCCATCCGCTCTCGCCGCATTACGATGACCTGTCGGAGCTGTGGCGGCGCGGTGAATATATCCCGATGTCGCTTGACCCAGAACTGGCGCGGGCCGCGGCGGCCGGTATCACGCATCTTTTGCCGCGCAATCCCATGCCCCCGTCCGCCGAGGCCGAGTAGGCGGTCATAAAAAAGCCGCCATACGCAGGGCGTGGCGGTATTGGTGTCGCGCAAGGAATGCCCCCCGCTGCACGCATATAACGGCGCGGGGGGGCTTTTTTCGAGGCGCCTTTAAGATTTAAAGCGCGTCAAAGCGACCTTTTTGCGAGATGGTCCAGTTGACCTCGATCGACCAACCCTGCTTGGTCTGCTTTTCTTCGCGCACGACGTTTTGCGCGTGAAGCCAGGCATAACGGCGGCCATCGGCAAACGGCAATTCCAGCACCTCGTCCAGACGCTCTTCGCCAAGACGGGATTCGATCAAAGCAAGTAGCGCCTCGAACCCTTCACCGGTGATCGCGGAAATTGCCTCCACATCGTCTTGTCGGCCCGATTGGGTGCGCAACGCATCTGCCGCGTCCTGCGGGACCTGATCGAGCTTGTTCCAGACCTCGATCTGCGGCGTTTGCTTATCGATACCGAGTTTTTCCAGAATATCGGCCACATCCTCGGATTGGGCGTCTGTCTGGGGGTGGGAAATATCGCGCACATGCACGATCAGATCGGCCTCGAGAACCTCCTCAAGGGTCGCGCGGAACGCGGCCACCAACTGGTGGGGCAACTCGGAGATAAAGCCAACCGTATCGGACAAGATCACCTTGCGCCCGGAGGGCAGCTCCACACCGCGCATGGTCGGATCAAGGGTCGCAAACAGCATATCCTTGGCCATCACATCGGCACCGGTCATTTTGTTGAACAGCGTCGATTTGCCGGCGTTTGTATAGCCCACCAGCGCAACAATCGGGAACGGCACCTTGCGCCGCGACGCGCGGTGCAACTCGCGGGTTTTCACAACCTTGGCAAGCTGGCGACGCAACCGTACCATCTGGTCATCGATCGCCCGTCTGTCTGCCTCGATCTGTGTCTCGCCCGGTCCACCCACAAACCCAAGCCCGCCGCGCTGGCGTTCAAGGTGGGTCCATGCCCGCACCAGACGGGTGCGCTGATAGCTAAGGGCGGCCAGTTCGACCTGCAGCACCCCTTCACGGGTGCGCGCGCGGTCGGCGAAAATCTCAAGGATCAGCCCCGGACGGTCAAGCAGCTTGACCCCCCATTCCTTCTCCAGATTGCGTTGCTGGACTGGCGTGACGGGGCCGTCGACCAAAACCAGATCAACCTCTTCCGCCTCAAGCCGTTCGGCCAGTTCGGCCATTTTGCCTGTACCAAACAAATGGCCCGCATGAGGTTTGGGCAGGCGTACAATCTCCGACCCGACGACCTCCAGACCGGGAAGCGCTGCGGCGAGGGCCGTTGCTTCGGCCAGCGCATGTTTCGGCAAACGCATCCCGTTCCCGGTTTTCAGGTCGGGATGCAACACATAAGCCCGCGTTGGGGCTTTTTCAGTAGATACGAATTCGTTCAAATCGGACTCAATCGTCGCCTTCATACAGGGAAATCGGCTGGCCTGGCATAATCGTGGAAATCGCGTGCTTATAAACCAGTTGGGACTGGCCATCACGGCGCAACAACACACAGAAATTATCAAACCAGGTAATCACACCCTGAAGTTTTACGCCATTAATCAAAAAGATCGTGACCGGAACCTTCGTCTTACGCACGTGGTTCAGAAACGCATCCTGCAGGTTCTGTTTATCGGCAGCCATTTAGTTTTGCCTTTTCTTGTAGCAGTTCGGGGACGTTGGTTCGTCCCGCTCTCTCCTGAGTATGCTGAACTCGGTATAAGTTTCCAGCCCCAAAAACAAACTCTTAGCGCTATCGTCGAAAAAACCTCTCGGGCGACGGTTATTTCCGCCAAAGTTCGGGATTAAAAAGCGCAATGATCGCGAGTGTTTCAAGTCGCCCGAGTACCATGGCTGCAGCCAGAATAGTCTTTGCCATACTGCCCAGATCCCCCCATGCCAGCGGGAAATCCCCTGCCACAGCCGCCAGCGGGCCGGTATTTGACAGGGCCGCGACGGTAAAGATCGTGGCCGGCTCGAAATCCAGCCCCGCCAGCGATATCGCGATCATCACGGAGGAGATGGACATCGCAAACAGCATGAAAAAAATCCACGCGATGAACGCACCGCTGCGGCGCAGTTTGCGTGCGGAGGCGCCACCGCCCCCGATCGAACTGGGATAGACAAGCGTATCCAGTTCTCGTTCGCCATGCCGGATCAGCGCATACACCCTTAGCAATCGTACGCCCCCGGCGGTCGTGGCAATCCCTCCGCCTACGATCGCCAGCCCCGACAGGATCAGCCCCGGTGCGCCCAAGCCCGCCCAGCTGCGCGCATCTTCCCAGCCCGTCGATTCAAACCCGGTGGTGGTCAGAAATGACAGCGCAGTGAACAAGCTGCCCCATTGCGTGCGCACGGCGGCCATCAGATCGGATCGCGTCTCCACCTCCAGGGCTGCAATCCAATGACGCAAGAACAAGATCACCACCACCGTGATGACCAAAAAGGCCGCGAGCAGTATTTCAGGATCGTCGCGCATGCGCTGGGTTGCACGCATTTCGCCTGCCCCCGGCCAGAAACGCCTTGAAAGCGCGGGTATCAAAAATAAAAACACCAGCATTTCGCCCGCAATGCCACCCTGACCTTCTGGCAATGAACCCACGGGCAAAATGCCGGAGGTCGACAAGGTGGACATCGCCGTGCTGAGCGCGATCAGATTGCCTTCCCCTGCGATACGTAGCGCCACCCATAGCGCGACTGTCAGCCCCGCATAGGTTGGTAGCAACTGTAGCGCATATTCCGCCATCCGGCTGCGCGATGCGATAGACCGCGGCCCCGCATCGGTGACCGCACCTGACGGCCCGCCCGAAAAGAAAATCTCGAAGCCCCCCAAGCGCAAAGGCGCCAGAACCGCAATCGCCATGACCAGCATGAAATAGCCGCCCATCCACCCCACAAGCGCCCGCCATAGATGCAGCGATGGCGGCAGGCGTGATGGCGCATAAAGAGAGCCGCCCGTGGTCGTAAAACACGACACCATCTCCCACCATGCATTGAACAGACTGGTATCGGGAAGTGCTTCATGAAACGGGATTGCCAGCACCAAAGGCAACGCGGTGAAGGCCGCAAGCATCGTCAGCAGCGTCGAGCGCTCTCTGGCGCGACGCTTGTTGGCCGCCGTCGCAAGTGCCAGCATCACTGACAAAAACAGCAAAAGCGTGCCGGAATAGAAAAACGGGCGCGCCACAAAATGCTGCCGCAGGCTCAGCGCGTGGAACGCCGGCACATACATTGCCAGACCGACAATCGCGATCAGGATGACAAAAAGCGGCATATTCAGGAAGACGCGCAGCATAAGGCGGCCCCCTTAGAAGTAATCGATGGAGACCTGCAACAGGCGCTCCACCTCGGCCACATCCGCAGATAGCGCGAACAAGACCACGACATCGCCCTCTTCAATGCGGGTGGTGGCTTTGGGGCGCACGATGACCTTGTCGCCCTTCATCAGCCCGCCCATCAACACGCCTTCGGGAAATTCGACATCCCGCAGCATCTTGCCCGAAATCGGAGACGTGCCCAGCACCTGCGCCTCGATCACCTCCGCCTCGGCGTCGCCGATGGAGTAGATAGAGCGCACCCTGCCATGACGGACGTGGCGCAGGATCGACGATACGGTGGTCGCGCGCGGATTGATTTGCGCATCGATCCCGAGCGGCCCCATCATCGGCACCAAAGTGGGATCATTGACCAAGCTGATCACCATATTACAGCCAGCCTGCTTGGCGCGCACAGCCACCAGAATATTGGTCTTGTCATCGTCGGTCACTGCCAAAAGCGCATCCGCGGTAGAGATGTTGGCCTCTGCCAGCAGTTCCGCGGACATCCCATCCCCATGCAGCACGATCGTGCGCTCCAGCGTATCGGCGGCCAGCTCCGCGCGGGCGCGTGACCCTTCGATAATTTTAGTGCGGGTCTTGCCGGAGCGTTCCTCCAGCGCCTTGGCAACCGCCAGACCGACATTGCCGCCGCCGATAATCACGATCCTCTCCTGCCGCTTGGACACCTTGCCGAAAATTTCCAGCGTTCGGGCCACATCATCGGTATGCGACGACAGATAGATCTGGTCACCGGCAAACAGCTGATCGCCGGGTTCTGGCGCAAAAAGCCGCTCGTCGCGGCGTACCCCCACCACAATGGCGCGCAACGTCGAAAACAGGTCTGTCAGCTGGCGTAACGGGGTCGCCAGAACAGGACAGTCCTGATCGATTACGATCCCCATCAGCTGCAATTTGCCACCCATGAAGCTTTCGGTGTCGAATGTCGCAGGCGAGGCCAGCCGCTGCAACGCGGCCTCTGCGACCTCGCGCTCGGGGCTGATGATCACATCAATGGGCAACTGATCGCGGCGGTAAATATCGGTATATTCAGGGTTGAGGTAGCTTTGCGACCGCAGACGCGCGATTTTTCGCGTGATGCCGAAAACAGACTGTGCCACCTGACAGGTCACCATGTTGACCTCGTCGGAATGGGTCGCGGCAATGATCAGGTCGCAATCGCGCGCACCTGCGGCCTCAAGGACATCCGGATGGGAGGCAAACCCCACCGTGCCCTGAACATCCAGCACATCGGCTGCCCGCCGAACCAGTTCCGGGTTCATATCCACCACGGTAACGTCATTGCGTTCACCCGACAGGTGCCGGGCGATCTGCCAACCAACCTGTCCTGCACCGCAGATAATGACCTTCATGCGAACCTCCGCGCAACGTTACAGCCCTTCTATGGTGCCCCCAGTGGCGGGTCAATGCGGCGTCTGCCCCACCCAGAAAGGGCCCGCCGGCTTGCCGGATCAGCGCTCACTCAGGGAATTCATCCTCGAGCCGCGCGATACGCGCGCCCGATTTCGAGCTGGTCACAACACCAAGCGATTTCAGCTTTCGATGCAACGCAGAGCGTTCCATCCCAACGAAGCTGGCTGTGCGCGAAATATTGCCCCCGAACCTGTTGATCTGGGTCAGCAGATACTCGCGTTCGAACAGCTCTCGCGCCTCGCGCAGCGGCAGGGTCGCAAGCTGTCCTGCCAGTACTACCCGTCCCTCGTCAGATTGTGCCGGTCCGTCGCCTTCCAGTTCTCTGGCCTCGATCGCGCCGGTCCCGTCACCCAAAATCAGCACCCGTTCGATCACATTTCGCAGCTGGCGGATATTACCCGGCCAGTCAAGCGTTTGCATCAGCGCAATCGCATCATCAGACAGCGGGCGAAGTGGCAGCCCCTGCGTTTCGTTGAACTGGACGATGAAATACTCCGCCAAGAGCGGTAAATCCTCGCGGCGGTCTGTCAGGCTGGGCACCGTGATCGGCACCACATTCAGCCGGTCGTACAGTTCTTGGCGGAACCGCCCTGCGGTGATTTCCGAAGACAGATCACGGGTGGTGGAGCTGATGAACCGCAAATCCACCCGCACCTTGTCGGCGCCGCCCACACGCTGGAACTGTTGCTCTGTCAGAACGCGCAAAATCTTGGACTGGGTCCCCAGCGGCATCTCGGCCACCTCATCAAGGTAGACCACACCACCATGTCCCTGTTCCAAAAGCCCTTTTTCGATGCCACGTTCCGGTGTCTCGCGGCCAAACAACACCTCCTCCATGCGGTCGGGCTCGATCGAGGCGGAATTCACCGTCACAAACGGGGCGGTCGCGCGCGCGGAATGCTGGTGGATATAGCGTGCGGCCGTTTCCTTGCCCGATCCGGGCTCACCTGTCAGCATGACGCGGCCATTCGATTTGGTCACTTTGTCCAGATGCTCGCGCAGCCTGCGAAAGGCCACACCATCGCCCAGCATCTCACCTGTTTGCATGTCACGCCGCTTCAGGGTCGAATTTTCGCGCCGCAGCCGCGAGGTTTCCATCGCACGTGAAATAACCACCAGCAACTGATCGATATTAAAGGGTTTTTCAATGAAATCATACGCGCCCTGCTTGATTGCAGCCACTGCGATTTCCACATTCCCGTGGCCCGAAATGATGATGATCGGAATATCGGGATTATCTCGTTTCGTGGCTTTTAGAATGTCGATCCCGTCCATACGGCTGTCTTTGAGCCAGATATCCAAGATCATCAGCGCCGGCGCTTCAGAGTTGATCTGATCAAGACATTCATCCGAGTTCGAAGCCATTCGCGTTGAAAAGCCCTCATCCTCGAGGATCTCAGAAATGAGTTCGCGGATGTCTTTTTCATCATCGACGATTAAAATATCACTCATGTCAGTTCACTATCCTTGATGGCACGCATCGCCGCATGGGCGCGTGGCAGACGAATTTCAGCAAGGGCGCCACACTGTGCCCCCGGTTCAAATGGCGGTGCATCGCGCAGCACCAAAGTCCCGCCATGTTCTTCGATGATCTTCTTTACGATGGGTAGACCCAAACCGGTCCCTTTGGAACGGGTTGTGACATAGGGTTCAAACAAGCGCGTGCGATCCTCAGGAAGCCCGATACCATTGTCCATGATCCGTATGATCAAGAAATCGGATTGATCCAGCATCTCGACGCGAACTTGTGGATCATACTCTTCGGGTTGTCCTTTTTCGCAAAGTGATTCAATGGCTTCCCCGGCATTTTTAATCAAGTTTGTGATGGCTTGACCGATCATCGTGGCGTCCAGTTCGATGATAACAGGGTGATCTGGCAGATCGGCACTCAGTCGGGCGCCATGCAGTGCGTCTTCTTGCAATGCGACGATATCGCGCATCAGATAGGTGACATCATGCTCGCGCCGGTCAGGTTCGGGCATCCTCGCAAAGCGAGAAAATTCATCAACGATCCGACGCAAGTCATTGGTTTGCCTGATGATCACGCCGGTCAATTGATCCAGAGACCCTGCATCGTCTCCTACGTGTTTGGTGAACTTCCGTTTGATCCGTTCGGCTGAAAGCTGGATCGGCGTCAACGGATTTTTAATTTCATGTGCAATCCGGCGGGCGACGTCACCCCACGCGGCCATTCGCTGGGCGGACACCAGTTCGGTCACATCTTCAAAGGCGATCACATAGCCTTCGGTGACCCCATCCTCCCGGCGGCGCAAAGCGATCCGCACCAGAAGACTTTCCAAACGGCCTTGCCGTGATAGCCGGATTTCCTCTTGTAGAACCTCATAAACAGATCCGTGCAAGCGATTGAAAAGATCGGAAAACTCTGGGACCGCTTCACCAATGGCACGATCATGGTCCTGACTGTCGTCCAGATCCAGCAGCTTTGCGGCGGAGCGGTTGACAAAATCGATGTTACCTTGCGCGTCCAACCCTATTACCCCGGAAGTCACAGAGCCCAGTACGGAATCAAAAAGCCTGCGACGTTCTTCGGTGATCGCATGACTGGCGATCAGGGCCACACGCTGATCTTTAAGCTGCGCGGTCATCCGGTTGAAACTGCGCCCCAGCAGGGCGATTTCATCATCACCTTCAGCCGAAATGACGCGCGCATCCAGATCCCCCGCACCAACCCGTTCGGCCGCTGCCGCCATCCGGCCAATCGGTCTGGACAAACGCTCTGCAAACCACAGCCCAAGCCAAACGGCGGCCAAAATCATGATCAGGGCAAAGCCCAGATAAACAAGGCCGAATTCAAATATAACGCGCCCCCGAGTTGCCTCTAGCTGCTGGTAGAGGTTCACGGTTGCGCGGGTATCATCCAAAAGTGACAGAATAGACCCGTCGACGGTGCGCGACACATAAAGATATCGGTCCACAAATGCATCAAGCTGTCTCAGGGCATGAAATTCATTGATGCCCCAATCCTCTATCAGCACCGTGCCGCCTGCTTGCGCTTCGACGATACGTTCAGGGGCGGGTTTTTCAAAATCGAAAAGGTAGCTGCGATCGCCCCGGGCAACGATTTCTCCGGTGCCGTCAATGATATAGGCTTCTTTCAATCCGCGCTGGATGCCGCTTTGACCGGCCACCAGCAGCTCTCGCAGCTCTCCGTCAGACATGAAGGTTGCGGCTTGACGGCGCAGGTTCAAAAAGCCCGATAGCGCCTCTGCATCTTCGGTCAAGTCATGGCGGTGTTCTTCCTGATAGGCTTCTGCCGCCTGCAGAGAGGTGCCGACCACCTGCCGAACCCTATCCGAGAACCACCCTTCAAGCCCGATGTTCAGCGTAAGCCCTGCAAACAAGGCCACAAGCACTGTTGGCATAAGGGCAACAAAGGCGAAAATCCCCGTTAACCGCAAGGTCAGCCGGGACCCTGAAGAACGGTTTCGCCGTGCAGCCAGCATTTGTGCGAGCCGTGCGACGATCAGCCCCGCCAATAACAAAAAATACACAAAATCTGCTAAAAGAACGACCCGAAGCGCACCGCCGCTACTGCCGCCACGTGCCATCGGGCCGAGGACGAAAAACGTCGCCATTGCCAGCAACGGACCCAGCACAACGAGGCTTAGGGTCAAAACATTATTCACCCGACGTTGTCTTCTGAGCCGAACAAGCCGATCCCATAATGCGCCGCGATGTCGTATGGCTGAGTGCACAGCTGCCCCCGGGCGTTTCCTCATCCGGGCGCGCGTGATCCTTGCGGATCGGCCACATAGCCCTGTTGCGTTAATACATCACGCGTTTGAATATGTCACGGGAAACTGAAGCAGAATTTATAAAAAGGTCGACCGTTTTATCCGGTCGACCAAAAGAGTTAGCGTTAGCTTGCATACGAATAGACTAGATCATCGCGTCAACTGAGCTTGCGGCGCCGTGTGACCTGTATATCCAGATCTGTGATTTTTTTGCGCAGGGTGTTGCGATTAATCCCAAGCAGATCGGCGCAACGGGCTTGGTTGCCGCCCGTGGCATCCAGCGCGATCTCGATCAGGGGCGCCTCCATTTCTTTCAGGATACGGTCATACAGTCCCGGTGCGGGAAGGTTGCCGCCGTGCAGATCAAAATAACGCCGTAGATGACGTCCGATCGAAGCCGAGAGTTTTTCTCCCTCGCCACCTGCCCGCATCGGTTCCACCGCAGGCTGGTTACCCAAGACAGATTCGACCTCGCCGCGGCTGATTTCATTCTCAGACGAGGTCACCACCAGCCTGCGAATGGTATTTTCAAGCTGCCGCACATTTCCGGGCCATGCATAGCCGCGCACCAGCGCCATCGCGTCACCGGAAAAACGGCGGGCCCCCAGACCTTCGCGCTCGGCCCGGTTCAGGAAATGCTCCGCAAGAAGCGGGATGTCTTCCACCCGTTCGCGCAAAGCCGGGACGCCGAGTGTGACACCGCCCAGCCGGTAGTACAAATCCTGACGGAATTTTCCCGCCTCCATCAGTGCGGAAAGATCGACTTGTGTGGTCGCCATGATCCGCGGCGAAGGATCTGGCAACGCATCCAGCATGCGCACGATGCGGCCCTGTGTCTCGTCATCGTAATCGCCCACCTCGTCAAACACGAGGCTGCCGCCCTTCGCGCGGCTGATCAGCGACGAAGGCCCGTCACTGCCCTGAAGATCAGAGATCTGGGCCACGACAAACGGCAACGTCCGCCGATCAGAAAAATCATGGATCGCACGTGCGATCAAAGATTTGCCGGTGCCGGATTCTCCCAAAATCAACACAGGCAAATCCGCATTCATCACCCGCGCCACCAAACGGTAAAGCGATTGCATTGCCTGTGTGCGGCCAACCAAAGGCAGATCACTTGTCTGTTCGCGAGGCTCTATCTCGGAAACTTTCGGCGGCGTGACCTGATGGCGCCGTTTCTGCTCGAGCGCCTTTTGCGCGCGTTTCATCAAATCGGGCAAATCGAACGGCTTTGGAAGATAATCATAGGCATCGGCCTCTGCGGCCTGAATAGCGGTCATAATGGTATTTTGGGCGGAGATGACGATCACCGGCATGCCGGGGCGCAGCTTGGCAATTTGGGGCAGTTGCTCCAAGCCATTGCCATCGGGCATCATCACATCGGAGATCACCAAATCTCCCTTGCCTTCCTCTACCCAGCGCATCAGCGTCATCAGCGAGGCGGTCGCGTGAACCTTGCAGCCTGCGCGTGTCAATGCTTGGGTCAAAACGGTCCGGATTGTACGATCATCATCAGCTACAAGAACAGTGCCATCCATGGGGGTTACTCCTCTTCTTTGGCCACAGGCAAAGATATGCGAAACACAGTGCGTCCGGGAACAGAATCCAGATTGATCCAGCCATCGTGTTCGGAAATGATTTTTGAGACGAGCGCGAGGCCCAATCCGGTGCCATTCTCGCGACCCGAGACGAACGGCTCGAAGACATTGGCCGCGATATCGGAGGGTATCCCGGGCCCGTTATCTATGATCTCGATCTGTAGCGGCAGGGCTTTATCGCTGCCATCGCGGGCCCGGACACGAAGCTTATGTTCATAAAATGTCCGGATGCAAATTTTTCCATTTCCCTTCGCGGCTTGGGCGGCGTTCTTGAACAGGTTCAAAAACACTTGCGTAAGCTGGTCACTATCGGCGAGGGTCGGCGGCAATGATGGGTCGTAATCGTCAACGATCTCCATATGCTCTCCAAAACCCACCTCTGTCGATTTGCGGGCCCTGTCCAGTACATCGTGAATATTCACCGGCCGTTTTTGCGGCGGGCGCACATTGCCGAACTGTTCCACTTGCTCGAGAAGTTTCACAACGCGGCGGGTTTCGCTGACAATCAGGTCGGTCAGTTCCAGATCGTCGCCGGTCAGGTTCATCGACAAAAGCTGCGCGGCCCCTGCAATCCCAGCAAGCGGGTTTTTGATTTCATGGGCCAGCATTTCGGCCATGCCGATTGCAGATCGGGCCGCGGATTTGGCCAGATTGGCGCGTCCAAGGCGGTTTGAAAGCTCTCTGGGGGCAATCAGAAGCAAAAGCTGGTGGGGATCGTCACCTAAAGGTGCCGTTTGCAAATTGCACCGGATCGGCGCCTTTTCACCGGTTGTGACCTCGACATCATTTACAAACATGGTCGAGCGGCCGGTGCGCGTTCTGGCAAAGATCTCCTCAAGCGGGGCGTCAATGGCCAACCGTTCCGAGACCAACTTGCCCGCCATTGATTTCATCGACAGGTTCAAAAACAGTTCTGCCGCCGGATTGACCTCCTCTACCCGATCAAGCCTGTTGATCAGCAAGGCCGGTATCGGCAGGGAGTTCCATATAACACCAGGACCGGGAAGCATCAGGCAGCCACCTTTTGTGCAAATGCGGCGCGGATAAGCGCCTGCGTCTCTTCAACAGTTCGGGCACGTACCAATTGATCGCGTAGCGGTGCGTGTGCCGCATCGCAATACCAGCCCAGATGTTTGCGCGCCAAGCGAAGGCCCAACTCCTTGCCGTAAAATGATAAAATCTCGTCATAATGGGTCAGAACCACGTCGGCCAAGGCCTCCCCCTTGGGGATATCCGGTGCAGGCGTGCCATAGATCGCGTGGGCAATTTCAGCCAGCAGCCAAGGGCGCCCCTGAATTCCGCGCCCCACCATAACACCCGCAGCCCCGCTTTGACGTAGCGCATGGCGCGCGGTTCTGGCATCAATAATATCGCCGTTTGCGATAACCGGTATATCAACCGCATCAACAACCTGCGCGATTGCCTGCCAATCCGCCTGCCCTTTGTAAAACTGCATGCGGGTGCGGCCATGCACCACGATCATACGCACGCCTGCCGCCTCGGCGCGGCGCGCGATATCGGCGGCGTTATGGCTTTGATCACACCACCCAAGGCGCATTTTCAAAGTAACAGGCACGTCAACAGCCCCGACCACGGCCTCGATCAGGCGTAGCGCGTGATCTGGCGTGCGCATCAATGCAGATCCGGATGCGCCGCCGGTGACCTTTTTCGCAGGGCATCCCATGTTGATATCAATGATCTGGGCACCCATCCCCGCCACAAGGCGGGCGGCTTCGGCCATTGGCTCAGGCTCGCGCCCCGCCAGTTGAACAGACGACGGCAGACCAATCGACATATCGGTTCTGGCCTTTGCGCGCACCGAAGGTTTTGCCGTGATCATTTCGCCAGAGGCCACCATCTCTGACACCACCAGCCCGGCCCCGAACTGTGCAACCAGCGCGCGAAACGGTTTATCCGTGATACCCGCCATAGGGGCCAGCAGAACCGGCGGAGTAATGGCTAACTGATCCAGAGCGATTTTCACTAAACTTCCTATTCTGATGTGTCTTTTTGCTATCGCTTCAGGCGGGTAATAACAATTGAAAGGACCGGATCGGGTCACAAGAGCGGCGCTTAAAATCAGCATATGCACAATTTTTAAGCATCACAAAGCGGAA
The DNA here is from genome assembly GCA_004153385.1 of Paracoccaceae bacterium. Taxonomy (GTDB): domain Bacteria; phylum Pseudomonadota; class Alphaproteobacteria; order Rhodobacterales; family Rhodobacteraceae; genus Thioclava. The sequence goes on along the minus strand of SDAL01000001.1, from coordinate 689,092 downwards.
TTTGGTCGCATTTCGATAAGAACTGTTCTCGTTGCACGCAGATTGCGCTTCGCCTAAGTCTTGTGATGCAAATTGAAAGAGGACCGGATGACAGACGCTGTGATCATCGTTGCGGCCGGACGCGGCACACGCGCCGGAGGCGAGTTGCCGAAACAATGGTGCCTTTTGAATGGGAAGCCTGTGCTGTCCCATACGATTTCGGCATTTCAAAACGCTTTGGACGCGCGAATTTTGCTGGTTTTGCACCCCGATGAGATGCAGCGCGGGATGGAGCTTTGCGGTGGCGCCGTGACCCTTGTCGCAGGCGGAGACAGTCGCAATGCGTCTGTCCGAAACGCGCTTGAGGCCTTGGACGGCAGCCCGGTGACCCGTGTTCTGATCCATGATGGTGCGCGCCCCTTGGTGACAGGCGCGGTTATCAAAGATGTTTTATCAGCGCTCGAGACGTCACCGGCTGCAGCGCCAGCCTTGCCGGTGACCGATGCGCTGTGGAAAGGGCACCACGGGTATGTGGAGGGCACGCATGACCGCACCGGCCTTTACCGGGCGCAGACGCCGCAGGGCTTCCACTTCCCCGCCATCCTGAATGCCCATCGCAGCTATATCGGGACGGCCGCAGATGATGTGGAGGTGGCGCGTGCCGCAGGTTTACCGGTTGCCATAACCCGTGGCCAAGAAGACAATCTCAAAATCACTTATGCGAATGACTTCCTTCGGGCAGAAGTAATCATCCAAGAGCGGAAAGGCCGGAAAATGGACGTAAGACTGGGCAACGGATATGATGTGCATGCTTTCACACAAGGCGATGCAGTTTTTCTTTGTGGCGTCGAAATCCCGCATTCCAAAGCGCTTTTGGGACACTCGGATGCCGATGTCGGGATGCATGCATTGACCGATGCGATTTATGGGGCCATGGCGGAAGGCGATATCGGTCGCCATTTCCCGCCAAGCGACCCGCAATGGAAAGGGGCGGCATCATGGATTTTTCTCGAGCATGCTACAAATCTCGCCCGCGACAAGGGCTATAAAATAGGGAATGCGGATGTCACGTTGATCTGCGAGCAACCCAAAATTGGCCCCCATGCCACTGCGATGATGGCGGAACTGGCGCGGATCATGGCGGTTGAGCCTTCGCGCGTATCTGTCAAGGCAACAACATCCGAACGGCTGGGTTTCACCGGACGCGAAGAAGGCATTGCCGCGATTGCCACCGTCACACTGATTGCCGACTGACCCCCCGCGCGCGCCGAGATGCCCGCCAATAACCCCGAGGAAACGCCCATGCAGCCCGGATTTCTGCGCCTGATCAATACGTTTTTCTATAGCGGCCTTCTGCGCCCCGCCTCAGGCACTTGGGGGTCGCTTGCAGCGCTGATCGTCGGTTGGGCGATTGAACATTACCTGGGCTTTGTCCCGTTGGTCGCGGCCACGGTGATTGTGACCGCAATCGGGTTCTACACCGTGCCTGCGGCATTGAAAGACCGGCCCACCGATGATCCGTCAGAGATTGTCATAGACGAGGTTGCCGGCCTTTGGTTGGCAATGCTGTTTCCGGCGGCGGGCTTCTGGATGCGCGATATGTCGATGGTCTGGCCCGGACCGGTCGCCGCTTTCTTGCTGTTTCGTCTGTTCGATATCTGGAAACCGGGCCCCGTTGGGCGAATGGACCGGCTGCACACGCCCCAAGGTGTCATGCTTGATGATCTGGTGGCCGGCGTGTTCGCGGGGATCTGCACGATAATCCTTGCCGCCCTTTATCACATCGTGCTGTTAGGATAACGCGATGACCCTTTCCCAAAGCGTTTTGGATGCCGCAAAAAAACAGAATATCAGCATTTCGACTGCCGAAAGTTGCACAGGCGGCTTGGTGATTGCAGCGCTGACCGATGTCGCCGGGGCCTCTGCCGTCGTCGAGCGGGGCTTTGTCACCTACACAAACGCCGCCAAGACCGAGATGTTAGGTGTGAGCGAGGAAACACTCGCGGCCTTTGGTGCTGTATCCCAAGAGGTTGCGGCGGAAATGGCCACCGGTGCCTTGACCCGCAGCCACGCAGGGCTTGCCATATCGATCACAGGCATCGCAGGCCCCGGCGGATCTGAGTTCAAGCCAGAGGGGCGCGTATGTTTCGGGCTGGCCCAAACAGGTCAGCCGGTCGCAACCGAAACGGTAGAATTCGGCGCGCTGGGACGTGACCGCGTGCGCCTGTCAGCCCGCGATCATGCCTTGCAGCTGGTTCTCGACCGGCTCGCCGAATAGGCAGAATCAGGCGGGTTTACCGTAAAGGTCATGGGCGCGATTTTCGAACGCTTTCACGATTCGGCGCATGGCTTCGTTAAACACCGTGCCAATAACCCGCTGCAAGATCATGTTCTTGAATTCGAAATCCACGAAGAAATCGACCTTGCAACCGCCTTCTGGCAAATCCTGAAAATTCCACTCACTTTTAAGATATTTGAACGGACCGTCCAGATATTCAGTATCGATATGCTTTTTCTCCGGCCAAAGAACGACGCGCGAGCCGAAACTTTCGCGGAAAACTTTAAAGGAAACAACAAGATCCGCCTTCAGTACCTCTGTGCCTGCCTCGGGGCCGGGCTCACGGCTGCGAATGCGCGCAGCCGCATTCCATGGCAGAAATTCAGGGTAGCGTTGAACATCTGCCACCAGATCGTACATCTGCTGGGCTGTGTATGGCATGACACGCGTGTCAGATTGTTTCGGCATACCGTCCTTATCCCTTCGGGCCTTGTTCATCTCGTCCCTTAGTTGCGATAAACGGCACAAGATTCAAGGGCCGCGTCATGATCGGCCCGCAAAGGAGCATAGACGATGACCGATAGACCATATGCGATTGACACTTTCCTCTCTGCCAAACAGATCGCGGCACGGGTGGAATTGCTGGGCGCCGAAATCACCACCCATTTCAAGGGTACTGACCGGCTCGTGGTCGTCGGTCTTCTGCGCGGCTCGTTTGTGTTTATCGCCGATCTGATCCGCGAGATCGACCTGCCCTGCGAGGTCGATTTTCTGGAAGCATCAAGTTATGGCAATGATACCACATCCTCGCGTGAAGTGCGGATCCTCAAGGATTTGCGTGGCAATATCGGCGGTTGCGATGTGCTGGTGGTAGAAGATATCGTCGATACCGGTCATACTATCTCGAAGATCATGGAGATGCTGGGCGCACGCGGCCCGCGTCGTATTGCGTGCTGTGCTATGCTCGATAAACCCTCGCGCCGCGAGGTCGATGTAAAGGCCGACTGGTGCGGGTTTGAAATCCCCGATGAGTTCGTGATCGGGTACGGGCTGGACTTTGCGCAGCGTCACCGTAATCTGCCCTATATCGGTACCGTCCGTTTTCTGGACGAGGACGCACAATGAACCCCATGTGGTTTTTACGGATGGCCCGTTGGGCGCGCCATCCGCCTTCAAAAAAACAGGTCAAGCTTGTGGCTGTTGTGGCCGTGATCGTGATCGCCATCGCGGCGGTCGAATGGCTGGGGTTCTGGCCCGACTGGGCAACAGTCAACCCCAAGGGCAGCATGCGCCTGCCCCACGCCAATTAACCGCCAGCACTATGCCCCTTTATCCGGGCCTGCGTGATGTGCGTGTTTCCACCTCAGTCCTCAGCCGTGTTCTGGGTTAGAAGCGGGCGCAGTTTGGTCGTGATCACACGATCTGTCACAGGGCCTGCAAACCGAAGCAGCACCCTGCCCTTGCCGTCCACCACAAAGGTTTCGGGCACACCATAAACCCCCCAGTCAAGCGCCATATCAGCGGTTCTATCGGCACCTGCTGCGGCAAACGGATTGCCCAAGCTTGCCAGAAAGCCAAGAGCCTTGTCAGGTTGATCTTTGTAATTCACGCCGTAAATCTTGATGCCTTCGTTCGAAAGGGCCTCAAGATTGGGATGCTCAACCCGACAGGGCGCGCACCATGACGCCCAGAAATTCACCAGTTTTAGTTCCCCGTCGCGCAGATCGGCATTGCTGAATTGTGGCAAACGCCCCAGCGGGCTGATTGCGACGTCAGGGGCGGGTTTGCCCACAAAGGCGCTGGGAAGCTGGCTGGGATCATCGCGAAGCATCCCCCAGACAAAAACCCCCGCCAGGGCCGCGAATATCAACGGAGGGGCCAGCATCAAAGGCTTAATCATTGCGCGCCCTCATCCGGGTTTCTTGGGCCGATAACGCCCGTGCCGCCCGCCGTGATTGCACCACCGTGACCACGATCAGGGCACCAAGCAAGACAAGCGTCGCCCCCCAAGACAACAGCACCGTATCGGAGTATTTTCCAAGATCAGGCATCATTGCATCCGCTCCCTATGTTCCAATGCGCGCAAACGGCGCAGGCGGATTTCCGTTCGTGTACGCGCCAGCAGCAGGACCAGAAACAAAAACACAAATCCCGCCAAGCATAACAATAGCGGAAACCAGTAGACATTCGCGATGTGTTCTTCCTTATCCAGCGACAGCGTCGCGCCTTGATGCAACCCTTGGTTCCAGAAGTTGACCGCGTAGCGCGACAACAATGCAAACACCGATCCCACAAGGCACAACACCCCTGTCAGATCCGCAGCCGTATCGGGATCATCAATTGCGGCCCAAAGCGCAAGATATCCCAAATAGAATAAAAAAAGGATCAGAAACGATGTAAGCCGCGGATCCCAAGCCCACCATGTACCCCACATAGGCTCGCCCCAGATGGCGCCCGTGACAAGCGCGATCAACGTCATAACCAGTCCGATGGGGGCGGCCGCCTTGGCGGCGAGTGCCGAGACATGATGGCGCCGGACCAGCCACACAAGCGAGGCGATCAGCATCATAACCCAGATATTTATCGCCATCATCGCGGCCGGAACATGGACATAGATCACCTTGACGCTGGAGCCGAAATTCTCGGCATCAGGGGTCGCGAAAAACCCCCAGATCAGTCCGGGGACAAGGGTGACCACCGCAAGCCCCATGGCCCAGGGCCACAGTCTGTCGGTAAGTCGCATGAACTTGACAGGGTTGGCATATTCCCAAAGTGACATCGGGTTGGCTACGTCCTTTGTTTGCGGGCATTGCCGTGGCAAGCCTGGCCCGCGATGGCAGGTTTTCAGCGCAGGTTTACCCGTATTGCCGCCGCAGAAGCAAACGGTACCAGCGCGACAGACGCAAGTGTGATGGCCGCCAAAACCAGCAAGGGCGTGGTGACATCCAGCCCCTGCGCCCCGCGCCGCACAACATCCGCGCCAAAGATGAGTGTCGGGATATAGAGCGGAAGAACCAGAAGCGAAAGCAAAAGCCCGCCCCGTTTCAACCCCACGGTCAGGGCCGCGCCAAAACTGCCCAGAACCGACAGCGCAGGCGTCCCCGCCAACAGCGCGCACACCAACCACGGATAGCCCCGCGGCTCCAGCTGCAAAAGCAGCCCGAAAAGCGGCGCCGCAAGAACCAGCGGCAGGCCGGTTGTAATCCAGTGGGCCAGTGCCTTGATCGCGACCACCGCCTCCAGCGGGATCGGTGCTGTGGCCAGCAGATCCAGCGAGCCGTCCTCGTGATCAAGCGCAAAGACCCGATCAAGCGACAATAGGCACGCCAGAAGCGCCCCAAGCCACAAGATGCCCGGCGCGATTGCCCGCAGCAGTTCCGTGCGCGCGCCCACACCAAATGGCACAAGCGTGACCACGATCAGGAAAAACGCAAGCCCCAGACCAAAGCCCCCGCCGGCGCGTATTGCGATACGCAAATCACGGATCAATAACGCAATCATCGCGGCCCCTTCCGCAAGAAAATGCCTGCGCGCCGACCAAGGGCCAATGGTCTTCCCGCACCAGCCGAAGCATTACAGGATATGTCCAACGCGGGGATCAAAAATAGTCCCCCGCAAGCGGATCGCCCGGTGTGAAACCTCCGCGTGCACGGGCGCGCAGATCGGTCAGATCCAGTACATGCGCTTCCGGCAGCCCCAGATCGATATGGGTGGCCATCACCGCGGCACCCCCCGCGGCAAGATGCTGGCGAACGATCTGTGCAAACAGCGCGACCGAGCGGGTATCAAGCGATACGGTTGGCTCGTCCATTACCCATAGCGCGCGACCTGTGACCATCAAACGCGCAAGCCCCAGCCGCCGCTTCTGGCCCGCCGACAGCGTCTGGGCCGTGCGGTGTTGCAGATCGGCAAGGTTCATCTGGTCCAGTGCGGCCTCGATCGACCTGCCACCATAAACAGACGCCCAGAATTGCAGGTTTTCCAAAACACTTAACGAGGGTTTCAGCCCGTCGGCGTGACCGGCGTAGGCCACCCCCTCGGCGGGTAGTTTGATGGTGCCGCCATGGCCGGGCTGCAATCCGGCAATCGTACGCAACAGCGTGGTTTTACCGATACCGTTCGGGCCGCGCAAAACAATCGCCTGACCACGATCCAGCGTCACGCAGAGGTTTTGCAAGATCGCCATGCCGCCACGGGCAACGCATAGATCATGGATGTGCAGAAGGCTCATAGGCCCCTCTTTCAGGGTAACCGGCCCGCTTCCGGATCAGCGAACGGGCGCGGGTCAGGGCGTTCTAGCGCGCACCTTCAGGGGGCGTGCCGGGCATCGGCAGCAAGGCCGCCGCAACACGCCGCCCTTCTGATAGCAATACATTGTAGCTGCGCGCAGCTGCAGGCGTGGCCATAGGCTCTGCCATCACATCAAGCGCTTGCATGGCATCAATGAAGGTTTTGGGGGCAAAGGCAACCTCTGCCCCCATTCCCACAAACAAAACATCAACATTGCCGCGCAGCGGTTCGAACGCAGCCAGATCATCGAAATCACGCCAGCTTGCAACATCGCTGCCAAAAACCAGAAGCGGACCGGTGTAGATTTTTCCACCAACGCGGAAAAACCCCGGACCGTAGGAATCGACCGGAAGCAGGCCGCTGTAATCCGCTTCTGTGATCTTCATTTCTCAACCTTCTCGCTGAAGAATTTCGAAGACGGATCGGCCTTTTCCTTGTTTCGCGTGATCCCTAGCATCAAAACGATGTTTTTCGCCACAAAGACCGAGGAATAGGTACCGATCACAACGCCCCATGTCATCGCAAAAACAAACCCGCGGATCACATCACCACCAAGCACCAGCAAGGTGATCAGCGCGATCAGGGTTGTCCCCGACGTCATGACGGTCCGCGACAGTGTTTCATTGACCGAGATATTCATTACATCCCGCAGCGGCATGGTTTTGTATTTGACCAGATTCTCGCGCAAGCGGTCGAACACGACGACGGTATCGTTGATCGAATAGCCCAAGATCGTCAGCAGGGCTGCGATGATCGTCAGATCAAATTTGATCTGCGCTACGGCAAAGATACCCACGGTGATGATGATGTCATGGATCAGGGCCGCAACCGCCCCGACAGAGAACTGCCACTCGAAGCGCAGCCATATATAGACCAAAATCGCACCGGTCGCGGCCAGAACGGACCATACGGCCGTCATGATCAACTCGCCCGAGACTTTGGGCCCCACCGATTCAGTCGCAGTGAAGCGCACATCGGGCGAGATTTTCTGTAGTGCGGTTTCGATTTCCGAAATGGTGTCGGGCGCAACGGAGCCTTCGTCGTTTTGCGCCTGAATACGCACTTCGGCCACGTTGCGATCCTCGCCGAAGCTGGGATCGAACACCTCGGTGATCACGACATCCCCCAGACCCAGCGGCTGCAGTTCACTGCGCCACGCGCCCACATCAATCGTTTGTGCGCTTTCGGCACGGATCGTTGTGCCACCGCGGAAATCAATACCGAAGTTGAGCCCCATAACCGCTGTGGCCACCAGCGAAATAATCACCATCACCACCGAAAATCCGAGCGTGAGCACCTGATGGCGGAAGAAATCGAAACTCGTGTGATCGGGAACGAGCTTAAGACGGAATGCCATGATCGTTCGCTCCTTAAAGCTCGAGAGTTTTCGGACGGCGGCGTGCGAACCACGCCACAACCATAAGACGGGTTACCCAGATCGCGGTAAAGACCGATGTCACAATACCGATAATCAGCGTGACGGCGAACCCGCGCACAGGCCCTGCCCCCATCACAAACAAGATAAGTGCGGTGAGGAAGGTGGTCACGTTCGCATCCACGATTGCCGACATCGCCTTCTCGTAGCCCAGCTCGATTGCACGGGCGGGCCCTTTGGTATTGCGCAGTTCTTCGCGAATACGCTCGAACACCAGCACGTTGGCGTCAACCGCCATACCGATGGTCAGCACGATCCCGGCAATCCCTGGCAGTGTGAGCGTGGCGCCGATCATCGACATGGTGCCAAACACCAACCCGATATTGATCAACAGCGCGATCGAGGCAAAAAGACCGAAAAGACCATAGCAGGCGATCATGAAGATCACGACGAGCGCAAGCCCCACCACGGACGCAAGCGCGCCTGCACGAATGGAATCCGCGCCAAGCTCCGGCCCGATCGTGCGCTCCTCAAGAAATGTGAGCTTCGCAGGCAAGGCACCCGCGCGCAAAAGAAGCGACAGATCGGTCGATTCCTGCACCGTAAAATTGCCGGTGATGATGCCGGAGCCACCGGAAATATGCGACTGGATGGTTGGGGCGGAAATCACCTCGTTGTCCAGCACGATGGCGAAAGGTTCGCCAATGTGGGCGGCGGTGTAATCCCCGAACTGGCGTGCGCCGGTCGCGTTGAACCGGAAGCTAACCGCTGGATAGCCGTTCTGATCGGTGTCAGGGCGGGCGTCCACAAGTTGCTCGCCTGTTACCACAGGCACATCGCCTACGATGTAATAAAGCCCTTCGGTATCGGATGACGGCAGCAGCTCGTTGCCAAGCCCTGCGTTCGCATCGGGATTGCCCGATGTGCCGGAGACCTGACGGAACGTCAGCTGTGCGGTTGTGCCGATCAGATCTTTCAGTTCTTGCGCGGAACCGATGCCAGGCACTTCGATCAGGATACGGTCGCTGCCTTGACGGGCGATGGTCGGCTCGCGCGTGCCTGCAGCATCAATCCTGCGTCGTACAATTTCCAGCGATTGCTGCATGGTACGGCTGTCGGTCGCCTGACGTTCCGCATCCGACAGCGTGATAGTCAGAATATCGCCTGCACCGCTCACGGCCAGATCATCCTGCCCGACGCCGGTCAATGTCACGATAGGCGTGGCAAGGGTGCGGGCCAGTTCAAGAGCGCGCGGCATCTGATCGGCGTTACCGATCTGGATACGCAGCTGGTCGTCCGGCCCGTCCACACGGCGCACCGCGCCGATTGTGCCACGCTCTGCGGCCAAAACGGAGCGCGCTTCCGGCCAGAGCGCCTTCATGCGCGAGGCGTAGACTTCCGATAGATTAACCTCGGCCAGAAGGTGTGCACCGCCACGAAGATCAAGCCCAAGATTGACCAGCCCCGAAGGCAGCCAATCGGGCCATTGATCAAGCGCTTGGGTGTCCTCGGCGCTCAGCGCCTCTCCCTTGGCTTGTTTGGAGAGGGCATCGTTGTGCCCCTCTACCGTGTTATAAAAGAAATTCGGCGCCGCCATCGCAAGCCCGATGACGCACAGGGCCAGAATGACGATACGCTTCCAAAGCGGTATTTGCAGCATGGGCGGCGCCTATGTCCTTATTCTTACTTCGACTCGGCGGCGGGTTCGGTCTTGGTGATGACCTGTGCAATGGTCGATTTGACCACACGCACTTTAACGCCCGGTGCAATTTCGACTTCCAGCTCACCATCTTCGCGAACATGAGTAACCTTGGCGATCAGGCCGCCTTGGGTCACAACTTGATCGCCACGACGTACGGCTTCGACCATCTGTTTATGCTGTTTTACTTTTTTCTGCTGCGGACGGATCAGCAGGAAATACATGATGACGAAAATAAGGATCAGCGGCAAAAACTGACCGATTGCAGCGGCACCACCACCGGCACCACCGGCAGCCTGAGCAAAAGCGGGAGTCGCAAACATTGTGATTTGGGTCCTTTCCTGAGGGCCTGAATAGGCGCGATACGCCTTGATTGTCGGCGCGCACCCTACAGAGGCCCAAAAAGGAAGGCAAGTTCGCGTGGCCGTCATCAGTCAATCAGCGGGCCGGTTTTCCGACCCAGAAGCTGATACACACGCGAATGTCAGACGTGTCTGCCAATGATCGCGAACACCTGATCCCTACAATAGACAGCGGCCCCATGGATCATGGGGCCCGCATCACAAACAACCGGATATGTTGCGCAGGAAAACCTCAGGCAAGTTCACACTGGAAACTTGCCAACACCTCGCGGCGTGGAGGACGCTGCAATATCTCGTTACATTCGGCCACAGCATCCGAGAGCATGTAAGGCACGCCAAGATCGGCGTCCCTGCGTTCTTGCACCCGTGCGGTCAGATACTGCAGCTTTATTCCTGCCTCAACACGGTCCGTAGGCGGAGTGTCGCAAATCACATCCTCAAGCAGTTGTAACTGGTAGCGATGCACCCGGCCAACCTGATCGTGCGCGGGTGTAGCAAAATGTGCCTGACGCTCTGGCAGCACTGCGGCCGATTCCCGCATCATCGCATCACTTCGTGCAATCAACGCCGCGATGGACAGCGCGCCACGTGGGCAGGCCGATGCCGGCGACGTGCGGTCTTGGGGATAAAAGCTTTCCGAAGGCATTCTGGACGCCATGTCATTTTCCCCTGTCTGCCGTTTGCGATCTAATCTTCATTCATGTAGGGGCGGAAAATTTAAGATTTGGTAAAGATTGCCTGCCTTGGCTGGACTTTCAAAATCTGCCCATCGATAACCATGATCGTATCACCCAAAGCCAGGAGCGCCATAATGCCCCGTGTAGATGATCCGCTGATCACAGATGAGACAGGCGACGCTGCCCATCAACTCAACAGGCTTGCCGCCATTATGGCGCGGCTGCGCGATCCGCAAACCGGCTGCCCGTGGGATATCGAACAGGATTTCGCCTCGATTGCCCCCTATACAATAGAAGAGGCCTATGAGGTCGCCGATGCCATCGACCGCAAGGCATGGGAGGAGTTGCCCGCCGAGCTGGGGGATCTGGCGCTACAGGTTGTCTTTCACGCTCAAATTGCGCAAGAAAATGGCCTTTTCGATCTGGTGGCGGTCTTGCGTGCAATCAATTCCAAGATGGTGGCGCGTCATCCGCATGTTTTTGGCAACGAAAGCCGCGACAAATCGCCAGAGCAACAAACGCGAGATTGGGAAGCGATCAAGGCAGCCGAACGCGCGGGTCCCCCCAACGGGGCCATGCGGCCTGTGGGGGTGCTGGATGATGTGGCCTTGGGGCTGCCCGCGCTGACCCGCGCGCTTAAGCTGCAAAAACGGGCCGCGCGCGTGGGCTTCGACTGGCCATCGACCGATCAGGTTTTGTCAAAGATCACAGAGGAAGCCGCCGAACTGGTAGAGGCGCGCGATGAATTGGGCGCGGCCGAGATCGAAGAGGAATATGGCGATCTGCTTTTCGTTATGGTCAATCTGGGGCGCCATCTGGGGCTGGACCCCGAGGCCGCGTTGCGCGCGGGCAATGCAAAATTCACCCGCCGTTTCCGCGCGATAGAAGAAGCCTTGCATGATCGCGGCAAAACCCCCGAGCAAAGTGATCTGGCCGAGATGGACGCCCTGTGGGATGCGGCAAAGGCACGGGGGATCAAATAACGCGCGGCCTCTTGTTTTTTTAGAATAATGCCTTGCGCAGCATGTTGAGTGCGACAAATGCCAAGAAAAAGGCGAACACCCGCTTGAGCATTTTCGGGTCCAGCTTATGGGCGAGCGTTGCCCCCAGCGGCGCGGTGAGCATCGTTGTGGCAATGACGATCAAAAAGGCCGGTATGTTGACCGCGCCCACCGTCATGGGCGGTGCGCCGTCAACCGGCGTGAGCAAAAACGCGATAGCCGATGGCACCGCAATCGTCACGCCAAAACCCGCAGCCGTGGCCACCGCGCGGTGGATGGCGACGTTGTGCAGGGTCATCAGTGGCGTGCCGATCGACCCCCCACCAATGCCCAGCAAAACAGACAGAAAACCGGTGACGGGTGCGTATAGAATACGCCGCCCGAGCCCCGGCATTTCATCGGCCAGCCGCCAGCTGGATTTACCGAAGATCATGTAGCAGGCGATCACGAACACCAGACTGCCAAAAACCATTTGTAGCACATGCGTCGAGAGCTGGTGCACAACCCCCACCCCGGCAAGCGCCCCCAACGCGATCAGAGGGGACCACTCGCGTAAGATGCGCCACTCGACCGCGCCGCGTTTGTTATGCGCCATGACAGAACGCGCAGATGTCACGATTATCGTGGCAAGTGAGGTGGCCAGACAGACCTGCATGATATCGGGCGAGCTGTAGCCGAGCGCGGTGAACAGATAGAAAAACGCAGGCACCAGAACGACACCTCCGCCGACCCCCAGAAGGCCTGCAAGCACGCCCGCTACAGCCCCTGTGACAATAAGAAATAGGATCAATGGCCCAAGTATTGAAAGCTCTGGCATCGGGATCACCTGTCTGAATGTTTGTTATGCGTGTGCGAGGCTGACAGCCGCCACGGCGGTTTGAAAAAGGTCTACATCCGCACCGTCGCGCGTGGCCCCTTCCGACAGGATCTGACGGTAACGCCGCGCCCCCGGCCGGCCGTGAAAAAGGCCAAGCATATGACGTGTCACTTGATGCAGCCGCCCGCCGCGCGTCAAATGTGCCTCCAGATAGGGCAGCATATCGCGGGCGACGTCGAACGGATCGCGTGGCGCGCCCTGCCCCCAAATCTCGGCGTCCGCTGCGCCAAGCGCCGTCATCGGATCGTGATAGGCCACACGCCCGATCATCGCCCCGTCAAGGCCGCGAGACAAAGCCGCCTTGGCTTGCGAGAGCGTGGCAATACCGCCGTTAAGGGAAAGATGCAGGTGTGGAAACAGTGTCTTCATCCGGTCGACCAAATCATAGTCAAGCGGTGGAATCTCGCGATTATCTTTCGGAGACAACCCTTTGAGCCATGCCTTTCTGGCGTGTATCGTAAACCGGCGCACGCCTGCCTTGGACACAACAGACAGGAAATCGGGCAAAACCTCTTCGGGGCGTTGGTCGTCCACCCCGATCCGGCATTTGACCGTTACCTCTACCGGTGAGGCAGCCCTCATGGCACTGACGCATTCGGCCACCAGATCGGGTGTGGTCATCAAAACCGCACCGAACGCGCCGGATTGCACACGGTTGGAAGGACAGCCGCAATTCAGGTTGATTTCGTCATATCCCCAATCGGCCGCAATTCTGACTGCCTGTGCCAGCTCGCGCGGATCGGAGCCACCAAGTTGCAGCGCCACGGGATGTTCTTGTGGCGAATAATCAAGGTGTTTTGCCACATCACCATGCACCAAGGCGGGCGCGGTCACCATTTCGGTGTACAGCAGCGCATGACGCGAAATCTGTCGGTGGAAAAACCGGCAATGTCTGTCGGTCCAATCCATCATAGGAGCAACGGAAAGCCTAAAGCTACTGTTTTTATTGATAAAATCAGATTTGTTCTGGCCTTGTTCCGTCATGTAGTCCCGCAATATTTTCGTTTGTTTACAATGGTTCTGATTGGTATCCGTTTTGCAGTTGCTAAATTTTAGCAAATTCAAACACGGGTTTTTAGCAAATGGGCACCATCTCAGAACGACGCCGTAAAGATGGTTCGGTGATCTATACCGCACAAGTCCGGGTAATGCGAGACGGCAAGAGCGTTTCGACGTCGTCATCCTTTGAACGCCGCTCAGCCGCCCAAGCATGGCTGAAGCGCAAAGAGACCGAGGTCCAGAAACCAAACGGCTTTGACAGGCTTCGCCGCACCAAGCGCAGCGAGGCCACACTGGCCGATGCGATCGACAAATACGTTTCGCAATCAGAGCAACAGATCGGCCGCACCAAGGCTCAGGTGCTCGATGCGATCAAGCGCTATCAGATCGCGGACATGGCCTGCGATGATATCCATTCGAAAGATATCATAGAATTCGCACAGGAGCTTCTGGCCGGTGGGCGCAAGCCGCAGACCGTGGCGAACTATCTGTCGCACCTGTCGGCAATTTTCCAGATCGCCGCGCCCGCATGGAAGATGCAGCTGGACCCTGCAGAAATGAAAGCGGCCATGGTTGTGTCGAAGCGGCTCGGCATGACGCAGAAATCCGCAAAGCGCGACCGGCGCCCTACTCTTCCTGAAATGGACATGCTCATGCAGCATTTTGCAGAGCGGTCTATCCGGGCAAATGCCATCCCGATGCATCGCATCTGTGCCTTCGCCCTCTTTTCTACGCGCCGCCAAGACGAAATCACCCGTCTCGAATGGGACAATCTCGAAGCTGGTAGAATTCTGGTGAAAGACATGAAGCACCCGGGTCAGAAGATCGGCAATGACGTGTGGGTAGATCTGCCACCCGAGGCCGAGGCAATCATTCACAGCATGCCGAAGATTGCGCCGCAGATATTTCCATACAAGGCGACAGCCATCACCGCAGCCTTCACACGGGCCTGCAAGCTTCTTGCGATCGAGGATCTACATTTTCATGACCTGCGGCACGAAGGGGTTTCGCGGCAATTCGAGATGGGCAAAACCATCCCCCAAGCCGCCAGCGTTTCGGGGCATCGCTCGTGGAGTAGCCTGCAGAGATACGCGCACCTGCGCCAGACAGGTGACCGGTGGACAGACTGGAAGTGGGAGCAAACGCCCAGACATAATAGCGCCACCCCCTCCTAAGGGGCCAGCCACGGCACCGCGTGGGGATCAATCATCACGCACAGCGAGCTTCCGCGCCTCCTCGGCGCGGGCCACGTGCCCGCCGTCGTCCAACACCGGTTGCGCAGCCTTGATCCGGGCAATTCCACATTGCACCTGCATCGCGTCCCTGTGCCGCTCGCCGAGTATCACCTCGGCATAGCCAAGTTTTTTCTGCGTCATGGCCCAGTCCAGCGGCACCTTATCGCGAGTCCGCTCTTCCAGCGCCGCGCAGTAGGCAGAGACGGCATCCTCCAGCCGGGTAGTGCCGCTCTCCCGTGTCCCTAGGGCCGCAAGCGCATTGCCAAGGTTGTTCAGCGTCATGGCCCAGACCAGCGGCATCCTCGCGCGGATCAACTTTTCTAGCGCCGCGCGATACGCACAAACGGCCTCCTCCAGCCGGGCGGTGCCGCTCTCCCGTGCCCCGAGGGTCGCAAGCGCATTGCCAAGGTTGTTCTGCGTCATGGCCCAGGCCAGCGGCCCCCTCTTGCAGGCCCGCTCTTCCAATGCCGCGCGGTAGGCAGAGACGGCCTCCACCAGCCGGGTAGTGCCGCTCTCCCGTTCCCCGATGGCCGCAAGCGCATTGCCAAGGTTGTTCTGCATAGTGGCCCAGGCCAGTAGCCCCGTCTCTCGGGTCCACTCTTCCAGCGCTGCGCGGTAGGCAGAGACAGCCTCCTCCAGCCGCGCATTGCCGCTCTCGCGTCTGCCGAGGATTGCAAGCGCATTGCCGAGGTTGTTCTGCGTCGTGGCCCAGTCCAGCGGCAACTTATCGCGGGTCCGCTCTTCCAGCGCCGCGCGGTAGGCAAAGACGGCCTCCTCCAGCTGGGCGGTACCGCTCTCCCGTTTGCCGAGGGCAGCAAGCGCAGTGCCGAGGTTATTCTGCGTCATGGCCCAGTCCAGCGGCACCTTATCGCGGGTCCGTTCTTTCAGCGCCGCGCGGCAGGCAGAAACGGCCTCTTCCAGCCGGGCGGCGCCGCTCTCACGTTCCCCGAGGGTCGCAAGCGCATTGCCAAGGTTGTTTTGCGTCGTGGCCCAGTCCAGCGGCACACTCTCTCGGGTCTGCTCTTTCAGCGCAGCGCGGTAGGCAGAGATAGCCTCCTCCAAACGGGCAGTGCCGCTCTCCCGTCTCCCGAGGGTCGCAAGCGCAATGCCGAGGTTGTTCTGCATCTTTGCCCAGTCCAGCGGGACACTCTCTCGGCTCCACTCTTCCAGCCCTGAGCGGTAAGCCAAGACCGCCTCCTCCAGCCGAGCGGTGCCGCTCTCCCGTTCCCCGAGAGTCGCAAGCGCAGTGCCGAGGTTGTTCAGCGTCATGGCCCAGCCCAGCGGCACCTTCTGGCGGCTCCGTTCTTCCAGCGCCGCGCGGTAGGCAGAGACAGCCTCCTTGAGCCGGTCGGTATCACTTTCCCGTTCCCCGAGGGTCTGAAGCGCAGTGCCGAGGTTGTTCTGCGTCGTGGCCCAGTCCAGCGGCACCTTATCGCGGGTCCGCTCTTCCAGCGCCGCACGGCAGGCAAAGACGGCCTCCTTGAGCCGGTCGGTATCACTTTCCCGTTCCCCGAGGGTCTGAAGCGCAGTGCCGAGGTTGTTCTGCGTCGTGGCCCAGTCCAGCGGCACACTCTCTTGGCTCTGCTCTTCCAAAGCCGCCCGGTAGGCAGAGACAGCCTCCTCCAGGCGGGCAGTGCCGCTTTCCCGTGTTCCGAGAATCGCAAGCGCAGTGCCGAGGTTGTTCAGCGTCATGGCCCAAGCCAGCGGCACCCTCTCGCGGTTCCACTCTTCCAGCGCCGCGCGGTAGGCAGAGACAGCCTCCTCCAGCCGATCGGTGCCGTTCTCTCGTTCCCCAAGGGCCGCAAGCGCAACGCCAAGGTTGTTGAGGGTAAAAGCTTTTTTGTCCTGATCCGCGATAAAGCGTTCGGTCATGCAGCGCATCAACGCGATGGCGACTTCCAGATCGAAGGCGAGCCCCTTTTCCTTCCCTCTGGTGCAATACCCGTCGAAGCGTTCCTGGAGTGGGCCGTACTGCGCCGCCCGATCGGGATGCTTCAACATTACACGCTCGATTTCCGTCTCCACCACCTGTTTCACATTCCTTGTCTGGCGGGCCTGCGCGATGACCATTTCCATCATCCGCAACCCCTGCGCTGCCATCTCCTCCTGCCGCGCGCGCCAATCGTCCAGACCTGCCAACGCCTCCGCCTCCGCGCCATCAAGGTCGCCTTCCGCGCTGCGCTTCAGAACGCGGGCCATAACAGCATCGACAAACTCGCCGAGGTTTGAGGGCTGACTGCCTCGCGCACGCAGGGCGGCGGCTTCTTCCAAGGCGGTCTGAATTTCCGCATAGGCCGTGTCCGCATCGCTAACGTTTTCCGCGATGCGTTGGGCAAGGGCGATGAGCTGGGTTTCGCGAATGCCAAGGGTACGGGCGGTCTCCGTCTCTTTTGCAACGAGCATCTTCACAAGGGCGAGGGTTTGGTCAGTCGTACCTTCGATTTTCGACAGTTGTGCTGTGATGCGCGCAAAGCCATCGGCTAGGTCAGCCTCCAGCGCGGTCAGCGATTCCTGAACAAAGACCTTGTGGTAGTCGTCTTCTTTGCGCAATTCCCGCCACGCAGAGGTAAGCACACCGCGCAGGATGCCCGGAACATCATCGTCGGGCGGCACATGAGTCTTGGCAAAGGCAATGTCGTAAAGCGTTTTTGGGAAATTTCCGCGTTTTTCCGCATCGGCCAGAACATCTGGAGAGATAGCGATTTTGTTGCGGTTCTCCTTGAGCAGTTGCAAGGCCGCCGTGACACCTCGGCTATCGTGGTTTTGGCAGTCCAACTCACGGGTGACACGGGTGATGATGTCGCGTTGTTTGCGTTTGGCGCTCGCCTTGTACCTGTCTATACCCCAAGCGGCCAGAAGGGCCACGGGTATGAGTGCCGGTGATACCGGAAGCCCGATGGCCGCCAGTGCCGCAACACAAAGGCCGGTACCATGTTCCGCGAGAATTTGTCTGTCGCTCATTCCGCTCCCCAAGCGTCACCCATCGCCAACGCTAGGCGAGTTCTTTTTGGAGATCAACGGGATGGAGCGTGAGTGAACGATAAGTTGGAGCGGACCGATGGCACTTGGTCCAGATCTGACTTCGAAAGTAACAAGGCGAACAATCAATACATATGCCCTGAGGCAATATCGCCCGAACTACTCCAATCCGGACCGCGGTCAGGACACGGGCGGGCGAAACAAATATCGTGCATTCAAGGCGACGTGTCAGAACTGCACATCCAAGGAGTTGTGCTGTCCTGAAGCAGGAGCGCGACACGTGACCCGAGAAACCGCCATCTCGACGTCTCGAGAGGAGCGGCCCTTGTTTTCGGCTGGATGTCCGCTTCTTCACTGCCGGCGAGGAGCGTTCGCTCTCACCGAGAATGACCGCTAGCCGTCCCTTATGTCGGCCGCCGTTTCCAGCCCAAACCGGACCTTCACAAGTGACGATTCCCGTTAGTCCGCACTCACCAGAGCAGCCTGTAGGTGCGATTTGCAGTATTTTGAAAGGTCATGTGCGCTGACCTTATGCCCGATACAGGTGAACGATGATGTCGGTCGACCAAAGCGACGCTCCTATAGAAGAAATGATGCCGCGCTCATCCAACCATCTGACCAGTTCGCTGTTTTCATTCGTCCTTCTGAGCGCCGGACGTGCATATCCGGTTTGAATCTTCGAATATGGGCCCGGAAGCTGCCCTAAAACTTCACGAACCTCATTCTTATTGAGATTTTCGTTCAGGAGATTTAGCAGCCGGATCTGTGCGCTTACTGGCCTTGCGTGCACGATAATTGCCTTGACGATATCAGCTGTGAGTGAAGGTAGCGTGCAATTTGTCCGTAACAGGATCGGTCCGACGATACCGGCACGCTCGGGAAGATTGGGAAGGCTGCTCAAGTCCATCAAGCCAATGACCTCACGCTTCTCGTCGTCCAAAATATCGGATGAAAGCAATCGCTCGCGAAAGCCGTCGTCGACCGAGAAAGAGTCGGGTGCGCAAAGATATGAGGCGATGTTCTGGGCGACGAATGCTGTTTGAAGATCTATATCGCCATCAAGTTCCGCTAGATTTTCGGCATTGAACGTAACGCGGTGCTCCTCGATCAGTATATGGCGCTTGCTAGCTCCGACGGCATCTGGAAATTTCTCAAACTCTCTTGGAAGAGCTCGGATATAGTCACGATATGCGATATCCGTTAGATGCTCGGCATTAAAGAGGAACTGACGAAGGGGTAATGCTTCTTGGCTTTCTGGAATCGGAGTTTCGAGAATGGCGGATCGGGTCTCCTCGTCACCAAGAAAGGCGATGAGAGCATCGCTCTTCCAATTTTCAGACTGAATGAAAGCGAGGCAGTTTGACCAGTTAGGAACGATCCGAGTTCTGCGAAACACCATGGCTTGAAAGCGCGGCGGTACTTCTTTGAATGTTGGCAATAGCTTAGTTTGTCGCAGAACGAAGGTTTCTATCTGTTGAGCATCGATTTCATCGTGGGACATAACAGCCAGTATTGCGTCGATATCTTCTTCAACGTCATCGTCCAAATTTAGCAACACGAGAGCAAAATACGCGTCAAACTCGTTCTCCACACGGGCGATGAGTGGCTGAGCTCTGGAGCGTCGAACCGCCGTGTAATGCCGCATACGCAAGGCTAGGCCGGTTTCTTCGCCGAGGATAGAGCCGAAGATGTAGTCAAGGTTCGCATTGTTCAAGACGTAATAGCCGAGCTCGTACAGCTTGCGCGCAATGTGCGGATATCCGTCGATGGCAGAAAGATCCTTCGCCTTGATCCGCAACTCTTCTAGCTTGACCGGATCCAGTCCCTCCACGAGGTCGAGAATGTCCCGGAGATTGTTGGCCACGAACGTCCGAAGCGCGGGATGTTCCTCGCACTCGCGAGCCAGCATGTTCGGCGGAAGATGTTCAATGAGGCGCGCGATATGCAAGGTCCCAGACGAGTCATCAATGACTGCGGGCACGAAACCGCGCCAAGCGTTGGCGAGTTGCACCAAAAATTCAGCAACGTGCGAACCCACCGCATAATAGGCTTCGAAGAAGTCCTGCTGGTTCAGAAATTCGCTCGAAAGATACGAGAAGACTCTTCCGAGCCGCTCCTTGTGATCTTTGCTTTCTAGGAGCGCGTCGACGAGCCAGACGTTCAGAGCATAATCTAGGCTGAAGTCGTCTTCCCTCATTCCCGCGATGACTTCGCTGGGGTTGTCAATCGGGAAGGTGGGTTCAGGTGTATTGAAACTCCTGATCTGTATGAGGAATTTGTTGTCGTTCGGCGAAAGCCGTCCCGAGTGAAACAAAGAGATGTACTGATAGTAGCTGTCGTCGAGATAACCTTCCAGAAGAAGGAAACGGGCAAGGCCGCCGTCGTCGCCGAAATTCTCAAAGAGGTCTTTAACTTGCTGCGTGCCGGACCGCAGCAAGATATTGAACTTGCTGGTCCGGATGACTTTAATCTTGTGTCTTAGTTCGGCGATCCTGTTATGTGCGGTCTTTTTATGCGCACCTGCTTTCTGTTCGATGCTTCGTACCCGTTCGGCATAGCTGACTTCGGTGTCTACCGTTTGCTGCAAGGTCGAATTATTGTGCTGGGTGCGGTGATTATGGGCGCCCCATTGGTTGAGGTTCGGTGAAGCTATAATTGCGTCGATATCTTTATGATCGGTTAAAGCTCTGAGCGGAATGCGCTCATGCATGGTTCTACCCACGCT
Organism: Paracoccaceae bacterium; assembly: GCA_004153385.1. Classification (GTDB taxonomy): domain Bacteria; phylum Pseudomonadota; class Alphaproteobacteria; order Rhodobacterales; family Rhodobacteraceae; genus Thioclava. The sequence continues at coordinate 668,616 of SDAL01000001.1, read as the reverse complement.
AATCGTATCGGCCGCCAGCGCCTCGATAAGGGTCATTACATAAATTCGTCTGAGTTCGCGTAGATCCTTTGGGATCTGCTGCTCGGCTGCTTCGATATGACCTTCCAATTCAACGATTTCGAGTCGATAGCTCCGTTCGCCTTCGGCAATAAGCTCGTCCTTGCGCCCAAAAATTCCAGCAAGATTCCCTTCGCCTCTATGTAGCCCTTCGAAATCCTTGGGATAAACGTTCTTATATATCAGCACGGCGAGAAGCTTTGTTGGATCAAGGTTTTTCTCACCATCTGTTTCCAGATTGGCGACGTAAATCTCGTACTCGTTGAAAATGTTGTGGATTAGCCTGAGATCGCTTAGGTAGCGGGACACTTCACGCAGAAACTGCTGGTCGAGTCTTCTGTCCAACTCCACCCGCTTGCCCTGCGCCAGGACCATGTCAATCGAGTTTGAGCTGTTGATAATCGGAACGACGGGTACGATGAATTCGAAGAACTTGGTCCGGTCGGTGTTGGCGAACATGTCGTCGCGCAACGCGTAGAGGAACCTAACCTGCCGTTTCACGCCCACATTGCCGTTCACGAGACTGTTGATTTCGCGGAGAGTGACGAAGATATCGGAATCGTCGAAGCGATCAAGGTCCTCCACGATGACGAGATCGTAATGCGTGGACTGGAAGAAGTAGATGATCTCGTCAAGGTGACGGTTGAGGATGGAGTCCTGGTCTTCCGAATACGGTCGTATCTGGATGTCCTTCAGCGAAATGCTTTTGAGCGAAACGCCGAAGCTAGCGACGTAGAAGTGATGAATAGCAGACCAGAGAAAGACCAGTGCGAACGCGAATACAGAGAAATCGAGCCAGTTCGTGAGATCGAAGGGTTCGAAATAAGATCCATCAAAAATCGCTGCGCGTTCGTCGAAAATATGCCAGAGAGTCAGCAGTCCGGCAAGAATGTAAAGTGATCGAAAGATTGACCAGATTCCTGGTGTTTGGATTCGCTTGAAACGCGAGAGAGGCAGTTTGTCTGCATCTGCGCCATAGAGCAGTTGCTGGAGAATACTCCGCTCAATCTCCTGTTTGTTCACCTTACTTCGTTTATCGGTTGCTTCCGGTAAGAAGGCAGCAAGAGAAATGCGCAGGGGTTGGCGGGGATACGACTTCAAGAACGATCGGATGATGCTGCTCTTGCCAGAGCCATAAGGTCCGGTTAGCGCTATGTTCGATACGTTTGAACTGTCGGTCGCGAACTTCAATGCAGCCGAATACACCCCTTTTGGGTCAGCCTCATCGGTAGGTGCAAGATCGATGAATTTCGATGGTGCTACGGATAAAGCAGGTCGTGGGCGCAACGCTTCCGCTATCTCGATAAGCTTATCAGAGATCCAGCCGTTGATTTTAGTAAGAACAGTACTCATAAAAGGCTGACCAACATGTTCAAAATCTTATCCCAACCGCATGTATAATTTAGTCTACTATGCGCGTTAAGGGCGAAAGGTCCACTGTCGCGTTGAATGGTTGCCAAGGTTTCGCTGCGACGTGCACAAATGACTGGTATCTCAAAGCGCTGCGGATATGGTGCGGCAACATCGCATGTCCGCTCTCCGCCCTTCGTTGATCGACGCTTCCGGCCCTGAGCCGACCTTCGCGACAGCGCTAACCGCTGCGATGCGGCTTCCCCAGACCGGCCGTTCGCCGCAGCCGCGAGATCGAGACAGCCGTGAACTTACACTCTGCAGACCTTTGAGACTGTCGTTTGTAAATCTAAAACTTGGAAAACGTGTGGATAGCGGACCGAGGTTGGGTCTAGGGTAAATGACACTTACTGCTATATCGCACATCAAACAGGAGCGGCTTCTTTGCGGTTCGTTCCTGACTGATCTTACGAATTCTCTGTTCTGCTATCCTAAGCAAAGGATGTAACATCTCCCGAACATCGATACAAAGCACTTGGCACAATCTGGCACACAGGGCACAATTGATTGATTTCGAGTCAAAAACCTACAGGCACTCTAAAATGATAGATTTCACGAACGCTGAATTGCTCCATGATGCTAGGGTCAACTGTGCGTCTTTTATGACTTCAATGACAGTGCTGGAATACATAGATTTGGTCAATGAGGCCTACAAAGATCGCGGTGGTATTGCTGGACAGCGTGAGCCGCTGAAAACAACCAGTGCTAAGCGTATTCGAAAGCGAATGGTGGAGGATCTTCTCGTTGGGGCAGTCCTTCCACCTGTGGTCATTGGTAAAGTGGTCGATGACCTAGCTAGCCTTGATACCGCAGATGCGTTGAAGGCCGCGATTTCTGATGAGGTCAAAGGCCAGCTTTCAATCATTGATGGAATGCAACGTACTACGGCTCTTTTGGAAGCATTCGCTGAGTCTGAAGAAAAGATCAAAGACCGCTTGTTGCGGGTGGAGTTTTGGGTCGCAGAGGAGACTGAGAGTTTAATCTATAGAATGTTGGTGCTAAATACAGGCCAAGTTCCTTGGAATCTTAGCAGACAGCTTCAGGTCGTGTACGCGCCGTTGGTTGCCGAGATGAAAGAAAAAATCACTTTTGATCGCGTATTGGAAATTCAAGGCCCTAATCCTGAGAGACGCACTAAAGCAGGTCAGTACAGACCTGATGATCTCGCAGAGTTGTTTATTGCATTTGGATTGCGCAAGACTGATGTTGATACCAAGGAAACATTAGCAGATGAATTCTCGCGCCTAGATATGGCCGAAGCGCTTTCTTCTCATCTCTACAAAGAGTTTTTCTACCCGACAGTTCAAATGATGGTCGATCTTGACGGAGCTATTTCTCGCCTGGATGACCAGTTAAATCAGCCCAACGGCGATGACGAAACAGATGAAAAACAACTAGTCGGAAGAAACGTCTTTGACAGTAAGCCTGCTCGCATTGGGTTCGTCGTCGCCGTCGCCATTGCAGTAATGGGCCGAATTGGAATGGAGAAAGACAAGGATCAGAATGCTATGGAGGAGCGCATTGCAGCCATCAAAGATGGGCTGGCGCAGCTAACAGACAAACTCGCCAGAATGGATCCTGATGGCATGAACGATTTCCTCAAGTTAGGTGTCCTTCAACAAAGACTTTACGGAACAAAACGTTCTGCGGTCGGAAGATATGAACGTTCCTTCTTTGAAGATGCGTTCAAAATTTTGATCGATGAAAGCTTTAACATACCTACGTTGGAGACATGCTGGCGCGGGTAAATGGCAAATCGGAATAGAATGCAAATGTCTACTGACCTGTTTGCGAAGCTAGTGGATGTCGTTAAAGACTCGCCGGATCGAGCACTTACCAATAGTGAGGCAGCACGTTGGATTAAGAAGCTATCAGATGAAGATGCTGCCCTGATGGCCCAAGCAGAAGTTATTGACAGATGCCTTGCAACGCGTCATCTAAGAGCCTCCTTGTTGCAGCACGAAGACGCCATATTCTTATGTGTTTCAGGGCTGGAAACTGGTGAAGATTTGCCCATAGCCTTCGAAGCGGTTGAACTAACACCTGGTCATTTTGCGTTAGCTGTTTCCGAGTTGAAGCTAGATCCAAAAGCAAGTGCGATTGAAATATTTGAAACCATTGATGGCAGCTTTTTAGGTGAAGAAGGCTACGAAGGTCATGAGCTTGAAGATGTAATCAAGCTTTTTCCTGACGTGTCTATCTTTCAGCTGAACAAGGATGCAGTTTCATCTAGATCGATTTGGAGGGCCCTAGGCATACTGCTTTCAGCTTTTTATGGACAAGGGCCGATTGAGTTAAGTGAAAAAACTTTGGAAAGCCTGAAGGAACTCTACGAAGCGGGATCAGATCACGTTCCATTTAGAAATATCGTGCAGGGCCATTTAGCTATGAGCTGGAGCGGCTTGTTTTTGGAATTGTACAGAGCCATTGAGCAATTGTACTCCGTGCCAAAATTAATCAACCTGACCGGTCAATGGGCTTCCCCGAAACCATTCTATGAGCTTGCTGAGCTGTTGGAGAACCAGCTTGGGTGGCGCCCAAAAGAAGAAGATGCGCTACGGGAGCTTATCGAGAGCTGCGGTGCCTCATTTCTTGAGATACTGGCCAACGAGTTTTGCCCAGATGCTGAAAACAAGGCCAAAGCCGTAGCTAAGGCGATTTATAAGCAGAGAAATTCTTTGGTGCACTTTCGTCCAGCTATGGAAGAAAAATATTACTCGACCCAAGAATGGAACAGCAGAATCTCCCTCATGACTAAACTCGTATCTGAATTGTATAAGAGGCATGGCGAAAAATACATGTTAAGGCCTCCGCAATAAGCTGGTCGTTATGGGTTTAAGTTAGATGCTGCGTGTGATAGGAACATAGTGGGAACATCTAGCTTTGTCTGGCATGCTGCACTATGTCTTGCAGCGATTCAGGGTGTGTGGTTTAACTCAACAAAAATAAGGGAGCAGATGTGAGTACTTTTTTCGAGTTTTTTGCAGGTGGCGGCATGGTCCGGGCTGGTCTAGGTTCTGGTTGGTCCTGCCGTTTCGCGAACGACTTCGATGCCAAGAAGGGCGAAGCATACTGCGACAACTGGGGCGACGGTGAGATGGTTGTTGATGACATCCGCAATCTGAGCCCAGATGATATGGACGGCACACCCGATCTCGCTTGGGCTTCTTTTCCTTGTCAGGATCTCTCTTTGGCGGGCGGTGGCGCTGGCCTTAAAGGTGATCGCAGCGGAACATTCTATCCGTTCATTTCGATCATTAAAGAACTGCAAGACAGCGATCGCGCACCATCCATCATCGCGCTGGAGAACGTCGTTGGCACGCTGACATCCCACAAGGGTAAAGATTTCCAGGCGATCTGTGATGCGCTGGAAGAGCTTGGCTATCGATATGGCGCGCTAGTTGCGGACGCATCTCTCTTCGTTCCACAGAGCCGCCCACGGTTGTTTGTGATTGCTGTGAAATCTAATGTCACATTGCCTAATGGTATCACCGGTGATGGACCTGAGCAGCCCTGGCACACAGCTGCTCTGCGTCGCGCGATGACCAACCTGTCTGATGATCAACAGAATAACTGGATCTGGTGGTCTATGCCTGAACCCAGTGAACGCGAGACGGACTTCTGCGATCTCATCGAAGACAAGCCGAAGAGCGTCGACTGGCACACCCCATCCGAGACTACAGCACTTCTGTCCATGATGAGTGAGGTCAATCTTGCGAAAGTTGAGACCGCCAAAGCTGCGAAAAAGAAGATGGTGGGCGCAATCTACAAGCGCACACGTTGGGAGCACGGTATCAAGGTGCAACGCGCTGAGATCCGCTTCGATGACATCGCAGGATGTCTGCGCACGCCTACCGGTGGCTCTTCGCGTCAGCTGATCATGACTGTTGATGGTTGCAAGATCCGGTCACGCTTGATCTCAACCCGTGAGACAGCACGCCTGATGGGGCTACCCGACACCTACAAGCTGCCTGAAAAATATAACCAAGCATATCATTTAACTGGAGACGGGGTCGCGGTGCCGGTAGTGCGGCACATCGCAGAGAATATCTTCGAGCCAATAGTTAAGTTAAATACAGAAGTGGATTTTTTGGATGGCGGGCGCGACACCTTGCGAGAAGAACGCAGCACTGAAAGCGCGGGTAGCCGCTCTTGCTGAAGTTCTCAAGACTGAGGCGCACACCCTCGGTGATCACGGTCTTGATGATCAGGAATTCTACAACTCAGGCTTGTTTCGCGGTGCCATAGAGCAGATCCGCGGTGAGTTCGTCGCATCGATGACACTGAAGCGTGAGTATGTGTCACATATTCTCAATCATATGGTCGACGAAGGCTTCATCCAAGATTGGCTGTCGGCAGGCGCAGCAAACCGTCACGATTATTCAGTGACGCTGAATGACGGGAAGACGGCGGCCATAGAATTAAAGGGCTGTCTGGACGGCAACAACACGAACATCTTCACCCGGCCGCCACACGCAGATGAATTTATCATCTGGTCAGTCTGTACAAATCCATCTGCAGATCCTGCCAAGAACGTCTGGTCGGGGATACACACGCGGCTGAGTGCTGAAATGATTGACCGTGATCAGCGCATAGATGGGCTTGTAGTGTGGGATTATGTCTGTGGGACTGTGGGGCGGCCATGCCCGAAGCTTGTCGAAGCTTCAGAGCGGCTAATAGAGTTGGGGCCGTATCGTCTTCCACCGCCATGCGTCTACATGTTCCCTTCATCCGTCCCCGCGCCGCGAAACAATGCAGCGCCTCGGCCTCAGCAAGTTGGCAATGTCGGGATACTTGATGCGATGCACCGATGCTTTGGGGGGCGTGACGAGGAAGTTCACAGCGTCTTCTTTGAAGCGCGATACGAGGGGGCTGACCTGCAACGTAAGACGCGCATCGAACGTAATGGAGCGCTGATGCGAGAGTCTGGGTTTACATCAATCAAGAGGGATTGATCAGGCCGCTTCGTCGAAACCTGCAAACCACCCAGCTATACTGCCCTCCTTTCTTCAGATCGTAGTACCATTCCACCTTAAACAAACGTCCGCTTCTCTCACGGCTTTTGGCGATATTGCGCTCGCAGCGAATGACCGGAATCCGCCCCTGGTGTCGATCGAGCGGGTTCTGGCCTTGGCTCTCGCCTGAATGTCCGCTTCCGCGAAGCGCCCATGGTGCCTTCGCCACCGCGGCGAAGGTCCGCTCTCCGCCCTTGGTGTCGGTCGAGCGGGTTCCAGCCTTGGTTCTCGCCGCAATGTCCGCTTCCGCGATGCGGCCGTGGTGCCTTCGCTACCGCGGCGAAGGTCTGCTCTCGCCCAGAGCCGCCGCTCGCCCAAGGCGCAGCGAAGGTCCGGAATCCCGCCGTTTTCATCTGATGTCGCATCTGCAAACCCGAGGAACGCGCCATGACCCCCGCAGAATTCAAAGCGGCGCGCAAACAGCTGGGCCACACGCAAGCCCAACTCGCCGCGCTAATCAAAACTGATCCGAGCACGATCCGGCGCTGGGAAATGGAACCCGATCGCAGCACTGCGACACCTGCCAGTCCCTTGGCCACACAAGTCATGCAGTGGCTTCTGGACGGGTTTAGACCCCCGGAATTCCCCAAATCGAAACCGTGACATCAGTCGTCAAGAAGAACCGGACAAGCTGACAGCTTGCCCGGCACCCTGCCCTCACAACAACCGGCCAGCATTTTCGCGGTTCGAGATGATCAGCTCGCGCGCGTCTGTCGAGCCGGATGACGCCACCGAATACTTGATCGATGCCTCATCAAACGCGAAGGCGGAGAAGATCTCGCGGATTTCAGGCGTGTCATTGATCGACAGAACGAACGCGCCTTTGATCTGGGCCAGGATGTCCGCCATCTTCGCAAACTGGGTGCGATCAAACATCCCCTTGCCGTAATCGTTCTCTCCGCCAAAATAAGGCGGGTCGAGATGGAAGAGCGCGCCTGCACTGTCATAGCGCGTGATCAGGTCTGCCCAGTCCAGCGTCTCGAACACCACGCCATCGAGGCGTTCGTGCGCATCCTCGAGGAGCGGCGCGATCTTGGCCATGCTGAAGCGTGCATAGCCGGTGCTGCTCACGCCAAAGACGCCGTTGACCTTGCCGCCAAACCCGAGCCGCTGCAGGTAGAGGAAACGGGCGGCCCGCTCCAGATCGGTCAGCGTGGCGGGATCTGTCACGCGCAGCCGCTCGAACTCGCGGCGCGAGACGATCTGGAACTTCATCACTTCCATCAGCTGCGGATAGTGGCGCTGAAGGATCCGGAACAGATTGACGATTTCGCCATTCAGATCATTGGCCACTTCCTGCTTTGGCTTGAAGCGACGGCGCAGGAACACGCCACCCATGCCGACAAAAGGCTCGACATAGGCTTCATGGTCGATCGCCTCGATCTTGGCCACCAGACGTGCGGCCAGGTGCTTTTTACCGCCCAGCCATGGGGCGACGGGCTGCGCAGATTTCACTTGCATCATTTTATGATTCTCACTGATACGCCGCCTGCCCATCCGTGGGTCAGGCGACCTTTTCAGCTATAGCTCGGGTCGGCGCGGTAGGTTACAGCCATAATCCGCGTGGTCGGGTTTGTGAGAGAACCCGGCCCCTGAAAGGGACATTGCGCAAAGCGTCCTCACGCCTTGCGCTTAAAAAAAGGCCCTCCCGCAGGAAGGCTGGCGTCAGCTGTACCGCCGCGAAGACCAGCGCCGCAGGTAGATGAGGAACAGCTGGGGGCCGCGCTTCACCGCTTGAGACCCCATTTCGCGAAGATCGCCCCTGACAGCCCCAAGGCGGCCACCACGGCGCCGGCCAGCGTGGCGATGTCGATCGACAGCACCCCTTCGGCATAATGCACGCCCCACCCCGGAACGAGCGCCACCAACGCTGTCAGCAAAGGCGAGACGATATACATGATCATGCGGATATAGATATTGGTCATTGGATGTCCTTTGTGTCGAGAAGAGCGCCCCATGTCGCGGGGCCTGCGATGCCATCGACCCTCAGGTCATTGGCGACTTGGGCGCGGCGCACGGCCGCACGGGTGGCGGGGCCGAAGATCCCGTCAGCATTTCCTGCGTCAAATCCGGCCGCATTCAGCGCGGCTTGCAGCTCCACTACAGCCGCGCCGCGATCCCCCATGCGCAGGATCGGGTGCTCGGGTGCGGCGGGTGCTGCCCCCATCATCGCCAGTGCGGCGGCGGGCGACAGGGTCCGCGCAGGTGTCCAGATCACCCGCGCGTCCGGCGAGACCTGCCAGACCGTGATCGCGGCCTCGGGATAGTGGCCGGTCTCGAACAGACGCTGCTCGGCCTTGCGCCGGTCGACAATCTCGGGCGGCTGTGACCAGTTCATAATCGCCGCTGCGGCCCCTGCCCGATCGCTGGCATTGAGCCGCTTGACCCACTCGGCCCACCCGATCGCACCGGTGCTGAAGTGGAAGCTGACAGCCGCGTCGAACTCATGCGCGGCCACCGGCACGGTGATTGCGCGGCGCACCTCCGCCTCATAGGCTGCGAGGTCTTTGCGGAACACGGCCAGCGCCTGCGCGATCGCCGCATCAAGGTCGGGCGGCATGCCTCGCGGCAAGCTCGCCGGATCTGGCGCGCCGGCGGCACGCGTGTGGCCGATAAACGCCGTCAGCACCCCCACGCTGTCAAAATAGGGCCCGGGCACAATGCCCTCATGCCCGATCAGGGCAATCACGCCCTGCTCAGATGTCTGCATATCCATATCTCCATAAAAAAAGCCCCGCACGATTGGCGGGGCGGTCAGCGGTTGCGGCGCAGGAGTTCCTTGATGTCGGAGCGCACCTCGCCCAGCATGTCGTTGGTCTGGGCGCGCGCCTCCTTATGCGCCGCCTGGTCTTCATTGCGCTGGTGCTGCAGGCGCCGGATTTCCTTGTCATTCGCGCGCACTGACGCCTCCACGCGCACGACCCAGACAATGCCTGCAACACCTGCGGCAAGCTGTGCCCAGAACTTCACAATCAGCTCCATGTGCCCCCCTTCGGACATAAAAAAACCGCCCCAAAAGGGCGGGTGTGTCGCGTTGATCGACCTGACGCGGAGCCTACACCGGAATGCCGTATTTGGCGCTCAGCATCGCGTGCAGCTCGACCGCCTGGGTGGCCGTGAAGGCTTTGGCATATTGGCGCAGCTCTGCCAGCTGGCCCACCCAGCCTGTGGCATCCGGCAGAGATGTCGTGCCCGACCGCGTGCCAAGTGTGCTTTGCTGCAAGGGCTGCACAGACGTCATCTGCCTGGATTTCACCGGCGATCCTGTCACCACCAGATGCCCGTCGCCCCCTGACACCGGAACGGTATGCACGATGACCATCCAGTCATTCGGAGCGGGCAGCACATCACTGTCGTGAAAAAGCGCGCTATACCCGCCTGTGGCCCGTATCAGCGCACCATCGCCAAGATCGATGGTGCGCAGTTCAATCACCCCCGCATTCGACGATCCGTAAATGCGGTCCAGAGTGTCGAGATCGTCACTATAGGCCCCCGGCGTCTTCACCACCGCCGCCACACAAAATGGCGTGGCGACGGCCTGACTGGCCGCAGAGACAGTGGTGCGGCCGTCAAACTGCAACACCGGCCCCCCGACGGGCCCACCGTCCACATCCAGAACAGGAAACGACCACGTCGGTCGTGTGATATCGAACCGCCGCCGTGCCGCAGAGGTTGTGCCCCGACCCGACAGCGATGTGACCTCATCCCCGTCACCATATCCCTGCTGCAGCGCCTGACGTGCCTCCAACACAAGGATTGCATCCTCGTCCAACAGGTTCGGGCGCCCCACCGGCGGGGCGGTCATCCGCCCGCCCCCGATCAATAGCGTGCTCATGTGGTTTCCTTTTGCTTGTACCAGCCGAGGCCGATCAGTTGTGGTTTCACGAGGCAGGTCAGAACAAGCCGGCGCCCGAAGTCATTAAGATGCCCACCATCGAGCGACAGCGAGGGTGGCTTGTTGCCCAAAGCCTGCTCCGCGTAATCCTCCGGCGTCGGTCCGGCAAACGCGGGATCGAGGTCATGCGCATCCCTCCACACCTGGTCGCTGGTGAGATAGTCGCGGATCGGCACATAGAGCGGCCCGTAGCGTGCCTTTCGCAGCCGGTTCACAGCGTCGATCTGCACGCGGTAGGCCGCGTCCGCCTTCGTGCCGGTATTGGTCCAGTCGCCGAACACCAGAAAGCGGGCGTTGAGCGGCCCGAGGTAATCGACAATCTGCGCCACACGGGCCTCGACCACCTCCGCCGTCTCCCCGCTTGTGATGTCGTTCTTGCCCGTGGACAAAAACAGCACCGCATCGCGGAAGGTCGGGCCCACATCGGGGATAAACGCGCTATCTGGCGGCACCGCCACCGGATCGCCGGCCTCCGCCCGCGTGAATTGGATCGTGTAATCAGGTGAGGCCAGCGTGCCGTACACACCCGCCAGCCAGCCCGTGTAACTGCGCAGCCGCTGGCGATCCTCGTTGACATTCGAGGACACACAATCGACCGCGCCGCTTGACGGGATCTCGTTGCCCGTCACGGTCAGCTTTGCCGGGATCACCCCAAACCGCGCCGCCGTATGGGTGGACCATTCGCCGCGCTGGGACAGGTTCGTCTGCGTGATCTCCTGCCCTGCCCGCGTCTCCAGTGTTGCAAGCATCGCGTTGATATTGTCGCGCATGTCCCATGGCGTGGAGGATCCGATCGTCAGCACCCGCGTCATGTCGCTATTTGCGGGCCAATACCTGCCGTCCTTCAGATGGAAGTCCTGCCCCCCGACGACGCTCGACCGCAGCCCCAGCCGTTCGGCCAGCTCCGCCACCGCCCAGTCGGGCCATTGGCCATCAGTTTCGCGAACGGTGCCCCAAACGGCATCGCCATTCCTGTCCATGACCGAGACAAGGTCGCGGCCTTGGGACGGTCTGATGAGATCCGTCACCGCGCTGATCTTCGCGCCTTGGTCCGATACCCCCAGCCGGGTGTCCAGCTCGCCAACAGCCCAATCCGGCCACTGGCCATCCTCTTCGCGAACGGTGCCCCAGACAGCATCCCCGTTCTTATCCGTGAACGAGAACAGGTGTTTGTCTCCGCTGCGCTGGATGAGGGAAGCGCGCGCGCCGGCCTCCCGGCTCACGGCGGCCCTGGTGTCCGCAACATCTGTCAAAAGTGCGGCCTGCGTGCCCGTCAGATCGGACAATGCTGCATCGGTTTGCATGCGGTGGGCCATCAGATCGTCGATGGCTTTCACACTGCCCGCCTGATCGTCGAACGAGGTCCCGGGCCAGATCTCGACAAAACTGCCGCCACGGCTGATCTGGGCCAGATAGGTGGTGCCCTTCACCAGAACATCGGCGCGAAGCGTGCCACCGTCACGATCGCGCGCCTGCCGCGCCACCCCGTTGATCGTGAAGGCGGGGTTTTCCTGAGCCACATCGTCTTGCGGGTAGAACCGGAGCATCGCGCGCGGCACCACGCCCGTGTCGTCAAAGCCGCTTTCGACCGTAAACTCCAGTGGACCCCCGCCCGGCACAGGCACGAGGTTCAACAGCTTGCCCGTCTCTGTTGCAGCCTTCACATCATACATCGTGACTTCGCCGCCCACCACGCGCAGCGTGCTGCCACGCCGCTGCACGGTATACTGGCGATAGCGCATGAAGGCGCCGGCAGGCCACGTCTCGCCATCCGCGCCCCGCAACGCAAATGTCGTGCCATTGATCGTGACAGACGGGTTGGCCACAGTGTTGGTGGTCTGGATCAGAAAGCGTGCCTGCGCCCCATCCGGTAATGTGGGGATGCCGAGATTGGTGAAGGCAGGATCGGGCGTGGCAACATAGGACGCCCCGTTGATCGAGGACAGACCCAACGGGATGACACCCCCCGCCCTGATCGCGGCCACCTGCCGGGTGTCGTCTGCAGACAGGTCCGCCCCGAGCGCATCCAGCGCCGCCCTTTGCGCCGCGCTGACAGGCTTGTCGGCATCCGCCGTGTTGTTGACGTGCCCCAAACCCACCTGCGCCGCCGTCACGCCATGCGGGTTGGATGTGTCGTTGCGATGCTGTCCGAGCGCGCGGTTATCGACACGCTCCCACCATTGGCCGGCCGCATCCTTTTGCAGATCATCGGTCTCCACGCCATCACCCGGAGCAGGCGCCTTATACCAGTTGTTCCCGTTCGACGTGACCACGAACGATGCGCCTTCGCGAATGCTCTTGCCTGTCACCTTGGGCGTGGTCTGGAAGTAGACATCCCCGTCCGACAGTCTGGCAATCTCGTTTGTCACGGTGGCCGCAAAACTGGCGTCGTCGTTGAGCGCGTCTGCCAGCTCGTTGAGCGTATTCAGGGCTTCTGGTGCGCCGCCCACCAAAGCCGAGATCGCGGCTTTGACAAAAGCTGTGGTGGCCAGCTGGTCGGTGTTGGTGTCTTGCGTCGCAGTCGGTGCCAGAGGCAGGCCGGTGAAGGTCGGGCTGTTTTTGGGCGCAAGCAGGGCTTCTGCGGCTTTGGCACGGGCGGCTTCCTCGAGGACTTCGCGGCGGCTCACGCGCTCCCACCATTGGCCGCGCGCGTCCTTTTGCAGATCGTCCGTCTCCGCCCCATCCGACGGGGCCGCAGCACTGGCCCAGAGATCCCCGTTCAGGGTGATCACGAACGCCGCGCCTTCGCGGATGGTCTTGCCCGTCACCTTCGGCGAGGGCTGGAAGTAGACATTCCCGAACTCGAGCGTGGCCACACGGGCTGCGAGCGCCGGCACATTGATGGACTGCACAACGCCCCAGTGGGGATAGGTGTCAAACAACGCATCACTTGTGGAGCCGGTGCCACGGACGACGACCGCGCCGCCCTCGAGCGTGATGATCCGGCTGATCTGCGCCGGCAAGGCGTCCTGACCGGCATCGACCGCGTCCTGACGGGTGGCAAAGATCTTGCCGGCGTTCTGCAACGCCTCTTCTCTTGACCACAGACGCTGCCACCAGCGCCCGTCCCGGTCTTGCTGTTTGAATGTGTTTTGCGGCGGCTCCTTGATCCGCGACGTCCAGATCGAGACATCCGCGGTTTCGCGCTGAAGCACGGTATAGCAGCGCTCGGGGAAGGTCATTTCGGAGAAGTCGGATGCGCCCACGGCCACCACGCGCCGGTCATGCAGATCACTGCGCAGGGCGGCGATCGCGTCATCGAACGCTTCCAGCGTGAAGCCCGAAGGCAGGACAGACGTCTTCTGCCACGCGCCGCCGGAATAGCGGTACACGCCGTTATTGGCGCCGTTATCGATGACAAAGCCGGTGGACCCTGCATCGGGCGACACCGCCTTCAAACCGGCCAGCGTATCCTCGAAGTAGAGCGGGCCTGCGAGCATACCCTGCAGCTGCATTGCCTCCAGAAGGGTGACCAGCTCCAGCGGATCGATCTGGTGATCGGGATGTGGGGGATTGCCACGCACAACGGTGCGCGGGGACAAAGCAACCATAGCGGTGCCTCCAGTTTATGCGATTGTGAGTGTGACCGGCCCCGAGGCCGTGGCCGGCAGAGAGCCGGTGTTGGCAGGCTGGCCGCTCTGGTTGACCGGCACAGCCCAGTAGGTGTACTCGCCCGCGCTCAGGCTGGCGTCGGTCCATGTGTCCGCAGCCGAGGGAGATCCCCATTCGGTATGCACGACCACCGCATCCGCGAAGGCTGTGCTATCGTCGGCGCGGTAGATCCGCGTGCCCCAGTAAAGCGGGTCGTTCGGCGCGGTGAACGTGACTTGCGCATCATTGCCGCTGATCGTGACGGCGAATGTCTGCAGCGCATCGGGCGGTGTCGCATTGGCCACGGCCCTTACACTGACCGAGGACGACCAGGGCGATTGCTTGCGCGTGGTGATGTTGCGGATCTGCGCCTCGTATTGCACGCCGTCGTGCAAGCCGCGCACCGTGACGAACGGATCATCACCCGGCACATCGACCCGCTGCCAGTCCTCGTCCCCCGCCGCGCGCAGCTGCATCTCTTGGGACAGATCCGCGTCCTGCGCGGGCCATGTAAACCGGATCGCCCCACCATTGACTGCCGATCCTGTCAGCCCCACCACGGACGGCAGGGCGTCCCCGTCATCCTCCAGCCGCTCGAAGGTCGGGCGTGGTGGTTCCTCTGAGGCCGCATCAAAGGCGAAGTCATCCGGCGTCACGCTGTTGCCGGACAGTGTGTAGACGCCGGGACCGGTGCGTGCCAGCTCGCCCACCTCCATGACAAAATCATGCCCCTGCGCCTTGATCCGCACGAAGCGCTGCCCCATCAGCCGGTAGCCCGCGAACAGCAGCGTGGCCTGCACCTGGTATTCGGCGCGCTTTTGCCGTGCCAGACGTTTGCAGACCCGCAGCGCCTGATTGTGGTTTGTGGCAAAGAACACCTGCGGCTCGTCGCGCACCTCGCGCTGGTCGCCCGCGACGACATAGGCCGCACTTGTGGTCTCGCGCCAGACATTGGCGGGCTCCACATAACTTGCCGCCACCGCCGTGGGCGTGTTCGAGCCATAGCCGCCCTGCGCCAGCTCGAGGCTCAGGAAGTCGGCATCGGTGAGCGTCACCTCCGGCGCGCGGTAATGGCCGACCTCGATCCCGACACAGCCATCGGCGCGCTCGTAGATAAACCCGTCGCACGCCGCCATCAGCTGCGCGCGCTGGGTCTCGAAGTCCTGCGTATCATCAAGCGTGCCGTTCAAGGTCCAGCGGCGGCGCTGCACGCCCTCGCGATCGGTGACGATCCGGTCCGCGATATCGGCCTGCACCGCGATATCGTCCCACACCACCTGCAGCCCGTGTGTGCCTGCCCAATGCGCCATGACGAGGGCAGCATTGTTCGTCCAGCCGGTGGACCCGTCGCGCGGATCATAGATCACGTCGTGCAGATCCCAGACCGGCGCATAGGCCGGCAGGCCGGATGGGTAGATATCGGCGTTATATTTGGGCTTCACCTTGCGGTACCACGCGTGAACGCCGCTCAAGCCTGCAAAGTCATGCGCGGGCGTGATCTTGCCCGCAAAGGCATTGAGCAGCATCTGTGGTGCCGCCTGCCCCGCGTGGCCCATAAACGCCTGCAACCGCACATGTGTGCGCGGCTTGGCCGGATTGCCATCCTCGTCATAGCCATAGGGATTTGTGGTGACCGTCTCGAGCACCGGATCAACATCGACCAGCTCGTCATTGAGGTAATGCGCCACCGGCCCGCGTGTGCTGTGGCAGGCGACGATATAGCTGATGAACCGTTTGGACGCGTCATAATCGCCAGGCACCTGTGGATCTGCCCCGCGCCATGTGCCGGTAAAGCCCATGACCGAGCCGACCCGCGCGCGGCCATAGCCGGTGGTGAAGTAGCTTTGCGCCTGCGCGAAGTTGCCCTGCATCTCCGACGGCTTGGGCACCGCAGGCGACGGGGCCAGTGCCATGGCCACGGCAGACAGCCCCAGAGACAGAAGTGTGCGGCCCGCGAACATCACGATCGCATCGGCCGCCGCAAACCCGATGCCGGTCGCGGCCAGCACGCCGGAGATACCGGCCCCCACCGATCCGGCAAACGCAGCGGCTGCGGCAAGCATACCGGATATCGGATCCGCATGCGCCTTGACCGGCGTCAAAGATGTGGTGCAGGCAAGCAGGATTGCACAAAGAGATTTACGCATCATAGCCGACACTCCAGAAGGCCAGCACCCGCACCATGCGCGGGGCCAGCGTGGTCACACCGTCGGGGCCTTTCACCGCCCACCACGGCCCGCCAAAGATCGCACAGACCGGACGGCCCGAGATCTCGACCACCCCCACATCGCCTGCCCGCAATTCATTGCCGCGCGCCACGCCGACCGCCGCCAGACGCGCGCCCACAACCCCCACGGGATCGCGCCGGTAGCCGGTCGTTCGGGTGCACTCGCCCTCGCAAGTATAGGTCCAGCGGTCGGCGGCCATCGGATCATCAAAGCCGGACCGCGCCACCCAGGACGCGATAAAGCAGGCGCAGTCGGTCTCGCCCCAGACAAAGGGCTTGCCGCGCCAGTCATTCAGATGGGCATAAAGCGGCGTCATTCGAACATCACCTCGTCTTTGCGGATGGCCGTCGGCATGAACTCGAGGCTCGGGTTCTCATAGCCCAGCCATTCGGAATGCCCCGCCCGGTTCAAGGGGCGGCGCTTTGCGGTTTTGCGGTCTTCAAAAATGCTCTCGTAGCTCACGCTGATCGCGCGATCGGCCACGCCCTGATAGCTGTAACTCAGGCTGCGCATGGTGCGCGTGGCGATCAGCGTGGGGGGCGCTGTGGGCGCCATCATCTCTTCGGGCGAGAACAGCGCCTGATCATAGAACCGGATCTGGTATCCCTCGATATAGCCAAGCCCCAACTCCTTGAGCTGGTCGATGACCTGATCGGGATCATCCGGATCCTGAAAGTAGCTGATACCGATCCGGCCCGCAGGTGCCGTGCCGTTGGTGGCCATGGTGACGGCGGGCGCATCGATCAGGAGCGAGCCCTGCCATTCGCGCCCGTCGCTGTCCACAAACACCCCGTCAGTGCCCATCAAAAACCGGAAAGTGCCATCCGCCGTGTCGATCTCTGCCAGCGGCAGCACCGCATACACATCATCGCTCATCGGTTCAAAACCTCCTGCAAGCTGATCGAGGGCGTGGCCACGCGGTCAAGCCCGTAGCTCGCCCAGCCCTGCGCCTCGTCGGTGACCTCGAAGAGGCCACGCCCCTGCATCCGGATCGTGTCGCCTTGCGCAATCGCGCGCCGCAGCGGCATCTGCACGCCGATCTCGTAGACCCCGCCCTCCAGCGCGGTGACGAAAGTCACCATGAACGGCCAGTCGTCATGGCTCATGATCTGGCCCACACCCGGCACATCATCGGTCACAAGGATCGAGGTCGCACCGCGCGCAGCCGGCCTATGCGCCCGCACCGTGCGCTCCAGTTCTATTCCCTTGCCGGTGGTCAGGTAGGTGCCATTGGCAAAGGGCAGACCGTTGGCCTTATAGGCCCCCGCCTGCGTCCCGAAGGCCGCAGGCTCGCACATGTCGATCAGCATTGTGCCGTGCCGGCCCTGCATCTGCGCAATGGTCGCCCGCCAGTGCGCCAGCGCGGATCTGGCGGTGACAAATTGCGGCGTGCCGATCCAGCGCGGCAGTGCATTGACGACATACGCACTGTTGCCATTGAACGCCGTGCCACTCGCCACCCCGCGCCATTCGATCCGCCAGTCGAACTGGATCTGCCGCATCAATTGGCGCGAAAGGGTAATCACCGGTCGTGCCATCTCAAACCCCCCGCTCGTTTTTCTCTTTGGCCGTGGCTTTAAACGCCTGCTGTGATGCGCCCACCGCTGCGCGCCCTGCGCGTGTGGCCTTCCAGTCGATCATGGCGCCGATCTTTCCGTCATCGGTCAGGGTCAATGTGCTGCCCGTCACGACCGGCGGCCCGAACCCGCCCGCCTGTGCCAGAGTGCCCACCGCCGCCGGTGCCAGCCGTTCCCCCGACCGGCGCATCTTTTCCACAGCCGCAAGACCGCCCGATCGCGCGATATCGTCTTGCGACCACACAACCTCGCCCTTGTGCACGATGCCTGCAGGCGCATGACGTGGCCCTGGTCCGGTGTAGCCCCCAGACGACCAGCCCACAGCCGCCCCGAGGGCTGGCAGAACACTGCCGCCGCCAAACAACCCGACCGCACCTTTTTGCATCTGCACCTGCGCCATCTGCAAAAGAAGCTGCGCAAGCGCCTGCTTTGCCCCGTCCGCGCCGTCCGTGATCGACATGAAGAGGTTGGTCATAGCGCTTGCCCCCGCATCAGCCTGGCGTTCGATCAACTGCATCCGGTCGGACGCATCCGAGGCCGCGCCCCCCGCCTCGGAATAGGCGCGCGCCAGCTGGTCGATCTGCGCCTCCAACTCGGGGGTGATCTTGACGCCCTGCGTTTGCGCGGCCGTCAGAAGCTCGGCGCGCGTTCTGGCATATTCCATCGCATTCGCATAATCGGCCCGCACGCCTGCGACCTCGAGCAAGGCCGCCGCCTCGTTTTCCAGCGCGCGGGTTTCCTGAACGATGCTGTCGATTTGCGACTGCCATTCATCGCGGGGCGTGCTGGCCTTACCGGACCCACCGGACGTCTTTCCGCTTGCGCTTGTGCCCCCTTGGCCGGACCAGTCGAAATCGACATTCTGCGGAGCGGCACGCGGGCGCGGCGTCTGCATCGGCGCCTGTTTCGTGCCGGGCAGATCGACATCATCGACCGTCAGGAAGGTGCCTGTGTCCATCTCCACTGCATGCCCGGGCAGCGTTGAGCGAACCTCGCCCGCCTTCTGGCGCAGCTTTTCGAGCGCGCCCCAAAGCCCGCCCAGACGCTCGATCACACGGGTGAACCGCGCATCATCGATATCGCCGATCGCGGCAAACGCATCTTGCGACTTGCTGATCAGATCCCCCATCTGGTCTTCAAAATCTCGAGCGCTGATCTTGCCCTCATCCAGCTCATCCGACAGCCGCTGCATCCCCAGGGCCGCATCGAGAAGCGCGGTTGAGGCGGTATCCTCGCCCATCCGCCGCAGATCCCCTGCGAACTGGCGCAGGATGGGCGAAAGCCCCGTGGCCTGACCGGCAAGCTGTTCGTATTCGATCAGCAAGCCGGAGATCGCTTCCGCATTTTCCTTCACCGCATCGCTGTTGCCCTCCAAAGCATCCGACACTTCCGGCCCAAGGAGCCCTTTGGCCTGCGCTGCATTGCGAAACAGGTCCGAGGCGGCAAGGTTGTCACTTTCCAGACGGATGTTCAGGATCTGGCGCAGGAAATCCGCCATGCCGACGGCGGTTTTTTTCCACATGCTGGCCATGGAAATACCCAGTTCGGTATAGCGCCGATCCAGTTCGTCGGCTTTATCGATCATCTCCTGATCGAGCACGGTGCCGAGGTCGTGGGCACGCTCGATAGTCTTGCGCAGCTGCCCCTCTCCACGGCTCAATAGCTCCACGAAGCGTTCGCCCCCCGAGCCGCCGAACAGTTCGTCCGCGATCCGGATCTGGGCGGCCTTGTCGAGCCCTTCGAGCCGGCCGATAATCTCCAGCATCAGCTCGGACGGGTCTTTCAGCTTCTGCGTCAGATCCGTCGCGGTATAGCCCAGACGGTTAAAAGCCTCTGCCGCCGATCCGGATCCGGTCAGGATGAATTCATCGGCGCGCAGGCTCAGCTCCTTGAACCCGTCAATCAGGCTGTCGACCGCGATCCGGTTGGTTTCTGCCACAAAGCGCCATTCCTGAAACGCCTCGACCGCCAGCCCCGAGCGTTTCGCCTCATCGCCAAGCTGGGCAATGGCCTGCACGGTGGCATTCACATTCGAGGTCACACCCGCAAAGAGCGCAGCCGCCGCCCCGCCGACCGCGCCCAATGCGAAGCTCTTGCCGAACGACATCACCGACGAGGACGCTTTCGACAGGTTGGTATCGATGTTGCGGCTCATCTGGGAGGTGTTGCGGCTGGCCTCGCGGTTGAGTTTCGCGATCAGCTTGTTGTTGCGGTCCATCGCACGATGGAAATCCTTGTCGCGCGCCTGCAGCAGGATCGTAATCCGCTCGAGGTTCTCATCAGCCATATCGCATCACCAGTTCATCAAAGTCGTCGACACTCGGGGGCGCCACATCGCCGGCGATATCGGCCTGTGCCGCATTCCATGCCTCGATCAGCTCGACGGTTTCCAAAGGGGTGAGGTCACGGATTTCCGCAGGCAGCCGGTTGGTCGCGCCGCAAAGATTGCGAAGCCGGTCGGCAAAGCCGTAGCGCAGGGGTCCACGATCACCCTGCTCTACGAGCCATCGCGTTTTTTTTTATCACTCTCGAGGACAGACGGGATGAAGGCCACGCCGAGCGCCCGAAACGCGATCTGTCGCAAAGCGATGTTATGATCGGGCCCGAGATCTGCGACCAGCTGATCGGCCGCGCGATCGGCCATCCCGCCACCGATCAACGCCAGTGCGACCAGATCGCGCACATGGCGCACCTGTGGCGCGGGGCCACGCCCCGATAGCTGGTCCCAAAGCGCGAAGATACCGACATCATACTGCGCCTCGAACCGTTCGATCTCGCGGTTGCGCAAAACGAGACGGCGGGACTGCCCGCCGATCTCCTCTTCATAGGCCGCTGTGGACAGAACCGACATCAGGTGTCAGCCTCCGGCGTAAAGTCGACCTTGCCGGTCGAGGCCGCGGTCAGCGAGAAGGTCACGCCCCCTGTCATCTCGCCGCCCAGCTCGAAGGACTGCACAAAGAGATCACATTCGAAAAGGCCGAAGTTCGGCACGACCACCTGCGCGCGGATCACCGGCGGCGCGCTCAGCGATACGGCGGCAAGGCGCACCTCGGCTGTGTCCTTTTTCGAGGTGCCATTGCCGGTAAAACTCAGCCGCGAGACGCCATCAAGCACCTCGGTCCACAAACGTCCGCCCGGATCATCGCAATCCGCGGAAGTGACATCGATTTCCTCGTTGTTGATCGTGAGGGTTTTGGCGTTGAGTGCGCAAAGAACGCTGAAGTCAGGCGCGCTCTCTCCCGTTTTCGTGTCGAGTTTGACAAGGAGCGTGCGCCCCTTTTGCTTTGCCATGAGATGGCCTCCAATACTGTGTGGGAAACGGGCCTTGCCGAAGGGCGGTTAAGCGGCAGGTGCCATCGCCGCCTCGAACGCGACGGTGGCAACATAGCTGGCCCCGTCAGGGGTGCGCGTGGTGGTTTGGGTCAGATAGTCGAGCCAGTCGAGCGTGTAGCCAGCAGGATCGAGTTGCGCCCCGTCGAGTGCGCGGCGCACCGCAAACCCGATGCGACCCGCCTCGACCCGACCCGAGGGCGGGCGCGAATAACATTCGATCGAGAACCGGATCCGGTCATCGGTGTAACAGCCGATGCGGTCCGCCTGCGGATCCACATTGCCGAGCCGCACATACGGGAAGGCCACATCTGCGGGGGCCTCGTCATAGACACGGCCCGACACCATCCCTGCGAGCGCCGGATCCGCGCGCAAGGTGGCGACAATGACCTGCTGCAGGGCAAGCGCGGGCCCGTCATCCATTGAACGAGGCCTTCACCGCCTTGTTGACCGCACGTTTCGCGCGCGCCTTGAACCGCTTGCGCGATACTTTCAGCGCCGGATTGACGAACGGGCGCGGGCCACGATCGCCTTCGATCACCTTGGCCCCTTCCCCGAAATCGCACAGATACGATCCATCCTGGAGCCGTTTGCCCTTGATGTTCTTCACGCTTTCGCCGGTGCGTTTCGGGATCAACACCTTGCTGATCGCGATCAGCTCCTCGCCGCTTTTCTGGTTGGCCAGATCCACCTCGGCCTTGACCTTGCGATCCAGCCGCGACAGCTTGCGCATCACTTTGTCTGCTCCAATGACGGACATTCCAAATCTCCTTGGCCATCTACTCGACAGGCGTGGAAGACGTCGTTTCCTCGCATGTCATCTCGATCTGCGCGCCGGTGCGCCCGACATTGGCGATGGCGGTGATGTTCCAGATCAGGCCACGTGCGATGATCCGGTCGGCCTCGGTAAGCCCCCGCGTCTGCGAACTTGACCGCACACGGATGGTTGCGGTGCGCGGGGCGGCAAGCCGGCCCGCCTCGATCCGTTCACGCCCCAGATGCTCCAGCACATCGGCCCAGAGCTTGAGGTGGGGCTTCCACTCCAGCACCGTATTGCCATAACCGTCATCGCCCGAAAGAGGCCGCTCGACCACGATCCGGTCCCTCAGCTTTGCCGCGCGCATCACACACCCACCCGCCGGTAAGGCGACAGGATACGGTCCGCGACCCAGGGCAGCGCGCCACCGGCGGCGGGCGGTTTGTCGGGATCCAGATCGCGGTGTTCATACCAGAACCCGACGGTCAGCTTGATCGCCTGACGGATCGGGGCCGGCACATCTGCGGGCGTTGTGCCATAGCCTGCCGTGAACGTGATGCGCACCGGATGGGCGACATCCGCATTCAAAGCGGGCGCCGTGAACCCGTCGAGATATCGCAGCCGGTCGCCGCGCGCGCCCCGCACAATCTCGAAGGCGCGCGCGGGCACCTGCCTCCAGACGCCCGCGTGATCAAGCCAGCTGACTTGCGGGTTTTGACAGTCGGCAAACGGGAGAGGCATCTGTGGGCACCAGCCGGTGTAGGCCTGCATCCATGTCTGGGCGATCAGGCACCGGCCCAGCACTCCGGAGTATCCGTCAAGCAACATGGTGGCCGCCAGAACCAGCCCGTCGATCAGGCTGTCTTCATCGTCCCCGTCCAAACGGCAGTGCAGTTTGACCTCCTCGCGCCCCACCGGCAGCACAGCCGGTGGAACAAGCAACACGGGCGGTGGCATGTCACACCTGATCGGGTTGCGGGCTGTCATGCCCCTCGCCCGCAATCACGACGGCGGCAAGCGCCGTGCCGGTGCCATGCGTGCCCGAGAACTTCGCCTGCAGCTTGAGATAGCGCTTGGTGCCGACATAGCCCAAACGATACGCCGCCGCGGCCGGATGATCTGCGGCCAGCGTCTTGACGATCCCGTCTGTGACCGCCGCGACCCCCAGTACGTCCTTGACTGTCACCGGCGCGAAGGTGCTGCCATCGTCGGAATGTGTCAGGACAAACTCGACCTTGTTGGTGTTGGAAAACACGATGCCGCCTTCCCCTATGTTCACCACGATCTCTGCGGCGTTGAACCCTTGCAAATCGACCGCAGGCGGCGCTGTGGTGGCGGAATATGTGCTGGCGGCAATCGCGACCCGCGCGGTCATGCCCGAATGGATATCTTTCATGGTGGATGTCCTTGGTTGAACGGTTGCAGTGCCGGTCGGGCGGCCCCGTGGCCGCCCGCCGCAGATCAGGCCCCGATTTTGAGAAGCTTGATGGCCTCGAAGTTCTGGATCCCGCCACCCACACCTTTTGTGGTGTAGAAATGCACGTAGGGCTTGTTGGTGAAGGGATCGCGCAGAACGCGGATGCCGAAGCGGTCGACAATCAGATAGCCGCGCTTGAAATTGCCAAATGCGATCGGCACGCCGCCGGCTGCAACCTTGCCCATATGATCATCGGTGCGGGCGGGCTTGTTGAGAATCGTCGGCAACTCGGCCCCGCCTTCGGGCAGCCGCCAGATGTAATTGCCGTCCCCGTCTTTCAGCTTGCGGACCTTGCCCATGGTGGCATCGCTCATCAGCCAGGTCGCGCCGTTGCGGTATTGCTGCTTGAGCGCATAATAGAGATCGATCAGACAATCCGCGCTCTGGATCGAGGAGGCGTTGCCGCTTTTGATAAAGCCCAGCTTGCCCCAGCCATAGTCGTCGTTTGGCACCGTGTCATAGGTCAGCAATCCGCGCGGCTTGGCCACACCGTCGCCGGTGATGAAGGCAAGGCCTTCCTGCTCTGCAAATTCGGTCGACACCTCGTTGGCCAGCCATTGCGCGATATCGATGCGCGCATCATCAAGCGTTTTTTGCGTGGCCGCCGGATTGGCGTAGATCTCTTTCACGTTGAAGATCAACTCGCGCAGCGTCGGCGTGCGGGTCTCGGGGCGGCCCTCGTGCTCGCCAACCCAACCCGATCCGGTCCCGCCCATGCTGACCAGTTTTTTATAGGTGTCGGTACCGATCGGCATGACGGTCGCCAGTTCGCGCATGGCCGATACCGTGCCCACAACGCGGTCCACCTCGGTGGCCATCTGCTCTGGCACAAGATAGCCGCCATCCGGATCGCTGGTCGTGCTCAACGCGGCTTTGACTTCCAGATCGTGCAGATCCGCGTCAATCGCCCGCTCGCCCTTGCGAAACCATGCGTTGAACGCGCTCGCATGTTCGGCCTTGGCCGGATCCGCAAGACCGCCGCCGGCACCGCCCACCTGCAGGGCGGCCATGGTCTGGTTGACGTCATCGAGCGCCTTGCTCAGTTCCGTCAGCTCGGTGTTGATCCGCTCGACCTTTTCGGAGCGCACAACATCCTGCTGGCCTTTTTTCAGATCCGAGAGTTCCTTTTCATGCTCGGCTTTGAACTCTTCGAACGTCCGCTGCATTTGCGACAGAATCTGTGCCGGTGTGCTGGCATCAGCGCGCACGGACAGGATCCCGCGCGGCTTGAGTGCCGCCGGGTTGAATGGCTTGGTCATAGTGGTCCTCCTCAGGAGCGCATTGTTGAGAGAAGCTGCGCGGCGGCAGCGGTCCAGTCGTCAGCGTCATGCGTGACGGTCGGGGCAGCGTTTTGCGTGCCCCCTTTCGCTTCGGCCAGAAGCGCACGGCGTTCTGATCGGGGCATTCCCTGTTTGGCGAGCATCGCATCGACACGGCGCGTGGCATTCACGCCCTTGGCTGCTGCGGCCTTTGTCTGGTCTTCGCGCACGGCATCGGCAGGCAGAAACCCGTCGGCCAGACCTTCCGCCACCGCCTGCTCGCCGTTGAACCAGGTCTCGTTGTCCATCCATTCACCGGCCCTGGCCTTCGCCACACCGGACCGGTCCGCATAGAGCGTGGCCATGGCATCATCGAACGGTTCCATCGTTCTGGCGGCCTCTGCCAGATCATGACGGTTGCCCATTGCCACGACCCACGCGTTATGGATCATCAGAAAACCGGCCTTGCCGATCTGGATCTCGTCGCCGGCCATGGCGATGACCGATGCGGCCGAGGCCGCAAGCCCGAGGATCCGCACGGT
Organism: Paracoccaceae bacterium; assembly: GCA_004153385.1. Classification (GTDB taxonomy): domain Bacteria; phylum Pseudomonadota; class Alphaproteobacteria; order Rhodobacterales; family Rhodobacteraceae; genus Thioclava. The sequence goes on along the minus strand of SDAL01000001.1, from coordinate 643,478 downwards.
CACTTTATGGGGATGCGCGCGCAGCGCGTTGTAGATTGCCACGCCTTCGAAGAAATCACCGCCCGGGCTGTTGATCTCGACCACGACATCCTGCCCGCCGATCGCGCGCAAGGCGGCCGCCACCCGTTTCGATGTCACGCCGCCGCCTGACCAGAAATCCTCGCCGATCACATCCAGAATGGTGATCGTGTTATCACTGGCCGCTTTCGGCGCGACGGCTGCATTCCAGCGCTCGACAGCTGTCGCGTCCATCTCGAACGCGCAGACTTTGGGCAAACGTCCCGCCTTAATCTCCGGAAGGGCTCTGATCGTCATCGTCTTTCTCCTGTGCGGGTCTGCCTGCGGTATTGGGTGGTGCGTTGAACTTGTGGCCCTGCCCGTCGGGGCGCGGGTTCATATCCTCGAAGCTGCGCACCTCGTCCGGGCTCATCCAGCCCCATTGCAGACCGCTTTGATAATACTGCGACCGCGCTTTTGAATCCCCGCGCAAAAGCGCGCGGCGGTTGAAGCGCACGTAGATGTCCATCTCCGCATCCGGGATCAGATCGCGCGCAATCGTCTCTTCCCAACAGGTCAGATGATCCTCGAGCGTGTAGGTGACAAAGCCCTGCCCCTGCTGCTCGATCCCCGAGCCCCAGCTGGTGGATTTCTCGGTGTCGCCGATCATATGCGGCGGCACCCCGAAGAACATGGCGATATCGCTGCGCGAGAACTTGCGCCCCTCGATCCATTGCGCGTCCTCTGCCGTCATCGACAGGCGGTCGACCTCCATCCCCTCCTCGAGGATCAGCGCTTTTCCCTCGGAGTCTCCGCCCTGGCGATAGTCGTCCAGACTGGCGCGCAAGAACGCCAGCCCCTCTTCCCCGAGCTGTTTGGGGTGTTTCATCACGATGCTGGGCCGTGCCGAATTGCGAAACGTGGTCGCGCCATGGCGTTCTTGCGCCATCGACAGCCCGATACTTTCGCGCGCATAGGTGATGACCGAAACGCCGGTCACCCCGTCGAGCGTCAGCCCCACCAGATGCAGCACCTGCTGTGGCGCCAGCTTCACCTTGCGCCCGTCGCGGCGGGTATAGGTATAAACGAGGCGCAAATCATCGCCCTGCTGGACCTCCATCCGGTCCGGATTGAGCGGGTTGAGCGCAATCACGCGACCGCGCGACATGACGATCTGCGCATAGGCATTGCCGCGCAAAAGCAGATGCGCGGTCAGCATACGCCGAAACTGCGAGGGCGTTTGCCAGCCGTTCGGCTTTTTGCGCAGAACCTTCCACAGCGGATGGTCTGTCTGGTCGACCCGCGTCAGGTCGTCCACGCGCCGTTTGACATGCAGCGGCATATTGGCCACCGCCCCCGAGATGATGCGCACGCAGGCAAATACCGCCGCCGTTCGCATCGATGTGTCGGCTGTGACCGACATGCCCGAGGCCGTGCCCGTGCCGGCCGAACGGATCGCCCGGTCCAGATCGGCCGCGCCGTCGATCCGGCGCCCGCCGTCGCCCGATCTGGCGACGGGGCGCGATGTGAACAATTTTGAAAATACCCCCATCAGATCACATGTGCCCCACGGCTTTTATAGACCGACAGGCCCGCCGCCATCGGGTTGCGCGACATGAGAATGAAGGCATTACACCCGGCAATCAGCGGGTCGATCTTGGCTTTTCCGGCCATCTCCTTTGTCATCCGCACCGCAGATCCCCTCTGTTCGATTTTGGCATTCCCCAGCACCCAGCCCATCATCGGCTGGCCGCCATGCAGCAATGTCCCGTTTTTCAGGCGGCGCTCGATGCCCCAGATGGCCGGAGACAGGCGCCAGTCCTGCCCGATGTAACGGATCTGCGCCTCGTCGATCCCGCGACCGGTCAGCACGTCGATGATGACGCCCACCTGCGCGGTATCGAGGCCGATCGCATCTTCTTGCGGCAGCAATCCCGCCTCCATCAGCGTCTGGATGATATCGGCCACACCGTCGACGTCGCCGGTCGGGTCATCGTCATCCAGAAGCGTCAGATCGCCCTGCTCCGCGAAGTTCTGCAGACGCGGCGCGATCTCCTTGCGCTGTTTGAGCACCTCCGGATGGGCCCACGCATGAAACCACTGCAGCCATTTCTTGGTCTCGCGGTCGCGCCCCGTGACACACAGGCCGAAAAGATCATCAAGCCCGCCGCCATCCAGACCCACCACCGCCACCTCGCAGCGCTCGATCAGCTCTTGCAGTGTCAGGCTGTCGCATTCCGCTTTGGGCCACAGTTTCGCACCGACCCAGCCGCCACCAAGGCCCACGCCGATCTCGATGTTCAGATGCTGACTGGCCCAGATCTGTTCTGACAGATCAGACACCCGCCCGTTGTTGTCGTAATCCGCCTCGAGCGCCTCCTGGTCGATCGACAAGCCGAGGTTGGGCAACACCAGCGGCCAGTTTTCCCGATCGCGCCAGAAGCCTTGCTTGCGCTGCAGATCCTGCGGAAACTCGTAAAGGATCGGCAGCATGATCGGGTTTGCGCCCGCCTTGCCGTCGCGGATCGCGCGCGCCTTGTCCAGTTCCTGCCGCCAGATGCCCGCTGGCGCTTCATCCGACTGGGTGGTGATAAACAGCACCTGCCCGCGTTGCTTCGTAATCCCGCCACCGCGGATCTGCTGCATCACCGCTGCCGCTTTCGCCTTTTTGCCCAGCTCGTGCAGCTCGTCGATGATGGTCAGGACCGGGATCTCGCCCGTGACGATCGAGGTGTCGAACGTCTTCACATCCAGCTTGGTGCCCGTCTTGCGCCGCGTGATCGTTTTGAGGTGATCTTGCACCTTGAAGATCTGGACCAGCTTCGGATCGAGGCGGATCATGCCCTGCGCCTGCTCGAAACACCGCTCGGAGATGTTCTGGCTGGGCCCCACCAACAGCATCTGCCGGTTCGGGGCCTCCTCCATATAAAGCGCGGTCAGTCCAAGTGCGGCCACATAGGTCGATTTCGAATTCTTCTTGGGCACCTCGCACAACAGCTCCCACACCAGCTTCTTGCCGGTCTCGGGATCCTTGCTGGCAAGGAATGCACACAGGATATCGCGGAACCAGTCGCCGCAGGCCTCCGACAAGGGCGGGTTTCCCGACACATCCGGCAGACGCAACCGGTTGAAGAACGCCATCACCTTGGCGGCTTTTTCCTCATCAAGCGGAATATCGGCCATCGGGGTCTCACCCGCCTGGATCTTTTCCCACCAGTCCGGACACGCGAAACGCGGCAGCGCCTCAGTGTTTGACATTATGCAAGGCCTCTTGATCCAGCTCCGCCTGAAGCGCCTCGTCCGCGTCATAGGCCTTGCGCTCGTCGATCATCTTCTTGCCAAGCTTCTCGACTTTGGCTTTCGGCTCTTTGGCATAGACCCGATCGGCTTCCATCCGGTCGTTGCGTTCCATCATCTGACCGAACAAACGCTCGGCGCCGACATTGCCCTGCTGCGCGCTGGTCCAGACCCGCATCATCTGCTCGGCCACCATGCGGTCGCGCGCCGCCCCGCGAATTGCCAGCTCGGATCTAAAATGCCGCTTTAGCGTGGGCTCGGAAATCGACTTGCCGGTGCGCGGATCGAGGATAACACCGGCAATGCGTGCATTCGACCAGCCCGCCGCCAACAACATATTGACTTTGTTAGAGTTTTCTATCGTCCACTGAAACGGCGGGCGGCCTTTCTTGCCTTTGGAGCGATACCAGGTCTCGCCAAAGAGGTTCAGATCGAACGCCGCGTCCGGATTTTCATCAGTCATGGAAAAAAAATCCCCAAGTGAGGGAGTGGACCGGTAGAGCCGCATTCCCCTCCGAAGTTTTGACCGCCCCCCCCCCCTGCGCCAGCAATCATGCACCGGATCAGACGCGCCCGCGCCGTTCCGCGCGCTGCTTTGCGCCGTTGTGGCACCGCTCGCACAGGCACTGAACATTCTGCTCGTCCCAGAACAGCGACGGGTCACCGCGATGCGCGCGTTTGTGGTCGGCGTGCAATCGCGAGGTGTCGTGATCCATCCGGCCACAGTCCTGACAGGTGAAGCCGTCCCGCTCGAGCACACGCAGACGCAGGGCCTTCCACCGCGCCAGACCGTACCACTTGCGCCAGTCATAGCGTTCGCGGCGGGTCTGGTCGTAGTCGACCTTGAGATAGGAAATGCGTGGCTTGAGAGAGGAGACGACCGGCTTGAGACTTTTCAGTCGCGCCATAGCGTTCTCCGCAAATGAAAACGCCCGCGAGGTTTCTTCAACCTGCGGACGCTCGTGTGGTGAGTGCACAATGTCAAAAGTTACTGGCGCATGTCAACAGGATTTTTCCACGGAGAGAGCACGGGCAGCGCGCTGGTGACAACGATACTGCTCAGGTATCCCGGAATGCGCAGTTGCGCAGACAGCTCCAGAAGCGCCCCGTACCAATCCAGATATCCCCGCCGCGCCCGCGACACGGTGCGTGCGCCGCCGCAATAGCTGATCGGACAGTAGCGCCCGCGCCCGCTGCGAGTCCGGCGATACTTCACATCCCGATAGGACCATTCATCGCCGGCCACCTCATGCGCCACCATGCGCATGTCGTCATCAAAGTCCCAACCTTGGGGAACGACACGACGTACGGGATCACCGCGCCAGTCGGGCGTTGTGCCCGAGCGGGCGCAGGTGGCGACCAGCACCGCCATGGCGCGGCCAAACACCGGGTTCAGCTCCAGCGCCTCGACCGCCGCCGCGATCAGCGCCGCGTCAGGATGCACATGGGATGCCCCACCACCGCCACCGTCAACACGGCAGCCCAGCTTTGCCTGCTGCATCATGCGCCATTCGGGCGAGATCCCGACACGTTCGAACTCACGCGCCCCGCTGTGATCGAAATCAAGCCCCGCGTTTTCCGGCCCGAAGGCCCATTCAAGGGCGGTGCGCACGCTCATCCGGCGCGGCCCCGTCTGCACGGCCACTGCGGGCCTGCGAACATCGCCCATCATCATTGCCCTGCCCCCTGCGCGATCTGCGCGATTGTCTCGCATTTGGCGATGGCCGCACGCCTGCGCGCGCGGAACGCCAGATCGGCGTCCGAGACATCGCGCCCTGCCTCCATGTTCTCCTCGATCAGCGTCAGGCGGCGGATGTTCTCGCGCGCCTGATCGCGCAGCTGCGAGACCACGAACACGCCGGGCCAGCTGCGGTTTTTCTTCAGCCAGAACCGCAGTTCGGGTGCCCAACCCTCCGCCATCGCCTCACGCCCGATCGGGTTCGCGAAGACCGCGCGCAACAGCGGGCTTCCGGTATCTTCGGGCGGATCGATCTCGCCCGCCTTGTCGCAGATCTTCGCGCCGGTCCAGAACCGGTCCTTGTTCGGGCCGGCAGGATGCGCCGCAATCTCTTCTTTCAACGCGTCGAGCTTGATGTCCGACATATAGGCCAGCTTGCCGCAAACCTCCTCGACCATCACATCGAACTGCGCCTTCGTCACCGTGGAAGGCCGCCCCAGCCCCAACCGCAACAGCGGTTCAATCAGGATGTGCCGCACGCGCTTCTCTCCGGCGGCCTGCTCTACGCTATCCATCGTCATCACCTCCTCTTCTCAGCCATGTCCCGCCCGATCAGCCTGTCCGGCGGTCCGATCTGTGCGGGCGTTTCGTAATGTCTTTTCGTTTCATTTCGTTTCTTGTCCTTTCAGCGGTCACGGAAGTTGCGCAAAAAAAGAGAAACGCGCGCCGGAATTCACGGAATATTCCGTGCGGTTTCCGTTCCATTCCGTGATTTTCCGTAACTTTTCCGGAATATTCTGTAACCGTCACGGAAACGCACGGATCGTCACGGAAAACGAGCATCATGCGAGCTCCGCCTGAAACTCGGCCAGCGCTTGGCGCACAAGCGTCTCGCGGCGCTGCTGATCGGGGTAGTGCTGTTCCAGCCAATCGTTGAACCGCTCGAGGAACTGCGGGTTCTGCAACAGGCGGCTGGCCTGAATGCGCGTGGTGATCATCTCCTCGAGATCCTTCAGGCGCTTGGCGCGGCGGCGTTGCTCGGTGTCGCTGGCATTCTTGCGCTTGGTCTTGAGCGCTTCGATCATCACTTCGGTCACCACGGCATTGGCATAGCGGATCTCGCCATTGTCACAGCGCACGCGGTGCCAGCCATGCAGCGGCGTGACTTCGCGCTCGCACAGCTGGCGCCAGCGGTCGACCGTGATCCCGATTGTCTTGGCCAGCAGGCGTTCGTCGCAGGGCAATGTGCCCACAGGCGTCTCGTCATGGCTTTCGCAAATCAGCTGGAAGCCGAACCAGCCGACCTCCGGCTCGGCCAGCGCGCGAAACCTGCTCTTGCGCCAGCGCTTGAGGTTCCACGCGATGAAGTAATGACTGTCCAGCCGGTCTTCGGCGGAGATCGGGTATTCCGGCAGATCATCCGTATCGACAGGGCGCAACCCGCCCTTGTAGGAAACAGACCGCGCAGCATTCATGCTCATGCCAATGCCTCTTTTTTAGGGGTGGGAATTGAAGTTGGTTTTAAATGAAGGGGCACGATCATGGTGCCACCCCGATTGCCTGCACCAGCACCGGCACGCCGCGCTGGACGGCCCAGTCGGCATCGCGCAAGACTTCCGCGCAATCGGCCCAGCCCTGCACATCGGGGATCCAGATCACGCCCGCCGCATTTCGCAAAGACGACGCCCATCTGGCACGCCCACGCGCCCTGTTGATCGGCAAGCCGGGATCGGCCTCGAGGTAGCTTGACGCCAGCGCAAGCGGCGCGACCGCACACACGCCCTGGGCGGCCAGATCACCGCCCGCGCGCTGTGCAATCAGGATATGCCGATCCGCCTCCACCCCCGAGAATTCGCCAGGATCAAACGTGGCACCGGGGCTTGCGATATACACCATCCGTCCGCCGGCATGCGCGCGCACATCCACCGGATCGACACCAAAGACGATCTCGCCCGACCAATCATGGCGACGGGCCGAGGCGGTCAGGGCCTGCCATGTTTCGCGGGGGGCGGTCATCGCGCGCCCTCCTCGTCCCGCTTGCGGCGCAGCGCGGCAAGGAACGCTTGCGCGGCAGCGATATCTTCCACCAGCTCTTTCTCGCAGGCCGTGGTATCGCCGGACGTCAGCATCTCGAACGCAGCCGGCGCAACCTCGGAGCTTTCCTTCAGCCAGCCCTTCATCGCGTGCTGCAACTCGACAGTTGCGGTGTTCGTTTTACAGCGCGACCCGATCAGCGCCGACACCGGATGCCGGCCGATCTGGTCCTCGATCATGAACGCCAGCGCGAAGTCGAACTTCATATCACCGCTGACGATCTTGGTGATTGTGCCTTCGGACATGCTGCGTCCGGTCGTTTCCTTGACCCACGTCACCGTCGCGTAATAGCCGCCCATTTCGGCGACCATGCCCGCGAAGATGCCGCCAAGGGCCTTGCCTTCGTAAACGGCTGTCATTGCTCTACCTCGGAAAGGGGATTTCCTTGTGCGCCGCATTCACGCCGCGCAAAAAAGGGGGATGAAAAACTCGAACACATCAGTCGCAGTTCTCCCCTGTTTCGAGATCGAAACCGGTATCAGTCTGGTTTTCGATTTTCAGGAGAGATGGCGGGAAGAAGTGTTCTGGTCGCAAATCGACGCCACGAGCGTTTGCTTCACGCAGCAGCATGATTTGGAGTTCAGCGGGAATAAATCCCCCGCTTCCACCGCGCTCTTTTGGATAGCTCCACCGTCGAACGCGAACTTCGCTACGCGAGACCATCGCAGCGACTGCGGCAATGCCTCCGCAAATTTTGATTACTGTGCAAGCAGGTTCCATCATGCTGCGCACTTTGCGAATTTCGCATAAATACGTCAACAGGAGTTTTGCGATTTCATCTATATTTTCGATTTCATCAATTTGCCAATATCTCGATATGGAAGTGATCGATGCAAATTGGATAAAACGTCATCTGACGGGGCAACGCGGGGAAAGATCGCGCTTGGCGGAGGCCACCGGCCTCTCCACAGACATCATTTCTAAGATCATATCGGGAAAACGCCGCGTTAAATCAGAAGAAGCGCCAAAAATCGTTGCCTTCTTCAAGGCTGACGATTCTTCTTCGGTAGATACCCACGATCTAATGAAGCTATATGCGTCTCTTTCAGAAGACAGGCAGCGTCAGGCGGAAGAGTTTCTGCGCTTTCTAGCAACACAAGAAGGTAATTGAGCAACCTTCCCTTTTGCTTTCGATCAAGCGTATCGACTAATGTCTTAAATTCCGTTTCGCGCATCAGGCTTCTCCCCTGATACGGACGATAACAGCACTCAACGCGCAAAAACAAACGCTAAATACGAGCATTACTCAATTAGCGTCCTGTATTGTTGTGAAGCATAGATCAACATTGTCACGACACTGATCTTTGGTAAGTTTTTCTACTGCCACAATCCGCATTTATATTTTATTGCGAATTACGCACAATTCTTGCTTGACTTATTTGTTGCGATATTAGCACATTGAACCCGAGAAGACCGGAGGACACCATGCAATATCCGCAACCTAAATACCGCCATCAACATTGCGCCGTTGCAGCAATCATTGCTGCCTTCGTATTCCTATCGATCTACTTGGATCCGGTCGCACAGATCGCCGCCGCCAAATGGCAGGCCGATCATCCTGAAAACTTCACCTATTCGATCATCGGGCGCACCTGAAACTGCCGCCCGATCCTGCTGGATGGTGCGCTGCTCGCCGCCGTCCGGTCTTTTTCCTCAAAGGTGACGTGATGAATGCCATGACCGACATCGCACCCGATGAAGCCGCGCCGTCCTTTCTGGACAAGGCCGCAGCCAGTGCCGATCGGGCGGATAAAAAGCACCGCTTCAAAGAAGATCCCGAATTCAAAGCCGCCGCGCAGAAAGCCTATGACGTGACCGCCGACGAACTGCGCCAGTTCGTGGAGCAATTCGAGAGCTTGGCCGCCGAAAAGAGCGACATCGCGGCGCAGCAGAAGGACGTCATAGCCGAGGCAAAAGCCCGCGGCTACGACACCAAGGTCCTCAAGCTGCTGATCGCCTTGCGCAAGCGTGACAAGGACGATGTGGCCGAGGAACAGGCCATTCTGGACATCTACAAGGAGGCCCTCGGGATGTCCTGAGCCATCGGCCTTCGGTCCCACCCGAAGGCTGACAGGGGCGGTGCACTTCTGGGCATGCGACGCACCGCCCCACTTACCCCCAACACCGGAGAGAACAATGAACGCCACAGCCCTGAGCAACGCGCTGGACGAGGTGATCGAGAACCGGCGCGCCGAAGAAACGCACTGCCCGTTCGGTGCCCGTCTGCTGGGTGATTACGAAGGCCCCATCAAGCGCGCGGCCCGCGCCCATGGTGTGAGCATCGAGGCGCTGACAGCAGAGGTCAGCCAGTACCTCGCAGACCGACATGCACGCGAAAGCCTTGCGCGTAAATGACCCTGCCCTTCCGGTGTCCGCCTGCGCGTAAGGCGGCATCCCGAACGACAGGAATTCACGCGGTGAGCGCGTGAATGATCGGGCGGGCCGCATCACCCGTGACGCCCTGCCCGATCCCTAATTTTACGGAGATTGCCATGTGTCTCAGCGGGAACTGCTCGACCTGCCAGCGCGAACGCGCGGTGGATCGCGATCGAGAACTGGAAAAGGCGAAATCCGCAAAGCGCCGCCAAGCCAGATCCGCAGCCCGCGCCATCGCCGACACAAGGTCGCGGACACTTTCATGGAAGCCCTGCGCGCCGAGCTCATGGCGGAACGCAACGCGGAGACCCGCCCATGACTGTGACGCTGATTTTGCTCTGCGCCGTGCTGTGCTGTGCTGTGCTGTGCTTTCAGGGGGTCGAGTGATGGCTAACTTGAAGCAATGGGTAGGCGCATGCGTCATTGGCGCGCTTCTGGGCGCAGCGATCCTTGACGGGATCTGGTGGGCTGTGGAGCACGGCGCATGACCGGGAATAATCGCTTCACAAAAACCCTTGGCCGAAACGACCAAGGCGTCATGACCCTGATATCCACGATTGACGGTCGCGTGTGCGATGGCTGGTCAGAGGATGAAATCGCAGAGGGTGCGCGCAAGATAGCGGCAGAGACAACGCGGAAAGAAGGTGAGTAATGGGCAACCAGACTTTGAGCACTGTGTGGCTTTTGATGGCGCAATATGATGGCCGCGCTATGGTGTCTGCGGAGACCGTTTGTAAGGATTTCTTTGCGCCGCTCACTCTTCCAGTATTTCTACGTAAAGCTGGAAGCGGTGAAATTGAGCTGCCGCTGGTTCGGATGGAGCGGAGCCAAAAGGGCGCCAAGATGGTGCATCTGAGCGACCTGGCTGCATACATCGACGCAAAAGCAGAGGAGGCACGCAGGGAAGCGAAGGCGCTGGCACGCTAAACCATTTGCTAAATTTTGCTAAAAAATACCATCCATATCATAAAATACTGATATAAAAAGGATATTTTAGCTAACCGTCCAATCCATCATCGGCGCAACCGACAGGCGCGCACTGTTGTGTTTGATCGGTGTATCGGCATTTTTATGCATTATACGGCTGACTTCTGGCTGTTATTTTCTGCGCCTTATCCAATGATCTTTGTCTGCCATCCCATACCGTTGACTAAATTCAGGACATAAACAGCAAAGACCGAAAATGGACGGTTCAGCCGTCTATACAGCACAGTTACGTCCGATGCGAGAGGGGCAAGGCAGTATGACTCCAACAGGCCCAATGCGGCACCGGCGTTACGGTGACAAAGTAAGCCGGACAAAAAATCCTGACGTATACAAGACCCCGCCCCGCTTTGCGCTGAATGCAGTCAAACGATAGGTGGACACACTGATCAGACTTTCATATGCATGATAATGAGTTATGTTTTCTGCCAGAGTGGACTTTCAAGGTAGGTTGGTCGGATGACGGATGAACGCCATACTGTCGTAATCGAAACCCAGCGCACGGGCCGGATCGAGCTGAGCCCTTCCCAATTCGATCTTCTGCTTTCGGCCGCGTCGATCGGAATGGAGAATATGGCCGTCTACACCTCAAAGCAGGTACTGGACGCGGATAGATTATTCGAAATCATCAGCGATGCGAAACGCAAACACGGCGGAGAATAAGGGCCTTCAATCTCGCGCTGAGCAATTTTCACACACACCCATACAGGCGCGGAATGCCTAAGCGATCAAACGCGGCTCAGATTGGTTTTTTGGAATGTTTGATGTTCGTTGTGCCAGCTATACCACCTGAAAAGCGTGTTGCTTTGGTGGTGCCCGAGGTGGGATTCGAACCCACACACCTTGCGGCGGGGGATTTTGAATCCCCTGCGTCTACCGTTCCGCCACTCGGGCCAGCACAGCCTTCGTCTAGCTTTGGTCGCGCGCATTGACAAGACCATTTTTTGGCTCAGGGATAAAAATAGTCGGCTCTTCTTACGTCAAGCGGCGGCACCATCCCCGATCGGCTTATAGAGGGCTGGCTCGCCCCCCCCTTGCCAGAGGCTTGACCTATTGGTCACTGGGGGGCATGAGGGTTTTAATCATATGAGGTATCGATGCTGCGCGGATTATATGACTGGACCATGGCGCTTGCAGAGCGTCGATATGCCCTATGGGCCTTGGCGGTTGTCGCTTTCATCGAAAGCTCGGTCTTTCCGATTCCGCCCGATGTTCTGATGATCCCGATGATCCTTGCTGCGCCGAGGCGGGCCTGGTTGATCGCCGGTGTGGCCACAATCGCATCCGTGACGGGCGGGCTGTTCGGCTATTTCATCGGGTATGCGATGATGGACAGTTTCGGGATGCCTGTTTTGGAATTTTACGGCAAGTCCGGTCAGTTCGAGACACTGGCCCAGCGTTTCAACGACTACGGTCCTTGGGCGGTGCTGATCGCAGGCGTGACCCCCTTCCCGTTCAAGGTGATCACCATTTTTTCGGGTGCCACACATCTATCGCTGCCGATTTTCCTGATGGCGTCCGTTATTGCACGCGGGCTGCGGTTCTTTGTGGTTGGTGCATTGTTATGGCGCTATGGCGCGCCGGTGAAAGATTTCATTGAACGCAGGCTGGGATTTGTGTTCATCCTCTTCATTGTGCTGCTGCTTGGTGGCCTTTATCTGGTGAAATATCTCTGATGACCACGTTTCGCGTTCGCATCCTGACGGCCACCACCGGATCTGTTCTTCTGCTGGGCGGTGCTTTTGTGTTCCAGTCTCTTGGCTATGCGCCGTGCCACCTGTGCCTGCTGCAGCGCTGGCCGCACGCCGCCGCGATTGCCATAGGCGTGCTGATCTTGATCCTGCGTCTGCCACGTATCAGCGCCGCCTTGGGCGCGATTGCGACGCTGACCACCGCGGCAATCGCGATCTATCATTCACTGGTAGAACGCCATATTATCGCAGGCCCCACCAGTTGCACCTCGTCCGGTCCGGGCGCGGGCTCTGTGGATGATCTGCTTGCACAGATCAACAATGCCCCCCTTATCCAATGCGACCAGATTTCGTGGCAAATGCTCGGGCTGAGCATGGCGAACCTGAACGCGGTTTTTTCGCTGTTGCTTGCCGTTTTGTGGCTCACCGCCGCCTTTTCACGCGCGCCCCGCTGACCCACCGCGCCTTGACCACAAAAAACCGCAAAAATCATACATCACGCGCGGACGGCGGATCAGCCTGTGCAGATCACCGAAGGCCTGCGCATGACATATTGGCGCCATTTCTTGGCGGCCGGTGGCACGAAACCGTCGCCATTCGGATGAATTGCTGATTGCGCGATTGCATCCCAATGCCGCGCTGCGTTATAAGTTCGTATAAGAAAATCCAAAAGAATTGAGGCGCGCGTGACCGATACTCCCGATACGCCGGAAACCAAAGAAGAGGGCCCGGGACGCCCCTCCTCCGAACAGTTCCCCGTCGTTTCCATCGCATCCGAGATGAAAACCGCTTACCTGGATTATGCCATGAGCGTAATCGTAAGCCGTGCCATTCCGGATCTGCGCGATGGGCTGAAGCCGGTGCACCGTCGGATCCTTTATGCAATGCATGAGACCGGCAATACCCATGACAAACCCTATCGCAAATCGGCCCGGCCCGTTGGCGATGTGATGGGGAAATACCACCCCCATGGCGATGCGGCGATTTATGACGCGCTTGTGCGAATGGCACAGCCGTTTTCGATGTCGCTGCCGCTTCTGGACGGTCAGGGGAACTTCGGCTCCATGGATGGCGATAGCGCCGCGGCGATGCGCTACACCGAAGTTCGCATGCAAAAGTCTGCAAGCGCGCTTTTGAGCGATATCGAGAAAGATACGGTCAACTTCCAAGATAACTATGATGGCAAGGACCGCGAGCCGGTCGTTCTGCCCGCGCGCTTCCCCAATATGCTGGTCAATGGCGCCGGCGGGATTGCCGTCGGTATGGCCACCAACATTCCGCCGCACAACCTGGGCGAGGTGGTCGATGCAACGCTTGCCCTGATCGACAACCCCGACATGTCGACCGAGGCGATCATGCAGATCATCCCCGGCCCCGACTTTCCGACAGGTGCCCAGATCATGGGCCGTGGCGGCGCGCGCAAGGCCTATCTGGAGGGTCGCGGCTCTGTCATTATCCGTGCGAAAACGCGGATCGAAGAAGTGCGCAAAGACCGTTTCGCGATCGTGGTCGACGACATCCCCTATCAGGTCAACAAGGCGGCCATGATCGAGAAGATGGCCGAACTTGTGCGCGACAAGCGCCTTGAGGGCATCTCCAACATCGCAGACGAATCCGACCGCGTTGGCGTGCGCGTGGTCATCGAATTGAAACGCGATGCCACGCCTGATGTCGTGCTCAACCAGCTTTATCGCTTTACCGCGCTGCAAACCTCGTTCGGGTGCAATATGCTGGCGCTGAACGGTGGCCGCCCCGAGCAGCTGACCTTGCGCGATTTTCTGACCCATTTCATCACCTTCCGTGAAGAAGTGGTGGCGCGACGCACCGCCTTTGAATTGCGCAAGGCCCGCGAACGCAGCCATGTGCTGTGCGGTCTGGCCGTCGCCGTGTCCAACGTGGACGAGGTCGTGCAAACGATCCGCTCGTCGGCCGATGCAGCCCAGGCACGCGAGCGTTTGATGACCCGCCGCTGGCCGGCCTATGACATCGTGGAATACCTCAAGCTGATTGACGATCCGCTGCATCCGGTCAATGACGACGGCACCTATAATCTGTCGGAAACACAAGCCCGCGCGATTTTGGAACTGCGCTTGCAGCGCCTGACCCAGATCGGTGTCAAAGAGGTAACCGACGAGCTGGCCGAACTGGCCGGAAGGATCAAGGACTATCTGGCCATCCTTGCATCGCGCGAACGGATCATGGCGATCATTTCCGACGAACTGCGCGAGGTGCGTGAGCAGTTCGCGGTGCCGCGCCGGACCGAGATCGTTGACTGGGTCGGCGATATGGACGACGAGGATCTGATCGAGCGCGAGGATATGGTCGTGACGGTCACCCAAGGCGGCTATATCAAACGCACGCCGCTGGTCGATTTCCGCTCGCAAAAACGCGGTGGCAAGGGGCTGTCGGGTGGTGGCCTGAAAGACGATGATGCGGTGACCACGATGTTTGTGGCCAATACGCATACGCAGCTGCTGTTCTTCACCACCGAAGGTATGGTCTACAAGCTGAAATGCTGGCAATTGCCGGTGGGTTCGCGCGCCTCCAAGGGCAAGGCCATCGTCAATATCCTGCCGATCCCCACCGGCGTTTCGATCGCGGCCATTATGCCTGTGGATCGCGACGAGGCGGAATGGGACGCGCTGCAGATTGTGTTTGCCACCTCTGCGGGAACGGTGCGGCGCAACCGGCTTTCGGATTTCACCAACGTGATGCGTAACGGCAAAATCGCGATGAAATTCGAAGATGAAAACGAAGGCGTCCGCCTGATCAATGCACGGATCTGCTCGCAAGAGGATGATGTGATGCTGGTCACGGCCAAGGGGCGTGCGATCCGTTTCCCTGTGCCGGAAGTGCGGGTGTTCAATTCGCGCAATTCCGTGGGTGTGCGCGGCGTGAAGCTTCTGGGCGATGACGAAGTCGTCTCCATGTCGGTGATCCGTCATTTCGAAGCCAGCTCGGAAGAGCGCACGGCCTACCTCAAACAGCGTCGTTTGATGGCAGGCGTGACCGAAGAAGAGGAAACAGACGAGGACGACGATGTTGCCGCAGCAGGCCAGCTTAGCCCGGAACGCTATGCGGAAATGTCGGCGGCAGAGGATCTGATCCTGACGATCACTGCCAAAGGTATCGGCAAGACCTCGTCAAGCCATGACTATCCCGTGCGCGGGCGTGGCGGCCAGGGCGTTACCGCGTTCGAGAAAAAGATGCGCGGCGGCGATCTCGTGGCGTCCTTCCCCGTGGATGCGATGGACCAGATCATGCTGGCCACCTCGACCGGTCAATCGATCCGCTGTCCTGTGGACGGCATCTCGTTCCGCTCCCGCTCGGCGGGGGGTGTGCGCGTGTTCAATACCGCAGAAGACGAAACTGTTGTGTCGGTCGCACGTATTGCTGATGCCGGTCAGGACGAGGAGGATCTGGAGATCACAGAGAATTCATCTGACGATGCCGGCGATTCCGCTGACGATGGTGCACAGAACGCGTAACACCCGCATTCAGGCCGGCATCCCACCGGCCTGATCACTTCCTCCGTCAGGGCAACGACTCGGCGGAACAATCGAGCAGAAAAGAAGATCATGATGAACAAACTTCTCCTAGCGACGGCCCTTGCCGGTGGTATGCCGCTCGCCGCGATGGCAGCAGACGTGAACGGGGCCTCCGTCGGGGTGTCGCATTACAACTATCTTGGCGGCGAAGATGGCAATCGCACCTCGATCGGTGGTCAGTTGGAACTGGGCTTTACACCCCAATTCGCGATGCAGGGCGATATGATGCTAAACCATTTTGGCGATGGCGCCGATCTGGATGGCTACTCCACCGGTCTGCACGCGATCTGGAACGCGACGCCCTACTCGAAATTCGGTCTGTTTGCCGGTTTTGAAGACCTGGACGAAGGGGATGTGGATCTTCTCGGCCTGGAATATGGCGCGCAGTTGAATGGCGTTGATTTCGAAGCCGCCTACACGCGCGCCAACGGCGATAGCAACATCAACGACAGCGATATCTACAACCTGTCGCTGAAAACCCCGCTGACGCCGCAGCTGGATGTGGGTGGTCGTTTCGACTTTGCCGACATCGATAACGGCAACAACGTGCGCCGCTTTGGTGTGACCGGCGATTACAAACTCGCAGGCGGGTATGTGCTCAATGGCGAGCTGGGCTTTGTCGATCCGAACCACGACGATGCGGAAAGCTATATCGGCTTGGGCATCAAGGCAGAGTTCGGCGGCGGCGATGCCTCCTTCTCGCGTCGGGGTCTGGCAGAGTTGATCCCCGGCTTCTAATCGACCGGTCAACAGCACAAAGCCCTTTGGCCGTGCGTCAAGCCACCGGAGTAGTCCGGTGGCTTTTTCTATTTATCCTTGGCCAAGTCGTTCACGACCAAAGATCCCTTTTCAAATACCACGCAATCCCCTACATCGCGCATATGACACAGACACTCCATATCATCGGCGGCGGAATGGCCGGATCAGAGGCCGCATGGCAGGCCGCACAAGCTGGCATTCACGTGGTGATTCACGAAATGCGGCCCAAGGTTGAAACATTCGCACATCGCACCGGCGATTTCGCCGAAATGGTCTGCTCCAACTCGTTTCGTTCGGATGATGACGAGCAAAACGCCGTCGGGCTGTTGCATTGGGAAATGCGTGCAGCCAATGGGCTGATCATGGAGCATGCCGCCCGCCACCGCCTGCCCGCCGGCGGCGCACTGGCTGTGGATCGCGATGCGTTTTCTGCCGATGTGACGGCGACCTTGAAGGCGCATCCGTTGATCGAAACCTCTTACGAAGAAATAACGGAGCTGCCGCAGGACGGCCATTGGATCATTGCGACCGGCCCACTGACCTCCGGCCCGCTGGCCGAGGCAATCCGCGCCCAAACCGGTGCCGATAGCCTTGCGTTTTTCGATGCCATCG
This sequence comes from Paracoccaceae bacterium, assembly GCA_004153385.1. Taxonomy (GTDB): domain Bacteria; phylum Pseudomonadota; class Alphaproteobacteria; order Rhodobacterales; family Rhodobacteraceae; genus Thioclava. The sequence goes on along the minus strand of SDAL01000001.1, from coordinate 626,442 downwards.
CCCCAATCGTCTATTTCGACAGTATCGATATGGATATCGCATGGAAACAGTCGCGTTATGATAAGGGCGAGACAGAAGAAGAGCGCACGGCCTACCTGAACTGCCCGATGAACAAAGAAGAGTACGAAGCGTTCATCGATGCGCTGATGGCGGCTGACAAAACCGAATTTCACGAAGGTGAGACGGCCAAGTATTTCGATGGCTGTTTGCCGATCGAAGTGATGGCCGAACGTGGTCGTGAAACCCCGCGCCACGGGCCGATGAAGCCGGTCGGGTTGACCAACAGCCATAAACCGGAAGAAAAAGCTTATGCGGTTGTTCAATTGCGGCGCGATAACGCACTGGGAACATTGTATAACATCGTAGGTTTTCAAACGAAAATGAAATACGGTGCTCAAACAGACGTCTTGCGCACCATCCCGGGGCTGCAAAATGCGCGCTTTGCGCGTTTGGGTGGCATCCACCGCAATACATTCTTGAACTCGCCCACCTTGCTCGATGATCGTTTGCGGTTGAAATCGCGCCCTAACATCCGCTTTGCCGGCCAGATTACGGGTGTTGAGGGGTATGTCGAATCCGCGGCAATGGGGCTTTTGGCCGGTCGCATGGCTGTGGCAGAACTTCACGGACGCGATTTACCGCCGCCTTCGCCTGAAACTGCGATGGGCAGCCTTGTGCATCACATCACCGGCGGCGCCGATGCAAAAACCTTCCAGCCTATGAATGTCAATTTTGGCCTATTTCCTCCAGTAGACGCGCGCGGTGGTCGACGCGGTCGCAAAGAGCGATACAAAATCTACACAGACCGGGCCAAGGAACGGTTTGGCGAATGGCTCCGACTTCAAAGCTGATAACCCGTTTCGCACCGTCGCCCACGGGGCTTTTGCATCTTGGCCATGCCTATTCGGCTTTCACGGCGTGGGAATTGGCGCGCTCAGCCCAAGGCGAGTTCCTGCTTCGCGTTGAAGATAACGATACACAGCGTTGCCGCCCGGAATATGAAACTGCGCTTTATCGTGATTTGCACTGGTTGGGGCTGTCCTGGCCAATACCTGTGTTGAAGCTTTCTGATAGGTTCGATGTTTATCACGCTGTAATAGATGAGCTTTTGCGACGCGGGCTTGCCTATCCTTGCAATTGCACGCGTCGTGATATTCAGGCCGCACTATCAGCACCGCAAGAAGGTGCAACAGCGCCGCCTGTGTATCCGGGCACGTGCCGCCACCGCACCGGAGACCACCCCGGGCCAGGCGATGCAGTGCGCCTTAACCTGTCCGCAGCAGTTGCAGTGTTGAATACGGAGGTGCTTGATTGGCAGGAGACAGGCACAGGCCAATCCGTGATTCATCGCATTGTTCCGGAAACGCTTTTGGCATCACACGGGGATGTGGTGCTGTTGCGAAAAGATACCAGAGCCGCAGCTTACCATCTATCGGTTGTTGTTGATGATGCTGCCCAGAATGTAACCCATGTGGTGCGCGGTGCGGATCTGGCTGAGGCGACACCGCTTCAGCGGCTTTTGCAGTACCTTCTTAATCTTCCCACACCGACGTACCATCATCACGATCTTGTTCGCGATGCCAACGGAAAACGGTTGGCCAAACGGGATGATGCACGTGCGATTGCGAGATATCGGGAAGATGGATACACGGTGCCCGAAATTCGTTCTTTATTGGGACTTTAGTGTGCAAACTGCAGGTGATGGTTCAGCCGGTTCACGTTTGCATGTATGCTGCCCAATATCCGAAAGCTTTGGAAAGATATGATGCAAAGCATCAAGAAACTTATGTAAGCTTATGTTTTAAATATATTTAATAAACTGGAAGACCCACAAGCCCGACAGTAATAAGCCTATCCACTATGGGCCTTGTACGCGTTTGAGGATGGCCTATCATATTGTGCACAATATAATTGCTATCAATTAAAAGGACATCCCATGTCGATCAAACCAGTCTACACCACCACCGCGCAGGCCACCGGCGGACGTGATGGCCGTGTTAGCACATCTGATAACGCGCTTGATCTTACGCTCGCAGTGCCCAAAGAAATGGGCGGAACCGGCCAAGGTAACAACCCGGAGCAACTTTTTGCCGCCGGCTATGCGGCTTGCTATATCGGCGCGATGAAATACGCCGCAAGTCAGGACAAATCCCTACCCCGTCCCCCCACGGATCTAAGCGCCCGGGCGACAGTCGGGATCGGCCCACGCGAAGATGGAGGCTTTGAACTGACAGTCGCTCTGGAGGCAATTATTCCCGGTGTCGCGCATGATGCAGCCCTGGCATTGGCAGAGGCTGGTCACAAGGTATGCCCTTACAGCCATGCGACACGAGGAAATATCGAGGTGACGCTCACTGTTGTGGAAAGCTGATCGAGCGGACGCCTTCGGAGCAACGGATCTGCTCCGGAGGCATCATTCTATTGGCTTGAGTATCTCGACCTCTGTCCCGTCGCGCACGGCGGTATAAAAGCAGCTGCGCCGGTTCGTGTGGCACGCGGGGCCGGCCTGTTCGACCTTCAGCAGCAGACAATCGCGATCACAGTCAATCCGCATTTCGATCAAGGTCTGTACGTGACCGGAGCTTTCGCCCTTGGCCCAGAACGATTGGCGCGAGCGTGACCAGTATGTGACCCTTCCGGTTTCCAATGTCCGCTCAATGCTTTGCGCATTCATCCATGCCATCATCAAAACATCGCCATTTTGCGCGTCTTGCGCAATGGCGGGGATCAATCCGGCCGCATCAAATTTCAAACTTGCGGGATCAAAAGGCATCGGGGGCTTTCCTCTTTATGGGATGGCCCCTATTTAACTGGAACAACGGCAAGGGGAAAGACCATGAGCGACAGCGATTTGTTCAGGCTGTATTCGGAACGAATTTTGGCGCTGGCCGCTGATATGCCGAAAACCGCCCCCCTCCCACATGTGACCAACTCCGCCACACGGCGCGCGCCCCTTTGCGGCTCTACCATCACCGTCGATCTGCTGGTTGAAAAGGGTGTTGTCACGGATTACGCGCAAGATATTCGAGCCTGCGCGCTGGGTCAGGCCTCGGCCGCGATTTTTGGCGCGATGGTTGTTGGCCGCACAAAAGAGCAAATCGTCATATTGCGCGATCAACTGCGCGCAATGTTAAAGGGCGGACCTGTGCCGGATGCGCCGTTCGGGGAGTATGAGGTCCTGACCGCCGCGCGTGAATACCCCAATCGTCACGGGTCCATCATGCTGGCGCCTGAGGCCACGATCACGGCGCTGGATGCGGCTGATTTGCCATCGACTTAAAATAGCCGCCCCTCTTTTTACTAAAATTAAAAAAACCGCCATCCGAAGATGGCGGCAAGTTGGGCTGCGCCCAAATTCCAATGCGTGGCTATGTCGAACACTCTGCCAGTTCGGACATAGCGTGCACCGGCTTGGTCGCGGGGACAGTGCGACCATGCGGGCGCAAGGCAGGCATGGGGCTTTACAAAAGACCCGGCAAACAAAGGAGCCCGAGGAAGGTCACGCAGATAGAGACAGCACCGAGCAAATCCGCAATAACACCGTCTTTTGCAAGAATATTTCCGATCTTCTGTAGCATCTGGCAACCTCCTGTTCCTTCGTTGCTCTTTTGTTCTCATTTTTTTGAGAACATGTAAAGAACATTTTAAGAACTTTGTGGTTACCCTACCGTAATGAGCCGGATGGCCTGATCCTGTTGCATTAACCACAGCAGCCCCCTCGCAGCCACTCCGCGCGGTGTCTGCAGGTCGGGATCGCGTTCCAAAAGCGCACGGGCATCGGTTTGTGCCACCGCCATCAGGTTTGCTTGTCGCTCCAGATCGGCCACGAGAAACCGTGGCAACCCCGATTGCGCCGTGCCGATCATGTCGCCTGCGCCACGCAGCGCAAGGTCTTCTTCGGCAATGCGGAATCCGTCTTCGCTATCGCGCAATACCTTGAGCCGCCGCTCGCCACTTTCTGTCAACGGTGCGCGGTACATCAACAAGCAAGTTGACGCAGCCGATCCCCGCCCGACCCGCCCGCGCAGTTGGTGCAGCTGGGCCAGCCCGAAACTCTCGGCCCGCTCGATCACCATAATCGAGGCATTGGGCACATTCACCCCCACCTCGATCACAGTGGTGGCCACAAGAACACGGCGTGTGCCACCGGCAAAATCTGCCATCGCCGCGTCTTTTTCCGACGGCGGCATCTGTCCGTGCACCAGCGTCACGACATCATCGCCCAACGCGGCCCGCAGATACCGAAACCGTTCCTCGGCCGACTGCAGATCGGAGCGTTCGCTTTCCTCCACCAGCGGACAGACCCAATAGGCCTGACGTCCCTCGGCCACTGCGGTCTTGAGGTGGGCCACCACCTCCTCCAGACGCTCGGTGGATATCAACGCCGTTTTAACCGGTTGGCGTCCGGGCGGCTTTTCATCCAATACCGAGACATCCATATCCCCATATTGCGTCAGCGCGAGAGAGCGCGGGATCGGCGTGGCAGTCATCACAAGTATATCGACGGCGCGCCCCTTGGCGCCCAACTCCATGCGTTGAGCCACACCAAAGCGGTGCTGTTCATCAATAATCACCAACCGCAGATCATGGAAATGAACGTCTTTTTGGAAGACGGCATGGGTGCCCAGCAACATATCGATGCGACCTTGCGCCAGATCGGCCAGCTTGGCGGCCCGATCAGCCCCTTTGTCGCGCCCTGTCAGAACCGCAATATTCAAACCGGCCTGCTGGGCAAGTGGCGCAAGGCTTTCAAAGTGCTGACGTGCGAGGATTTCTGTAGGCGCCATCATCACAGCCTGCCCGCCCGCCTCAACAGCCGTTACCATAGAAAGCAGGGCCACAAGGGTTTTGCCCGAGCCCACATCGCCTTGCAACAGCCGGTTCATACGCTGGGGTTGGGCCATGTCATCGCGGATCTGTGACAGGGCGCGCGATTGTGCCCCCGTCGGGGTATAGGGCAATGCCCCCATCACCCGTGTTGAAATACGCCCGTCGCCACGTGTGGCACGCCCCGCCTTGCGCCTGACGGACCTGCGCGCAAGCGCCAGCGTCAACTGATGGGCAAACAACTCGTCATACGCCAGTCGCGCACGCGCAGGTGCATCCGGTGCACAATCGGCCTGATGTTGTGGCGCATGGGCCTGATGAAGCGCGTCCCCCCACGCCGGCCACGCCTCGCGTTTCATCACGCCCGGATCAATCCACTCCTCAAGCGCGGGCAGCCGCGCAAGTCCGCCTTGGGTGGCTTTGCTCATCACCTTCTGGCTGACGCCTTGGGTCAAGGGGTACACCGGCTCGAACCGCGGCAGCTGATCGACGTCCTCAGGGGGGACGATGTAATCGGGATGCACGATTTGCGCACGCCCGTCATAAAATTCGATCTTGCCGGAAACCAGCCGCTGCGCGCCCACCGGCAGCTGGCGTTCAAGCCACTGGTCGGACCCGCGAAAGAACACCAGCGTCAGCTCGGTCTGGGCATCCTCAACGACCACGCGCGAGGGCGCGCCCGAACGCGCGGCCCTGTGGTGGCGCAAGACGCGCACCTCAACCGTGACGATCTGTCCATGTCCCAGCCCCTGAACCGTTGGCACCGGACGTCGATCAATCACGCTGTGGGGCAAGGTGAACAGCAGATCGCGCGGTTTGTCGATCCCCGATGCGGCCATTGTCTGTGCAAGCTTGGGGCCGATCCCCGGCAGGCTTTCCAACGCGCCAAACAGTGGAAACAGAATTTCAGGACGTCCCGCCATTTTACACGTGCCCGGCCAGAGTGATCCAGTCATCCTCGTCGATCACCCGAACACCCAGATCTGCGGCTTTGGTCGCCTTGGACCCTGCCCCCCGCCCCGCCACCAGAATATCGGTTTTCTTCGAGACCGAACCGGAGACTTTGGCCCCCATCGCCTCTGCCCGGGCCTTGGCCTCAGATCGTGTCATTTTCTCAAGCGTACCGGTAAACACGATCGTCAGCCCCGAGATTTCGCTGGTACTGGCAGGGCGTTCGGCGTCCTCGATGTCCAGCTCCTTCACCAGCCTGTCGATTGCAGCACGCTCGGCGTCTTGGTGGAAGGTGCTGACAAGAGATTGCGCCAGAACCGCCCCCACACCGTCGATGCCCAATAGATCCTCCCATGCCTCGCCGCCGTTTTGCGGATCGGCCTTGGTCATCGCGGCCTCGAACGCGGTCCAGCTGCCATAATGGCGCCCCAAAAGCGTGGCGGTCTGCTCGCCGACATGGCGGATTCCAAGCGCAAAGATCACCTTGGGCAGAGGAATATGGCGACAGCTTTCGATCGCATCAAAAAGCTTATCGGCGGATTTCTCGCCCCAACCTTCGCGGTTTTTCAACTGGCGGATCTGGCCCGGACCATACTCCTTTTTGAGATGAAAGATATCGGCAGGCTCCTTGATCCAGCCGTCATGATAGAACGCCTCGACCTGTTTTGCGCCCAAACCATCAATATCGAAGGCCGCTCGCGATACGAAATGCTTCAGTTTCTCGACCTGTTGCGCGGGGCAGATCAATCCACCCGAGCACCGCCGGACAGCATCGCCCTCCTCACGGATCGCATCGGACCCACACTTCCAGCAGGTGGTTGGAAAAACAAAGGCCACCGCCTCTGGGGGGCGGCGCGACAAATCGACATCGGCCACCTTCGGGATCACATCGCCCGCGCGATAGACCTGCACCCAATCGCCTTCGCGAATATCCTTGCCGCCGCGAATGTCCCCGCCATTGGCATCACGTCCAGCGATATAATCTTCGTTGTGCAATGTGGCATTGGACACAACGACCCCTCCCACTGTCACTGGCGTCAGCCGTGCCACGGGGCTAAGCGCCCCTGTCCGCCCCACCTGAATTTCGATGGCTTCCAGTTTTGTCCATGCAAGTTCTGCGGGAAATTTATGCGCAATCGCCCATCGCGGCGTGGTCGAGCGGAATCCCAGCCTTTGCTGCAAACCAAGATCGTCCACCTTGTAGACCACCCCGTCGATATCATAGCCCAGCGTGGCCCGATCCGCCTCGATCTGGTGGTAATGCCGGATCATTTCCACCGAACTCCGGCACCGCTTTGTAAGCGGATTGGTTATAAACCCGAGCGATGACAACCGCGCGATTGCATCCGTCTGGGTTTGTGCCAAGGGCGCGCTGAGCACACCCCACGCATAGGCAAAAAACCGCAGCGGTCTGGCGGCGGTAATCTGCGCATCCAACTGACGCAAAGACCCCGCCGCCGCGTTGCGCGGATTTGCAAAAAGCTTCGCCCCACGGGCTTCCTGTGCGGCATTCAGGGCCGCGAAATCCTCATGTGACATATAGACTTCGCCCCGCACCTCCAGCTCCTGCGGAGCGCCCTCAAGCACGCTCGGAATATCGCTGATGGTGCGGGCGTTGGCCGTCACATTTTCGCCAACCTCGCCATCGCCACGGGTGGCCGCATAGACCAGTACTCCGTTTTTATATCTGAGCGAGAGTGACAGCCCGTCGATCTTGGGTTCAGCGGTAAAGGAGAGGGGATCTTCCGGTCCAAGGCCCAGATATTTCCGGATGCCTTTCACGAATTCGGTCACATCTTCGTCGTCAAATGCGTTGCCAAGGCTCATCATCCGCTGTTCGTGGCGCAGCTTGCTAAACCCGTCCGCCGGGGCCGCGCCCACATGTTGGGTGGGGCTATCAGCGACGGCAAGGTCGGGGAATGCCGCCTCCAGTGCCTGAAGTCTGCGCTTCAGCCGGTCATATTCGGCATCAGAAATCTCCGGGGCATCGCGCTGATGATAGGCCAGATTGGCGCGCTCCAACTGCGCGCTCAGGGTCTCCACTTGGGTTTTCGCACCATCGCGGGACATCTGTGCGATCTCGGCGGCATGATCGGGCGTTTCTGACACAGCCATATTTCCTTTGCTACAGATAGAGGTGGGTTGGCATTGGCGCGTCACAGATATTGCGTTGCGTGGGTCCAGTCCAGTCTGACAGCGCCATCGTGTCGCACAGGCATGTGAAAACAGCTTCATCCTGCACGACACTCGCGCCGGACCATTCTCACATCTTGCGGAGTACCGCAGTGACCTGCTTGCTGTAGGGAGGTTGGAACAGAGCTGTTTATATGCACATCGCGGGCAAGCATTCATGTGGAAACTGTGGTGCGGGCCCTGCCTATCATCGCGACCAGCAAGCTGAATTGCTTTGATCTGCTTTCTGATCTCGCAGATCCTCTCGAGTACATACAAGGCCACACAACCAGCGGACTGAATGGAGTTTTGCTCTGGAACTGGTCAACGCTATAGAAAGAGGCTGGCAGCCAAGCCGCGTAAGCTGCGGTATTGATGGCGCTGTCACGTTGCCCGAGCTGGCTGGATGCGGCTTCCATCCGAAGATCAAGGTTCGCAGTCACCACATCGGGGGAATGTCGCGCGCTATTACGCCGCCCAGATTGGCATCTTGCTCCGCATGGTCACGGACCTCATTACACGCGGGCGTTCGGCCAGATTCCGGATCGGATCGCCGCTGTATAAACAGACCTGTGAGCTGCTGATCCCTCAGAGCCTATATCGGCCTGACATCTAGACGCGCGCATTGGTGCGCGCTCCAGTGTCGCCGCCTGTCTCGCGGTGGAGCGATGGTAACACGCTCGAGATGGTCCTGCCGGTTGGGGTCGATGGCGCGAGGGTGACACATATTGCGCAGCGCCATGAGGTAACGCGGGCGGGCCTTTGGTCTCCTTTGGATGTGCCAGTGGCGACCCGAGTGCCGGAGGCCGCCGCATGATCGGGCGTGGCGCCGGTGTCCAGATGTGTCCGGCCTGTGGCGTGACGGATATGCGCAAGGGGATGAGTGAGGCGGCCTGCGAGGCCTGTCTGCGGCGTGACCGCCACGACGTCTGGACCGCAACCAAATCCAAGATCGCCCGCCAAACGCGCGACAGGATCGGCAAGGTCTATCACATCGAACGGGACCGTAACGGGCCGCCCGCTGTCGTACACTATACGGCACGTCACCAGCTGAGCCATAACGGCATTCTTTGCATGGTCCGAACAGCAGCTCCCCCCGCATCAAGTAAAAGCGATCTGGCCAAGGCCTTTCCCTATAGCCGCGCGGATGAAGGCCTTCAGTGTTTTCCTGGCCGACGGTCGCGTGGCCATCCACAACGATCCTGCCGAGCGCCCGGCGCCCTATTGGAAAGGGCCGCAAGAACCGGCTCTATGCGGTGGACAACACAGGCGCGGAACCTCTCTCACGCGCCATGACCATCATCGACACCACCAAGCTGAATGCTTCTGATGCGCAGGCCTGTCTTGCCGATATCCTCGAAAGCTACTACAATCAGATCAACAGACCGGACGAGTTTTGCCGTGGCACGTGGGCACCAGCCGATGCCTAGAACAGTCAAGCTGCACTCGATGCGGTAACATGTAAAAACGGTTTTTTCCGCAGTATTCTCTAGGGAATCCCGTCGCGCATGAAAACGGAACGCGATGGAGCCGAACTTGGCAATCGCCACATCGTGTTTTGGGAGACAAGAGCAGATGTTCAGTTTGCTGGCCGCGCCTATTATGCTGACTAGGTTGGTAGATGCATCGCAGCATCCGTCGCCTGACTACGGGGAGTGAAGGGTTAGATCTCGACGAGACGTCATAGGAACAGCCTTCTACCTCGCCGCGAAGACAGTCACCCTGATCGATCCAATAGTTCAAAAGTGACCTGCGGCCCCTATCGAGCGATTACGATCAATCTGACGACATTGATTTTGCGAGCCGAATACCAAAGCATAGGACGTAAAGCTCTGTAAAATAATGCCAATTTCCTGCTTTGTCGAAAAAAATCTGGGCCGTATCAGCTGCTCAAAAATTGGTGATGACTTTATGCCAAGATGAATCATCAAACGGGCTGACTTTGAACAAATCCGCGCGGGAAGCCAAACACAAACGATACTATCCTAAGCGCCGAGGACCACTTGAAGACCTTATCTGCCGATGCCACTCCAAGCCGGTTTTCGGCTTCCAACATGGGCTGGCCCACGCGAAAAGTGCTGGCTTGGCGCAGGGAAAAACGCTGCAGGCAGAGTTTCACGTCGCTGCGTTGCACAAAACGATCAACAAGTGCGGCCCGCATGAGATTATGAATACGTTCACCTACATTCCTGAATACCGGATCAAAGACGAAGGCAAGCATCAGCAAAATATATCGACTGCAAAGGAGATGATGCTACATTTTTCTTTACATTCAAATTACTAGCCATAGCTCTTAGGCAAGGGAATAAGACACTGATTGTAAAGACTGAGCGCCTTAAAACACGCCTGAAATCTTCGAAATGCCGAAATTTTGGATAATGCTATATTCTTATATATAAATTTATTATTTAAATTAGATTTTTATAATATCAAACAGCCAGTCGGCTTCTATCTTCATCCGAAGACGGATCACGCAAAACATACCCACGGCCCCATACCGTTTCTATATAATTGCACCCCCCTGTTGCATCTGCCAATTTTTTGCGAAGCTTGCAAATAAAGACATCAATAATCTTAAGCTCTGGCTCATCCATGCCGCCGTAAAGATGATTGAGAAACATCTCCTTAGTTAAGGTGGTCCCTTTACGGAGGCTGAGTAACTCAAGCATTTGATACTCTTTACCCGTCAAATGCACTGTGCCATCGTCTGTCTCAACCGTTTTAGCATCAAGATTTACAGAGATCTTGCCTGTATGGATGATAGATTGCGCATGCCCTTTGGAGCGACGGATGATCGCATGGATGCGCGCCACCAGTTCTTCACGGTGGAACGGTTTCGTCATGTAGTCATCCGCACCAAAACCAAATCCTTTGATCTTGTTTTCAGTATCATCAGCACCGCTAAGAATTAAAATAGGCGTATCGACCTTTGATAAACGGAGCTGGCGCAAAACTTCATGACCATTCATATCTGGCAAATTCAAATCCAGAAGGATCAAGTCATAATCATATAACTTGGCAAGGTCGACGCCTTCTTCACCAAGATCGGTACAATATACGTTCAAGTTGGCATGCGTCAGCATCAATTCGATGCTGCGCGACGTGGCGGGATCGTCTTCAACTAACAAAATCCGCATTCCATGTTCTCCGCATTAATCATCTGATCACCACCAACCGTGACACCATTTGGTTAACACAGAATTACTCTCTACGAAGAGTTTATTTCAATTTTACAATTGTCTGAATTTCTGCAGCGCCGTCACTTTTAAACCCGCCAGACCATGGCGCGTTACCGCATCAATCCAAAGATCAAGCTCTTCATCTGAAATTTCGTATTTCGTCAGCACATCCGATTTTGTGATTAATCCGTAAAGCACCGCTTGCACCACCACCGCCTTGCGCGACGCCACCCAGCGTCGCGTTTGTTCAGATGGAAGATCCGCGCGGCTTAAAATAGATCCATCCGGCAAAGTCACCGATCGTGGCCCGTCCACCTTCTTGAGATACATTTGCACACCCCTTCTGTCTCCTGATGTGAATTTGCACCGCTTCCTCTTAACGACGGATGAAACTAGCTCTTGTGAAAAGGGCCTATTTTCCTATATTTCTGCCGACCTGGTTAAGGGAATATTTCCATGAGCAAGGACATGCCGCTGAATTCGCTCGGTTTCGCCAAACGCCCCGAGGATACGCGAGTCGTCGTCGCCATGTCAGGCGGTGTCGACAGTTCTGTCGTGGCCGCTGAATTGGCCGAGCAAGGCTATGACGTGGTCGGCGTCACGCTTCAGCTTTACGATCATGGCGCAGCGCTTGCCAAGAAAGGTGCCTGCTGCGCTGGCCGCGACATTCACGATGCGCGCCGTGTGGCCGAGACGATGGGCTTCCCGCATTATGTTCTTGATTACGAGAACATCTTTCAGGAAGCTGTCATTGATGAATTTGCCGATGCCTATCTGGGTGGCGCAACCCCGGTTCCGTGTATTCGCTGCAACGAGCGCGTCAAATTCAAGGACCTGCTGGAGACGGCGAAGGATCTGGACGCGGATTGCATGGCAACAGGCCATTATATCCAGCGCAAGGAAGGCCAACACGGGCCGGAACTGCACAGCGCCGCCGATGCAAACCGCGATCAAAGCTATTTTCTGTTTTCGACGAAGCCCGATCAACTGAATTATTTGCGTTTTCCCCTTGGGCATCTGCATTCCAAAGCAGAAACACGCGCGCTTGCGGCCAAACATGGCCTGCCCGTTGCTGACAAGCCTGACAGTCAGGATATCTGCTTTGTACCCAATGGCGATTATGCAAGCGTGATCGAGAAATTACGCCCGGGCGCGGCCGATCCGGGCGAAATCGTCGATCTGCAGGGCAACGTGCTGGGCACGCATAAAGGCGTGATCCACTATACGATCGGGCAACGCCGCGGTTTGGGGATTGGGGGACGTAGCGATCCGCTGTACGTCGTCAAACTCGATCCCGATATGCATCGCGTCATTGTCGGTCCGAAAGAGGCGCTGGCCACACGGACCATTCCCGTGCGCGAGATCAACTGGCTTGGCGATACGCCGTTCACGTCGCAAAAAGAATGGCATTTGTCTGTCAAGGTGCGCTCGACACGTCCCCCGCGCGAGGCGATCATTCGTCCCTTGTCCGAGACGGAAGCCGAGGTCGAGCTTATTGTGCCCGAGGAAGGGGTCGCCCCCGGCCAGGCATGCGTGTTTTATGCTCCGGAGGACAGCCGGATTTTCGGCGGTGGATGGATCTGGAAAGGCCACTGACCTGCCATCTCGGCGCATGATACGCATTGTGACATCTGCGCGATGGACCTGACACATGAACATTCTGACAAAGGCCCGACATGCAAATGGAGGGCCTTTGTGCTTTTCATGACCCAAATCCTCGCAGACACCATGCCAATAATGATCGCTGATGGCGGGGGTCGCCGCGAAAATTGTACGCCACCGCGCTTGCGGTTCTTTTGCCAGATGGCTTGATGTCGATATCCTGTTGCTGGACATAATGACGGCCCCCTACATGATGTCTTTGCGACATATGGGCCGGTATAAAGCTGAAGGCGCGCACGCATCGGTCGTGACGTGGCAGCTGCCGCTATGACGCCTGTCGGTCGGGGGATCATGCTTCCTGACACAAAAACCGGACATTATTCTGACCATCGCCTGCCCGATGATCCCCCTGTATTTTTTGGTTTGCATTCCAAGCATACATATGGCCGTGGATCATTCTCATCGATAGTCCGCTTGGGCTTGAGCACCTTGATCACGCATATTTCATCCACATAGATCGCATAGGTGTCAAACGGCGCGGGTTGCCTTGCGATGCGCATTTTGTTCCACTATTGGGAACAAGTCTTCGATCATCATGGCGAACTGCCTTATAATAGCGTGCCATTCGAGCACGGAGCGCGTCCACTTTGGTGGTACCCAGCACGTGATAGACCAACTCGGTCACGGTATCATCGCAGGGGAAGTGGCCACGCGGAGGGGCATCAGGGCGGCGGCACGGTGTTGAGGCTTTGTGGCTGGCGAAGCTCATGGAGTGGCGCAAATAGATGCATAACGCAGGTTTAATCTGCGCCTGAGAAAAGGTCGCCTCGATGGCTTGGGTGAGGCGCGTCCGTCCATATCGGTGATCAGACTCTGCTGAACACCCCGTTTGCGCAAACCGTCTTGCACCTTGGCCGAGTATTTTGTGCCCTCATATGCCTGAAACGAAAGGCCCAGAATGTTGCGTTTGCTCTCCGGCTGAATCGTCAGCGTCCTGTAGGCCGCCTTATGCGATACGTTCCCGCCGCTGCGGTTATTGACCAAAAATCGTATCTATGAAGACGACCGGATAGCCAAGGGCCCACGGGCGGATCCTGTCACGCTGTGACCTCGTCCATGACGGCGTAGGTAACCGCTCAGATCAGGCCGGCTACCCCCTCGATACCAGAGATTTCTGTGACGTGGCCCTCGATCTCTCGCGTGATCATACCACGCGTATGACTACGGATGCTCCTGCGTCCGGACCCTGAAAACCGGCGCTTATACTTGGCAATCAGCAACGAATTGAAGATCGCGGTGTGGTCGTGCAGGATGTCTATGGTGGCCTTGTCACTTTCGGTCGCAACCGTCTTTTGGCTACGGCCATCGCGGCGGTTGGCCGGATGGGTATCGCGCTCAGGCGCCGCGTTCGGATGAACGTCCAGCTCCATGCTCAGGTCTCGTTTTGTTTGCGCCGTCCTCAGCACAGAAAATATGCCGGTCTTACCGAAAGGATCGCCGGATGGAACGGCCTTCCATCTCACGATCGGGAAAGTTTTAGCCAATGCTCATACGTGGAACTAATCGTTTCAACGTGCCCAGCCTTGTCAGCAGTTCAAGCGTGAATGACGGGCAGCTCGCAGCGTTTGCAGCGTTTGGCGGCACAGCGCAGGCACTGACATTTACAGCCATTATTAGAATAAGCTATGCAGATCAGGATCGCGCCAAGATGAGCGGTGACACCTTCATGGTATCCATAGCGCAAAACGTTTCGCGTCCCCACTAGAGGTCCGTCTCTGGAGTTGTGCTTAACCCCAGCGCATATTTCATCGGCGTGAGGCGAACACATTACGCCAGTCCATTATACGACCGCACCCCGTCCCTCGGGTTTCTCGCCTTGGCCAGACCCGTGGCTTGCATGCATTTTCATGTGCCTCAGACCGCGCGATGGCATGTAACTGCGCATCCTACGCCAACAGGGAAAGGTGTTAAACATCGCCAGATGAGTTCCCCACTCGGCGAAGGGCTCATTGATTCCAGGTCTGCTGCATAGCTAACGGCTCGCCAATAAGGCGCGGTGGCATGCCTAGCCTCCTTTAGCTGACCGAAGCGCAGATCGCGCGCTTGCAGCGCTGTTTTCCGAAGCCCCACGGTACGCATGGTGTTGATGACACGCGCGCACTGTGCCCCATTATATCTATCGATCGCAATGACTTGAAGTGGTGTGAGGCTCGGAAGGCGTGTGGGCTGTACAAGGCGGTCTACAACCACTGGACGCGGTGGCGCGATAATGATCTTCGCGCAGATAATGGCCAGCGTGGCGGCTCAGCACGGCGACACGAACTCCATGCTGATCGAAGTGTATGGGCGATCGCCATGCAGTCGAGCAAGCCTCTGAAGGCACAGCGTCCAGCCTAGGCGCGAAAAACGGGGGCATGGCCACCTGATGGGGTGCACCAAGGGCGGCATGTTCACAAGGCGTCATACCATTTGCGCCAGCAAGGGCCTCCCGATCAACGCCTTCATTCTTGCCGAACAGGTCAGCGGTTCCATCGCGGCGCAGGAATTGCTCGGTAGCCTACCCGATGTCGACTGGCGGCCCGCAGACCGGAGCCACGACGCCGACTGGTTCCGGGACGCCTTTCAGGACAAGCGATACGTGCCTGCGTCCTTGGCCGAAAGTACCGCAAGACAATCGTGAAATACGACAAGCGCCGCTACAAACGCCGCAACCATATCCAGATCATGCTTGGTAGACCCAAGGACTGGCGGCGCGTGGCAACCAGATACAACTGGTGAGCAAAGATGGTCTTCTCTGCCATCGCTCTCGTTCAACCGTCTTTGATTGGCAATGGGGCCTTCAGCCTAGAACAACTCCACATCATTTGACACAGGTTTGGGCGGCGGCGGCGCTTTTTCAACCAGCTGTGTTTCACCAAGCAACCGCTGACGCGCTCGACCATCTGCAGGCCAGAATTCCACGCGTCGGGCCTGCGTGCCGCCAAGGCTTTGGCCCACACATTTTATCCCCTCTTTGGCAAGGAATTCTGTCACAAATACTGCATTGCGCGCGCCCACATCCGAAAGCCCTGCGATCATCCTCGCACCGCCAAACACCTTTGCACACAGACGCGATCTAACGCCACCGTTCTTGATAATTTCGTTGATCAACAACTCCATCGCATTCACGCCAAAACTTGCGGTATTGCCTATGCCTTCGGGCAAAAGAAAATGGTTCATCCCGCCGACACGCGCGACATCATCATAAAGACACGTGGCAACACATGATCCTAGAATTGTTGAGATAGATCCGGCCTCGTTCACCCCGATCTCGAACTCGCCTTGCGAAATGTGTTTCGGGCGGCCGTTGGTTAAAAGCACCATACACTCAACCTCTCTTTCGGTGTGCGACTGCTGTTTGTCGCCCTGACAGAGACAAAATCGCATCGGATATTTTTGTTAACGGATAGGCTTTTTCAGCAGCGCCGTTCTCTATCGCAGCCTTTGGCATACCATAAACCACTGATGTGGTCGCATCCTGAGCAATGCAGCGCGCGCCCGCACGGCGCAAGCGCAGCATGGCATCGGCCCCATCGCGGCCCATGCCTGTTAGCATCACACACACAAGTCTGGGCGCCATAGGCAAGGCTGAATCAAACAAAACCTCGACCGATGGACGATGGCCGTTGCATTTTTCAGAGGCGACAAGCCTGCATTTTGCAGGCTCCCCGGGGGTGAGCGCCAAATGAAAATTGCCACCCGGTGCCAGATAAACGTGTCCCTCCCGTAGAGCCATACCATCCTGCGCCAGCACAAGTTGCGGCACGATCAGTCGTTGCAACCGCCGCGCAAAGCTTGCCAGAAAGCTTTCTGGCATATGCTGGGTGATCAAAGTGGGCGGACAATTGCGCGGATACCCGGACAAAACCGTCTCCAACGCTTCGACGCCACCTGTTGATGAGCCGATCAGCACCGTCTTGCCGCTCCACGAAAAGCTTTGCGGCGGGCTTGCCGCCTTGCGCGGTCCGGTGCGCAGCTGCGCGCGAGCGGCCATTACCAACAGGTCCGGCAAATTATCGAAGGCGGCACTCGGGTTGCCGTTGCGTGGTTTGCCAACACATTCCACCGCACCGAGAGACAACGCCTCCATCGCTTTGGCGGACCCTCGGTGCGTTAGTGTGGAGACCATCACAACAGGGATCGGACGCAATCGCATCAGTTTTTCTAAAAATGCGATGCCATCCATGCGCGGCATCTCGACGTCCAGTGTCAACACATCAGGAGACAGCGCCTTTATCTTTTCGCGAGCATCATAGGGATCGGCCGCCTCACCCACCACACTCAACCGTGGATCACTGTCCAATCGGGACCGGATCAATGACCGGATCGTGGCGGAATCGTCTACGATCAGGACGCGCGTGACGCTCATACTGCCTCTCATTCCTTGCAACTCGCCACATGTCCGCCGCAACGCGATGCTGAAAGCAATGCGCATTGCAACCGGGGTCGGGCCTATCTTACGGCAGAAATTTTCTGCGCCGCTCCTGCAACCTGCCGACAAGTCCTGAAGATAGATTTAAGAACGCAAGGAAAAGCTCAACACCGCCATGCCGCGCGTAACAGCCCGAAGCGGCGCCCGATCTCGGCGCCATGAAACGCGCCTGCGGCGACACGGCCGGGTTCGCGCGCCACACGCGATAAAACAGCCTCCGCCTCCCACCCCGGCAACAGGGCACAGCGGGCCGGCTTTGACAGCGAGGTTTTGATGCGCAGCGTATCGCGGCCTTGTATTGCCAGTCGGGCAATCGCATCGGCACGGCCATCTGGCAGCGGGTGTCGGCCAAGGCGCTCAAGCTCAGGGACGGCCATCAGATAGGCGGCAAGCCCCATCGCGGTCCCCTGCGCGCGCACACGGGGTTCTTCGCTATCAGGGGCCCCCAAAAGCTTCGCACTTGCCCAAAACAGATTGCCTGCAGTTCCATCAAGATACAGCCACAGATCATCTGTCTTGGTAAAAGGATCGGGCCAGCAATCCACCCGCCTTGCATCAGCCAAAGCGCTTAGAATAGGGGCGACAGGACGCAATACGCCAAGTGCCGGACCGATTTCATGCGGTGGGACCACGCCATCGTCGGCCAGCCGTTCCAGCGCATCTACCCACCACTGCAGCCGCATCTCCGCCACCAATGGCTCTTTCGAAGCCCATGGCGCACGCGCAACCTCGAGATTAAGCGCATGCAGGGGCCATAATGGCCGGCGATAAGAGACAGGCACTGCCATAATCGCGCGGAACCGTTCTGGGTCGCCTGTTTCTACCAAGCGCGCGCAAGCAATCTCCGAATCCTTCATCGCGGCACCACCCCGTCGCGCAGAAGTTTCCATTCGATTGCCTCCAAAAGCGCTTCAAAAGAGGCATCCACAAGATTGGCATTCACCCCGACGGTGGACCAGCGCTGGCCTGTACCGTCTTCTGAATCGATCACCACGCGGGTGACCGCCGCCGTCCCGCCGCCGGTGATACGAACACGGAAATCGACCAGCTTCATATCTTCGATATACCGCTGATAGGGGCCTAAATCGCGGGCAAGCGCCTGCCAAAGCGCATTGACCGGCCCGCGATCACTGCCGGCCTCGTCCCAGCTTTCCGATACCGAAAGCATCCGCTCACCGCCCACGTTCAGCACCACGACCGCCTCGGAGCTGCTTGCCATTTTATGTCCGTCATGACGGCGCTCTATCACCACACGGTATCGTTCAACGCTGAAAAATGCCGGCAGTTCGGACAAGATCCGCCGCGCCACCAGCTCGAAACTCGCCTGCGCCCCGTCATAGGCATAGCCTGCATCCTCGCGTAACTTCACCTCATCCAAAATCCGGGTCAGGCGTGGATCACCCTTTTCGACCGTCAGCCCCATATCCAGAAGCCGCGCGCGCAAATTCGATTGGCCTGCCTGATTGGACATCGGGATCAGGCGCGTGTTGCCCACACATTCAGGATCGATATGTTCGTAGGTCGATGGGTCCTTCAAAATCGCGCTCGCATGAAGCCCTGCCTTATGGGTAAAGGCAGAGGCACCAACATAGGGTGCAGCCCGTGATGGTACACGGTTCAGAAGATCGTCAAGCTTGCGCGATACAGCCGTCAGATGCACCAGCGCGGCCGTAGTCACTTGCGTCTCAAAACGGTTTGAATAGGCCGGTTTCAACAATAAGGTCGGGATAATCGAGATCAGATTGGCATTGCCGCAACGTTCGCCCAAGCCGTTAAGCGTGCCTTGTATCTGGCGTACACCGGCCTCCACCGCCGCCAAAGACCCCGCCACGGCCATGCCCATATCGTCATGACAGTGGATCCCCAAACGGGCGCCTGACAAACCGCTTGCGATCAACTCGCCCACAATATGCGAAATTTCGTCGGGCAAACTGCCGCCATTGGTATCACATAACACCACCCAACGTGCGCCGGCTTCCATTGCCGCCCGAATACATGCCAGCGCATATTCCGGGTTGGCCTTATAGCCGTCAAAAAAATGCTCGGCATCGAACAGCGCTTCGCGACCTTGGGCAACCATATGCGCTACTGACGCACGAATATTTTCGATATTTTCCTGTGTCGTGATTCCAAGCGCCGCAGTGACATGAAAATCATGGGTCTTGCCCACCAGACACACCGCAGGAGTGCGCGCATTCATGACCCCTGCCAGCACCTCGTCGTTTTCCGCGGAACGTCCCGTGCGCTTTGTCATGCCAAAGGCGGTGAAGGTCGCACGCGTTTCAGGCCGCACATCGAAAAAATCACTGTCTGTGGGATTGGCACCCGGCCAACCGCCTTCGATATAATCTATCCCGATCTCGTCCAGTGCCTTGGCAATCGTGATCTTCTCCGAGACCGAAAATTGCACACCCTGTGTCTGCTGGCCATCGCGCAGCGTCGTGTCGTATAGATAAAGACGCTCTTTGGACAAACTCTTCTCCTTACAGTTCAGGTAACTGGCTGGGATCGAACCCCGCGCCCGGCAACAGTTCGACGCCTGCTTTCGACATGCGCACCTCGACCCCCGCCGCAACCAACGCCTGCTTCAACGCATCGACTGGCGCAAAATCCTTGGTTTGCATGGCAGCCGTGCGCAGGTCCGCAAGCTTGTCGGCCCACATGGTTAAATCGACATCTGCGGTTTGTGCCCATCCAGCCATATCCGTCTGCAATAATCCTAGCAGATGCGCCGATGCCTTTAGCACGGCCGGATCGCGTAACGCATGCAATGCCGCAATCGCGCCTGCAGTGTTCAGGTCATCCGCCAGCGCATCAACCACCGACGGCGCGGCGCTTGCGGCGGGTTCGATGCCCGCCGTAAGCGCATGCCACTTGCGCAACGTCACCTCGGCCTGGCGTGCCTTCTCGGCAGTCCAATCCATCGGTTTGGCATAATGGGTCTGCAAAAACACAAACCGGATCACCTCACCGGGGATGCCCTGATCAAGAAGATCACGAACGGTAAAGAAGTTGCCCAAGGATTTGGACATTTTCTTGCCTTCGACCTGCAACATCTCGTTGTGAAGCCAGTAGCGCGCGAAATCCCCCTGCGGATGGGCGCAGCAGCTTTGGGCCATCTCGTTTTCATGATGTGGAAACTGCAAATCAATACCGCCGCCATGAATATCAAAGCTGTCGCCAAATAATTCATAACTCATGGCCGAGCACTCGATATGCCAGCCGGGCCGTCCACGTCCCCAAGGGCTATCCCATCCGGGAAGTTCGTCATCCGAAGGTTTCCACATCACGAAATCCATCGGATCTTCTTTGTAGGGGGCGACCTCGACGCGCGCGCCTGCGATCATATCATCGACAGAACGCCCCGAAAGCTTTCCATATTCCGCAAATGACCGTACCCGGAACATCACATGCCCTTGGGCGGCGTAGGCATGGCCGCTCTCGATCAGGCCTGCGATCATACGGATCATCGCATCGATGTAATCCGTGGCGCGGGGCTCGTGATCGGGGCGATCAGCGCCCAAGGCATCCATATCTTCGTGATACCAACGTATGGTTTCTTCGGTCCGCTCGCGGATCAGCGCCTCAAGGCTGCTGTCGGCGCCTGCATTTTTTCGCGCCAAAGCCGTAGCGTTGATCTTGTCATCTACATCGGTAAAATTGCGTACATACGTAACCTGGTGGGCCCCATAAACATGCCGCAACAACCGGTTCAGGACATCAAAGACCACGACGGGGCGGGCATTGCCCAGATGCGCGCGGTCATAGACCGTCGGCCCACACAGATACAGCCGCAGGTTTTCAGGATCAATCGGAACAAAAGGCTCCACCTTGCGGCTGAGGCTGTTGCGCAATCGGATCGTTGTCCGTGTCATGGGTCTCAAGGCTCCCTTGCCATAGGCTCCCCGTCAGCGGGTCCCCGGGGCAGAGCTTGGGAAAGCATGACCGGACCGCCTGACGGATGTCAGCCGGTAATGCAGCAAATCATGTTGGTTGCAGTCTGGGTCATGGGCCCGTCTTAACGCGCGGATCCATCATTGTGAAGCCCAAACCATCTTATGACACAGCGGAGTTCACCATCTTTAGCTGCTTGCAACCCGCGCCTGTGTGACAGCGTTCAGCCATAGGACGTATTGATGAAAAAAGGCGCCCGCGGGGGGCGCCTTTCCAATCTTATTCCATCGCCTCGACAATGACCAGATCACGCTCGGCTGCACCAATCGCATGTTGGAGCGCGGCCTGATACTCGGGGCTGTTATAGCAATCTTCAGCCGCCTGAAGGCTGGGGAAAAACGCCACCACATTGCGGGCGCGGTCATTGCCTTCAAGCTGTTTATAGGCCGTGCCACGTGCCAGAAACTTGCCACCGAATTTGGCAATCGCAGGCCCTGCCCCTTCGGCATATTTACCGTAGGCTTCGGCATCAGTCACCGTTACATGTGCAATCCAATACGCACCAGGCATCGTTTATACTCCTTCGATCAGGGTTTTGACTGCGGCTATCGCATCGTCTGACTTGGACGGATCAGCACCACCGGCCTGTGCCATATCGGCTCGTCCGCCACCGCCTTTGCCACCCAATGCCTGCGCTGCCGCACGCACCATATCAACCGCAGAAATCGTGCCGGTCAAATCGGAGGTAACACCAGCGGCCACAGCCGCCTTGCCACCGGTGTCGGCCACAACCAGTACTGCGCCAGAGCCGACTTTTGCCTTCAACTCGTCAACCAGGGGTGGCAGATCCTTACCGGTTACGCCGGAAATCGCCTGCGCAATCAGCTTGATCCCGTTGATCTCGATCGCATCGGCACCCCCTGCAGGCCCCGATCCCATCGCCAGCTCACGACGCAGCTGTGCCACCTCGTTGGCGAGCGCCTTACGCTCGTCGGCCAAGGACTTGACCCGCTCGACCACGTCTGCAGACGATGTTTTCAAAACCTGCGCGACGTCTTGCAACCGCATGTCCTGCGCCTTGAGGTAGTCCAGCGCGACCTGCCCCGTCAGCGCCTCGAACCGGCGCACACCGGAGGCCGATGCACTATCGCCAAGCGCCACAAACGCGCCTATATCGCCCGTACGCGCCACATGTGTGCCGCCGCAAAGCTCCAGCGAATAGACATCGCCAGTGGCACCTTTTTTCGTACCTTCAAGCGTGCCCATCGACACCACACGTACCTCATCACCGTATTTTTCGCCGAAAAGTGCCTGCGCACCAAGACCGCGGGCCTCGTCGGGGGTCATTATGCGCGTGTCCACACCGGAATTCTGGCGGATAAATTCGTTCACCTCCGCCTCGACCTTGGACAGTTCGTCTGGGGTCATGGCCTTGGTGTGGCTGAAATCGAACCGCAGCCGGTCTTCGGCATTGAGCGAGCCACGCTGTGCCACATGATCGCCCAAGGCACGGCGCAGCGCTTCGTGCAGAAGGTGTGTGGCAGAGTGATTGGCCCGAATGGCCGAGCGGCGCGCATGGTCCACAACCAGACGCGCCCCCTGCCCGCGCGTGATCGTGCCTTCGGTCACTTCGGCGAAATGGATAAACACCCCCGCCACTTTTTTCGTATCGGTGATTTTGGCTGTTCCGGTTTCGGTGACAATCACGCCGGTATCCCCGACCTGACCGCCCGATTCCGCATAAAACGGCGTTTGATTGACCACGATCTGACACTGGCCTGTGCTTTGTGACACTTCCGCGCCATCGGTGATCACGGCCGTAATCTGCCCTTCAACAGTTTCGGTGTCATAGCCCAGAAACTCTGTCACGCCATGTTTCTGGGCAAGATCGAACCAAAGCGTGCTATCGGCACTCTCGCCAGAGCCGGACCACGACGCGCGCGCCAAGGCCTTCTGTTCCGCCATGGCGGCGTCAAAGCCATCGGTTTCAACGCTGCGGCCCTTTTCGCGCAAGGCATCCTGCGTCAGGTCCAGCGGAAAGCCATAAGTGTCATACAGCTTGAATGCCGCACGGCCGGGCAGTTCCGCCCCATCCGGCAGGCCCGAAAGTTCCTCGTCAAGCAGCTTCAACCCACGGTCCAGCGTTTGGCGGAACCGGGTTTCTTCCAGCTTCAAGGTTTCTTCGATCAGCGATTGCGCGCGCCCCAGCTCGCCATAGGCCGCCCCCATTTCGCGCACCAGTGCAGGCACCAGCTTGAACATCACCGGATCTTTCGTGCCCAGCATATGCGCATGACGCATCGCACGGCGCATGATCCGGCGCAAAACATAGCCACGCCCGTCATTGGACGGCATCACGCCATCGGCAATCAAAAACGCCGTCGAGCGCAAGTGATCGGCGATCACACGATGATGCACTTTGCCCGGTCCATCGGGATCGACCGAAGTGACATTGGCGGACGCCTCGATCAGATGACGCATCAGGTCGGTGTCGTAGTTATCATGCTTGCCTTGCAACAAGGCCCCGATCCGTTCCAGCCCCATGCCGGTATCGATCGACTGCATATCAAGCGCGCGCATCGAGCCATCTTCGAACTGTTCGTTTTGCATGAAAACGATGTTCCAGATTTCGATGAACCGGTCGCCGTCTTCCTCGGGGCTGCCGGGCGGACCGCCCCAGATATCGGGGCCGTGATCGTAGAAAATCTCCGAACATGGCCCACAGGGGCCGGTCGGCCCCATCTGCCAGAAGTTGTCGGACGTCGGAATACGGATGATCCGGTCGTCGGTCAGGCCGGCGATCTTTTTCCAAAGATTGGCGGCCTCGTCATCGGTGTGATAGACGGTCACCAGAAGCTTTTCCTGCGGGATGCCGAAATCTTTGGTCAGCAGGGTCCAGGCATGTGTGATTGCCTGCTCTTTGAAGTAATCCCCGAAAGAGAAATTCCCCATCATTTCGAAAAATGTGTGGTGACGGGCCGTGTATCCGACATTGTCGAGATCGTTGTGTTTGCCACCGGCGCGCACGCATTTCTGCGCCGTGGTCGCACGATTGTAATCGCGCTTTTCAACACCGGTGAAGCAATTTTTGAATTGCACCATACCGGAGTTTACAAACATTAAAGTCGGATCGTTGCGCGGAACCAGCGGTGAGCTGGGCACGACCTTGTGGCCGTTACGCTCGAAGTAGTTCAGGAAGGTGGAACGGATCTCGTTCAGACTGGCCATTTCTCTCGCCCTTTTGAGGGATTTTCTCTCGTTTAGCGTCCACGGGCGCGCCTGTCCAGCAAGCCCGCCCCGCGATCTGAAATCAATGCGGCCGCCTAGAGGATTTTTTCGAAGAAATAGGCCGCATAGGGGTTGCGGTTGTAGCGGTCGATCTCGCGCCAGCCGCTTCGCAAGTACAGCGCGCGGGCCTCTGGCAATTCTTCTGCTGTATCAAGGCGCAGACGGTCCATTCCCATATCACGGGCCTGCATCTCGATATCGCCCATCAAACGCCGCGAAATCCCCGTGCCGCGATAGCTCGGCGCAACCCACAAACGCTTGACCTCCCCCAAGGCGGGGCCCAATGGCTGCAACCCCACACATCCCACGGCCAGATCATCAGACATCGCAAGCAAAAAGCATCCCCTAGGCGCACGCATCATGTCGGAACACGCCCCCCCCGAGGCCGAGGGATCAAACCCATGGGACAATCGCGCCGCGATTTCCGCGCAATAGGCTTCAAGCGCGGATTGGGCGTCAGGTGTTTCGGGATCGCAGGGGGAAATCACAACATTTGCGCGCCCCATTGTGGCTGCCACCTGATCAACCGATTGCAAAAACGCATCGCGGTCACGGGTATGATGCAAGATCGTTCGGGCGAAATCATCAGACAGCTCTTCATAGGCCGAATGTTCCGCCTGCCCGCGCGGTGTCAGCGACACAAGCCTTTTGCGTGCATCATTCGGATCTGCGTGCAAAGCCACAAGATCCTCGGCCTCGAGCCCGCGCAGCAACCGACTCATCAACCCTGAATCAAGATCAAGCCGCTTGCGAAGCATCGCCAGATCATGCACCCCCCAGCCGATGGCTTGCAAAACGCGGGCCGCACCAAGCGACCGTCCGCGGCCCAGATAGTGATCATCCAGCACACCAAGCGCTGATGTGATAATGCGATTGAACCGACGAAGCCGTTGAATATCCGAGCCGCTCATATACCTGACCTGTGTCTTTTACTTTACGCGACACTAGTCAGTTAATTTTGCTGTGCAAGTAAAAACCGGACCTGTGCACAGGCCCGGCTTTATGACTCATGTCGTTTTATGACCCATTCAAGAACGCCGCGTGGCGATCATCACTCGTCTTCTGTCAGCGCGCTGTCTTCGTGATCCGCATCCAGAACCAACCCGTGACTTGCCCGGATCTTGCTTTCGATTTCGGCCGCCATATCGGGGTGGTCGCGCATGAACTGCTTGGCGTTTTCGCGCCCTTGGCCCACCCGTTCGTCGCCGTAGGAATACCATGCACCAGATTTCTCGACCACGCCGGCTTTCACGCCAAGATCGATCAACTCACCAACCTTGGAAATACCTTCGCCATACATGATATCGAACTCGACCTGCTTGAAGGGCGGGGCCACCTTGTTTTTAACCACCTTGACGCGTGTAGAGTTGCCAACCACCTCGTCACGGTCCTTGACCGATCCGATACGGCGGATATCCAGCCGGACCGACGCATAGAATTTCAATGCGTTGCCGCCGGATGTGGTCTCCGGGCTGCCGAACATCACGCCGATTTTCATCCGGATCTGGTTGATGAACACAACCATACAGTTTGACCGGCCGATCGATGCGGTCAGTTTGCGCATGGCCTGGCTCATCAGCCTAGCTTGTGCGCCCACGGTCGCATCGCCCATGTCGCCTTCGATTTCGGCTTTCGGCGTCAATGCCGCAACCGAATCGATCACAACCATGCTGACCGCACCCGAGCGCACCAGCGTTTCAACGATCTCAAGCGCCTGCTCGCCCGTATCGGGCTGCGAAATAAGCAGATCATCAAGGTTTACGCCAAGTTTGCGCGCATAAGAGGGATCAAGCGCATGCTCTGCATCCACAAACGCGCAAATCCCGCCCTTTTTCTGCTCTTCGGCAATCGTATGCAGCGTCAGGGTTGTTTTACCCGAGCTTTCCGGTCCGTAGATTTCGACAATCCGCCCCTTGGGCAGACCACCAATTCCAAGGGCGATATCCAGCCCCAGCGATCCGGTCGATGTTGATTCAATTTCCATCTTGGCGCCGTCGGCCCCAAGTTTCATGATAGATCCCTTACCGAACTGACGTTCGATTTGGGAAAGCGCCGAATCCAACGCCTTTTGCTTATCTGCTTTCATCTTGTCCGCCATATCGAAAAGGCCCGCCATTGCCATCAGGATCATCTCCTTATTTCACAGAGCACGCGGGATCACAATCGTCCCGGCATGGTGAATGTTCGATTAATGTTCCCTACCCCGACTTTCAGATCAAAACAAGAACATTTTTTATGGCCCTATTTGGTCCACATCAAAGTCACAGTGGATAACTGTAGTTAATCTAAGGTTTACGATTGAACACCAGATCAGTATTTCTGGAGAAAAACAGGGACACTCTCGCCTATGCTTATTTTCTGGGAGCAACGGCTCGTATTTCTAGCCACACCCAAAACCGCCTCGACCGCCGTGCAGGCCGCGCTGGAGCCGCTGGCAAGTGTCGCCATGCAGCGGCCAGATCCGCTCAAACACATGTCTGCGCAAGATTTTTATCGCTCGCTTGCCCCCTATCTTGAAGCATGCACCAACGATCACTTCACCACGGTCGCCCTGATCCGCCATCCAATTGAATGGTTGCGCTCATGGTACCGTTTCTTGCAGCGTGACAATTTCGATGATCCCACCCATCCGATGCGCGGGCGTAGCTTTGAAGATTTCGCAAACGACTACATGGCGCAGGACTGCCCCCAACATGCCCGCCTTTCATCACAATCGGATTACCTGACAGATGCAGCCGGCACACTGCTTGTGGACCAGCTTTACCGCTATGAGGAAATCGGTCAGTTCGTGCGGTTTCTGGAAGACCGCCTTTTGTTCGAAATTACCCTGCCGCGCATTAACGTGCCCCCTGCTGTTGAAACCCATCTAAGCGCGAGCACGCAAGATAGGCTTCGCAGCTTCATGGCGCAGGATTTCGCGCTTTATGAGCACGTTGCAAATGTTTAGTTTAGCTGTTTTTCAACCGCGGCCGTCAGCTCGCTTAAAGAAAACGGTTTGGGCAAGAAGATCGATCCTTTAATCGGTGGTGCGCCGTCGTGAAACACCTCCTCGGCGTAGCCCGACATGAAGACCACAGCTGTATCGGGCCGTGTCTTTAGCGCCTCCATTACCCATGTCGGACCATCCATTCCGGGCATGATCACATCGGTGACAAAAACATCGATCCCAAGGTCGGGGTCTTGCAGGGTGTCCAGCGCAGCCTCGGCATTTTCCGCCTCCAAGACCTCATAGCCGCGCAGCGTCAGCGCACGCGCGGCAAACGCCCTGACAGGGGCCTCGTCTTCCACCAGAAGGACAGTGGCCAGGCGCTGTGATCCACCAGCAGGCGCGGCACTATGGTGTGCGGGTATCACAGGCTCCGGCACCGGATCGTCATAGGCGGGCAGCAGCAATGTAAAGCTGGTCCCCACGCCGATGACCGTATCGCAAAAGATATAACCGCCGGTTTGCTTGATGATACCATAGGCGGTGGACAAGCCCAGCCCGGTGCCCTCGCCCGTGCGTTTGGTGGTGAAGAAAGGCTCGAATATCTTGTCGAGTTTGTCAGCGGCGATCCCGGTGCCCTCGTCAATCACCTTAACACTCACATATGTTCCTTTTGGGACAGACACGCGCTCGCGCTTAAAGTCCTGCGAAAACTCCACATTCTCAGTTTCAATCTGGATCGCGCCGCCATTGACCATCGCATCACGCGCGTTGACGACCAAATTCATAACCACCTGCTCCAACTGGCGCTTGTCCACCTTGATCCGGCGCAGATCCGGGGCATGGGTCAGACCCAGCTGGATTTTTTCGCCCACAAGACGATTGAGCAGATGGGTCAGATCAGCGAGGGAATCGCGTAAATCCACAATTTGCGGCTTCAGGGTTTGCTTGCGTGAAAAGGCTAACAACTGTCCGACCAGCGCGGCGGCCCGGTTGGCATTCTGGCTGATTTGATCGAGATCGGCGAAATCAGGATCACCTTTGGCATGGCGTAACATCAACAGGTCACAGTGACCGGAAATCGCCGTAAGAAGATTGTTGAAATCATGCGCCACACCGCCAGCAAGCTGCCCGATCGCCTGCATCTTCTGGCTTTGCACGAACTGCGCCTCCAGTGTCTTCAGCTTTGTCGCATCAGACAAGATAGCCACCAGCCCCGCGCCCTTGGCATCGACCACCCGGCTAAGCGAGATCTGCAGATAAAGCTCTTGCTCGCCACGCACCGCGCGCAAAACTTCCGGCCGGTTCTCCATACGTCCGGTGAACGCCTCGTGCACCCAGTCACGCACCGGACGACCAGGCCCCTCGAACACATCAGCCATATTCGGCTGGTCCGAAAGATCGCCTAACAAGGTGCGGCCCGCTAAATTGCTGGTGATAATCTTACCATCGCCGTCAAGACGCAAAAGCGCGACTGGCAACACATCGAAACAATTTGAATCATCGCGCAAGGACTGGCCTCCGGCCACCGGCACAAGATAGATCTCGCGGTGTCCTGCGCCCTGATCAATCTCCGCGACCATCCGATCCAGCGGACCATGTCGGGTAGAAACCTCGTGCACCGTGCCCGCTTTCAGTGGCAAATCCGTGAACAGGTGATCCAACGTTTGAACATCTTTACCGATCAATCGCTTCATGGCCGCATTCATCGACAAGACATCGCCGTTGCTTGCAGCCACCAGCATCGGCATGCTGATGCTATCGTTCATATGGCTCATTGATGGCTGCCCCGTTAAATCTTCCAACCGCCACAGAAAATCCTCTTCTCCCACACAATGTACACCCACCCTAACATGTCCGCGCCGTGTGAGCACATCCTCGCAAGCCGACCCGTGTTTTTGCGCCGATTTCTGCAGCCTGCGCAGGAGGGTTTTCGGCTCTGCCAGATGTTCCCTAAGCGCATAAGTCAGGCTGTTGGCCCCTTGCCCACCAAACACCGTCAGCGCAGCTGTGTTCTGATAGGCAACCTTCGTGTGCACATCGGTCAAGAATGCGGGCATCGCGTCGCTGTCTACGACGGCTGCGATCAATTCGTGCAAGGCAATGCGACGCTTTTCGTGATAAATCTGGTAAACATGCATCGCTGCGGCCAGAATGCCAAAGGCCAGCGCAACCGAGCACAGCAACAAAACCGCGGCGCGGTCGTTCACCAGAACCGCAAGGCACACCGCCCCACCGCCAGACATCGCCAGATAACTGGCAGCAGGAGACAGATCGCCAAGCGTCCGCCGCATTCTGAGCCACGCGGGATTGCCAATCATAACAGGGGTGGAGCGTTTGTGTTCCATCCTCTGCATCAGGCGGCAGAGCGGTTAACAGACGGTTAACAGAGCCACCTACACGCGAAAAATACTCTGAAAACCCCGACGCTTTCGCGAATTCTCGCGATCCTCAAACACAGCGCTTCAAAATCGCATAATAAAACCCGTCCCCGCCATCCACGGGCGTCATCGCACGGTCTTCGAACAGGTCCCATTTGCCGGAGGCTGTGAATGCTGAAACCTGATCGTGATTTTCAGCGCGAAGCATCGAACACGTCATATAAACCAGCATGCCATTTGGGGCGACGTAGGACGAGGCATCCTTCAAAATCCCGGCTTGCAGCGCGACCAGATCGTCCAAACCGCTTTGGGTAAGACGCCATTTCGCATCGGGTGTGCGCCGCCACGTGCCAGAGCCGGAACAGGGTGCGTCCACCAAAACAAGATCCCACACCCCTCTCAGGTCTTGGGTTTTCACTTGGTTGATTGGTGTGCCTGCGCGATCTGCACGCACCGCCAAATCCTTCATTCGCGCCGGATTGGCGTCATGTGCCGTTACGTTCAGATCAGGGGCTCGGGCG
This sequence comes from Paracoccaceae bacterium, assembly GCA_004153385.1. GTDB lineage: Bacteria > Pseudomonadota > Alphaproteobacteria > Rhodobacterales > Rhodobacteraceae > Thioclava. Next base: position 596,230 of record SDAL01000001.1, on the reverse strand, counting down.
GCCATAGCCAATGCTTTGCCGCCCCCACCCGCACAAAAATCCAAAGCGGTTTGACAGGCGTCGAGCGGCAGCGCCTCGACCGCCGCTTGGGAGGCCGCATCCTGCAGTTCCACTACTCCCTGCAGATAAGCTTCGGTCTGCCTGAGGCGTCGCGCGCCCGCGATCACTTGCAACGCAGACTGCGCCAAAGGAACAGCCACCGTCTCGATGCCGTCGTCTTTCAAACGCGCCTGTGCCTGCGCCACATCCGTTCTGGCACGGTTGACACGCAAAAACACCGGTGCCCGCTGGCGCGCCGTTTGGCTTACGGTATCATATGCTAATCCCAGATCGGCCTGCATCTGCGGGCGCAGCCAGTCGGGCCAGTCCAGATCGGCCAGATCTCCGGCGGCAAGCGGCTCGCAAACCTGACGTTCTTTTGGTGTCAGTGGTGCCGGCGCATGACCCAGACCAGAGAAAATCGCGTCTACATCCTGTTCAGTTGCCCGTAGCGCCCCGATCATCAGCGCCCGCCCATCCGTGCCGCCGCCCAAGCGACCAAAGCTGCCGCGACAGCGCAATGCATCATACACATGGTCACGGATGGCGGCCCGATCCTTGGAGCCCGCGAAACGATGCCCGCGTGCCCAGGCGGTCAAGCACCGTTCTGCCAGTTCACCCTGCGCAATCTGGTCCAAAATCTCTATAGCGGCGGCAATTCGGGCTGCTGGGGTCATGTTATCCTCTGGAGGGGTCGGTGCAGGACTTCGGAAAGAAAATGCGCATATTGCATATTTCAAAGCGCTTTGAATGATTCAACGGGCAGTTTTCACGGAAAAAAGGGCGCACCAAGCGGTCCGCCCTTTTCTTTCAAATCATACGGCAGATCAGCCGATACGATAGTTCGGACTTTCGCGCGTAATCTGCACATCATGCACGTGGCTTTCCTTCAGCCCCGCACCGGTGATGCGCACAAACTCGCACCCACTTCGCATTTCGGCCACCGTGGCCGAACCGGTGTAGCCCATCGACGCACGCAAACCGCCCACCAGCTGGTGGATTACTGCACCTGCCGGACCTTTGTAGGGTACTTGCCCCTCGATCCCCTCGGGCACCAGTTTGTCGGAGGCTGCATCCTTCTGGAAGTAGCGATCCGCCGATCCGCGCGCCATCGCGCCAAGGCTGCCCATCCCACGATAGGATTTATAAGAACGCCCCTGATACAAGATCACCTCGCCCGGAGATTCGTCGGTGCCTGCAATCGCAGAGCCTACCATCGCGCAGCTTGCACCCGCCGCGATGGCTTTGGCAAAATCACCCGACATCTTGATCCCGCCGTCTGCGATAATCGGCGTATCGCCAGCGCCCGAGCACGCATCCATGATCGCGGTCAACTGCGGCACACCCACACCTGCCACCACCCGCGTGGTGCAGATCGATCCCGGCCCGATCCCGACCTTGACGCCATCCGCGCCAGCATCAATCAATGCCTTTGTGGCCGAGGCGGTCGCGACATTGCCTGCCACAACCTGCACATCACTACGATAGGCTTTCACAGCCGCCACCGATTTTGCGACACCTTCGCTGTGGCCGTGAGCCGTGTCGATCACGATCAGATCGCAACCCGCCTCGATCAGTGCGACAGAACGTTCGAAACCTGCATCGCCCACGGTCGAGGCCGCAGCCACCCGTAAGCGACCCTTGTCATCTTTGCACGCCAAGGGGTTGAGCACAGCTTTCTCGCTGTCTTTCAGCGTCAGGAGGCCTGTCAGGCGACCTTTGCCATCTGTGACAAGCAGTTTTTCGATCCGGCGTTCCTGCATCAGCTTGCGGGCCTCGTCGCGGTCTGCGGGCTCTTGCAAGATGGCCAGATTGTCTTTGGTCATCATCGCCGATACCGGCGTTTTCGCATCAGAGGCAAATCGCATATCACGGTTGGTCACGATGCCAACGACATGGCCCGCCCCATCGACCACAGGAAAACCGGATACGTTATAGCGCGCCACCAGCTCCTGCGCATCGGCCAGTGTCTGATCTGCGGTCAGGGTGATCGGACTATAGACGATACCGGATTCAAACCGCTTTACACGGCTGACCTCGGTGGCCTGTTGCTCAATCGTCAGGTTGCGGTGGATCACACCCATCCCCCCCGATTGCGCCATGGCAATGGCCATACGGCTTTCGGTTACCGTGTCCATAGCAGACGACAGCAACGGGATGTTCAAGCGGATCTTTTTCGTGACCCACGTCGACACATCGGCCGTCGAGGGAAGCACGCTTGATGCGGCTGGAACTAATAGGACATCGTCGAAGGTAAGCGCCTCGCGAATCTGCATGACCGGGTCTCCGTGGCAGGGTTCGTTTGACGCCTCTCCATTTCACCTAACCAGACCAAACACAACCCCAAAGCGGGGTTTCATTGCGCACTATCGCACATGCGGGTCGCTTTATCAGGACGCAAGCGCGAGAATGCGGGAAAAACCCATGTGGTCGCCCCCAGCGTATGGACACCCGCCCCTGTGCCCAGCTTGAACCGCATCAGACCGGGGGTTTGTGTGCTGTCGACCCCGCCAAGATCCAGCCATGCCATCCCCCCTGCCCGCAACCACAACGCCGATTGCCACAAAAGCGCCGCATGCACGCCGCTTGTGGGGCGACGAGGATCACGCCAGCCCAGATGATAGCTGGCCGTATCGCCGTGGCACAAGAAAACCATTCCAGCGTGGGGCTGGCCTTGCGCATCGCGTAACGCAAGGGCCAGACGCCCCCCGCCCTCAGACGCCCACGCCTCGACAAATGCCGACGGCAAACCACTGTAACCCCGCGCCTTTCGCTGTGCCGCCTCGGCGCCTACAAGCCATGCCGGATCGTCTTCTTGGGTCAATACCAGATCAGACCGCAGGGCACGCAGCATGGCATTGCGCCACTTAGGATAAAGCCTCGCCTGCAAATCGGCCGTACACGGCCCGAGATCCCACATCGCATGTGCGCGCTGTGTGACAAGCGGCACGCCAGAGGGTGGATCATCACAATGCGCAGCGGTTGCGATGAGTGGCAGGGGGAAAAGCGCGCGTGCAAGGCTGCGCAGGCCTGTGCGCTTGACGGCAGGCGAAAGACCTGCCTGCCAAACGGGTCCTCGCCCCAGCCATGCCAGACCACGCCGCTGCAACACCTGCGCCGCCCCGATCAGCCGGCCGTTGCGCCAGATCGAATAGCGCACAACCCGACAACCGCCGGCAGCAGCAATCGCGCCATAGCATCCCGATTGCTGCAAGGCGACAGAGCCCCCGATACTCCGGCCGAGATGCGCATCCCAACCAGCGGCGGTCCAGTCCGATTGTGTGATCGTCATCGCATCCATACAAGCTTTAAGCACAGGTTTGCTTAACGCATTCTTAATGAATACCGACCGACGATACTGGCAAGGGCCACTGGTAACGCATGGCCCTGCCCAGGTTTCATTCGAAAGGTCCGCTGCGCACACATGAGCAGGAAAACACCCATTTCACAGATCCGCCTGCCCCATCCCCGGATGACCGTATGGGCCGCGCTTCTTCTTGCGCTCGGGCTGTGCGGCCTGTGGGGGCTTGGCTGGCTTGTTTTTGCACTTGCAGGCCCTAACAGGTAAAAACCCCTCGTGACCTTCCGGCGCGTGCACGATAGACCCTTAGATATCGCCTTGCCCATTTTCGATCCACGAAGGTAATATCTGATGCTTTACAAGACGCGCGCAAGCTGGCTGCAGGCCAAGCACAAACGAGTGTTGCTGTTTGCGATGTCGGGGCTGGGAAAGACCTATCTTTCAAGTATGTTGCGCGATCACGGCGCGTGGTTCCATTACTCGATCGATTACCGTATCGGCACGCGGTATATGGGCGAATATATTGCCGACAATTTCAAGCGCGAGGCAATGAAAGTTCCGCTTTTGCGCGAATTGCTGATGCAAGACAGCGTCTATATCGCCTCCAATATCACGTTTGATAACCTTGCCCCGCTCTCGACCTATCTGGGCAAGCCGGGTATGGCGATGAAAAACGGGCTGGCTTTTGATGAATACATGGAGCGCCAGCGCCAGCATCAGCGCGCAGAAACCTCGGCACTGCTCGACACGACGCATTTCATCAAACGCGCGCGTCTGATTTATGACATTCCGCATTTCGTATGCGATTCCGGCGGCTCGATCTGCGAAGTCGTGAACCCCGAAGACCCGCAAGATCCCATTCTCAACGAGCTGTCCGGCCAGACGCTGATGGTCTGGATCAAGGGATCGGAGGCGCATACCGACGAGCTGGTCAAACGCTTTGATCGTGCGCCCAAGCCGATGTATTACCAGCCGCAGTTTCTGGAGCGGAAGTGGATCGATTATCGGGTGGAGCGCGGGCTGACCGAAACGCAGGTGGACCCGGATGATTTCGTGCGCTGGACCTATCGCCAGGCGCTGGAACACCGCCAGCCGCGCTATCAGGCCATGGCCGATAACTGGGGTGTCACGGTCACCGCAGAGGACGTGGCCACCGTGCGCGACGAGGCCGATTTCACAGCCCTGATCGCCGCAGCCCTTCCACAATGATCTTGTAAACACTATCTGCACGAATACAGGCCGATACTTGTGGCCCCGGAAGACACCTTGAGGATACGATAATGCCCATCACCCTGCCCGACGCACTTCCCGCCTTTGACATCTTGTCCAAGGAAGGCGTTATGGTGATGAACCCGGGGCGTGCGGCCACCCAGGACATCCGGCCCCTGCGGATCGGTCTTCTGAATCTGATGCCCAAGAAAATCCAGACGGAAAACCAGTTTGCAAGGGTGATCGGCGCCACCCCGTTGCAGATCGAATTCCACCTGATCCGGATGACGGAACACCAGACCAAAAACACCGCAGCTGAGCATATGGAGCAGTTCTACCGCCCCTTTGCAGAGGTTGAGGCCACTGGCGAGAAGTTTGACGGGCTGATCATCACAGGCGCCCCGATAGAGCATTTGCCATTTACCGAAGTCACCTATTGGGACGAACTGCGCCGTGTCATGGATTGGACACAAACCCATGTGCACTCCACCTTCGGGGTGTGCTGGGGCGGCATGGCGATGGCCTACCATTTCCACGGCATCCCGAAATACGATCTGCAAAACAAGGCCTTCGGCTGTTTCATGCATGAAAACTGCGACCCGACATCGCCGTTTTTACGCGGGTTTTCGGATGATTTTTTGGTGCCGGTCAGCCGCTGGACGGAAATGCGCCGCGACGACATCACCGCCGCCGGTCTGAAAATGCTTCTGGATTCCACGCAAACAGGGCCGGGTCTGGTTCAGGACCGGTCGACGCGGGCGCTGTATGTGTTCAACCACTTCGAATACGACAGCACCACCTTGAAGGAAGAATATGATCGTGATGCGGCCGCGGGGAAAACTGCGCAGCTGCCGCTCAACTATTATCCCGATGACGATCCGGCCCAAGCGCCGCGCAATCGGTGGCGCAGCCATTCACACTTGCTATACGGCAACTGGATCAATGAAATCTATCAGGGAACGCCCTATGAGATTATGGACATCGGTCTTTAACCTTCTGCTTGTGGCCGGCCTGAGCACGGGCTGCACCTCTTGGCAGGCGGATCGTCGCGAGGCGGCAGCCGAGGCGGAGTATCCGCCGGGCGGCCAGATGATCCGTTTCGATGATGGGGAATTTGCAGGCCAGAGCGTGCATCTGAAAGAAATGGGCAACCCAGACGGCCCCGATCTGGTGCTGATCCACGGCGCGTCTGGCTCGTTGCGCGACATGACCTTCCGGCTGGCACCTGCCCTTGCAGATACCTATCATATCTACGCGTTCGACCGGCCGGGGTTCGGGTATTCGACGCCGCTGCAGAACGATACGATTTTCGCCCAATCCCGATTGCTGTCGCAGGCGGCCACGCGCGCCGGCGCGCGTCACCCGATTGTGCTGGGCCATTCCTATGGCGGTGCGGTGGCACTTGCATGGGCGTTCGAGGCAAAGGACAAACCATCCGCACTGGTTTTGCTGGCAGCCGCATCGCAAACCTGGGATGGCGGCCTGCCTTTTCTCTACCAGATCACCGCTCCCCCCTTGGGGCAGGCTGTAGCGGTTCCGTTGATCAGTGCATGGGCACCTGAAAGCACGGTTGAAAATGCTGTTGCAGATGTATTTTCCCCCGAGGCTGTTCCGCGAGGCTACAGCGATCATTTCGGGCCCGAGATGACGCTTAGACGGGTCACCATGCGCGCCAATGCGCGACAGCGCGCGGGGCTAAAGCAAGAAATCGCGATGATGGTACCCAACTATCCACGGCTGGATCTGCCGGTGGAGCTGCTTCATGGCGATCAGGATACCACGGTCGGACTGGATATCCACTCGCGCAAAACTGCCGCCCAGATACCCGGCGCGACGCTGACGGTTTTGCCCGGCGCCGGTCATATGATCCAGCAAACCAGAGTCACCGCGGACCGGCAGGCGGTCGACCGCGCGGCGCTGCGCGCTGGTCTGCGCTAAGCGGATGGACGCCATCGTCAAGCGCCGCCCGCAGGCGTGTGGAGCGCGTATCTCAAGGGCGTGGCTTGCACCGGCACGGCCATCGGGCCTAAGATAGACCATAATCCGGAGGGCATCATGGCCAAGACTATCGAAACCATCGGCGTCGAAGTTCCCTTCGTAGGCCAGATCACACAATATCTTGAAAACGACGCGCCCAAAGACATTCGCAAAGCGATCGAAGAGGCCAAAGGCAAGGATATCATCGCGCCAAGCTATCCCTATCGCACGGAAATGTCGGGCAAGGACTATGATGCGCACATGGAGCTGTTGCAGGTAGAGCTTGTGAAAATGCTTTATGGTTTGCGCAAAACCGGCAAGCGGCTGGCGGTGTTGTTCGAGGGCCGTGATGCGGCCGGAAAAGGCGGAACGATCAAGCGTATACGTGAAAACCTCAACCCCCGCTCTGCCTATGTTGTGGCCCTGCCCACGCCGTCTGATCGCGAAGCCTCGCAATGGTATTTCCAGCGATATGTAGCCAGATTGCCAGCGGTAGGCGAAATCGCGTTGTTTGACCGGTCGTGGTATAATCGCGGCGTGGTAGAGAAAGTCTTCGAATTCTGCACTCAATCCCAGCGCGAGCATTTTTTCTATCAATTGCCCGATTTCGAAAAAATGCTGGTGAACGATGACCTTGTGTTGGTAAAATTGTGGCTGAATGTTGATCGTGCCGAACAGCTGCGCCGGTTTTTGAGCCGCGAAAGCGATCCGCGCAAACAGTGGAAGCTGAGCTGGGTCGATGTCGAGGGTCTGAAGAAATGGGACGCCTACTCCGTTGCAATCGAAGAGACACTTAGCCGTAGCAACCACCCGGCGGCCCCCTGGACCGTGATCCGCGCCGATGACAAAAAACGCGCGCGCATCGCCGCGATCCAAACAGTCTTGCAAGCGGTTGATTACCCGGGCAAAGATCAGAAAGCGATTGGCGAAATCGATACCGGAATCTGTGGCGGAATTGATATCTTGAATGTCTAAGCAAGGCTATCATCACGGCAATCTTCGCATGGCGCTGATGGAGGCTGCCTTGCAGCTGATCAAAACAAAGGGCCCGACCGGGTTTACGTTGTCGGAGGCTGCAAAATCCGCAGGTGTTACACCCGCCGCCGTCTACCGCCATTTTGCAGGCCGGGAAGACCTGATCGCAGAATGCGCGCGGATGGGCTATGTGATGTTTGGTGACACGATGGAACGCGCCTGGAATGCGGGCAGCCCTTCGTCTCTGGCGGCCTTTGGTGCGGTCAGTCGGGCGTATCTGACCTTCGCGCAAAACCATCCCGGTCATTATATGGCAATGTTTGAAAGCGGCCTTTCTCCAAATCGCTCCCCGGATCTGGCGCTTGCCTCGGAACGGGCGCAAGGGGTGATTTTACGTGCGACAGATGCGATGCTGGCCCATCTGCCAGCACATGCCCGCCCACCTTCCGCCATGGTGTCAGCACATGTTGCTGCAATGGCACATGGTGTGGTCGAGTTGCACAGCCGCGCCCGCCCCGGTGCCCATGCCCCCTATGACCCCGAAGACCTTCTGGAAAGCGGCATAGGCATCTATCTGCGCGGTCTTGGCGTCCTGCCGCCTGATCGGCTCAGCTGAAATCACCGTTTTGCCCCAGCGTCAGCAAAAAAATACGCCACTCAAACGAGCGGCGTATTTCAATACTAGATCAAGGATCTCAACATATCCTGACATCAGGGCAATGCCCCTCAAATCAGAATTTGTAGGATGCTTTCAACGAAACGGTGGTTTGGTTGAAGTCCTGATCGGTGTTGTCGAAATCATTGGTGTCGTGGTACAGAACTTCGCCGCCAAGGATCCAGTTTTCGTTATACATGTAGTTCACACCAGCACCTGCGGTAAGGACGGTATCGTCACGACCATCGATGTCAGAATCGATGTAGCCCGCACCCAAGGTACCGTAATACAGCCATTGGCCGCTTTTCACACCGGCGAGGCCTTTAAGGTGACCCATGCCTTTGATCTGGTCGGAATCTACAGCAGCATAATCTGCTTCTGCACCCACAACGTATTGACCCATGTCGTACAGGTAACCCGCTTGCAGACCGGCCGAACCGCCACGGTCGTCGGAGAAGTCGCCTTCGGTGTTGTTATAGCCCAATTGTGCACCAGCGTAGAAGCCGGTCCAGTTTACGCTGGGTGCTGCAACAACGGCAGCAACCGGCTCAACAACAGGCGCTTCAACAACGGGTTGGGTGTACCCACCGGCCATTGCGAAACCGGCGGTTGCGAGTACGGCAGTGGATGCCAAGATCAGAGTTTTCATTTTACTCTCCTCATTATTCTTCTTGAGGGCTGTCCCTCTCAAGTCCATATCACCCCACATAGTGATATTTTCATCGAAGGGGAGTGGCATATCGATCACAAGAAAAAGAGCACCATGTGATCAGCGATAAGATGGGCTGATTGTTGCCGATTGGAACTCAGCGCTAACCGCGATGCCTGTAAATGATGCAGGTCATGACGACCGGTGATTAACGTTAGGGCAGCAAAATATCTATAAAAAATGCTGGTAAATTCTAAAATTCAGGTTGCACCCGCCGCGCCAAGAAGTTACATCGCCGCTACCTGATCGACAGATCAACCAGCGCGGAGAGGTGCCGGAGTGGTCGAACGGGGCGGTCTCGAAAACCGTTGAGCCCGAAAGGGTTCCCAGGGTTCGAATCCCTGTCTCTCCGCCATTTATTTTCAGTACTGTTTTGAATACCAAACACAGCTACTGTCCTTACCGATGCCCCCATGTCTTTTTCCAGGCGCGGCTCTTAAAGCTCCTGCGCTATCTCCCCAAGTGGCCCACCACGGTCGCCATGAACGACACTGTGTCGACACCACCCATCACGATAATGGTGCAACGGAGCTTCACAGAACCGGATCACCTGTTCCGGGCCTCGACAATTGTACGGTGGTTGCGCTCGGCCCACTCGGTCAGAATCCCCAAAGGCTCCAGAAAGGACCGCCCCAAATCGGTCAGCGCATACTCGACCCGCGGCGGCACCTGTGCATAGACAGTCCGCTGAACGAAGCCGTCCTGCTCCAATCGTTTAAGGGTTTTGGACAACATCTGCTTTGATACATCCCCCAGGGCCCGCATCAGCTCGTTGAAGCGCAAGGTCCCGTGTGACAGCGTCTGCAGAATCAGCAGGCTCCACTGGTCTCCGATCCGGTCCAGAACATCACGGATGGGGCACGGTTGTTGAAACACAAATCCGTCATCATGCACGGGCTTTCTCCTTTATTCATCCATTGGTCATGTTGGGCTGACCTGGTCATCCCAAGATGACTTCTTGCGGTGTGCGTGCATCATTTCTAACTCTAGGTATGTTATCAAGACCTGGTATTAATCACACACCTAACTCACCTATCGAGCCGGATGGTAAAGGAGACCTATCATGAAAGTCGCTCTCGTCGGGGCCTCTGGAAACGCAGGGTCCCGCCTGCTGCAAGAACTGTCGGATCGCAATCACACGGTCACGGCGATCGCCCGCAACCCCGAGCGGATCGCAGATCTGCCCGGCGTCACGGCCATGTCTGCCGATCTTGCGGACACCCCGGCCTTCGTGACAGCGATCACAGGCCATGACGCGGTCATCAGCGCCTTGCCGTTTCATACCACCGATGCCGATACGCTGATCGCGGCGGTGCAGGCCTCCGGCGTATCGCGGTATCTGGTTGTGGGCGGGGCTGGCAGCCTGAAATTACCCTCAGGTGAGCGTGTGATCGACCAACCCGATTTTCCTGATGCCTATCGTCCCGAAGCCAGCGCGGGTGTGGCATTTCTTGCCAAGCTGAAAAGCACCCAAGGGCTGGAGTGGACGTTTCTGTCACCATCTGCAGAGTTTGTGCCCGGCAACCGCACCGGCGTGTTCAGACTAAGCGAAGACGATTTATTGGTCACGGAACACGGATCGCGCATTTCATTTGAGGATTTCGCGGTCGCGATGGTGGATGAGCTTGAAAGCCCGCGCCATATCCGCCGTCGTTTCACGGTTGGTTACTAAGCCCGAACTCCGGAAGTTCTTCTGAATACGCTGAAACCTGCGGCCTTGGCCGTCACGGTCATTGCCTTGCCAATCGTGGCATGCGCCCAGGCCAGTACGCGCGATCTGGGCACCGAGGACGCCAGCCGGGTATTGGTCATGAATTTCTCTGACCAGTTCTTCAATGCCCATGAGACCAAGGCCGCATCGCGCGGGAGTGCCAAGGACTATATCCAGCACACTCCGAGTGTGCCCGATGGCAAGGTGCCGCTCGTGTCGTTTTCACCGGTTTCTTTGCGGAAAAAACGCATGCGCGGGCCGAAATCATGCGTAGCGCGGCAGATGGTGATCGGATCTGGCCTCATATCCATTCAACAAATGGCAAAGACGACAAGGGCACAGCCGTATTGGATGTGTTTTGCGTCGATAAGGGGATGATCGTTGAGCATCAAGACGTGACCCAACCCGTGCCAGAGGACGCGACGAACGACAAGACGATGATCTAATATTCCTACATTTAAACGGCCATGGCGGGCGCATCTGCGCGCCGTGGCGGCCCCCTTACCGTTCGCGAGCCGCCACGTGGTGCATGTCTTCTCCCCGCCTCGACAATGCGCTGCGTCTGGCGGCACCAAAAGCAAGACCGACCCACACCTCCAACCTGTCGGACGCGTCCAGAACCCCGTCTGGCAGCTCGAAATACGACAGGGCCGCTTTCACGGCCTGACCTTTGCGAGTGGTGGTATAGGTGAATTGCGGACATCCGGCCTGAATGAACTGCGCGCGTGTCACCGGATCGGCTTTCAGATAAAAACGATCATCGCCGTCTATCAATCCAAACATCGAACCTGCATGAAACAGCCCGACGCAGCCGAACATCCGCCGTGCGCAGACCTCACCATAGGGTGCCAGTTGATCCTGAACATAGTCTGGAAACTCTTTCGAAACGCCCAACTCAATCGCCTTTTCTATCGACCTTTGCCCCTTTAACCGTTCCCAGACCTTGACCGGCGCATCGGGATGCGATCCGGCAGAGGCCGCGATTGCAAGATCATTGCCTTTACCATCACAAACCATGTCGCAACGGCAACCGGAATTTCATCAAGAATTTGACACAATCCCTCTTGCCACCCCTGCATCTCAAAGCTAAAGACATCACCAAGGCGGGCGGTTAGCTCAGTTGGTAGAGCGCTTCGTTTACACCGAAGATGTCGGGGGTTCGAGTCCCTCACCGCCCACCATTTAATCACGATAGTCAAACGCTTGCCCGATCGTGTGGGAAAAATGTCCCATGCGTGAATACCCTTTGGGACCGCTGATTTTGAAATTGAGCGTCCCAGAACCGGCAGTCACGCTATTGCCTAGCCCCCCCTCCGGTCCATGCTTTTCCGAACGGGCAAGGTTTGCCCTCGGGCTTTGTGCCCAGAGCGACCGCGCGTGCGGGACCGTACCCCTATCGCGATCCTGTGCCACCCGCCCGCTTGAGCATTGCGGCACCGTGCGATCTGGAGTTTTCCCCCGTAGCCCTATCGGCTTGACCTGCCGGCTGCGCGACAGCGGCTTTGCCCCCCGTTCGCCCTTTCTGACGGATTAGAAATTCAACTGCTCCCAATATGGCTGGCGACCAATCGTCTGGGACATGAAATCCAGAAACGCGCTCACTTTCAGTGACCGCATACGGCTTTCGGGGATCAGCATGTGGATCGCGCCTTCCTCGACATCCGACAACACAGTCCAATCTGTCAGAAGCGGAACCAGTCCCCCATTTTGCAAAGGCAGATGCAAAAGCCATGTTGGAAACAGAATGATACCCTGCCCTGCCAATGCTGCGGCAATCAGGCTATCTGCATCGTTACTGCGCATGTCACCGGTGACCACATGGTGCCGGTAGCGCCCTGTAGACTGGCGAAACAGCCACGGACGCACCCCATGCGCGCCCTTGTATGTCAGGCAATTGTGCGCAGCCAGCGCCTCTGGGGTCACGGGCGTTCCGCATCGTTCAAGGTACTCTGGCGCGGCGGCCAGAACATAAGTCTGCTCCGACAGCTTGCGGGCAACCAGATTGGAATCCCCAAGCACACCGATGCGCACGACGACATCTGCCCCATCAGAAATCGGGTCTATGAAGGCGTCTGTCAGAATTAGTTCCACCTCCAACGCGGGATACAGCGCCTGAAAGCGTGCCAGATGCGGGGCGATGTGGCGCCGTCCAAAGGCCACCGGCGCGTTCAAACGCAAAATCCCTTCCGGTGTTCCCGCGCCCGCGCGCGCCTCTTCTGCCGCCATATCCAGCAAATCGAGCCCTTCGCGCACAGCGCGAAGATACTGCGCACCGGCGTCGGTCAACCGCACCGATCTGGTATTTCGCACCAGCACACGCAATCCCAGCGCTGCCTCGAGTGCGCCGAGATGGCGCGAGACCGACGACACCGGCAGGCCGGAGCGTCTGGCGACTTCGCTGAAGCTGCCATGTTTTGCAACCTCCGCAAAAAGCCGCAAAGCGGTCAGGGTGATATCATTGCCCATATTGCAAAAATGCTTTCCAGATACCGTGTATTGTTGTCGATAATCGATTGAATTACCTGCTTTCGCAAGTCAACGGAGGCACAATGAAACAAATTCTGACCCTTTGCGTGGTCTTTGCCGCAGGCATGGGGCTGTCGGTCGAGGCCGGTCTGCTCGGACCGCTCGGCGAAATGGTGGGGCATATGTCCGCTACGTTTTGCATTTTTCTGGTGGGCAGTCTGCTGCTGTCATTCGCGCTCGTATTTGCGCGCGACCGTGCGCTGAGAGAGATGTTTTCACAACCGCGCTGGATGCTGAGCGGTGGCATTCTGGGGCCGGTTTACGTCGTGATTATCACAAGCGTCACGCCATTTCTTGGCATCGGCACAACCATGGTCGCGATCTTGTTCGGACAGATCGGCGCAGGGCTGGTGCTGGACCATTTCGGCGCATTCGGCGCCGCCCGCCAGCGGGTCGACGGATACAGGCTGGCCGCGCTTGCCCTGATTGCCGGCGCTCTTGCACTCATTCACTAAAGGTTTCTTATGATAACTATACTCTTGATTCTATTGGCACTTCTGGGTGGAATCGCCCTTTCGGTGCAATCCTCGGTCAACGGTCGTCTGGGCGGCGCGGTCGGGGTGCTGGCCGCCGCGTGGCTGACATTTGTTTTGGGCGCGCTGATCAGCGTGCTTTTGGTGCTGTTTGCCCAACCCCCGCAGGAGCTCACATTGCTGGATGCGCCACGCTGGCAACTGACCGGCGCGTTTTTTGGCGTGTTCTACATCATCGCCATGGTGTTTTCTGTTCCACAAGTCGGGATTGCGGCCGCGACTGCTGCCGTGATTACCGGACAGTTAACGATGAGCCTTCTGATCGACAATTTCGCATGGCTCGGCAATGCAGAAATCCCGCTTGATCTGCAACGTTGGTGCGCGATCGCCTTGCTGTTTGTTGCGATGGCACTGATCTACATAGGAAACCGCAAACGCGAGCGCGGCGAGAACGCGCAATAACCAGACGCCCGCCCCGCGCGGATGGCAAGGCAATCCACCCCCTGTCCGGCCTGTTCGTTCAGCTTGTCGCGAAACGCCTCCCATCTCAACTCTTCGACGATAGAGGCCACCTTCTTCGTCGCCTGATACAGCGGCGCTCTAGCGTTTGGCACCGGACTGATGACGGCTATCTTTCCAGCTCGCATCGGCCATCAACGCGAGGCGTGCGGTGAGGCTTCGGGTCATAGGACTGCAAGCGCGCGATCTGCGCTTCGGTCTGCCAGAATAGCTCAGACAGTTCACCGCGCCTTTTTTGGCGAGCCGTGAAACACGCAGCAGACCTGAAACCAATGGGCCCTGCGCCAAGCCTCAAAATGGACGTAGCGGATTTTTGAAAAGCCCTGAAATTGCCTTGCCACACCGCACCGCCTGATGCCACGACCTGCTTGGCCTGCACCGCGAGAGACGCCGCCACCAAGAGCACCTGATCACGCATCTTGGCAACATCCCTAAGCGCACTCTATTTATCTGCTTTCCCACCGTCACCAGACACAGTAGGCATCCCAATCACTGATTGTTCGGGGCACATCATGGCGCAAAAATCCACCATCTATAAAGTTGAACTTTCCGTATCGGATATGGATCGCCATTATTACGAGACGCATAAACTTACCGTTGCCAAACATCCCTCCGAAACGGAGGAGAGGTTGATGGTGCGCATCCTTGCGTTCGCGCTGAATGCCCATGAGCATCTGGAAATGACCAAGGGTCTTTCAACGGATGACGAACCGGACATCTGGCAAAAAAGCCTGAGCGGCGAGTTGGAGCTATGGGTGACGTTGGGCCTTCCAAGCGAAAAGCTGGTGCGTCAGTCCAGTGGCAAAGCCGATAAGGTCGTCATTTATTCTTACGGGGGTCGCACCGCAGAGATGTGGTGGGACAAGATCCAAAATAGCACCAACCGTTTTGATAATTTGCAGGTTTTCAATCTTACCGACGCAGATACCAACGCGCTTGAAAAACTGGCCAGCCGCGCGATGAAGTTGCAGGTCAATATACAAGATGGTGAGGTCATGATCAGTGCCGACGATCAGATCGTGTATGTAACGCCGGTCAAATGGAAAAAATCGGAACGGTGATCTGCCGACCCTGCCACCGTATCACAGGCAGGACGGCCAACACACAAAAGACATCTGACCGGTTCTACGCACCGCGTTCAGCCGGGCCTCGTGTCGGTTCGGGGCAAACGAGTGACATCGCTTGAAGACATGCCACAGGCGCGCATTTTGCGTTGCCACCAAGCAGCCCCATAACACCCGCTAAGCCATTGTCTCAAAGAAACAACAAACGGTTATGTCTCAAAGCCCGTCCCTAAATCGGATGGGCGCATGACATGCTGGTGCTCGCCAACTCCTCCCACCATCAGAGTACGGCGGTATAAGGTCACCCTACTGGCCGATATCTTAGATGGCTGATCGTTGCATACCACCGCGAGCACCCACAAACGCCTCGCAAACCGGCCTTTTCGCGTGGCTTCTTTCGGATGCCGTGCGCGTGTGGCAGGCTGACCGCCCCGTAATCCACGCGCAAAATTCAGCGCATAGGCCCTGTGGTCTTGTAAGGATTTGCGGTGGGGATGTGCCCCGACAGCCCGTTTCGGTGCATAATGCAGGCCGTGATCCGGTCCAGCGTATCGCCTGTTGGACGGGTGCGCAACGCGAGCGCCTCAAACATAGGCCCCCGCCACTTCCGCTCGGCGCTAGATCTGGGAAAATTGGACAACCCCAGTCCCCATAGATCAGCCGCAGTCGTCCACTCGAAACTCACCATGCTTTTAGGTCGTGGCAAAATGATATCTGTCGTTTCCCCGCCATTGATGGAGACCTGGTCGGTGAATGCGGGCAAAAATAGCTCCGATTCGCCCAAATTACCAAGAATCCGCGTATTACTTGTCTCCGATCCATTGCCGATGATTGGATCATAGTTGTCAAACGTCTCGGCCATCCCGTCTTTGTATTGCAAGACAACCGCCCACCAGCCGACCGACAACGCCTCAAGCGATTGCAATGATACAAATGCCCCCTCTTCCGGCCAGACCGCCGCGGCATACCCGCCCAGAACGGCTGCCGCCGGCTGTCGCGATACACTATCTTGTGTGAAATCAGTGTGGCCGAATTGATCAGGCCAGCCCGTCACTTTACCATCTTGCACTGACTGTGCGCGCTTAGGGTCAAGCCAAACCGCTTTAAGCGCATCATCCAGATCGGTCGGCATCCACATACGTATCGCGTTGCTTGAACCACACCGGATAGAACGCCCTTCCAAAGCGGTTGTCATGGTAAACGTTGCCCCGGTCTCGCCATCAATCGCAACACCGTCCACAGTCCATTGATCCGCTTGAGTTGAGGTGAGAACCGATCCCGCATAGCCACTCCCAGACGAAATCCGGATCCGTGGCCCTGAATGTTCAGATCTCCCGACAAGCGGCGATATCGAGATAGGCATGCCGATCGAGATATTCATGGTGGATACTCCAAAATAGAATTTTAGAAAAACCGAAGCGCTTTGGAACTGATAAACGGGTCGTATTTACAGACCCGATCAACTCCGCTGCGGTCTTGGTTAACGTGCCTCAACCTGAGGGCTCATGTGCTTCTCCGCCTCTGCCAGCGAAAGCTTGCTTTCAGCCAGTTCTGCGAGCAGATTTTCGCTCGGACGTAGGCGTTTGATTGAATCCGGTACGGACATATGGGCATAGGAAAGCGCAGCGTCGATCATTGCGCTATTGGACCCGTGCGCCCCCATACGGGACAATGCAAGACGCGCCCCTGTCATCAACGCGCTGTGCAGGGCCTCTCGATGACGCGCCTCGATCTCAAGTCCAAACCGATCCTTCGCAAATGCGATAGCAACGCCCAGCATCGCAGTAATCACAACACTCAAAAGCTCGAGAAAATATGGCTCGATGGATGCGAGTATCAGTTGCATAATCTCTATTCCTTTTCAGTTTTATCAACATAGCGCCCTGCGCGAACCCAGTGCGTCACTGGACGGCTTCATCATATCTCAACGCCCGACTGGCCACGCCCGGTATGGCTTTGCCACAGCCGCAAATGCTGTTCGTTTCTTATGCCTTCGGATGCCCCTACGATCATGCGCCTTGGGCGCCAGACAACCGCTGTCGGCATGCAGCCCGATGCAGCTTTTTGCTCGGCCTATTGGTGATATCGGCGCAAACCTTAAAGACGATGAAGGTATCGTGCGGTGCACCTCGCATACTGTTGCGCCACCATGTCGGGCAATCATTCATCCGTCATAGGCGCAGCCCCGTGCGACGGGCTGGCAATGGCGTGCAGCCGCGCTAGCTGAGCCAGTGACGCAAACTCCAAAACCATCAAAAAGGCCCGTAATGAACTGGATCTCCGATCACAGCAACGCATTGAACTTTATTACAAACCTCGGGATGCTCTTCATCTGGATCGTTTATCTGCAGCTTTTTCTGATCACCTATCTGCGCAGCCGCAAACCGCGGATCATTATCAATCGCAGTTATGGTTCGGATGTGGACGCGATCTGCATTGTCTCCAATATGAGCCAAGAACCGGTCTACACCCAGAATATCTACTGCACGATCCATCACCAGAATGGCACCTGCGCCGCCGCGATAACGGATCGTGAAATCTTGCAGGAATCCGGTCGCGATCAACGCCCTGACGGCGTGACCAGCCAAGGTCCGCTCAATCAGGGGGAGTTTGTAAGCATGGGCACGTTCAAAAACATGTTAGCTGTTACGTCAGAACGTTCTAAAGAATTCCCCGACGGGATCGACAACCTGGCAGGCAAGATCGACACAATGGAAATTATGGTGATTTCGGCTTTCGGTGGAGATGATCTGGAAATCGCGGCAACCCGTGAATTTCGTATCGATACCAGCGTAACCCCTTGGAAAGTCATCCCCATCGGTCCGGCGACCAAGCAGATTTCCAGTCGAAAAGAACGTAAAAAAATCCGGCAGATGGTGATCGATAATCTAAACAACGACCAGATTTGAGAACAACCTCAAGCCGCAAAGCCCGTTGATCTGGTGGCAATTTCCTTCAGGTTCGTTCGCAGATCCCTGATCGCACTGAGAAAATCCACGTCTCCAAAATTAGGATGGACCTCCCCTGAGCGGGCAGCGAACACTCACTAGCGGACGCAAGATCTTCTCATTCAAAGCAGAACAAATGTTCTTATCTTCTTGTAGACAGTTTATTCTCTTGGAGAAGAAGATAATAAACTGTAAAAAAATGAACAAACAATCATCAGTGAATGTGTTATAAGGAGTACCGCCGCTGGGCAGATTTGGCCCGGATAGCTTGTGCATGCCTTCGCCACTTAACCGGAGGCAGGTTCATTGAGCTTTCATAGGCAACCAGACTATACTGGGGCAATTGTTCAGCCCGCTCAACTTTGGAAAGACCGACCTATGGTATAGCAGCAATTTCTTTGCCTGCCCGTTCAAACGCGCGATAACGCACCTAAGGGCTACGGAACGTCAACAGGAACTTTATTGGGCTACACACGTATTATTCGGAACTCCGAACCAGAACCGTAAATGCAGATGCGTTAACGCCTCGCGAGTATTTGATACCTCGACGTTTTAATGACCTTCAAAACAAAGCGATTACCCCATGACCCCGGAACCCCGCACAGTCTTCCCGCCCACCGAGCATGCTCGCGCAGAAGAAAACGGCGTGAATCTTGTGTCTATTTCCAGTAAATCACAGAAAAATATGCCTATTTTTAGTGGCGAGCATATTCATGAAGTCGCACCTGACCAATTTCGCAACCTAAGTGACGTTAAGGGTGCGGAAACGCGCGTTAGAGCACGCCCCCCCGTGCCACACACAGCTGTGCAACCGTTAGACAAGTTCAAAGATTCTTTGAAAAAATGGGCCATTGCCTGGATGCTCGCGATCCCTCTGGCAGCGCTTATTCTTATGGCCATCGGGTTTTTCGTAGGCTGGCCCACGTGATACGCAGTATCTAATAAGACGAAGGTGTCGTGGCGAAGATATAGCTCGAAGCTTCGAACGAAGGTCTGATCCATGTCACGGCGCATGCCACGGATCAGTCAGATGCTGTTAAAGACCATCAGCGTAACGCCCAGAACAGTCGTCGGCTTATTAGGCGTGAACAGGACTGGTCAGTGGCGAAAATCTCAACATTACACAAGAAAATCTGCCATACAGAAAACCTTCGCACATCTACGGCACGAAGATCAGCCCGCGATATTTCATCTGGCTGAGTTGCGTTAGAAAAAAGATTATATCTAATTTCAACGCTTATATGTGAAATGGTGGGCGATGAGGGATTTGAACCCCCGACATCATCGATGTGAACGATGCGCTCTACCACTGAGCTAATCGCCCTCCGTGGCGCGGTGTTTAACGGTCCTCGTTCGTAGGTGCAAGGCCCTCTTTGCGGTTTTTGTCCCTCTCGTCACCCGTTTTGGGCAGGTTGTCTTTACGGCGAAGTTTGATGACCATCATCTCACCGTCCTCTTTGCTCTCCGTGCGTGCCACGCGCATCTTGCCCAGCGGATGCAACGCCAGAACCTCGCCGCTGCCAAGGGCCACGCTCATCTCTTCGAACACCGCGTCCATCGCTGTCTTCACGTCTGATTTTTTCATTCCGCTACGCTCGACCACACGATCCAGAAAATCACCCTTACCGACTTTAGGCTGACCGTCATTGCCCGTCATCGCGGGAGTATCCTGTGCAGCGGTTACGGTGGGCTCAGCCTTGGTACTTGCGCCAGCTTTGGGTGCGGCTTTGGCGGCCGTGGCAGGCTTTAAAGACGTCGTTTTTTTCGCAACCATGATTTCTCCTACAAATACCTGAGCAGACATTGCTGTGGAACCAATCCGCAATGGGTTAGAAATAAACTTTATAAACGCTCTAAAATTATCAAACCATTCAAAGCAAGAGAATCCAATAACCAATATTGTAAGTATAAAAAAAGGGCGCGAATTATCCAATTCGCGCCCTTAATCAACATTTTTAAGCAGTTAGTGCGTAACCGTTCCCTGCTCGCTGGGTTTTTCGGCCGCCGCTTTGGCGGCAGCTGCGGCTTCTTCGGCTTCCTCGTCCCATTCGATCGGGTCTGGTTTGCGCAACAATGCTTGGTCCAGAACCTCTTTTACATGCGTGACAGGAATGATTTTCAAACCCTGTTTTACATTATCGGGAATCTCGGCCAGATCTTTTTCATTCTCTTCCGGAATAAAGACCGTTTTTATCCCGCCTCGCAGTGCGGCCAGAAGTTTTTCCTTCAAACCACCGATTGGCATCGCATTGCCGCGCAAAGACACCTCGCCCGTCATGGCAATATCCTTGCGCACCGGAATCTGGGTCAGAACCGAAACAATGGAGGTGACCATCGCAAGGCCAGCCGATGGCCCATCTTTCGGCGTTGCCCCGTCAGGCACGTGCACGTGGATATCCCACTTTTCAAACCGGGGCGGTTTCACCCCGATTTCGGGCGCCACAGACCGGACATAGCTTGCCGCCGCATCAATGGATTCTTTCATCACATCGCCAAGCTTACCGGTGGTCTTCATACGCCCCTTACCAGGCAGACGAAGCGCTTCGATATGAAGCAGATCGCCCCCCACCTGCGTCCAAGCAAGACCCGTGACAACGCCGATCTGGTCTTCTTTCTCTGCCAGACCATAGCTGAATTTTTTCACACCCAGATAATCATTCAGCTTAGCCTCGTCGACATCGACCTTTTTAACGGTGCCTTTCGACTTGATGATCTCGGTCACGGCTTTACGCGCAACCTTGGCGATCTCGCGTTCAAGGTTCCGCACACCTGCCTCGCGGGTATAATAGCGGATGATGTCTGTCAGCGCGCTATCTTCCAGCGTGAACTCGGATTTCTTCAGCCCGTGTTCCTTCACCTGTTTCTCGATCAGGTGCTGCTTGGCGATTTCGGCCTTCTCGTCTTCGGTATAGCCCGAAAGCGAGATGATCTCCATCCGGTCCAGAAGTGGCCCCGGCATATTATAGCTGTTGGCCGTGGTCAGGAACATCACATTGGACAGATCGTATTCGACCTCCAGATAGTGATCCACAAAAGTGCCGTTTTGTTCTGGGTCGAGGACCTCCAGCATCGCACTTGCCGGATCGCCACGGAAATCCTGCCCCATCTTGTCGATTTCATCGAGCAGGATAAGCGGATTGGTGGTTTTGGCCTTCTTCAGCGCCTGAATGATTTTCCCCGGCATGGAGCCGATATACGTCCGGCGATGGCCGCGGATCTCGGACTCGTCGCGCACGCCCCCCAAGCTGATACGGATGAACTCGCGCCCGGTGGCCTTGGCGACAGACCGCCCCAGCGAGGTTTTCCCCACGCCCGGCGGGCCAACCAGACACATGATCGGGCCTTTCAGCTTCTGACTGCGCGCCTGCACGGCCAGATATTCGACGATCCGCTCCTTGACCTTTTCCAGACCATAATGATCGTCATCAAGGATTTTCTCTGCCCGGCCAAGGTCTTTTTTCACACGTGACTTCGTGCCCCACGGGATCGAAAGCATCCAGTCAAGGTAGTTGCGCACCACGGTGGCCTCGGCCGACATCGGGCTCATATTCTTGAGCTTTTTCAGTTCGGCATCGACCTTCTCGCGGGCTTCTTTGGACAGATCGGTTTTGGCGATCTTCTCCTCAAGCTCCGCGATCTCGTTCTGGCCTTCGTCACCGTCACCCAGTTCTTTCTGGATCGCCTTCATCTGTTCGTTCAGATAATATTCGCGCTGGGTCTTTTCCATCTGGTTCTTGACGCGCGATTTGATCTTTTTCTCGACTTGCAAGACCGAGACCTCGCCCTGCATCAAGCCGTAAACTTTCTCAAGACGCTCGCTTACGGTAAGCGTTTCCAAAAGCTCCTGCTTTTGGGACACTTCCAGCCCCAGATGCCCCGAAACCAGATCTGCAAGCTCCGCAGGTTCGCGGGTGTCGGCCACTGCCGAAAGCGCCTCTTCGGGGATGTTTTTCTTGATCTTGGCGTAGCGCTCGAACTCTTCGGCCACGGTGCCAAGAAGGGCCGCGATAGTTTCTTCGTCGCCCAATTCCTCGTCAAGCGCCTCGACGGACGCCTCGAAGAATGAATCGGTGGCAGAAAACTCTGTGATTTTCACACGGGTCTTGCCCTCTACCAGCACTTTGACGGTGCCATCGGGCAATTTCAAAAGCTGCAGCACATTGGCCAGCACGCCAACGCGGAAAATCTCGTCGCTTTTGGGATCGTCAACCGATGCGTCGATCTGGCTGGCCAACAGGATCTGGCGATCTTCCGCCATCACCTCTTCCAGTGCACGCACCGATTTTTCGCGCCCCACAAACAACGGCACAATCATATGCGGAAAGACCACAATATCGCGCAGCGGCAGGACAGGATGGGTCTGCGGGGAATTTTCGGTCATTGTCATTCCTTCATTGGCGAAAGGGCTTGGGCCCCGTATCGGCAGCTCCGTCCCTTCCCGGTCTTGCGGTATTTAGGGGGCCGGACCGCCCCATTCAACCATCTCTCGAATTTGGTCGGCCACAATGCGCGACGGAACTGCCCACCGCAAGGGCACAGTCGCAAACTTCGTAAATGACAAAAGAACACCCGACACCCTGTAGCGATGCCCTTCACAAAGGCGAAAAAGACACGCGGCCTATCGCGGCAGCGTAATCTCGGCCCATAGCCCGCCCAGTTCGGCGCTTTTGCGTAAATAAAGATTGCCACCATGGCTGCGCACAATATCCAGCGCGATCGAAAGCCCCAGCCCGACCCCCTGCCCTCTGTCTTGGTTGCGCGACGGATCCAGCCGCGTAAACGGACGCAGCGCCTCGTCATGGCGGTCAGGGGCGATGCCGGGACCTGCATCCTCTACAGAGACGCGGGCGGTACGTTCGCTTGCGACAAGCGACACCACCGCCCTGTCGCCATAGCGCAGTGCATTGCCGATCAGGTTGTCCACGGCGCGACGGATATCATCTGCGCGAAGATGCATGATCAATGCGCCCGGCTGCGGACAATCGCGTAACTCTACCGGCCGGCCACCGCGGCTGGCGTGGTTCACCGCCTCACGCACAAGCTGGCCCAGATCCACATCCTCCGCTGGCGCGGCCTGTGCGTCGCGGCGCGAAAAATCCAGAAATGCATCGATCAATCGTCCCATTTCGTCGACGTCACGCTCCATATCCGTCACATCCTGTGCGTATTCCGGATCTTGCGGCATCATCGACAGCCCCAGCCTCAAACGGGTCAACGGCGTGCGCAAATCATGGCTGATGGCCGACAGCATCATCGTGCGTTGTTCGATATTGCGCTCGATACGCGCGCGCATATCCAAAAACGCAGCCCCCGCCGAACGTACCTCGGTCGCACCCGAAATCCGGTAGGTCACGTTCTGCCCCTTGCCGAACGCCTCTGCCATCACGGCAAGCCGTCTGATGGGCCGCAACTGGTTGCGCAAGAAAAGATAGGCAATCAGCGTCATGAGCAACCCGACCGCGACCATCAACACCAACAGCTGGTGCGGATTGGACGCCGAGGCCCGGTCGCGCGGGAAAGACACCTCCATGGACCCGAAACGCGTACCAAGCCACAACCGGACCCATCCCCCGTCTGACAAGTC
This sequence comes from Paracoccaceae bacterium, assembly GCA_004153385.1. Taxonomy (GTDB): domain Bacteria; phylum Pseudomonadota; class Alphaproteobacteria; order Rhodobacterales; family Rhodobacteraceae; genus Thioclava. The sequence continues at coordinate 572,540 of SDAL01000001.1, read as the reverse complement.
GACAGCCTGCAGATCATAAAGCCCCAGCTTCAATTGGTCGGTGACCACGATCCCTGTGAAATCATAAAACCGCCGCGGCGTCCCGTCGAATTCCGGCACAGGCGACGGCAGTGTGACCGACAGCGCCAGAGGCGCGGCCAGAGCTGCGGCCCTGTCGCGTGCGGTTTTCGCATCCGGCGCGCTGTCGACCCAGCTGTCCAGCATCTGCAATTCCAGCAGCATCGATCCGGTCAGCTGCTGGGTCACACGTTCGAAATGGCGTTGAATAAACACCACCGACACCACAAGTTGCATTGATACGATCGGCAGCAGCAGAATCATCGCGCCCCGCCCGTAAAGGCCGCGCGGCATCATTTGTTTCAGCCATTTGAAATTCATGCCAAACTCCTAGCGCGCCTTCCATACCACGGCCAGAGCAAAGGGACGATTGATGACACCCCCCTATCCGCCGATCCGCATCATCCTTGCGCCGAACCCGTCCGCCATGACGCAAAACGGCACCAACTCTTATCTGGTCGGACGCGGCCAAGTCGCCCTGATCGACCCCGGCCCGAACGATCCACACCATCATCGTGCCATTTTATCCGCGCTGCACAAGGGCGAACACATCAGCCATATCTTTGTGACCCATGCGCATCTCGATCATAGCGCCGGTGCACGGGCCATGGCGGATCTGACCGGCGCGCCTGTTCTTGCCTTCGGCCCGCCCTGGGCCGGACGCAGCGCAGTGATGGCACGTATCGCCGCGCGCGGTACAGTCGGTGGCGGCGAAGGCGTGGATCACGGGTTTCGCCCCGATATCGCGTTACAAGACGGCCAGCAGGTGCGCGCAGCCGACTGGGTCATTCAGGCCCATCACACACCGGGCCACTTTTGCAACCATCTGAGCTTTCAGGCAGATGGTGCCGTGTTCACGGGCGATATCGTGATGGGCTGGACCAGCACCTTGATCTCGCCTCCCGACGGCGATTTAGGGGATTACTTCCACAGCCTGACGCGGTTAGATGGGCTCGATGCCTGCGTTTTCCACCCGGGCCATGGCGATAAGATCACCGCCCCCCGCGCACGTCTGGCAGCACTGCGCGACCACCGTCACCGCAGATCGGATCAGATCCACGCGCATCTTTCGCAAACACCCGCCTGTGCATCAGACATCGCCGCACGTATCTATGGCCCCCAACCGCCCCGGATCGCCGCCGCCGCCACCCGCAACACACTCGCACATCTTATTGATTTCGCATCAAAAGGCGTGGTTTTAGCCGAAACCGAGATTGACGTCGCGACGGTTTTCCACTTGCGCTAAATCTCTGCCAAAAAAACGTCATTTCCCTCTTGCGAAGCTGAAAACCGATAGCTATACACCGCCTCGTGTTCCGGCGTAGCTCAGCGGTAGAGCAGTTGACTGTTAATCAATTGGTCGTAGGTTCGATCCCTACCGCCGGAGCCAACACTCCCCCACCATCGGGGAATAAATAGATGGACATACCGTGTTCCGGCGTAGCTCAGCGGTAGAGCAGTTGACTGTTAATCAATTGGTCGTAGGTTCGATCCCTACCGCCGGAGCCAATTCAACAACTAAGCCCTTGATAATCAAGGCATAGGCTGAATTGCGTATGTAAAGTGTCACACAGCACTGTTGGCTAAATTCCCGAAATGCGGGTCGCTCGTTTCTAGTTCTGAAGGCCGCATTCTGGCGACCATCACTTGCAGCGCGGCTCCATCTGACGCTGGCGTCAATGCGTGCCCGAGTTTTGCAAAAAACCAGACATTGGCCGCTGTCTTTGCGCATCATGGACCGGTTGATCGTGTGTATCATCGCACGCAGATTGTCCGAGCACGACCGGATTGGGCCTGTCACGCTTTAATGCCGCCCGCCGGTGCTTGTTTGGGCCACCTTGCGTTCGGAAATGTGACAGGTCCAACCGGAGAACCGTCGCAGGATCCTCCACTTCTGACGGTCCAGATTGCGAAGATCTGATTATTGCAAACCCTCGTTCGCAATCGGCCGATGCCTGTAGATCGGGCCGGCCAACATCTTCTTCTTCCATTTCACAAGCGCTGGTCCTGATCCGCGCAAGCGACGCCCCACGCCACGTATCGCCGCAGATAGAAAGCATAAGTTTCATTTGACACCAAGGTCTGTAACAGCCTTTCTCTATATGCGGTTTTACAAATACGGGGCCGCCTCGCCAGATGACCGTGTGTTTTTCCTTCCTGTTTCTTCTTGTGGCATTTTTTGAGTCTGTCAGCGCCATGGCGCGACGCTCCACACGCTCCGCCACCGCGTTGGCCAGACATCCCAGATCAAAGCCGCCCATCCCGAAGAAACGCAGATGGCAGGGACGAAGTCAGCCGCAAAACGCATAGTCCCGGCCATTCAGGTCGCGCGCTTGCGTCATTTGAGCAGGCCATATCAACGCGCAGCCGCGATTTTATGGTCCTCACGCCCCGCGTCCAGCCTACCAAGGAAGGGTCGATTGAAATACACTACATGTATGAACATTCAGCCCACCCTGCCCGACGACATATTACAAGCTTTCAATGTGTCTGTGCCGGTACTGGTCGACACAACGAAAATTGCAAATATCTGGAAGGTGATCAGGCCAGATGGCCACCCCGCCGCGCTAAAGGTCTATCACCAGCAGAACATGAAAAACGAGCGGCCTGGTCTCGCCTTCCTGTCTGCACTCGACGGATGCGCCGCCGCACGTGTGCTAAAAGTCACCAAGGGGGAGGTTCTACTGGAGTGGTTGAACGGCCCCTCTCTTGGCGATCTTACACGGCAGGGCCGCGATATTGAAGCCAGCGCGATACTGGCTTGTGTGGCAAACAAGATCCACTCCGAAGACCGTGACATCAAAGCCGAGCTTCCACATATATCTCAATGGCTTCAGCCCCTTTTCGACCTGCAACTCTCACACCACGTTTCTGCGCAATCACGGTGTGATATGCTGTATTGTCAGAATGTCGCGCGCCGCCTGCTCGCCTCCCAAACACAGGTAAGGCCGCTGCATGGTGACCTTCACCACGATAATATCCGGTTGGGTGCGCGCGGATATTGCGCCTTCGATGCCAAGGGCGTTTTAGGCGAAAAAACCTATGAGCTTGCAAATGCATTCCGCAACCCGAAAGGCGCCTCCCGAATTGTTCAAAGTCCTGATAGAGTGGACTATCTCGCAAAAACGTGGAGCCACGTCTTCGGCGTCGAACAAGTAAGATTGCTGGAATGGGCCATGGTGAAAATCGCCCTGTCCATTTCGTGGCGAAGCGGGGGGCAGCTGGAAGACGATCCCGACCTGAGCTTTCTGTCGATGTTCAGAGCAATCACTTTGAAAAACCACTGATAGGGTGCCCCGACCAGCGGCGTATTCTGGCATTCGGTGTAGCTGTCGGGACGCCCCGACGCCCCGACGCCCCGAAAGATCAATGCGTTCCAAGCCCCGCCAGATAGGCATTTTTCGACGCCTCGAGATGCGCAATCAACAATCTGTTCAATCTAGCGCAGTCACCTGAGCCAAGCGCATCAATAATCGCGCCATGCTGCTGCCAATGATCTTCAAAAAGGGTGGACCTGCGAAAGGCGGTAAATCGTGCCAGTTTCGTGCGCAGCGTGTACATTACTAATGTATCGCGCAGATAGGGGTTGGTCACCAGACCGTTCAATATATCGTGGAACTTATCATTTGCACGAAACGCAGCGCGTAGATCATTCTCGGCGATAGCCGTTTCATACTGCGACTGCTGGCTGTGCAGATCGGCCAGCACGGACGTGCTGACAGGCAGGGCCAGACATTTCGCGGCCGCATCCTGCAACACGATACGCATATCATACAGATTGCTAATCTGTTCACGGGTCAGATCGCACACGCTTGCCCCGCGGTTGGGACGGCGAATAACCAGCCCGAACCGTTCCAGCTCCGATATCGCACTGCGAATGATATGACGGCGTGTGTGGAACTGGGCCATCAGATCGGATTCAACCAGACGTTCGCGCGGGGCGAACTGGCCGAAAACAATCCCCTCTTCCAAGGCCGAAATTATACGTTTTTCCTCGCCCGTGGCGTTATTCGATTTAGACGGCATGCAACATTCGAAAGTATTATTCATTAACCTGAATTCATATTTACAGAAACAATCTCTGGTATGCGGATATTTGTCAATGCGAACACTGCAGCAACCTTAGAAAAATACTCAGGCATAATCGACTATGCTCACAATCTTTGGCGCTCACGCCCCGCAAGAAAATGCCAGATACAAAAGCTTTTGAGGCCCAATTCCCCGTATAAAAGGGCGGTCAGACGGTTGTAATCAGCTAATACGGATCCGGAAAACTGGCGCGCCATTAGGAAGCAATGCCTATTAAAGCTCAAAAATTTAGCCGTTTGTGTAAATCTTTGCGGCGCAAGCTGGCCCGCAGTACGGAACGCGCAGCACTTGGATATAGCGTTCGCTTCGGCGCATCCGTCACGCGGACGCACAATCCGGCCCCCTGCCGTATGCGGCTAGAAATACGCCTACGCCTGCGCGGGCAACCGCCTCGATATCGGCGGGTGCAGGCGGGCCGCCGCGGTATCCGAGCAGTTGCTTGCGCCAGAGCCCCGCGGTGACCAGCTCTGCAAATTGGTGTGCGGCCAGATCGGGATCTGGCACCACCATACGCGAGGCCGCGTTCTCGGCGGCCAACCAGTCTGCCAGCACCTTCAAGAAATTCTCCGCGCCCGCTTCATAAAAGCGCCGGATAAGATCGGGCATCCGGTCAGCAACCGAAATCACGATACGCTGCACGCGGATCACCTCTACGGATGTGATCAAGCGTGACAAGCTAAGCGCTGCGGCCAGCAGGCGGCTGAACTGTGTGCCGCTTTGGGTAAGGTTGGCACGGATATCGATCAGGAACGCCTGGCTGCGCGCCTCGATCAAGGCCACAAACAGGTCCTGTTTGTCATTAAAGTAGACATAGAGCGTGCTTTTCGACACGCCCGCCGCTTTACAGATCTGGTTCATGGACGCTGCATCAAAACCATGTTCAAGAAACACCGACCACGCACCCGCCATGATCTGCGAACGTTTGGCGGGATCTGTACCTGCCGCGTGGCGGGCAGAGGGACGTGGCTGGTCCGAAGGTGATTTGCTGCACATGGATTTCGCGTTTTGTTGATCGTATTCGCATCATAATCGAACCGCACGGTTCGATAAACTGTTGAACGTTGGGATGGCGTCGTCTAGATGGATCGAACCGGCCAGTTCGATCCATACAGACCAGATCGTGGCTTCACAAAGGTTTTCTTCATGACGTCCCAATCTTCCAGTGTGCACGACCATCAAACCACCCCTGAGTCCGCGCCCAAAAGCCGCAAGAAACTGGTACTGGCGACACTCGGTGTGGTGGCGCTGCTGGGCGGGGCGTATTTCGGTTGGTCGTGGTGGACCACAGGCCGCTTCATGATCAAAACCGATGATGCCTATGTGCAGGCGGATGTTTCGCTGGTTGCGGCCAAACTGCAAGGCTATGTCGCCGAGATCCCCGTTAAGGCCAACCAGCATGTCAACAAAGGCGATGTGCTGGTGAAGATTGATGACGGGGATTACAAGATCGCCCTTGAACTGGCGCAGGCCAAGTTACCCACACTTGCGCGGACGTTGGCGCGGATTGATGCGCAGGTGGTGGCCGCGCAGGCGGATGTCTCGCAAACCCAAGCGCAGCTGTCCGCAACCGAGGCCGCGCTGAAAACCGCCCGCACCAATGCCACACGATCCAAAGATCTGGCCGCGCGTCGTGTGGTGTCGCAATCCGATCTGGATACGGCCAACGAAACGCTGGAAACCGCGATCGCCAATCGGGCCGCCGCGCAGGCCGCAATCGCCGGGGCCGAGGCACAGGTCGAAGTGTTGAAGGCCGAACGCGCCGAGACGGAATCAAGCCGTAAGGAAATGGAACTGTCGGTCGCCCAAGCCGAGCGCGATCTGGGCCACACGGTGTTACGGGCACCGTTCGACGGCACGGTCGCCAATGTGGCAATCGAGGAAGGCGAACTGGTCAGCGTGGGCGCGCGTCTGGCCGCAGTCGTGCCCGATCACGGCTTCTATATCGAGGCGAATTTCAAGGAGACGCAACTGGCCGGCATCCATCTGGGCGCCAAGGCCCGTGTGACAATCGACGCAATGGAAGATGACACCATCGAAGGCACGGTCATCTCGCTTGCGCCAGCCACCGGATCGGTTTTCTCACTGCTGCCCGCAGATAATGCCACCGGAAACTTTACCAAAATCGTGCAGCGTGTGCCGGTACGCATCGCCCTGCCCGACGATGCCCGTGGCATGCGCGCAGGGCTCTCTGCCGTGGTCGAGATCGACGAACGCAGCGGGCAGGATGCACCGCGGGTGGCGCACGCGCAATGAACGCGCCTGTCCAACAGTCCGACGCGCCGGAGTTGACGCCACGCAGGATTGCGGCGTTTTTCATCATGGTCTTCGGCATGTTCATGGCGATCCTCGACATCCAGATCGTCTCGGCCTCGCTGCCTGAAATCCAGGCGGGCCTTGGCGCATCCAGCGACGAGATATCATGGGTCCAGACCGCCTATCTGATCGCCGAGGTCATCATGATCCCGCTCTCGGGGCTGCTTGGGCGGATGATGTCCACACGGTATCTGTTTGCCGCGTCGGCTGCCGGATTTACCGCAGCCTCGTTTTTATGCGCAACCTCCACCTCGATCAACGAAATGATCTTGTGGCGCGCACTGCAGGGATTTCTGGGTGGGGGCATGATTCCGTCTGTCTTCGCCGCCGCCTTCACGATCTTTCCTGCATCGAAGCGCAGCGTGGTGTCGCCAATGATCGGGCTTGTGGCGACCTTGGCGCCCACCGTGGGGCCCACTGTGGGCGGCTACCTCAGCCACGCGTTTTCATGGCACTGGTTGTTTCTGGTCAATGTGCCCGCAGGTATCGGGGTCACGCTGGGGGTGCTGGCGCTTGTTGATTTCGACAAGCCCGAATGGTCGCTGTTTGACAAATTCGACTGGATCGGACTGGGCGCGCTTGCGTGTTTCCTAGGCGGGATGGAATATGTTCTGGAAGAAGGCCCCGCCAACGACTGGCTGCAAGACGACGCCGTGGCCATCTTGTTTGTGTTGATGTGCACAGGCGGCATCCTGACCTTTTGGCGCGCCTTCACGCGGGCCAATCCGGTGGTCGATTTCTCGGCCTTTCGGGATACGAATTTCGCGGTGGGGTCGGTGTTTTCCTTTGTGATGGGGATCGGTCTTTACGGGATGACCTATCTCTATCCGCTCTATCTCTCATCTGTGCGCGGCTATGATAGTCTGATGACCGGCGAGACGGTGTTCGTTTCGGGGCTGGCAATGTTTGTCACAGCCCCGGTTGCCGGTATGTTGTCGTCGCGTATCGACCTTCGGCTGATGCTTTTGCTCGGCTTTTTGGGCTTTGGCACCTCCAGCTGGATGTTGACCGGATTGACGCCGGATTGGGATTTTCAGGAACTTCTGTGGCCGCAAATCCTGCGCGGCGTGTCTTTGATGATTTGCATGGTGCCGATCAACAATCTGGCCCTTGGCACCTTGCCGCCCCAGCAGATGAAAAGCGCCTCGGGGCTGTATAACCTGATGCGCAATCTGGGCGGCGCGGTCGGCCTTGCGGTGATCAACACCACATTGACCGACACCCAGGCCCTGCACCGCGCCCGCCTGTCTGAGGGGCTGAGCTGGAGCAATCCAGAAGCACTTGCCCAATTGAAAACAATGACGGCCAATATGGCCGCAGCCGGGCTTGACGCGGACAAGGCGGCACTGGCGCAACTGTCCAGCCGCGTGGCACGGCAAGCGACCGTGATGTCATTTATCGATGTGTTCTTGCTGCTCACGGCGCTGTTTGCAGGGCTTGCGGTTATGGCGCTGGCGATGAAACCGCCCAAGGCAGATGCAAAACCCCCGGCGCATTAGGCACCGGGGCGCACTGGCAGGTGGTCTTACATCTCCCAGCGGGGCCTTAGGTCCCCCGCCGCATGATCAGGCCACATCGGGGTCCATTGACTGGGCGCGCAACAGCGCGCAATAGGCGCCGTCATGTGCCACCAGATCCGCATGTGTGCCGCTTTCCAGCACCCTGCCGTGATCGAGCACGACGATCCTGTCTGCGCCTTTGATCGTGGCCAGACGGTGGGCCACCACAAGCGTGGTGCGTCCGCGCGACAGGTCCGCCAGCGAGGCCTGAATGGCCCGTTCGGTCGCCGTATCCAGCGCAGATGTTGCCTCGTCCAAAATCAGGATCGGCGGGTTTTTCAAAAACACCCGCGCAATCGACAGGCGTTGTTTCTGCCCGCCCGACAATTTCACGCCACGCTCGCCGATGATCGTCTCAAGCCCTTCGGGCAGGTCTGCGATCACATCCTCAAGGCGCGCGGCACGCACCGCCTGCCAGATATCGGCATCACTTGCCTCAAGACTGCCATAGGCGATGTTCTCGCGCACCGTGCCGCCAAACAGGAACACATCTTGCGCCACCACCCCGATATTGCGGCGCAAACCATGCAGCGTCATATCGCGGATATCGACATTATCAATGGTAATCGCACCGGAGCGCACCTCGTAAAATCTTGGCAAAAGTGCACAGATCGTAGACTTTCCAGCGCCCGATGCACCGACCAACGCCACCGTCTCCCCCGGCATGATCCCCAGCGACAGATCCGACAATGTCGAGCGCTCGCCCTGATACCCGAAGCTGACGCCCTCGAAGGTGATCCGGCCGCCCAGCCTGCCCGGATCGCGGGCGGCGGGGCTGTTGGCGATTTCGGGCGCGGTGTTCAGGAACGCCTGATAGCGCGAAAACCCGGCAATACCGCGCGGATAGGTCTCCAGAATGGCATTGATCTTTTCCACAGGCCGGAAAAACACATTAACCAGCAGCAAAAATCCTACGAACCCGCCCTGGCTCAGTTCCCCGCGCAAAACATACCATGCCCCCGCCAACATCACGACAACCTGCACAAAGCGCATCGACAGATACGATAGCGAAAGCGACATCGCCATTACCTTGTAGGCCCGCATTTTGGTATCAAGGTAGTTCTGGTTGTTGCCCGCAAACAGTTTACGCTCGTGATCTTCGTTGGTGAAGGCCTGCACCACCCGCATGCCGCCTACGTTTTCCTCGATGCGCGTGTTGAATTCGGCAACCCTTCCGTAGATCGCATGCCATGTCTTGGTCATTTTCGCACCGTAATGCGCAGTCACAAACCCGGTGACAGGCACGATCACTGCCGTGATCAGCGCCAGCGGCGGATGCAGGTTCCACATCAGCACAAACGCCCCGAGCAATGTCATGATCGCGATGAACAGATCCTCGGGGCCGTGATGCGCAATCTCGCCGATCTCTTCGAGGTCCTTGGTCAGGCGCGCGACCAGATGGCCGGTCTTGGTATTGTCAAAAAATCCGAAAGACAGCTTTTGCAAATGATCGAACGCACGGGCGCGCATTTCGGTCTCGATACGCAGGCCCAGCATGTGGCCCCAATATGTGACGATCACCTGTAGGCCCGCATTGACCGTATAGATCGCAAGCAGCCCCAAGGCCGCCAGCCCGATCCGCCCCAACTCGCCCGTGGGCAGCAGCTTGTCGATAAACAAGGTCACCGCCAGCGGAAAGGCCAGCTCCATCAACCCTGCCAGAACGGCACTGCCGAAATCCAGTATGAAAAGCGTCTTATGGGGGCGGTAATAGTCGGCAAACTGCCGGATCATGTCTGTCATATCTTTTCCAGTTCCGGTGCGCCCTGTCGCGGGCCACACACAATCGCAAGGCAAAGGACGCAGGCCTGCCCGACCGGCGCACTCCGGCCCGGTACGAGTGGCGTTCGGGGGCGGATCATATCGGGCAGACCATCGGCGCACCGCTGACCGGACAGGCCACGACCCGTGCGTCCAGCCCAAACGCCGTGCGCAGGTTGTCTTCGCTCAGGACCGCACGGGGGGTGCCGGTCGCCACCAGACCGTGTGGGCCGAACAATACCAGATGGTCGCAAAACCGCGCAGCCAGATTAAGATCGTGCAACACCGACACCACGCTGACCCCTTGGGTCCGGTTGAGGCGTTGCAACAGGCGCAAAATTTCGATCTGGTGGGGAAGGTCCAGCCAAGTCGTGGGCTCGTCAAGCAACAGAAACGGCGCGGTTTGCGCCAGCGTCAGCGCGATCCATGCCCGCTGGCGCTGGCCGCCCGACAATGCGTCCAGATCCCGATCGCGCAGCGCGGTCATATCCACGGCCTCAAGGGCCGCCGCACAAGCCGCCGCATCCGCTTGCGAAAACCGCTGCAACACACCGCGCCATGGCGCGCGCCCGCGCCGGACCAGATCGCCCACGCTGATCCCGGGTGGTGCAAGCGGTGCCTGCGGCAGGATCGCCAGACGCCGCGCCAGCGCGCGCGTGTCGGTTGCGTGAATATCATCGCCCTCCAGCAACACCCGCCCTGCGCGCGGCCGTTCCAGCCGGGCCAGCGCATGCAGCAGGGTGGACTTGCCGCATCCGTTAGGCCCGAGGATCGCGCTGACCTTGCCCACAGGCAGCTCCAGCGACAGATCCGCAATCACATCGCGCCCGTCGTATCCCAGACACAGATGGTGCGTTTGCAGCCCTGCGGGCTTTGGCGATTTGCTCATAGCGTCCCTTCCTTGGCCGCGCGGGATAAAAACCACAATAGATAGGGCGCGCCCAGAAGCCCCGTCATCACACCCACCGGTAGTTGCACCCCGAGCCACAGCGCCCGCGCCAGAAGGTCGGCTGCTGCCGTGATCAACGCGCCCGATCCCGCCCCTGCCAGCAAACGGGCGGCAGGGCCGCGCGCCCGCGTGATCGCAATGCCCAACGGGCCTGCCATCAGCGCCACAAACGGGACCGGCCCCGCCACGGCCACACCGCAGGCCGCAAGCAGCACAGCCGTGGCCAGCAATCCGGCCCGCGACCGGCCCAGATGCAGCCCCAGGCCTGCCGCCAAGGCCGGCCCCAGCTGCAACAGCCCCAATCCCCGCACCTGTACCACGAGCATGGCACATAGAACCGCGCCCAACCCCCAGATCTGGGCGACATGGGTCCAGCTGCGCGCGCTGAGTGATCCGGTAATCCAGCGCTGTGCCTCTGCGGCCAGTGTATCGGGCAGACGCAGGCCCAACAGCGTGGACAGTCCGCTTGCCGAAAATCCGACGCCCAACCCCACCAAGATCAGCGTCAGGTTATCTGGCATGCGGCCACGCCGGTAGGATAGCGCCGCAACCAGAACCGCCGCCACACCGCCGCCCATGGCCGCAACCAAAGGCATGGGCCAGTTCACGCCTGTGCTGATTGCCACAATCACTGCAAACCCGGCGCCTGCGTTAAATCCCATCACATCTGGGGCCGCCAGAGGATTGCGCAGCAGCATCTGGAAGATCGTACCCGATAGCCCCAGCGCCGCCCCTGCCCCCAACGCGCACAACAGACGTGGCGCGCGCAAGACCCGCACTGTGAAAGCGGCAGGCCCCTCGTTATCGATCAATCCGCGCCACAGATCGCAAGGCCCGATATGCACCGCGCCGATCATCAGCGACAGGACGCAGACCAATGCGATCAGCGCGGCAATAAGGGCGGCACGCAGTCTGCTCATGGCGCACCATTGCGCGTGGTACGCATCCGCCGCGCAAGCCAGATGAAGACCGGTCCGCCGATGATCGCCGTCATCACGCCCACGCGAATTTCGGCAGGCGCGATCAGCAAACGGCCTGCGGTATCCGCCAGCAGCAGAACCGCAGGCCCCAGCAAGGCCCCCGCCGCGATCTGTGTGCGCAGCTGGGGACCTGCCAGATGGCGTGCAAGCGGCGGCACGATCAGACCCAGAAAGGCAATCGGGCCGGCCGCGGCCACGCCTGCTGCGGTCATCAATGTCAGCGCGATCAGCGCGCCCGCCTGTGTGCGGCGCGGGCGCAAGCCCAGGCCCCGCGCCAGCCCGTGGCCCAAGGCCAGCGCCTCGAGCGCGGGGGCAAGCAGGATCGCAATCGCCCCGCCACACATCACAATGAACGCCAAAACCACCAGCGGCTTTTGCCCGCCTTGCGCCAACGTGCCCGCCATCCAGAAACGAAACACCTCCAGCGCATCAGAGCGTAACACTATCAGGGCTGTAAGGGCCGACAGGATCAGCGCGTTCAACGCCACACCTGCCAGTATCAGGCGCACAGGTGCCCGATCACCGCGCAACCCGCCGCCCAATGCGAAAATAGTGACCGCCGCGATCATCGCCCCGGGAAACCCCCAAAGCGCTTGGGTCGCGGCATCGGTATGTCCGGTAAGCAGCGCCGCCAGCACCACGCTTGCCGCAGCCCCCGCATTGACGCCCAGGAGCCCCGGATCGGCCAACGGATTGCGGGTGAGCGATTGCATGACCACCCCTGCCATAGCAAAAGCGGCCCCCGCCAGAAGACCTGTGGCCATCCGCGGCAAACGGATTTGCATAAACACCAGCTCTGCCGGTGTTTGTGGCGCCGCGTGCAAAACGGCCCCGATCATATCGTCCAGCCCCACAGCCTGCACCCCGAGCGCAAGGCTCGACCAGATGCCAGCCACAAACAGCGCAAAGATCACAGCAGCCCTCATGTGCCCGCCCGCCGTCCGGCCGCAAGATCGCGAGGATGGTCAGCGTCGTCGCACGCTCTTGCCACAGGCATGTTCACAAAAGCCCTGCGGCTTGCGTGCTTTGCACGACCGTGTCGGGATCACCGTCAGCGGCGGCTGCGATATCTGCCTCGAGCGCATTGATCGCAAATGGCAGCGACAGCACAGAACTGAACGACAGGGCGGCTGCGTGAAGCGGGCCTGCATAGACCTCGCGGCCTTGTTTATGTGCGTCCAACAGCTTGCGCATCGGCAAGGCGGCCAGATCGGACGCCTCGGTGCCTGCAGCGATCCACAACAACACATCCGCATCCAGAGGTGACAGATCTTCTGGCGAAAGCGGATGATAGAACGCCTCGCCGCCGCCGAAGGCTGCATCATCGGGCAGCACAAACCCCAGCGATTGCAAGAACCGTGCGCGCCCGTCGATTGCCGCAAACACCCCGGTTTCACCTGCGCTGTGATAGGCGGCCACAGCCCTGCGGCCTGCCCATTCGGGATGGCGGTCGCGGGCGGCGGCAAAGGCCTGCTTGGTCTTTGTGATCATCGCCAAGGCGCGGTCTTCGCGCGCGACGGCCCGCCCGAACATCCGCGTGGTCTCTTCCCAGCCAAGCCCGTAGGTGGGCGTGCCTTCGGGTTGCATCAAAACCGGCGCGATCTGTGACAGGATATCATATTCCGCGCGTGTAATCCCTGCCCCGACCGCAACAATCAGATCCGGCTGCAGCGCGGCGATCGCCTCGATGTTGCTTTCCCCGCGCAGGACCTGCGGTGTGGCCTGCCCCAAATGTGCGCGCGCCCAAGGCCAAACGCTGTTCGGCTCGTCGCCATACCAATAACGCAACGCCACCGGCACCACCCCCAGCGCAAGAAGCGGATCTTGGTTCGTATAGCCCAAAGACACCACACGGCGCGCGGGCGCCTCCAGAACCGCGCGGCCATAAACATGCGAAAACAGGCGCGGCCAAGGGTCCGGTGCCGCAGGCTGGGCAGACGCGGGCCATGGCCCCGCCATCGTGGCCACGCCAGCCGCCCCCAACGCCAGCAGCTGGCGACGATCCATGCCCCCGCGAGCCTTGGTATGATGTGATCCCCGCATTGCGTGGCCCCTTCTTCTTGTGCGAAATGGCGCATGCCCCCCGAACCGCAGCGGGGGGGGGACATACGCCACGTGGCACGTGGTCATTGTGATGCGGGTCGACGCGGCCTGTAAGGGCGCCCCCGATCCCGAACACCCCCTACCAGCTGCGGCGCAAGGTTACCTGCACCTCCCGCTCGGGGCCGTAGAAAAGCGCCGTGCCATCCAGACTGGGCGTCGAGACATATTCACGGTCCATAAGGTTTGTGACATTGAGCGCCACCTCGGTCTGTTTGTCGATCTGGTAGCTTGCCATCGCATCCACCAGAACATTGGAGGAAATAGACGCCTCATTGGCATCGTCAGCATACCGACGGCCCAGATAGCGCAGCCCGCCGCCAAGGGTCAAATCGCCCCATGTATCGTTTCCGGCGATGGTATAATCCGCCCAAAGCGAGACCAGATGCTCAGGCGTCAATTGCGGACGGTTGCCGGCATTCGCGCCATCCTTGATTTCCGCATCCCAATAGGAATAGGCAAGGCTCAGGTTGAAATGATCGCTCAATTCCGCGCGACCTTCCAGTTCCAGTCCGCGCACATCGACCTGCCCCACCTGCGAGATCGAGAAATCTGCATTGCTGCGCGCCACATTGGTCTGGCTAAGATCGAACGCGGCAATTGTGAAAAGCGCATTCATGCCTTCGGGGCGGAATTTCGAACCGATCTCGTATTGCTCGCCGCGCTGTGGTCTGGCTGTGGCCAGCTGACCCGCATAATAGGCGCCAACAGGCTCGAAGGATTCAGAATAGTTGGCGTAGACCGACCAGTCCGGTGTCGCCTTGTAGGTCAGGCCGACACGTTTGGTGAACGCGTCTTGGGTATTGCTGGTGTCGGTGCCCGTATCGGTATCCACCCAATCCTTGCGCCCGCCCAGCGTCAGGATCCAGCGGTCATCGAAGGTCAGCTCCTGCTGTAGATAAACGCCTTTGGTTTCCATATCGATATGGGTGGGTACGGCCGATCCCAGCGAAATACACGCCATACCGCAATACCCCGGATCGCGTGGATCAATCGCGCCCGCAGTGCCGCTGAAGGCTTGCTCGTTCACCTCGTAATCACCGTAATCCGCCCCCACAAGGGTACGGCCTGCGACCCGCCCCCACTGGCGGTCATATTGCAACTGCGTATCGATCTGGCGTTGGGTCAGCTTACCCTCCACCTGATAGGCCGCCCGTCCTGTATCGGAATAGGCCGACAGATACGCCTGTTGATACAGCAGATCGAGGTTCGAATACCGCGCATTCTGGCGCAGTGTCAGACCGCCACCGAAATCATGGCGGAACTGGTAGCCGATGGAGCGCTGGGTCCGGTTCATCGCGCTGAAATCAGGCTCTCCGAAAAACGTATCGGGCGACAGGGTCGTGCCCACGGGAAGGCTGTTGCCGGAATTGCCCTCGTTGTCCTGAAACTGTCCCAGAACGGTCAGCTCTGTCGCATCGCTGGGCGCCCATGTCACTGCAGGTGCGATATAAAGCCGGTCGTCTTTTTGGTATTTTGATCCGTCATTGGCATCTTGCCATTTCGCGGTCAGACGATAGCGCCAGATCCCTGCGCCATCAATCGGGCCACCGAAATCAACGCCCGTTTCGGCATGGTCATTGCCCAAGGTGGTATAGGCTTCACCCATCGGATAGTCGGTCGGGCGTTTGCTGATCGCATTGACCAAACCACCCGGTGCATTCAGGCCAAACAGCGTCGAGGTGGACCCTTTCAGAATATCGATCCGCTCCAGCCCGTACGGCTCCAGCTTCGGCCCGGTGAAATTGAGCGTGCGCGTGGCCAGCCCGTCCAGATAGCTGCCGGCGGCATTTTGCGAAAACCCGCGGATGCGGAAGTAATCGTACCGGTTATCAGAGCCGTATTCATCGACCGACACACCCGCACTGTAAGACAGAGCCTGTTCGATGGTGTTCACGCCGCGGGTCTGCAATTCCTTTTGCGTCACAACCGACACGGCCGCGGAACTGTCGACGAGATCGGTATCGAGCTTCTCGCCCGTGGCAGTTTGCGTGGCCACGATCGTCTGGTCGGGGTCTTCCCCCGCACCCGTCACCGTGATCGGGGCCAGTGCCTGAACGCGAGCAGCCTCTTGCGCCATGGCCATCGGGGCCGCGGCCAGAATAGTGCCTGACAGAAGCGCAACCGCAAGCCCGCCCCCACGTTTGTGGCACAAAACCGCATCTGTCAGGCGCGTGGCCCGACGCAGCGAAAGGGGGTGGCATGGGGTCATCACGAAACGTCCTTTATCGATCCTTGCGCCGTGGCCTTCGGGAACCGAGCCCTTAACGGGGCGGGATCGCAGCAATAGGCACAAGCGGCGCGCGCATTATCACATGCTGGTGTCTTTAGGCAGCGCTGCGCCCCTTGTCTTGACTGTTTCTGTCGGAAATTGTCAAAACCTATCGCTATTTGCAAAAATGTCCAAAACAGGTTGCGCTTGATCACGTGCCCTTGCACCCCACCCAACACCGGTGATGACCTTATGCCACGGCATGGGCGCGCCGCCATGCGCCCGGCGTACTGCCCGACACGGAGCGGAATACCCGCGTCATATGCGCCTGATCTGCAAATCCCAGCAGGGCTGCCAGCTCGCTCAGGCTTTCGTTCCCGCCGCGCAGCATATCCTTGGCGCGCGCCACGCGGCGGGCGTTTTGCCATTGCAGCGGGGTTTGCCCCGTGGTCGCCTTGAACATGTGCGAAAACCAGCTTTGCGAGAGGCCAAGCTCTGCGGCCAGCTCGGAATTGGTGCGCCGTTGTTCAAGATTATCGTCCACCAACCGGCACAGCCTGCGCATTTGTGCATCCGACAACGTGGTCGTGTCCGCACGCGCGACCGCTTCGGGCGGCACCATCATCGCAGTCGCGATCGCCTGCACCAGATTTTGCGCATAAAGCGGATGCTGGGCGGGCATGCTCACCTCTGCTGCAAGCAGATCGCCCAGCGGTGCGATATGGGGGATGGTGTGCACGCTGACGGGGGCTGCAATCGCCTTGGCCGCGACCGCAGGGCCACAGGCCGCACTGAGCATACGCGACAAGGCGCCTTCATGCAGATGCAAATCAAGGTGGCGGATCGCGCGGGTGGCAGAAAACCGCGTCCATAGCGGCTTGTTTGCAGGGACATAGACCGCGCGGCCCATAGGCTGATCTGACTGGCCCATTGCACAAGGCCGGTCCGCCATACGGATATCTTCGCCAATATCATCCAAAAACAAGACGATGCGCGGATCGGGTGACAGGTAATAGCCCTGCCCGCCAACCTCGCCTTCGGCCTGCCAGTAATCCGCCACGATCCCGTCGAACATCCGCCATCTGACGGGGGCTGTCACCGCGATCCCTTGGGTGTGGCGGATCATGTTATGCTCGAACGCCATCGGCGGTATATTCCCTTGATTGCCAATTTGGGGGCGTTTCGTGCACGCCTTTATTCCTGAGTTTATTAATAAGGAATAAAGCAAATGGCAATCGCTGGACCGCAAGACTTCAACAAGAGATGCGCAAAAAACGCGGATAGTTTCCACGCAGATCTTGTTGTCTGGCGCATTGCCCCTGCCCTGCGTTCGGGCTGCGGGGCAATGCGCCCGTGATTTACCTGCTCACACAGATTTGCCCTTCAGCCATGTGATCCGCACCGCGTCCCAAAGCGAGGGAAGCAAAACCAGCGAGGCCGGCACGGCCGTCACGACGATGAAGCTTTGCAGCTTGGACACGCTGCCGGACCCCACCGACACAAGGATGATCGCCATGATCCCCATAGCCACCCCCCAGAACACGCGCATAGCGGCGGGTGGATCACTATCGCGGCTCATCAACGAGGCCACGACATAGCTCATGGAATCGCCGGTTGTGGCCACGAAGATCGTCGTGAGGATCAAAAACAGAAGCGAGATCACAAAGCCCATGGGCAGGGTTTGCGTGATGGCAAGCAGCGCCGCAGGCAGGTTGAACCCTTCGAATGCGGATGAAATCGTGCCCGGATCGGCCAACTCTGCCGCGATGCCGGTGCCGCCCACCATGGTGAACCAGAAGTTGCTCACGACAGGGGCCACAATCGACAGCATCAAGATGATCGAACGGATCGAGCGCCCGCGCGACACACGCGCGATAAAGATCGCCATCAGCGGGCCATACACAATAAACCACGCCCAGAAGAACAGCGTCCACGGGCTCAGCCAGCCCGGATCGCCAAACAGCCCCGCATCACCACGGTAAAGCGCCATCTGGAAGAAGTTGCCTAGATAGGTGCCATAGCCCGAAAAGAAGGCGCTGAAAATGAAGCTTGTCGGCCCGAAGACAAGCAGGAATACCAAAAGGCACCCTGCCAGAATGACATTCAGTTGCGACAGCACCTGAATGCCGCGCGACAATCCGGTAAGCGCCGAAATCGTATAAAGTGCCATCAGGGCAGCGATGACCGCAAACTGCGTGGCAAACACATCGGGGATCCCGAACAGATCAGACAGCCCGTAGCTGACCTGCAGCCCGAGAAAACCGATCGGCCCCACGGTGCCTGCAACCACCGCAATGATACAGGCCGCATCCGCGATCAGGCCGATGGGCCCGTTGATCGCCTTGTCGCCAAACACCGGATAGAGCAGCGTGCGCGGTGCAAGCGGCAACCCTTTTTCATAGTGGTAATACATCAACATGATCGTGCTGAGCGCGCCGAGGATGGCCCAGCCCAGAAAGCCCCAGTGCATGAACGCTTGCGCCAGCGCCGGCCCCACCGTTTCGGGTGCGCCGCTTGGCACACCGAACACGGGCGGCGCGCTCATGAAATGCGCAATCGGCTCGCCTGCGGCCCAGAATACGCCGCCCGCCCCCAGCAACGTGCACATGATCATACAGCCCCATTGGAAGGTGCCGAACTCCGGCGTTTCGCGGTTGCCCAGTTTCGCCCGGCTGCCGGGCAAGGCACACAGAGCAATCGCGATCAGGAAGTTCGCAAGCAGCAGGATTTGCCAGTACAGGCCGAAATACGTGGCCGCCAGATCGAAGCTCCAGTCCACAGCCGCAGATAGCGCGTCCAGATCAATGAACGCGGTCAGGCAGAAAACCGCAATGAACCCCCCGGTGATAAGGAAAAGCGGAAGATTTATCCGCGTCTCTTTCGCATTTATGTCTCGGTCGGTGTCTGGCATTCATCTGTTCCGTTCTGGGCTCCATGACCACCCTTGGCCATGTAATGGGGTGTTTTCGGTTTTTTGAAAAAACGCGCAATAGCAGGTGATCCCAGCGATGCCCACCACCTGATTTTCCTTTGGGTAAAAACCACGTATTTTTTATCGAATGTGCGCAAATCTGTGGTGTCTGTCACAGAACCTGCGGCCTTTGTGCATCAACTGGCCCCCAAGCAAGCCATGCCGACCAACGGAAGGCCGGACGCTGCGGACAGCCACAGATCGCAGGCCAGCGATCGGTTGCAAATGCGCGTCCGCACCGCCTTTTGCACCGGCGTCGTGTCGTTATTTTTGGGAAATGAAGATCGTCCTTCCCGAAATATTGATCGCGACCATCTTTGCCATAGTGTAAAACGTGTGTGTGTTTCCGGTCTTGGCCTGCCGCTATGGGCCGGCCCCGAAATGGTCGCATTGTGAAACCCGAGGGCGGCTGGATGACGAATTCAGATGCCCCGATCCGCGTGCATATTACCCAAGCCCTGCATATTCTGCGCGCCTCACAACGTGCATCGTGCTGGTGCCATCGTCGCCTTTCAAACACTGCCCCGTGAGAAATCGCGCGACGCAATACCCAAACCTCAATGTAAACTCGCCTGAAAGCCCGTCGCGGTCAATGAGACATGGGCCTCTAGCGGCGGGCGCAACTCGAAGGCTTTCGGCTCACGCGAGAAATTCCACAGGCGGAACAAACACCATTGGGACCGGCGCGCTTCGGCAACCGCCAGTTCATTGCGTGAAATGTAAAAAGGCATGCGGTCCCAGCCATTTGTCGTTTTCACCTCGATCAAACGCTCCTGTCCGTCCGGCGTAAAGCTGGCAATGTCGTAACCGGCCCCGTCGCCATCTTCGTCGGAAACCCACCGCACCTTGCGCGCCAGATCATCCCGTCCGGCCACTTTCAACGCGGACCGCTCAAATGCTACCACGCGCTCTTCTCCCGCACGTCCAAGGGCGCGGTTGCGTTCATCACGACCTGCGACGTCGAATTTTCGGGCCACATGCAGCATCTGCTCGAGGTCCTGCGGCGGCGGCTGGTTGGACTGCGTGGGCGGCGGCCCGATCCAGATCTGTGCCGCCTCGCGCAGGTCAGTAGGTGGTCGCATGTCAGGCGTCCGCCTAAGCCAGGCCGGGTTCCATGCCAACCAGCGCGCCACAGCATCGACCAAGGTCATCTGGAAATTGAACGCGGGCTTGTAGCCCGGGATCTAGTCCTCACCCAGCCCCTTCAGCACCGCGCTGATATTTTGATGCTTGAACTCGATCGAGCCTTCCGTTCGGCCCTGCAAAAGGGGCAACAAACTGCGCCGATGCCGAGCCTTGTTGTAGGGACGGCCCGCCATGTCCTCGGCCAGCATCGCGAAGTAATCCGCGATGATCAGGTCGTTTTCTGCGTCTGTCCAGGGCCCGTTCGACATGTCGCCAGCCTATGAGCGAAAAGTCTGTTTGTCATCAACGACTTCTCGCGACCGTTCGCACAGCTTCGAAAAAACCATGCCGCCGTCGAGCGTCACCGTTTGCCTTGCTGGCCGTCAAACCGGCCTCAACTGCGGCGCAACCCGTTTTCGGCCAACATCGGAAAAGGCGACCGGTTATGAACGCGTCTCGATCTGGGTGAAGGGCGGGTGGAAAGAGACGCTGGGCATTCGGAGACCTATTTCGGGCCAGAGGCCAGTCTCCAAAAATCGGATGGCATCGCTAAACCCCTTTGAACCAAAAAGAAAAAAGGCCCCGCTAGGGACCTCATCTCGGGTTCGCGAATGGTTTGTGGCGGAGAGGAAGGGATTCGAACCCTCGAGACGGTTCCCCGCCTACACACTTTCCAGGCGTGCGCCTTCGACCACTCGGCCACCTCTCCGCTGGCGGGTTTACTCGGAAAGCGGCAGGGGATGCAAGTCCGTTTTCGTAGAAAATTTACATCTTTTTTGCGCCTCTGCGTCAGGCATTGTGCAAGCGCTTGTCAGACAGATGATCAGGCCATAGGCTTATAACAAAATTACAAATTCCGGTACGCGACTGCGCCGGATGAAACGCCGTATTCGGCCATCGCACGACGGAAACAAAACACCCATGATACGTTCGCCTTTGCCGCCCCGGGCAGCCCCCCTGCCCGACACCGGCCGAAAGCAACCGCTGCAACTCACCAATCTGCTTCTTGGCGTGATCGCGTTTGTGGTCGTGTTGTTTTTACTAACGCAGGCGCGGTTCGTCATGATCTCGCTTGCGATCGCGATCATCCTGTTTTCGCTGACATCAGAGGCGATCAACGCCATTGCACGGCTGCGCATCGGTCCGATCAGGATTCCGATGTGGCTGGCCTCGATCGTGGCGCTGATCCTGATCGCGTCGGGCTTGCTGTCGGCCTCGGCCTTTGTGCTGGCACAGGCCAATCAGGTGGCCTCGATGGTGCTGACATATGCCGAGCCCGCGCAGCGCGCGATTGCGCAGATCTTCAGCTGGATGGGGGCTGATGTGGAACAGGCCGTGCTGCAGTCGATGCAAAACATCCGTATCGGCGGATATCTGAGCGCACTGGCCGGTCAGGCAAGCTCCCTGCTGTCGGCGGCCATTCTGGTGATCTTATTCGTGGGTTTCCTGTTTGTAGAGCGGATCTGGTTTCGGTCGAAACTGCTGAGCCTTCTGGGCGGCGAGACGGCGCGCGCCGACCGGATATCGGCCATGGTGGAACGGATCATGCAGCTGGTGAACCACTATCTTCTGGTCAAGACCATCGTATCGGCCGCCACGGCCCTTGCCGTTTACGGGATTTTTCTTGTGGGCGGGTTTGATCTGGCCGTTCCGGTGGCGGTGCTGACGTTCATCCTCAATTTCATTCCGTCGATCGGGTCGATGATCGCGACGGTGATCGCTGGGCTTGCCGTCTATATCCTGAGCGCGGATCTGACAGCGGCTGTCGCGGTTTTGCTGATTGCGGGGGCTGTGCAGTTCATCATCGGTAATATCATCGATCCTATGTTGATGGGGCACACACTTCGGCTGTCAAGTTTCGGGATCATTATCTCGCTTGCCTTCTGGGGCGCGGTCTGGGGCCTGCCTGGCATGTTTCTTGCCGTGCCAATCACGGTGGCGCTGATGATCTCTTGTACGCATTCCCCAACTCTGCGCCCGCTTGCGATCCTGCTGTCGCGCGAAGGGCTGCCGGACTAAGCCTGCACCATCCGTCCAGCACACATCAAAAAGGGCGCGCGTTATATAACGCGCGCCCCTTTTCAAAGCTTGACGCCCCAAGGCAGGCGGCGTGCGCCGTCCTAGCGCCCGCCATCCCCGTCCCCATCCGCGTCCCCGCCATCCGGGTCCGTGAAGGATAGGGATTCCATACCCTCGCCTGGTCGTGGTGTGCCCAGTTCCTTGGCGGATTTGGGAATCTGCGCGGTCGCATCGGGCAGGTGATCGGCATCGCGCCAACGATCGGGGCGATCCTCGCGACGGCCCGACAAAGCCTCCGGGTTGCGCAGCCAGATATCGCGTTGTGCGAAAGGAATTTCGATCCCGTCTTTCTGGAAACGGGCGGCAATCTGGTGATTGATATCGGTCATCACGCGAAGCTTGAAATTCACATCCGACAAGATCACGCGGATCTCGAAGTTCAGGCTGTCCGCGCCGAAGCCGGAAAACACCACTTGCGGTTCGGGGTCCATCATGACGGTCGGCTGGTCCTCGGCGATTTCCAGCAGAATGGCCTCCACCCGCCGTGTGTCGCTGCCGTAGGCCACACCTACCGGCACGATCAGTCGCCCCGTCATATTGCCACGCGTCCAGTTGGTGACGCGGCCCGAAATCAGATCGGCATTGGGCACGATGACCTCTGTGCGATCAAAGGTCTCGATACGGGTCGAGCGCACCGAGATGGCCTTGACCACACCCATTTCGGTGCCGACCTCGATCCAGTCCCCTTCGGAAATCGGGCGTTCGACCAACAAGATAATGCCCGAGACGAAGTTCTGCACGATGGTTTGCAGGCCGAACCCGATCCCCAGCGACAGGGCACCGGCCACAATCGCAAGCGAGCTGAGATCGATCCCCGCCGAGGACACTGCCACCAGTGCCGCAAGTGTCACCCCGATGTAGCTGATACCCGACAAGATCGCATTCTGCCCGCCTTTATCGATTTTGGTCTTGGGCAGAATGGTCGAGCGCAACCCCGCCTGAACCCCGCGCATCACCGCAAACCCGATGGAGAACACCACCACCAGCGTCAAAAAGATCGTGGGTGAAATCCGTACGCCACCGATATCGAGCCCTTGGCGGAACGAATTCCATAACTCCGACAGATCCTCGACCCGCGCGCCCCATACAAGGGCCAGAAACGGCAAGGAGGCGAGGGTCAGCAGAAAGCCTACAAAGATCGGCGCCAGACCGTCACGCTCGTCTTGCTCCTTATGGGTCATGACCACATACAGCTCTGCAAAGAACCGCTGGAGGGTGACCACAAGGCCGATGACAAACAGCGTCTTGGCCATCGGCCAGATCACCGCATTGGCCGCGTTGACATAGCCGATCGCACCCAAAACGGGGCCGATGATGGCTGCCACGATCGTGGCCAGACCGAGAAGATTGATGATGGAATCGCGGAACGCACGATCATCGGTCTTGACACTATCGTTATGGACATGGCGGCGCAGCAGCGCCCCGATCCGGTAGAGCGTCACCCCTGCCAGCACTTGCAGCGGAAAGGCCATGGCCGCGAGTGCCGCATCCATGTTTGTGGCGGCTGTGCTGGCGGCGGCGGCCGTTTCGGTCGTGCCTTTCATCAACAGCTGCGCCTGCTCCAGAACCCATGTCCCCACAGGCTCCCAAAGCGCCAGAAGGCCGCCCAGAACAACCAGTAGAAACCGCCCCTCGGCACGGCGTTGCCCGATCAGGTTGAACGGACCGGTCTCCTCGTCATTGCGCGGGAACACCCGCCTTGCAAGCCATGCGGAATACAGCATCACCAATGCCGCCCCCGCCATCACGATGACCAGACGTTGCCATTTCTCGCCAAGCAGGCCCGAACTGCTCAGCGCCAGCAGCAACAAAGACATCCCCACAAGCGGCAAAACGATCTGCCCGACAGAGATGACCATCTCTGTCACCAGCCTTGTACGTACAGACCGGCGCGCGCTCAGCCGCCTTGACAGATGATCCATCCACGATTGCGAGCGCACCAACAACACCAGCCCGATCAGGACCAGCCCCACAATCAGTGGCGCATTGGTGCGAAACTGCGCGAACCGGTCTGCGCCCTGCAACTGTGAGGCCGCATCATCATAAAGCATGCCGCTGATCCGGCTGGCCAGCACAAGAACCTGCCCCCAGTTGACCGGATTGAGCGGTGATGGCGACAGACGCAGCAGCTGGTCGGTCGAACGCTCGCGCAGTTCCGTATCAATAGAGCGGATCAGCCCGTCGGCGCGGGTCGCGGCCTCGGTGGCCGAAATACCGGGACTTTGCAGCTTGGACAGCTGGTCGTTCAACTCCGAGCGCCGCCGCGAGATGGCATCCTCTTCCGTCTCGCCCTCGGCGGGCGCAGGGCCCAAGGCATCGATCTGCTCGCGCAGGGTCTGGATCTGGCCTGCGTTGGTATCACGCGCCTTGTTGAACTGGTCGCGCCAGCCCACAACATTCTGGCGCAACTCTTCTAGCTTGGTGTCAGACACCTGAGAGCGGTTTTCGGAAAGCTCCGACTGGACCGATTTCGCAAAAGCTTCCCAGCTTTTGTAATCGGGGATGGTTTGTTCCTGCGCCATAGCCATGCTCGACACAAAAAAGCATAAAACCAAGACTAAGGAGCGCAGGAACGGCCGCGTCATTCTTCAAATACCTCCGGCAGGTCCGCTGATTTTCCATCCAGCCATTCCGGTACCGGCAGTCCTTTTTCTTTCAGAAACTCGGGGTTGAAGAGTTTCGACTGATAACGGTTGCCATAATCACACAAGATCGTGGCAATCGTGTGCCCCGGACCCAACTCGCGCGCCAGATGGATCGCGCCCGCGATATTGATCCCCGACGAGCCGCCAAGGCACAGACCCTCTTCTTGCAGCAGGTCGAACACCACCGGCAGCGCTTCGTCGTCATGCACATTATAAGAGAAATCCGGCGTAAACCCTTCAAGGTTGGCCGTGATACGCCCCTGCCCGATCCCCTCGGTGATCGACGACCCTTCGGAGCGCAATTCACCGTTGGTGTAAAAGCTGTGCAACGCCGCGCCATCGGGATCGGCCAACGCGATCTTCACGCCCTTGGGCTGAAGCGCCATGCCAACGCCTGCGAATGTGCCGCCCGAGCCGACCGCGCACACAAAGCCGTCGATCTTGCCATCGGTCTGCTGCCAGAGTTCTGGGCCGGTGGTCTGGATATGGGCCTCGCGGTTGGCGGTGTTGTCAAACTGGTTGGCCCAGATCACGCCGTTCGGGTCCGTTTTGGCCAGCTCTTTCGCCAGCCGCTCGGAATAGCGCACATAGTTATTGGGGTTTTTGTAAGGCGCCGCCGGCACCTGAACCAGCTGCGCGCCCGCAAGCCGGATCATATCTTTTTTCTCTTGGCTTTGGGTTTCCGGAATCACGATAACCGTTTTGAAGCCCATCGAGGCCCCCACAAGCGCAAGACCGATACCGGTGTTGCCGGCGGTCCCTTCCACGATCGTGCCGCCGGGTTTCAATGCGCCGCGTTTGATCGCATCGCGAATGATAAACAGCGCCGCACGGTCCTTGACCGATTGTCCGGGGTTCAGAAACTCTGCTTTACCGAGGATCTCGCATCCGGTCAGTTCGGATGCTTTCTTAAGCTTGATCAAAGGGGTGTTGCCCACCGTCTCCGCCAGATCACTGCAAATTCTCATAATCCCCTCCATCGCCAATTGGCTGGTGTATTTCCGTTCGAACTTAAGGCTCCCTACATCGGGCCTCAAGTCGATTAAACTGTCAATTTATCCCCATCCGTTGATCGGATAAGAACGCCCAAGGCACCTGTGCGTGTACGTTTGCGGGTGATGTTCCAGCGCGCTTGCGAAATGCGAAACGCCTGATCTGCATTCGCGCAGATTTGATCGCATTGATCCCTTTCACGGGTCCCCAAGGACCGTGCCCCGCTCAAGCGGCCCGCCACCCGGCCCGGACGGGCACCAAAGCCGCCCTAGCCTGCACTGTCGCGCTGGCGCAATGCATCGCGCTTGCGCATCAAGGCCATCGCACAGATCAATGTAGGACCGTTATCGATCTCTCCGCTGTCGATCAGCGCCATGAACGTGTCGTAGCTTACCAGATGCGGGCGGATATCCTCGCCCTCATCTGGTTTGCCGCCCGGGGCTGCGGCATCCTCATGCAGATCGGCAATCCCCAGATAGCAATAGACATATTCCGCCTTCGCCCCGGGCGAGGGATAAAAGCTGGAGGCCGCGATCAGTTCGGATACCGACAGTTTCGCCTCTTCCACCGCCTCGCGACGCACGGTCTGTTCGGGCGTCTCGCCCGGATCGATCCGGCCGGCAATCGCCTCCAGCAGCCACGGATTGCTGTCACCGCGCGCATGCGGCCCCACGCGGAACTGTTCGATCAGCAACACCTTGTCGCGCACCGGATCATAGGGCAGCACAACAGCCGCATCGCCTGAAACAAACGCGGCACGTGACAAAACATCACTCATGGAGCCGTCAAACCGCTTGTGACGCAACTCGTAATCCTCGACTGCGAAGAACTTGGCATAAGGGATGTGCACGCTCACGGTTTCCACATCACCGGCCTCGGGGGCCTTGCGCAGCGCATGGGGTCGCGGCATCTGGGCCCGCACACGGGATGCGGCACGGATCAGAAACTGCGGTTTGCGCGCATAGGCCTGATCAAAGGTCATGTCCTGCAATGCACTCAGCACGTCTTGTGCGGCCGCTGTCGCCAGTTCGCCATGGGTTTCCACCCATTCGGCCAGATCCCAAGGTGCCCCGGCCTGCCAGCGCCCCTCGTCAGGCATGAACACCTGCGCACGCACAGACCCGTCTATTCCATCAAGCACGATGTCGCACGGATGCAGCCCGTAGGCCGCCTCATGGGCCCGAAGGCGGGCATCCTCTTCCTCTGTCAGCGTCTCGATCAGCACGCCGGGCACGCCGACCTCCGAGGGGCGCAAGATCGGAAACGGCATATCCTCGCCCTCCCGTTGTGCCACATGCGGGGCAAAGCCGTCCAGAAACGCAGGGCGCATTTCGGGGATACGCCCCAAAACCTGTTTCAGAAGCGGTGGATAGCTCAACGTGCCGTAGAAAAAATATGTATCGGTCAATGTTTCTTGCCTTACGCCATCTGTCAAAAGCGGGAGAGCGCGACCGGACACTGTCTGGCCATACCCTGCGATATCGGAGCCTCGGGGTGCATATGCGCGCCGCCGCAGCACGCGCCCGCAGGCACGCGCTATCTCGGGACGGGAAGATAGCGATAAATCCTGCCGCAGCAATGACCTCGCGAGATTTTCAACGCCAGCGCGTTCTAGCCGTCCTTGCGGCCCTGTTTGAGCGCGTCATAGGCAGCCAGTGCTTTCTCGCGCCCCTCTTTCAAACCGATCAGACGCTCGGGGGGATCGTCCTCGGCGCTCATCTCCCAGCTGCGCGGGATGGCGTCGAAAAAGCTAAGCGCCGTTTTGGTGGGATGGGCTTGCCCCTCTGCCAGCCACGCTTTGCGATAATCGCCCTCGGGATCGAATTTATCGGCCTGCGTCGCGGGATTGAATATGCGGAAATAAGGCGTGGCATCCGGACCGCTCCCCGCGACCCACTGCCAGCCGAGTGCATTCGAGGCAGGATCCCAGTCGATCAGACACTCCTCGAACCACCGCAAGCCCACGCGCCAGTCGGTCAGCAGGTGTTTTGTAAGGTATGAGGCGACGATCATCCGCGCGCGGTTATGCATGCGGCCCGTCACATACAGTTCCCGCATCGCCGCATCGACAAATGGCTCGCCTGTGCGGCCCTTGCGCCATGCGGCCGCATCGTTGTTGTCGCGGCGCCAGTCAAAGCCGTTCCATTCCTCGCGCCAGTTGCGTTCGTCCATCTGCGGATAATGATAAAGCAGATGGGCGGCAAATTCGCGCCAGACCAGTTCCTTGACCCATGTCTGCGCACCGCTTGCCCCCTCCTCGATCCGCCGCCAGCCGGCATGCCACAGCGCACGCGGACTGATCTCGCCGTAGCTGAGATTTTCTGACAGATTGGAGGTACCGGTTTCAGCGGGCAGATTGCGGGCCTCTTGATATTCGGCAATCTTGTCGCCCAGAAACGCGGCCATCCGGCCTTGGGCTGCGCGTTCCCCGACAGTGGCATGCAAAGCCACAACATCGGCCCCACGGTTCATATCGGCGCCCATTTCCCAATCGCCCAGCGCCTCGGTGTCGGGCCATGTCTCGGGCGAGGGAATGTCGCCCACAGTGGCCAAAGGCGCAGCCAGCTGACGGCCACGGACCGCGTTCCAGTAGGGCGTATAGACCTTATAGGGCCCGCCCTGTTTGGTTTGCACATCCCACGGCTCGAACAAAAGATGCCCTTTATGGCTTTGGGCGTTCACACCGGCCTCTTTCAGCGCGGCCTTCACCTCTCGGTCGCGTTTGATGGCCGCGGGATCATAGGCGCGCGACCAATGCACCGCACAGGCACCGGTTTCTGCCACAAGCGCCTCCAGCACCGCGCGCGCAGACCCGCGGCGCAAGACAAGCCGTGATCCCATCTCCTCCAGACGCGCGGCAAACGCGGCCACAGCCTCGCCCATACGCCAGCGCGGCGCCGCGCCCAGCGCCTCGCACAATTCGTCATGGATAAACACCGGAATAACCGGCCCGCCCTCATCAAGCGCTGCGTGCAAAGCCTCGTGATCATGCAGTCGGAAATCCCGACGGAGCCATAAAATTACCGGTGCTTTCGCCATTATTGCGCCTTTGAGTATATTCCAGATCTGGACCTCAACCTAGGAGCAGTGCACGAGGCGTCCAGCGCCATTGCGCGCAATAGACAGATATCCCGACCGGTTTACCGCCGCCCTGACCACGTGCAGGGGTTGGACCACAGCCCCCTGCCTTCATCTAACACATGCCGGAATATAATGCCCAATGCAGCATTTCGGGCCAAGAAAGCCCGTCGGATGATCAATTTCTCTTGTTCGCACACCGGCAGCGACTTAGCGTTGGACAAAATACTCTTGCATCAGGGAAACCGTATGAAAAAACTCTCCTTTCTTCTCGCAGGCACAGCGGCGGTACTCACATCCCCCGCCCACGCACAATCCCCCGATCTATTGGTCTTCGACTGGGCGGGCTTCGAAATCCCGGGCCTTTATCAACCCTATATCGACACCTACGGCAGCGCGCCCAATTTTGCCCTTTATGGCGATGATGACGAAGCCTACCAGAAGCTTGCCTCGGGGTTTCGTGCAGATGTGGCCCACCCCTGTTCGCAAATGATTTCCAAATATCGTGATGCCGATCTGATCGAACCTTGGGATGTGTCACGCATTCCCGCGTTCGAAAATATAGCACCACGGTTCCTCGAATCCGAAACCTTCAAGGATGACGCAGGCGTTTGGTTTATTCCCACCGATTGGGGTGCGACAGCCATCGCCTATAATCCGGACGAAGTCCCGCAAGAGGACGTGGCGTCCCTCGACGTTTTCCTGAACCCCGAATATCAGGGCCGTATCTCGCTTCCCGACAGTTCCGACGACGTCTGGGCGCTGGCCTATCTCGCCACAGGCGTCTCGGACTGGACCGAGGTCACAGACGAGCAGTTCCAAGCCGCCGCCGCATGGCTGCGCGAGGCACATCAAAACGTGCAATCCTACTGGAGCGATCCTTCAGAACAGGCCCAGACAATGGCCTCCGGCGAGGTCCTGATCTCTTGGTCCTGGAATGACGGGGTCACCTATCTGCGCGCAGACGGCTATCCGGTGGCATTCCAGCGCGCACCGAAAGAAGGCTCGTCCACGTTCTTTTGCGGCTATGTGAACCTGAAAAACGGGCCGGGATCGGAAGATCAGGCCTATGATTTCATCAATGCGTGGCTGCGCCCCGACGCGGCGCCCGCGCTGATGGAGGCTATCGGCTATGGCCACACAAACACCAAAGCGATGGAACAGTTCTCCCAAGAGGATCTGGAAACCGCAGGCTTGGGCGAGGTTGATGCACCGATCCTGACCCAAACGCCCAATTCGCCTGAATTGCGCGAACGCCAGCTGGCAGAGTTCGAGAAAATCAAGGCAGGGTTTTAAGCACAGCCCCCTTGATCACTTGACGCCATGCGAGACTGCCCCTGTTTCAGGGGCAGTTTTTCTTTGCCTCAACAGCGTTAGCACGTCCCATGATATCGCAACGACGGCACTTCAGAACACAAGGTGAACAAATGGATGCATGCGCTGATCTAGGGGTATAACGCCCGTAAGGGGCTGCCATTGGGTGCACAATCAGGGGCGCTGACAAACGCCCGGACCAGTTTCAGGATACGACAAAGCAGCTATGCCTATTTCGGGCTTTGCTTCACCTCGCAGGCAGGCCAGAAAGCACCATGATTACAAATTCGATGATCCTTGGCTGCTTCCTGACCGCGGCTGTTATGATGAGCCTGCCCTTTTTACGCGCACGCCCCGGATGGCGGGCAATGGTCACGCCTTTGGCCTCCATCATCGGATCCGGCTTTCTGGTCATCGGTCCGATCTTGCAGGTCCGGTTCGGCTGGACCGCGCCTTTTGTCATGGTTGCACTTTGCCTGCTGGCATGGGGTTTTGGCCGCGCGATACGGTTCAACATCCACGAGATTGACCACCACGGGACCGGATCCCCTTCCCTTGCACGGCTGGAACAACTGGCTTCGCTCGCGCTCGGGCTGGCCTATGTGATTTCTGTCGCCTATTACCTCAACCTGTTTGGCGCGTTTGCGATGTCGCTAACCCCGTGGGATGTTGCGATCTATAACCGGCTGGTCACCACCGGAATGTTTCTGGCCATTGGCGGCGTCGGAATTATTGGCGGTTTTTCGGCGCTGGAACGGATCGAGTACAAGACACTTACACTCAACCTGTCGATCATTGCGGGCCTGCTTGCCGGGCTGGTGGTGTATTTTATCACACAAAGCCGCAGCGGCGCGATCTATGTTCTGCCGCCCGACGTGGGGTGGATAGATGCACTGCGACTGGCGTTCGGACTTATCGTGACCGTTCAGGGGTTCGAAACCGCGCGCTATATGGCAAATGATTATGATGCCGCCACGCGGATCAGGGCAATGCGCTGGGCGCAGCTTTTATCAAGCGCGATCTATATCGGCTATATCTGCCTTCTGTCTTACGTGTTCGCCCCAAGCGAGATGACGCTTAGCGAAACCGCAATCATCGATATCGTGGCCGTGGTCTCGCCCATCTTGCCGGTGATGCTGGTGATCACGGCGCTGGCCGCGCAATTTTCGGCCGCCGTGGCCGATACCGGCGGCGCGGGCGGATTGGCAAGCGAGCTGTCCCACCAGCGTATTACACCACGCAGAGCCTACCTCGGGCTGGTGGCAGCAGGGATCACGCTCACATGGACCAGCGATCTGTTCGTGATCATCTCCTATGCGTCACGCGCCTTTGCGCTTTATTATGCGATACAGTCGCTTCTGGCGGCCTTGCGCGCGCCCACGCCTGCCGGACGTGTCGGTTACGGTGCATTGGCGCTCATAGGGGTGGCCATCGCCGCGTTCGGGATTTCTGCCGAAGGCTAGACAAACGATCGCGTGAGCGCGTCTTTTTAACCGCGCGCTGGCGGTTTATTTGTCTTTCTTGCGCCAAGACCGACAGATCCGACAGGAGTACAAGCAGATGACGCGATACAGGCCGGGCCATAGCCTGCGCGAGCATTTCGCCGACGGTGTTATGCATGTGGCAGGGGTCGCGATCGTGATCGCAGGCGCAAGCGGGCTGATGGTGTGGGCGGCGTTTCACAAATCCGCCGCCGAAATCTGGCCACTTGCATTCTATGCCACAGGGCTTCTGGCCAGCTTTTCGTTCTCGGCCGCCTATAACCTGACCCTGCACGCCCCCACCCGCGCGGTCCTGCGCCGGTTCGACCATGCCGCGATCTATCTGCTGATTGCCGGCACCTATACGCCGCTTGCGCTGATCGGGTTGGGCGGTGCGCCGGGATGGGGGCTTGCGATCAGCGCCTGGGTGATCGCGCTGGCAGGCATCGTGATGAAGCTGGGGTTTTTCGGGCGCTGGAACCGGCTGGGGTTTGGCATGTATCTGGCGATGGGATGGCTGGGGATCATCGCCGCATGGCCGATGGTACAGGCCCTGCCGACACTTGCGCTTGCACTCATCGTTCTGGGCGGGGTGATCTATACGGTGGGCACGCTGTTTCACCTTGGCCAGTCACTGCCGTTTTCACGGGCGATCTGGCACGGGCATGTGCTTTTGGCGGCAATTGCGCATTTTATTGCCGTTGTGATCATCACATCCTGAGTGGTTTTGGCATTTAGCGACCGCGTCCGCACCAAATGCTGCCAAATGCCCGTTGACGCGCGTGACAGTGTCGGGCATGTCCGGTTTCATGCTTAGAATTTCCGATATCAATTATTCCATCGACGGTCGGCCTTTGTTTGAAGGCGCCTCCGCCACGATCCCCGACGGCCACAAGGTAGGCCTTGTCGGCCCGAATGGCGCGGGCAAAACCACCCTGTTCCGGTTGATCCGGGGCGAGACCACATTGGAGGGCGGCGATATCGGCCTGCCCAGCCGTGCACGTGTAGGCGGTGTCGCGCAGGAGGTTCCATCCTCCTCCACCAGCCTGCTCGATACCGTGCTCAGCGCCGATACCGAACGCGCCGAACTGCTGGCAGAGGCAGAAGCCGCCACCGACCCGCACCGCATTGCAGAGGTCCAGACACGGCTGGCCGATATCGATGCGTGGTCTGCGGAGGCCCGCGCAAGCTCGATCCTCAAAGGCTTGGGCTTTGACGCCGAACAACAGCGCCAACCATGCTCGGATTTCTCGGGCGGCTGGCGGATGCGTGTGGCGCTGGCGGGGGTGCTGTTTGCACAGCCCGATCTTCTGCTGCTTGACGAACCGACCAACTACCTTGATCTGGAAGGCGCGCTGTGGCTGGAACAATATCTGGCCCGCTACCCGCATACGGTCATCATCATCAGCCACGATCGCGGGCTGCTGAACCGTGCGGTCGGCGCCATCCTGCACCTTGAGGCACGCAAGCTCACCCTGTATACCGGCGGCTACGACAGTTTTGCCAAACAGCGTGCCGCCGCGCGCGAACAACAAGCCGCGGCCGCGAAAAAGCAAGACGAACGTCGCGCGCATCTTCAGGGGTTTGTGGACCGGTTCAAGGCCAAGGCATCGAAAGCCAAACAGGCCCAGTCGCGCGTCAAAATGCTGGAAAAGATGGAAACCATCACAGCGCCCGAAGATGCCGCCAAACAGGTCTTTACCTTTCCCGTACCCGAACAGCTGTCCCCGCCCATCGTGGCGATCGAGGGCGGCTCTGTGGGCTATGACAGCCGCGCGGTGCTGGGGCAGTTGAACCTGCGTATCGATCAGGACGACCGGATCGCCCTTCTGGGGCGCAATGGCGAAGGGAAATCGACGCTATCGAAACTGCTCGCAGGCAAGCTGGAGGCCATGGGCGGCTCTATCGTCACCTCCTCGAAACTGCGTGTTGGCTATTTCGCGCAGCATCAGGTGGACGAGCTGGATCTGGCTGCCACGCCCCTGACCCACCTGCAACGCCAACTGCCCGAGGTGGGCCAGCCCAGGTTGCGCGCGCGCCTTGCGGGCTTCGGCCTTGGTGCCGATCAGGCCGATACGTTGGTGGGCCGCTTGTCGGGTGGGCAAAAGGCGCGGTTGTCGCTATTGCTCGCGACGCTTGATGCGCCCCATATGCTGATCCTCGACGAGCCGACCAACCACCTTGATATCGAAAGCCGCGAGGCGCTCACAGAGGCGCTCAACAACTACACAGGCGCGGTCATTCTGGTCAGCCACGACATGCATCTGCTGTCGCTTGTGGCAGATCGGCTATGGCTGGTGAAGGCCGGTCGGGTCATGCCTTACGAAAACGATCTGGACACCTACCGCGCAGAGCTTCTGGCCGGTGACACCCCGCCCAAATCAAAAGACAAGCCCAAGGCCAAACCAGCGCGCCCTGCCCGCGAAACTGTGCAGTTGCTTCGCGCGGATGTGCGCAAGGCCGAAAGTCGCGTAGAGAAACTGACCGAGATGCTGCAAAAGCTCGACGGCATTCTGGCCAATCCCCGCCTGTATGACGCCAGCCGCAAACAGGATGCGGTAAAGTGGCAAAACAAGCATTCCGAGGCCAGCGAGGCCATGGCACGCGCAGAAGCCCTGTGGGTCGAGGCGCTGGAACGGCTGGAGGCGGCCGAGAAAGCCTGACCCGGCACTCACAGCCTTTGAAATGACACCAAGCCGGACGCCTTTCACACAAAGAGGCGTCCGGTTTTTTATGATCCGTGCACCCTGTTGCAACGGTCAGGGGAACGGGGTGCGCCCCACTCGGATGTGACGGCATGAAAAAGCCGGCCTGTGTAAAAAGGCCGGCTTTCGCAAATACTGTCAGGCGTCAGGCTTTAGAACGTGCCCATGGTAAAGACTTTGGTCACGTCAAGGTTCATACGCCATTGCTCGTCATTGCCAGCTTCAACAATCGGGCTGTCGGCGGCATCGTTCAGCAATTTGTCGTAGCGCACGGCACCTTCGACCCCCCAGCCGCCGTCAAAGCGGTACTTCGCGCCAACCTCGACACCGGCACTCAGGAAACCGCCATCGGGGGAATAGGCATCCAAACCGCTTGCGGCCGCTTCTTCATCCGACACACCGAAATAGGTATCGGCATACCGCTGTGTACCCCAGAATGCGCGCGGGCCCATGTTCAGCGTCAAACGGTCGGTCGGACGCATGATAAGATCCGCACCGAACTCGCCAACCCATGTGTGGTGTCCCACCACGCCATAGCGCACATCACCATAAACCTTATAGTTTTCACCGCCATAGTTCACGCCAAGCCCCAGTTCGAAGGACTGGTCCACATCGTCCAGACCGGCCAGTTCCGAATAATCGCTGGAATCACGCTCGCCCACGTAACGGAACGACCCCGACATAGAGAACCCCAGCGATTCGGCATAGGGGTCGGTGTTACCATAGACTTGGCCGCCGTAGTTCACGGCGTGCAGGCGGAACTTCATATCCGGACCGAAGCCGTAATCGTCTGCACCCGGATAGTCAGGCTGCGCCGAGATCCCTGCGCCCAAGGTGAACATGATGCCCGAACTGGCCGAGGATTGCGACGACATCCGCGCGGTGTTCAGTGTCTCAACGCTGCTGGCCTCGTTGGCTTGCGCCATCAACGGGCAGAACGTCAGTGCAGCAACAGCAAATTTTGCGATTGTATGAGCCACAATGTGATTCCCTTGCAAGAGTATTATTTGCAGCTAGGATATCGGGCCATTGCGCACTGGAATACCCACCGCGCGACGATTACCGCAACCTGTTGCACTGAAATGTCAGGTTTTGTGAAATCAGGCGATGCCACGCGGAAATACTTATCGTTTTTATCAACTATTGACGCCACCTGCCGTCCGTGTCCATATCCGTCTAACGCTCTTGATTGCAGGATTTTACACATGAAAGCCCGTCTTTTACTTGGTTTTGGTGCCGCTTTGGCGGCCGGTCCCGTACTTGCGGACGTAAACGTCTATTCTCATCGGCAGCCCGAGCTGGTGCAGCCGCTGCTGGACGCGTTCACAGAAGAAACCGGCATCCGCGTAAACGCAGCCTACATCCCGCAAGGGATGGTAGAACGCCTGCAAGCCGAGGGCCGCCGCAGCCCCGCCGATCTGATCATGACCGTGGATATCGCGCGCCTTGCGCAAGTTGTGGATGCAGGCCTGACCCAAGCGGTAGACGATCCGGTTCTGGCCGATGCCATCCCGCAATCCTTCCGCGATCCCGACAACCAATGGTTCGGCCTGACCACGCGCGCGCGCATTGTTTATGCCTCCAAAGACCGCGTCGCTGATGGCGCGTTGGGCAGCTATGAAGAACTTGCCGATCCGAAATGGAAAGGCCGCATCTGCACCCGCCCCTTTACCAGCGATTACAACGTGGCACTGACTGCCGCCTATATGATCCACCACGGCGAGGCGGAAACGAAAGAATGGCTGAACGGTGTGAAAGCCAATCTGGCCAAAAAACCGGAAGGCAACGACCGATCCCAAGTGAAATCCATCTGGGCGGGCGAATGCGATATTTCGCTGGGCAACACCTATTACATGGGCCAGATGGTCAATGATCCCGAGCAGAAGGAATGGGCCGACAGTGTGCGCATCATCTTCCCCGAATTCGAAGGTGGCGGCACGCATATGAACATCTCTGGCGTATCGATGACAAAAGCTGCGCCGAACCGTGATGAGGCGCTAAAGCTGATGGAGTTTCTGGTCTCTGACGAAGCACAACACATCTATGCCGAAACCAATCACGAGTTTCCGGTCAAGGACGGTGTTGAGCGCTCGGAACTGGTGCAAAGCTGGGGCGACTTCACGCCTGACCGTCTTGATCTGATCGAGATCGCCAAGCAGCGTCCAGCCGCCCTACGCTTAATCGAGGAAGTTAACTTCGACGGATAAGTGATTGATACTAAACATTTAAGATATGCGCGTCATCTGGATCTGGACAAACGCACCGCCACGCGACACTGTGTCCTAAAAGGAGATCCTCATGACGCGCAAAATCATTATCGACACCGATCCCGGACAAGATGATGCCTTGGCCATTCTTCTGGCTTTAGGCGCGCCAGAACTGGATATTCTAGGCATCACCTGCGTGGCGGGCAATGTGCCGCTGGCGCTGACCACGATCAACGCACGCAAGATTTGCGAACTTGCCGGACGCCCCGATATCAAGGTCTTCGCAGGCTGCGACAGGCCGCTGGAACGCACGCTGGTCACGGCCGAACATGTGCATGGCAAAACCGGTCTGGATGGTGTGGACCTGCCCGAACCGATGATGCCACTGCAACCCGAAGATGCGGTCTCATTTATCATCGACAGCCTGCGCGCAGCGTCTGATCGCTCCATCACATTGGTCCCCATCGGGCCGTTGACCAACATTGCCACGGCGCTGCAACGTGCCCCCGACATTGCCCCGAAAATCGCTGAAATCGTACTGATGGGCGGCGCCTATTTCGAGGTGGGCAACATCACCCCGACTGCGGAATTCAACATCTACGTGGATCCGGAGGCCGCGCAGATCGTGTTTGGCGCGGGGATCCCGCTGACCGTCATGCCGCTGGATGTCACCCATAAGGCCGTGACCTATCCCGAATGGGTCGAGGGTTTTCGCGCCCAAGGCACGGAGCTGGGGCTGGCCGTCGCCGGCTGGACCGGCTTTTTCGAGCGGTTCGACAAAGAGAAATACGGCAGTCAGGGCGCGCCCTTGCATGATCCGTGCACCATTGCCTATCTGATTGCGCCCGATCTGTTTTCAGGCCGCCATATCAATGTCGAGATCGAAGTCTCCTCGCCCCTTACATTGGGGATGACGGTCGCGGACTGGTGGGGTGTAACCGATCGCGCAGCCAATGCCACCTTCATGAAAGACATCGACGCGAACGGGTTCTTTGCCCTTCTGACAGAGCGGATCAGCGCCTTGCCGGGGCGCTGATGGTCAGCACCAACATCTGATGGATCGGGGTCAGGATGAATATGTCCGGGTCTTACAGATATATGCGTAGAGTGTGGGTTCGCTACGCGCCTTGAGCCTGCGTGCGAAGATGTAGGCTGCCAAGAAATCCGTCAGGCGGGCGCAAAGCTGTTTGTGCTCGCCTTAGGGGAAATGCTTCACGCTCGCGCCCTTGATCGTTTGGTTGATCTGTCCGGTCTGGCCATTCGTCCAAGGATGGCTCAGCTGTGTCAGCCTGTGCTTGATGCCAGCTCGCGGCACACGCGCTCGAAGACATGTTCGACGTCACTTCTATCGCAGCTTCGGTTTATAAGCCGGATGCCGTTATCGATCCGCACCGTGCACCGTGACTGACAAACGCCCGTCTTGGGGTCTTGGAGCGTCGTGCGTTGCCGCCATTTGGCAACCGTCTTGGGGTTGATACCCCATTCGCGGCTCGCCGCTTGCGATCACTGTTTTTCTGCTCCGACAGCGTGGATGATCGTAGCGCTCATGTGAAGAACGTGACCCATAGTGCTGCCCTCCATTCCCGAGACAGGATCAAACAGCCAAGGCACGGATGCGGAAGGCGCGCGATTTGCGAAACCGGCCGCGCATGCCTATATCTGCTGCATATTCAGGAGGCACCATGACCATCGCATTCGATAACAGCTATGCGCGCTTACCCGATCATTTTTTCGCCCGCCAGACGCCACAATCCGTCAGCGCGCCGTCTGTGATCGCCGTGAACAACGATCTGGCCCGACAGCTGGATATCACGCCTGCCTTTTTGCGCAGCCCCGACGGGGTGGCGATGCTTGCCGGCAATCTTTTCCCCGATGGCGCCGAGCCCTTGGCACAAGCCTATGCAGGCCATCAGTTTGGCGGCTGGGTGCCGCAGCTTGGCGACGGGCGGGCTGTTCTTGTGGGCGAGGTTCTGGACACAAACGGGCGCAGGTTCGATCTGCAATTGAAAGGCGCGGGCCAAACGCCCTTTTCGCGCCGTGGCGACGGGCGCAACTGGATCGGACCGGTCTTGCGGGAGTACATCGTCTCGGAGGCTATGGCCGCCTTCGGCCTTCCCACCACCCGTGCCCTTGGTGCGGTGGAGACCGGCGATATGGTCATGCGCGACATGCGTCCGCGCAAAGGGGCCGTTCTTGCGCGCGTGGCCGCGAGCCATATCCGCGTGGGCACGTTCCAGTATTTTGCGGCCCGCAATGATATTGATGCATTGAAAACACTGACCAACCACGTGATAGAACGGCATTATCCACAAGCTGAAAGCCCGCTTGATCTCCTGCACTGCGTGGTGCGCGCTCAGGCGGAGCTGATCGCTGGCTGGATGTCGGTGGGGTTCATCCATGGTGTGATGAACACCGACAATATGGCCGTATCAGGCGAGACGATCGATTACGGTCCCTGTGCCTTTATGGACAGCTATCATCCCAGCACTGTGTTCAGCTCCATTGATCAATACGGCCGCTATGCCTATGGCGCACAACCACAAATTGCGGCGTGGAACCTTGCACAATTCGCCACCTGCCTGTTACCGTTGATGGGTGAGCGCGACCCCGCGATAGAGGCCGCCACACAGGCGGTCAACGGGTTTATAGGCCTCTACCAAGCCGCGTGGCTTACACGGTTCGGTGCAAAAATCGGCCTGTCGGATACGGATGAGAACGATCTGGACCTAATACAGGACCTGCTTCAGATCATGGCTGACAATCAATCCGATTTCACCATTACATTCAGCACATTGCGCCGTGATCCTGATGCATTAAGTCAAGTGATAGATGCCCCCGAAGGCACGGTTTCACGCTGGCTTGAGCGGTGGCGCGCGCGCGTGGGTGATGTCGCACAGGCCCAAGCGGTCATGGCCAAAGCCAATCCGGTGCGCATTCCGCGCAATCACCGGATTGAAGCTGCCATCGCTCAAGCCGAGGCAGGCGATTACGCGCCCTTCCACCTGCTTCAGGCAGCCTTGGCCGAACCGTATACGGATGCCGCAGAGTGGGGTGCCTATGAGGCAGCTCCCACGCTCGACGAACGCGTGATCCGCACGTTTTGCGGCACCTGAGATCGCCGGAGCCAGAAGGCAGGGCCGAAGCCCAGCAGGCCCTGCCTATTTGCTGCGTTTGAACTTTTTGAAAAAGCGGCGGTTTCTATTGACGAAATCCTCAAACAAACCGCGTGTAAATCCCGGCCCGCGGCCGATCATGTAAAGCCATCCAAGAAACGCCCCGACCGAGCCGCCCACAACATCCACCATCAGGTCGCCCATCGTATCATCAAGGCCGGATTTCTGCATATTGGTGCCGAACAGCTGGTCCATCGCGTATTCGAAAATCTCCCAGCATGCGCCGATGGTTACTGCAAATGAAAATGCAATCAGCGCCATCGCCCAGCGAGGGGCCGCGTAACGGTCGCCTTCAAACAGCATGAACACCAGCATGAAGCCCACAAGCCCGAACCCCAACGCCGAGCCGCCGTGCAGCAAGATGTCCCACCACCAGAACCGGTTATAGTAATCGAACGCCTCGCCAAGAAAAATCGTGGCAAAGATGAAGGCGGTTACAGCCACCATCAGCGGCGTCGGAAACGAGATCCCCACGCGGGAGCTGACATAAAGCGGCACCAGCGTCAGGCAGAAGGTAAACAGCGCAACCCCCGCCAACGGCCATTGCTGCTCCACCAGGGCCAGGATGAATTCGAAACTCAAAACCGCCCAGATCACCTGTATGGGCCACGGTTCGCTGCGGATCGTTCTATAGAGGTTTTTAAAAATCATTGTGATATTCGGACCCAGCCCTGTGAATTGATGTATTCCGGGTGTAGAAAGCAGCCTCACCCAATGACAATGTCGCGCAACCGACTATGTTAGAGAAACAGCAAACAAGCCACATCCCATGACCTTAAGAATTGCCTCGTATAATATTCACAAATGTGTCGGTATAGATCGCCGCCGCGATCCATCACGCAATATTGAGGTAATCAACGCGCTCGATGCGGACATCATTGCGCTTCAGGAAGTGGACAGGCGGATGGGCGCGCGGCCCGCGGCCCTGCCAGCGGCCCTGATCGAACAGGAAACCGACTATGTGACCATTGAACAGCCCCGCACCGGCCCCGATAGTCTGGGCTGGCACGGACAGGCATTTCTGGTCAAGCGCGGCTCGCGGGTGATCAGCTGCCGCGGTGTGGAACTGCCGGGGTTGGAGCCGCGTGGCGCCCTGCACTTGCGCCTTAGCCCCGATAGCGGCACGCCGTTTTCCGTAATCTCGGCGCATCTGGGGCTGCGGCGCGCAGACAGGCGCGCGCAATGGAGCAAGATCGCCCACGAGTTGAACGCCGTCGGCGCGCACCCTGCCCTTGCGATCGGAGATTTCAACGAATGGTCCGCCAGAAGCGGATTTGAGGCGTTGACCGGATTTCATATGCACGCACCCGGTGCCACTTACCCGTCTGTGGCGCCTGTAGGCAAGCTTGACCGGATCGTGACATGCAAACGTGCAAGTGTCGTGCGGATGAAAGTATTCGATACACCGCTGTCGCGCCGTGCATCCGACCACCTGCCGATCTGGGCGGATATTGACGGGATCATCACCCGCGCCCGTCCGCTAAGGTGATCGGCCGCCAAGCTGACCGGCGCTGGCTTTTTCATTCGCATTGTTACATAAAATTCGCGAACTATTGCCGCTAACAGCTTCGTTAGCGGTAACAATGCCCTTTCCCCGTGGCGTTTCGGGGGATATAGCTAGACCCAGCCCAATGGCACAGATGGGCAACGACAAGGGAAGAGAACTTCATGAGCACCATCATCGACATTCACGCACGCGAAATCCTCGACAGCCGCGGCAATCCGACCGTCGAGGTCGACGTGATCTTGGAAGACGGCACAATGGGCCGCGCAGCCGTGCCCTCGGGCGCATCGACAGGCGCGCATGAGGCGGTGGAACGTCGCGACGGCGACGCTGCCCGCTACCTTGGCAAAGGCGTGCAAGACGCGGTCGCCGCCGTGAACGGCGAAATCGCAGAAGCCCTTCTGGGCGCGGATGTGACCGAGCAGGTCGAGATCGACGCCGCGATGATCGAACTCGACGGCACCCATAACAAGGGCCGCTTGGGCGCGAATGCAATCTTGGGCGTATCGCTGGCTTGCGCGAAAGCTGCGGCAGAATTCACCATGCAGCCGCTTTACCGCTATATCGGTGGCACCTCTGCGCGCGTTTTGCCCGTACCGATGATGAACATCATCAACGGTGGCGAGCATGCCGACAACCCGATCGATATTCAGGAATTCATGATCATGCCGGTCTCTGCGGAAAACATCCGCGAAGCTGTGCGCATGGGGTCCGAAGTGTTCCACACGCTGAAAAAAGAACTGACCGCGATGGGCCTGTCCACGGGCTTGGGCGATGAGGGCGGCTTTGCGCCTGCGCTCAATTCCACCAAACAGGCGCTGGACGTGATCCTGTCCTCGATCGAGAAAGCAGGCTACAAGCCGGGCGAAGATATCTATCTGGCGATGGATTGTGCCTCGACCGAATATTACAAGAACGGCAAGTACGAAATGAAAGGCGAAGGCCTTTCGCTGACCTCGGAAGAAAACGCCGATTACCTTGCCAAACTGTGCGAAGACTATCCGATCATTTCGATCGAAGACGGCATGAGCGAAGACGATTGGGACGGCTGGAAAATTCTGACCGATAAACTGGGCGACAAGATCCAGCTTGTGGGCGATGATCTGTTCGTGACCAACCCGACCCGCCTTGAAGACGGGATCAAAAAGGGCGTTGCAAACTCCATGCTGGTCAAGGTCAACCAGATCGGTACGCTTACCGAAACGCTGCAGGCTGTCGATATGGCGCATCGCGCGCGCTACACCAATGTAATGTCGCACCGTTCGGGCGAAACCGAAGATGCCACCATTGCGGATCTGGCAGTTGCAACCAATTGTGGCCAGATCAAAACCGGCTCGCTTGCGCGTTCCGACCGGTTGGCAAAATACAACCAACTGATCCGTATCGAGGAAATGCTGGGCACGTCGGCGATCTATGCAGGCCGTTCGATCCTGAAGTAATCGCTCCCTTACGGGACACAGGCAATCGGGCGCAGCCACACCGGCTGCGCCCTTTTAATATCGCCCCATGCAAACTGTCGGAACGGCTTGACCAATGAAAAAAGGCCGGGCACTTGGCCCGACCTTTGATAAACGCCAAAGCGTTCAGGGCAGAACTTACTGCCAGAAACCTTCGTCAACGTCTTCGAGCTGCTCAAGCTCTTCTTCGCTTTTGTTGGTCACGATCGCGTACTCGCCATCGTCGATCGGCACCAGCTTGGTGACGTTCACCGGAAGAACAACGTGCTTGTCCGCGATATCGAGGAAACCGCCAACTTCGGCAACCACACCGATCATCTGACCTTCAGGCGACAAGATGATGTCTTCGATATCACCGATGTCGGTCAGGTTGTCGCGCCAGCCATCTTCCATGCTGTCCACGCGCCAGTCGCCGGTCCAGTCCATGTTGCCATCTTCTGCGACGCTGTAGATATCACCACCGGTGATGTCACGGGTACGGATCAGTTTCGCCGGATCGCTCATATCCATGCCGGAGTCAGCTTGCATGTTGTCCATGCCCTGCTGTGCATCGGACTTCATCGGCGCTTCGACTTTACCGGCGTCTTGGTCTTTCATGTCAGCTTCTTGAGCGTAAGCTGCACCACCGACAAGAGCTGCCGAAAGAATTGTTGTTGTCAGAAATTTCATGTCTTTTCCTCCGTTTAACCTTCTGGATGCACAACACGGTGAGGCGATCTGTGTTCCTAAGATTTTTACATTTATGCACATGGCATCGTGCATGAGGGGACACAAACGGGGTACTATAGCCCTGTTTAAAAGGGCTTTCTGTAGAAAAAACAGGCAGAAAATTACTTGAATTGCCCTTGCGGCATCTGCTCGGCCCGCCCCACCCTGCGAGAGGCATTCTGCATTCGGGCCGCACAGACCGTGATGCCCTTCACCCCGGCTGGCTGATGATCCCGCCTGTCACCGGATGGCGCACACCCGTGGTGCCCGGTGCAGAGGTCGGAAGGCCCCGCGCCACCCTGAGGGCGAGGAAGGCAAAGGCCTGCGCCTCCAGCATATCGCCATCAAGGCCCAGATCCTCGACAGGATGCACCGCACAGTCCACCCGCCGGGCCAGTTGCGCCATCATCTGGGTGTTCAACCGGCCACCGCCGCAAACATAAATCGCGCAAGGCGGGCGCGGGTAATGCACTGCCGCCTGTGCAACAGCTGCCGCAGCACAGGCCGTAAGCGTGGCGGCCGCATCGGCATCCCCCAGACCTGCCACATCATGCAGCAGATATCCGAAATCATTCCGGTCGAGGGATTTGGGCGGGGTCTGGTGGAAATACGCATGATCCAGAAACTGCGCCACGA
This sequence comes from Paracoccaceae bacterium, assembly GCA_004153385.1. Lineage (GTDB taxonomy): Bacteria > Pseudomonadota > Alphaproteobacteria > Rhodobacterales > Rhodobacteraceae > Thioclava. The sequence goes on along the minus strand of SDAL01000001.1, from coordinate 528,444 downwards.
TGCCCGCATCCGCATGACCCTGTGCAGCAAGCCGCCCGCCCTCGTCACGCTCCAATCCGAAACGCTGACGCATTAGATCATTGAGCGGCGCATTCGCAGGCCCTGTGTCAAAGGCCAGAACGGCCCCCGGCACATCGGGCCGCGACGCGGTCGGATCAACCCATGTGACATTGCCCACACCGCCAAGGTTGGCAAAGACCACCGGCGCGTCCAGCTTGGCCCATTGCGCGCAGGCAAAATGGAAAAACGGCGCCAACGGGGCACCCTGCCCACCTTGTGCCACATCCTCGCTGCGGAAATCCCAGACCACGCAGCGATCAAGGGCACCGGCCAGAATGCGGCCATCACCCGCCTGATGGGTACGGCCGGCGCGCGGATCATGGGCCAGTGTCTGCCCGTGAAAGCCGATCACAGATGCCTCGCTCAGCCCGCCCAGAATTTCTGCATGTGCCAGTTCCACAACGGCTGCGGCCTGGGCCACACCCTCCTCATGCGGCCAACATCCCAACGCATCGTGCAAGACCACACGTTCGGCCTGTGTATAGCTGCGATAGTCGCTACGCCCAAAATCGATGATCCGCTCGCCGTCGCTGAGCAACAGCGCGGCATCCACCCCGTCAAGCGACGTTCCCGACATTGTACCTGCGGCCCAGACTGGTCCTGCGTTGAACATGGCTTCCCCTTTGGCTGTGCGGACGATATACGCATGGCCGAAAGAAAGGAACAAGCCAGATGACTTACCATCCCAAATCGGAATTTCTGCGCGTGATCATCGAGCGCGGCTTTCTGGCCGACTGCACAGATTTGCAGGAACTGGACGAAAAGCTCGCCAACGGGATGGTGACCGCATATATCGGCTATGATGCCACTGCGGCGTCACTGCATGTCGGGCACCTTCTCAATATCATGCTACTGCGCTGGTTTCAGAAAACCGGCCACAAACCGATCACGCTTATGGGCGGCGGCACCACGAAAGTGGGCGACCCGTCCTTCCGCTCGGACGAGCGTCCGCTGCTTGGCCCCGACCAGATCGCGTCCAATATCGCCGGTATGGAAAGCGTATTTTCGCAATTTCTAAGCTATGGCTCGGGTGAGAATGCGGCGATGATGCTCAACAATGCCGAATGGCTTGACGGGCTGAACTACCTTGATTTCCTGCGCGATATCGGTCGGCATTTCTCGGTCAACCGGATGCTGTCGTTCGAATCCGTGAAATCGCGCCTTGATCGGGAGCAATCGCTGTCGTTCCTTGAATTCAACTACATGATTTTGCAGGCGTATGATTTCCTTGAACTGAACCGTCGCTATGGCTGTCTGTTGCAGATGGGCGGCTCCGACCAGTGGGGCAATATTGTAAACGGCACGGATCTGACGCGCCGCGTGCTCGACCACGAGATCTATGGCCTGACCACGCCCCTTCTGACGACATCCGACGGGCGCAAGATGGGCAAAAGCCAGGGCGGCGCGATCTGGCTGCGCTCCGAGATGCTGTCGCCTTACGAATTCTGGCAGTTCTGGCGCAACACCACCGATGCCGATGTCGGGCGTTTCCTGAAGCTATACACAGAGCTGCCGGTCGAGGAATGTGATCGTCTGGGGGCTTTGGAAGGCAGCCAGATCAACGAGGGCAAGATCATTCTTGCCAACGAGGTCACGGCCCTTTTGCATGGGCGCGAGGCGGCCGAAGCCGCCGAGGCGACCGCCAGAGAGGTCTTTGAAAAAGGCGGCCAAGGCGATGATCTGCCACGTCTGGAGCTGAGCGCGGAAGATATCGGTGACGGTATCAGCCTTGCACAGCTGGTGGTGCGGGCGGGGCTTGCGAAATCCGGCAAGGATGGCAAGCGTCTGATCGTCGATGGCGGCGTGAAGGTCAACGATACTGCCTGCGCCGATCCGGGTCAGGTGTTTGGCGCGCAGGATCTGGCCCAGCCCGTGAAGCTGTCGGCAGGCAAAAAACGCCATGCTCTGGTGGTGGCGATCTAAATCGCAAAACCGCGACAGATATATCGCAGATAAAAAGAGGGGCCAACAGGCCCCTCTTTTCAGTTTCAGGATCGTACCCCTTGCAGGGGTTATTCGACGATTGTGGCCGAAGCGATATAGTCGGGATTGCTGACAAGGCCGTTCTGGCTGCTGTCACCCTTTTTGATCTGATCCACGATATCCATGCCGGAAATAACCTGTCCCACGACCGTATACTGACCGTTGAGATGGCTTGCCGGAGCGAACATGATGAAAAACTGCGAGTTGGCAGAATCGGGGTTTTGCGACCGCGCCATACCAATCACGCCGCGATCAAAATCGGCACGCGAAAACTCTGCTGGCAAATCGGGCATATCGGACCCGCCCATACCGGCCATGCTGACGCGCGCGGAATCACGCTTGCCGAATTGCACGTCACCGGTTTGCGCCATGAACCCGTCAATCACACGGTGGAAAATCACATCGTCATAGGCGCCCTTACGCGCCAGCGTGACAATCCGCTCCACATTTTTCGGTGCCAGATCGGGTTTAAGGTCAATCACGACCTCGCCCGATGTGCTGCCTGCGATTTCCAGCACAAGATTGGGGCCGGGCCCGTCGACCGGCGCGCCGGTGTCTTGTGCCATGGCCCCTGTCGCGCCCAAGGTCAGCATGGCCGCAACAAAAAGATTACGCATCTGCGGCCACTTTCACCGAGATCATGCGATCGGGATTCGCTGGCGGCTCGCCACGCTGGATCGCATCGACATGCTCCATACCGCTGATCACACGTCCGTAAACGGTATATTGGCCGTTCAGGAAGTGATTGTCCGAAAAGCTGATGAAAAACTGCGAGTTGGCAGAGTTCGGATTTTGCGACCGTGCCGCACCCAATGCGCCGCGATCATGCGGAATGCGCGAAAACTCGGCCGGCAGATCGGGATAGTCAGACCCGCCGGTGCCAGCGCGACCGGGGTTATAGTCTTTTTCCATGTTCGCATTGGCGACATCGCCGGTTTGCGCCATGAAACCGTCGATCACACGGTGGAACGCAACGTTATCATAGGCACCATCGCGGGCAAGCTGCTTCATGCGCTCGACATGTTTGGGGGCAACATCGGGCAAAAGCTCGATCATGACGTTGCCGTCTTTCAACTCGATGATGATCGTGTTTTCGGGATCTTTGATATCGGCCATAGGGGCATCCTTCTGTAAATCTGGCCTGCAATCTACACGACGTATGCGCCGATGAAAGCCGAAACCGACCAGTTTCATGTCACGTGCCGGTCACGGCCCGTTGACGCGACCGGCGCGACATTGCAAGTTGCGCACCAACAGCACGTCACCGCCACACTGGGCTGCGTCGCGCGCATTGAGGAGAATTCAAATGGCTTGGAAAACGCTGGACGATCTGGATCTGAACGGCAAGGTCGCGCTTGTCCGGGTCGACATTAACGTTCCCGTCGAGAACGGTCACATCACAGACACCACACGGATCGACAAGATCGTGCCGACGATCAAGGATATTCTTGAGCAAGGCGGCAAGCCGGTGCTTCTGGCGCATTTCGGCCGTCCGAATGGAAAATACACCGCCGAACTGAGCCTGAAGCAACTGGTTCCCGCGCTGGAATCGGCCTTCGGTACAACGGTGCATTTTGCCGAAGACTGCATCGGCAGCCCCGCCAAGCGCGCGGTCGCCGCCCTGCCCGATGGCGATGTATTGTTGCTGGAAAACACCCGTTTCCACGAAGGCGAGGAAAAAAACGACAAGGCTCTGGCCGCAGGCATGGGGGCATTGGGCGCAGTCTACATCAATGATGCGTTCTCGGCCGCCCACCGTGCACATGCCTCCACCGAAGCTCTGGCACGGGTGTTGCCCTGTGCTGCGGGCCGCCTGATGGAGGCCGAGCTGAAAGCGCTGGAAGCCGCGCTCGGCAATCCCGCACGTCCCCTGACCGCAGTGGTGGGCGGGGCGAAAGTCTCGACCAAGCTCGATCTTCTGGGAAATCTTGTCGCCAAAGTCGACAGGCTGATCATCGGTGGCGGCATGGCCAATACTTTCCTTGTGGCCCAAGGGGTGAGCGTCGGGAAATCTCTGGCCGAACATGATATGGCCGATACTGTGCGCACTATCATTGAAAAAGCCCGCCGCAGCGGCTGCGAAATCATCCTTCCAACCGATGTGGTGGTGGCACGCGAATTCAAGGCAGGCGCCGAAAACGAGGTGGTCGGCGTCGATCACTGCCCCGATGACGCGATGATCCTTGATGCGGGACCCGAGACGGTCGAACGTATTGCGGATGTGTTCGCCACATCGCGCACGCTGATCTGGAACGGACCGCTGGGCGCGTTCGAGATTGCACCGTTCGATCGCGCGACCAATGCCGCCGCCGCCAAGGCAGCAGAGCTGACCGAGGCAGGCGATCTGATCTCCGTCGCGGGGGGCGGCGACACGGTTTCTGCCCTGAACAAGGCAGGTGTGGCTTCCAAATTCAGCTATATCTCGACGGCAGGCGGCGCCTTCCTCGAGTGGATGGAAGGCAAGGAACTGCCCGGCGTTGCAGCTTTGGGGGGCTGATCTTTCCGGCATCGGATTGATTTCGACAAAAGGCGGCCTGCGTTCCATCGCGGCCGCCTTTTTACATATCTGTCAGACAAACCTGTCATTCGGGACTACATTCGGGGGCCAAGTTCGCGTCACACAACAAATTTCTTTGTGACGGTTAGCGCCACCAAGATTGTCAGATCAGATCTTGCACGCTACCTCTGGCAACGGCCCACTAAATCAGTCTCCAGTATTGGAGGGGAGAGACCTATGTCGAATGCGCAACAAACCGAACAGATTTCAGCAGGTGACGGCTTTATCGCCGCCCTTGATCAGTCCGGTGGCTCCACACCCAAGGCGCTGCGCCTGTATGGCATCGAGGAGAACGAATATTCCGGCGAGACCGAGATGTTCGACCTGATCCATAAAATGCGCAGCCGGATCATCAAATCGCCTGCGTTCTCCTCTGGCAAAGTCATCGCCGCGATCTTGTTCGAGCAAACCATGGATCGCGAAATCGACGGCCAGCCGACTGCCACATACCTTTGGGAAAAATGTGGCGTTGTGCCGTTTTTGAAAATCGACAAAGGTCTGTGCGACGAAGATCAGGGCGTTCAACTGATGAAACCGATCCCGGGTCTGGACGATCTTCTTGATCGCGCCCGCGCCGCCGGCATCTTCGGGACCAAAGAACGCTCGGTCATCTCTGCGGCCAACAAAGGCGGCATCTCCGCGATCGTGGCGCAGCAGTTCGAACTGGGCGCGCAAGTGACCGCACACGGGCTTATGCCGATTCTGGAGCCGGAGGTCACGATTTCCATCGCCGACAAAGCCGAGGCAGAAGAAATCTTGCGCGACGAAATCCTCACCCACCTCGACGCCCTGCCCGACAACCAGACCGTTATGCTGAAGCTTTCCTTGCCCAGCGTGCCGAATTTCTACAAACCCCTGATCGACCACCCGAAAGTTCTTAAAGTGGTGGCGCTTTCGGGCGGCTACAATCGTCAGGAAGCCAACGAAATTCTGGCCCGCAACGAAGGCATGATCGCCTCGTTTTCGCGCGCCCTGACCGAGGGCATGTCCGACAAGCAAAGCGATGCGGAATTCGACGCGGCATTGGCTCAGGCGATCGATGATATTCACGCGGCCTCCGTGGCGCACGAACCGGCCTGACCGGCCCGTTATCTGAACCGCTCCCGCCGGAGGTTGCCCTGACAAAAGGCTGGCCTCCGGCGTTTCCATTTCAGGGGCACAAGCCCCGAGAATTTCCAACAAATTTTTGCACAGTCTCGCGATAATCGGCATTTGCACACTCTCTGCCCTGTGTCATACTGACCAAAGCCCCCCGCAAGAGGTGGCACCAAACATGACGGCAGATCAAATGCGGGCCAAGACGCCAGCACGATAGACAGGCAAAACCCATGCAGCAGAAAAACCGGGCCGTTGGTCCGCTCATCTTCTTTTCTATCGCCTTCGTTTTGGCCGCCTATTTTACCTTCGCGGCGGTTCAGGGATCTTACGGTATTTTCAAGCGTGTACAGATCACTGCTGAAATCGAGGACATGACCCAGAAACGCGACGCCCTGCGCGCCGAAGTCGAGCAGATCGCAAATCTTACACATCGCCTGTCGGACAATTATCTGGATCTTGATCTGCTCGATCAGCAAGCACGTGAGATATTGGGTCTTGTGCGCCCCGACGAAGTCGTGATCCGCTAGGTTCAACCTGTCTTGGCGTCCATCTGACAAAATTTTCCGCATTGATTGCACCGTCCCAACGCCCGCCGCACTTGCCGCGCGGGCGTTTTGCGTCATACTTTCCCTTATTCGCGCCGGTCATTGTGGAAAATCCGCATAAAAAAGACGGTCGGCCAGCCGGAGGGGTCGGGGGTCATTGTCATCCCCGAAGCTTTCGGTTAGAAATGGTTTAACGTTGAACTATCCGCTTAGGGAGGATGCCTCATGGCTGCTCGCAAGAGTTCGGGGACCAGTGCCAAGCCCGGCGCCAACGTCTCCAAGGACGAGCTTCTCAACTACTACCGTGACATGTTGTTGATCCGGCGCTTTGAAGAAAAAGCCGGTCAGCTTTATGGCATGGGATTGATCGGGGGGTTCTGCCACCTCTACATCGGTCAGGAAGCCGTCGTCGTAGGCTTGGAAGCCGCGGCAAAAGAAGGTGATAAACGCGTCACCTCCTATCGTGACCACGGCCATATGCTGGCCTGTGGCATGGACCCCAAAGGGGTTATGGCAGAGCTCACTGGCCGCGAAGGCGGTTATTCCAAAGGCAAGGGCGGCTCCATGCACATGTTCTCGAAAGAGAAACATTTCTATGGCGGCCACGGGATCGTCGGCGCGCAGGTGCCGATCGGTGCCGGTCTTGCATTTGCCGATAAATACAAAGGCAACGACAATGTCACCTTCGCCTATTTCGGTGATGGTGCTGCCAACCAGGGTCAGGTCTACGAGGCCTACAACATGGCAGAGCTGTGGTCGCTGCCGGTTATTTTCGTCATCGAGAACAACCAGTATGCCATGGGCACCTCGGTTGCGCGTTCCACCAAGTCGGCTTCGCTTTGGAAGCGCGGCGCGGCCTACGGGATCGAAGGCGAAGAAGTGGACGGCATGGACGTTCTGGCCGTGAAAGAAGCGGGCGAGAAGGCCGTGGCGCACTGCCGTGCCGGCAATGGCCCGTACATTCTCGAAGTGAAAACCTACCGCTACCGTGGGCACTCGATGTCGGACCCGGCCAAATACCGGACCCGCGACGAGGTTCAGAAAATGCGCGAGGAACGTGATGCAATCGAACACGTTCGCCAGCTTCTGATCACCGGCGAGCATGCCAGCGAGGACGACCTCAAGGCGATCGACAAGGACATCAAGTCCGTGGTCAACGAGGCGGCCGAGTTTTCGAAAGAAAGCCCAGAGCCGGCGCTGGAAGAACTCTGGACCGACATCTACGCCAAAGTGGCGCCGCAGAACGCCTGAGGGGGACCGATTACATGGCAACTGAAATACTGATGCCCGCCCTGTCGCCGACGATGGAAGAAGGCACGCTGGCGAAATGGCTGAAAAAAGAAGGTGATAAGGTTTCGGCAGGGGATATCCTCGCCGAGATCGAAACCGATAAGGCCACAATGGAATTCGAAGCGGTCGATGAAGGCACGCTTGGTAAAATCCTTGTGGCAGAGGGCACCGAGGGCGTGAAGGTCAACGACCCGATCGCGATCATGCTCGAAGAAGGCGAGTCGGCTGACGACATCGACACTGATGCAGGCTCCAAACCCGCCGCCGAAGCCCCTGCCCCCAAAGCCGCAGAGGCGAAATCTGCCGTGAACGAGGCGCCCGAGCCGGAGTTGAACCCTAACCTCGACCCGGACTGGCCCGAAGGCACGGAGATGAAAACCCAAACCGTTCGCGAAGCCCTGCGCGACGCGATGGCAGAGGAAATGCGCAAAGACGAAAACGTCTACCTGATGGGCGAAGAAGTCGCCGAATATCAGGGTGCATATAAAATCAGCCAAGGCCTTCTGGACGAGTTCGGCGACAAGCGCGTGATCGATACGCCGATCACCGAACACGGGTTCACCGGCATTGCGGTGGGTGCGGCCTTTGGTGGTCTGCGCCCGATTGTGGAGTTCATGACCTTCAACTTCGCCATGCAGGCGATGGACCAGATCATCAACTCCGCGGCCAAAACGCTTTATATGTCTGGCGGCCAGATGGGCGCACCGATGGTGTTCCGTGGCCCCAACGGCGCGGCCGCCCGTGTGGGCGCACAGCACAGCCAGGATTTCTCGGCATGGTTCGCCGCGATCCCCGGCCTGAAGGTGGTGATTCCCTATTCGGCAGCCGACGCGAAAGGCCTGCTGAAATCGGCGATCCGCGACCCCAACCCGGTCATCTTCCTCGAAAACGAGATCCTTTACGGGAAATCCTTCGAAGTACCGGTACTGGATGATTTCACCGTGCCCTTCGGCAAGGCGAAAATCTGGCGTGAGGGCAGCGATGTCACCATCGTTTCGTTCGGTATCGGCATGACCTATGCGCTTGAGGCGGCAGAGAAACTGGCCGAAGACGGCATCTCCGCCGAAGTTATCGATCTGCGCACCTTGCGTCCGATCGATTACGATACCGTGCTGGCGTCGGTTCAAAAAACCAACCGCTGCGTCACGGTCGAAGAAGGCTTCCCCGTAGGCTCGATCGGCAACCACTTGTCCGCAGTTATCATGGAACGCGCGTTTGACTATCTTGATGCGCCCGTGATCAACTGCACAGGCAAAGATGTGCCGATGCCCTACGCCGCCAACCTTGAAAAGCTGGCGTTGGTCACCACCGACGAAGTTATCGAAGCGTGCAAAAAAGTCACCTATCGTTAAGGAGCTATCGCAATGGCAACCGAAATTCTGATGCCCGCGCTCTCTCCGACGATGGAGGAAGGCACGCTGGCGAAATGGCTGAAAAAAGAAGGTGATGAGGTCGTCTCTGGCGACATCATCGCCGAGATCGAGACCGACAAGGCTACGATGGAATTCGAAGCTGTGGATGAAGGCATCCTTGGCAAGATCCTCGTGGCCGAGGGCACAGAAGGCGTGAAGGTCAACCAACCCATCGCCATCTTGCTCGAGGAAGGCGAATCCGCAGACGACATCGAGACATCCGGTGCCCCTGCCAAAACCGCCGCCCCCTCAGAGGAAAGCTCGAAATCCGAGCCCGCCCCGAAAGAGGTGCAGGAAAGCCCCAAAGCGCCTGCCACCAAAGACGCCGGCGGCAAGGCCCCGCCTGCCCCTGTAAAGGACGGTAAACGCGTTTTTGCCTCGCCTCTGGCGCGCCGCATAGCGGAGCAAAAGGGCGTGGATCTCACAGCGCTTTCGGGCTCTGGCCCCAAGGGCCGGATCGTTAAGGCAGATGTCGAATCCGCACAAACCGCACCAGCCAAATCCGATGCTCCGAAAACGGCCGCCAAGGCAGATGCCGCAGTCGGCAAACCGGCTGCAACAGGCGCATCGGCCGAACAGGTCATCAAGATGTACGAGGGTCGCGAATTCGAAGAGGTCAAACTCGACGGTATGCGCAAGACCATCGCCTCGCGCCTGTCAGAGGCCAAGCAGACGATCCCGCATTTCTATCTGCGTCGCGATATCAAACTCGATGCCTTGATGAAATTCCGTGCCCAGCTGAACAAACAGCTTGAAGGGCGTGGCGTTAAACTCTCGGTCAACGACTTCATCATCAAAGCCGTCGCGCTGGCATTGCAATCACAACCCGAAGCCAATGCGGTTTGGGCCGGTGACCGTGTGCTCAGGCTGAAACCGTCGGATGTGGCTGTGGCTGTCGCCATCGAGGGCGGGCTGTTCACGCCGGTTCTGAAAGATGCGGATATGAAATCCCTCTCCGCTCTTTCGGCAGAGATGAAGGATCTGGCCAAACGTGCACGTGATCGCAAACTTGCGCCCCACGAATATCAGGGTGGTTCGTTTGCAATCTCCAACTTGGGTATGTTCGGCATCGACAACTTCGATGCGATCGTGAACCCGCCGCATGCCGGTATTCTGGCTGTCGGCTCCGGTGTTAAAAAACCGGTCGTCAATGCGGATGGTGAAATCGAGGTGGCAACGGTGATGTCTGTCACGATGTCTGTCGATCACCGTGTAATCGATGGTGCTTTGGGTGCGAACCTGCTCAAGGCCATCGTCGAAAATCTGGAAAATCCGATGGTGATGCTCGCCTGATCCCGTCTAAAGCCAATTGAACACGTAAAAGGCCCTGCGATTGCGGGGCCTTTTCAATTTAAACGGTCGGTCTTTCGCCACGAAAAAAGCCGACGCTTGATACGCCGGCTCTTCATTTCAAAGATAGATGCTCTGCGCCTCACTCTCGCAGTCTTGGCTTTTCCTTCAAAATCTGGTCCATCGAGACAGAGGGCTGCGAACATCCCGCATCGCCCACGATCTTTGCCGGCACGCCGGCCACCGTCTTGCACGCGGGCACCTCCGCCAGCACAACAGACCCCGCCGCAATGCGCGAATTGTCCCCGATACGGATATTGCCCAAAACTTTCGCGCCCGCACCGATCAGCACACCATTGCCGATTTTGGGATGGCGGTCTTCTTCTTCCTTGCCTGTGCCGCCCAGCGTCACCGAATGCAGCATCGAAACATTATCGCCCACGACCGCAGTCTCACCGATGACGATCGAATGCGCGTGGTCGATCATCACACCCTGCCCGATACGTGCGGCGGGATGGATATCCACGCCAAACATTTCGGAGGTGCGCATCTGGACGAAATAGGCCAGATCGCGCCGTCCTTCGCGCCACAGCCAATGCGCAATGCGGTAGGTTTGCAGCGCCTGATAGCCTTTGTAGAATAAAATCGGCTGCATCAAACGATGGCATGCAGCATCACGCTCGAACACGGCCACCAGATCGGCACGGGCGGCCGACGCAAGATATGGCGCGGCGCTATAGGCCTCGTCAGCGATCTCGCGCAAGATCTGCTCGCTCATCTCGTTCGATGCAAGCTTCATCGAGAACCGATATGCCAGCGCGCGCGAGAATGTGGCATGATGCAGAAGGCCCGCATGGATTAGCGCGCCCAACAGCGGCTCGTCGCGCACGGCGGCATGGGCCTCGACGCATATCCGATCCCATACCGGATCAACGCTGGTCAGCTTGGCTTGGGATTCGGCCATGGTTGTCTCCTTAGGCGTGGCCCACGCTGGGCGTCATGGCCCGCGCGTAGATAGTATCACATGGTTTGTCTTTCGCATAATCCAACCATCGTGCAGAGAAAACCCGCGAATATCGTTACCGACCAAGTAAAATCTCTTGATCCGTAACATGCAATGCCAGCCAGAGGGCGCGGCGCGGGCGATCCGGGGGCTATTTTCCCCCATCATCTCCCGCGCCTTCAGGATCGGACCGTCAAGCAACAATGGCAGAATCTTCATCCAGCCAAAGCTCTGCGAACAGACCCGGCCCGAACAGGTCCGATATCTGCGCCACCTCGATACGCACCGCGCCTGCAGACGCATCCTGCGCCCGCATCGCAGCACTATAGCTCCATTGTGTCGACGCGACCTCCACCTGACGCAAGATCTGTCCCGTGGCTGTTCTCACACGCAGCATATATCGCTCCTGCGTCTCTGCCAGCGGAACGTCATAGCTCTCCCAGCTGTCGCCGTCTTTGCGGGTGCGCCTGATCCAGCTTATGCGCCAGCCTGCCGGTTGTCGCACGGCGCGCAGATGGACAGGCGACAACGGTCGCAGGCCAACACCTGAAAATGAACGTACGACATGCTCGAAACTCGGATCATCATAAGGACGGCCTGCCGATCCGATCCGGTAGTGGCGTGCAAGGTTTCGGGCGCTGCGCGGCAAATCGATCTGGGTTGGGGCCTGATCCAGCAATACGACCCGCGACCCTGCAGGCCAACTGTCGGGCATAACCCCATCCGTGCCTGCCTGACCACGAAGCCGCAGACTGACCTCCCACTGATCGGGGCCGAGCATCCGGGCATTTGCAAACTGAAACACTTCCCAATGGTCAGATACACCGTCGCCGATGGCCATCACATTTGCCCCATTCAGCACCCGTATGGCAGACACGCTTTCCAAAGCGCCCGATTGCAGCTTTATACGCAACGCAGGCCCGCGATCCCACACCCCGATCCGCGCTTTTCCAAGCGCATTCAACGTGGTCCCGATTGTCGCACGCGCTGCCAAAGTGGTGTTTAGCTGATAATCGTCATCTTCTGACGACGAAAACACCGCAACCGTTCCGGGCCATGGCTTTGCACTGACAGCCAGATGCGGTGCGATCGGATCTTCGGTTCCCTCAAGCAAAGGCAGATCCAAAAACAGCGCACTCACCGGGACCGGTGGCACAAACGGGTCTGTGCGAACACTTGCCTCGGCCGCATCTGAGGGCTCATAGACCTTGGGCTCAACGCGCACCGCATCAACCAACGACAGTCCTGCACCCTCAACCCGATCAATACGGTAGCGCGAGGCCCCTTCCGCCGTGTGCAGTGCCACGATATCGCCGGCCCCCAAGTGCCCGAGCGACGGTGGCAGGGCAAACCGCGCGCTATCACGGGCCACGCGTGCCTCAGCCAACCAGCGCTCGACAGTCGCCACGGCGCTCGGCCTGTGCAGCGCCAGCGCCAATTCCGATCCAGCAGTGATGCTGCCGGAGGTCTGCGCGGGCAGTATGGCCTCTACCACGCGTGCAGAAAAATCACCCTCCGCCTCGATATAGGACAGCCGCACCCGGCCTGCGATCTCCGCCTCCGGCGAACGCAGACGGCTTAGCGTCTCCCCCGCCTCGCCCAATGCCAGTTCCGCTTCGTTCAAATGTGCATCTACCCGCCCGTCGCGCATGCGAAACTGTAAAACGCCATCACGCTCCACCGCGTCAAACCCGTAAGCGAGCATCAGACTTTGCAACATCGCGCGCGGTGTATCGCCAGCGGTCACGCTATAGCCGCGTACCGAGCCATAAAGTCGCGATACATCAATCGCCCATACGCCAGCCTGCGCACAAATCTCCGCCACCACGAAAGCAAGCGGTTGCGCCACTGCGCGACCGGAAATCCAGTGCCCGCGCGCATAGTTATCCGCATCCGTCCAGAGGCTGTCATTGGCCGGAAACTGCGGCCAGGGGCGGGTATCCCAACACCAAACATGTGCGCGCGACATATCGACCATTGGTCCGCCATACAGATCCGACACAGGATTATGGTGCGCATCCCCCCAGTAATCGATCATCGCACGTAAATATTGCATCTGTACCACTTCGTCACGCCGCCCCGAAGAATAGCGCGGCAACTGTGATTCAGAGCTTTTGGGATCAAGAAATTTATTGGGTTGATTTGTGCCCTTGTCGATTGCCGCACAGCCGTATTCTGTAAACCAAACCGGTTTGGATTGTGGAATCCAGTCGGTCGGTACAGAAGCACGCACTCCATCCACACGCTCGTAATGGCGGTTTTCCCACCAGTTCCGAATATCCTTAGGCCGCCATATCCACGGCTCGTTGGCCGCGCCATCTGTTACCGGCGTGCGAATTTGCGCGGCACGATGCGCATCATTGGCGTAATACCAGTCATAAAGCTCGCCACCCGCGATATTGGCCTTCAGGTACTCAAGATTATAGATAGAGCCCCAATGTGCATCGGCATGCTCCTCGCCGTCACGCCAATCCGATATCGGCAGATAGTTGTCGATCCCGATAAAGTCGATTGCCGGATCGGCCCAAAGCGGATCAAGGTGGAAAAACCGGTCGCCATTTCCGGGTTGATAGCCAAAATATTCAGACCAATCTGCAGCATAACCGATTTTTGCATCCGGCAATATCTTACGCACGTCTGCGGCCAGTGTGCGAAATGCCGCCACGGCTGGAAAGCTGTTTTGTGGCCCGCGTATCTGGGTCAAACTGCGCATTTCGGTGCCGATGCAAAATGCATCCACCCCACCTGCGGCCGCGCAAAGATGCGCATAATGCAGGATAAAGCGGCGCATGGACCACTCCTCGGGGCCGGTATAGCGTATGGTGCCATCGCCTTGTTCAAACTCTTCTGGCCGCGCGTTGCCGAAAAACCGTGCGACTTCTTCAAGCGCCGCATCTGTGCCATCGGTTGTATCAGGCCTGTCAGGCGCCATATGTGTGGTGATCCGTCCACGCCACGGCAGCACCGGCTGATCGGGGGCTCCGGTCCACGGGTCGGTCCGTCCATTTCCGGCCAGCTGGTCCATCAAGATGAACGGGTAGAACGTCACAAATTTTCCGGCCACACGCAGCGCCCTGATCGCCTCTATCACGCCTGCATCCGCAGGCGTACCACCATAGACATCGTTGCCGTCAACGGATGCAACTTTCCCCGCCGCGCCGCGATCAATGCCGGACACGCGCCACGGCATGTTCTTTCCCTCGCCTTGGGTCTGGTTCACACGTGGGTGCAGGCTGCATTCGCCTGCCCGCAAATCATCGCCAAACCACGACACCACCAGTGACGTCGCCCCGCAATTGGGCAGCTCCTGATCGAGCGCCACCAGAGAGGTTTCGAAATCACTCAATCCACCAGGCGCATTTTGATTGACCGCAACGCTCGCGCCACCCTCCTCGCCCCGATAGTAAACCGTGGTCGTAGACAGCGCATATTCACCGGTTCCCGGGATCAAGGCCACCCCTTCGACCCCCCGCGAAATATCAGGCGCCAAGCCCTCCAAACCGCTTTGGGCCGCACGATACACTTCAAACGAAAACTGTGGCACGCGATTGCCAAACCGCCCGAGCGGCAAATCCTCAAAAACAACATACGCCACGCCGCGATAACTGGGGGCTTGGCCTGCGCCCTCCACAGCTTCGATTTTCGGGTCCGGCAACTGGCCTTCGTCGCCGCGGTACACCCTGACATTCAAACCCGTTGTGTCGAGCAACTTGCCATCTGCCCAGATACGGCCCACACGCAAGATTTCTCCTTCACACAGCGCCAGCGCCAAACTTACAGAATACGTATAGCGGGTTGTCTCGACAGAGGGGCCGGTGCCTTTTCCGCTTTTTTCCGTTCGTGTCGTTTCGCGAAAACGGGTGGACCAGATAACCTGTCCGCCTACGCGCATAGTGCCCCAGACTTTGGCCACCGGTGTGCCTTCACCCGCGCTCGACAGCCGGAACCGTTCGACGCGACCGGTCTCCACCTTCTGTGATCCTGCACCCAGCAGACGCTGGTCGATCGCCCGTCCCAAAGTCGCACCAAGCGCCCGACCGACGACCGCACCTGAAAGTCCAACCACCGTGCCGCCGAACCCACCCCCGATTGCAGCCCCCGCCGCTCCTAGAATTATCGTCGCCATTCAGGTCGCTCCTCTCGAAATTGTCTGCTGTATTGATGCAGGAAATTGAAACCGCGCCACGATCCTGCGGCGCCACGGCTCCGATAAAGCATTTTCCACAACGCCATGCCCGCTATAGGCATGGATAAACCGCGCAGGCTGCAGCCCGGAACTTAGCCCCAGATGCTTGGCTACGGCATTCGGCCGCATCCGAAACAACAAGACCTGCCCGGCGCAGAGCGGTGCCTCGGCGGTCACAGGCACCAAATGGCGCAACGCCGCCTGCCACAGCCTTTCTTCACCGCTGGCCTGCGACCAATCCGCGCTATAGGGCGGCGGTGTTTCCGGTTCGCCGCCATAGATCTCGCGCCAGATACCGCGTAATAGCCCCAAGCAATCCGTGCCCCCCCCGCGACAGGCGGCCTGATGGCGATAGGGTGTACCGATCCAAGCGCGCGCCGCCTGTACCACCATGTCATCAACCATCATCGCGACAAACTCCCACCATCATGGGAGCCGGTGGCATCCGGATAGCTCAACAGCCAATCCTCTCCCGGCAAATGCGGAAAGCCGCGAAAATTCAGAAAGTTGTCAAACTTCAGCCGGCACGTCTCGGCGCGTTTGTCACAGCCTGCAAAAAGCCTCACACGATCGCCTGTGTGCAAATCAGCACGTATGGATTGCCACAGCTCCACCTCGCGCAGGCCACCGCCACTTACGCGGTCACGTTTGATATGGCCGTTTAATCCGGCAGCCTCGCCGCTCAAAACCTGCAACCGGCCGCGTTCAAACCAACGGTCCTCGAACCCGTCAACATCCGTCCAGACAAAGCGTAGATTGTCCTCGACACGTTGCACGGCCAGATCGACCGTATAACCGTTTTGCGTCGTATCGAAGCCGCAACAGGCATCCCCCAAAACAGCAGAGCACTGTGGATGATAGACCCGCCCAACCGCATCCCCGAACGCCTCGCTCAGCCCGCGCAATTCTGCTTCGAACGCACCGCCCTGACGGGTCAGTTCGCCCAAAAAGCCCCGGAAAACCAGCGCACGGGCCTGCGGATCGGCCCAATTGACTGTCCACGCCCTCAGCTCTGCGCCATCATAACGTCCGGCCTGAATATCGGCCTCAGTGATCGCCTCCGAACTCAACGCGCCCATGGCTTCGGTATTATCCACCGACAAGCCGGTCGTTTGCGCCAAGGCGCGTGCGGTCATCCCGCTGTCGGGTCGAAAGCTGATCCCCTCGAAATTCAAGGGCGCATCATGGTCGGTAAACCCCAGCGTGACACCATCGTGGCGGGTGATCGCCCAAGCGCGCGCCACAGTGCTGAAGCCTTGCTCCAGATGCGCCTTCAGACGGTCGCGTTCCCCTGTCATAACCTTACCTCCACCACCGGCACCTGTGGCATATCGCCCGCCTGAAAGGACCGGACCGACACCTCGATCCGGTCGGTTGCAAACCGGACGGGCACATCGAATTCGAAACCGGCGGTGATCGGTGCCCCCGGCGCGGGCGGGGTATCAAATGTCACAACGCCCGTGGCCAGATCCACCGCCCAATCCACACTTTCGGCCTGATAACTGCCCTGAACCCCCACCCTTACGGTTCCTGCAACCGGTTTGAGGATCGGCCGCTGATAGCTGTTCTCGCCAGAGCGGTAGGTCTTTGCCAGTTGGAAATCGCGGCGCAAACCATCACCTGTGCCAATCGACTGGTCTTCATAGGTTATGGCCTCACTCGCCGGCGCGGACCGGTAGTCAGCCCAATCCTTCCAGCGAAATGCGTGCAACTCTCCACCACGTGCTTCAAAAAATGCCAAAAGCCGTTCAACATCGTCCAGTGATCGCAGTCCGACCCCCGCATCGTAATGGCGCCTTGAATGGGCCCATGGGCTATTGCGTTCCTCAAACCCGTTGGCCAGTGTGACGATCTCGGTGCGCCGTTCAGGTCCGCCCACCGAGCCAAAGCTCAAGTTGGACGGAAATCGAATCTCGTGAAATGCCATGATGTTCGCCTTCTATGAGTTGCGCGACCCGCGCATAAGCGCGCGGTTCAGCCCTGCGGCAATCTGACTTTGTGAACGTTTGAAACCCGCCGCGTCGGGGGTGGAGATATTCATCACCACATGTACGGTTTGCCCGCCCTGCGCGCGCACGCCCAATCGCCCGTCCGCGCCGCGCTGCAACGGCATAATCGCCTCCGGCCCGGCCTCGCCCATCAAGCCCGTGCCGTTGCGCATGGCAAATTGCGTGGGTTGACTGACCACGCCGCCTTTGGCGAAAGGCTGCACCCGCCCTTGGGCAAAGGGTGCGCCGTTGGCAAAGGGAAAAACCGCCGATGACAGCGCCCCTATGCCTTGCTCCAGTATCGCGCCTGCACTGCGTTCCAACGGTCGCATCGCCACACCATAGGCGGCAGAGGACAATGCGCCCGAAACCCCGCGCAGCGCATCAGAGAGTTTTACGCCATCAAAGACCAAACCATCAAAAGCACGACGCAAGTCGCGCCCAAACCGGTTTGAAAGTGTCGATACCTCGCGGTTCGTCATGCTCATGCTGCCGCGCAAGGCCGACAGCTCATCGGAAAACCGCGCCGTCATGCCTTCTGCCCCGCTCAAGGCGCGCGCCATTTCCTGCGCGCTCTCAGCAAGCGCGTCATAATCTTCAGGTTCTGTCATTATCCGTCCTTTCGTGACGCATCATGTCCATCGCCTGCCCCGTGATCGGGAAAGGCTTGCAACAAGGCCTCGAACCCGGCGCGGTCCAGTCCCGCCGCCTGTCCTCTCTCCCCCAGCATCATCGCCAGTTCAGCAGGGCTCAGTGCCCAGAATTCTGCCGGATGCAGGCGTAGCCCGTTCAGCCCCGCCCGCATCAAGCCCGGCCAATCAAGCCCGCTCATTGCGCATCGGGCGGGGCAAAACCGCGTGTCAAAAGGGTCGCAGCCAGCGTGGCTGCATGAAGCGCGCCACCACCGATATCAGCGTGGCGCAACTGCTCGGCGTCGCCGTGCCACCCGCCGCCGCGCAATCCCGCCAGCAAAAGCGCCAGCACATCGCGACTTGAAAACCGGCCCGCCTCGAAACGTTCGACCAAGGCAGGCAAGCTATCCTCGTCCATATCCGCCTCCAGTTCCGCCAATGCGCCAAGGGTTAGCTTGGCCACATGGCGGGTGCCGTTCAGCGTTACTTCTACTTCTCCGGCCCAAGGGTTCATGTCCGTCCCTCCTCAAATCGCGACAAAGCGCAATGCCCCGGCGGACGCCATGCTCAACTCAAAGGTTGCTTCCCCGTCATGGGTACCCGCATAATCCACCGCCGTGATCGCAAAGGGGCCCTGAACAATTCCGAAATCTGGTATGACCACCTGAAAATCAGGCACCTCCCCATCAAAGAAAATCTGTCGCGCGCGGGCATCGGTTGCCTGATCGCGAAACACACCGGCCCCCGAAATTGCCGCCGAGCGGACACCCGCCCCCCCCAAGAGCTCCCGCCAGCGCCCTTCGCTCTCAAGCGAGGTCACATCGACCGTCTCTGCGTTGAAACTGATACGTGAGGCCCGCAGCCCCGCGATCGTCTCGAACTGTCCTTCCCCGAGATCCAGCTTGATCAACAGGTCTTTGCCATTTTGAACTGCCATTTTTCCGCTCCGTTTTGTCATAAAAAAAGCGCCCCTGAAGGCGCAGCCGTTACAGTTGTTTTGTCTGCCTCACGCGCTGACGCGCGCCCTGAAGCGTAAATCGATCCGGCGGATGCCGTCTTTCTCGCGCCGCTGTGCGGTGGCACGACGAAACCACACCCCGACGATCCGCCCTGCGTCCAACACCAGATCACCCTCCAAAACAGCATCCGATACGGCAGCAGCCAGTTGCTTTATGCTGTAAAACCCGGCCTCGTCGCTCACGACAGAGACCGTGAAATCATGGCGCGCACCTGCGCCGCTCGCATCGCTGGCATCGCGAACGTCTTCTGCGCCAAGCGTCACATAGGCTCCGGGCGTCGGGCCGGGAGGAGCTGCGTCGTACACCGCGCCATTGCTCAGCTCCATGACCGCCGCATCCGCAATAAGTCTTTGATAAATCGCCTCTTGTAACGCAGGCGCAAAGCCGTAACTCATAGTGAAACCTCCTCTGTTGCAAAGCAGCGCAGATATCCCGCAGGTCCGTCCGCTACTGCCAGAATGGCGAACAAACGGCCCCCTTCGCGCAGGCGTTGCCCTGCACGCGGCCGTCTGGGCGAGCCTTCGGGCGCCCACCGGACATTGATCTGCATCGGCACGGATCCCAGTGTCATACCCTGAACGGCATGCACCCGCCCGGTGCCTGCCCGCAACTCGGCCCATAACTCGCCAAGCACCTGCCATGTCTGCTCGAACCCGCCGGCGCCATCGGGGGTATTTTGCGGCGTCTCCAACGCGAGCACGCGGTTCAGATGCGGCACTTCCATCATCGCCGCCCCCCGAACACCCGCACCGTGCGCCAGCCTTCGATCAATGTGTTCACGCCGAAAGGTATCGCGTCATGCGCCCCCGCCCCCTCGTGACGATGCTCGAAATAGAACGCGGCCAACAAAAAAACCGCCTGTGCCAGATCGGGGGGGATCGCGCCCCATTCCTCGCCAAAGCCCGCACGAAAATCGATCCGGGCAAACCCGCCGTGTTCGATGTCCCCCAACCCCGCGCCCCGTGATATAATCTTGGGGCGCGACGCGTCTGCCACCAGATTATATCGATCAGATGGCAGAACCTCTGCAGCGCCCGATCCGTCATACAAGGCGATCTGTGTGATCGACTGAACAGGGGCCACCGGCATCGGCTGGCAGTGCCTGTTGCGCCATCTTTCAATCTGCCATCTGAACTCCCGCGCCAAAAGCGCCTTGGCCGTGCGTGTCTCGATCATGGCCAGACTGGCACGCAAATACGCCTCAAGCGCCACATCCTCCGCGCCGGCATCAGAAAATCCGCGCCCCAGCTTCAGATGTCCGCGAAACGCGGCAATCGGCAAGCGCGCGGTCTCAACCGGTATTGCTTCGGTTAACATCATCGTCATACCCCTTTTGAAATATGTCATCTGGCCGACGCCCACCCCCCAATTCCCGCTTGGGAGGGGGGCGGGACGCCAACACCCTGGCAGACACGAGCCCTCCCGCCCTCGCTCGGACGGAGGCTACAGCTAGACGACGACGAAAGCCGCCCGCGCCTGCCCGGGATCTGCGAACGAACATACCCGTTCGCAACTCAAGGCGGCGGACGTACCCCCGCCCTGTTTCCATCCCTTACGCGGTTGCGAATTTCAAAAGCTTGATTGCCGCGAAATCGCTGACATCCCCGCCCACCCGCTTGGAGGCATAAAACAGCACATGCGGCTTGGCCGAGAACGGGTCACGCAGCACCCGCAGATCGGGGCGTTCGGCGATCGTATACCCTTGGGCAAAATCACCGAAAGCGACCGCAAAGGCACCGGCTGCGATATCGGGCATGTCTTCTGCAATCAGCACCGGATAGCCCATCAACCGTGCAGGCTCTCCCTGTGCCAACCCATCGGACCACAAGAACCGGCCATCGGCATCTTTCATCTTGCGCACGGCGCCTGCGGTCTTGGAATTCATCACGAAACTTGCACCGCCGCGATATTCGGCCTCCAGCGCATAGACCAGATCCACAATCGCATCCGCCGCAGCCGTGGGGGCGAAATCGGCATTGGCGCCGGTGGCCACATATCCAAGCTTGCCCCATACCCAATCGTCGTTTTTCACCGCCGGGTGGGTCAAAAAGCCTTTGGGCTTCTCATCGCCGTTGCCGTTGATAAACGCCTGCGCCTCGGCGCGCGCAAATTTATCGGCAATCCGGTTGGCCAGCCATGTCTCGATGTCGAAGGCCACATCGTCCAGCAGGCGCTGGCTTGCTTTGGGCATCGCGGCCAGCTCGTACAGCGGGATCGAAATCCGGTCGATCTGGGGGGTGCTGGTCTCGCTCAGGCTTGCCGTCTCCGATGCCCAGCCCGATCCCATCTCGCCATGATCCACCAGCACATCGAAACTGGTGGCCTCTACCTTCACCACATTGGCAATCTGACGGATCGACGCCGTCGAATGCAGCACATTGCGGATCGTCTCGGTTGTTTGCGGATCCACCAGATAGCCGCCGTCGGCTGCGACCGAACTGTTGAGCGCCTTGCCCTCCAGATGCAGGCCACGCAGCCCGTCATCATCGCCCGAGCGCAAATAGGCATCAAACGCCTTTTGATGGGGCGCTGTGCTCTCCACGCTCGTCGACAGGGCCGGACGACCGAAATTCAAGCTTTTTTTCTGCATCATGTTCAAACGCTCTTCTTGTTTTTGAAATTTCACTTTGATCTCGTTTTGAAAGCCTTTGACCTCGGTCAAAATGCTTTCCAGCGCCGCTTTCACCTGACGCGTTCCATCCAGACCGTCAGACATAGCTGTTACGGCCCGATCCTCGTTTCGGGGTGTCATCCTCTCTCCTTTTCAGTGTGGTATTCTTTGGGGCGTTCGCTCAGCGATCCGCCAGTCTTGTCGCCGTCGCTTGCAGCGCCTGCGCCAAATCTTCCATCTCGCAGGCGGCTTTCGCAGCAACCCGCGCCTCGCGCAGCATCGGGAATGTCACCACAGACACCTCCCACAGCTCCAGCTCCTCAAGCAGCCTTTGGCCCTGCGCGGTCTTGGTCGCGCGCCTCACCTTGTAGCCGATCGACAATCCATCAATCGCACCTGCCTTGATAAGCGACAGCGCCTCACCGGCCCGGGCCACCTCTGGCAGCAACCGGCCGCGCACGAAAAGACCATGCGCATCCTCGCGGATTTCGTCCCACACACCGATGGGCTGGGCCGGATCGTGTTGCCACAACATCTTGACCCGGCCGCCCTCGGCCTCCAGCCGTGCAAGCCCCCGTTGATAGGCGCCTGCGCACACCACATCGCCCCCTTGGTCAGGGCACCCAAACAGGCTGGCATATCCGGTAATCCGGTGATCTGCCTCCAAAAACAGGTTGCCCGCCTGACCGCCGGGCGCGCAGTATTTCAGCTCCAGCCCGTAGTCTTTCGCTATCATCTTCGAAAACTCCTCAATTTGGGGCCAGTTCGATCAGCCCGTACACCGCCTGCGACAGCACCACCGCCACCACACCGTAAACCGCCATCCACAGCCGTCTCTCCAGCCCGGCCAGCATGGTCTCGATCCGTTGCAGCCGGTGCTCCACCTGATCGAATTGCAACGCCATGATCTTGTCGGTGGCGTTGAACCGTTCCTCGTGCAGATCAAACGGTTCCTTGAGATAACGCGACCCACCTGTTGCCATGGCCTATGCCTCGACCTGACGCGGCAACCCCAACAGGGCGCGTTTCTCTGCATCCGTCAGGAACGTGGCCTCGCCCACCCGTTTCCATTGCGCCTCGCGCTCGCCGGCCAGTGCGGGCAACTGGTCAAGATCGGGGCGCAGCTCTAGCTGTTCGCCCAGATGGGTGGACAACCACCACGCAAGCGCCGCCGTCACCCGTGTGGCCAATGGCAGGACGGTCAACCGGTAGAAGGCACGATGGGCTTCGGCATAGTTGGCATAGGTCGCATCCCCCGGGATCCCCAACAACATGGGCGGCACCCCGAAGGCACCTGCAATCTCGCGGGCGGCGGCCAGTTTCGTCTCGTGGAACTCCATATCCGACGGGGAAAACCCCATGGGTTTCCAATCCAAGCCCCCCTCCAACAACATCGGGCGGCCCGCATTTCTCGCGCCTTGATGATGGCTTTCCAGTTCGAACGTCAGCCGGTCATACTGATCGGTGCTCAGCACACCCTGACCATCCGAACCGCGATAGATGATCGCACCTGAGGGACGCGCCGCATTATCCAGAAGCGATTTTGACCAATGGCTTGCACTGTTGTGAACATCCACCGCCACGGCCGCCGCCTGCATTGGCGAAAACCCGTAGTGATCATCATGCGGATGAAAGCTCTTGATATGGCACAAGGGATCGGGATGGCCGGTCATATCGAAACGGTGCCGCTGGCCTGCCACGGTATATTCATAGGCCTCTGGCCAGCCATCGCTGCCCGGCACGACACTCATCCTGTCGGAGCGCAGCACATGCAGCGCTGCGAGCATCGCGGACCGGTCGCACACCGCCTCGATATAGCTGTCCCCCGTCAGCAGGATCTGCGCGTAAAGCGCCTCCAGAAACTCCGCCTGGCCCTGGGTCGTGTTGGGGCGGCGTATCAGGTTGATCAACGGATGATCCTCATAGCGCCGTTCCTTGTCGTGACACACCAACGCCAATGCCGATGCCGCCTCGGCAATCAGCTTCACACAGCGAAAGCCAATCGGATTGTTGGCAAAGCCGGTGCGCGTCATGGTCGATGTGTCGCGCGCACTCCAGACACTGCGCCCACCGGCCAGCCCCACCGCACGAACAGGGCGCGTGGCCTTTGCCTCCGGCGCGCCATTCGCTGTTTTCTTGAATATATTCAGTCCCATCCAGACCTCCTTTCGCGCGCACCGCTTAATGCGGCACGCGTGCAATGAAAAAGGCGCGACCTGTCGGGGGCGCGCCTTCGGACTGCAGTGATGTTCTCGCGGTGCAAGCAGACCGCCCCGCCGTCAATGGCGCTAAAGCCCGCGGATCTGGGGCCTGCGATAGGCACCTGCGGGCACAATCATCAGCTCGCTCAACGCCCAGACCAGCGCATCTACACGGTCGGGCGACCCCTTGCCCTGATAGCCACGCAGTGACATCTGGCACATCTGGTCTTCCAATGCGCCCAGATCGCCCGTGCGGCAATGCGCGACGCGACCTTGCTCGTAAAGGGCGGCCACAGGCTCTGCGCGGATCGTCTTGCCGCGCCCTGCCCGCAGTGCCCGAAACGGCACCAAAGGATCGATCTGGCGCAGGATTTCCTCGATCAGATCACCGCCCTGATTGACCTCCGCGACCAGCCTGTCTGCGCCGAATTCCTTCATCGCGCGGATCGCGGCATGGGCCCAGTCCGTGGGCCGGCCATGCAGCGTGCGATCTTCCAGAACATAGGCGCGCCAGTTTTGCGGCGCGCCTTCCATTACGACACCGGCCACCACAATGCCGCAGGCATCCGCCCCCGCCCCCGCACTCACCGCAGGATCCAGCGCCACAACCACACGATCCATTGGCGGCGGCGTGGCCACCCGTGCCCCCTCCAGCATCGCCGTGGTCCAAAGCGCGCCCTCGACATCATCAAGAAAGACACCCTCAATCTCCTGACGCCCCAATCGTGTGCCCTTATAGCGGGTCTGGATTTCCGTCAGAAAACTCTCTGCCAGATACGCGCGATTGGCCTCTGTTGGCGCATGTGTCACCACGGTCGAGGGGTTGTTGATGATCGCCTTCAATGCCGCCACATTGCGCGGTGTGGTGGTCACCACCTGCTGGGGATGGTCCCCAAGCCGCAATGCGAATTGCAGCATATCCCATGCCTCTTCAGCTTTTTTCCACTTTGCCAGCTCATCCACCCATGCCGCATCGAATTGCGGGCCGCGCATCGCCTCCGGTTCTGATGCGGAATAGGCCGTGGCCGTGGCACCATTGGGCCACACAAGCCGCCTGCGCGTGGCTTCCCATTTCGGCCTGCGGTCAGGTGGCGAGCATGCCAATATCCCGCTTTCGCCGAACACCATCACATCGCGCACCTGATCATAGGTTTCCCCCACCAGCGCAACGCGCGCGGCGCGGCCCGCATCCAAAGGGGTGGCCGATTCAACCTGTGTGCGCACCCACTCCGCACCGGCGCGGGTTTTGCCCGCACCGCGCCCTCCCATAATCACCCAGCTTTTCCATGCGCCCCGCGGAGGCAGCTGATGTGGCAATGCCCAAAACTCGAACATCCATGGCAACGCCAGCAGGCCGTTCTCGTCCAGAGCGTTCAGAAACTCATCAACTTCCTCGGGCGTCGCGCAGGCAAGCCAGCCTGCGCCCGATCTCAATTCTGGCTGCGGCGAAGTCGAGCGTGTGTCCCTCGACAACCCCGGCAGCTTCTCTGCGGAGTTTTTCAACGCGATTCCTTTCCTCTAACAGCAACTGAAGCGCGGCGCGAAGATCACGCACCGCTGCGCGCGCGGCCTTGGCCTCTGCCAACTCGCCACGCCTTACCCCCTCCATCGCCTCCGCCAGTTCCGTGGCGACATCGCGATACATTCCCTCGGCCATCTCCAGCGCCTCTACCGAAGATGCCCCATTCTTATTTACGGACGTCACTTTCATTTTTTTGATTAGCCTCTCATGCTGTGACACTCCGCACGAGCGAACTGAAAAAGCGCCGACGGGTTTTCCCCGCGGCGCTTGCCCACTTCTCCTAGCATGTCACAAGTTCTACATAAGACCGGACGTTGTGTCAAAACATTCGCGCAATATTGCGCAACATAAGGCGGCCTTTTCGTTAATAAAAAACCGGCCCAAGGGCCGGTTTTTCCAATCCACGCAGGGCAGAATTAGTTACCGGAATTGGCATCTGCCTCGATGGCCCGCCACCGCGCAACATTGGCATTATGCTCGTCAAGCGTTGTTGCAAACGCATGGCCACCGGTGCCGTCGGCCACAAAATACAGATATTCTGTGGAATCGGGGTTGAGCGCGGCCTCGATCGCGGCACGCCCGGGATTGGCAATCGGGGTTGGCGGCAATCCATCTACGGCATAGGTGTTATAGGGGTTGGCCGCGCGCAGTTCGGACTGGCGCAAACCACGGCCCAAACTGCCGCGTCCATCGGTGACACCATAGATCACGGTCGGGTCCGTTTGCAGCCGCATACCACGTTCCAGCCGGTTGACGAACACACTCGCCACTTGGCGCCGCTCGGTGGCAATACCGGTTTCCTTTTCGACGATAGATGCCATGATCAACGCCTCTTGCGGCGTTTGATAGGGCAAACCCTCGGCGCGTTCGGCCCAAGCCTGCGCCAGAATTTCATCCTGTGCAGCCTGCATCTGGCGCACCAGCTCCGAACGTGTTTCGCCCTGCTTCAGGTTATAGCTGCGCGGGGCGAGGCTGCCCTCATCAGGCACCGCGTCCAGTTCTCCCGACAGATAGGGCAATGCCTTGATCGCTTCGCTCACATGCCAGCTCGTCGCACCTTCGGCCAGCACAACGCGATGGCGGGTGATGTTGTTTTCTTCGATCAATGTATCGAAATCATCCGGCTTCTCGCCGGCCACCGGATCGTAGGATTCCAGCTCGTCATACACACCGCTTGCGGGGTTCAACTCGCGTAAGGTCAGCGACTGGCTGTTCACGCCCACACGATACACCAACTCGGAGCCACAGCTCGACGGGCCGCCGCGGGTCAGCTGATCAAGGATTTCCACCATCGTGCTTTCGGGCTCGATCAGATACGAGCCGAACTTCAGATCTCTGGCCTGACCGCTGTAATCGGCACCGATGCGGAAAATATAGGCCGATGAAATCGCGCCCTTTGCCCGTAGATTTTCAGACACCTGATTCAGGCTCGCACCCGGGGACACCTCAAGGCACATTCCCTGTGCCAAAGGGCCCGGCTCGATATACTGCCGCTTGCCCCATGCCACCAATCCCGCAACCGCGACCAGAATCAAAATCATCACGGTCAAGAAGTTGGAGGCTATATTTCGCCACATCATCAGTCGTTTACCTTACCAAGCACAAGGCTTGCATTGGTGCCGCCGAAGCCGAAACTATTGGACAGGGCCACACTGATTTTGCGTTTGACCGCTGCATTCGGCGCAAGATCCAAGGGGGTCTCTACCGCCGGGTTGTCCAGATTGAGTGTGGGTGGGGCGATCTGGTCACGGATCGCAAGCATGCAGAAAATCGCCTCAACAGCACCGGCTGCGCCCAAAAGATGCCCGATCGACGACTTGGTGGAGGACATCGTCGCATGTCCGGCCGCATCGCCCATCAGACGTTCTACCGCCTTCAACTCGATCGTATCTGCCATGGTCGAGGTGCCGTGGGCGTTGATATAATCGATATCTTCAGGCGAAAGGTTCGCGCGTTTTAACGCCGCCTGCATGGAGCGGAACCCGCCGTCGCCATCTTCTGACGGGGCGGTAATGTGATAGGCATCCCCCGACATTCCATAGCCCAGAACCTCGGCATAGATTTTGGCGCCGCGTGCCTTGGCGTGTTCGTATTCTTCCAGCACCACAACACCTGCGCCCTCGCCCATCACGAACCCGTCGCGATCGGTATCATAAGGACGGCTGGCTTTGGTCGGATCTTCGGCTTTGGTCGACAGCGCCTTGCACGCGTTAAAACCGGCAATCCCGATCTCGGATATCGGGCTTTCCGTGCCGCCTGCAACCATCACATCGGCATCGCCCCACTGGATCAAACGCGCCGCGTCACCGATTGCATGCGCACCGGTGGAACACGCCGTCACAACCGCGTGGTTCGGACCCTTGAAGCCGAAGCGGATCGACACCTGCCCCGACACCAGATTGATCAGCGCCGAGGGGATAAAGAACGGGCTGACCCGCTTGGGGCCACGTTCCTTGATCAACACAGCCGTGTTGGCAATCGCGCTCAATCCGCCGATACCGGACCCGATCATCACACCGGTGCGCAGACGGCTTTCCTCGTCTTCAGGCGTCCAGCCGGCATCGCGCACTGCCATGTCAGCGGCCGCCATTCCGTACAGGATGAATTCATCGACCTTGCGCGCCTCTTTCGGGGCCATCCAGTCGTCAGGATTGAACGTGCCGTCACTGCCATCCCCGCGCGGGATTTCGCAAGCGTATTTGGTCACCACGTCCTTTGCATCAAACCGCGATATCGGCCCGGCCCCGGACTTACCCGCAAGCAACCGTGACCAGGTCTCTTCAACGCCGCACGCCAGCGGAGAAACCATTCCAAGACCCGTGACGACGACCCGACGCATGCCATACCTCTTGTGGCTGAAAAAGCTTTCAAGCTGACATACACAAGCAAACGGCCAGAGGCAATTCAAAGCCGGCCGCTTAAGCGGGTTTACGGCATTTTCTTGCATTATCAGAGGGTATAGCACAGCCAAGCGAAGTCATTTCCGCCATGTCCGCCCTTGTCGCGACTGTATTACACAGCCCTGCCCGACAGTGATGGGTCGCCGTAAGATGTCACGGGCACTTCTTGGACCGCCGTCCAGACCGGAGTTACACCGCCCGGGTGCGGTGCCATGCAGGCCTGATTTCCGCCCCTCAGCTGCGCGATTTCTACCGCTGCACGCGCCCGGTTATAAAACTGTGGGCCCGTTTCCGACATATGCCACCGCGCAATCCCCGCAGAAACCGTAAGCACGCCCTGCGCCGTGCCGATATCCATCTGCGCGACCGCGTGGCACATATCGCGCGCAATTGTTGTGGCCTTGCGGGTGCGGCAATCGGGCAGCAGTGCCACGAACTCGTCTGAATGAGGGCGCGCAAGAATATCATCTCCGCCCAGATGCCCCAGCAATTCTGCCCCGATACGGCGCAGAATTTCATCGCCGCCCTCAAACCCTGCCATCTGGTTTACGGCACCGAACCCATCCACATCCAGCACGATCACGCTCAACCCGCGTGAAGAAAGATGCGGATCCTTCGTCATTTCTTCAAACCGTGCTTTCAGGGCGCTGCGGTTGTAAAGCCCCGTCACCTCGTCGGAGATCACCGCCCAATAGCGCTCCTCCTCGCTGTGGCGGCGGCGCAAATCCAACCGCCGTGCGAATCGCGCATTCAATGCGATCGTCAGTAGATTCAGACCTATGATCTGCGCCACCAGAACAGCCAGTGCTTCATGCGCGCCCGAAAATCCTGCAAAATAGATCATACCTATCGCGATCAAAACCGGCCCAAGCAGCCCCACGGCCAGATCCAGACGTGCCCTGAAGCCCGTTTCGCACACCCCGCTCAAATCCGCCACGACCCCGCGGCCTGCATGGCCCAGCAAGGCAGCGCCCACCAGAAGCCAGCCCAGAAACAGGGTCATATCCGACATTTTCCCGTAAAGACCGGCTTGATCGAAGATATTCCCGACAAAGGCCGCCATCAGAATGCTTGTTGCCACCAGCGCCATGAACTGGCCAATCGCGTAACGTCCCGCCACCATCGCGATCCGGCCAAGGGCCAAAATCCCCAGCGTGGCCGCCGTATTCAGGCCCGTGGCCACACCATCGGCACGAATATAAAGCCCCGACATTGCCGGCACGAACCGCGCCACCGCCAACACCAGCGCCCCTGCGGCAAGCCCGTATGCGATGATGCGCAAATACCGCGTCGTGCGGGGCACAAGAAACGATCCCGCCAGCAACACCAGCATGATCGCCGTTGCCGGATGCGTGCCCTTGAACCCGCTTGCCTGACGCGCCATCCAGTCCTGCGCCAGCACTTGCGCCCCCAAAACAACCAGCGCCATCCCCAGAACCAGACCCGCGCAGATACATGCCAGCATCCGGCACCACCACGGCGTGACCGCCCGCCTGCGCTGCACCCTCACATCCGGTGCAGACGCATCTTTCATCTCATCGCCCAGCCTCACATGCGTCCGTTCCATGCCACCCCCGATACCGCCGGCCCGATCCCCATCGGCCCGCCCCTTCAGTATCGTTTCTAGCGCTACAGCCTCTAATATCGGGTAAACCCGATCCGCAGGCGGCATGTATCAGGCATGAAAAAACGGCGCCTCCCTGCGGGAGACGCCGTTTCAAAGCCGTTAAAGGCGAATTCTATCAGGAGGCTTCCGTGATGAATTTTACAGCATCGCCAAAGGTCTGGATGGTTTCGGCTGCATCATCCGGGATTTCGATACCGAACTCTTCTTCGAATGCCATGACCAGCTCAACAGTGTCGAGGCTGTCTGCGCCGAGATCGTCGATGAAGGACGCGCTCTCAGTGACTTTGTCCTCTTCAACACCCAGGTGCTCGACGACAATTTTCTTCACGCGATCTGCGATATCGCTCATAACTGTATTCCCCAGTTCTGTGGGCCACGGCCCATCGTGTTTTGCTCCATAGAGCGGCTGTAGCGCCCCATCAGCCTCATGACCTGACGGAGCGGCCGAAAACCTTAGGCTTTCGACCCGACTGATGGCTCAATAGCCAGTGTGAAAGATCATGGCAAGTCCGTTTCGTGCACCCGCCATACGTTCATTCTTTCACGACAAAGCGCAGCCTGTCGCCCCGCCATCACAAAAGCAAGATCAAACTCGTAGCTGCGCACAAAGTGATCACAACATCGCCATGCCACCGTTCACGTGCAAGGTGGCGCCGGTGACATAGCCCGCCTCGGGGCTGGCCAGATACAGGACCGCGGCGGCGATTTCTTCTGGCGTGCCCATCCGGTTAGACGGGATCTGGCTCAAAATCGCCTTCTTTTGCTCGTCATTCAGTTTGTCGGTCATCGCTGTCTGGATGAAGCCGGGCGCCACGCAATTGACCGTAATCCCGCGGGTCGCGACCTCGTAGGCCAACGATTTGGACATGCCCACAAGCCCTGCCTTGGCAGCGGCATAATTGCCTTGGCCCGGATTGCCGGTGGCCCCCACGATGGAGGTGATATTGATGATCCGGCCCCAGCGCGCCTTCATCATTGCGCGCAAACTTCCGCGCATCAGGCGCATGGCAGAGGTAAGATTCACATCCAGAACCGACTGCCATTCCTCGTCCGACATCCGCATGAACAGATTGTCACGTGTGATGCCAGCGTTATTGACCAGGATATCAAGGCTGCCCATGGCCGCCTGCGCCGCTTTGGGCAGGGCCTCGACCGATTCCGCATCGCCAAGGTTGGCGGGGCAAACGAAAGCGTTCTCACCCAGTTCTGCGGCCAACGCCTCAAGCGGTTCAACCCGCGTGCCTGACAGCGCCACTTTCGCGCCAGCGGCATACAGGTTGCGCGCGATCTCGCCGCCGATCCCGCCGGAGGCGCCCGTTACCAGTGCCGATTTACCCGTTAGATCAAACATGTCTCTCTCCTAAATCTTGCGCGAATTGGCATCGCGCATACCGGACCCGCCCCCGACCGGTGAGGGTCGCAAAGGCGAACGGCGCTTTCATGCGTTGTTTTTCAGCTGTTCGATATCGCCGGGGGTGCCGATGGCAAGCGTCCCGGACCCTTTGGCAATACGTTTGATCATGCCGCATAGCGCTTTGCCCGCGCCGATTTCCCAAAATGTATCAACACCTTGATCAGCCATCCACGTGACACTTTCCCGCCAGCGCACAGATCCGGTGACCTGCTTGATCAAAAGCGCACGAATCTCTTCTGGATCGCTCACGGCACATGCGCGCACATTGGCCACCAGCGGCACGGACGGGGCCGCGATTGTAACGCCGCTGAGCGCATCGGCCATCGCATCTGCCGCGGGCTGCATCAATGTACAGTGGAATGGCGCCGATACCGGCAGCATCAAGGCGCGCTTGGCGCCCTTTTGCTTGGCAAGCGTCACAGCACGCTCGACCGCCTCCAGATGGCCCGACACCACCACCTGAGCGGGATCATTATCATTGGCAGCCTGACAGACCTGATCGCCTGCGGCCTCTTGCGCAATGCCGGTGACCGTTTCGAAATCAAGACCCAGAATCGCGGCCATTGCCCCCACGCCCACCGGCACGGCAGATTGCATGGCCGCGCCCCGTTTGCGCAAAAGCCGTGCGGTATCCGACACACTCAATGCGCCTGCGGCACATAGCGCGGAATACTCCCCCAGCGAATGGCCCGCCACGAAGGCCGCATCCGTCACATTGTGCCCTTCGGCCTCCAGCGCCCGCAGTGCCGCAATGGATGTGGCCATCAGCGCAGGCTGGGCATTGGCGGTCAGGGTCAGATCCTCAGCGCTGCCCTCCCAGATCAGGTGCGACAGGTTTTCGCCCAAGGCCGCGTCGACCTCCTCGAAAACCGCACGCGCGGCGGGATAGTTCTGGGCAAGATCACGCCCCATACCGATTGTCTGGGCCCCTTGCCCGGGAAATACGAATGCTGTGCTCATTGCGGCTTTCTCTTTAAAACTATGCCTAGATGTCTATCGTGGGCGGCCGTTCGGGGCAAGCAACCCCTGCACAGACGCTGTGCAGCCATTTACATTGGCGCAAAACAAGATGTGCGGATACTATTACCGCAATGCCCTTTGGCCCCTGAATTTCCGATAGCAAGAAAGCCGGTAGATCTATGTTGAGCAACACCAACCACAGTTATGGCAGCCTTGCGCGCGGGCTTCACTGGGCCATTGCCCTGCTGATCGTGACCGCCATCGCGCTCGGGCTTTATGGGGAGAGCCTGCCGCGAAATGCCCAGACCACTGCCACGCTGCAAACCGTGTTTTCCTTGCACAAAACCATTGGCGTCAGCGTGTTGGTGCTGGCCGTCATCCGTATCCTGTGGCGCTTGGGCCAGACCAAACCCACACCCCTGCACCCGGAACGCCGGGCCGAAACCTTTGTCGCGGAGGCAATGCATTACGCCCTTTACGGGGCGATGATCGTGATGCCGGTGTCGGGCTGGATCAGCCATGCCGCACATGACGGGTTCGCGCCGATCCTTTATCCTATCGGGCAGAACCTTCCCTTCGTTCCCAAATCCGAAGCGGTGGCAGGGGCCGCGGAGTCGGTGCATAAGATGTCTGCATCGGTGCTCTATATCGCGCTGGGTCTGCATGTGCTGGGCGCGTTCAAACATATGGTCATTGATCGCGACGGCACGCTGGGGCGGATGGTTTCGGGCCGCGCGGCGGGCGCAGGCGAGGCCGCGGGGCATGCGCATGGCGGGGCGGCCCTTCTGGCGTTGAGCGTCTGGGCAGGTGTTATTCTGGCAGGGCTTCTGGGGTTTGCCGACAGCACCAACACGCGACAGGCCGCGACCACACCCGGCCCCGCACCCCAAGGCCAAGCGCAGGCCAGCGCAGGCAACTGGGTTGTACAAAACGGCACGCTCGAGTTTTCGGTGATCCAGATGGGGTCGCCCGTCAGCGGCAGCTTTGGCGCATGGCAGGCGCAGATCACCTATGACAAAGAGACCGGCACCGGCGATGTGTCCGTCGATATCGACACCACAAGCCTGTCGCTTGCGGCAGTCACCGATCAGGCCAAGGGCCCCGAATTTTTCGACACAGACACCTATAAAACGGCCCGTTTCACAGCGCCCATCACCCGCGTGGGCAACGGCCCCGAACACACCGCAGAAGGCCAGCTGACCATGATCGGGGCCACAGCGCCGGTCACGCTTGATTTCACGCTCGATATCGATGGCGACACCGCGCATATGCAAGGCAAGGCAACTCTTGACCGGCGCGACTGGGATATGGGCGCGACCTACGAAGACGAGGGGACGGTCGGCTATCCGGTCAGTGTCACGGTCGACCTGACAGCCCAAGCGCAGGACTGATGGGTCCCCGCACGGCACCTGCACCCTGCGCCACGCCACCAAAGGGGCCCATTCGGGCCCCTTTTCGCTTGCCCACCACTGCGGCGCACAGGATATAAAAGGGCATTCCTGATCCTGTTTGTGGAGCGTGCCGATGAAAATTATCGTTCATTCAGACGACCATGTGCCCCGCTGCGGCTGGTGCGACGCGGCGCCGGAGTTCTATCTGCGCTATCATGACGAGGAATGGGGTGTGCCGGTCAGCGACGATCGTCGCCTGTTTGAAAAGCTGTGCCTTGAAGGCTTCCAAAGCGGTTTGAGCTGGCGCACCATCCTTGCGAAACGCGAAAATTTCCGCGCCGCCTTCGAGAATTTCGAAATTGACCGCGTGGCCCGCTTTACGGCGGCAGATGTGGCACGACTGGTCAAGGACGCCAGCATCATCCGCCATCGTGGCAAGATCGAGGCCACGATCAACAATGCCGCCCGCGCTCAAGAGTTGCGCGCCGAGTTCGGTACATTGGCGCGATATTTCTGGCAACAAGAGCCCCCTGCCGCCGAACTGTCCGAGCCGATGACGGCCTCGACCTCGCCCACCTCGATCCGGATATCGAAAGATCTGAAAAAACGCGGGTGGAAATTTGTGGGGCCTACAACGGTTTATGCATTCATGCAGGCCATGGGATTGATCAATGACCATGCAGTGGGATGCGAAAGGCGTGCAAAAATCGCCGCAATGCGCGAGGCCTTCACACCCCCGCAGTGATGCATGCCACCTTTGTGAGAACGCGATAGAAAACACCCGCCGCAGAGAACTGCGACGGGTGTTTTCTCAAAACCGGCGGGGCGCGTGTGTTCGCGCCACCGCCGAATATCGAGCAATTACTCTGCGTCGGCTTTCATCGCCTCGATCGAGATGCGCACCTGCACCTCATCCGAAACATAGGGCGCGAACTGGCCCATATCAAAGTCGGAGCGCACGATCGTCGTGGTGCCATCAAAGCCGACCCACGGTTTTTTCTCCATCGGATGCTCGCCCATCTGTGTCATGGTCGCATCAATGGTGATCGGTTTGGTGATGCCGTTGATCGTCAGATCACCGGTGATCTCGCCCGTATCATCGCCCGTCACTTCGATCGAGGTCGATTTGAAGCTGATTTCCGGATTTTCTTCTGCGCCGAAGAAATCGTCGGTCAGGAAGTGCTTGGTGCGGCCATCCCAGCCAGTGATCAGGCTATCGGTGGGGAAATCAACCTCTACCGAAGAATCGGCGGGGTTTTCCGCGTCGAATTCGATGGTCCCTTCAAAGCCCGAAAACATGCCGGTGGTGGTCGAAAAACCCAAGTGGTTATAATCGAACACGATCTGGCTGTGGCTCGGATCAAGGGTGTAGGTCTCGGTATCGGCAACGGCGGTGGTCGCGAATGCAGCAGCAAGACCTGCGGCCAGGATCATCGTTTTCATAAAGAAACTCCGTAAGTTGTCAGAACAAATGTTCGCTGAAGACACCCTATCATCAAATGATGACGCCACAATTACGTAACTGTAAACAAAATCTGTGCGGGCACGCGCAACGCAACATCGTGATGAAAAAAGGGCGCCTTGCGGGGCGCCCTTTTGTTTTGCAAACCGGATCGTCGAGGCGATCAGCAGCTGTAATACAATTTGTATTCGATCGGGTGGGGTGTGTGCTCGTAGGCATAGACCTCTTCCCATTTCAGCGCCATATAGCCTTCAAGCTGTCCTTTGGTGAACACGTCACCCGCCAACAGGAAGTCCATATCCGCTTCCAGTTCCGTCAGCGCTTCGCGCAGGCTGCCGCAAACGGTCGGGATTTCGGCCAGCTCTTCGGGCGGCAGATCATACAGATCCTTGTCGGATGCCGGACCCGGATCGATCTTGTTCTTGATGCCGTCAAGGCCGGCCATCATCAGTGCAGCAAAACACAGATAGGGGTTGGCGGACGGATCGGGGAAGCGCGCCTCGACACGTTTTGCCTTGGGCGATTCAGCGAACGGAATACGCACACAGCCCGAACGGTTGGACGCCGAATAGGCGCGCAGAACCGGTGCCTCAAACCCCGGAATCAGGCGTTTGTAGGAGTTGGTGGACGGGTTGGTGATCGCGTTCAATGCTTTCGCGTGCTTGAGGATACCACCGATGAAATACAGCGCCTCTTGGCTGAGGTCGGCATATTTATCACCTGCAAACAACGGCTTGCCGTCTTTCCAGATCGACATGTTCACGTGCATGCCGGTGCCGTTGTCGCCCGCGATGGGTTTCGGCATGAAGGTTGCCGATTTGCCATAGGCATGCGCCACGTTATGCACGATGTATTTGTATTTCTGGATTTCGTCGGCCTGTTTGGTCAGCGTGCCGAAAATCAGACCCAGCTCGTGCTGGCACGATGCAACCTCGTGGTGGTGTTTGTCCACTTTCATGCCCATGCGCTTCATGGTCGAAAGCATTTCGCCACGCAGATCTTGCGCATCGTCGATCGGGTTGACCGGGAAATACCCGCCCTTCACACCCGGACGGTGGCCGGTGTTGCCCATCTCGTATTTCGTGTCCGAGTTCCATGACGCATCAATGGCATCGACCTCGAAGGACACTTTGTTCATGCCGACCTGGAAGCGTACGTCGTCAAAGACGAAGAACTCTGCCTCGGGGCCGAAAAACGCCGTATCACCGATACCCGACGATTTGAGGTAGGATTCTGCGCGCTCGGCTGTGCCGCGCGGATCGCGGTCATATTTCTCGCCGGTGTCGGGCTCGACCACGGTGCAGTGCACGCACATGGTTTTTTCAGCGTAGAAGGGGTCGATATAGACAGATGCCGGATCGGGGATCAGCTTCATGTCGGACTTGTCAATCGACTTCCAGCCCGCAATCGAGGAGCCGTCGAACATGAAACCTTCTTCGAAGAAATCTTCATCGACTTCGTCATTGACCAGCGTCACGTGTTGCAGTTTGCCGCGCGGATCGGTGAAGCGAACATCTACGTATTCGACTTCTTCGTCCTTCATCAGCTTGATGGCGTCTTTAACGGTGCTCATCAGTAGGGACCCTTTCGTTAAGCAAGGTTGGCCTGGGGCGTTGAGATCGCGCCAAGGTCACAGGGTGGGAAACTCAGATCGCGTCGTCACCGGTCTCGCCGGTACGGATGCGGATCGCTTCGTCAACGGGCGAGATGAAGATCTTGCCGTCACCGATCTTTTCAGTGCGCGCAGCCGAGTTGATTGCCTCGACCGCGGCCTCGACCATATCGTCGGACAGCACCATTTCGATCTTCACCTTGGGGAGGAAATCAACGACATATTCCGCACCGCGATAAAGCTCGGTATGACCTTTCTGACGGCCGAAACCTTTGACCTCGATCACCGAAAGCCCTTGGATGCCGGCCTCCTGAAGGGCCTCTTTTACCTCATCCAATTTGAACGGCTTGATGATCGCTTCGACCTTCTTCATGGCTGCCGCCTCCTCCGTCATGGTTTTCGTGGGCTTTGTTGCACCACTTTCCAACGCCCCCCGCAATCGGCTAGCCTAGCCTGAGCGGCTCCATCGGCTGAATTCCGCATCCAGCGATTAAATATTAGGCGTTAAGCACAATTAACAATCGATATTAAAACCAAAGGCGGTTAAAATGATCGAAATTCTTACATCTGCTCAAATGCGCGCCACAGAACAGGCCGCAATCGCCTCTAAATCGACCTCGGCATGGACGATGATGCAAATGGCAGGCCATGGCGTGGCTGAAAAAATCTGCAGCTGCTGGCCGGATCTGGATATTGCCACCCGAAACGGCACGGCCGCACGGGCGCTTGTGCTGTGCGGGCCCGGCCATAATGGCGGCGACGGGTTTCTGGCGGCGGTCGCGCTTCGCGCGCGCGGGTGGATGGTCGAGGTGGTTCTGGCGGGCACTGTCGCGAATTTACCCGAAAATGCCGCGCGCGCCTGCGCCCTGTGGCGCGCGGACAACCCTGTGCATGATCTGGACCATCTGGATGATCCGGCGCATGTGCGCCCCGACGTGGTGATTGATGCCCTGTTCGGCATCGGCGTGTCGCGCCCGCTTGCGCCGGATCTTTACGCAACCCTGAGCAAGCTCCGTACACCCGATGGAAACGGGAATGTGCCGAAATTCGTGGCTGTGGATTGCCCGTCGGGATTCGATGTGGATCGCGGGCTGTTTCTGCACCCCGACACCGGCACTCAAAACCTGCATTGCGATCTGTGTGTCACCTTTCACTGCCCCAAACCGGGCCATGTGCTGGGTACAGATGCGGGCCTGTTGCTGGAGGTCGTGGATATCGGCCTGCCCGCCCCTTATGCCGCGCGGGCCGCAGACATCGCCAAGACCCCCAAACGCCTCGACCATATCCGCCTGATCGACCCTGATCCCAGCGCCGATCCTGACACAGGATTTCCGGCGTGGTACCAGCACATGACCCGCCTGAACAGCCACAGCCACAAATACGCGCGGGGCCATGCCATGGTTCTGTCAGGTGGCGCAGGCCAAGGCGGGGCGGCCAGAATGTGCGCGCGTGCGGCCCTGAGGGTGGGTGCAGGGCTGGTGACCCTGGCCGCGCCGCAAGCTGCGATGGCCGAACATGCAGCCCAGCTTAACGCGGTCATGCTACGGCCCCTGCCCGACAGCTACAGCCTGCGCGGCTGGATGTCGGACACGCGACTGCGTGCATTTTGCGTGGGTCCGGGGCTGGGGCTGCGCCGCGCTCAGGAAATGGTGCCTGCAGTGCTATGGGGCAAACGCGCCACGGTTCTGGATGCCGATGCGCTTGGCGCCTACCGCGAAGATCCCGACCACCTGTTTTCGCAGCTGCACGCTGACTGTATCCTGACCCCGCATTTGGGCGAATTCAGGGCGCTTTTCCCCGATCTGCATGACCGGATAGACGATCTTGGGCTGGTGGAGGTAACGCGCCACGCCGCCGCGCGGGCGGGCTGCTGCGTGCTTTTGAAAGGGCCGGCCACGGTGATTGCCCGCCCCGATGGCGCCTGCAGTATTCACCCGGCCTTGCGCGCACGCAAGATGCCGTGGCTGGGCACCGCGGGTGCGGGCGATGTCTTGGGCGGTATGATCACCGGCCTTCTGGCCAGCCAGGACCCGCAAGACCGCGACATCATGGGCGCGGCAGAACTGGCCACATGGTTGCATGTGGAGGCCGCCCGCCATTTCGGTGCGGGCCTGATCGCCGAGGATATCGCAGACACCCTGCCCGCGCTGTTCCAGAAACTGGGGCTGTAGCCGCCCCCCTCGAACCACCGGCCCGCAACGCTACGGCAAGTGCAATCGAGGCGTAAATTACACTTGCACATATGCCCCAAATCGCTAAAAGCCGTGGGCAGTGCGGGTGTGGCGGAATTGGTAGACGCACCAGATTTAGGTTCTGGCGCCTATGGCGTGGGGGTTCGAGTCCCTTCACCCGCACCACTTTGAATGTATAGCGGAACTTCGCTTGCATACGGCGCTCCAAAGCGATGCGAAACACGAATTTGGCACTGTTTGGTGCTGTCCCGTTTCATCTCCTTTGTGTTCTCGTGTCATCTGCGCCCTTTTGGAAGACGTCTTCTGACGGGCGTGGACCGTGTATTTCGATCCATCAAGAGTGTCTGTGGCCAGCTGCTGTCTGGATGTCGCGCATATCAACGGCGGCGTCCACCGGCTGGGTCGCTGCGGTGTGCCGCCCCCATGGAACACAAGTCGCCCCTCACCCGACACGACGCCGATCACGTCTTGAACATCTGCGATCGTGGTCTGGAACTGGCGTCTACCAATGTGCTGCGTCGTATTCCTCGCGAGACTATGCGCCCCGTTCCCGATAACAGTTTCCAGAAATCGCTGAAAACGCGTGGGGCAGTAGACCTCGATCTTGGCCAAGGTCCTTTCCTAAACGACCTGCCTATATTCGCCGTCAAAAATGCCCCATCTCATCGAGATGCACTCACCACGCCGCCGGTAAGTTCGGGTAGCCAGCCCATATCCAATACGCCCTGCACGCCGTCCCGAATGCAAAAAACATGCCTTCGGGCCATCGTTCGCCTTCACCGCCCGAAGGTTTCTCGACGTCCACGATCAGGTTGGAATCGATCCATTCGCGGTCCACGGCGTGACGCATGTGGGTCGAGAGCACGGCAATGGCCGGCTTTCGCCTGAAAGCGCGGAAATCCTTTAGACCAGTCGTCTCGTGATGTGCTGTGCTGTAAAACCTGCCGTTGGCGGCGTTGCCCTTGCGTCACTTGCTTGGGACTGGTGTCGCCTCAGCGCCATCTGTGCGATCTCGTTTTGGGGCCACGCGCCGAGAGCCTGTGGTCCAGTGAAACAACGCTGTATGGCAGTGATGGCAGTGATGGCAGTGATGGCAACAGCTCTCGACCATCATCCATGAACAGAATGCCGGGCGCCGCGGCACGCAGGCCGTCAACGCACTTTTTCATCACGGCCCGCCCATCGGTGTTGAACGGTGCGAACGGCCCATCTGCCCGCCGGTCTGGCGCGGCCTTGCGCGGTGGTGGTGCGACGACAAAGCAGACCGTCATCGCGCATTTCATGAATGGCAGGTCTTCAGGGGAAGTGATTTTGCATCTGACCATCCGCCATGTCTGCACCGGGTTTGCGCCGCTCCAACCGCATCAGTCATAGGCTGGACGCATTCTGCCGCACATCCCCCTACAGGTAGGCGTGCCGCTTTGATGATCTTAACACCGCACAGGGTCTGCGCGCCCGATATGGGTATTCGGGCGCGCAGATGCATCAGCCCATCAAAGTTTGCCGGGCGCGCAGGGCACGATAGAGGCCGTCCTCGCGTGCCATAAGCTGGGCCGGAGTGCCGTCTTCAACGATCCGCCCGCGATCAAACACCAGTATGCGGTCCATCCGCTCGACAGTGGCCAAACGGTGCGCGATCACCAGCGTTGTACGCCCCTGCATCAGCCGCTCTGCGGCCTGAGCCACCAGCGCCTCGGCCTCTGAATCAAGCGATGATGTCGCCTCGTCCATGACCAGAACCGGCGCGTTCGACAGAAAGGCGCGCGCAATGGCCACCCGTTGCCGCTCACCGCCAGACAGCTTAACCCCACGCTCGCCGACCTCTGTGCCAAACCCTTTCGGCAGCCGCTCAATAAACCCGAGCGCACCGGCACGCTCGGCGGCGTCCCTGACATCCTGCATCGACGCGCCTGGACGGGCATAGGCAATGTTTTCAGCCAAAGAGCGGTGGAACAGGACGGGATCTTGCGGCACAAGCGCGATATGCTGGCGCAACACCTCCAAGGGGACGCGCGCGACATCGACGCCGCCCAAAGTGATTGTGCCGTCATTAACCTCGTGAATCCGCTGGATCAGCTTCACGAAAGTGGTCTTGCCTGAGCCGGACCGCCCGACCAGCCCCACTTTCTGGCCCTGTGGAATGGCCACATCGAGATTGACAAAAAGCGGTGTTGCAGCTCCGTCGTAGCCATAATTCACATGGTTGAACGCCAGTGACGCCGCACGCGGCGGCAAGGTGGTTTCAGGCGGTTTTGCGACAGAGGTTTCGGGAATGGCCACCATCAGCGCCACCAGTTCCTCGGCATCATTCACGGCCTTTTGCAAGCCGCGCACATGGTTTCCCATCTGGCGCAGATAGCCATCCAGCATCCCCAGCGCCGAGACCACGAAGGCGATCTCGCCCGCATTGGCCAGACCGCGTGTATACGCGAAAAGCGCCCCGCCCAGAACGGCGGTCCGCAGCCCCCAGATCGTCATATCCTGAGAGAGGCCGGACACCGTGCCGCGCCGCCACGTGCGCCGGGTGCGATGCGCCCATTTGTCCAGCACAAGGCCCAGCCGGGTATCTTCACGCAGCTCGCCTGCATGGGCGCGCACAACCCCGTTAGAGGTTATCGCATCGGCCAGCGCGCCGGAGACGCGGCTGTCTTGTGCATTGGCCAAACGGGCCGCAGGCGCCACCCAGAACAGCGTCAACATCATGGAGAGCGTCAGAAACACCACCGCGCCGATCCCGGCGACAAGTCCGACCTCCCATCGAAACGCCGTGAGCGTTACAATGGTGCCCAGAAGGATCAACACCGACGGCAACAGTGCCAACAACAGCAGGTCGGCCATTTCATCCAAAGCCCAAGCCCCCCGCGTGATTTTACGCACCGTGGAGCCTGCAAACGCGTTTGCGTGCCAGTCGGCGGGAAGCCGTTGAACATGGGCGAAGGCTTCGGATTCGGCCGCGCGCATGGAGGGGATAGTCAGGTCGATGATAGAAAAATAGCTTAAAATCTTGGCAAAAACAGACAAGATACCAAACATCAAAAGAGCCCCGAAGGCAGGCCAAGGCGTTTCGGATGCGGCCACAGCATCAACGAGTATGCCCGTAAACACAGGCATCGACAGGTCTGCGGCCGCAGAAATAAGAACCAATGCCAGAATGGTTGCGATCTTTCCCCTTTGGCGCATCCAAAGACGGAAAGTGAACGAAAAAACACGCGCAAAGGCGCCGTGTGCAGAAAAATGGAACATGACCGTTTCACAACCGGACTGGCTGTGCCTTGCGAATATTTTGGGAATCAGGCCCGCGTGGACCAATAAATCTGCACTTTGGGGGCGCAAGCGCTAGCAAAGCGTCAGATAAGGGGGGCTCCGAAACCGGAGAGGCCCGGGAGGAGGCGATAAACAGTGATCATGTGCGTCCTCCTTGCAAGGTGTGATTGAGGGATCTTTAATCGCTTATTTTATGGTCGGTCAAGTGCAACCTGAAAACAACCTCAGACGATGATATGGCCCCGACTGACGGTCAGGAGTGCTCCCGACGTGGCAAAGCCGCATCTCCTGCCCCGTCATTTGACACATAGGCAAGACCGTTTACGTCTGCTGTGACGAAAGACCAGAACAACCGGAATTCGGCCCTGTTTAGGCGAAAAGTCAAGAACCGATGATGTTTTTCACCATAAGCCTTGCCATGTTTGACGCTCTGTAAGCGCTGTTCGCAATTCAGCGATCATTCATCAAACGCGTCCGCGCAATCAGATTGTCCGCGTCCAGTTCAGAAAACATGCGCGGGAGCTGCGCCTTCTCGTGGGCAGACAGCTCGGCCCGTGCGATCATGCTGTTATCCGGAGTGCACGCCGAGTATATGAGCAATGCGTTCCGAGACGGCCGGCCAATGACGCCCCCAACCCCGCGATGCCCTGATGCAATCAGGCGTGGGGCATCTGGAAAAGCCGGATTTACAGGATCACTGGGCGCATATCGCACATTCATCCGCACCATCAAGGCGTCGGGCCAGAAAGGGCGGATCTGGCATAGTCCCACGGCACTCCGATCCTTCATCGCCAAACCGATCCCGTATCCGAGCCAGAAGACGAGAAGCTTGCACAGGGCATTCTGCTCGCCGCATCACAATCGAACGTCCACCGTTTTCACGCTGATATTTGCACGTGTGGAAGGCAAGGCGTCCAACATCCTCCGGAGGTTTGCATCGCAGGCCGACCTTGGGGTGGTGGCGCGCCTCTTAAGCAGCCGGTGCATGGCACATGCGGACCTCGCAGATCACATTCCCCGCCCCTTGGGATCGCCAGTTCAAGGCGACAAATATGTGGTTTCAACAACCGATCTATCGCCATCCGCTCAACCAAAGCGGTAGTGGATGGCCTTCGTTATCTGGATAGGTAGTTTCCCGATCACATCGGCCGATATCTGGTGCCTTGATCCTATCCGGCGTGTGCTCCCAACATGTCCCGCATGATCAACCCTAGGCCTATTGTCGCGGTGACAATGGGTTATGGCGCTTTGCCTTACTTTTCGGGATGGATGGTATGGGTCCGGCACCACAGACTGTCAGGTTCGCATCGCGCGGCAGGCACACGGATCTACAGAACGTCGCATCCGTTCCTTGAAACCCTCCGAACATTTTCGTCATTTGTTGCCCTTGGCAGGAGGCAATATCTGCCGCAGAGCATTGCGAAAGCCGTCGCTCGACTTCACGACCAAAATCACCTGCGACCATAGCCACCATGGGAGGACCCCGACCTGCGTCTTGAGCCAACCGCAGGCCACAGGGCTCATCCGTAGCCCGCCCGAAAACTACATGTGTCGGGTTGGGTGTCGCGTCCTTCAATACTCAATTCAGTGGTATCGAGGCGCTCGTGCGGTGGAAGGGTCGCTGACGGCCCGAGGGATCAAACCTTTCGGCTGGCAGACCGATCAAAGGCCTCAATGCCACCCAACAAAACCCCGCTCGGGGCATGTCCACAGCAAAAATCAGGGCCGCGCGATCTCTCGCACAGCCCCGACTGTTGGTTAGAAATTTACTCTGGTCACGGAGGTATTTAGGAAACGGCGTCCTTGTTGACCCCGCCCTTCATGGCGATCTCGGTCATACGGCGATCACCGTCATATGTATGGTCGAGGCATTTTTTCAAAACGGCCGCGTCACTGTCCAGGCCCAGACGGTTCGCGAAGGCAGCCAGCGTGCCATAGCCTGCGATCGCGTAATGTACCATGCGCTGGTACTGTGGAATGATCGCGGCGTCGCGCACATCTGCGTCCGTGATGTCTTCGGACAGACCGTGGGCGCGGGCCTCTTTCACCAGACCTTCCATGCCCTTGCAATGCTCTGCATTGGGCTTGATGCCGTGGTCGCTGCAAAGTTTCTCCAGC
Organism: Paracoccaceae bacterium; assembly: GCA_004153385.1. Classification (GTDB taxonomy): domain Bacteria; phylum Pseudomonadota; class Alphaproteobacteria; order Rhodobacterales; family Rhodobacteraceae; genus Thioclava. The sequence continues at coordinate 484,107 of SDAL01000001.1, read as the reverse complement.
TCGGCAATGCCGTCGGCGATGCCGTTGCCGCCTGCAATCAGCGCCTCGGACAAGTCTTCGTCTTGAGCGGCGCGACCCAGTTCGGTCACGACGGGCAGTGATTGGGTATTTGCGCTCCAGATGTCCTGCAATTGGTCGAGGTAGATGTCTTTGAGCGAATTCATAGCCATGTCGGTCTCCTTCATTCCGGTTACTGCCTCAACGAGCAGCATCACGGAAAGTTCCTCTGGAATGCTGCGCGTGGTTGCGTGCAGGACATTCCAAAGGTCCGTGCCCCTGTTGTGCCACGTGCATTGCGGGGAATTTGGTGGCGGGACCGCCCTCGGTTCCCTGAGGTGTAAAGACCCTGTATCATTATGATATTTATATACTAAATCGCAAAGTATATACTTGGCCCCTCGCGAAATACTCAACGACATCTGGCTTTGGCTACGGGATATCAGCGCCGTTGGTCCACACGCCCCAGCCCTGACACTGCCGCATCGTGGCGACAGCCTTGGCACTTCGTGCATGCGGCAAGGCCCCGGACCGGCGGGATTTGATCACGAGGGGGCTTGCAATGTAAAACGTACGGTTTACACCTTCTTTCGAGAAACGCGAACGGAGGTCCACTATGGATTTGAAAACCAAGATCATTGCCGCCGCCGAGCAGTTGTTCGACAGGCATGGGTATATGGCCACTGGTGTGGACCGGCTGACCGAAGCCGCCGATATGTCCAGCCGGACGCTTTACAAACACACTGGCAGCAAGGCAGCGCTTATGGCGATGGTTCTGAGCGACCGTGATCGCCGGTTCATGCGCCGGATCGATGTGCGCACTGTGGACGGGCTGTTCGCCGCGCTTGAGGACTGGTCCCGGGTCGAGGGGATGCGCGGCTGTCTGTTCCTGCGCACGCTGGCCGAAACCGGTGGCGAGACGCCCGAGATCGCCGCAGCGGTCAGGGCGCACAAGGCCGCCTTCCACGCCCGGATCGTAGACATCGTCGCAACCGATATCGGCGGTGGCGGTCCTCCCGATCTGGCCGAACAAATTCTGGTGTTGGTCGAAGGGGCAACCCAAGCCGCCGTTTATCGTGGCGTGGGCGCAATCATCTCGGCGCGGGCAGCGGCCGCAGCCCTCGTTGAGGGGGCAAGATCATGAGCCCCGCCCTGCGTATCGGCGCGACGGGCTTTGGCCTGATCGCCGTCTGCTACGGCTTCGCACGTTTCGCGTTCGGATTGTTCCTGCCCCAGATCGACGCGGATCTGCATCTTGGCCCGACGTTAAGCGGCGTGATCTCCGGCGGATCGTTTCTGGGCTACTGCATCGCGATCATCGCCTCTGCAATCATGACAGAACGCGTGGGGGCACGGGCGGTGGGCACTGCGGCGGGCGTTGTTGCCGCTGTCGGCATGGCCGGAATTGCTCTTGCACCGTCGGCCACATGGCTGGCTGTTTCTGTGCTTGTGGCGGGATCGAGCACCGGTCTTGCCTCTCCTCCGATGGCAGCTGCCGTCGCAGCCGCAGTACGGCAAAAACAGCAAGACACGACAAACACCGCAATCAATGCAGGCACGGGCGCAGGGGTCGCGCTTTGCGGGCCGATCGCGCTGGCGATGACCGGACAGTGGCGGCTTGCTTTCGCGACCTTTGCCGCCACGGCGGCCTTGCTTGCGGTGACGGCAGCCTTTGCCCTGCCGACAGCCACGGGCGGCACGCCTCCGGGCAGCCGTCCGCGCCTTAGCCGCGCCCTCCTGCGCCTGATCGCGGCATCCGTTCTGATGGGTGTCGCCAGCACGGCGATCTGGTCTTTCGGCAGTCAGCTGGTATCGCAGCGCCTCGGATGGGGGGCAACAGGCACCGGCCTATTATGGAGCCTTATCGGTGCGGGCGGGATCGCGGGCGTTGGGACCGGTGGCCTTGTTGCCCGCTTCGGTCTGTCGCACGTTCACCGGATCTTCCTTGTTCTATTGGCGCTTGCCATTCTGATGGTCGGCGCGGGGAGCGCGACACCCGTAATGGTGCTGGTTGGGGGGGCAATTTTCGGGGCCGCTTATGTGATCCTGAGCGGCGTCTACCTGATCTGGGGGCTGCGTGCGGTACCGGACCGCCCCGCCACCGGCCTGACGATAGGTTTTGTCAGCCTCGCTATCGGTCAAACAGCGGGGGCGCCGGCCTTCGGCCTTCTTTTGGGGGCGCTTGGCGCAAACGCCGCCGTCGTTATATTCGCAACCGTTTCGGTGGTGACGAGCCTGCTGCACACGCCTGCCAAACGCCCGCAGGTCACGGCATAAGCCCTTCGCATCGTTGCATCATGGCCCGAAGGCGACGCCCCTGCCCTGTGATGTAAACTGGATAGAACACCTCTACACCGTCGCCCTTTGGGCCACGTTCATGGTAGCCCTTACATGCCACGCACCCTTGGGCAAACCTGACGATGCCTCGCGCCGCCAACACATATGTATCGTGCTCGCCAACATCCGGCATCTACAGACATGAGGCATCAAAGGGTATGGATCGGGTTTTCGATCGCCCCATTGCATCCGTTCGTTCGCTCCGGACGAGAACACCGGATGGCCGATCAGGGTGAAGCCCCGTTGCACCACAGGGCCCGTGATGTCTTGGGGCAATCATATCTTGATCGATATTTCGAAAGCCGCAGGGCTAAGCCTGCATAAACGCGCGAAACACTCTGGACAGGGCGCATTTTGACAAGGCGCCTCCAGATCGAAGGCGCGCCCCCCCCGGGACAAAGCGCACCTATCGCCACAGCACCGATGCAATATCGCGCCGACCTTGCGTGAAATCGCTTTTTTCTGCCGCGCCGTTTCGGGCCGTTGGTCTGGATGCAGCACTGATCCGGTTCGTCTATCTGATCGCGCGGTGGTGTGGCATGGTATCTATCGGGGAACATTTCACGACAGGGGCAGTTTGTCTTTCGCACGAGATGTCAGGGGGTTGCATGGCGCATCAAAGCCGGAGTTTCAGGATTACCGAACGCTGGCGCATCCCGTTGGATGGCAAGATCTTCGGTTGGCTACCAATCCTGCCGATGGTTGCGGGCGCCTGCCTTATGGTGCTTCCAACTGAAATCACAGGGTTTATTGCGGCTGCGATGGCCCTTTGGGGCAGTGTGATCATCCTGTTTCTGGCAGGCGTCCGGCGCGGCCTGAGCTTTCGGACACCGGGTGGACCACGCGCCATCCAGCTGGTGACGATGATGGGGTTCTTTTTGTGGGGGCTGGTTGCCCTTGTGCTGCCCCCTGTTCCCGCGCTTTGGTTTCTTGCGGTAGGCTACGGCGTGATCGCGGTGATCGACCCGATTGCAGCGCGCCGCGAGGAGGCACCGCTTTATTTTGCCCACCTGCGTCCGGTACAGATGGGGTGTGCAGCGTTGATGATGCTGACGGGGGCCTGTTTGGCGTCGTTCAGCTGATGCGCCGACAAGACTTCGCTGGTGTAGGCTATGCGACGAGCGACGGACGACGGGCGTTCGCCCGTCACCGGTACCAGCGACTGGTTTCAGGCCGCATGATCGGCGAACCGGCGCGTCAGGGTGGTCACCCTGACCGATGCAGGCAAGGATCTTGCCATTGTACTTCACACAGCTCGCGAACGCATAATTTCACCGCTTCTCACACGTTGGTCCCATACGGACTTCGCACAACCGGCAAAGTTGATGCGGCAGTTTGTAGATGACCTGAACGCAGAAATGACACAGGACTGAGCCGGTGTCACGGTTGCGGTCCGGCAAGACAATAGCCGACAAGACCAGCCTTTTTGTTTCGCGCAAACCACGCAGCCCGATGGCAGGTGACCGGATATACCATAGCGGCATTCCAATACCTGACGCGCCCGACGGTCCTTTACCTGGCGCGTCCCACGGCCCTTTGATCGGCCTGATGGAAACGCCAACTGGCGTAAGGCGGGCGCACGGTATCGGGGCGGTCTTGCAGCGCGGCCAGAGCCGTTCAAGCATGGAACCGCTGCCGGTACTCCCCCGGTGTCAGTCCGACGATACGGTGGAAGACCTTTCTGAACGCACCCGGATCGCTATAGCCCACCTGCCATGCCACCCGCTCGATCGGTTGCTGGCTGAACTGGAGCAGCTCTTGCGCTTTGGCAACCCGCAGCCGCTGTGCGTAATCGGTGGCAGTCAGTCCGGTCGCTTTCGCGAAACGGCGTAGGAAGGTGCGTGGCTCCAGCCCCGCCTGCTTTGCCAGCACATCAAGGCGGGCGTCCCTGCCTTCGCTTGCCTGCAGGTGATGCTGTGCCTTCAGTATCGCTGTATCACCATGAGACAGGCGCGGCAGAAAGCCACTGTAGTAGCGTTGCTCACGCCCGGGCAGATCGACAAGCATCATGCGCGCGGTGTCAGCCATTGCAACCGGCCCGAGGAAACGGTTCACAAGGATCAGGCCAAGATCGATCCACGCCATCAGGCCACCGGCCGAAATGATATCGCCGCCGTCAATCACCAGCCTGTCGGTGTCCACGTGAACATCGCGATGGCGGTTTTGCAGCGTTTGCGCATAGGTCCAGTGCGTCGTCATCGCACGGCCGTGCATCAGCCCTGTCTGTGCAAGGACAAACGCCCCACCGCACACGGCCGCAAGCACCGCACCCTGGGCATGATGATCGCGAAGACACCGTGCAAAAGGCTCTGCCTCGGCCGGGCTGATCGGCGGCTGGAGCGAGGGCGGTAGAAGCAGCACATCATACCGGCTGGCCGCAACCGGCGGTCCCTCAGCGGGCGGCGTCGCGACCAACTGCCCCGATGCGGCGCAGTCCAGATGAAGCTGGTGGACGCCAATATCTGGCACTGCGGTCTGGCTGCGCGTGGCTGAACGCGCGGCAATGGCGAACAGATCGCTCAACCCCAGAACGGCAGACATCTGCACCCCCGGATATAGCACGATCCCTATGTCCACCTGTGCCATTGTCGTTATAGCCCTTTGTTATTTCGATATCGCCACTGGTCTGTTTTTGCCCCGCCACGATATCTTGTGCAACACCAACCGCACCAAAGGAGCACTCAATGCCCAGACGCGCTATTCTTGTCGTTGATCTACAAAATGAATACTGGCCCACAGGCAAACTTCCGCTTCACGGGATCGAACAGGCCGCCGCAAATGCGGCCAAGGTTGTGCAACATGCCCGCACCGTCGGGGATCTGGTGGTGAATATCCGCCACGAGTCGCCAGATGGCCCGATATTCGTTCCGGGCAGCGACGGGGCCGAGATCAATAAAACCGTCGCCCCGCGAGAGGACGAGGCCGTCATAACCAAGGCGTTTCCCAATGCGTTCCGCGATACCGGCCTCAAGGAACTCCTCGATCAGCATGGCATCACAAATGTCGTGGTGATCGGTGCCATGAGCCACATGTGTATCGATGCGACCACGCGGGCCGCAAATGACCTTGGCTATGAAACCACAACACTCCACGATGCCTGCGCAACCCGTGATATCGAGTTTGGCACCGAGACAACGCCGGCGGACCAAGTGCAGGTGGCGATCATGGGGGCGCTTGCCTTCGCATATGGTGACGTCATCGACACGGATGCATTTCTAAAAACCTAGCCCCTGCGCAAGCCTAGCGGCCTGCCCTGTATGTCAAGGGCAGGCTGTCAGCCTTAACGGGGTCTGTAATCGCGGGCTATATGCAGCCGCTCGCCATACCCTGCGCGCGAATGCGATAGGGCTCTGCCCTGCCTGCCGCCCCTTTGCGGGGCGCGGTTGCCAGAAATTATCCGATTGTGGCTAGGAAGGGGAATGTTTCCAGCAGCCAGAAACTGAAATCGGTGAACTGGCCTGTGAGCATCATCAACCCCACGGTCCATAGCATCAGGCCCGAGATTTTCTCGATCCGGCCCATATGACGCCTCATCCAGCGCATCGCTCCCTCGAGGCGGGGAAAGAACGCGGCCACGAGCAAAAACGGCACACCAAGCCCAAGGGCATAGGCCGCAAGCAAGCCCACCCCGCGCGACACATCCGAACCGGACGCGGCCACACCCAAGATCGCGCCCAGTATCGGCCCCAGACACGGCGTCCAACCGAACGCGAAGGCCAGCCCCAACACATAGGCCCCCATGGCCGATCCCCCCGAGGCGGAGGCCTCGATCCGCGCCTCGCGGTCCATGAAGCCGAAGCGATAGATACCGATAAAATGCGCGCCAAACAGCATGATGACCACGGCAGCAATCTGGTTGAGCACGCCTTGATAAGGCCCCAGCGCACGCCCCAATGCAGAGGCGCTTATCCCCATCAGGAGAAAAACAGTGGAAAGCCCCAGCACAAAAAACACCGCTGCCAGAAACACTTTGCCGCGGGCCTTGCCCTGCCCGCCATGCATATCGGCAACCGATACCCCGCCCATATAGGCCAGATAGGGCGGCACAATCGGCAAAACGCAAGGGCTGAGAAATGATAGAAACCCGGCCAGAGCCGCGACAAACAAGGCAGGTAGGAAACCTGCATCCAAAACGAGCTGTGCATCAAACATGGGCCAAGTCATACGCGATCAGACAGTCAGCGTCATGCCCCTTTTTGCCGCTTCGGAATGGACAATTCGTCGCTGGCTGCGCACAATGTCGCGATGAACGATACAGACGATACCACATGGATAGATGCCAAGGGGCTTTTGTGCCCCCTGCCCGTTTTGCGCCTGCGAAAGGTGCTCGAAGGGCTGCCCCAAGGTGCGGTGGCCCAACTGGAGGCCACCGACAAAGCCTCTTGGGTGGATGTGGCGCATTTTTGCGAACACTCAGGCCACGAGCTGATATCGGCGCACGTCCGTGACACCGTTCTGGTGTATCTGGTACGCCGGAAATAACCTGATAGACCACGAACCTCACAGATAAATGCGCGCGCGGGCCGGTGCGTCTTGCTCTGGCGGCACCTGTCCCTTGCCCCCACCAGAGCAGAATAAAAAAAGCCCCGGTGCCATGACCGAGGCTTCTTCAATGCTCTTATCTAAGGCCAGTTATCTTGGGCCTGCCGGGCTGCAAATCAGCCAGCGTTCCACCAGCCGCGCCGTTTCGGCTTGGCAGGGGCCGTATCTGCCACCGCTGGTGCGGCCTGCGCAGTAACAGCCTCGACCTGCGCGGAAGGCTGCGGCGCATCTGTGGCGGGCAGATCCGCAGGGCGCGCGGCCTCAGGCTCGGGCGCCTCAGGTTCAGGCGCTTCAGGCTGCGACACAACCGGCGCAGGTGCCTCCGATGCCACGGCTGCGGCCTCTGCCCCCGTTTGGGTCGGGTCTGATGACACAGGCTTTGCCGGCGTGGGGGCCGCATCTGCCACCACATCAGCGACCGGAGCCTGCGTCCTTTGCTCGGGCGCAATGGCCGCCGGTTGATCCTCGGCCTTGGCAGGGGTCGACACCGGCGCGGTTTGCCCCTCGTTCCCAGTTGCTGCGGGCGCGGCTTCCGGCATCGGTGCAGTGACCGCCGCAGGGACGGGTTCTGCCTCGGGCACCGTAGTCTCGGGCGCTATCGCCTCAGGCGATGTGGTCGCGGCCTCGACTGTCTCGGTTGCCGCAGAGCTTTGGGCCGCCGCAGGTTTGCGCGACCGCGAGCGGCGGGCCCGAGCCGGTTTGGCCGCAGGGGCTGCCTCGTCTGTGCCAGCCTCAGCCGTTTGCACCGCCGGCGCTGCCTCGGAAGATGCAGGCACCGATTTGTTGGACCGGACACGCGTGCGGCGTCTTGCGGGCCGTCCTGTGTCCTCATCGCTCTCGGCAGTAGCCTCTTCGCTGCTCTGGGCCGCCTCACCATCCTCATCCTGAGACTGGTTATCCTCGGTCGCGTTCGATTGTGCCTCATCCCCGTTTGTCTTCTTCCGGCGACGACGACGGCGCTTCTTTTTCTTGGGCTGATCGTCGCCTTCGGCATCAGGCTCGGGCGGGCGGGACTGCTCAGTCGGCTCATCCAGCTCGGGCTCGTCCTCGGCGACATCCGCATCGTCGATATCCGACATCAACTGCGCAGAGGCCTGCACCACATCAAGGACAACATCCGGTACGACGCGCGTCGCCGTCTTGAACTTTTCGATCGAGAAATCGGGCGATACAAGCGCCGGATCGGATTCCACACGAATGGAGATCCCGTAGCGACCTTCAATCAACGCCACATGTTCGCGCTTGGCGTTCATCAGGTAGTTTGCCACGGCGACAGGCACGCGCACCAACAGTTCACGGGCGCGTTTGCGTGTCGCTTCTTCCTCGATCTCGCGCAACACCTGCAAGGCAAGGCTATCATCCGAGCGGATCAACCCCGTGCCATGGCAATGTGCGCAAGGTTGCGTGGTGGACTCCAGCATACCAGGGCGCAAGCGCTGGCGCGACATTTCCAAAAGCCCAAAGCCCGAAATCCGCCCGACCTGAATGCGCGCACGGTCGGTTTTGAGATTGTCTTTCATCTTCTTCTCGACGGCGGCGTTGTTCTTACGCTCGTCCATATCGATGAAGTCGATCACGATCAGACCTGCCAGATCGCGCAGACGCAACTGGCGGGCGATCTCTTCGGCGGCCTCAAGGTTGGTTTTGGTGGCCGTATCCTCGATCGAGCCTTCTTTCGTGGCCCGTCCCGAGTTGACGTCGATCGCAACCAGCGCCTCTGTCACGCCAATCACGATATAGCCGCCCGATTTCAGCTGGACGACAGGGTTGAACATGCCACCCAAATAGCCTTCCACCTGATAGCGCGCATAAAGCGGCAGCGCCTCGGTGTAGTGCTTCACGTTCTTGGCGTGCGAGGGCATGATCATCTTCATGAAGTCTTTGGCCGCGCGGTAGCCACGCTCGCCCTCGACCAGAACCTCGTCGATATCGCGCGAATACAGATCACGGATCGAGCGTTTGATCAGATCGCCTTCTTCATAGATCGGCGCAGGCGCGACCGAGCGCATGGTCAGCGCACGGATCTGTTCCCACAAACGCATCAGATATTCGTAGTCGCGACGGATCTCGGTCTTGGTGCGCTGTGCGCCTGCCGTACGGATAATCAGGCCCGCGCCTTGCGGCACCAAAAGTTCCTGCGCGATTTCCTTGAGCTTCTTGCGATCAGCCGCATTGGTGATTTTGCGCGAAATACCACCGCCACGCGCGGTGTTCGGCATCAAAACGCAATACCGCCCGGCAAGCGACAAATAGGTTGTCAGCGCGGCGCCTTTGTTGCCGCGTTCTTCCTTGACCACCTGAACCAGCATGATCTGGCGGACCTTGATCACTTCCTGGATTTTAAACCGGCGTGGGCGCGGCTTGCGCGGGCGCTGGATTTCTTCGGTCACATCTTCATCAGCAACCGATTCAATACCCTCCTCGCTGGCGCGGGCGTCCGACGGGCCGGTCGAGCGGTCATCGTCCATCGCACCGTCATCGGAGCTGTCGATGGCATCGCTGTCGTCTTGATCGGAAGTGTCATCGGAATCTGCCACGCCCATACCGGGGATATCTTCCGAACGCACGACATCATCGTGATCGGCCGATTGCTCCGCCTTGGCCTCGCCCTCTTTACGCGGGCTGCGACGACGGCGGCGTGCTTGACGGGCCGGTTTCTCTTCCTCTTCTTCCTCGGCTTTTGCAAGCGCTTGCTCTTCTTCCAGCAATGCCTGACGGTCGGCCATCGGAATTTGATAATAATCGGGGTGGATCTCGGCAAAGGCAAGAAAACCATGCCGGTTTCCGCCATAATCCACAAAGGCCGCCTGCAAGGACGGCTCCACCCGCGTCACTTTCGCAAGGTAGATATTTCCGGCCAGTTGCCGTTTGTTTATGGTCTCAAAGTCAAATTCTTCTACTTTGTTCCCGTCGACCACCACGATGCGGGTCTCTTCCGCATGGGTGGCATCGATAAGCATCTTCTTCGCCATTGGTCCTATTTCTCCGCGCAGCACCGCGCTGCGGACATAGCGTCCGGCAACGGTGTGCGAGGTCTGATCTGAGGGCGAGATCGCGCAGAGGACGCACAATGGAGGCGGCGGCGGTTGGCCTGCCCGTCTTCTCCGGTGCTATGCTCATACGCGTCATCGCGGTTCGTCCCAAGCGGTCGGGATCTGTCCCGTGCCGCCCAATTAAGACCTGCCAACCCTAGATATGGGGCCGCAGGTGTACACACGGCCTTTCGGCCAATCGGTTGATCCGGCGTGCCACCGCGCAGGAACTGCGCAGACCAACAGGCCGGTAATCAGCGAAATCGGTGGGCTATAACCGTCATTCGTAACGGATTGCCAACATAATGACGACAATAGCCTCGGGAATGGAGAAAATACAATCTGTTTTTCGTCAAGCTTCGGTTAACGGCCCAGATTGACTGTCATATCAAGCCGTATACCCGCGCCCGCCTTGCCCCGTCCGCCTGTCGGATATCAAGGATATGAAGGCCGCATGCCCGCGAACATCCCCCCACAGAGACAGCTGATAAAAAGGGAGGCAATGCCCCCCTTTTTTCAAACAGTATGGATATTACAGATAATCTTGCCGGCTCAGACCATATTTGGCCATTTTTTCATTCAGGGTACGGCGCGGCAGACAAAGCTCGTCCATCACGCTCGAAATAGAGCCCTTGTGCCGGCGCATGGTATTGTCGATCAGCATTTTCTCGAAATTCTCGACATATTCCTTGAGCGGCTTGCCTTCGGTGGTGATCGCAGGCGTAGAACTGTCGTCGTCATCGGTCATGAGCAATGACGCAATGGAGCCAGACCCCCGACGCGCCTGCAAAACCGCGCGCTCTGCCACGTTGATCAGCTGGCGCACATTGCCCGGCCACGGCGCCTGAAGCAGCTGCGCGGCCTCTTGCGCGGTCAGCTCCGGTGGCTCGCAGCCGTATTCATCGGAGAACTCCTCCGCCATACGTGAAAACAACGTCAGCACATCCTCGCCGCGGTTTCGCAGCGGCGGCAAGGTGATTTTCAACGCCGCCAGCCGGAAATAAAGATCAGGACGCAACGCGTCCTCAAGGGTCTGTCCCTCACCATGCTGGTTGCAGATGGCGATGATCCGTGTCTCGGCGGGGCTGCCCTGCTCGCTGATAAAGGTCAAAAGCCGCGCCTGCAAACCGGGCGACAGCGCCTCGATATCTTCCAGACACAGGGTGCCGCCCCGCGCCTTTTCCACCAAAGGCAGACCGCTATCTGCCACGGGGCCGAACAGCTTTGCGGCCAGATCCTCCTCGCCGTAGGCCGCGCACGACAGGCTGACCAAGGCCTTGCCCGCACGCGAACCCGTCGCATGCAGCGCATGGGCGACCAGCGTCTTGCCCGTGCCTGTCTCGCCGTCGATCAGCACATGGCCGTCGGCTTGGCTCAGATCCAGAATATCCTCGCGCAGGCGTTCCATCGGTTCTGAGGTGCCGATCAAACGGCCCATGATCTGCTCGCCGGATGCCAGATCCTTGCGGATCGCGCGGCTTTCCAGCGTTTGACGCCGCGCTTGGGTCGCGCGTTTGGCCAGTTCGGTCATCCTGTCAGGGTTGAACGGTTTTTCCATGAAATCCATGGCCCCCATCCGCATCGCCTCGACCGCCATCGGCACGTCGCCATGGCCCGTGATCATAATCACCGGCAGACCGCTGTCGATGCTCATCAACCGCTTGAGGAATTCCATTCCGTCCATGCCAGGCATGCGGATATCGGAAATCACCACGCCGGGCCAATCCGCGCCGATATCTTTCAGCGCGCTTTCCGCGCAATCGTAGGTTTCGGTGTCAAAGCCCGACAGGGCCAGCCATTGGCTGACTGACTGGCGCATATCCTCTTCGTCATCGACGATCGCAACCTTCATCATCCGTGCCATTCATTACTCCGTGGCGCTTTCATTCCGTGCGCTCTTCATTCGCATTATCCGAAATCAGGGGCAGCCTAAGCTCGAACACAGCCCCGCCTGATTCCGCGTTATGGGCTGTAAGCCGCCCACCAAGATCGCTTACAATCGAGGAAGATATCGCAAGGCCCAAGCCCGTACCCTCCCCCGGTTTCTTCGTGGTCCAGAAAGGCTCGAACAATTTATCGAGGTTTTCCAGTCCGGGCCCGTTGTCGCGCAGACTTAGAACCGTTGTCTCTCCTTCGGTCAACAGGATCTCGATCTTGGGGTCGATCCCCCCTTTGGTCGCATCCAGCGCATTTCGCAACAGGTTGATGATCACTTGTTCAAGACGGATCCGGTCGGCCATCACCATAACGGGTGTACGCGGCAGGGTCTGGATGATCTGCACCGTGCGCGCCTTCAGCTGCGGTTCCATCATCGAAAGCGCAGACGAGATGGCCGCGCGCAGGTCCACCGGCTCGAACGCCGTACCGCCCTTGCGGGCATAGGATTTCAGCTGCCGCGTGATCGCACCCATCCGCTCGATCAGATCGTCAATGCGTTGAAAACTTGCTAAAGCTTCCTCGCCACGGCGGCGTTGCAGCAGCAAACGCGCACCGGCAAGATAGGTTTTCATCGCCGCCAGAGGCTGGTTCAACTCATGACTGACAGAGGCAGACATTTCCCCCAATGCCGCCAGTTTCGACGATTGGGCCAAAGTCTGTTCGGCCACGGCCAGTTCCTTTTGCGCCCGTTCGCGCTGTGCGATTTCGCGCGACAGGCGGGCATTGAGCGCGCGCAGCTCGCGCGATTCCTGACGCAACGCCAAAGACTGGCGCCGTGCGCGGCGCGATAGCCAGTAAAACGACAGCGCAAGAATAATCGCGAAGCCCATGATTTCGAGCGCCAACACCGCGTTTACCTTTTCGCGCACCGAATCATAGGATGTAAAAGCGATCATCTTCCAGCCGCGGAACGGGATACGGGTTTCGGTCTGCATCACGCCAGCCCCGCCCAGATAGGCATCGGGCGGCTCGTTGGCCAGATCGGCTGTCGCCTGCAAGGCACGCTCGATCGCGGTCGGGGCCGAGCGCGCCTCGAGCGCCTGGGTCATGGTCAGGCCCCGCCAGCGCGGCTCGGTCGTCAGGATGATTTTGTCTTCGCTATCGGTTACGGCAACCGCATCGGAAATGCCCGCCCAGGCGCGCTCGAATTTCGACAGGTCCGCCTCGACGACGATCACACCGACCGGCTGGCCCTGCACCAAAAGGATGCGCGAGTAGTTGAACTCTGTTCCGGTGCTTTCTTGCGCCTCGGTGGTGAACACGGTGCTGCCGGAGCGCTGCGCCTCCACGAAAAACGGGGCTTGGGCATAGCTTGTGCCGATCAGGTTGCGGTTGGTGGCGGCCACGACCCGCCCGCCCATATCCAGAAGCCGGATCGAGGCGGCCGACACATCATCGCGCACAGTGATCAGTGCGCCTGAGGTTTCGGAATAGTCGTTGCTTTCCAGCGAGCGCGTCAGCGCGGGATCGCGTGCCAGCAGAAGCGGCACAATCGAGGTACGCTGCAGTTCGGAAATCAGGTTCCCGTTGTAAAGCGCCAGCCGCAATTCGGTGCGCACACGAGTGGTTTCGGTAAACCGCTGGGTCAGCCATGCATTGGTAAACCACATGGCCGCCGCCGCCAGCAGCAAAATACCCACAACCGCAATCCGCGCCAGAAGACGCCCCCGTCTGTCGCGGGGGCGTTCTCTGTCACGCACAGAGTGAGGTTCGGTCATACTCAGCATATCTGCCATAGCGCGAAACTATGCCATGGGTCGGAACCCAACAAGATCGAAACCTTCAGGCCGCGACCAGACGCCCCAGAATCGAGCGGAAAAGCGCCACCCCGTCTGTTCCGCCATGGGTCGCATCCACGGCCCGTTCGGGGTGCGGCATCATCCCCAAGACACGGCGGTTTTCGGACAGAACGCCCGCGATATCATCCACCGAACCGTTCGGATTTTGCGCATACCGGAATGCCACGCGATCCTGATCGTTGAGCATTTTCAGCCCCTCTGGGTCGATCTGGTAATTGCCATCGTGGTGTGCAATCGGGATGGTGATCGTCTGTCCCGCGCTGTAGCCTTCGGTAAAGGCACTGTCGGTTGTGGTGACAACCAGCGGCACGGGCTTGGAGATATATTTCAATCCGCCATTGCGCATCAGCGCGCCGGGCAACAGCCGCATTTCCGCAAGCACCTGAAACCCGTTACAAATCCCGATGACATAGCCGCCTTTTTGTGCGAATGCCACAAGCGCCCGCCCGATCGGTGATTGCGACGCGATCGCACCGCATCGCAGGTAATCGCCATAGGAAAACCCGCCCGGCACACCCACGACATCAATGCCGGCAGGCAGCTCGGTTTCCTTGTGCCAGACCTTGACCACTTCGGCCCCGGCGTTTTCAAATCCTACAATCAGATCGCGGTCACAATTGGACCCCGGAAATGTGATAACGGCTGCCTTCATGACCAAACCCTTGCCTTCAAACTGCTGAACCTAACCGCATGGCCGCGAGAGTGCGCCCATACCAAGGAGCCTTGGACATCGGCCGCAGCGCACAAGCCCGTGCGGCGTCAACCCATTTTCCGAAAGTCTCAGATGAACTCGACCGTGTATTTCTCGATCACCATATTGGCGAGGAGCTTTTCACACATCTGGCTGACCTCGGCCTCGGCTGCGGCCGTGTCGCTTGCAGCCAGATCCAGTTCGATCACCTTCCCTTGGCGCACACCGTTCACACCGGCAAACCCAAGCGCGCCCAGCGCGTGGCGAATGGCCTCCCCTTGCGGGTCGAGGACCCCATCTTTCAGCATCACATGAACGCGGGCTTTCATCCTGTCATCCTTTATCTCGCAAAGACCGTCCGCGCTGGACGTTCGTCATTATATCGGTTGGTGGCAATCCGGCCCTCTATCGCGAGGGCCACGATCCTTTTGGCGTCTGTAGGGGCGCCGCGCCTTAGCTTCGGACCAACGCGCGGCGCGCGCTCAGTTGATCAGCGTGGGCTTTTCCGGCGTGCCTTGCTCGGGCAGGACGCCCAGACGCTTGGCCACCTCGGAATAGGCATCCGTCAGGCTGCCCAGATCGCGGCGGAACACATCCTTGTCCAGATGCGCCCCGGTCTTCATATCCCACAGGCGGCAGCTGTCGGGGCTGATTTCGTCGGCCACGATCAGGCGCATGAAATCGCCTTCCCACACACGACCGATTTCGATCTTGAAATCGATCAGCTTGATACCGACGCCGTAGAACACACCGGCCAGAAAATCGTTGACCCTAAGCGCCAACGCCAGAATATCGTCCAGATCCTGCTGGTTGGCCCAGCCGAACGCGATGATATATTCCTCGGGAACCAGCGGATCGCCCAGCTCGTCGTTTTTGTAGCTGTATTCAACAATGGGGCGCGGCAGTGGTGTGCCCTCTTCCAGCCCCAGACGCTTGGCCATCGAACCGGCGGCAAAGTTGCGCACGATCACTTCAAGAGGCACGACCTCTACCTGACGGATCAACTGCTCGCGCATATTGAGGCGTTTGATGAAATGGGTCGGCACACCCACATTCGTCAAACCGTTCATGAAGAATTCCGACAAACGGTTGTTAAGAACACCTTTTCCCTCGATCACGTCCTTTTTCTGCGCATTGAACGCAGTGGCGTCATCTTTGAAATACTGCACCAAGGTCCCTGGCTCGGGGCCTTCGAACAGGATTTTCGCTTTTCCTTCGTAAATTTTTTTGCGCCGGGGTGCCATGTGCTCTCCACTCGGAATGAGGACCCGCCAACACGCCCCATGCGCGCCTGCGGGCAATGGGCGGTATCATGCCCTTTTCGCCCCTATAGGCCAAGCCCGCTTGCGCCGCAAGGTCCACGCGCGCGGATCTGCGTGTCGATGGGAAAGCTGCCGCCAGATATCGCCTGTCGCCGTCCGGCACCATAGCCGATTGCCGGCGCCTTTGGCGCAAATTTGTCTGCGTTAAGCTGGCGTAAGGAAGTTTGGGGTCAGATCACGATGGGATTTGGGTAGGTCTACGGGGAGGGACGCAATGGCGTGGCCGTTAGCGGGTATGAAGCGAAAAAAAAATGATGCCCGGACGGCACAGACAATCGCCTTGGGCGCAGCCTTTCCGGCGTGGTCCGGCAAAGGATCGGACGTGACCGCCCCCATCCCTGCCACATGGGCGCGGTTCGGGGTACGTCAGGGGGCAACGCTTGCCATCCTTGTGTTGTTTTTATGGGTGATACGCGAACAGGTTCTGACCCTTGATGTGGATGCCATATGGCGCGCGGTGGCAGGCATTGCCACATGGCAATGGGTCGGGGCCTTGATCGCAAGCGCAGGCTCATTTGCAGCCCTTGCCAATTACGACGCGCTTGTTCACCGAGCCATGAAAACAGGCCAGAACCCGACACAAGCGCGACGCAGCGGATGGATCGCGATCGCTCTGTCGCAAACGCTTGGCTTTGGGCTGATATCGGGCGCGCTTGTACGGTGGCGCATGTTGCCCGGCTTTTCCCTGATCGAGGCATCGCGGCTGACGGCGGTGGTGACTGCAAGCTTTTTGCTTGGCTGGGTTATGGTGACGGCATCTGTTCTTCTTATGTTTCCTACATCCATCCCGTGGATTATAGCGCCCCTCGTTGTGGTATGTGCCGCCTGCGTAGTGCTGGCGGGGTGCTGCCTTATGGGCGCAAGCCTATGGGGGTACCAGTTCCGCTTCGGTCGCTGGACGCTGCGCCTCCCCCCGATCGCGACCTTGGGACGGGTTTTCGGGTTGACCATCTTGGACACCGTGCTTGCCGCCTGCGCATTGTGGCTGCTGCTGCCCGCAGAGACCCAATATCCGTTTATCGACCTATATCCGGCGTTTTTGTTGGCTTTGGGCGCGGGTCTGATCTCGGGCACACCTGGGGGTGTAGGCCCGTTTGAAGTCGCGCTTGTGGCATTGGTCCCCGATACTGACACACATGCATTACTTGGGGCCATCCTTGCATGGCGTATTGTCTATTACGCACTGCCGGCAATTCTGGCCATGGGGGCACTGGTTTTGGGCGCGCCCGCTCCCACCCCTGCCCCGCGCGGGCATATCGCACCACCGGCACCAGAGCTGACCCCGCGGCTTGCACAGCTTGCCGATCAAAGTCCGCTGGCAGAATTTACGCTTTTGCGGCAGGGAGAGCATGCTGTCTTGCTCAGTCAGACAGCACAAAGCGGCTGGATGCTGGGAACGACGTCACAATCTCTGGTTGCGTTGCGCGATCCGGCAGGCAGGAAACAAGAAATTGATCTTTTGCTACGCGATTTGCGCGCAGAGGCACGGATCGAAGGACGTCTGCCATGCCTTTACAAAGTTTCGGCACGGACGGCCGCGCACGCGCGTGGCCAAGGATGGCACGTCTTGCCCATTGCCGAAGAATGCTGGTTGCCGCTTCACGATTTTTCAATGGAAACGCCACGACGCGCGGGATTGCGCAGAAAGCTGAGAAAGGCCCAAAAGGCCGGTGTCAGATGTGAAATATGTCTATCCGACCCACCTTTTACCGAGATGGCGCGGATCGCGCAGGACTGGAAAAGCCTGCGTGGCGGCGAGCGGGGCTTTTCCATGGGGCGCTACACTCCCGAATATGTCGCAGGACAAACCATCTGTCTTGCGTGGCGCGATACGACCCTGATCGGGTTTGCCACCTTCCACACCAACCCACAGGAATGGGCGCTGGATCTCATGCGCCCCTCCTGCGATGCACCCGATGGCACGATGCAAGCCTTGATTCACACAGCCATCCTCGCCGCACAAGCCGAAGGCTGTCCACGCTTGTCGCTCGCGGCCCTGCCACCCCGCGCGCAAGACAGCCGTGCCATTGCCGCGCTGGTCTGGCGACGCGCCGAGAAGGAACCGTCCAGCACAGGGCTTCGCCAGTTCAAAATGGGGTTTGCGCCGCGTCTCAGCCCGCTTTATCTGGCCGCGCCGTCGCGTTGGTCGCTGGGGCTGGCGGGGGCAGATATCGCGCGCGCCATCCGCACCCCTCCGGCGCTCTGCGCCGCCTCCCCCGACCCGACCGACACGACGTCCCGCCCGCGCGCATACAAATCTGGCTCACGTTGGAGTTGAGCAGAAGGAAATTGCCAAAACGTTCCGTCCGTGGCAGGAGATGACGCAACAGCGCGCCAAACGCGCCGCCTCTGTCGATCTGAAAGGCCCTTTTATGACCAATGCGCTCAGCCGCCTTCTCGAAACCCGTGACTGGCTGATGACAGATGGTGCGACCGGCACCAATCTGTTTAATATGGGGCTTAGTTCGGGCGATGCGCCGGAACTGTGGAACACCGACGAGCCGGCCAAGATCAAGGAGCTGTATCGCCTTGCGGTGGATGCCGGTTCCGATCTGTTCCTGACCAACAGCTTTGGCGGCAATGCGTCGCGGCTGAAGCTGCACAACGCCCAAAACAGGGTGCGGGAGCTCAACCGTATCGCTGCGGAAATCGGTCGCGATGTCGCCGATGCAAAAAATCATACCGTCGTCGTTGCAGGCTCCATGGGCCCCACCGGCGAGATTTTCGAGCCGATGGGCACAATGACACATTCCGTCGCGGTGGAAATGTTCCATGAACAGGCGGAGGGGCTGAAAGAAGGCGGCGCCGATATCGTGTGGATCGAAACAATCTCTGCGCCCGAGGAATACAAGGCTGCGGCAGAAGCATGCGGCTTGGCGGGTATGGAGTATTGCGGCACCATGAGCTTTGACACCGCCGGGCGCACAATGATGGGCCTGACGGCGGCGAAAATGTCGGCAATGGTAGAAAAGCTGCCAAATCCGCCGATCGGTTTTGGCGCAAATTGTGGTGTCGGCGCATCCGATCTGTTGCGCACCGTTCTGGGGTTCGCAGCCACCGGCGTGGAGCGTCCGATCATTGCCAAAGGGAACGCAGGCATTCCGAAATATGTGGACGGGCATATCCATTACGATGGCACCCCCGAATTGATGGCGGATTACGCCGTGATGGCACGCGATTGCGGTGCAACCCTGATCGGCGGTTGCTGCGGCACAATGGCCGAGCACCTGCGCGCAATGCGCGAGGCGCTGGAAACCCGCCCGCGCGGCCCGCGCCCGACGCTGGATGAGATTTCGGCGCGGTTGGGCGGATTTTCCTCAGACGATGACGGAACAAACCCCGATGCGGGTCCGCGTCGCGAACGTCGTGGTCGACGCCGCAGCTGACGCAGGCACATCGACAGACCGAAGGTGCGTTTTTCAATCCCCCTTCGCCAAACTCCGTCTATATTCATCAACAAACCCTGCGTCGGCCAAACCGAATCTCGATAGGGATCTACCTTTCACGGCGCGCACCACGCCCCCTTTTGCAAGGAACATGCCATGTCGGAAGACGACCAAGAGATCATCTTGTCAGAGCTCAGCGATGAGGACCTCACCTTGCAAATGCAAGACGACCTTTATGACGGGCTGAAAGAAGAGATCGAAGAAGGCGTCAACATTCTGCTGGAGCGCGGCTGGCAGCCTTATGACATTCTGACCATCGCGCTTGTCTCCGGCATGACCGTTGTGGGCGACGACTTCCGCGACGGGATCTTGTTTGTGCCGGAAGTGCTGATGGCGGCCAACGCGATGAAGGGCGGGATGAGCATCCTCAAACCGCTTCTGGTCGAAACCGGCGCCCCCAAGATGGGCAAGATGGTCATCGGCACGGTCAAGGGCGACATCCATGACATCGGCAAGAATCTGGTCGCGATGATGATGGAAGGGGCCGGTTTCGAGGTGGTTGATCTGGGCATTAACAACGCCGTTGATGCCTATATCGACACAGCGCTGGCCGAAGAGGCGGACATCATCGGGATGTCTGCGCTTCTGACCACGACCATGCCCTATATGAAGGTCGTGATCGACACGTTGAAGGAAAAAGGCCTGCGCGAAGACTATATCGTTATGGTCGGCGGCGCCCCGCTTAACGAGGAATTCGGCCGTGCCATCGGAGCGGATGCCTATTGCGGCGATGCAGCCGTGGCTGTGGAAACCGCAAAAGCGCTTATGTTGCGCAAACATAACAGCGCACAAGCCTGAGGGCACAGGCCGGCAGGGCCGCTGTCAAAATCGTGACCCCTTTAAGGCCCCCATCCAGATGCGGGGCCTTTTTTCATTTACCTTTGCACGTCATACTAGGGCATGAGGAGATTACACATGCCATTGCCCCACTTTCTTGTTTTGATCATCTCGGTGATAGTCGCGGCGGGCCTGACGCTATGGGTTGTTTTCACTGCCGGACTGCCCTTCGCGGTGGTGGCAATGCTGGCGCTTTTGGGGGCCGCAGTCCTGAAGCTGATGCAACGCGTCGAATAACCGTGCTTAACGATGCGCAACTGACCAAAGACGGATTGGTCCCACATGGGCGCGGCCGCGTTCTGATTATTGCCTGTGGTGCACTTGCGCATGAGATACTGGCGCTCAAGCGGCAAAATGGCTGGGACCATCTGGATCTGGCATGCCTGCCGGCTATTTTACACAATCATCCCGAGAAAATTCCGGAGGCGGTTCGGGCTGCGGTGCAGGAAAATGCGACGCGGTATCAAAAGGTATTCGTAGCATACGCGGATTGCGGGACTGGCGGACAGTTGCAGGCAACATGCGCGGCGCTGGGGGTCGAGATGATACGCGGCCCACATTGCTATGCTTTTTTTGAAGGTGTGGACCGGTTTATTGCAAAGGCGGAAGACGAATTCACGGCCTTCTACCTCACCGATTTTCTAGTGCGCCAGTTTGATGCCTTTGTCTGGCGCCCGCTCGGGCTGGATCGTTTTACCGAACTGCGTGATATGTATTTCGGCCATTACACCAAGCTGGTGTACCAAGCACAGACCGACGATCATCTCCTCGATCAAAAGGCGCGGAGTTGCGCCGAAAAACTAGGCCTTGCCTATGAACGCAGATGGACAGGATACGGCGATCTGGCACATGTTTTGGGTGAACAATAACGTCCCCAGAAAAGAGGCGGCCAGCACGGTCTATCTGCGTGCTGCATGCCCCTGCTCCCCTCATTGAAAAAATTTGTAGATGCTTCCAGATCAGGGCACCTTTGATATCATTTTTTTGAATTCACGCCTGCGCCGGACACTTTAGACCCACAGCTAAGCTTCACCGGAAGCACAGGTACATCGCGCAGCGTCCCCGAAACGGTCATCGATGAGAGAAAGCAGCAATGCGCGCCCTTTAAGTGGCCAAAAGGCAAACTGCTATGGGACGCCTGCGTACAGTACGAAGACGATTTTGATCTCAGGACGATCGACAGAACAGGGAAGCTGCGTAGAGTTTTCTCTTGTGGCCCATTTCTGGGCCAGAGGTATCATTTCGCTGCAGAAAGCACTTCGAAGCGCAGCCCTTGCGCGCTGCGAGCGGGAAAGCCTGCCCAGTAGGTACCCTCAGTCGCGGCCCCGTCGTCGCTTGTACCGGCTACCCCGTCATTGGAATGTGCCACCAGGTCGAGATACCTCGACATATTCTCGTCGCCCTTCAGCTGCACGCCGAGCCATGCCGTGATGAAATGTTGCGAGATGTTGTTCATCCGCACGTTGTCCCACACGAAATCGAGATAATGCATCGCCGGATCAAATCCGAGGTTTTCGTCGTAGCCCCACGCCTCTTCGGGTGGCGGCATCGGCGCGCCGACATTGTGATTGGCGTTCTCGAAGGTCAATAAAGCGCGCTCGACATTGACGCTTTGCCTCCATGTTTCGCGCACCCCATCCGTGTAGCCAACCGTGTCATCGCGCGAGCCGGCGATGTAGAGTGCGGGAACGCGCACGTCTGCAAGCGTGCTTTCGTCGAAGAACCCGACCTTGGACCCTGCCGGCGCAAAGGCGATGATCGTCTTCAATCTGGGGTCGAAGCGGTTCTTGTAGACCTCGCTGCCCGCGCGATACCGCTCGAGCGTTCCGGGTGGGGCCGAGAAAAAACCATCGGTTGTAGCAACGGCGGCAGTGTTCACCCCGCCACCGGCAGAGATCACAGCGCCATATCCGCCCATGGAATATCCGATGATCGCCGCATTATCGGCGTCCACAAGGCCGCTCAGGAACCCGTCTTCCTCACCCATCGCCGCGATCCGATCAAGCACGAAAAGCTGGTCGTCGGACCGGTTGACCACCGAGGACTGGATCGGCTTTTTCGTGCTGTAGGTCGAGTCAGTGTGATCAATGGCGGCGACCACGTAGCCTTTTGATGCCAGATTTTCGGCAATGGGCGACATCAGGAAACGGTTACCCGGATATCCGTGCGAGACGATGACCAAAGGGAAACTTTCGCCCGAATCCAGAGGCTCGGCATCCACGATGCCTTGGCCATGAAGTTCCACCACAGTTTCGCCATCGCGCATGTAGGCTTTGACGATCTGGCTACCCTCGGCATCACTCGCGGCGGGGTACCAAACCTGAACAGGCAGCGGTCGGTCGTAGCGGGGCATCTCTTCGGGGCTTTTCATGTCGTCGGTGACGTTGACGATATCGATCTGGTTTTCATGGTCGAGCCTGATCTCGCGAACGCCCACGGTGTACTCACCATAGGCCGCGAGTTCCGGCGCATCAGAGCGAATTCTGTCGATCCGGTTCTCGGCATGGGCGGGCAGCGCAATCGCGCCCGCAATTAGCGCCAGTGGCAATATGGGCTTCATCTGGTTCTCCTCCTTCGTTCCGGCAAAAAAATCGCGGATTAGCGCGAAGACAAAGGTTTGCCTTGCGTGACGCTATCGGCTGTCTTGGGCCTGTCGCGGTTTTGTGCCGCGCCTTTGGTAGCATACTGTGTAGCAATGGAAACGAACTATGGGCACGGCCAGAACGGATGGATCGCGCCGGCCAGCAGGCTGGCACGGTGACAAGCTGCGCAACCTGTGGGTGCTGGCCTTCCGACACTTAGCGAGTGGGGAAAGGCGCATCGCGACACGAATGTAGTCTCGCCCGGGATCGTGCGCCTGTGCGGCCGAATGACCAGTGTGCGGCCGAATGACCAGCGTCGGCACGAGCCCCCTATCCTCAAGGAAAAGCAAGACATCTTACAAAGAGGTCAGAAAGGTCGAAATCGGCTCGGTTTTTCTTCGCTGGGAGCGGCGCGAAAACGCAGGAACACGTCGAAGTTCACGGAGGCGTGGAAGGCACGCCAGTGTCGGACATCTGCCGCGAGGCGGGGAATTGTAACCAGCCGTTCAGGCATCGCTCAAGAAACGGTTTTCAGCAAAACAAACCGAACGTCTCCGGGGCCATAGTGGCAAGACAAGCAAATGGAACCCATCCTTTCAGACAGGTGTGGCTTTGATGAATTTCTCTTGGAACTCTGCTGCGGTCATCGGTTTGCCGAATAGATATCCCTGCGCCTCCGCGCAGTCATTTTGCTGAAGAAATTCAAGCTGTGCCGTCGTTTCCACACCTTCCGCGATCACCTCCATGCCAAAAATACGCCCGAGATGTATCACGACCTGAACGATAGCCGCGTTTTCCGGATCAGTATTGACGCTGCGCATGAACGAACGGTCGATTTTCAATCGCGTGACAGGATAGCGCTTGAGCAGACTAAGCGAGGCGAAGCCAGTGCCGTAGTCATCAAAGGCAAGTCCAACCCCCAGATCGTGCAAATTTTGCAACAGTTTCAGAGTGTAGGCATTATCCTTGAGTAAGACGTTCTCCACTATCTCCAGCTCAAGTGCTTGGGCTGGAAGCTTTGTTTTTTCAAGAATATCCCGGACCGACAACAAAAGGCTACCAGAGTGGAACTGCGCTTCAAACAGGTTTACGCCAATACGGAAATCAGGGATCACAGCCCGCCACTGCGCGGCTTGCGTGCAAGCTGTGCGCAGCACCCAGTCTCCAACATCCCCCGCGGTCGGTTTTTGGCTAAGAACATCCATGAAAGACACTGGAGACAGCAGCCCGCGTTTCGGGTGATTCCATCGCATCAAGGCTTCGGCGCCAACCACACGCTGGTCGATGGTCGAAACCTGAGGTTGGTAAAAGATTTCAAATTCACCATGTTCGAAGGCCAGGCGTAGTTCTTTTTCAAAAGAGCGGCGCGCAATCGCCACCTCACGCAGTGCAGGCTCGAACAGCTCGAAACGACCTTTGCCAAGGGCCTTGGCACGATAAAGCGCCAGATCGGCCGCGGACAGCAACTCTTCGGGTCGGGGGCTGTGCTGGGGCCCAAGTGCCACGCCGATACTAACGCCGATTTCGCATTTGAGACCTGCAAAGCTGTAGGGGGCTGAGATGGTGGAAACCAGCTGTGATGCGATCACTTTGGCCAATCGCTCGTCATTGCCCGGCAAAAGCGCCACAAACTCGTCCCCGCCAAGTCGCGCGACCATCGTTGCCATTTTACAAACAGCGTCCAACCGCGCAGCGACCTCCTTCAGAATGGCGTCGCCTGCCGAATGGCCCAGTCTGTCGTTCACACTCTTGAAGCCGTCGAGATCCAGCAAAATGACCGTGCAAGGGGATTGTGCCTGCGTGGTCTCATCCAGACACTCGCGCCACGCGGAGCGATTTGCCAACCCTGTCAGCGCGTCGAGCGACGCAAGCCTGAACAGATGTTCTTCGTTTTTCCGGCGCTCCGTAATATCGCGGACGATGGCGCCAACGCTGGTGGTATTGCCTTCCTGCCAAGTCGACAGCGAAAACTCTGCGGGAAATTCGCTCCCGTCTTTTCGCAGACCCGAAAGCTCGATCGTCTGATCCGCAAGCTCCAGTTCCTCGTCGTTGCACAAATGATGGAGTTCCGCGTCATAAATTTTGCGCCAGCTGTCTGGCACGATAATCTCGGCACTCCGGCCAAGGGCCTCTTGGCTTGTATATCCGAAAAGGCGCTCGGCCGATCTATTCCAGAAGGTGATCTTGGATTTCAGATTCGAACAGATGATCGCATCCGGGGAGGTTCCCGCGATATTCTCGAAGCGGTCCTGGCTGACCGACCTTACATATTCCAGCCGCCGGACCTCCATCCGATCCATGATCAGGGCCGCCAGATCGGATAGGATTTTTCGGTCTTCAGATGTGAATACGTCCCGGGGCTTGGTATCGATAAGGCAGACAGTGCCGATCTTATGGCCATTCGGCGTCTTAAGGGGCTTGCCCGCATAAAACCGGATAAAGGGAGGGCCCAATACCAGAGGATTTGATGAGAACCGAGGATCTTTGGCCGCGTCGGGAATGACAAGGACGTCGTCGCCCATGATGGCATGGGTACAAAACGATACCTCCCGGCTCGTACCACATACGTCAAATCCGACATTCGCCTTAAAGAACTGCCGATCGTGATCAAGGAATGAAACCAGCGTGATCGGAACGTCAAACAGGCGTGCCGCCAATCCAGCCAGACGGTTGAAATCTTCTTCTGGCGGAGTATCCATCAGATGATACTCTGCGAGTGCCCTGAGGCGGTCCTCTTCATTGACCGGAGTCGGGTAAGGCGTCGGCAATTCTTTTCCTATCATCGGTTTTGGCATGCAGTGGAAACCAACCTAATTTATGACCCTTTATAAAACGCTCCCGACTTCATGGATATCCGACTTATTCAATTTTTTTTATGTGTTACAATAGCCATCCGATAAAAGCATGCCGGGATTGCTTTAAATACCGCCATCCAGAGGTTTCACGCCGTGCTGCAACGCCTTTGACCCTTATATCTCAGGCCGTCGAACAGGTATGCGTTCAGACACTTATCCCACTAGTATCCCACAAATGCCGACTGAACCTCGCGACGAAGCCGGTATGCATCGGTTTGCTTGGGGCCGTGAAATGCCAATGGGCTTTGTGATTTTCCAACCATTTCAGAGTTATATTCGACCTCAACTCGGTTCCAGTATCGCTGACCACCGTCCAAGGGCCTTCAGGTATGCCTGCATTGTTTTGCAGACCCTCCACGCCACCAGACCCTCTACGCCACCAGAGACGTGTCGACGGCCGCCGCAAGACACTCGCCACCGTCGTCGATCATATTCAGACTTCAGAACTTACGGCCGCACCACAGACTGTCAGAATGCGAGAGTGCGTGACGGGATACGCCGCGCCGAAGCCGGTGACAGAGCCTTCTCCCATCTGCCGCGCCACGCGGCCAGATCTGCTGGCGCAATCATGGCCACGTGCTTTGCAAGCGGCGCGTCGGCCCCAAATCTACCCGATCACGAACATACGAGGACGCGCAGCCTCACAGCGTGTCTGCGGGTGGCGCATGATCTTGGGCGCGTACCAAAGCCCACGAGGCGTAAAGCTCTGCGCGGTCCCCGTCTTGCGCAGAGCTTTTGGCACGGGAACACCTGAAAGGCGCCCCGCCCCTTGCGATAGATCCAGCACGCCTGTGATCGGCACTCAGCCTGCTGGTTGTGGTGCGTGATTTATGCGCCCTGCGGATTTTTTCGTGTTTTCCAGTCCGCATACCGGCGCAATGGAAAAACTTGCAAACCTGATACAGCAAAGGGGGTCAGCGGATGCGCAATATCACGCATCAAGCTCTGTATCCCAATACAGGAAGTCCATCCAGCTCTCGTGCAAATAGCCCGGCGGAAAGCGGCGGCCCATGGATTGCAGATCGGCTGCGGTGGGTTGGCGCGCGGGTTGGCGCAGGCGCATGCCCGAACGCGACAGCGGTTTGTTGGCTTTGCGCAGGTTGCACGGTGAACACGCGGCCACAACGTTTTGCCAGCTGGTTATTCCCCCGCGCGAGCGCGGGATCACGTGATCGAAAGTCAATTCTCCCTTCGATCCGCAATACTGGCAACTGAAACTGTCGCGTAAAAAAAGATTAAAGCGCGTGAAGGCCACGCGCTTTTGAGGTTTCACATAATCTTTGAGCACAACGACCGAGGGGATCCTGAGGGTCGAACGCTGACTTCGCACAACCTCGTCATATTCGGCCAGTATCGT
The DNA here is from genome assembly GCA_004153385.1 of Paracoccaceae bacterium. Lineage (GTDB taxonomy): Bacteria > Pseudomonadota > Alphaproteobacteria > Rhodobacterales > Rhodobacteraceae > Thioclava. The sequence continues at coordinate 457,372 of SDAL01000001.1, read as the reverse complement.
GACCCGATCCAGCCAGACCGCCTTGATCGCTTCTTGCCAAGGCCACAGCGACAAAGGGTAGTAGCTTAGTGGCCGGAAATCGGCGTTCAGCACCAAGGCGGGATGCTTGCGCAATGCAGCAGGCTCCCGCGTGAAATGTTGCCTGAAATCGGTTCTATGTGCATGATCCAGCATTGGTCACTCCATCCTCGCCCGGCCGCGCGTGATACGCCCTCAGGGCGCGGGGTCCGCCCCTGCCGCAATTGAACTATATCTGGCGTTCGCTATCTGGCAAGCCCCTTGCTCTACGGGGGTGCCCCTCGATGCAGGCGTGCTAGCAAGGCCACGCGACACGGGTATGACAAATGGTCAAAAAAGCGGGGCTTTGTCGCGGATGGAGTGTGTCGGAAAATGGCCCGAGGCACGGGCGCGGGCTACATGATGTACCCCGGTACCAGACTGTGCCCCGGGCCGGACGCGCGGTTATTTCGGCAGATGTTCGTGCAGGAACCCCAAGGCAGCTGACAGGCCATCGGGCGAAATTCCGTGAGCGGTGCCTTGCATCACATGCGCATAGACATCGAACCCCGCATCTACGAGCGTTTCACCCGCGATGCCCATTTCCTGAAACGGCACGACCTCGTCGGCATCACCGTGGCACAGCAGGATCGGTGGTTTTGATACCGCATCGGCCTCGAGCGCCTCGGGGCGCAGCAGCCGGCCCGAAAATGCAACAATCGCGGCAGGGGCTGTTTTGCGCCGCGGCACAACATCCAGCGCCATCATCGACCCTTGCGAGAAGCCGACAATCGCAATCTCGTCTGCGGAGACGTCGTTATCCTCCATCACCTTATCAAGGAACGCGTTCAGATCGCTTGAGGCCTGCTCAAGACCGGCGGCGGCTTCTGCCTCTGATGAGCCATCGATCCACGGCAGCGGGAACCATTGGCGCCCCATGCCCGATCCCTGCGCAGGATCGGGCGCATCGGGGGCGATAAACAGCGTGTCGGGCAGATGCTCTGCCAGCGGATCGGCAAGCCCCAACAGATCCGCACCATCGGCGCCGTAACCGTGCAGGAAAATCACAACCGATTTCAGGCTGCCCGATGCCGGGCCCTGCTGGCGCATGTCTAATTGTCGCGTCATGGCGCAACCCCTTCTCTTTTCTTACAATAGGCATACCACGCCCAGAGCCCGCGTGCGGCAACCGCACGCCAAGGCGCCCAAGCCGTGGCCATTTCGGTGAATGCACGGCCTTTGGGGCGCGCGTCCAGATCGAACAGGATACGCGCACCTTCGGCCAGTGCCAGATCATCAACCGCGAAAACATCCGCCCGCCCCAGCGCGAACATCATATACATTTCAACCGTCCAACGCCCGATCCCCGGAACCGGCAAAAGCGTTTCATACACCCCGGCTTGCGTCATATCGCGCAAATCCTCGAAACGGATGGCCGATTGCGCCAGCGCCTGAACATAGCGGATTTTCTGGCGCGAAAGGCCACAGGCGCGCAACTCCTCGGGCCGGGCTTGGGCGATCGCCATGCGGGTATCAAGGCCTGCTGCGTCAAGGCGCGCGATAATGGCTGTGGCAGAGGCCACCGACACCTGCTGGCCCAGAATCGCGTCGCGTAACGCCCCAAACCCGTCCGCCCGCCGCCGGAGCGGCCACGGGCCGGTGGCCGCCAGCACATCCGCGAACCGGGGTTCGGTCTGTGCCAGCCACTGCGCGCCCTCATCGACATCGGCCTGCGTGGTGATGATCCGTTCGTTCATGCAGCCCATCCTGCCTCATGCAATGGCCACTTGCCACCCCCCGACGACGCCGCTAACGCTTTTATATGACACAGATTCTGCGACCTCCTGCAATGTTACGCACGCGCGCGCGGCGCAATACCACCGTTTTGGTGATCGCGCAGGCAATCCTCGGGGCGCAAATGCCGATGATTTTCATCATCGGCGGGCTGGCGGGGCAGTCGCTGGCCGGCAATCCGTGTTTTGCCACCCTGCCCCTGTCTTTTATCGTTCTGGGCTCAGTTCTGTCGGCACAGCCACTTTCGGAACTGATGGCCCGCCATGGCCGCCGCACCGGATTCATACTGGCCAATGGGGCAGGCGCGCTTGGCGCGGCGATTGCATCAATCGCCCTTTATCTCGGCAGTTTCCCGTTATTCGTGTTCGGTTCGCTTTTCACCGGCGTTTATATGTCTGCCCAAGGGTTTTTCCGCTTTGCCGCAACCGATACGGCGGGGCCTGACTTTGCCCCCAAAGCCATCAGCTATGTGATGGCCGGTGGGCTTGTGGCCGCGCTCGTCGGCCCGCAACTGGTCAAAATGACGGCCACGATCACCGCCGTGCCATTTCTGGCGACATATCTGGTGATTATCGCGTTAAATGCGCTGGGGCCGGTGCTTTTTGCCTTCCTCGACATCCCTGCCCCCGGCGGTCGGGCCAAAGGCACGCGCCACGCCGGACGCAGCCGTGGGGCATTGCTGCGCGATCCGCATATCGTGGTGGCGATGATCTGCGCAATGGTGGCCTACGCGCTGATGAACCTTGTCATGACGTCAACGCCGCTTGCGGTGGTGGGCTGCGGCTATCACCCCGCAGATGCGGCCGATATCGTCTCGGCCCATGTCGTGGCGATGTATCTGCCATCGTTTTTCACAGGCCACCTGATTGCGCGGTTTGGTGCGCGCAGGATTGTGGGCTTGGGCCTTGTGATCTTGACATGCGCAGGGCTGGTGGCACTGTCGGGCATCGCGCTCGAGCAGTTTTTCATGACGCTGGTTTTACTGGGGCTGGGCTGGAACTTCGGATTTATCGGCGCCACAGCGATGCTGACGCAGGCCCATAGCCCGCAAGAGCGTGGTCATGTGCAGGGAATCAATGATTTTGTGGTGTTCGGCGGCGTATTTCTGGCCTCGCTCAGCTCCGGCGGATTGATGAATTGCACAGCCGCGGGTGATCCGCAGGCCGGATGGCAGGCGGTCAATCTGGCAATGCTGCCGTTTATCGTTCTGGCGGCTGGTGCGCTGTGGTGGCTGGGCAAACGTCAAAAGGAGATATTGTGAAACTTGGCTATATCCAATGCGCGGATCGCGGGCAAAGCGACCGGATCTTGCATCACCTTGCCACGGCCCTGCGCCCAAGCGTGATTTCCATGACAGCGCCGGATGCCGATAACGGGCTGATGCTGCATCTATGGCCCGATAACATCCGCGTCGATATCTCGCAAAACCTTGGGACACAGGCCGGCTGCACCTTGGATGCAGGCGCGCTGGAACAGGCCGTGGCGGTAATGCAGCGCGCCCTCGAACGTGCCCCCGCAGGCACGCCGCTGATCGTGAACAAATTCGGCAAGCGCGAAGCTGAAGGCCACGGGGCACGCAGCCTGATTGCCGAAGCGTTAAGCCGTGATCATCCGGTGATTTTGGCCGTCCCTGCCCCGACAGATGCCGCATTCCACGCCTTTGCACCCGATTTAGGCCAGAAACTTTTGCCTGACTTTCAATCGCTTATGGACTATCTCGACGTGACCCGCAGATAAAAACCGGTGTCGCATTTGCGCCGATTGCAGTGCAGCACTAGACTTTTGACAAGGACTATGGCCAATTGCAGGCCGTTAGCGCTATCACATTGGAGGAGCCTCATGGTTTCGCGCGTCATTCCGGTCGAGCCTTTTGATCTCGTGATCTTCGGGGCAACGGGCGACCTCGCCAATCGCAAGATTTTTCCGGGTCTTTTCCGGCGCTTCCTGTCCGGACAGATCCCGGACGGATCGCGCATGATCGGGGCTGCCCGCACCGAACAAAGCCGGGAGATCTTTCAGGACCAGATCCGTCAGGCCATCCGCACGTTTGTAAAACCCGACAAGCAAGATGCCAAACAGATCGAAACCTTCATCGACTGTCTGCATTACGTGGCCATCGACGCGCGCGGCGATGCGGGCTGGCCGGAGCTGAAAGAGCTGATCCGCCCCGACGTGGTCAATGCGTTCTATTTCTCTGTGGCGCCTGCGCTGTTCGGGGATCTGGCAGAGCGGTTGAAGACCCACGCCATTGCGGGCAGCGACGCCCGCATCGTGGTGGAAAAACCATTCGGTCGCGATCTGGCCTCGGCACGTGCCCTGAACAAATCGCTTGCCGAATATTTCGAAGAACAGCAGATTTACCGGATCGACCACTATCTGGGCAAGGAAACCGTACAAAACCTGATGGCAGTGCGGTTTGCCAATATCCTGTTCGAGCCGATCTGGAATTCACAATATATCGACCATGTGCAAATCACCGTGGCCGAAACCGTGGGCGTGGGTGGCCGCGGCAGCTATTACGACAAATCGGGTGCGATGCGCGATATGGTGCAAAACCATATGATGCAGCTTTTGTGCATGATCGCGATGGAACCCCCCTATCACTTTGACCCCGACGCAGTGCGTGACGAAAAGCTGAAAGTGATCCGTGCGCTACAGCCCGTGCCCGCCGGCGATATCGTGCGGGGACAATATCTGGGCGAGCCGCGCGACGACAAGACAGAGCGGATGCCGGGGTATCTCGAGGATTCCGAAAATCCCGAAAGCCTGACGGAATCCTATCTGGCCATGCGGGTCAACATTGCCAACTGGCGCTGGAAGAACACACCGTTCTATCTGCGCACCGGCAAACGTCTGCGCGCGCGCACAAGCGAGATCGCGATCACCTTCAAAGAGCCGCCGCACTCTATCTTTGACGAAGCCGAAGGCACATGGCAGCCCAACCAGCTTGTCATACGGTTGCAACCCAACGAGGGTATGAACCTGAAAATGATGATCAAGGAACCCGGTCCGGGCGGGATGCGTCTGGTTCAGGTACCGCTGGATATGTCGTTTGCCGAAGCTTTGGGCGAAGGCGGGGCGGATATGCCCGACGCCTACGAACGGCTGATCATGGATGTGATCCGTGGCAACCAGACATTGTTCATGCGCGGCGACGAAGTCGAGGCAGCATGGGCATGGACCGATCCGATTATCGCGGACTGGGATGCACGGGGCGACAAACCCCGCCCCTATGACAGCGGAACAAGTGGCCCGGACGATGCGCTGATGTTGATGCATCGCGACGGGCGCAGGTGGAGGCATATTAAATAATGGATTTCAAAACCTATCCTGACAGAGAGATGATGATGATGGCGCTCGCCGATCGCATCGCCTCGCAACTTCGCACCACATTAAGCCATGAAGGCCGGGCCACCCTATCGGTGCCCGGCGGCACAACGCCCGGACCGGTCTTCGATATCCTGAGCGATCTGGATCTGGACTGGAAAAATATTGCCGTGGTCCTGAACGACGAACGCTGGGTGCCGCTTAGCAGCCCGCGCTCGAACACAGCCCTTCTCAAAGAGCGGCTGCTGATCAACAAAGCCGCCGATGCACGCCTGCTGCAGCTCTATGTGAACGCGCCCGACCCCGACGAGCGGCTGGATGCGCTATCGGACAACCTGCGACCCAATCTGCCGATCTCGGTTTTGTTGCTAGGGATGGGCACGGATATGCATACAGCCTCGCTTTTCCCCGGTGCCGACAAGCTGACAGAAGCGCTGTCTGATGACGCGCCGGAACTGATGGCCCTGCGCGCGGAGGCGGCAGGCGAGCCCCGCATCACCATGACAGCGCGGGTGCTGAAGGATGCGATGTACACGCACATCCTGATCACCGGTGACGAGAAACGCAAAGCGATCGAGGCTGCGCAAAGCCTGCCGGTCGAAAAAGCGCCCGTTAAATGCGTTTTGTCCAACGCCACCGTGCACTGGGCGCAGTAAGGAATTTTGTGATGAGCATCTGGACCGACCTTCTAGAGCGTGCCCGACATGCGCACAACCGCCCGATTCTCGAGCTGTTCGATGACGCCCGCGCCGCCGATTTCAGCGCGCAATCGGGCCCGTTTCTGTTCGACTATTCCAAAACCAATATCGATACGCAAACCCGTGATCTGCTGATCGGGCTTGCGCATGAAAAAGGCGTGGCCGACAAGCGTGAGGCGATGTTTTCCGGCGCACGGATCAACGATACCGAAGACCGCGCCGTGCTTCATACCGCCCTGCGCGATCTGAGTGCCAAGATCGAACTGGACGGCCAGGATGTGATGGAAGAGGTCCGCCACACCCACCAGCGGATGGAAGATTTTGCCACTGCCGTGCGTGCGGGCGGATATACCGCGCAGGGCGGCAAGATCACCGATGTGGTCAATATCGGCATAGGTGGCTCTGATCTGGGTCCGGCAATGGCGACATTGGCGCTTGCGCCCTATCACGACGGGCCGCGTTGCCATTTTGTGTCGAATGTCGACGGGGCGCATATCCACGATACGCTGGCCACGCTGGATCCGGCGACCACCTTGGTGATCGTGGCCTCCAAAACCTTCACCACGATCGAAACCATGACCAATGCCGAAACCGCCAAGCGGTGGATGGCGCGCGATGTGGCCGATCCGGCAGCCCAGTTCGTGGCGCTGTCGACCTCGGCCGAAAAAACGGCCGCCTTCGGGATTGATGCCAGCCGCGTGTTCGGATTTGCCGATTGGGTGGGCGGGCGCTATTCGATGTGGGGGCCAATTGGCCTGTCGCTGATGATTGCGGTCGGGCCGGAGAACTTTCAGGCGTTTCTCGACGGCGCGGCGGATATGGATGCGCATTTCCGCGATGCCCCGTTCGAGGAAAACCTGCCCGTGCTTCTGGCGTTGGTCGGCATGTGGCACAACCAGTTTTGCGATTACGCCACACGTGCCGTACTGCCCTATGACCAGCGCCTGTCGCGGCTTCCCGCATATCTTCAGCAGCTTGAAATGGAATCCAACGGCAAGCGCGTGTCGATGGACGGGGCTGATCTGACGGTCAATTCCGGCCCCGTGGTCTGGGGCGAGCCCGGCACCAACGGCCAGCACGCCTTCTACCAGCTGATCCATCAGGGCACACGCATTGTGCCGTGCGAATTCATGCTGGCCACACAAGGCCACGAACCCGATCTTGCCCATCAGCATATCCTGCTGGCCGCCAATTGTCTGGCCCAGTCGGAGGCCCTGATGCGGGGCCGTAGCCTTGAGGAGGCCACCGCATTGATGCGCGCCAAGGGCTTTGAGGGCGCGGAACTGGACCGTCAGGCCCGTCATCGCGTTTTCCCCGGATCGCGCCCGTCCACCACCCTTATCTACCCGAAACTTACCCCGCATGTATTCGGTGCGATTGTCGCGCTTTATGAACATCGCGTGTTTGTCGAAGGGGCGATCTTGGGCATCAACAGCTTTGATCAATGGGGCGTGGAGCTGGGCAAGGAGCTGGCGCTGGCGCTACAACCCGTGTTGACGGGCGAGGCCGATGGCAAGGACAAGGACGGCTCTACCCGACAACTGGCGGAGATGGTGCGCAAGGCCCAGACCCAGAAAGGCTGATATCCATCGGCACTTCCGATACCCTTTGATCTGGCCGGATACATATCTGAGCGTATAAAGAAATCGCCCCGTGTTTGCGGGGCGTTTTTTTCAAATCCAAGGCCGGATGTATGACGCTTGAGAACGGCTGCTTTTACTTGCGCGGGCCGCTGCCAACCGCACGCGGTGCCTGCCAGCCGCGCCAAACGCTCACCACCCGCAACAGGAAGGTGACGCAGGTCGCCACAAGAGCCACCTGCAAATGCGCCAGCTCCAGCATGCGGCCGCAAACATAGATCGCCCCGCCGATCAGCGCAGCCATAGCATAGACCTCCTCGCGTAGAACGCGCGGGATTTCGGCCACCAGAACATCGCGGATCACACCGCCACCCGTCGCCGTGATCACCCCCAGCATGATGGCCGGCAGCGGGCCCAGCCCGTGGGCCAGCGCCTTGTTGCATCCCGTCACCGCAAACAGGCTAAGCCCCATCGCATCCAGCACCATCACGGGTTTATAAAGCCGGTCCAACGCGCCGTGAAAGAAAAGGCCCGTCAGCCCTGCACCAAGGGCTGCGATCAGATACCGGCTGTCCATCAGCGCCGCCACCGGGACCGCCCCAAGCATCATGTCACGAAACACCCCGCCCGCAAGGGCGGCTGCCAGCGACAGGACCGCAATCCCGAAGATATCCAGCCCCCGACGCACCGCCAGCAACGCCCCTGACAGGCCGAAAACATAGGTCCCGATCAGATCGAAGGCGACCGCGAGAGTTGAGACCGGAATATTGCCGACAACGACAAGGTCTTCCATTTGATCCTCCTGATACCCGATCGGAACAGGGTATTAACAATAGTACCGGCTGGCCCGTCTTTGGCGGGCCGACGGCGTGTTTGGGTTTGAATATCCGCGCGCCTGCGTTCAACCCAGCGCTTTGGCCACCCGTGGCAGCCGCACGCGTTTCAAAAGCGGGCGCAGCGGCTGGGGCGTGCCCGACAGGCGTTCGGCCTCGGCGCGCACGGTTTCAATCACGGCGGCGACTGTGTCGGGTGCCTCTGACCAGAGCGCCCAGATCAGCCCGTCCGGATCGCGCCGTTCCAGCCCCTCGCCCGCCAGAATACCGCGTGGAAAATCCTGCGCGTTCACAGTGATAATCGCATCGGCACCGCCTGCGATGGCCGTGGCAAACACGTGAATGTCGTTTTCATCGGGCAGATGCAGCCGCGCCTCCAGCCCCGTGTGGCGGGCCACCTCGGCTGCGGGAAAATCGGCACGCATCATGGCAATCGCCCCGCGTGCGATGATTTCGTCGCCCGGATTGCGACGGGCGGCGGCGCGGGCCCATTCCTCCAGGATCCGCGCCGACCAAAGCGGCTGATACAGCCCCGCTTTGGCCAGACCTAGAAGGATCTCGCGCAAGACCGTGGGGTAGATCACGCAGGCATCCAGAACCAGTTTCATCAATCCAGCCGGAAAAACAGCGCTTTGAGATAGCCCGATTCCGCCAGTTGCGGCAGCATCGGATGATCGGCCCCGGCAAATCCGGTGTGCAGCAACTGGGCCGCACGTCCGGCCTTGCCGATCCCGCGCGTCGATGCGCCACGGAAGCTGGACAGATCGGCGGCATGGCTGCACGAACACAGCACCAGATAGCCGCCTTTGGCCACCAAAGGCGCGGCCATGCGTGCAATCCGCTCATAGGCGCGCAATCCGGCCTGAAGGGCTGGCTTGGCCGGTGCAAAAGCAGGCGGATCACAGATCACCACATCAAATTCGGCACCCTCGCCTGCCAGTGCCTCAAGGGTGGCAAATGCCTCGCCCTTGCGCGTGGAGAACCGGTCGGACACGCCCATGGCGCGTGCGCCCCCCTCGGCCAGTGCAAGCGCAGGCGCAGATCCATCCACCGCAAGGGCCGAGGCCGCGCCCCCCGCAAGGGCCGCCAGACCGAACCCGCCCACATGGCTGAACACATCAAGCACGCGGGCATCTTTCGAAAGCCCCGCTGCAAAGGCGTGATTGGGACGCTGGTCATAAAACAGGCCGGTTTTCTGCCCGCCCACGACATCGGCCAGATACGTCGCACCGTTCATCGCAACCTCGACCGGCGCATCGATGCCACCTGTCAGAACGCGCATTTCCTCATCCAGCCCTTCGAGCGTGCGCGCACGGCCCGATCCGTTCATAATGATCGTCTGGACACCGGTCACCTCGCCAAGGGCGCTTGCCAGATCATCGATCATCACATTGGCCCATGCCGCGTTGGGCTGGATCACCGCCACATCGCCGAAACGGTCGATGATCACCCCCGGCAGCCCGTCGGCCTCGGCATGCACCAGACGATAGAAGGGCTGCGGATAAAGACGGGCACGCAGATCCAGCGCGCGCTGCAGCTTGGCCACCAGCCACGCGCGATCAATCACCGCATCGGGGTCACGCGACATGACGCGGCAGATGATCTTGGAATTGGGATTGACCGTGACCGTGGCCATGGGGGTGCGCTCTGCATCCTCCAGCACGGCCAGAGTGCCCGGCTCGATTGCTTTGGAACGCCGGTCCACCACCAGCTCGTCGGCATAAACCCATGGAAAGCCGTGGCGGATGGCGCGTGCTTCGGCTTTGGGGCGCAGGCGAACGATGGGACGGGGGTCTGTCATGGCAAGATCCTCTGACTGGTTGCCCCTCCTCCTAGCGCCAAGAACGCAACTTGAAAAGCGCGGCCTTGCGTTGGCCGGTGCAAATGCGCGGCCCCGACGGCCCGCGAGGGGTTGCAATGCACCTCGTAGGGCGCAAATAAAGAAACTGGAACCGGTGTTGCGCTGTTAGCGCTAACGTATTACACTGTTTACAACGCTGTAGCCCGATGCGCAGCCGCCTGAATGAAATTAGGGAAGCCAGTCCATGTCAGACCAAGCCGCTCCGCTCAACTCCACAATCGCGCGTGTCACCGAACGGATCCGCGACCGTTCCAAAGGAATGCGCGACGACTACCTGCAACAGATCCGCGAGGCCGCCGATCAGGGACCCGCGCGCGCGCATCTGACATGCGGCAACCAAGCCCATGCCTATGCTGCAATGGGCGACGCCAAGGAGGCATTGGCCACCGGACGCGCGCCCAACATCGGCATCGTGACTGCCTATAACGATATGCTGTCGGCCCACCAGCCCTACGAGGTATTTCCGCAGCTGATCAAGAACGCCGCAGCCGCAGCCGGTGCGACCGCGCAGGTGGCAGGTGGCGTGCCTGCGATGTGTGATGGTGTGACCCAAGGCCAACCGGGCATGGAGCTGTCGCTGTTTTCGCGGGATGTCATCGCGATGGCCTCTGCGGTGGCATTGTCGCATAACACATTTGATTCCGCGATCTACCTGGGCGTGTGCGATAAAATCGTGCCCGGCCTGATTATGGCGGCGGCAACCTTCGGCCACCTGCCCGCGATCTTCCTGCCAGCCGGCCCGATGACCTCCGGCCTGCCCAATGACGAGAAGTCCAAGGTCCGCCAGCAGTTTGCCACCGGCGAAGTGGGCCGCGAGGAATTGATGCGTGCCGAGATGGCCTCCTATCACGGGCCGGGCACCTGCACATTTTACGGCACGGCCAATACCAACCAGATGCTGATGGAATTCATGGGCCTGCATCTGCCGGGGGCGAGTTTTGTAAATCCGAACACGCCGCTGCGCGATGCCTTGACCACCGCAGGCGCCAAGCGTGCCGCCGAAATCACCGCATTGGGCAATGATTACCGTCCGGCGGGCGAAATTCTGGACGAGCGCGCCTTTGTCAACGGGCTTGTGGGGCTGATGGCCACGGGTGGGTCGACAAATCTTGTGTTGCACCTGCCGGCCATGGCGAAAGCCGCGGGCATCATGATCGATCTGGAAGATTTCGACGAGATCTCGGATGTCGTGCCGCTGATGGCCAAGGTCTATCCCAACGGTCTGGCGGATGTGAACCATTTCCACGCCGCAGGCGGTCTGCAGTTCATGATCCGCGATCTTCTGAAAGAAGGTCTGTTGAATTCGGATGCGAAAACCGTCGCAGGCGATGGCTTGGATCTTTATGCCAAAGAGCCGAAACTGCGTGATGGCGAACTGGTCTGGGAAGACGGCGCCGAAGAAAGCCTGAATGATCGTATCTTGCGCCCGGCCAGTTCTGGCTTTGCCAAAACCGGCGGGCTCAAGCAGCTTGACGGCAACTTGGGGCGTGGCGTGATCAAGATTTCGGCCGTGGCCGAAGAGCATCGTCTGATCGAGGCCAAGTGCCGCGTGTTCAAGGACCAAGAAGAGGTCAAGGAGGCGTTCAAGCGCAACGAGTTTACCGAGGACACGATCGTTGTGGTGCGTTTCCAAGGGCCGTCGGCCAACGGGATGCCGGAACTGCATTCGCTCACCCCTGTGTTGTCGGTTCTCCAAGGGCGCGGCCTGAAGGTGGCGCTTGTGACGGACGGACGGATGTCGGGGGCCAGCGGCAAGGTGCCGGCGGCGATCCACGTGTCGCCCGAGGCGGCCAACGGCGGCCCGCTTGCCAAACTGCAAGACGGCGATATTGTGCGACTGGACGCGGTGAATGGCACGTTGAGCTGCACGAGTGCTGATCTGGATACACGCACACCCGTGACCGAGGACCTGAGCGCCCACCATCGTGGCATGGGACGCGAGCTGTTCACGGCGTTCCGCAATCAGGTTGGTCCGTCCACCAGCGGTGCATCTGTGATTGTGTAAGTTTTCGCCGGATGGCGCGGGGGGCGTTTAAGGATAAAGATACCGCGCAAGGCGCAATACCATCGTGCCAAGCGCAACTCGCACTCCTGAAACTCTCCCGCATGCCGGCATCTGCCACCCGCGCCACAGGCGCCAAACGTTTGAAAATAAAGGGACCCTTATGACCCCAGCAGAGCAATCCAAAGCCGCCCGCGCGATTTGCGAGCTTGCCCCCATCGTGCCGGTGATCGTGGTCAAGGAGATCGCCCATGCGGTGCCGCTTGCCACAGCGCTTATCAAGGGGGGCCTGCCCGCGCTTGAAGTCACGCTGCGCTCCGACTGTGCGCTGGACGCGATCCGCGCAATGGCCGATGTGGAAGGCGGCGTGGTGGGCGCAGGCACATTGCTGACCCCCAAGGATGTGAAAGCAGCCAAAGCGGCTGGCGCGAAATTCGGCGTGTCCCCCGGCGTGACCGGCGATCTGCTCAAGGCCTGCGCAGATGAAGAACTGCCCCTTTTGCCGGGCACAGCAACCCCGTCGGAGGTCATGCGCCTTTTGGAACTGGGGTATGATATGGTCAAGTTTTTCCCCGCCGAAACCAATGGCGGGGCGCCTGCGCTGAAGAATTTCTCCGGGCCGCTGCCGCAAATGAAATTCTGCCCCACAGGCGGCATCAACATCAAAAATGCCGTTGATTACCTGAGCCTGCCAAATGTGATCTGCGCGGGCGGATCGTGGGTGGCCCCCGATAATCTGGTACAAGCCGGTGACTGGGCAGGGATCGAGGCTTTGGCGCGCGAGGCCGCGGCCCTGCCGCGCTGATACCAGCGGCTTTGTAAACCACAAACGGGGCGGGCCTATGCGGCCTGCCCCGTTTTTGCATTCAGGTTTCAGATACCAGTGTCCGTACCGTCTGGCGCATGTTTGATCAAAACCCGCATGCGGCCTTGCATCCGCTGAGTAATAATGCCGGTTCGTTATTAAAACGCCTGAATATCCGGCCTGCTTTCGGCCGTGAAAAACAATATTTCAGCTATCGCGGTCTTTCGGATCGCCGCATAGATATTCCACGCCACCCGGTTGGGATCTTGTGACGCGCCTCAGCAGGCCTGCCTTTCCCGATCAGCAGCCCCGCAGACCCTCCAAATCAGGCCATCAGTTGTCAGTGCGCGGCGCACGCCGCGCGGTGCGGCCTGCGCGCTTGCGGGGGGCTGGCTCGCGGGTCAGCCCTTCGCTCAGCACGAGGGTCATCGGGTGATCTTCGGGCCCCTGATACTGTGCCATGACAACGCGCATGGCCTCTCTCTCGTCCGTTCCGGGCGCGAGGCTTAATGCCCAATCCATGAAAATCGACCGGCATTCCGCCATCCCGATACCATCAATGCGGAAACTCTCACGCATCAGCCCCTTTGGATCTGCATCACTTAAATTCATCATCCGCCGTCCCATTACCCCTCCACGGCACGCGCGATCACCGCGGCGGCCTGACCGGTTAGCTGCTCAAGCCGGATCTGCTGCGCGGCAATATCCGGCTGATCGGTTTCACGCAGCAAAAACGCCCGTCCACCTTCGCCGATCTGCTCCATATCGAGGGTTTTTTCCGTGAGCAACCGCCCGCCGGCATGAAGGCGCCATAAAAACCGGTACGCGCTGGCGAGCACATCGACATCGGGCTTCTCGATCAAACCTGCGCGCGCGCCTGCCTGCAACTGCGCCGATACGGCCCGCGCCCCCGAATTGGCACGAAGTGCAAGGCTTTGCGCGAAAAGTTCGATATCTTGCAACCGTCCGGGACCGATTTTCGTCTCCCAACGGTTATCGGTGGCTTTGGCAGTAAAGATCCGCGCACGCATATCGGCCAGATCAGGCAGAACGCGCGCGTCCCCGCCCCGCGTCGCCAGTACATCACGACGCAACGCCTCGATGTCATCGGCCAATTCTGCCGGGCCTGCCAAGGGTCGTGCGCGGGTCAGGGCCAGATGCTCCCATGTCCAGGCCTCTTCCATCTGGTAGCTCTCGAAACTGGTGATCGCGGTGGCCACAGGGCCTTGGCGGCCCGACGGGCGCAGCCGCATATCCACCTCGTAGAGGCGGCCTTGCGGCATCTGGGCCGAAATCGCGGTGATCAGCGCCTGTGTCAGACGCGCATAATAGCTGCGGGAGGCCAAAGATTTACGGCCTTCGGAATACTCCTGCCCCTGCGGATCGTAGATCACCAGCAAATCCAGATCCGATCCCGCATTCAACTGCTGCGCCCCCAGCGACCCCATCGCCAGCACACAGGCGCCGCGCCCCGGCATAGGGCCATATTTCAACGCGAATTCCTGCGTGACACAGGGCCAAAGCCCGCGCACCGCGACATTCGCCACCTCGGCGTAATATTTGCCGGCTTCTGCAGCATCGATCAAACCGCGCAGGTGATGCACACCGATGCGGAAACGCCACTCGCGCGCCCAGCCCCGCGTCGCATCCAGCTTTGCCTCGTAATCGTCTGCGGCATCGAGCACCTCTTCCAGCGTTTCGGCCAAGGCCGCACTGCCGGGCCACACGGCAAAGAAACTGCCCCCCAGAACGGCGTCAAGAACCGCGGAGTTTTGCGATAGATGCGCGGCGAGCGCAGGCGATGTGGCGCAAATATCTACAATCAGATCAATAAGCTGCGGATTGGCCTCGAAGAGCGAAAACAACTGTACGCCTGCGGGAAGGCCGCGCAGGAAACCGTCAAATTGCGTCAAGGCTTCCTCGAAATGGGCGGCGCGCTGGAACCGCTGCAGGATATCGGGTTCAAGACGGGCAAAAATCACCCGTGCACGATCCGATTTCAGGCAGGCATAGCTGGTCCAGCGATCAACGATTGCTTGGGCCTCGGGTGATATCTGCGGTCTGGGCTGCGCGGGGTTTGGGGCAAAAAACGCCCCCGTCAATGTTTCAACCTCTGTCAGGCGGGCCTTGAGCGCGTCAGCCCAACCGGTCGCGTCAGCCTCGCCCATCATCGCAGCAATACGCGCCAGCCCCTCGCTCTGGGTAGGCAGGCTTTGGGTCTGGGTATCATTCACCATCTGCAAGCGATGCTCGATCTCGCGGTGGGCGCGGTAATGCTCGGCAAGCGAGGTGGAGACATCATCGGGTATCCAGCCCTTTTGCGCCAAAGCTGCAAGCCCGCCCACGGTGGTCGGGTCACGTAAATCCGGATCGCGCCCCCCTGCAATCAACTGACGCGTCTGGGTGAAAAACTCGATCTCGCGAATGCCCCCCGGACCCAGCTTTATATTATGGCCGGGCACTTTAAGCGGTCCGTTCAGCCCCTTGTGATCACGGATTTTCAGCCGCATGTCATAGGCATCCTCGA
This sequence comes from Paracoccaceae bacterium, assembly GCA_004153385.1. GTDB lineage: Bacteria > Pseudomonadota > Alphaproteobacteria > Rhodobacterales > Rhodobacteraceae > Thioclava. The sequence continues at coordinate 441,948 of SDAL01000001.1, read as the reverse complement.
TGGCTGCGAAATCCAGATGCCTGCGCCATACGAAGGGGCGCAGGCGTTCCAGAAACGCCGCGCCGGCGGCAATGTCCCCGCCAGCGGGCCGTGCCTTGATGTAGGCGGCGCGTTCCCAGGTGCGGCCCTCGGCCTCGTAATACAACTCCGCCGAGGCCATCGACATACACACAGGCGTGGCCGCCGCATCGGGGCGCAATCGCAGATCGGTGCGGAATACATAGCCCTCGTCGGTGATATCAGACAACATCTGGGCCATTTTGCGCGTCGCGCGGACAAAGGCCACGCGGGCCTCCATCGCGCCATCCGCATCAAAGCGCGACTGGTCGAAAAGGCAGATCAGGTCGATATCAGACGAATAGTTCAACTCCCCCGCGCCCATTTTCCCCATCGCCAAGGCCACCATCCCGCAGGCGGTTTCAGCATCTTCCGGTTGGGCGCCCGGGATCTTGCCACGGCGGATTTCATCGCCCACCAGACGCGTGGCCGCCAGATCGACCGCAAGATCGGCAAAATCGCTAAGCGCGCGTGTCACGTCCTCAAGCCGCCACACGCCACCCAGATCAGCCAGCCCCGCAAGTAGCGCAACCCGCCGTTTGGCACGGCGCAACTCCACCGCCAGTTCCCCAAGCTCCAACGGGCGCAGCCGGTCCATCTCGCGTGCGAATGCCGCCTCGGGCGATTGATCAACCGCAGCACGCAGCCAGTCCTGCTCCCGCACGATCAACCCGCCCAGATAGGGACTGCATCCGGCGGTGCCCGCCAGAAGGGTGCGCAGTTCGGGGGGCTGGTCGTCAAACAGGGTTGCGATTTCAGCGCCACGGTCACGGTCAAACGGAAGGGGGCTTCGGGTCAGGCGGGATGCAAATTTCATGCGCCGAAGATGACCGCCCGCCCTTCTCAGGTCAACGCCACAATTGCACGCCGCGCCGTGATTGCGGCATGCCTGATTTCGGGGGGCACCACTTGACCACGCCCGCTTGCGCCACAGTCTTATCGCGTATGAGCACCGATGATCCGATATGCCCGCTGTGTTTGCGCCCGATCCCGTCGCACGCACGCCAAAGCCTGCATCATCTGACCCCCAAGCTGAAAGGCGGCAAGCACGGGGCCACCGTGCGATTGCACCAGATTTGCCATAACGAGATCCACAAGACCTTTAGCGAGGCGGAACTCGCGCGCGATCTGAATACACCCGAGGCCCTGCGCGCGCATCCCGCGCTGGCCCCGTTTCTGGGATGGATCGCCAAACGCCCGCCCGAGTTTCACGCCCGCAGCAGCGGCGGACGGCGCAAGCGAAAATAATTTTTACGCTTCAAAATATTATAATCTGTTGATTGCGCTTCACTTTTAAGCCTGAAGATTGAACGGTAGATTTATATGTAAAAAAGAGTCACATCACCTCTTGCAAGGTGCGCTTTCAAGGACCACATCTGGTATGTAAAAGAAGTTAACATACCCAACCCCGGAGACCAGAATGTCCTTCATTGATGCCCAATCCCCCGTTCAGTCCGGCCCGGTGCGCCGGGCGATTGACTGGATGGACGAGCGCGGCCCGATTTCGTGGATCGCGCTGATTATCGTCAGCTTTTTCGTGGCAGGCCCGTTAGGGTTTGCAGCCCTTGTGTTTGTGCTGGTGACAAAACGCTTCCGCAAGAACCGCCCCGCATTTGCGCAAACCAGCAAATGTGGCGCCCGTTTCGGAATGCGTATGACGCGCTCGTCAGGCAATTCGGCCTTTGATGCGTATAAAGCGGATACGATCGCGCGTCTGGAGCGCGAGCAGGATGATTTCGAGAGCTTCCTGCACCGTTTGCGCGCCGCTCGCGACAAGGCGGAGTTCGATCAATACATGAAGGATCGCGGTGCCGAGGCCGAAAACGATGCCGACACGCAGGCATCCCAGACCGACGCGCCGCAACAACACCGCCCGCAGGCAGACTGATCTGCAAATCCGCAATTCAACAAGTTTTCTAAAAACATCGCCCCTCGGCTTGAAAAAAGCCGGGGGGCTTACATGTTTTTAATCAATGCCGCCTTAAACAGCCCTTGGCGTGCCCGACCGAACTTGCTAGCCTCCCCTCGCGTCCTCTCAGCAAAGACGAACCGTCATGCGTCATTCACTTCCACTCGCTCCACAGTTCTATGTGACTGCGCCCCAGCCCTGCCCCTATCTGGAGGGCAGGTCGGAACGTAAGCTGTTCACCGCCCTTCAAGGCGACGCTGCGGAGAAGTTGAACAACGCCCTGTCGCGTCAGGGGTTCAGGCGGTCGCAAAATGTGCTCTACCGGCCCTCGTGTGCAGAATGCCGCGCGTGCCTGTCTGCCCGTATCAGGGTTGCCGACTTTGCGCCTACACGCACCCAAAAACGGGTTCAAAAGCGCAATCTGTCGCTGCAACGCACAGCCACCAGCCCGTGGGCGACCGAAGAACAGTTCACCCTGTTTCGCCGCTATCTGGACAGCCGTCACGCCACGGGTGGCATGGCGGATATGGATATTTTCGAATTTGCAGCCATGGTGGAAGAAACCCCGATCAAATCGCGGGTGATCGAATATCGCGATGAAACCAAGCCGATGGATCAAGGGCTGGACCTGACCGCCGTATGCCTGACAGATGTTCTGGATGACGGGTTATCGATGGTTTACTCGTTTTATGACCCAGACCGCATCAAAGACAGCCTTGGCACCTACCTTATTCTCGATCATATCGAGATCGCCCGAAAAGCGGGGCTACCTTATGTCTATCTGGGCTATTGGGTTCCGGGGTCGAAAAAGATGGGCTACAAGGCCAAATTCGGCGCGCTTGAAATTTTCAAAAATGGCGAGTGGATGGATTTGGGCAATCCGGAAGATCACGCCGAAGAAAGCCACCCTCCGGTGATCGATCCGATATCGGATCAGGTGGCCCGGATCGATCTGCCCCATAACACCAAAACCTGACGCATAATTACCGAACAGCCGCTCGCTTGCGGGGTCAGCGCATGAACACGCGCGGCCGACCGCCAAAGCTTGCAATACATCCAGTATATTAATTTTCTTAATTCCTTCGAAAATATCGCGCCAGAGACAACTCACACAACTTAATTGCGCCCGAAGGGCTGGACAGACCACGCACACCCTGCGAGGTTCGCTGACAGAAATTTAATCAAATCAAAAACACGCTCAGGATACAGATATGGACCGCCGTTCTTTCCTTTCGACCGCCGCACTTGGCACAGCTGCAACCGGCTTGGCCGCGCCAGCCATTGCGCAAGAAAACCCGCAAATCACGTGGCGTCTTGCCTCTGCATTCCCCAATTCGCTCAAAACGCTTTATGGCAATAGCGCCGAACTGGGCAAACGGGTCGAGGCGGCGACCGATGGCGCGTTCAAGATCCAGTCTTTCTCGGCAGGCGAGATCGTGGGCGGGCTGCAGTCTTCGGATGCCGCGGCCGCAGGCACCGTCGAAGTGGCCCATATTCCAACCTATTACAACTGGGGCAAGGATCCGGTCTGGGCAATCCCGACCGCCCTGCCCTTTGGCCTGTCTGCGCGGGGCATGAACGCATGGCTGCGCTTTGGCGGTGGCAACGACATGTTCAACGAGTTTTTGTCCGACAAGGGCCTGATCGGCTTTCCGGGTGGCAACACCGGCGCGCAAATGGGCGGTTGGTTCCGTAAGGAAATCAATTCTGTCGATGACCTCAAAGGCCTGAAATTCCGCGTTGGCGGATTTGCCGGTAAAATTCTTGAGCGTCTGGGCGTGGTGCCGCAACAGATCGCGGGCGGTGACATTTACGCCGCGCTTGAAAAAGGGACGATTGATGCGACCGAATTCGTCGGCCCCTATGACGACCAGAAACTGGGGTTTGTGCGTGTAGCGCCCTATTATTACTATCCCGGTTTCTGGGAAGGTGGCGCGACTGTGCATTTCCTGTTCAATCAGGATGCCTATAACGGCCTGCCAGAGCATTATCAGTCGCTGCTGCAAACCACATGTCAAAGCATCAATGCCAACATGCTGGAAATGTATGACTACGAGAATTCCCGCGCGCTGCGCACATTGTTGGCAGAAGGCGCACAATTGCGCCCGTTCAACCAAGAGATCATGAAAGCCTGTTTCGACACATCGAAAGAAGTCTATGCCGAGATTTCGGAAGAAAACGAAACATTCGCGAAAATGCTCGGGTCGATGCGGGAATTCCAGAATGAATATTACCTGTGGACACAAGTCGCGGAATATAACTTCGACACATTCATGATGGTGCAACAGCGTCAGGGCACGCTGTAAGCTCACCCGGCTTCGGCATAAAGATAAACAAACCATTAAAACCGGGCCGCATGGCTCGGTTTTTTTATTGCCCTTGGCGCATCACAAACGCAATCTCGTAACATTCTCAGGCTAGACAGGACCCGATTGCCCGCTAAACTTACATTTACGCGAGGGTTGAAGGAGCGGCCCGCGCATCGGGACACTTGAACAACTTGGGAGGAAATATGGATCGTCGTTCTTTCATCCGCAAAGGGGCCTTGGGCGGTGCGGCCGCAGCAGGGGCGGCCACGCTTGCAGCGCCCGCCATCGCGCAGGAAGCACCAACGCTCAACTGGCGTTTGACATCCTCGTTCCCGAAATCGCTTGATACAATCTATGGTGGCGGCGCGACCATGGCCAAATATGTCGAGCAGATTACCGATGGGAAATTCAAGATTCAGGTGTTTTCTGCTGGCGAAATCGTGGGCGGATTGCAGGCGCTGGATGCGGTGTCAAACGGTACGGTCGAGGCCTGCCACACCTGTTCGTATTACTTCTGGGGCAAGGATCCGACATTCGCCCTTGGCACGGCGATCCCGTTCAACCTGAACGCGCGCCAGCAAAATGCATGGATGTACTACGGCGGCGGCATAGATATGCTGAACGAATTCTATGCAAATTATAATGCCGTAGGCTTCCCGACAGGCAATACCGGTGCACAAATGGGCGGTTGGTTTCGTAAGGAAATCAATTCGGTTGATGATTTGAACGGTTTGAAAATGCGCCTTGGCGGGTTTGCGGGCCGCGTGATGGAAAAACTCGGCGTGGTGCCGCAGCAAATCGCAGGTGGCGACATTTATGCAGCCCTTGAAAAGGGCACCATTGATGCGACGGAATGGATCGGCCCCTATGACGACGAGAAGCTGGGCTTTGTGAAAGTTGCGCCGAATTACTACTATCCGGGCTGGTGGGAAGGCGGCGCCTGCATCCATTCTTTCTTCAACAAGGAAAAATTTGACGCACTGCCAGAGGCCTATCAGGATGCGCTGAAGGTCGCGTGTCAGGCGGCCAATACCGATATGCTGGCGTCGTATGACCAGAAAAACCCCGGCGCGCTCAAAACGCTTCTGGGTCAGGGCGCGCAATTGAAGCCCTTCTCTGCCGAGATCCTGAATGCCTGCTTCAAAGCCGCCCAAGAAGTATATGGCGAAATCACTGCCGAAAATGAAAGTTTCAGCAAGATTTACGAAAGCCAGACGGCTTACAAGAAGGACGCCTACCTTTGGGCGCAGCTGGCAGAATATAACTACGATACGTTCATGATGATCAAGCAACGCGAAGGGACGCTTTAAATCCATCACACCCCCACCGCGATGACGGATCGTGCCACCACCACGCCCCGCGCCAGACGGTGTGGTGGTCCTACATATGGCGGATCTGGCCACGTTAGCCGATGACGTGACATACCGCCTTCGCGGCGGCGGGTCTGGCAGCGCTGGTGGGGGGCGGCTTTTATTATGCCACAAAGCCATTTGAGGCGTTAGCGCCGCCGGTCAATGATGTGGCATCGCCAACGACAATCAGCTAAACCCGCCGCGCAAGACAGGTAAGGGCGGGGTGGTTCATGTCACAGGTGCGGTTGGTCATATTCGATTGCGACGGGGTCTTGATCGATTCCGAGGTGATTTCAGCGCGAATACTGATCGATGATCTGGCCCGGCATGATGTGGCGATTGATGCCGGCTATGTCGCGCAGCATTTCCTTGGCCGCTCGTTTCCCACGGTGCGCGACCATATTCGCACGGCCTTCGGCGTGAAACTTCCCCGCGGTTTCGAAGACAGCTATCGCACCCGCCTGATAGATACGTTCCAAACCGATCTGCGGCCCATGCCCCATATCCACGCAGCTTTGGGGGCGCTTGAACTGCCCTATCATCTTGCGACATCGTCAAGCCCGCCACGGCTGGCCCGCTCGCTTGACATCACCGGTCTCGCGGATCTGTTTTCGGGTCGCACCTCGACGGCCTCGGAAGTGGCCAGAGGCAAGCCGGCCCCCGATCTGTTTTTGCATGTGGCCGCGCGATACGCTATCCCGCCACAGCATTGTCTGGTGATCGAAGATTCCATCGCAGGCATCATGGCCGCGCAAGCTGCAGGCATGCCCGTGTGGCGTTTCACCGGCGGCAGCCATCTGTCGCAACTGACAAACGGGCCGGACCGTACGGGGGGCGCGGCACTCAGTTTCGATAGTTTCGCAGATTTCCCCGCGCGTCTTGCCGGGCTAACACCGCCAGCCCAAACCAAGGACCGCGCCCGATGACCCCCAACGACAGAACGAACGAAACAGAGGCCCAGACCCGTGATCTGTCGGCGCGCGCGGCGTGGCTGTCTTTCGTGGGCGGCCTGACCCAAGACCAGATCGCCCAAGAGCTGGGCATATCGCGCCAGCGCGCACAGCGCCTCGTGGCGCGCGCCTCTGCCGAGGGGTTGATCCGCGTGCGCATCGATCATCCGATCGCTGATTGTCTGGAGCTGGAACGTGCGCTGTCCAGCCGCTTCGGTCTGGCAAGCGTTCGGGTGGCGCCTGCGCTGCCCGAGGGAACCGACCCCAATGCCGCCCTTGCCCCCGTGGCCGCGCCGGTTCTGGAGCAGATCTTTTCCGATCCGACACCGCGCACGGTCGCACTTGGCACAGGGCGGACCCTGCGCATGATGGTGGAGCATATGCAACGCGTGGCGGGCAACCGCCACAAGCTGGTTTCATTGATCGGCAATGTTGCCCCTGACGGGTCGGCCTCGCTCTACGAGGTCATTGTGCGGCTGGCCGAGAAGATTTCCGCGCCGCATTTTCCGATGGCCATCCCCGTGGTCGCCGCCAGCGTGGAAGAGCGCGGTCTCTATCGCAGCCTGACCCATGTGAAAGCGTCGATCGCCTTGGCAGAATCCGCTGATCTGGCGGTGGTGGGCATTGGCCAGATGGGGGCAGACGCGCCTTTGCTGGTGGACGGGTTCATCACCCCGCAAGAGCATAAAGACTGGGTTGCCGCCGGTGCGGTGGGCGAGATCGGCGGCCATGCGTTTGACGAAAACGGACGCTATCTTGATCACGAGATGAGCCGCAGGATCGTGGGGGTCCGGGTCCCCATCCCAAATATGCCGCTTTATTGTGCGGGGGCTGGCACTAAGAAACTGCCCGCATTGCACGCGGCCTTGCGCGGACATCTGATCGATCACCTGATGACCGAAGAACACACGGCGCGCGCACTTCTGGCCCTTTGACGCCCTCTGGCCCCCGCGCGTCTGCCAAGATGTGCGAGGCCATATTTTCGCAATCTTAATGATCTAGGGTTTCTATCGAGCCTACCATGCGTGACGGCGCCCCCGTCACGCATGGCGTTTGCGTGCCTCTTGCCGATTACAACCATGCCTTCGCGCCCGCCTGCAAAGATACTTTTTTGCGCCGCGATGATGATTAACAAAAAGTTCCGAGTTGACTTTCTGTCGAAAGTATGAGCATTTGCCCGTATGGTGGGTATTTGCTCGCCCGTCGAATTTTGGGAGGAATTCATGACTTTGACGATCCGTGCCCTCATGGGGGCCTGTGCTTTGGGCGCGCTTGCAACCGCTGCAAGCGCCGAGACGAACATCACTGTGGCCACCGTGAACAATGGCGACATGGTTCGGATGCAAAGCTATATGGACGATTTCTACGCGCAGCACCCCGACATCAAGGTCGAGTGGGTCACGCTTGAAGAAAACATTCTGCGTCAGCGTGTTACACAGGACATCGCCACCAATGGCGGTCAGTTCGACGTGATGACAATCGGCAATTACGAAGTGCCGATCTGGGGCGAGCGGGATTGGCTGGTACCGCTTGACGACCTGTCGGATGCCTATGATGTCGACGATCTGCTGCCTGCCATCCGCGGTGCCTTGAGCGTTGACGGAACACTGTACGCGGCCCCCTTCTATGGCGAATCCGCGATGGTGATGTATCGCACCGATCTTGCTGAAAAAGCTGGCGTGACCATCCCCGAGAACCCCACATGGACGCAAATCAAGGATGCGGCCGCCAAAATGACCGATAAGGATGCGGGCATTTACGGGATCTGTTTGCGCGGCAAACCCGGCTGGGGCGAGAACATGGCCTTTATCTCGGCCATGGCCAATTCTTACGGGGCGCGTTGGTTCGACATGGACTGGCGACCGGAATTCGACACCGACCCCTGGAAGGCAACGCTTACCGATTATCTTGATCTGATGGAAAACTACGGGCCTCCGGGCGCCTCCTCCAACGGGTTCAACGAAAATCTCTCGCTGTTCCAACAGGGCAAATGCGGTATGTGGATCGATGCGACGGTTGCGGCCTCGTTCCTGACCGACCCCGAGGAATCCCAAGTTGCCGATAACGTCGGATATGCGGTTTTCCCCAACAAGGAAGGTGTGGACAATCACGGCAACTGGCTGTGGTCTTGGAACCTTGCCATCCCGAAATCCTCGGAAAAGCAAGAGGCCGCCAAAGCCTTTGTTGAATGGGCGACTTCTAAAGAATACACCATGCTTGTAGCCGATAAAGAAGGCTGGCGCGCAGCCCCTCCGGGCACACGTCAATCGCTTTACGACAATCAGGAGTATCTTGAGGCCGCGCCTTTCGCTCAGCTGACCATTGATACGATTTCGACAGCCACCCCTGAAAAACCTTCGGTTCAGGATGTGCCATATGTCGGCGCCCAGTTCGTTTCGATCCCCGAATTCCAAGGCATCGGCACAGCTGTGGGTCAGGTCTTCTCCGCGGCGCTTGCAGGACAGATGGATGCCGATCAGGCCCTGTCGTCGGCACAATCGCTGACCGAGCGTGAAATGCGCAAAGCCGGCTACGAGAAGTAAGACCGCGTCTGGCCCCGCGTTAGGGGCCAACCCCGCCTTTACCCTATCGCCGCGCCCCGCATGTATCATTGTGCGGGGCCGGCTTCCTGCACCCCAAACTCACCCCCTATCCTTCAACCAGCGCGCCGAGGTAGCCCATGGCCACGAAGCATTCCCGCGCCGCCGCAAGGTTGATGATCTCCCCCGCAGTGCTTTTGCTGTTGGGCTGGATGATCGTCCCGTTGGCGATGACGCTCTATTTCTCATTTTTGCGATACAACCTGCTCATGCCGGGAATGGAGGAATGGACGGGGTTTCTGAACTATCAGTATTTCCTGACCGATCCGGCCTTTATCGCATCGCTCATCAACACGCTTTTGCTTGTGGGCGGGGTTTTGATCATCACCATCATCGGGGGGATCTTGCTGGCTTTGCTGCTAGATCAGCCGTTTTTCGGCCAAGGGATCGTGCGCATTCTGGTCATCGCGCCGTTTTTCGTGATGCCGACCGTCTCGGCGCTGGTGTGGAAGAACATGTTCCTCAATCCGGTGAACGGGTTGTTTGCGCATGTGGCGCATTTCTTCGGCCTGCCGGCGTATGATTTTCTGGCCCAAGCGCCCTTGGCATCAATCATCGGGATCGTGGCGTGGCAGTGGCTGCCGTTTGCCACGCTGATCTTGCTGACCGCGTTGCAATCGCTGGACCAAGAGCAACTTGAGGCCGCCGAAATGGACGGTGCCTCGCCGGTTTCGCGCTTTTTCCATATCATGCTGCCGCATCTGGCGCGTGCCATCACAGTGGTGGTGCTGATCCAGACGATCTTCCTTCTGTCGATCTTTGCCGAAATTCTGGTGACGACCAACGGCGGACCGGGCGTGGCCTCGACCAACCTGACCTATCTCATCTATGTACAGTCGCTTTTGCAATTCGATGTCGGCGGCGGGTCTGCAGGCGGTGTCGTGGCGATTATTCTGGCCAATATTGTGGCGATCTTCCTGATGCGGATGATCGGCAAGAACCTGGAGGCGTGACAGATGGCCCGTGCTGTTTCAAAACCGCGCAAACTCGTTTTCACGCTGGTCGCGTGGATCATCGGGCTTGCGATCTTTTTCCCGATCCTGTGGATATTCATCCTGTCGTTCAAATCCGAAGGCAACGCGATTGCGGCACCTTTCCATGTGCTGACATCGGCCTTCACCCTTGAAAGCTATCATACGGTGTTCGAGCGCTCGAATTACCTGCGCTATTTCATGAACTCGGTGATCTTGTCGGTCGGATCGACCTTGCTGGGGCTGATCATTGCCGTGCCAGCGGCATGGGCAATGGCTTTTGTGCCCGGACGCCATACCAAAGATGTATTGCTGTGGATGCTGTCCACCAAAATGCTGCCCCCCGTGGGTGTGCTGGTGCCGATCTATCTGATCTTTCGCGACATGGGATTGCTCGACAGCCGGATCGGTCTGGTGTTCGTGCTCACCATGATCAACCTGCCGATCATCATCTGGATGCTTTACACCTATTTCCGTGAGATTCCGGGTGAAATCCTCGAGGCTGCACGGATGGATGGCGCAGGGCTGAAAGAGGAAGTTCTGTACGTCCTTACCCCTATGGCCATTCCCGGCATTGCCTCCACCGTTCTTCTCAACATCATTCTGGCGTGGAACGAAGCGTTCTGGACATTGAACCTGACGGCGGCCAAAGCGGCCCCCCTCACCCAGTTCATTGCCAGCTATTCAAGCCCCGAAGGCCTGTTTTACGCCAAGCTTTCGGCCGCCTCGATCATGGCCATCGCACCGATCCTGATCATGGGCTGGTTCAGCCAGAAACAACTCGTCCGCGGCCTGACCTTCGGCGCGGTGAAATAAGGAAACAGACCAATGGGAAAAATCACGCTTGAGAAGGTTCAGAAGAAATTCGGTGATGTGGAGGTTATTCCACCGCTGGATCTGACGATCAATGACGGGGAGTTTGTGGTGTTCGTGGGGCCGTCGGGCTGTGGTAAGTCCACATTGCTCCGCCTGATCGCCGGCCTTGAGGATGTGAGCGGCGGCCAGATCCGGATTGACGGAGAAGATGCCACCGGCATGCCGCCTGCCAAACGCGGTCTGGCGATGGTGTTCCAGTCCTACGCGCTTTATCCCCATATGTCGGTGCGCAAGAACATCGCTTTTCCGATGCGCATGGCGGGCCTGTCGGAGGCCGAGCAGAAAAAGCGCATTGATGCGGCCGCCCACGCGCTCAACCTCACCGACTATCTGGACCGCAAGCCGGGCCAATTGTCGGGCGGCCAGCGCCAGCGTGTGGCGATCGGGCGTGCCATTGTGCGCGAACCATCGGCATTTTTGTTCGACGAGCCGCTGTCCAACCTTGATGCGGCATTGCGTGTGAACATGCGGCTGGAAATCTCGGAGCTGCACCAGACTTTGAAAACCACCATGGTCTACGTGACCCACGATCAGGTGGAGGCCATGACAATGGCCGATAAAATCGTGGTGCTGCGCGCGGGCCATATCGAACAGGTCGGCAGCCCGCTGGATCTGTACCGCCATCCCGATAACCGCTTTGTGGCGGGCTTTATCGGCAGCCCCAAGATGAATTTCATCGAAGGGCCGCGGGCGCACGCCGAGCAGGCTCATGCCTTAGGCATCCGCCCCGAGCATATCGATCTGTCCCAAACCCCTGTGCAAGGCGCAATCGAAGGCCGTGTGGGCGTATCGGAGCATCTTGGCTCTGACACATTCGCGCATGTACATAGCGAAGAGGTCGGTCAGATCAATGTGCGCGTGGCAGGCGATATCGATGTGCACGCTGGCGATACCGTCTGGTTGTCGCCGCAGCCGCAAAACCTGCACCGCTTCGATGAGGCCGGTCTGGCCCTGCGCTGAACCGTATGTTTTCGGGCCTGCGGGCCTGATTGCGACAGGGGGGACCGGTTGCCTGTTACGGGCCCGGTGTCCCCCTGCCCGTCTCCCCCAAACCACCCGTTTTTGAGAAGGTGCCGCCATGGTGCGTCTGTCGAATTCCACGCTTGATCAACTCCCGTCCGAGGTGAAACGCCCCGGGTATGATCGCAGCCAGCTGACCCCGGGGATTGTTCATATCGGTCTGGGCAATTTCCACCGCGCCCATCAATCATGGTATCTGCATCGCTTGATGGAGCAGGGTCTGGCGCATGACTGGGCGATATTGGGCGCGGGCGTGCGTGCCCCCGATGCGCTGATGCGCGACAAGCTTCTGGCCCAAGATTGCCTGACCACCCTGATCGAACTGGACCCCAAGGGTCGCTCCGCCGAGGTGGTGGGCGCGATGATCGATTATATCCCGATCGAGGCCGACAATGGCGCGCTGATTGCGGCCATGGCGCGCCCTGAAATCCGTATCGTGGCACTGACGGTGACCGAAGGCGGCTATTTTATCGATTCCGCCACCAACGGGTTTGACCCAACCCATCCCGATATTATGCATGACGCCGCGCACCCCGATACACCGCGCACCGCCTTTGGTGCCATGATCGCTGCGCTGAAAACCAGACGCGCGAATGGCACGGGGCCGTTCACCGGCCAGTCATGCGACAACCTTCAGGGCAACGGGGCAATTTTGCGCCAGACGCTGGTATCGCTTGCGCGGATGTCGGATCCCGATCTGGCAGACTGGATCGACGAAAACTGCACCTTCCCCAATTCGATGGTTGATTGCATCGTGCCCGCCACCGGCCCGAAAGAGCTGGCGCTGGTACGCGAGCACTACTCCATCGAGGATGACTGCCCCGTCACCCACGAGAATTTCCGCCAATGGGTGATCGAGGATGACTTCTGCGCTGGCCGCCCCGATTGGGATCAGGCGGGGGCGACATTTTCCGACGATGTCCACAGCTTCGAGACCATGAAAATCCGCATCCTCAACGGTGGTCATCAGGTGATCTCCGATGTCGGCGAAGTGCTTGGCGTCGAGACGATCTCGGGCTGTATGGAGCATTCCAAGATCGCGGCCCTTTTGCACAAGGTCGAGACAGAGGAAATCGTGCCCCATGTCGCCGCTGTGCCCGCCATGACGCCCACCGATTACCTGACGCTGATCGAGGACCGGTTTTCCAACCCGATGATTGTGGACACCACGCGACGGGTGGCGTTCGACGGGTCCGCGCGCCATCCGGGCTTTGTTCTGCCCTCTGTGCGGGCGGGTCTTGCCAATGGCACCCCTGTGGAGGGGCTGGCGCTGGTCAGCGCGGCATGGGCGCGCTACCTGACGGGCGTGCGCGAAGACGGCAGCCATGTGGCACCGAACGATCCGTTTTGGGACGATTTGCACAAACGTGCGCTGGCGGCGCGCGAAAATCCGGCAATCTGGCTTGATAACAAAGTGATTTACGGCGATCTTGCCGATGCTCCGCGATTTGCGCAGGCCTTTGTGAAATGGCTGCGGATGATTCATGACCACGGCATGGATGCGGCGCTGGATGCCTATTTGACGTAAGGAGAGCCCATGTTTTTGGGAATTGATCTGGGGACTTCGGGGCTGCGCGCCCTGCTGGTGGACGAAAATGGCACGCCTGTGGGCTCGGCAGAGGCGCATTACACCGTCAGCCACCCGCATTCGGGCTGGTCAGAGCAGGACCCTGCAGAATGGACCGCCGCACTGGATCGTGCCGTGGCCGAGTTGCGCGCCGCACACCCCGAATTCCATGCGCTCAAAGGGATCGGGGTGGCCGGCCATATGCATGGCGCCACCTTGATGGACAGTGCCGATCAGGTGCTGCGCCCGTGCATCTTGTGGAACGACACCCGCAGCCATGCCGAGGCCGCAATACTGGACGCCGATCCGCAGTTCCGCGCGATTTCCGCCAATATCGTCTTCCCGGGCTTCACTGCGCCCAAGCTTGAATGGGTGCGCCTCCACGAACCCGAGATTTTCGCCAAAACCGCCAGAGTGCTTTTGCCGGCCGCCTATCTCAACTGGTATCTGACCGGCGCGCATGTGGCCGATATGTCCGACAGCGCAGGCACAAGCTGGTTTGATTGTGGCGGGCGCGATTGGTCGGATGACTTGTTGCACGCAAGCCATATGCGTCGCGACCAGATGCCGCGACTGGTCGAGGGATCGCACCCCGCAGGACACCTGCGTCGGGAACTGGCCGCTGAATGGGGCGTGCAGGGGCAGGTCACGGTGGCAGGCGGCGCGGGCGATAATGCTGCTGCGGCCTGCGGGATCGGGGCGCGGGCCGAGGGACAGGGCTTTGTCTCATTAGGCACCTCTGGCGTGCTTTTGGCCGCCCGCGATGGCTTTGCGCCTGCCGCCGACACGGCCCTGCATACATTTTGCCACGCGATCCCGGGCCAGTGGTACCAGATGGGGGTGATGCTTTCGGCGACCGACAGCCTGAACTGGCTGGCGCAGATCACCGGCAAACGCCCTGCCGATCTGACGCGGGCCTTGGGCGATGGTCTTACAGCCCCCGGGCGCGAACGGTTCCTGCCTTATCTTTCAGGCGAGCGTACCCCGCATAATGATGCAGAAATTCGCGGCAGTTTCACAGGGCTTGGCACCGATACAACGGTCGAGGATCTGACACGCGCGGTTATGGCGGGCGTGGCCTACGGGTTGCGCGACAGCGCCGAGGCGTTGCGCGCCACAGGCGCTGATCTTGGTCAGCTTTTTGCTTTGGGCGGGGGCTGTGCGTCTGCTCTTTGGGTGGAAATGCTTGCCACCGTTCTGGATGTGCCGATGGCCCTGCCCGAAGGCGGCGAATTCGGTGCAGCCTTGGGCGCGGCACGGCTGGGATTGATGGCCGCAACCGGCGCGGAGCCTGCCGATGTGTTGACGCCGCCCGACGTGGCGCGGGTGATTTTGCCCAATACCGATTTGCAACCGGCCTATGATGCGGATTATCAAGCGTTCAAAGCGGCCTATCCCGCTATTCGTAAAATACAATAATCTATATATGGCGGTGCCGCTCTGGCCCCGCCCTCTTCCATCAAGGAACACACGACCATGATCCTATGCGCCGGTGAAGCACTGATCGATATGATCCCCGCCCAGACCCTTACAGCCCAAGGCGCGTTTGTACCCCATGATGGCGGGGCCGTTTTCAATACAGCCATCGCGCTGGGGCGTTTGGGCGAAGAAACCGGAATGCTGACCGGGCTGTCGCGCGACATGTTCGGCCAGCAACTGGTCACAGGTCTGGCGGCAAGCAATGTGAATACCGAACTGTCCATCCTGTCGGACCGTCCCACCACACTGGCCTTTGTGAAAATTACCGATGGTCAGGCAAGCTATGTCTTTTACGATGAAAACTCCGCAGGTCGTATGATCGCGCCAGAAGATTTGCCTGTGCTTCCCGAAACTGTCGGCACGTTGTATTTCGGTGGTATTTCGCTGGCCTGCGAACCCGGTGCCGATACCTATGCCGCCCTTCTGGAGCGCGAGGGCGACACGCGCGCTGTGATGATAGATCCCAACATCCGCCCCGGTTTCATCCAAGACGAGGCCCGCTACCGCCAGCGGCTGGAGGCCATGATGGCGCGGTGTGATATTTTGAAAGTGTCCGACGAGGATCTGGACTGGATGTCACCTGCACCTGCCACAATGGACGAGAAGGTCAGGAAACTGCAGGCCATGGGCCCTGCGGTGGTGATCGTGACGCTTGGTCGCGAGGGCGCACAGGCATGGCTGGCCGATGGCAGCACGGTAAAGGTTGCCGCACATCTGGCCGAAGTTGTCGATACCGTCGGCGCGGGCGACACCTTCAACGCAGGCGTTCTGGCGCAATTGTCGCAAATGGGCTGCCTGAGCAAATCCGGCCTGCGCGCGCTCACCCAGACCCAAGCCCGACAGATGCTGGATCTGGGCGCACGCGTGGCCTCCATCACCGTGTCGCGCGCAGGCGCCAACGCGCCTTGGCGCGAGGAATTGACCGCCGCCTGAAAGGCCAAGTTTACGCTGTGATGTGGTGGCGCGATTTTATCACTGCGATGGGCAGAGGGGCGGCTTTGCCCATGGCGAAGTTAATCGGCGGTTAGCTTCCACCGGCACCTGCGCGATCAAGGACGTATATGCCTCTCGGCCTGCCGTTATGACAGCAGGGCCTGCGGTATCGTCGCCACGTTTCGGCCCGCGCTATACAGGCCCGTGCTACACTCAGGAGCATGCATATCATCGTTTTCTGCCGAAAGGTTGGAGGCGATGATCTTTCTGGCGTGCCGACTGGTCCCCTCGCCCGCCCCGCGTTGCCCAAGACATGCCTACAGCGTTGACCTGCACACCTCATCCCTAGCAGCTGTGGGCGGACTATCCGGCGTGCCCGCCCCCCTACCGCACCTGCAAAGGCGCCGGCCCTGATCAGGATCAAGACCATAATCCCGCCCGATGCACCTGCTTCCAGTGCGGAGCGGGGCGCGGAAGATATAAGACAAGTACGAAAGAACCTTGGTCGCTCCGGATCCGGTAGCCGAGCCGTTTCACAGCCGCCACAAAAAGCGGCACATGCACGGCGACGTGCTGCAAGACGCCAATGAGCGATTGCAGCCGGCGACCACGGGATGGCTGCACGGCATCAGCCCCCTCCACCGATCCGTCATCACAGCTCGCGTGGCGCCCCCCTCCCCGAGATGGCAAGGCATGATCGAGGGCTGTTGTGCACCATTCAAGCCAAGTGGCAATTCCGGGGCCTTTACCCTTGCGGCGCAGGCGGCATATCCGGGAGCACTTATGGCAATGCCGCAGTTCAAAAGGATATCCCGCCCCCACGTAACCATGCATCCAATCATTGCAAGGCAAGCCCCCCCTCAATAGCGCGGATTTCACATTCCAGATCACTCCTGATCGTTGAGAACTTCAACCATGCCAAACAAGTAAGCGATTGTATTGGCGGTCAATTGTTTTGTCTGGGTCAATGGACCTGTCGGTGAACAGCCCCCTTGATAAGACGTTGCACCAATCAGGCCATGCCGGCACATGGCTGACGGCGCAACTGCGCAAAAGGCATCGGGAATTTCTTTTACTAGGCCTGATCAATTTCACCGCTTTGTGCGGGATCTTCGGGCTGGATCCTCTGATCGGGCCCGACCAAGGCGCGCCTTCGCCAAAGAATTTGGGGATCATAGTAGCGCCGCCCCCCCCCGACGGTCTACGAAAAACATATTCCCGTTGCCTTACGCGATCACGGCTCTTTTATGCAATCGGTCTGGCTGGAGAGCCTCCACCCCAACCGTTGGCAGATAGGAAGACCGCGCGGCCCATCTTTATGGCTCGGTGCAGCCAGTCGGACAGATCCGCCCGACGCACCGAAATTATCAGTCAGGCAGCATCGCTCTTAACCCATCCTTAATCCTTGTTCCTCACATGATAGTAAAACAAATAAAATTACTTACGTTAGGAAATCCTTTGATGTCCACGAATGGAAAGCGTGACCAAAGCGATCCCAGCGCT
Source organism: Paracoccaceae bacterium (assembly GCA_004153385.1). Taxonomy (GTDB): domain Bacteria; phylum Pseudomonadota; class Alphaproteobacteria; order Rhodobacterales; family Rhodobacteraceae; genus Thioclava. The sequence continues at coordinate 424,422 of SDAL01000001.1, read as the reverse complement.
GTTATCATCCAGCTTTTTCGTGACGAAAAAACGGGTGCATGGTTTGCCGAGCGGATTGATCTGAACATGCCGAATATAAGCAACCAGCTTATCTTCCGGCAGCCCGAACCGCTGAAAAAGGCATTTACCAAAGCATTTAATCTGTCTTTGATACAGTATCTTCCTGATAACTTCACCGCCTGCGTATCGGACAAAGCGCATGAAACGGTTGAATTGCCCTATCTGGTCCTTGCGGGGTTACAAGTGATTGCGCAAAAATGCGTGAATGGCTTCCAGCATGTAATGGTGTATTTTCGGCAGGCATTGGGACAGTTGCAGACGCTGCTGATGCCGGACTATCGCACCGAGGCGCATACACTTGGCACATTGGAGAATACCGCAGCGGAGGCGTTGCTTTCGTTGCTGCAGCCGTGCCTCAATCTGGCATCTGTCGAATTGCATCACCTCGAAAATGACAGTTTGCATCACAATCTGGCAAGGCGTCTGGATAGATTGGTCGCGCATAAAGAGGATCTGGCATTTTTTACCCATTTGCTTCAGCGGTATATCGCCAATGCGCCCAAGCCCGACACTTTGTTATCTGCTCTGAACCGCATCGAATACACCGATGATTTGCCGACGCCCAGCAACAGCCCGGTGTTCACACAAAACATGCCGGCCTAAGCGAACGCCGCGCATGTCTTGCGTATCGTGCATCGGGATACCAGATTTCCGATGGGGCCTTTCAAACACCCGCAGAAACGGCGACACTTCGCATGTATTCAACCTGAAGCGGAGCCTGAAATATGCCCACAACGCAAAATACTCTTTTGATCGGTGCACCCGTGGATTGCGGCAAACGGGGGCGCGGGTGTCTGATGGGGCCGGATGCGTATCGTGTTGCGGGTATTGCGGACACCTTGCGTGATTTGGGCCACGATGTGCGCGATCTGGGCAATCTGTCGGCGGGACCTTTGCCGGATGTTACTCCAGCCCATGCGCAGATCCACGCCATGGCGGAAACCGTGGCATGGACGCGGACCCTGATGCAAGCCGGTCAGGACGCGGCCAAACTGGGCTTTCCTATCTTTATGGGCGGTGATCATGCATTGGCGATGGGGTCGGTCGCGGGGATGGCCCATCATGCGGGCACGCAGGGCCGCCCGCTGTTTCTTCTGTGGCTTGATGCGCATAGCGACTTTCACACACCACAGTCCTCAGGTTCGGGAAATTTACACGGCACCCCTGTGGGTTATCTGACCGGTCGGCCAAGTTTTGAGGGGTTTCCAAAGTTGGATTATACCGTCGATCCGGCCCATGTGTGCATGATCGGACTGCGTTCTGTCGATGCACAGGAACGCGCCGCCCTGCAAGACAGCCCCGTGCGCCGCCATGATATGCGCGCCATTGATGAAACCGGAATCGCCCCGCCGCTGCGCGATTTTCTGGCAGAGGTCGCAGCCCAGAACGGGATGCTTCATGTCTCGCTCGATGTGGATTTTCTCGATCCAGGCATCGCGCCTGCGGTCGGCACCACCGTCCCGGGGGGGGCCACATTCCGAGAGGCACATCTGGTCATGGAAATGTTGCACGACAGCGGCCTTGTAACCTCGCTCGATCTGGTCGAATTGAACCCCTTTATGGATGACCGGGGCAAAACGGCGCAGCTGATGGTCGATCTGACTGCATCGCTGTTCGGGCGGCGCGTGTTTGATCGCCCGACCCTAAGCCACGCAGGCCGCGCCTGACCCATCCCCCCACGCGGTCTTTTCTGCAACCGGCGCGTGGGGGGGGGGCGTCAATCCACGATCAGGACGATATGTTCAGCGCATGGGCGCGTCATCTGCACCGAATTCCGCATCCGGTTCGTTATAGCGCGCCAAGATATTGGCGACCAAAGCGCCCGAGATATTGTGCCAAACGCTGAACATGGCCGATGGCACCGCCGCCAGCGGCGAGAAATAGGCATTGGCGAGGGCTGCCCCTAGGCCAGAGTTCTGCATACCGACCTCAATCGCGATAGCCTTGCGGCGTGCAAGGCTAAGCCCCGTCACGCGTGCGGCCATATACCCGATCGCATATCCCAGCAGGTTATGCAGCACGACCACCGCAAAAATCATCAGCCCCGATTGCGCAATTGCTCCCTTGGAGGCGGCGACGACCGCCGCCACAATCAGCACGATCCCTGTCACGCTTACCAGTGGAAGCGCCGGCAGGGACGCATCGACAAGGCGCGGAATAAAACGTTGCGCAGCAAACCCCAGCGCCAGCGGCAAGATAACCATTTTCAGGATCGACACGAACATCGCCCCCGCATCAACAGGCAAATAGGTGCTCGCAAACATCCACACCAGAAACGGCGTTATGACCGGTGCCAGCAATGTGGTCACGGATGTGCACGCGACCGACAGCGCCAGATCCCCTTTGGCCAGATAGGTCATGACATTGGACGACGTTCCACCGGGGCAACACCCGACCAGAATGACGCCTGCGGCCACTTCGGGTGGCAGCGGAAACAGCACTGTAAGCGCGACCGCGATAAGCGGCATAATCAGGAATTGCGAAACCACACCGATCGCGACCTGGATCGGTCGTTTGGCAACCTCGGAAAAGTCCTTGGCGGAAATCGTCAGCCCCATGCCGAACATGATGATGCCCAAAAGGGGCACGATCAGTGCAGTCAGCGGGCTGAAAACCTCCGGCAGCATAAAGCCCAGAACGGCAAACAGCACGGTCCATGCGGCAAAGGTTTTCCCGACAAACTGCGATATTCTGGCGATTGATTTCATTTTGCCCCTCCCATTCGAAACAAGATTACAGTTTTGATGATGTTTCGAGCGCCATAATAACCGCTACGCTAAAAGACAAGCCACACCGCGTTTGATCGCAAAACAAACTGGTGCGTGAGTTTCGGTTGTCGCGGCCTAATGACAGGACCGGATGACGGCATTGGTTGGATTTTGCAAAAGAGTGTTTGCGAGGCGTCTGCTATGCGATGACGCCCTACACACGCCTTGGCGCGGGCACGCTGCCGCAAGAGATGAAGCGACTGAAGCAGCTTGTGGATGAGAAGAGCCGGCTGAACAAGATCCCAGCCATCCTTCGAGATGGCCCTAGATTTGTACACGCTTTGCCAGGTCATTTCGGAACCAACAAGACACGGATACAAGCAGAGCGTTTCGTTTTGCAGATGACGTCAAGCAGGGCGCTGTGAGAGCCGCCCACCGCATGTCATTCCGCTGGCGGGATTTCTACCTCGCGCGCCTGCGCCGAGGCGACAGACGGACGGCTGGCGATACGTGCGATATATGCTTTGATCGCGGGCCAGCGGTCGAGCTCAATGGAAAAACCCGGCATCCAGCCTAGCACAGTGAAAAGATAGGCGTCTGCTACCGTGAATGCGTCCCCCATCAGAAACCTCTGGCCTTCCAGCTCTGTCTGGATGAGATCAAAGCGCTTGAAGAGTCTGGCCTTGAACATCATCTGCACCGCGTCCGGTAGTCCCTTGTTAAACAGCGGTGCCGATCCTGAATGGATCTCGCCGGTGATGAAGTTGAGCCATTCCTGCAGCCGCACGCGCGCCAGCGTGCCATTTGCCGGCGCCAACCTCGTCTCAGGCCTCAGGTCGGCCAGATACTGAACCATAGCTGGGCCCTCGGTCAGGAGTTCGCCACTGTCGAGCAGCAGGGCGGCCACGTAACCTTTGGGGTTGATGGTGAGGAAGTCATCCCCCTCGGAGGTGCGCTTGGAACGGTTGTTCACCCGCACCAGATCATAAGGCAGCCCGAGTTCCTGCAACACGATATGGGGTGAGAAGGAGCAGGTGTCGGGCGCAAAATAGAGCTTCATTGAACTTTCCACATTACAGGAATGGATGTTGAAGCCATTTGCGCCCAAATAGGGAAAGAAGTAAAATTACTGCAGAAGAATAGTGATATAAGTTCAGCTAATATGAATCTCACGCAACTCAGAAGCCTAATTGCTGTGGCCGAAGCTGGAAGTTTCACGGCTGCGGCCGAAATGGTGGGCATAACCCAATCCGGCATGAGCCAAGCGCTTGCCGCGCTGGAAGAAACGCTCGGCGTGAAGCTTCTGGTACGCCAGCGCCACGGTGTCGAGCTGACTGCTTTCGGTGAGCAAGCGATGGATCATGCGCGTGCCGCGTTCGCGCATCTGGAGGCCATCCGACAGGACGCTTTGATAGCGGCGGGAGAGGAAACTGGTTCTTTACGCATCGCAGCGTTCCCGAGCGTCTTCGCGACTGTGCTGCCGCCCCTGCTGCGTCGCTTTCGCAAATTGCATCCCTGTATTGAGGTCGTCGCGCTGGAAACGGACGACCGCGAGGTCGAGGTTTGGCTGAACGCCGGATCGGTCGATTTGGGCGTGGTCCTCAACCCCGCAGACGATAGCCCGGCCATCGTGATCGGAGAGGACGAATGGGTTGGCGTGCTACCAGCAGGCCATCGACTTGGCCGCCGCGCTTCGCTTGGCCTTTGCGAGATTGCTCTCGAACCATTCGTGCTTGCGACCGGAGGATGTCACACCCACGCGCGTTCGCTTGCCGAAGCAAAGGGCATCTCGTTGCGGGATGTGCGTATGGAGGTGCGCGATTGGGCTTCCGCGATCGCACTCGTACGGGAGGCTGTGGGCGTCAGCATCGTGCCGGCGTCAACCTTGCCGGAGACGCGCAAGGGGCTGCGCGTGGTGCGCCTCGATCCGCCGCTGCATCGACGCTTCGGCCTAGTGGCGAGTTGCGTGGAAAAGCCGTCGCGAGCTGCCAGTTTGCTTCTGCAAATGACAAAACACCAGAACTGATGTCCCGCGCAATTTTGGGTTCAGGACGCCTCTTTCAAGCGGATTGGTAAATAAAAAAAAGGACCGCGGTATCACAGCACCACGAGATCGCCGATGCTGATCATGGCAAAGAGCGTATCATCATTATGCTAAAAAACAGGGGTCAAAGCCAGCCTCGTCGGCTGTCGTGTGGGATCGTGGCAGCGTTCCGGACGCCCTTTGTCCCATGCATCCGACCTTCGGCGGTCGGAAATATTGCGTTTCAACACCCATGCCCAGTCTGCTGAAACGCACCGTGGCGTCGCCCGATCAGATCAAGGGCGGCGTCGTGCCTAGGCTGCGCGAAAACGCGATCAAACATGGATGGCTTCGGAATATTTTTTCGTATAAATCCCACCTGCAACCATCTGGTTCCACTTGATGGCGCAAATGGTGGGTAATTGAGAAAACTGTTCGTTGTGAATTCGGAAGTCAGCGTTCTATAGAACCACGGCCGAAAGCGTCTGACCCATTCAAAATCGGATGCACACGGAACCGTATCCTCTTACTGCGCCTTATCTCGTTCATCCGAGCATAGGGCATGCAGCGGAGGTCGCCTCCGGCTCTTTATGCTGATCGTTAGACACATCACCAGATATTGCCGAAGCCGGACAAGCCCGCGGCTAGGGGGATCGCCCAAGGCCCTTTCAATATCTTCTCAGCCAAACTCACATTCGGAGATGCTTGGGTCATATCGCGTGACCCACCATCCCAGCGCACGGGCGGTTTTCGGCGCAAAGAGGCGGAGGCGATCGGTGCGGACTATGCATATTTGCATATTTCCGGCACCAACTGGGTTTCGCATATCATGCCCGACAGGTCTGCTGCATTCTGCGCGTTGTTTCTTGGTCGCGCGGAGGACATGACCCGGATCGAGGCCTATCTGCATGATTTTGCCGGATGCGGCAAACCCGACACTAGCGCTCCCGCTACCGGATATTTTTCGGGCCGGAAATCGTGGTGTTTAACGCCTCCAGCGCGCTTTCACTCAATCCGCGCGCCTGCGCCATTTCCATGATTGCGGCACGGATCTTTTTGTTACCGCGCAGCATCCGCATGAATCGCGCCTCGTCGAGCACCAAGAGCGTGGTGGGCGCGATGGCCTGCACGTCGCCGCGATATTTGCTGCCCGTCAAAAGCGCCATCTGGCCAAACATATCCCCCCGACCAAGCCTGTATGTCTGCTTGGTGCCACGCACCTCGACTGCGCCGCTTGCAATGAAAAATACCGATCTGGGCGTGCTTGTCCTGCGGCGGATGATCTCGCCCGGGCTGGCATAGCGGGTGACAAGCCCCTTGCTCAGCCGCCGGACCGTGCTTTCCTGCAACTCGGAGAACAACGGGACCTGACGGGTCAGATCGACGCGGCGCAGGGTCAGATCCAGTTTCGGGCGCGCGGCTTCTTTGGCCATGCGTTGGGAAATCTGCCCCGTCAGTGTCTGGTGCAGCTCCGGCCCGATCAACCCTTCTTCCAACAATTCGTCCATCTCGCGCCACTCCAGCCGCAGAGACGTGCGACGGATGAATTTACGCTCCAGCTCCTCGGCATAGCCCGGATACTGCAGTTTCAACGCCTCGAAGGCTTGCTCCACGGCTTCGATCCGGCGATCCACCAATTCGTGCAAAAGATCGGCCACACGCTTGCGGTGAATGCGCCGGATGCGACCGTCGATAAACCCGTGCAATCCTTTCAGCACAAGCCGCTGCGCAAGAAGAAACTCGAATCTGTCTGCGGTCAGCACCGCCAAGGGGCGCGAAATCCGTGTGCGGTTATCAAGGAAAACACCAATGCGAAACCATGCGTTGAACCCCAACGCACGCCGGTAAACCTCGCGGTAGCCTGTGCGCCCGCCGGTACGCGTGGCCTCCAGTACCCGCTCGGCCAGACCGCGCACCTGCTCATAGACTTTGGAAGACATCAGCGCGCCGTCATAGCTGCGATCCACCAGATCACGTTCGTATCCCGCCAAAGCGATCAGACCCAAGGTGATGCGGTCACGGTCGGCAATCCCCTCTTCACGTTCCGCCTCTGCCACCGCCAGATCCAGACGCTCGGCAAATGTTTTTGCCTCGGAGCGGGCGATATCTTTGGGCAGGTCATAGCGTTCGCTGGCCCCCGCCGTCAGTTCGCGCACGGTTTGCAGTGCCACCGCCACCACTTGTTTGGACAACGCATTATCGAGCGGGCTAAGACGGTCCAGATGCAGTTTTGCAATCACCCAGCGCAGGGTCGTGCCCTGAACGATCAGCGTAAACAACGTGAAACCGGTTGCAAGGATCCCCACCGCCCGTTTGGTGTCTTCCGGTATCAATGTGTTTTCCGTGACCGCCAGCGCCAGCGCCAAGGTCACCGCCCCGCGCAGACCGCCCCACAAGATGGCCGCGCGATAAGGCCGCTCTATGCGCGGGGACAGACGCAACAAGGTCAGCACAGGAAGGATGATAAACAGCACAGCAGCACGCGCGACAATGGCCGCCGCTGCCACAACGCCGACAAACGCAAGATCGATCCACGAGGCGGTGGCAAGCAGTTTCGGTATCAAAATGGCGGCGAGGATAAAGATCAGCGCCCCTGCCCAATGGGCCAGAATATCCCATACTTCGCGAAGGTTCTGCCACTGCTTGGGGTCAATCCGTCCGGGTCCTGTAAAGTTCAGCACAAGCCCGCACGAAACCACCGCAATCACGCCGGAGGCGTTGAAAAGCTGCTCTGTCAGAATATAGGACAGATAGGGGAGCGCGATCGAGGTGCTGATCTGGGCAAGTTCGAACCGGTTCATCCACGACATCAACCACACACCAAGCCGCGCCATGACCCAGCCCACACCCACGCCCCCTGCCACCAGATAAGGGAAGGTGCCAAGCGCATCGCGCACCGTGGGCTCTGGTGTGCCGGCCATCGTGAAGGTCACAAACAACCCAAACAGCGCGATTGCGGCCGCATCATTCAACAGGCTTTCGCCTTCAATGATACGCGCAAGCCGTTTGGGCGCCGAGAGGGATTTGAAAATGCTCGCCACTGCCGATGGATCTGTGGTCGACACAACAGACCCAACAAGCAGCCCCGTGGCCAATGTCACGATCCCGAACCAGTTCAGCGTCACCCCGATCAGCACTGTGGACATCACAACGGCCACCACCGCCATAAGGATGATCGGAACCCAGTCATCCAGCATCCGGCGGATATCCATGCCCAGCGTCACCTGAAACAGCAAGATCGGCAGGAATATATACAAAAACGCATTGGCCTTGATCGGCAGGTTATTGATGTTCTCGGCGATGAAATTCAGCGAATTCGCAAAATTCCATGACAGAAACACCGATGACCCAAGCCCGATCAGAATGCCCATCATCGCCAGAATAACGCTGAAAGGTAATCGTAACTTGTCAGCCAATGGCTCTGACAATCCCACAACCAGAAATAGGCCGGCGACGATGCTTGTGAGGGCGACGATCTCCATACTGCGCTGATATTCCCCGGATCTCTAGGTCGGCATTGTGACAAGACTTTTATCGACCGGCGGCCAAGGCCGACAAGGCGCGCAGCGATACCGGCCCAGTATAGTGGCTGAAATCAAACTTGCATCGTCTAAGCTGCGGAAAGATGTGAAACTTTTTAGTTACCTCGACACTGTTCGAGCACATCTCATTTGCACCCAACAAAAATCCCCGCGCCTGTGGATCATACCGGCGCGGGGGCGTGTGATTTTAGACTAAAATGCGCTTGGCGCGCGGATATCAGGATTTCCGGTCGTTCTGGCCCAGATCTTCGTCGCGGGCGGCGTCTTTGGCTTTTTGGGCCACACGATCAAGCGATGCCTCCACCCGGTCAACCACGGCCTCGCCGGTGCCGGACGTAGAATGGCTGGTGTTTTCATCGTCCAGCACCTGACGGGCGCCTTCGCGCGCATCCTTGCGCAAGTTGTCCCATTCGTCATAGGCCGCCTCGCCCGTGGTACGGGCGACCTCGCCCAAACGGTTTTTCTCTTCTTGGAAGATCCGCTCCGCCTCGTCATAAAGCGCATCGCTATGCGACCCTAGGCGTTCATCTTCCATACGGGTGCGCGGCAGGCATCCGGCGATAATGCTGCCAGCGGCAAAGGCCATGACGCCCACAGCCAACGGGTGTTCGTTGAAGAAACGATTGGCGGCACGGCCGCCTTCACGCGCAGCGCGGCGCGACCGGTCCTGCATTTCGACGGCGCGAATACGGGCGGCCACGACGCGGGCGCGGGCCTCCTCGCTCAGGCTTTCCGTGCCTTCGGAAAGCTCGCTTGCCACATCATGGTATTTCTCGCGTAGACGTTGTGCCACAGAAAGTCCCTCCTCTGAAGAGCCCGTTTTACCGGCTTTGTACTGCGCCTTGCGCAACTGAAGTCGCAACTTCTGGCCCCAGCTCGGGCCACCGGTCTCGTCAAACCACGCAGGGCCTTCGCCTTGGGGCACTGGACCGCGGGCATAAATTTGCGCGTCACCTTGGTTGCTATAGGCTTTTTCGCGGCGCTTGGCATATCCTTCTGCGTCGCGGCCAACGGCGTGACGCGCCGCGCCGTTGATGCGGTCGGCACTCGGGCCCTGCCCCAGCACAAGCCACGCAACCCCCGCGCCAACCAGACCCAGCGCCAGCGGATTGCGCCGCGCCATATCGGTCACACTGTCAAGCGCATCCTTGCCATAGACATACCCATCTTCCTTTACACGCTCACCAATGTCGCGCATCACCGCAGACGGGCCGGTGGCCGCACGCATCTGCGCCATGGTCTCTTTCAAGGACGCCCTGTCACGTGCGATGTCTTTCTCGATTTCGCTGGTTGTACGTTTATCTGTCATAGTCATAGCTACTTTCCTATGCCGCGGTGTGTCGCATGTCTGCGGCTCGGCCTGCGCGGCGTGTATAAAGTTCAAAGCAAGTGGCGCGGCCTGCGTTCAACATCCCGCGCCGCAATCGCTTACTCAAACTTGGTGGAGGTTGCCGGATTGGGGGTCGTTGCCGGACGCACCGGCATGGCGCTTTCACCGGGCGAGGTCATAGGCACATCCGCCGCACCCTGATAGGCTGTGGTGCTGGCAGACGTACCGGTGTTGGTCACATCATCCCCATGGTCACGGTCGCTTGCTTTCAAAAACCGCGAGACCGCAATACCGGCAAGGGCCGCACCACCCAGAAACACCAGCGGGTTACGACGCGCGTAATCACCCACGTCCTGCGCAATCTCGCCCAGATCGCGCGAACGGATCGCATCGGACGCATCGGCCAGACCGTCGGCGATCTGGGCAAAGCCACGCTCTTGCGGGGAGCCTTCACGCAGATCACCTGCCGCATGGCGCAGCGCCTCTGCCACACCGGAAATGTCTTCGGCCACGCAGTTTTTCGCCTTGGCGCCCTGACGCTCGGCTTCCTCGCGAGCGCGGTTCATCTGGCTGCGTGCAAAGCCGCGCGCATCCCGTTCCGCCTTATGGGCTGCAGATTCTGCCTCTGCCCGTGCATTATGTGCCGCTTGTTCAAATTTGTCGGATGTGCTCGTCATGATGCGTCCTCCCGCTCGGGATCTGCGTCCGGGGTAAACTTCAGGCCCCGGGCCGCGTCGTGGAATGAATAGCGGGCCTTTCGGCCGCTCCGTCCGGCAGTGCGTCTGGTTGCACGGCCTTTTCATTTCTCTAACGCGACATTGTGGTTTTTTGTTCCCGAGGGTTGCACGGCCGCCACAAGCTCACGCGGCGCCATAAAACAAAGCCCCTCGCCCGACCGGCCCGCATCCCGCACCTATCGGACAATAAAAAACGACGCACCCCTGATGCGGGATGCGTCGCAGAAATTCTTGTCGGTGATCTTTGGCGATCACATCTTACATATAGAGCCGGTCACGGAAGACATAACGGGCGATCCCGTCGCGGGTCAGACCCATCTGGGCCAGCTCTTCATCTGTTTTATTCGACAGCATCGACACTTCGTTTTGACGTGTCTGTGCTTCCATCATTGCGGCGAATGCGCGTTTTACGCTGTTCGCCAGTTTCGCGATCATCGATCCCGATTGTGCTGCACCATGTTGTGCGTTCGTCATAACGGCCATTTGGAAACCTCCTGATATTCGTGCTTGCAGGTCGTTTCTCTCCCTGACCCCCTACCTAAGGCGTGCAGCGCCCTGTAACCACCGCTATTGCTGCAGCCCCGCCATGCATCTGGTGCAGTGCACGCAAACCGGCACGAAAGCCGCGGATCGGAAGCGGGGCACGCTTCGCGCTGGAAATACGCGCGGGCTTTCGGTAATTCGGTGCCATGAACCAGATCACCATTCCCCGCCCCGATGACTGGCACCTGCATCTGCGCGACGGCGCGATGCTCAACGCCGTCGCCCCGCAGACCGCGCGTCATTTCGCCCGTGCGATCATTATGCCCAATCTCGTGCCGCCGGTCGTGACCGGCGCCGATGCCGCAGCCTATCGCGACCGGATCCTTGCCGCACTGCCGCAAGACACCGCGTTCGAGCCGTTGATGGTGCTTTATCTGACCGAACAGACCGACCCCGAGGATGTGGCGCGGGCCCATGCCACCGGGCTGGTCCGCGCGGTCAAACTGTATCCGGCCGGTGCCACGACCAATTCCAGCTCCGGCGTGCGCGATTTCGATAAGGTCCGCCCCGTTTTGGAAAAAATGGCCGAAATCGGCCTGCCGCTGTGCGTGCATGGCGAGGTAACTTCGGCCGAAGTCGATATTTTCGACCGCGAGGCACGATTCATCGAAACCGTGCTGGACCCGATCCGTCGCTCCATTCCCGGTCTGCGTGTCATCATGGAACATATCACGACGAAAGACGGCGTGGACTATGTCATGGCGCAGGGCGATGATATGGCTGGCACACTCACCACCCACCACCTGATCATCAACCGCAACCATCTGCTCGTGGGGGGGATCAAGCCGCATTACTATTGTCTGCCTGTTGCAAAACGCGAAAGCCACCGGCGCGCACTGGTCGAGGCTGCGACCTCCGGCAACCCGCATTTCTTCCTGGGCACGGATTCCGCGCCCCACCCCGATCACGCGAAAGAAAGCGCCTGCGGATGTGCGGGGTGTTTCACCGCCCCACACACGATGCAGCTTCTGGCGCATGTGTTCGAAGCCGAAGGCGCGCTTGGCACATTGTCGAAATTTGCCAGCGAAAACGGGCCCGCATTCTACAAGTTGCCGGTGAACGACACCACGCTGACACTTGAGAAAACCGATACCCCTGCGCGGTGGCCTGAAAAAATCGATTGTGCCGATGGTCCTGTTACGCTCTTTGATCCGGGCTTTCCGGTGTATTGGCATGTGAAGGACTGACCACCCGAAGGACTAACAACCTGTCGTGCTCCACCGCGCGCCCACACGGGGCGCGCGCGACCCCGCCTGCAGACCACGCCCGCTTGCATACAAAAGGTATTTACGATGATCCCTACCAGCTTTCCGCCAAAACAAGAGATTGCCCGGCTGACCGCCCGCATGCTTTTGGAAATCAAGGCCGTGCATTTCAACGCCAAAGAGCCCTTTGTTCTGGCCTCCGGCCTTCCCTCGCCCACCTATATCGATTGCCGCAAGCTGATCAGCTATCCGCGCATCCGGGCTACATTGATGGATTTCATGGCACTGACCGTGATGCGCGAGGCCGGGTTCGAGGCATTCGATAATGTGGCAGGCGGTGAAACTGCTGGCATTCCATTCGCCGCAATGGTGGCAGAGCGTCTGGCCCTGCCGATGACATATGTACGCAAAAAACCCAAAGGCTATGGTCGCAATGCCCGTATCGAGGGCGCGATGAGCGAGGGGGAGCGGGTGCTTCTGGTCGAGGATCTGACCACCGATGGCGGCTCCAAACTCAGCTTTGTGGACGCGATCCGCGAAACAGGTGCGACCTGTGGCCACACGTCGGTCATTTTCTATTACGGCATTTTCGATGAAACGATCCCGAACCTGCGCGAACATGGCGTAGAGCTGTCCTATCTGTGCACATGGTGGGATGTTCTGGCCGAAGCACGGGCGCAAAACGCCTTTGACGAGGACACGCTAAGCGAGGTCGAGGCATTTCTGAGCGCGCCACGCGCATGGCAAGACGCGCGCAAATCGTAGGCGTTTTTTCTCTACGGCGCAAAAAAGCTGTGGATAGATCTGTGGATCTTGCTGTGCACAATCAACGCATGGCAAGTTCCGCCCTTGTTTGACCAAAGACATGCCGCAAAATGTGGTAGGCTGCGCAGGCGCCCCCCACAACAGGCGCACCCGCCCTACCGTGCCTGTGGCGTTTACCCAAAGGGCCAATCGGCGTTGGCAATATGTGGCCAGATCGGGTAAATCACTCTTTCACGGGTATCGAGGCAGAGATGAACGACATCAGCGCAGTTCGCAACGATCAGATTGACATCAATAGGGCACAAGCCGAACAAGACAACGTCGTGCCCCATAATATCGAAGCCGAGCAACAGCTTCTGGGCGCGATCCTGACCAATAACGATATCTACGACCGTATTGCACAGATCGTGAAGGCCGATCATTTCTACGAGCCTGTGCACCGGCGTATTTTCGAAACTGCAGTGGCGCGCATCCAGAAAAATGCCCTTGCCTCTCCGGTGACGCTCAAAGGCTACCTTGAAGACGACTCGGGCCTGAAAGAACTGGGCGGGGCCGCCTATCTGGCGCGTCTGGCGGGCGCGGCCATTTCAGCCTATGCGGCGCGCGACTATGCGAAGATGATCCATGATCTGGCGCTGCGGCGCGAATTGATCAGTGTCGGGCGGGACTTGTCGGCCTCTGCGGCGCGGCTGGATGTGGGCCAGGAAGCCGACGGCCTGATCGTGCAGACCGAGGGGGCCCTTTATAAACTGGCCGAATCCGGCACGGCCGAACGCGGGTTTGTCTCGTTTCTGAAAGCTGTGACCGAAGCCGTGCAATCGGCCAACGCCGCCTATCAGCGCGAAGGCGGACTGGCCGGTATTTCCACCGGTCTTCGCGATCTTGACAAGAAACTGGGGGGGCTTCATCCGTCCGATCTGATCATTCTGGCAGGTCGTCCGTCGATGGGTAAAACCTCGCTTGCGACCAATATCGCGTTTAACGTGGCCAAAGCCTACAAACGCGGTGCGCGGCCGGATGGAACCGAGGGCACGATCGAGGGTGGCTGCGTCGGGTTTTTCTCGCTCGAGATGTCGGCAGAGCAGCTGGCTGCACGGATTTTATCAGAGGCCGCCGAAGTGCCCTCCGAACAGATCCGGCGCGGCGATATGTCGGAGGCCGAATTCCGGCGCTTTGTCGAGGCGGCGAAATCGCTCGAAACCTGCCCGCTTTATATCGACGACACGCCCGCCCTGCCCATTGCACAGGTGGCGGCGCGCTGTCGCCGGCTGAAGCGGACCCACGGGCTGGATGTGGTGATCGTCGATTATCTGCAGCTTTTGCGTGGCACGGGCCGTGGCGATAACCGCGTGCAGGAGATTGCAGAGATTTCCATGGGATTGAAAGCGATCGCGAAAGAGTTGCAACTTCCGGTCATCGCGCTCTCGCAGTTGAGCCGGACGGTGGAAAGCCGCGAGGACAAACGCCCGCAGCTGTCGGATTTGCGCGAATCCGGCTCTATCGAACAGGATGCGGATGTGGTGATGTTCGTTTATCGTGACGAATATTACAAAGAACGTGAAAAGCCCGGCGATCACGAGCTGGAGAAAATGGCCGCATGGCAGCAGATCATGGAGCAGGTCCACGGCAAGGCGGAAATCATTCTGGGCAAGCAGCGCCACGGGCCCATCGGCTCTGTTGAAGTGGCGTTCGAGGGCCGGTTCACGCGCTTTTCCGATCTTGCCAAAACATGGCAAGGCGATGGCAGCGACGGTTTTTGATGCCATTCCAGCATGACCTGCCGGAGTTTGGATAAACCAAAGGGGGCCAATGGCCCCCTTTTTCATGTCGCGTCAGACTTTTCTCGGGCGGCATCTGGCAGGCTTGCCTCTCGCCCGAAACGGCTAAAGCAATACGCGCGGCGCAGGCAGGCCTTTGACGTCACATCTATGGTGCCATAGCGTGCCCTGATGCGCGTCGGGCGCATCCATATGTTCATGCGCGGTGGTGACGAACAGATCACGCAACTCGGCGCCACCGAACACCGGACAAGACGCCTGCGTTGCCCCGATCGTGATCGCATAGTCGAACGCGCCGTTTGGCAGATAGCGGGCCACACGGGATGCCCCCCATTGCGCGATCCAGATTGCGCCTGTCTCGTCGGTTACCGCCCCGTCGGGATAAAGCCCTTCGGATGTCAGGTCCAGAAACAGGCTGGGCGCACCATGCGGCCAACCGTCTGCATCAAGCGGTTGCGCCCACAGTTTCTGCTGCGAGGTATCCGACCAATAGGCCACGGTTGCATCGGGCGAAAAACAGATACTGTTGGGAATATCCAGCCCCGATACGATCTTGCGCAGGGTCCCTTTGTAATAGCGCCAGATGCCGCCGCCCTGAACATGTTTATGCTTGCCCATCGTGCCGACCCAGAAACCGCCCATCGGGTCTGCGCGACCGTCGTTGGAGCGGTTTTCCGGGCAATCGGCCTCAAGCTCTACCAGCTTTGTGCGCGCACCGCTGTCGATCTGGAACTTCCACAGCGCCGTTTCTGTGGCCACGATCAGATGATCGTAATCAAGCCATCCCAGCGCCGAGAGACATTCGTCGAACTGCCATTCCAGCGCGGTGTCGCCATGACGGCCGAGTAAACGCTTGCCGATGATATCGACCCAGAACAACTGCTGGCGGGTCGGGTGCCAGAAGGCGCCCTCGCCCAGCTCGCAGATACGTGCATCAAAAAGTTGTGCCATCATCCGAATGCCTTGTCATATGCCTCCACAAGAGCGCGTGCACGCGCACCGATGGTTGCCGCATCATCGCCGGGACGGTAAAGCGCACCGCCCACACCGACGCCCGAGGCCCCCGCAGCCACCCATTCGGACAGATTATCGGCGCCCGCACCGCCTACGGCCCAGATTTCGGTGCCTTTGGGGATCACCACGGCCATCGCGCGCAGCCCTTTGGGACCGATCAGATCGCCGGGAAACAGCTTCAGCCCATCGGCCCCGGCCCGCAGGGCAGCAAAAGCCTCTGACGGGGTGAAACACCCGGGCAGCGAGGTCAGGCCCGCCGCTTTGGTCGCCTTGATCACCTCGGGGTTGGTATCGGGCGACACGATAAGCTTGGCGCCCGTATCGGCCACATCCGCCACATCGCGGGTGGTCAGCACCGTACCGGCCCCAAGCAGCGCGCGGTCCCCCGCATGATCGACCATTTGTGCGATAGAGGTCAAAGCATCGGGCGAATTCAGCGGCACTTCGATGCGGGTGATGCCTGCCTCGATCAGCGCATCGGTGATCTCGAGCGCCTCTGGCGGGGTAATCCCGCGCAGGATGGCAACGATATTCCGGCTCATGTCAAATACTCCAGTTCAATTCTTGCGCATATTCACTTATCAACGCCCGTGCTATCAACGCCTGTGCGCGATGCGATCACGCGATGGGCCGCACATAATCCGGCCCGTGTCAGCCCGTCCCCGTCCGCAAGAGCGCTGCTTATTCCCATGGCATTGAAGGCGCTGTGATAAAGCGCGCCCAGCTTTTCATCACCGATGATGACGGGTGCGTCGCCCGGGCGCAGACAGGATGCACATTCGGCCCCGATCAATAGGCCCGACAGACGCGCGCGCGATGCGCCCGCAGGCACATCAGCCAACAACCCGCCCGCACGCAGAGAGAAAAGCGTGGTCAGAAGCGCGTCAGCGCGTTGCGCGCCCTCGCGCACTGCGCGGGCAAACGCATCATCATCCCACCCATCAGCCGTATTGAACCGCAAGACGGACTTTTTCGACAAAAGCGAAAATACCTCGCCCGTCATCGCGGTGGTAAATCCGGTGACCTTGCCGCCCGTGATACGCGCCCACTTACTATGGGTGCCGGGCAAGCAAAGCACACCCGATACGGTGGGGTTTTGCGCCATATAACCGGCGATCTGGGTTTCCTCGCCGCGCATGACGTCGGCAGGCTCATTCTGGCAAAGCCCGGCAAGAAGATGCACGTTCAGGCGCGGATCGCGGGTTTTTACAGCCACAGATGGCCCAACAGGGGCGCAAGGCACCGCTTGATACGGGGCCTCCTGCCAGCCTTGACGTGCCCCGGCCATACCGCAAATCACGACATCCGTTGTATCTCGTCCCTCCAGCCAGTCGGCCACAAGGGTGAGCAAGGCGGGCTCGAACGCGTCCGGTGCAAGCCCGCCCATTCCTTGATCGGACCGCCGTTGATCCAGAACCACATCGGCTGGCGACATATGCCATGCCCTCAGGGACGATGTGCCCCAATCAACAGCAATCCAGTTACGCATCATGCACCCTGCAGATCGTCAGGCAGCAGCGCCTGCGGCAGGTTCTGATAGCAGACCGGACGCAGGAAACGACGGATCGACATGGTGCCCACCGAGGTTGCCCCGAAATTGGTGGAGGCAGGATAAGGCCCCCCGTGAACCATCGTATCGGCAACTTCCACACCTGTGGGGAAACCGTTGACCAGAATACGGCCCGCTTTGCGCTCCAGCACCGGAACGAAAGGACGTGCGGTTTCGGTGTCGGCGTCATCCATCTGAAGGGTTGCTGTCAGCTGCCCTTCAAAACGTGCGGCAACGTCCAGCATTTGCTGTGCGTCTTTACAGGTGATGATGACACCCAGCGGGCCAAAGACTTCCTCGGACAGCTCTTCATCCGCCAAAAACTCCTCGGCGGTGACACGGAACAGGAACGGGGTTGCCTGACGATCCGCACAGCTGGTTTTCAGTACAGCCTGAACCCCGCCCAAACCGGCGAGTTTCTCGGCGCCTTTGCGATAGGCATCGGCAATGCCATCGGTCAGCATGACCTGCGGGCCGGTGTCCGACAGCGTCGCGCGTGCCGCTTCGGTAAACGCGTCAGCCGCATCACCTGCCTGCACAAGCACCACGCCCGGATTGGTGCAGAACTGGCCTGCGCCCATCGTCAGCGATCCGGCCCAGCCTTTGCCCAGTTCCTCGCCGCGCGCCTTGAGCGCCTCTGGCATCACGAATACCGGGTTGATCGACCCCAGCTCGCCGAAGAACGGGATCGGTTCTGGACGTTTTGCACACAGATCGTACAGCGCGCGACCTGCCCCGAGCGACCCTGTGAAGCCGACAGCCTTGATCAGCGGATGCTGCACCAGCGCGCCGCCGAATTCATGCGTCTCGCCTTGCAGGATCTGGAACGTACCGGAGGGCATGTTGCAACGCGATTGCGCCGCCAAAATCGCCTCTGCCACGATCTCGCCTGTGCCCGGATGGGCGGGGTGGCCCTTGACGATCACGGGACAGCCAGCGGCAAGGGCTGCGGCCGTATCCCCACCGGCGGTGGAGAAAGCCAACGGGAAGTTCGACGCACCAAAGACGGCAACCGGGCCGATCGGGCGCTGGATCATGCGCATATCAGGGCGCGGCGCGGGCTGGCGGTCGGGCAAGGCACTGTCAAAGCGGCGATCAAGGTAATCCCCTGCCTCGATGTGATCGGCAAACATGCGCAGCTGACCGGTCGTACGGCCCCGCTCGCCATTCAGGCGACCCTCGGGGAGCGAGGATTCCCGGGTGCCCACCTCGGTGATCGTCTCGCCACGCGATTCGATCTCGTCGGCGATTGCGCGCAGGAAGTCCGCGCGCTGGCCACGGGTGGTCGCGCTGTAGGCGGCAAAGGATGCCTCGGCCGCTTTGGCTGCGCGATCCACATCGGCTGCGGTAGCGGAACCGATGGTGAAGCCCTCTGCCGATGTAAAGCTGGCCGATCCATCGACCCAAGCCCCATCAATCAAGTGCTTTCCGTGCGGTGTAAAAGTCATTCCTAGTCCTTTCATTTGCCCCAGCGTAGCGCGATCACATCAAGATCCCGCGCCATCTGGATCAGTCGGTCTTTGGTGCGCGGGCTCATCGCCGTGAGGGGATGGCGTACACGATCGGACCCGATCACGCCCCCCTCCATCATCACGGTTTTGGCCGCGCGCAAACCGCATTGGCGGTTTTCGTGGTTGATTAGTGGCAGACAGCGCTGCCATTGTGCAAGAGCAGCATCGCTGCGCCCATCCCGATAATCAACCACGATTTGTCGTATTAGTTCCGGCTGGAGTGCGGATGTCATCGTACCTGTCGCCCCGGCATCCAGATCGGCCAGCAAAGTGACCGCTTCCTCGCCGTCGAACGGGCCGACGATATGTTTGCCACCTGCCTCGATCAGGGCGGCGAGTTTATCGGCCGCATAGGGTACTTCGATCTTGAAATAGCTGACCTGTTCAAGCTTTTGCGCCATATCCACCAGCAGCGGAACCGGCAGTGATACGCCTGACAACGGCGCATCCTGAATCATGATCGGGATCGAGATCGCATCAGACACAGCGGCGAAATGCTCGAAAATCCCCTTGGGCGCCGGAACAAGACCAACCCCATGATAAGGGGGCATCATCATAACCATAGCCGCGCCACAGCTTTCGGCAAGCTTCGCCCGTTCCACCACAATCTCGGTGGCGAAATGGCTGATGGTCACGATCACCGGCACACGTCCAGCAACATGTTCGATACACAGACGCGTCAGTGTTTCGCGCTCGGCATCGGAAATCAGGAACTGCTCGGAATAGTTGGCCAGAATACAGATCCCGTCGACGCCTTGATCGATCATACAGTCGAGTACGCGTTTCATCCCCTCGCAATCGAGGGCGCCATCGTCATGGAAGGGCGTCGGTGCTACGGGGAAAATACCTGTCAGTGCTTGAGTCATCATATATCCAGTCGAGAAAAGGTGAAGCGGCTCGTTTGTGAAAACGGCGCCTCGGCAGTTGTGACAATAGGCGGGTAGCCTGCTTGATTGGGTGCGTCGGGCCAGAATTGCGGCTCCAGCGCAAGGCCGCGGCGCGGCCCGAATGGGTCGGGCAAATGCGCCCCGTTATACACCTGCAACCCCGGTGCATCGGTGAACAGCTGCATCCGAAGCCGGTCACTTTCCAGCTGGCAGGCCCATGGGGTCTGCTCGTCAGGCGCATTCAGGCAGAAGTTATGATCCACATCCGCGATGTCCGCAGCCGTACGATAATCGAAGACGCTACCGGCCACAGGCGCAGGCGCGCCCAAGGGGATTTTTTTATCATCTACCGGCAGGTAGCGATCCGCGTTGATAGCAAGCCTGCATTGCGAAAGGTCGCGGGCACCCAAACTCCAGTAGCCGTGATGGGCGGGGTTCAGCAGCACGGGCCGGGTGGACTGGCCGGTGATGGCGATGACCAATGCGCCCTCCTCTATCGCGTAACGCACATTCAGCGAGATCGGGCCTGCGAACCCGTTCATACCATCCGCAATATCCAGCCGCATGACCGCATAATCGGTGCCATGATCAGCCAGTGCCCAGTTTTGCTGGCCAATCGCCTGCGGCCCGCCATGCAAGGTGGTGTCGCCCTCGTTCGTGGCCAGCTCCAGCACACGCCCGTTAAGCGGCGCGCGCCCCTTGGCAATCCGGTTTGCCACCGGCCCCACGACCGCCCCGCAAAAGCGCAGCGTGCCAAGATAGGGCTCGAACGTATCGGCCCCCAGCACAAGACCACCGTCGTGCCCCTCAAGACGCAAATCCTGAAGGCTTGCCCCCCACGTGATCACATGCGCACTCAGACCGCCGCCTTCTATGCGCACACGTTTGACGGATTGCCCGTCGGGGGTGGTGCCGAAGTCGGTGATGGTGTCTTGCTCAGTCATGAAACGCCTCCACGATGATCCGCTCGCCCAGCATGAAAGCGTCCGCGACATGGCGCAGCGGTGCCAGATCCATATCGCAGCCGCCTGCACTCACAAGCCGCGCCATATCATCATAAAGCCGCGGATACTCGCCCCCCAACGGTGCGGCATCCCCCCCTGGCACACCGTCGATGGCAAGGCGTGCACCGCCATCGGACAGACACATGCGGCCTTCGTCTGTTTCGGCCTCGATCTGCCAGATCTGCTCGCCTTCCTGACGGAAATCGAACTCTGCCCCGACCTCGGCCGTGGGATGCCAAAAGCCCATGCGAGCGGCAATCGGGGTCTGGCAATTCTCAGGCACCTCGAGCGTGGCGGTTTGCACATGAACCGGTTCGGGCAGGATTTCCGACAGGATCGACAGCGCGTTTATACCGGGATCGAACACCCCCATACCACCGGCCTGCCAGATCCAGTCCTGACCGGGATGCCAACGGCGCACATCCTCTTTCCATGTGATCTGCAAACGACGCAGGGTTTTGTCCGCCAGCCACGCCTTGGCCGCAGGCACCATATCCGCGCGGCGCGAATGCCATGTGGCATAAAGCGAAAGCCCTTGGGCACGGGCAATATCTGCCAGAGCATAGCATTCCGCCAAACCGGCACCGGGCGGTTTTTCCAACATCACATGCCGGCCCGCCAGAAGCGCCTGACGCGCATAGGCAAACCTCGGCACAGGCGGCATGCACAGCGACACGACACGGATACCCGGGTTATCGCCAAGCATTTCCTGCATATCGTCATAGGCTGGAACACCATCGACTGTGCCGCTGCGCGACACCGTGGCCGCCAGCCGCCAGTCCGCACTCTCACGAATGGCGGGCACGTGCTGGTCGCGGGCGATCTTTCCGATCCCGACAAGCGCGATATCCATTAGTGGCTGTCCTTCCCGACGGCCGAACCGCGGCAGCCTTTCAAAAACCCGAGATCCGCGCCGGTATCTGCCCCCTCGACATGGTTCTGGTGCAGCCACAAATAGCCGCTTTCACCCAGTTCGTGTTTGGGGGTCCATGCCGCAAGGCGTGCGTCCAGATCAGCCTGCGAAATATCCAGATGCACCTTGCGGGTGGCCACATCGACTTCGATCATATCGCCGTTTTGCACGACGGCCAGCGGCCCCCCTGCGGCGGCCTCAGGCGAGGTGTGCAAAATAACCGTGCCATAAGCTGTGCCCGACATGCGCGCGTCGGAAATACGGATCATATCCGTGATCCCCTTGCGCAGCACTTTCGGCGGAAGGCCCATATTGCCGACCTCTGCCATGCCCGGATAGCCTTTCGGACCACAGTTTTTCAAAACCATGATGCAGGTTTCGTCGATGTCCAGATCCTCGTCGTTGATCTTGGCCTTGTAGTCATCGATATCCTCGAACACGACGGCACGCCCGCGGTGCTGCATCAGATGCTCTGACGCCGCAGAGGGTTTCAATACAGCCCCTTTCGGGGCCAGATTTCCGCGTAACACCACGATACCGCCCGACTGGGTCAAGGCTTTTTCGACCGGCAGAATGACGTCTTCGTTGTGGTTGGTCACGTCCTTGACCTCGTCCCAGATCGGACCACCGGACACAGTCAACGCATCTTTATGCAGCTGCCCTGCTTCACCCAGACGTTTAAGAACAACCGGTAACCCACCGGCATAATAGAATTCTTCCATCAGATACTTACCCGATGGCATCAGGTTGACGATCGTTGGCACATCACGACCACAGCGATCCCAATCATCCAGCGTCAGATCGACGCCGACACGGCCCGCCATTGCCAGCAGGTGGATGACCGCATTGGTCGAGCCACCGATGGCCGCGTTGGTGCGGATTGCATTTTCAAAGGCCTGTTTGGTCATCACATCGGATGGTTTCAGATCATCCTTGACCATATCGACGATGCGCCGGCCCGAAAGCTGCGCCATCACACGGCGGCGGCTGTCAACGGCCGGAATGGCCGCATTGCCCGACAGGCTCATACCCAGCGATTCCGCCATGGAGGCCATGGTCGAGGCGGTGCCCATGGTGTTGCACGTGCCCGAAGAGCGCGACATGCTCTGCTCGGCCTCAAGGAACTCCTCCTGGGTCATCTCGCCCGCCTTTACGGCCTCGGAGAATTTCCAAAGATGGGTGCCCGATCCGACCCGTTCGCCACGGAAATAGCCGTTCAGCATCGGCCCACCGGTCACCACGATCGACGGCAGATCCACGGAGGCTGCAGCCATCATCAACGATGGTGTGGTTTTATCGCAGCCCACCAGCAACACGCACCCGTCCATCGGCTGTCCGCGGATCGCCTCTTCGGTCGCGAGGGCCGCCAGATTGCGGTACATCATCGCCGTCGGGCGGAACGTGTTTTCCGAGGCCGAGAACACCGGCACTTCGACCGGAAAGCCGCCAGCCTCGAGGATACCGGTGCGAACCTTTTCCGCCAGTTCACGCAGATGTCCGTTGCACGGCGTCAGATCGGACCATGTATTAAGGATACCGATAATCGGACGTCCGTCAAACATATCATGGGGATAGCCCTGGTTCTTTAACCAGCCGCGATGATAGATCGTATCGCGGCCCGAGCCTTCGTACCATTCCTGAGAACGTAATCTGCGGGGCCATTTTGCAGCTTTGAATACCATCTGCTCAGCCTTTCTGTTTGTTGTAGACGTCGAAAATAACAGCGGCCAGTAGGACCAGCCCCTTGATCATCTGCTGGTAATCGATCCCGATCCCCAGAAGGCTCATCCCGTTGTTGAGAACCCCCATCAGGAATGCGCCCGTGACCGCGCCCACGATCTTGCCGACACCGCCCGACATGGACGCACCGCCGATGAACACAGCCGCGATCACATCCAGCTCCAGCGCGAAACCGGCCTTGGGGGTCGCCGTGTTCAGACGCGCGGCGAACACAAGGCCCGCGATCGCTGCCAGAACACCCATATTGACGAAGGCGAAGAATGTCAGACGCTCTGTCTTGATGCCCGAAAGCTTCGATGCTTTCTCGTTGCCACCAAGCGCATAGACACGCCGGCCCAGTGTCGTCTTTTCAGTGATGAATGCGTAGATGATGGTCAGAACGGCCATGGTGATCATCACATTGGGAAGCCCGCGATAGGTGGCGAGTTTGTACATGATGAACAGCAGCGCCAAGGCGATGATCCCGATACGGGCAATGAAAAAGCCCATCGGTTCGTCTTCGATCCCGTAGGCTTTGTGGCGCGCGCGCGCGCGCAGTCCTGACCACACCACGTAAAGTGCCGCCACGATACCGGCCACAAACGCCAGCATATTGAAGAACCGTGCGCCAAGCATTTCGGCGATCACCGGCCCACCCGGCAGGAAATCATCCACAAAACCGGTGGAGATCTGCTGGAATTCGCGCGGGAACGGACCAACCGATTGTCCATCAAGCAACCAAAGGCTCAGCCCGCGGAAGACCAGCATCCCGGCCAGCGTCACGATGAACGACGGGATCTTCCAATAGGCCACCCAGTAGCCTTGCGCCGCGCCGATAACACCGCCCACAACCACACAAACGGCGATGGTCATGGTCATGGAAAAGTCCATTTCAACCACCATCACGGCGGCCAGCGCCCCGATGAACCCCATGACCGAGCCGACCGACAGATCGATATTGCCAGAGACAATCACGATCAGCATGCCAAGCGCCATGATAATGATATAGCTGTTTTGCAAGATCAGGTTGTTGAGGTTGACGGGACGCAAAAGCGTGCCACCCGTTACGATCTGGAAGAACACCATGATCGCGATCAGGGCAAAAAGCAGCCCGTATTCACGCAGGTGCGCTGTCAGATAGGCGCGAATGCCTTTCGGCTCTACGCCATGATTTTCTTGTTGGGCCATCGACATTGGCTTCTCCCCTTATTCCGTCACGATGAGCGACATGATGCGCTCTTGGCTGGCGTCGGATGCATCAAGTTCGCCTACGAAAGCGCCCTCGTTCATCACATAGATGCGGTCCGATAGGCCGATCAGTTCGGGCAATTCCGATGAAATCACCACAACGCCTTTGCCAGCCGCCGACAGCTCGTTGATTATTGTATAAATTTCGAATTTCGCGCCCACATCGATGCCGCGCGTCGGTTCATCCAAGATCAGGACTTCGGGTGCAGCAAAAAGCCATTTCGACAAAACGACTTTCTGCTGGTTACCGCCAGACAGATTGCCCACTTTCTGGAACACATCGGGTGTGCGGATATTCAGGTCATTTCGATAACGGTCCGCGACCGTGCGCTCGGCATTCTCGTCGATCACGCCTGTGCGCGACACCTCGTCAAGATTGGAAAGTGTCACGTTTTTCAAGATCGTCTCGTCCAGGATCAGGCCCAGCTCCTTGCGATCCTCGGTCACATAGGCCAGCCCTGCCGCGATCGCACGCGATACGTTGGACGTATCGACGGATTTGCCATGCATCTTCACATTGCCGGTGATGTTATGGCCCCAGCTTTTGCCGAAGATAGACATCGCAAGCTCGGTGCGTCCGGCGCCCATCAATCCCGCAATGCCCACAACCTCGCCTGCGCGCACATTGAAGGCCACGTTCTTGATCACCTGACGGTCGCGATGCTCTTCGTGGAACACCGACCAGTTATCGACCTCGAGGAGCATGTCGCCTGCACGACGCTCACGGGCGGGATAGCGGTTTTCCAGCGAGCGGCCCACCATATCGCGCACAATGCGGTCTTCGGTGATGCCGTCTTGGGTGCCGAAACTGCTGACCGTCTGGCCATCACGAATTACGGTGACCGTATCGGCCACGCGCCGCACCTCGTTTAGCTTATGAGAGATGATGATCTGCGTCACGCCTTGCGCTTTCAGTTCCAACATCAGATCCAGCAAGGCCTGACTGTCGGATTCCGAAAGGGCGGCGGTCGGCTCATCAAGAATCAAAAGCCGAACGTCCTTGGCCAGCGCCTTTGCAATTTCCACCAGCTGCTGTTTGCCAACGCCAAGCTTTTCGACCGGCGTCGTCGGTGCATCGCGCAGCCCGACTTTCTTGAGCAGTTCTTCCGTGCTGCGATAGGTTTGCGGCCAGTTGATCACACCGCCATGCGCACGCTCGTTACCCAAAAACAGGTTCTCGGCGATCGACAACAGCGGGACCAGCGCCAGCTCCTGGTGAATGATGATGATGCCTTTGGATTCACTGTCGGAGATATTCTTGAACTGCGCCAGTGCGCCGTCGTAATGGATCTCGCCGTCATAGCTGCCAGCGGGATACACGCCGCTCAGCACTTTCATAAGGGTCGATTTACCGGCACCGTTTTCACCGCAAATCGCGTGAATTTCGCCCTCGGCGACCTTCAGCGTTACGTTATCGAGCGCCTTAACACCCGGAAAAGTTTTGGTAATGGACCGCATTTCCAGCAGGGATGGCTGCATGGCTGCTTTCTCCGCGTATTATGGGGTGGGATCGGGCACACCCCACCCCGCGGACCGCGATACGGTCCGGGGGCCAAGGGGCCGAAAAAGGCTGGCAGGTGGCATGACGCCACCCGCCAGAACCGGATGCGGGGGTTACTTGATTTGATCTTCGGTGTAATATCCACCGCCGATCAGAACCTCTTCCCAGTTTGCTTTGGTTACCGGAACAGGCTCTAGCAGATAGGACGGCACAACTTTTACGCCGTTATCATAGGTGGTGGTGTCGTTGATTTCCGGCTCGCTGTCATTGAGCAGGGCTTCCACCATGCCAATGGTCACACGGGCCAGCTCGCGCGTATCTTTGAAGATGGTGGAGTATTGCTCACCAGATTCGATCGCTTTGACAGATTGGATTTCGGCATCCTGACCCGTCACGATCGGCATCGGCAAGTTGCCCGACCCATAGCCCACGCCTTTGAGCGAGGACAGGATCCCGATCGACAAACCGTCATAGGGGGACAAGACGCCCTGCACTTCGTTGTTGGTGTAATAGGCCGACAGGATATTATCCATACGTGCCTGTGCCGTCGCCGGATCCCAGCGCAGCGTACCAACCTGATCCATACCCATCTGGCCGGATACGATTTTGACTTTGCCCTCGTCGATCAGCGGCTGCAAAATCGACATTGCGCCGTTATAGAAGAAGTAGGCGTTGTTATCGTCGGGGCTACCGCCGAACAGTTCGACATTCCATGTCTCTTTGTCGGGGAAGCGTTCCTTGAGGCCGTCGACCAAGGTAGTGGCCTGCTGCACGCCGACCTTGAAGTTGTCGAAAGTGGCGTAGTAGCTGACGTATTCGCTGTCGCGGATAAGACGGTCATAGGCGATCACGTCGATGTCCGCGTAATACGCGTTTTCCAGAGCGTTCGAAAGCGTTGTGCCGTCGATCGCGCCGATCACCAGAACATCAACGCCGTTGGTGATCATGTTTTCGATCTGGGCGACCTGGTTGGGGATATCGTCTTCGGCATATTGCAAGATCGTGTCGTAGCCGGCCTCTTGCAACTGTTTTTGAATGTTCTCACCATCGGCAATCCAGCGTGCCGAGGATTTGGTCGGCATCGCGATGCCGATCGTGCCTTGAGCCATTGCGGCCCCAGCCATTGTGGACACCAGCGCTGTGGCGACCAGGATGGATTTCAAAGTCATATGTACCTCCCTCTGCAGGGTTTGCGGCTCCTCTTCCCGCGCTCCCCGGTTATAGTGAGCAAAAAGCTCTGGTTAACGCGGTAACGCCTTGCATCATACCAATCAAATCTGAAATACGACAAAACACATACCACAACTGATATGGGTGGTTGATTTTTGCAACAGGAGCGGACTGATGGCGCTGAACCTTACGCGGCGAATGAAGCCGGCCCACCTGCAACTGATTCAGGCGATTGCCGCATCGGGCAAGCTGCAACTGGCCGCAGATGTGGTGGGGATCTCGCAACCCGCCGCCTCGCGGATCCTGACGGAGATGGAGAAAGACGCAGGCGCCCCCCTTTTCGAACGCCACCCCCGCGGGATGGTGGAAACCGCGTTGGGCGCGATCATTTTGCGTCACGCCCGCGTGATCCTCGCCGAGATGGAAAGCCTTGATAAAGAAGTAAAACACCTGATGGCCGGCACCGCAGGCGAGGTCCGCGTAGGCTCTGTCACAGGGCCTGCCAGCGCCGTTCTGGTGCCCGCGTTGCAGCAGCTGCGCGCCCGCTCTGCGGACATCCGCCCCACCGTTCTGGTGGCTCCCTCCGCCACGCTTGTTCGCGGGCTTGAAGAAGGGCGCTTCGATTTCGTGATCGCCCGTATCGACGCCCATCAGGAAGTGCGCGACTTCTACGTCTATCCCGGCCGCACCGAGCAGATCTCGCTGGTTGTGCGCCACGATCATCCGCTGGCGGGGCAAAAAATAACGTTACGTGACTTGCGCGATTTCGAGTTTGTCGTGCAGGAAAGCGGCTCGCCCATCCGGCAATCTCTGGAACAGACCTTTCTGCGCAATGGTGTTTCCGCGCCGGAAATTGTCACCAACAGCTCCTCGCTGTTGATCGCGCTGTCGATGATATGTGGTAGTGATGCGATTGCGCCCCAGACCCGTGAAGTGGCCGATATGCTCACCGGCACCACGCGGATCGGCGACGGGCTGGTGTGTCTGGATCTCGACGAGATGATCGAGGTGCCGCCCTACATGGTGATCCATGATGCCAAGCGCCAGCTGACGCGGCTGGCCGAAATCCTGCTCGACGAAGTGCTGACCCGGTTGTAGGAACTGGCGGCGCATAGATTCCATTATGCGTCCGGCACCCCGACCGGTTGCGCGCAGGCTGCCGGCCGGATCGCTTTTGACGCAGCCCCGCGAAGGACAAAGAAGACCCCTCATGGCCAGTGCATCCCTCCGTATCGATATTGACGCAATCGCCGCAAACTGGAGCGCGCTTGATGCGCAATCGGCACCAACCACGCAAACCGCCGCCGTGGTCAAGGCCGATGCCTATGGCACGGGCGCAGGCCGCGTGGCACGCCGGTTGCAGCGCGCGGGCGTGCGCACGTTTTTCGTGGCACTTGCCGACGAGGGCGCAAGCCTGCGCCAGGCCGTGGGCGAAGGACCGGAGATTTTCGTTCTGTCAGGTCATATGCCTGGCGACACCGACATGCTGGACGATCTGGACCTGACGGCGGTGCTCAATGCCCCCGAGCAGGTCACACGGCACATGCAAACCCTGCCCCATGCCCCTTTCGCGGTGCAACTCGACACCGGGATGAACAGGCTGGGCCTTGAGGATACGGAATGGCAATCGCTCAAACCCGCGCTTGTGGCAAAGGGGCCTGCGCTTGTCATGAGCCATCTGGCCTGCTCGGACGAATTGGAAACCGGCATGAACGAACGCCAGCTGGCAGAATTCAAACGCATGACGGACGGTCTGGGGCTGCGCCGGTCGCTTGCGGCCACGGGCGGCATTCTGGCCGGACCGGACTATCATTTCGATCTGACACGCCCCGGCATCGGTCTTTATGGTGGCCTGCCCTTCGCAGATGCCGATCCTGTCGTGCGGCTGTCCTTGCCGGTTTTGCAAATCCGCGACGTGGCACCGGGGGAAACGGTGGGCTACGGCAACACATGGACGGCCAACCGGCCCTCGCGCATTGCGACCGTGTCGGGCGGCTATGCCGACGGGATCAGCCGGCATCTGTCGAACAAAGCCACCCTTTGGGCCGGTCAAACGCCCTGCCCCTTGGTCGGGCGTGTCTCGATGGATCTGGTCACCGTCGATATCACCGATCTTGACGGCACCCCCGAGGAGCTGGACCTGATCGGCCCGCAGCAATCAGTGGATCATCTGGCGGACCTGATCGGGACGATCGGCTACGAGGTGCTGACATCGCTCAGCCGGCGCTATAACCGGATCTATACCGAAACACTGGTGTAAGGGCGCGGGCGGGCAGCGGCGTCTCGCCCTGCCTGTTTCCTCTCGGGGCTGTCAGTCACGCCAGCCGCCCGGCCGCGCGCGGCTATTTGCGCGAAACGGCGGCGCGTGTTTTCAATCTGCGGGTTTCTGGAATGGTCATGCGGCTGCACGTTTACAAATTTGCAAATCTCTGCCTGCTTGTATTGCTGCCAGTCAGTTGGTGTGCGCCCTTGATGCGCACAGGCCTGCTGCCGTTCTGGAGCCTGACCGATGTCTCCATCCGCTCGGGGGTGCAAACCCTTTGGCACACCGATCGTCTATTGGCGGTGGTTGTGGCGCTGCTGGCTGTGGTCGCGCCATATGTGAAGGTGATCACGCTTGCGCTTGTGCATTTCGGCAAGGCACCGGCCCGCGTATTGCCTGCGCTGCATTTCTTGGGCCGGCTTGCGATGGCGGATGTGTTTCTGATCGCCATCTATATCGTGCTGGCGAAAGGGCTGGCTGTGGGACGGCTGGAAACGGCATGGGGGCTGTATCTGTTCACGGGCTGCGTGCTTGTGTCTTTTGCGCTCTCCAGCCTGACACGGCACCAAAAGCGGCGCCCGCCCCGCCTGTGAACCCACCCCGATACCGGCACGCGCAGACAGAGACGGCCTTATTTGGGTGCTTGATGTTCACCCCTCGTTCTGGCAAAGCTCTGGAATGGCAAAAAACACGATCTCCTTCACCTGTACAAAATGCGGCGCGGTTCACAAGAAATGGAACGGGCGCTGCGATAGCTGTGGCGAGTGGAACACGCTCGTGGAAGAGGCTCCGCTGTCTGCCGGACCAAAGGGCAAATCCCTTGGTGCCAGCAAGGGCCGCCTCGTCGGGTTGAGCAGCCTGTCGGAGAACGAGGCCCCGCCGCCGCGCACCTTGTGCGGCATGGCAGAGTTCGACCGCGTTCTGGGCGGCGGACTGGTGGCAGGATCGGCGATTCTGGTTGGCGGTGATCCCGGTATCGGGAAATCCACCCTGTTGCTGCAAGCCGTGGCCCATTTCGCGATGAAGGGATTAAAGACGCTTTATATCTCTGGTGAGGAAGCCTCTGCACAGGTGCGCATGCGCGCCCAGCGGCTGGGATTGCAACATGCCCCTGTCCAACTGGGGGCTGAAACAAATCTGCGCGACATCATCACCACGATGGAGGCAGAGGCCCCCGATCTGGTGGTCATCGACTCGATCCAGACCATGTGGGCCGATCACGTCGAATCGGCACCGGGCTCGGTGTCACAGGTGCGCGCGGCCTGCCACGAACTTGTGACATTTGCCAAGCGACGGGGATGTTCGGTAATTTTGGTCGGACATGTGACCAAAGAGGGACAGATCGCAGGCCCGCGCGTGGTCGAGCACATGGTCGATACGGTGCTGTATTTCGAAGGCGAGCGGGGCCACCAGTTCCGCATTCTTCGCGCGGTCAAAAACCGCTTTGGTCCGGCGGCTGAAATCGGGGTGTTCGAGATGACCGGCGCGGGGCTGGCCGAGGTATCGAACCCCTCCGCCCTGTTTTTATCCGAACGGGGTCAGGCCGCTCCGGGATCTGCGGTTTTTGCCGGTATAGAAGGCACGCGACCCGTTCTGACCGAGATTCAGGCGCTTGTGGCGCCGTCGTCGCTGGCAAGTCCGCGGCGCACCGTGGTGGGGCTCGACTCGGGTCGGATTTCCACCATTCTTGCCGTGCTGGAAAGCCGCTGTGGTATTCCGTTCACCGGGCTTGATGTCTTTCTTAACGTGGCCGGTGGCATGCGAGTGCTGGAACCTGCCGCCGATCTGGCCGCGGCGGCGGCCCTGCTGAGTGCGCGCGAAGACGTGGCCCTGCCCGCCGAGATGGTGATTTTCGGTGAAATCAGCCTGTCTGCGGCACTCCGTCCGGTAGGTCAGGCGGAAAACAGGTTGAAAGAAGCGGCAAAACTTGGTTTCTCACAGGCCATTGCTCCTTCGGGTACGAAAACCGAAGGGGGTGACGGGATCGAGCTGAAAAAACTGCCGGATCTTGTCACATTTGTCGGGGATATGTTCGGCGCCGGATGACGCGCGGGCTGTGACTAGGGATACTGGGAAACGCATGGACGGGTTTACCATCGTCGACGCCATCGTGGCTGTCATCGTTATTCTATCGGCTATTTTGGCCTATAGCCGGGGCTTCGTACGCGAAGGCCTTGCGATTATCGGCTGGGTTGCCGCTGCGATCATGGCATATCTATTTGCCGCAGCGGCGCGGCCACTCATTGCGCAAATACCGGGGCTGGACCGGTTTTTGTCAGACAGCTGCGAGCTGGCGACCATCGGCGGGTTTGCAGCCGTGTTCGCCCTTGCACTGATTGTCTTTTCTTTCATCACACCGCTTTTTGCATCAGCGGTCCAGCGCTCGGCATTGGGTGGGATCGATCAGGGGCTTGGTTTCCTGTTCGGTGTTTTGCGCGGTGTGGTGCTCGTGGCTGTGGCCTTTGTGGTCTATGATCGCGTCATGGCCAACGAGACAATGCAGGTGATCGATGACTCGCGTTCGGCCAAGGTGTTCTCGCGCCTGTCGGGGTCGATGGATGAGAGCATGCCCGAGGATGCGCCGGGCTGGATCGTGCAACGCTACGAGCAGCTGGTTTCCACCTGCCCTGTCAGCCCCAGCGCCGATCCGCAATAACGGGGTGTGCGCACACCGGTGGTCTGGCACGTAAAAAGCGTGACAGGCCGCTATGCACCACACGCAATCATGACAGTCTGATAAAGCTTTCTGGAACGGGAGGGGTTAACAGCCCTCCCGTTTCGCAGTATGTGTGCGGCGTCACTCCCCTCTCGGAATCGGAGCCACTCCCACATGAACGATCAGCCCCGCCGTTTCCTGTCCAACCCGTTTGATGATGATAAGCTCAAGGAAGAATGCGGCGTTTTCGGCGTTGTCGGCGTAAAAGATGCAGCGAACTTCGTCGCGCTCGGCATGCATGCCCTCCAGCACCGCGGCCAAGAAGCCGGTGGGATTGTCGCCCATCATCCAGACGACGGCTTCAACTCGGCCCACCGTTTCGGCTATGTCCGCGACAATTTCACCAAGACCTCCCTGATGGATACACTGCCCGGCTCTGTGGCGCTGGGTCATGTGCGCTATTCCACTGCGGGCAAGAAGGGTGCAGCAATCCGCGATGTGCAGCCTTTCTTCGGCGAATTCTCGATGGGCGGCTGCGCGATCGCCCATAACGGCAATCTGACCAATGCCAACCAGCTGCGCCGTGAGCTGATCGAAATGGGGGCGATTTTCCAGTCCTCCTCCGACAGCGAATGCATCATCCATCTGATGGCGCGCTCGATCCAGAAAAAACATGCCGACCGGATTGCGGATGCGCTGCGCCGCGTCGAAGGTGCGTTTTCGGTCGTGGCCATGACCCGCACCAAACTGATCGGCGTGCGTGATCCGCTGGGTGTGCGTCCGCTTGTGCTGGGGCGGATCGGCGACAACGGCTATGCGCTGAGTTCGGAGACATGCGGACTTGATATCATCGGTGCCGACTTCGTGCGTGAAATCGATCCGGGCGAAATGGTGGTGATAGAGAACGGTATCATCAAATCCTCGCGCCCCTTCCCGCCGGCCAAATCACGGTTTTGCATCTTCGAGCATGTGTATTTCTCGCGTCCCGACAGCCAGTATGGCGGCCGTTCGGTCTATGAAACCCGCCGCCAGATCGGTGTGGAACTGGCCCGTGAAGCACCTGTGGAGGCCGATCTTGTATGCCCTGTGCCCGATTCAGGCACGCCGGCCGCAATCGGGTTCAGTCAGGAATCGGGTATCCCATTCGCGCTCGGCATCACCCGCAACCAATATATGGGCCGGACTTTCATCGAACCGACCGAGCAGATCCGCAATATGGGTGTGCGTCTGAAGCTGAACGTCAACAAGGCGTTGATCAAGGGCAAACGTGTAATCCTGGTGGATGATTCCGTGGTGCGCGGCACCACTTCGCGCAAGATCAAGGACATGATCCTAGATGCAGGCGCGAAGGAGGTGCATTTCCGCATCGCCTCCCCGCCCACGGCCTGGCCGTGTTTTTACGGCGTCGATACGCCGGACCGCTCGAAGCTGCTGGCCGCCAAAATGACCGAAGACGAAATGCGTCAATGGATCAATGTCGACAGCTTGCGGTTCATATCGCTTGACGGGCTTTATCGTGCCGCCGGTGCGGCAGATGGCCGTGATAATGAAGATCCGCAATATTGCGATGCGTGCTTCTCTGGCGAATATCCGATTTCTCCGGCCGACCAGCTGGAAAAAGGCTTCAAGATGAAAGAGGCTGCCGAATAACCGACGGCATCGCTGCGAATGACAAAGGCGCCCTTTCGGGGGCGCCTTTTTGCATCTGGACTGCGTGTGAAAAAATCAATCTTGCTGGCAATCGGTGGCCAAGACCGTCTCTATACCAGCCTCGTCGTTCCAGGCCAGAAACGCGCCCGTGCCTTTCGTGTGCCAGATATATCCTGTCTCGCCTGCGGTATAGCGCGCACCCGATCCGGTCGGACCCGATTGCAATACCACCTGTTGGCCTTCTACGACAATCACCGCCAGCTGCGGCTCGACACTGTTGATATAGGCCGCGGAAACGCTTGCGCCACGAGCACAGGTATACCGCGCCGTTGCCACGCCTTCGGGCAAAGGGGCCGCAAAAACGGGCGCGATGGTCGCGGTCTTTTCCGCGCCGGACGCGGTGTCATCCGCGCGGGCCAAAGATCCGAAACACAACACTACGGCCAGCGCGCCTGCGCCGCTCATCAGGGTTTTCCACCGCGCCATCAGATCGCATCCTCCACATTGTCGGCCAAAGCCTCTGCCTGGGCCGACATTTCCGCCAAGGCCTCGAACAGGTGCGGCGGCACCACCGGCACCTCGACCCGTGGCGGGTTGGCGCGCACATCAGCCAGCTCCACCTTCAACGCCGCCAGTTCTGTTTGCAGCCGCTGAACACGATCCTCGCCTGCCGCGGTGCGGTCTGCCAGCATCAACCCTGCCATCAACAGCATTTTGCCTTCCGGGATCCGGCCGATTTGCTCCACCAGAACGCCCGCCTCGCGGTCGAGCATTGCCGCCGCACTGTGGAGGTATTTTTCCTCGCCATCCTGGCAGGCAACTTCGAAGCCGCGTCCGCCGATGGTGACTGTCACCTCAGCCATGTTTGCTCTCCTCGGTGTGTGTGTCCGTGGTGCCGTCATGGGCCTGCGCCTCTTGCGCCTGGGCTTCATGGGCACTCAGAAGCGGCTCGATCCCGCTCAGGATCTCGTCGATCGCAACCGTCTCGGCGCTGCGTGCCGCGCGCAGCGCCTCCAGCTCGGCCAATAGCGCCTCGTTGATCTGATGGGAGGCGGGCGCACCGGTCGCGTCAATCAGGGACCGGTTGGCCGCCGTCAGCTGCGCGATCGCCCCTTGCAGCCGCTCTATCTCGGCTTGGGCCTGCGTCAGCGCAACCGCCCGCTGGCCCAGACGTTTCTCGCGCGTATCAAGTGCGGTTTCATGTTCCGCGTTCAGCCGCATAAGATCGGCTTCATAAGCCTCGCAATCGCTCGTGGCACGCGCCAGATCTGCCTCCAGCGTGCGGATCTTTTCCTTCGCCTCGTCAAGCGCGGCGCGCACAGCCTCCGCCTCGATTGCACCGGTGGCCGGATCTGTGGCGGCCTCTTCGGTCTGCACCGGCTCTGTGGCGGGCTGCGCCGTCCGGGCGGCCTCCTGTGTCAGGCGGTCCACTTCGGCCTGTAGCGTCTTGATCTCTGTCCGGGCTGCATTTCGCGATTCCACAAGGGTTTCCATACCCTTGGCTGTGCGGGTCAGGGCAAAGGCAAGCCTGCGCTCGTATTCGGTAAAATCGCTTGGCGCGTCGTTCATCTATTCGTCTCCGTCCTGCCATGCGGCATTGTTTCCATCGCGCGATCATACCCCGCAGCGACAGAACCAGACCACAGGCGCATTCTGACACCCCCGCCACGCCGAATCGTGCCGAGGCTTTGCAAAACACAGTTTAATCAGTTTGATCAGGGGTTTCACAGTCCTTTGGCCAGAACCTGCGGGAATTGGCCCATTTCGGTGAATTTCGCCTGCAAATGGCCACTTTGGCTTGATATCCAGTTGATCCCTGATATCAGAGGCGCACGTTAACGCCACCAGTTGCTTGTGAGGATCCCGCCCATGGACATCGCCACGCTTCGCGAAAAACACCCAGATCATTGGAAACTCGCCTCGGCGATCCGCGCTTTGGCGATGGATGCTGTGCAAAAAGCGAATTCCGGCCACCCCGGTATGCCGATGGGCATGGCCGATGTGGCGACAGTGTTGTTTCAGAAGCACCTTAAATTTGACGCATCCGCGCCAAAATGGTTTGACCGCGACCGGTTCATTTTGTCCGCAGGGCACGGGTCCATGCTGGTTTATGCGCTGCTCTATCTGTGCGGCGACAAGCAGGTAACCCTCGATCAGATCAAAAACTTCCGCCAGACGGGAGCATTGACTGCAGGCCACCCCGAAAACTTCCTGCTGGATGCCGTCGAAACCACGACCGGCCCGCTGGGTCAGGGGATCGCCACATCTGTCGGTTTTGCGATTGCCGAGGAATCCCTGCGCGCACGCTTTTCCAAAAAGATCGTCGATCACAAAACCTATGTGATTGCCGGTGACGGCTGCCTGATGGAAGGTATCAGCCACGAGGCCATCGGCCTTGCCGGCATGCAAAAGCTGAAAAACCTCGTCGTGATGTGGGACAATAACAACATCACGATCGACGGACGTGTGGACAAAGCGTGCATCACCAACCAGCAGGCCCGTTTTGCAGCCGCCGGCTGGAAGGTTCTGGCCTGCGACGGCCACGACCCCGAAGATATCGACCGCGCCCTGACCGAGGCGCAAAAATCGACCATGCCGGTGTTTATTGATTGTAAAACACTGATCGGCTTTGGCGCCCCCACCAAACAAGACACCTATTCCGCGCATGGTTCGCCCTTGGGCGACGAGGAAATCTCGGCCACCAAAGCGATTTATGGCTGGGAGTATGGCGCATTCGAAATCCCGCAGGACGTGAAATCTGCATGGGAAGCCATCGGCACGCGGGGGGCTGACGCCCGCGCCGAGTGGGAAGAGCGTTTCTCCACCCTGTCGGACAACCGCAAGGCCGAATTCACACGGATCATGGATGGCGAGGTGTCCAAGAAGCTCTCCGCCGCGATCCGTAAATTCAAAAAAGAACAATCCGAGGCGGCCCCGAAAGTGGCCAGCCGCAAAGCATCTGAAATGGTGTTGGGTGCGGTCAATCCGGCAGTTCCCGAAACCATCGGCGGCTCGGCTGATCTGACCGGATCGAACCTGACCAAATCGGCTGATCTGGGCGTGTTCACCCCCGAAGACCGTAAAGGCCGCTATGTCCACTACGGCATCCGCGAGCACGGAATGGCTGCGGCGATGAACGGTCTGTGGCTGCACGGTGGTGTGCGCCCCTACGGCGGCACCTTCTTCTGCTTCACCGATTATGCGCGCGGCGCGATGCGGTTGTCGGCGTTGATGAAAGTGCCTGCGATCTACGTGATGACGCATGACTCGATCGGGCTTGGCGAGGATGGTCCGACCCACCAGCCGGTGGAGCATCTGGCAATCTGCCGCGCGACCCCCAACACCTATACCTTCCGTCCGGCCGATGTGATCGAGACGGCAGAGGCATGGGAAATCGCGCTTACCACCAAATCGACACCGTCGGTGCTGGCGTTGTCGCGTCAGGGTCTGCCGACGTTGCGCACCAAACACACAACGCGCAACGAAGTTTCGCGCGGGGCCTATGTCATTCAGGAAGCCGAAGGCAAACGCCAAGCCATCCTGATGGCCACCGGTTCCGAGGTAGAAATCGCGATGCGTGCGCGTGATCTGTTGCAAGCACAAGCCATCGGCACGCGTGTGGTGTCTGTGCCCTGCATGGAGCTGTTTGACGAGCAGGACGAAAGCTATCGCCGCAAGATCCTGCCAGCGGGGGCCGTGCGTGTGGCCGTCGAGGCTGCAATCCGCCAGCCGTGGGACAAATACCTGCTGGGCGAGCGTGGCCGCGAACAAAAAGCAGGCTTTGTGGGCATGGAGGGCTTTGGCGCCTCCGCCCCTGCGCCGGAACTTTATGCACGCTTCGGCATCACTCCCGAGGCGATTGCCGAAAAGGTCAAATCCCTGCTGTGAGCAGGCATGACCATACGCCATCAGAGGGGGCCAGTTTGGCCCCCTCTTGCGTTGACGCCCCGGCCCTGCCCGCCGCAGTGCCGCCCCACGCCGGCGGCGCGCAAACCATAGCGGCGCCCGCGGCGCGCAATGGATTGGGGATGCTGTGCGTGCTGGCAGCCTTTGCCTGTTTCACCCTGATGGACGCGGTGGCCAAACTTCTGTCGCAAACCTATGCACCGGTGCAGATCGTCTGGATCCGGTATGTGTTCAACACAGCTATTTTGCTGATGGTCTTTGCACCCCGCCTGCGCCGCATCCTGCCCAGCAGACAGCCGCGCTTGCAAATCGTGCGCGGTGCGGCGCAACTGTGTACGGTGTTGCTGTTTTTTGTGGCGATCGGCTATATCGGGCTGGCAGAAGCAACCGCGCTGGCGGATCTGAACCCCGTTCTGGTTACCCTTGGCGCGGCGGTTTTTCTGGGTGAGCGTCTGGGGGTGCGCCGCGTCGGCGGGATCATTTTCGCCTTTATCGGCGCGATGATCATCATCAGACCGGGACCGGGTGTTTTCCACCCTGCCTCGCTTCTGGCGCTTGGAACAGCCGTCACATTTGCCGCAGGTATGCTGCTCACACGCAAGCTGACACGTGACAACTTCGGCACCTCGCTTGTGTGGTCGGCGCTTGTGGGGCTGTTCGGATCCAGCCTGATCGTGCCGTTTTTCTGGACTGCGATAAACCCGGCCGACCTGTGGCTGATGGCAGGTTTGGGCCTGTCGGGCGCGCTGGGTCAGGCCTTTATCATCAAGGGATATTCATTGGGCGAGGCCTCTGCCCTTGCGCCCATGGGCTATACGGGGCTGATATGGGCCACGCTCTGGGGCATTTTGTTCTTCGGGCAATATCCCGACGCATGGACCATGTCGGGCGCGCTTGTGATCGTGGGGGCTGGACTTTATGTGTGGTCGCGCGAGCGCATGCGCACACCAACAAAGCCCGCCTGACGCCGAAGGACCCGAAGTAGTATGTCAAGAAGAGACAAGCCGAGCTTTACCGACCATTTGTCGAATGCCGCCTTTTCGCTGGTGATGCGCAGATTGATGCGCCTCCCCTATGACCGCAGGATACCGGCCGGCGGGCGGTTGCTCACACGGCTTGCGCCGGTGCTGGGCTATTCGCGCCGTATTCGCGCCAATCTGGCATTGGCCTGTCCCGATCTGTCAGAGCCAGAGGTCAACCGCCTTGTGCGCGAGGTTCCCGACAATATCGGCCGCTGTCTGGCCGAGATGTATTCCGGCGAGGAGTTTCTGGCCCGCATCCGCGACGTGGTGCCCGAAGGTCCGGGCGCGGCCCATCTTGCGCATTTGCGCGACACCGGGCGGCCCTGTGTGCTGGTCACCGGGCATTTCGGCAATTACGATGTAATGCGCGGCGCGCTGGTGGCGCAAGGGTACCCGATCGGCGCGCTTTACCGGCCAATGAACAACAGCCTGTTTAACGAACATTATCTGGAAGTGATCCACCGCATCAGCGAGCCGCTTTTCGCCCGCGACCGGCGCGGCATGTCCAGCATGATACGGCATCTGAAATCGGGTGGCATGATCGGCCTTGCTGCCGATCAGTATTTCCGAAAAGGCGCGGTGCTGCAATTTTTCGGCCAGCCCGCCCCCTCGCCGCTGTCGTCGGCGGAACTGGCGCTGAAGCTGGATGTGGATATGATGCCGATCTATTCGATCCGCGAACCCGACGGGCTGAGCTTCCGTATCGAGGTCGAGGCCCCGATCCCGCACACCACCGCCGAGGAGATGACGCAGATCTCAAACGACTCGCTTGAGGCGCAGGTGCGCAAGAATATGGATCAATGGCTGTGGATACACCGGCGCTGGCGCAAAAGCTAATGTGTCGCACCGCCTGACGGGGCTGGCGGAAACGTCCGGTGCGCCAATCCTTACTGCAACCGCCCCGCCCCGACGATGGCCCCCGGCAGGGACGCGGAGCGCCCCGCTTGCGCGGTTTGCACGATCACGACAGCCGGATCGTCGCCCTCGACCGCCATATCCAGTGTCATAGGCGTTTGGCCGTCCCAGTCGGCGGCGACATGCCATGCCGTCACGATATTGGAATAGCTCATCGTCAGGCCCGCATTCTCGCCACGCAGGATCTCCATCTGGGCGCTGGGGATGTAGCGCACCAGCTGGACCATTGCATCTTGCGATAGGGGCGGATCGGCTTTCAACGAGACTTTATATGCCCCGTTTCCGCCTGAAATAGAGATTTGCACCTGCGATTGCGTGGCCTTGGCAGACGCAAGCGCCGTTGTTATCGCACCACGATCCGCGCCCAAAAGCCGCTGCTGTCCGTTCACGATCAACTGTGGCGTGTAAATCATCCGCTCTTTGGCGGCCCGAGCATAGCCTTTTTGCCGCGCACTGAACGCAGGCTGCCCGAATTGGTCGGCCCAGCCGAGATAGTCCCAGTAATCCACATGCAATGCCAATGCGATGACATCGTCACGCTCCGCGAGATGGCCCAATATCTTGTCGGCAGGCGGGCATGCCGCGCAGCCCTGCGAGGTAAACAACTCCACCACAACGGGGGTCTTTTGTGGCGGGGTCTGGCTTTCGGCGGCCGTCTCGGAGGGCGCGGTCTGGGACTGAGCAGACGACTGGGACTGAGCAGATTGGGGTTGAGCAGATTGGGGTTGAGAGGACGGGCCTTGCCTGCTTTGGTCTTGCGAGCTCTGGGACTGTGCATTTTGGGGCGGCGTATTTTGGGCAAAACCACCTGCCCTCGGCCCCGGGCCCGCATTCAGGTTTGCGGGCGCGGTTGCCCCTTGTCCGAAATACCCGCTGCCCACCCGCTCGATCCCGCGGTTGTTGGCAGGGGCGGCTGGCGCGGATTGTCCGGCCCCGTGCGCCCCGCCCATCGTCTGGGCCGAACTTTCTACACCGGTGACACATATCAACAGCAATAGGGCTGCCGCGGCGGTCAGTCGGGCAGGCGCAGCCAAGTGAAAGCAACCAGCACCCCGAAATTCATACCCGGCAGTCGTCATTGAACGGTCCATATCCTGTGGAAATCAATGTACGAGTTGTAAAACGCCACCCGGAGCTTTGCCAATCAAGGTTTTGCGAGATATCGGGGATCACGTCGAACGATGGCCATTACAGTCACAAAGCGCGACTTTTCTGCCGCAGTTTTCACCGCCCTTTGCGACATCGCGCAGATTCCAAAACGGGTCACGCGATCTGCCGCTAAAACGTGCCGCAATCCTGCCCCTGCGTCAGCGCCGCGGTCCGCGCCAAGATCGCCGCCCCCCCATGCCGCCGTCCACAACGGCCAGATCCCCTGCCCGATCTATGCGAATTTTTTACATTCCGTGGTATAGTGTTCGCCAATCCCGCCCGGAATGGGTGGCAAAATTCAACCCCGACCCGCGCATCAACGCGCAAAAAGCACAAAATATCCTGATAGTGTTCGCACATGCGGGAGGAACCCATTGTTTTGTGTGCAATGGTATACTAAAAATACTGAGACCCCCTTGCACCCTTCCCAGCAATGGGGCAATTAAATCCTAGCGACACCCTATTGACCTAAAGGGAGGCCAAATCATGACCATCGTGACCGGCAAGGACACTGCCAAGACCCGTCGTAAACTGACGGTAGACGGAAAATCATTCTCGTATTACTCGATCCAGGCTGCAACAGATGCGGGCTTGGGTGACTTCTCGAAACTGCCCGCTGCGTTGAAAGTGGTGCTGGAAAACCTGCTGCGCTTTGAAGACGATGGTTTCTCGGTTTCGGTCGATGACATCAAAGCCTTCGGCGAATGGGCCCAGAACGGCGGTAAGAACCCGCGCGAGATTGCCTACCGGCCCGCGCGCGTGTTGATGCAGGATTTCACCGGCGTTCCCGCTGTGGTCGATCTGGCAGCCATGCGCGACGGCATCAAGGCACTTGGCGGCGATGCGAAAAAGATCAACCCGCTGGTGCCGGTGGATCTGGTCATCGACCACTCGGTGATGATCGACGAATTCGGCAACCCGCGTGCGTTCCAGATGAACGTGGACCGCGAATACGAGCGCAATATCGAGCGTTACAAATTCCTCAAATGGGGTCAAACCGCATTTGAAAACTTCCGTGTTGTTCCGCCCGGCACCGGTATCTGCCATCAGGTGAACCTGGAATATCTGGCCCAAACCGTCTGGACCGACACCGATCAGGACGGCAATGAAGTGGCCTACCCCGACACGCTCGTCGGCACAGACAGCCACACCACCATGGTGAACGGTGCAGCCGTTCTTGGTTGGGGTGTGGGCGGTATCGAGGCCGAGGCCGCGATGCTTGGTCAGCCGATCTCGATGCTTATCCCCGAAGTTGTCGGCTTCAAGC
The DNA here is from genome assembly GCA_004153385.1 of Paracoccaceae bacterium. Taxonomy (GTDB): domain Bacteria; phylum Pseudomonadota; class Alphaproteobacteria; order Rhodobacterales; family Rhodobacteraceae; genus Thioclava. Next base: position 382,387 of record SDAL01000001.1, on the reverse strand, counting down.
TGACAGGCGCGATGGTCGAAGGCACCACCGGCACCGACCTTGTGCTGAAAGTCGTGGAAATGCTTCGCAAACACGGCGTTGTTGGCAAGTTCGTCGAATTCTACGGCGACGGCCTCGACAACCTGCCGCTGGCACAGCGGGCCACGATTGCCAATATGGCGCCTGAATACGGCGCGACCTGTGGCTTCTTCCCGATCGATGCGGAAACGCTGCGCTATCTGGAAACCACCGGCCGTGAGAAAGACCGGATCGCACTGGTCGAAGCCTATGCGAAGGAAAACGGTTTCTGGCGTGATGCGAATTACGACCCGATCTATTCCTCCACGCTCGAGCTGGATATGAACAGCATCGTGCCCGCGATTTCCGGCCCCAAACGTCCGCAAGATTATGTCGCACTGTCCAATGCCGCACAGGCGTTCGATTCCGTTGTGACGGAATTCCGTGGTCAGGACGAAAGCCAGGCATCTGCCGATATGCTGGGAGAAGCGCCTGCCCCCGATGCGATTGTGGATCTGAAGAAAAGCGCCAAGGTCGACGGTCAGGATTATGAAATCCGTGATGGTTCGGTTGTGATCGCGTCGATCACATCATGTACGAACACCTCCAACCCCTATGTGCTGATCGCCGCCGGTCTGGTGGCACGCAAAGCGCGGGCGCTGGGACTGGATCGCAAACCATGGGTGAAAACGTCGCTCGCGCCTGGCAGCCAGGTTGTGACTGCCTATCTTGAGGCCGCAAACCTGCAAGAGGATCTGGATGCGATCGGCTTCAACCTTGTTGGATACGGTTGCACCACCTGTATCGGCAACTCCGGCCCGCTTGCGCCCGAGCTGTCCAAAGCGATCAACGAAAACAACCTGATCGCAACATCCGTTCTGTCGGGCAACCGCAACTTCGAAGGGCGGATTTCGCCCGATGTTCGTGCCAACTACCTTGCGTCGCCACCGCTCGTTGTGGCCTATGCGCTGGCGGGCGACATGAATATCGACATCTCCTCCGATCCGCTGGCGCAAACGGCTGATGGCAAGGATGTGTATCTCAAGGATATCTGGCCCACCGACAAAGAGATCGCCGATCTGGTGGATCGTGTGGTCACCCGCGAGGCCTTCCAGTCCAAATATGCCGATGTCTTCAAAGGCGATGAAAAATGGCAGGCGGTCGAGGTGTCGGGTGGCGAAACCTATGATTGGCCCGCAAGCTCGACCTACATCCAGAACCCGCCCTACTTCAAAGATATGAAGGCAGAGCCGGGCGTGATTTCCGATATCAAAGGCGCAGGCATTCTGGCTGTTCTTGGCGATATGATCACGACGGACCACATCAGCCCTGCAGGTTCGTTCAAAGCGGATACGCCAGCTGGCAAATACCTGACCGAGCGTCAGGTCGCGGTCAAAGACTTCAACAGCTACGGCTCGCGTCGCGGCAACCACGAAGTCATGATGCGCGGTACTTTCGCCAACATCCGCATCAAGAACGAGATGCTGGAAGGTGTTGAGGGCGGCTTCACCAAAGGGCCTGATGGCGCGCAAACCACGATTTTTGATGGTGCCATGGCCTATCAAAAAGAAGGTAAGCCGCTGGTTATCTTTGGTGGCGAGCAGTACGGTGCGGGGTCTTCGCGTGACTGGGCGGCCAAAGGTACGAACCTTCTGGGCGTGAAAGGCGTGATTGCCGAAAGCTTCGAACGTATTCACCGCTCCAACCTGATCGGTATGGGCGTGATCCCGTTCGAGTTCACCAATGGCGACACGCGCAAAACGCTTGAGCTGACCGGCGAGGAAGAAGTTTCCATCACCGGACTGGAAGGCGATATCAAGCCGCTGTCCGATGTGCCTTGCACGATCACCTACAAAGACGGCTCGACCAAAGAGATCCAGCTCAAGACCCGGATCGATACCGCCGTCGAGATCGAATATCTGAAAAACGGTGGCGTTCTGCATTATGTGCTGCGCAATCTCGCCCAGTCCTAAGTGACACGGCAACAGATGACGAAAGGCCCCGCCCCCGTGCGGGGCCTTTTCACATGCTAAAGGCGGAATTCCCTACAGCCCCGATGCTGCCCCGCGACAACCCGGCCCGCCCCCTCTTGCGGCCTTGTGCCCGTTTGGCGTAAATCAGCACACACTCGGCCAGCCGTCGCCAGCCCGTTCATTTTATTCACGGGGGGGAAGATATCCCGATGCGCCTGAGCCGCCGCTTATTCCTATCCAGTTCTGCAGCGTTCGCAGCGACGCGCGGATATGCCCAACCGGTCCCGACAAAGGCCCGACAGATGATTTTCAGCAATCCGCCACCCACCCATGATCTGTCATTTGACGACATCACGATAGACGGTCACGGCTACCGCGTCTTTCGTGCCATGCCGCGCGCCACAGTCCCGAAAGGCGGCTGGCCATCGATCTGGATGCTGGACGGCAACGCCGTATTCGAACGTTTGCAGCCGCAGGATCTGGCGCGACATCCGATGCTTGCGGTCATCGGTATCGGTTACCAGACGGAATTTCTGTTTGACGGGGCTGCACGTGCACTGGATTACACCCCACCCAGCGATGTGGCAGAACCACGCGATGCGGAGCGGGGCCGTGAAACCGGTGGGGCCGCACGGTTTCAGGCGCGTCTGTTGGGCGCACTTCACGCGGCCGCGATGCGCGACGGTGCGCCATTGGATGACAATCGCAAAACCCTATGGGGGCATTCTTATGGCGGGCTGTTTACACTTTATACCCTGCTCACCCGACCACAGGCCTTTCAACGCTATGTCCCGGTCAGCCCGTCGGTGGGGTTTGGCGGGGGCGCGGTTTTGAAGCTGCTGGCAGATGCCCCCTCCCTCCACGGGCCTGCCCAGACCGATCTGTTGCTAATGCTTGGCGATCACGAAACACGGCGCGATCAGCCCGCCCCTGCGGTGCCCAAGCCCAACCCGAAAACGCTGGAACTGGCGCAAACGCTCGCCTTACGCGCTCATCTGTCTGTTGAGCTGCGCGTGTTGAAAGGTTTGGGGCATGGCCAGACATTTGCCGCCTCCTTCGGCCCCGCGCTTGATCTGGCCGCGCGGATCTAGGGCGCGCACGCATCCGCCCCTATCCGCGATCACCTAATCTTTAATTTCGGCGGGTCATATTGAAACCGCGGCAGGCATCCCCATCTCTCACCTGTATGTTACGGAGATTTACATGAGCCTGAACGACACCCAAACGCTTTACGTAGAGCAGCGCATCGCCAACGAGAAGAAATCCGCGCTGATCGCCTATTTGCTGTGGTTCTTTTTGCCAATGCTGGGCGTTCACCGCTTTTATCTGGACCGCTGGCTATCGGGGCTGGTGATGTTGGCACTGTTCGGAATCGGGACCGCGCTGGCGGTGATCTTGATCGGATATATCCCGCTTGCGGTTGTCGGGTTGTGGTGGCTGATTGATGCGCTGCTGATCCCGGGGATGATCCGCGCGGATATGGACGATGCACGGCGGCGCTACAGCTCTGCGATGGGCCGCTAGACGGGCTTCGGGCGGCGCAAAAAAGGACCTTTGACGCGCCAGCCCGCTCCCATCAACTCGCGCAAGGGTCAGGGGCGCACGGCGTCGCGGGACTGTGCAGGCTGTCCATCCGGTACTGTTTGCGCGGCCCCTGAACCTGCCAACATGCCTGCCAGCACGGCCAACGATCAAAATCATAGGTGACGTCATAGTGATCGGGCGCGCACCAGTGCTGCGCCGCCCCGTGAATGCCCGAACCGATGTGATGGAACGGGCGCATATCCTCGAACAACACTTCGATCTGCGGGCCTGCCTGCCGCCAGTAGTACCGTCGCGTGGCCACCATATCGGGGCCTTGGCCATAGCGCATATGGCCGGTTTCATTCCAGAGCCATAGGCCCGCGTCCACCTGTGCCAGATTCGCATGGCCCGTAAACTGTGCGGTTTGGCGCGCCCGGTGGTCCGTGATCTGGCGCGAGATCGCCCACCGCCCCGCGAAATCTTGCAGTTTCAACACCGACCGCCCCCCTCTGCCTTGCCCGGATGCCGCCCGCAGTCTAAAAGCCACGCAACTGCTGCACAATCGAAAGGCCTAAGGATGATCCCGCGTTATGCCCGTAAAGAGATGGTCGACATCTGGGAACCCGCCACAAAATTCCGCATCTGGTTCGAGATCGAGGCCCATGCCTGCGATGCCCAAGCCAATCTGGGTGTGATCCCGAAAGAAAATGCCGAAGCGGTCTGGAAAGCCAAGGATGTAGAATTCGATGTGGCCCGCATCGACGAGATCGAAGCGGTCACCAAACATGACGTCATCGCCTTTCTGACCCATCTGGCAGAGCATGTGGGTGCCGATCAGGCCCGTTTCGTGCATCAGGGAATGACCTCGTCCGACGTGCTTGACACAACGCTGAATGTGCAGCTGGTGCGCGCAAGCGACATCCTGATCAAGGACATGGACCGTCTGCTTGCGGCATTGAAAACCCGCGCATACGAGCACAAGGACACAGTGCGCATCGGGCGCAGCCATGGCATCCACGCAGAGCCCACCACCATGGGCCTGACGTTTGCGCGTTTTTATGCGGAGATGAAGCGCAATCGTGCACGCCTTGTGAACGCACGCGACGAGATCGCCACTGGCGCGATTTCCGGTGCGGTGGGGACATTTGCCAATATCGATCCGTCGGTCGAAGAGCATGTATGTAAGGCGCTCGGCCTGAAGCCCGAAACCATTTCGACCCAAGTGATCCCGCGTGATCGCCACGCGATGTTCTTTGCGACCTTGGGTGTGATTGCATCGTCGATCGAGAATGTGTCGATCGAAATCCGCCATATGCAGCGCACGGAAGTTCTGGAAGCCGAAGAGTTTTTCTCGAAAGGGCAAAAAGGCTCCTCGGCAATGCCGCACAAGCGCAACCCTGTGCTGACGGAAAACCTGACCGGTCTGGCGCGTCTGGTGCGCATGACCGTGATCCCGGCGATGGAAAATGTCGCCCTGTGGCACGAGCGCGATATCTCGCATTCGTCCGTGGAACGCGGCATCGCCCCTGATGCGACCGTCACCCTGGATTTCGCGCTGAACCGTTTGGCAAACGTGATCGAAAACCTCGTGATCTATCCCGAAACCATGCTGGCCAACATGAACAAGTTCAAAGGCCTGGTGATGAGCCAGCGGGTTCTTCTGGCCCTGACACAGGCCGGCGTTTCGCGTGAGGACAGCTATAAGCTGGTGCAACGCAATGCGATGAAGGTCTGGGAAAAAGGTGCCGATTTCCGCGAGGAACTGCTGGCTGATCAAGAGGTTCGCGCCGCGCTCACCGAAGACGAGATCAACGAGAAATTCGACCTCGGGTATCACACCAAACATGTCGATACGATCTTCGCGCGGGTGTTTGCTGACTGATCGGTAGTGCCGCAAACGACGTGGATTATGCCCGGGCTGCAATGCGCATGTCCGGGCATTTTCATGTCTGGACACATGCTGCGCGTAACTTGTGCTTAACACCGCTCCACTAATGTAGGCCACAACCAGTGCCAGATGATGGAGGAATGGGGTGAACCAGATCGCGCCGCTTGCGGCCCTCGGGGATATGTCGGAAATGGAGTTCGATCCACCGGCAGGAAACGCGCTGAGTAAACGCCAGAAGGCGGCAATCATCGTGCGCTTGCTCTCGTCAGAAGGCGAGAAACTGCCGTTGAACTTGCTGAGCGACGAACAGCAAACCGAGCTGGGTCAGGAAATCGCGCAGCTGAATATGGTGGATCGCGCGACGATGAATGCGGTGGTCACCGAATTTTGCGAAACGCTGGAATCTATCGGCATTACCTTTGCAGGCGGGCTTGAGTCGGCCCTGAAACTGCTGCAAGGGCAGATCACACCGTCAGCAGAAAGTCGTTTGCGCAAGCTGGCATCAGGAAGCAACCGGTCTGACCCCTGGGAGCGGATCTCGGCGCTGGATGCCGAAATCCTCATGCCTGTGGTCGAAGAGGAATGCATCGAAATCTGTGCCGTCCTACTATCGAAGTTAAGCGTATCGAAATCGGCGGATCTTTTGTCACGCATGCCGGGGGAAAAGGCGCGCCGCGTGGCCTATGCGGTGTCGCTCACCGGTAATATCGCGCCCGAGGCCGTATGGAAGATCGGTCAGGCCATCGCACAGCAACTGGATGCGGTGCCTGCGCGGGCCTTTGCCTCCGGCCCGGTGGAACGGGTGGGCGCGATCCTGAACTATGCCGCCTCCACCACGCGCAATACCGTGCTGGACGGGCTGGAGGAAGAGGACAAGCTGTTTGCGGAACAAGTGCGCAAGGCCATCTTCACCTTCGTCAATATCCCCGTGCGCGTGGCCCCCAAAGATCTGCCAAAAATCCTGCGTCGCGTCGAACAGGAAAAACTGCTGCAGGCCTTGGGCGGCGCCAAGGGCGAGGAAAAAAAGGCCGCGGAGTTCATCCTTGAAAACATGTCAAAACGTATGGCCGATGGTTTACGTGAAGAAATAGCCAATCTTGGCAAGCTGCGCGACAAAGATGTCGAGGCTGCGATGACCGAAGTGATCAATACCATTCGGGAACTGGAAAATGAGGGCGAGATTTTCCTTGTGGCAGAGGATGAGGATTGATCGCGACCTAAGACCGTGTAGTGATTCCCTTCCCCAACACGGTGGCCCGCCAAATAGGGTGCAGGTCTTGCGCCGGCCTGTGTCAGGGCCGGTCGTTATCGCAACCGTTAGCGCAACCCACCAATGTTTACGCTAGCACTTTGATTTGAAATGTTTTCTCAGGACCTGTGCGATGCTATCCAAGGGCAACTGAACCGCACCGCTTTGGAGAGCATCATGACCGTTACCATCGGGATCAACGGCTTTGGCCGTATCGGGCGCTGCACGCTGGCGCATATTGCAGAGGCCGCGCGCAATGATGTGCAGGTCGTCAAGATCAATGCCACCGGCCCGATTGCCACCAATGCGCATCTTCTGAAATATGACTCGGTGCACGGGCGATTTGGTGGCCAGGTGAAGATCGAAGGCAAGACGTTGGATCTGGGCCAAGGCCCGATCGAGGTCATGTCGAGCTACAAGCCGGACGAGCTGGACTGGGGTGGCGTGGATGTCGTTCTGGAATGCACCGGCAAGTTCAATCAACGTGACAAAGCCGCCGTGCATCTGACCCGTGGCGCGAAACGTGTTTTGATTTCAGCCCCTGCAAGCCATGTGGACCGTACTGTGGTCTACGGTGTGAACCATCGCGACCTGACGCTGGCAGACGAGGTTGTGTCGAACGGCTCGTGCACGACCAACTGTCTTGCGCCTTTGGCCAAAGTGCTGAACGACGCGATCGGCATAGAGTCGGGTGTGATGACCACAATCCACAGCTACACAGGCGACCAGCCCACACTCGACCGGCGCCACAGCGACCTTTACCGTGCGCGGGCAGCGGCAATGGCGATGATCCCTACGTCAACCGGCGCGGCCAAAGCCTTGGGCGAAGTGCTTCCCGAACTGGCAGGCCGCCTTGACGGTTCTGCAATCCGCGTCCCGACCCCGAATGTATCGGCTGTTGATCTGACCTTTATCGCGGGCAAGACCGTCACCGTGGATGACGTGAACGAGGTCGTGCGCGAGGCCGCCCTTGGCCATATGGGCAAGGTTCTGTCATATGATCCCGAGCCAAAAGTCTCGATTGACTTCAATCACACGACATATTCCTCTATCTTTGCGCCAGACCAGACCAAAGTAACCGGCGGCAAGCTGGTGCGCGTTTTGGCGTGGTATGACAATGAGTGGGGGTTTTCCTGCCGTATGGCCGATGTGGCGGGTACGATGGGACGCCTTTTACATTAATATCCCAGGCCCCTGGCCCGGGCTGATTTGAGGTTTGGATGACCAACCCTATTGCGCTCGGGCTGGCCCTGGTTATGTTTCTCGCTCTGGCGGCGGATGCGATCTTCAATAACTGGGCTGCGTCTTTTTTTCTTTGCCAAGAAATCCTTAAATTGGTTATCTTTGTCCAATTCTGGCGTTAGGCACACTATATTGACATTGACCTTTCTTGTAGATTGGCCATGTTAGCGCAAACGGCACCGCGCGCCGGTGCGAACCCAGAGGAGACGAAGATGACGGTCAAAGTAGCGATCAACGGATTCGGGCGGATCGGACGCAATGTATTGCGTGCGATCGTTGAATCGGGACGCACCGATATCGAGGTCGTCGCGATCAACGACCTTGGTCCGGTTGAAACCAACGCCCACCTTATCCGGTTTGACTCGGTCCACGGCCGGTTCCCGCATGAGGTGACCACCGGCGATGACTGGATTGATGTGGGCCGCGGCAAAATTCGGGTAACGGCCCTGCGTGATCCGAAAGAACTGCCTTGGTCGGATGTGGATATCGCCCTTGAATGCACCGGTATTTTCACTGACCGGGACAAGGCCGCCCTGCATCTGGAAAACGGTTCCAAGCGTGTGTTGGTATCGGCCCCGTCAAAAGGCGCGGACAAAACCATCGTTTACGGTGTGAACGATGATGTGCTGACGAAGGACGATCTGATCGTGTCCAACGCATCGTGCACAACCAACTGCCTATCGCCGGTTGCAAAAGTCCTTAACGATACCGTCGGTATCGTCAAAGGCTTCATGACCACGATCCACAGCTATACCGGTGACCAGCCGACGCTGGATACCATGCACAAGGATCTTTACCGTGGCCGTGCGGCGGCGATGTCGATGATCCCCACCTCCACGGGTGCGGCCAAAGCCGTGGGTCTGGTTCTGCCGGAACTGAACGGAAAACTGGACGGTGTGGCGATCCGCGTGCCCACGCCCAATGTGTCGGTTGTCGATCTGACCATCGAGGCGTCGCGCGACACCACCGTTGAAGAAATCAACGACGCCGTCAAAGCCGCAGCCGAAGGCCCGTTGAAAGGCGTGTTGAATGTCACCGCGCGTCCGAATGTCTCGATCGATTTTAACCATGATGCCCACAGCTCGACCTTTGCGCTGGATCAGACGAAAGTTCTTGAAGGCAATATGGTGCGCATCCTGACGTGGTATGACAACGAATGGGGTTTCTCCAACCGTATGGCAGATACGGCAGTTGCGATGGGAAAACTGCTCTGAGCACTGCGTGAACACCGCTTAACAACATCATCAAACCCAAGGTGCCCAGTGGTTCCTTGGGTTTTTTCATGCCCACAGGCATCGAAACAGCTATGCCGGCCAAGAGCTGTAAAACCGCGCCTAAGCCTATAGTTTAAATATAAAACCCGACATATTCCTGTCCAAGTGTCACAGGTGGTCATGCCCGTTCTCCGTTTTGCGTGCGAAAAATGTGATCGCCGCTCTGCAAGCGAAGTTGGAACATATTCCGGTCTTATCCGTTTTGTTTGCAAGACACGCCGGTGAGTAGATGAACCCGACCCCTCGCCGGCAGACGTAGCAACCACTCCGGGAAGGAGTTAGATCATGACACGCAAGACACCCATCGCGACCCTCGCCGCCACCAGCGCCCTGATGATGACAGCCGCCGTGGCTCCGGCTTTCGCCGTTGAGACAGGCGACATCGCCAACTCTGATGTTTCTGATGTTGCAGCGCAGGATTATGCTGCCAACCAAGCTGCGCGTGATGTGCAACAGGAAGCCGCAGACGACCCCGAACTGTTGGAGGTGTCCGATAATGCCGCGCTGTCCCTGCATGCGGTGCGTGCGGCCCGTCTGGCAATTTTTGATGGTCAGGAAGATGCGGCAGGCGAGATGATCAGCGGCGCTGTAGATGCGATGCAAAAGGCGCAAGCCGACAGCGATAGCATGAGCATCACCCCTTCCAACACCACGCAACCGGGCGATTATGTACCGTTTGATCTGGCGATGATGGTTGGTGACGAATTTGTTGTGACGCCTGAGAATGAAAAAGATGTGAGTGCGGCGCAGGCCAAAGCACAGGCAGGTGACCCGCAAGGCGCGGCAAAGTTGTTGAAAGCCGCGGATGTGGATGTCTCGATGTCGGCCGCCCTTATCCCTGTGGATCAAGCGCTGAGTGATCTTGAAGATGCGCAGGCCGCTTATGCCGATGGCGACATGCAGGCCGCAAATATCGCGCTGCAGACGGTCGAGGAGTCAATTGTAAGCCAGACCGTGGATTACAAAGATATAGCTGATCGTCGCTCGGCGCGTGCCAACGACACCTGATCGGATTTCAAAGTCTCCTACATCAAATGCCCTCCGTTTTCGAAACGGAGGGCATTTTTATGACGGCGGGTTCCGTGGTCGGGTCAGCTTTGGGCGTATTTGGCTTTCATGCGCGTATGCACGGACTGCGTCACGAAATGCGAGATATCGCCGTCCAGCCGTGCGATTTCCTTCACCAGTTTCGAGGCAATCGCCTGACGTCGTGCATCGGCCATCATGAACACGGTTTCGATCTTGTTATTAAGCGCGCGGTTCATACCAACCATCTGGAATTCATATTCAAAATCCGCCACAGCGCGCAACCCGCGCAAGATGACAGTTGCCCCGACATCTTTGGCGCAATCGATCAGCAGGTTTTCGAAAGGATGTACGATGATCTCTCCGCCGCAACGTGCGGTAATGGCGGCACATTCCTCTTCCAGCATCTCGACCCGTTCTTCTAACGAGAAAAGCGGCCCCTTGTCACGGTTGATTGCCACCCCGATGACCAGCCGGTCCACCAAGGACAAACCACGTTCGATTATATCGATATGCCCGAGCGTTACCGGATCGAAGGTGCCCGGATACAATCCAACACGCATAAGGCTTCTCCCTGCCGCAATTTCGAGTTTTGATTAAAGGACCGTTGCCTTTCGCGCAAGGGAATTGCCCCCGGCTGCGTGACTTTGAACGCAGGTCAACCAGTTGCCTTGCGCCCGTATTCAGCCGCCCTTGGGCCTATCATCAGGGGCGCTCGTCCAAAAACGGCTTGCAAACCACTGCGCACGATTGCTATGTAATAACATAACAAAAGGAGATAGCGATGCTTGCCAAAGACACACGCCTGCCCGTGACCGTTTTATCAGGGTTTCTGGGCGCTGGGAAAACCACATTGCTCAACGCGGTGCTTAACAACCGTGAGGGACGCCGCGTGGCCGTGATCGTCAACGATATGTCGGAGGTGAATATTGATGCAGATCTGGTGCGCGAAGGCGGGGCCGCGCTTAGCCAGACCGAAGAGAAGCTTGTCGAGATGAGCAACGGCTGCATCTGCTGCACCCTGCGCGACGATCTGCTGGCCGAGGTGCGCAAGTTGGCCGCCGAGGGACGGTTCGACTACCTGCTGATTGAATCCACGGGCGTGTCAGAGCCTCTGCCCGTCGCCGCCACATTCGAATTTCGCGACGAGGCAGGCCAAAGCCTGAATGATGTCGCACGGCTCGATACCATGGTGACTGTGGTCGATACGGTCAATTTGCTGAACGATTATGCCAGCCATGATTTCCTGCGTGATCGCGGCGAAAGTGCCGGCGATGGCGACACGCGCAGCCTTGTGGATCTGCTGGTGGAACAGATTGAATTTGCCGACGTCGTTGTGTTGAATAAAACCGGTGCAGCAGGTCCGCAACGCGTGGATGCGGCGCGCAAGATCGTGGTCTCGCTCAATCCCGATGCCCAGATCATCGAAACCGATTATGGTCGCGTCCCACAGGACCGGATTTTCGATACCGGCCTGTTTGATTTTGGCGCGGCACACACCCATCCTCTTTGGGCCAAGGAGCTTTACGGCTTTGCAGACCACGTGCCCGAAACAGAGGAATACGGCGTGTCGTCGTTTGTGTATCGCGCCCGCGCACCGTTTCATCCGCAAAAGATCCAAGATGTGTTGAATGGTCAGCTGTCCGGCGTGATCCGCGCCAAAGGACATTTCTGGATCGCGACCCGTCCGGATTTTGTGATGGAATTCTCGCTGGCAGGCGCGCTGAGCAGCATGACACCGCTTGGCACATGGTGGGCCTCAGCCCCGCGCGCCCAATGGCCCGACCATCCTCAAGCGGTCGAATATCTTGAAAAGCATTGGGTGGAGCCCTTTGGCGACCGCAGGCAGGAGCTGGTATTCATCGGATCGGGGATGGATCAGGCGGCGATCACGGCCAAGCTTGATGATGCCTTGCTCGCCAGCGCGACCGCCCTGACCCCCGAGGACTGGGCCGACCTGCCCGACCCCTTCCCTGCTTGGCAACATCCGGGCCACGCAGCGTAGGGCCGACCGTCCCCCGCCCTCCCAACACGCCTGCATCCATGCAGATGCGTGGTGGGGGACGACGACGCGCGCATTTTTTGCCACGCCCCATAACAGCGGAGAAAATCTGATGGGCCAACCTGCAGCTTGCAAAAACCGTCGCACCACGCTCAAAAACCGGCGCAGGGTCACCTGCCCGATGTCCGAATTCGACCGCCTGCCGCCAGAGTTGCGCCTGTGGCTTGCACAGGCGGCTTTGCCGTGGTCGCCAAGGTCGGCCGCCCGCGCATGGCGCAAGGCCCTGCGCGAAAGCTACGGCGATACGCGGCGCGCCCACACCCGGCTGGATTTTCTGGAACAAGCGCGATTGCGCGCCGATACCCGCGCGATCTGGGGCGATGACTATCCCCACGCCAGCTGACCCGCGCGCCAAAGGACGTGGACCCAAGGTGGGCGCACACAGTTTTGCGCCCGAAGACGCACCAAAGCCGGTCGCACGCCATCTGCACTGATTCCACTTCTTTTTATCACAAACCGGATTGCACATGCGAAACTGACCCTTCTACCTGTGTAAAACATCAGGTAAGTCTGTTTCGTAGCGCTCGGAGGCAAACCTGAAGTTTTCCTCCAAAGCGCCATGCTCTGCGTCTGGCGGAGTGTTTTGCAAGTAAGGGACCGGGTGGCTTGATCAGACAACACGATTTTCAAGACGACATTGATGCAATCAGCCGCAATAGCGCCATCCCCACATTGCTCGAGACGATCACATTGGCCACCGGCATGGGGTTTGTCGCGATTGCGCGCGTGACACAATCGCGCTGGATCACGTGTCAGGCGCTTGATCATATTGATTTTGGCTTAAAACCCGGTGATGAACTGGAGGTGGAAAGCACACTGTGTCACGAGGTGCGGCTGTATCAAGAGGAAGTTGTGATCGACGATGTCGAGGTCGATCCAATCTACGTGAACCATCACTGTCCTGCCCGTTACGGGTTCCGAAGCTATGTCTCGGTTCCGATCTATTGCACGGACGGGTCATTTTTCGGCACGCTTTGCGCGATTGACCCACAACCCCGTACGCTCAAAAACGATCGTATCCTGCGGATGTTCCGGCTGTTTGCCAAGCTGATCGGTGATGCGCTGGATGCCGATCAGACCCTGGCAACGGTCGAGGGGGAATTGCACGAAGAACGCGAAATGGCCGAGGTGCAGGAGCAGTTTATCGCTATTCTCGCCCATGATCTGCGCAATCCCATCAGCGCGCTGACATCCGGCCTGCGCATGATAGAACGGCTGGGGGTGGATGATCGCGCTTTGGCCATCGTGGGGCTGATGCGCGGATCGGTCAATCGCATGGGGCTGCTGATCGAGAACCTGTTAGATCAGGCGCGCAAACGCAGTGGCGGCGGCATTGTGATCGACCGCGCACCGAGCCATGATCTGGCCCCTGCGCTGAGCCAGGTGATTGCAGAGCTGCAAGCCGTGGCCCCCAAACAGCCGTTCGAGACACAGATCGATCTGCCGGTTGCGGTGAATTGCGATGTGGCCCGTGTCACACAGCTGTTTTCAAACCTGTTGTCCAACGCCGTCACCCACGGCACGCAAAACGAGCCGATCCGGATTTGCGCGGCTATGGAGGAAGACACGTTCGTTCTGTCTGTCGCCAACAGCGGCGAGAAAATCGCGGATGATGTCCTGCCGGTTCTGTTTTTGCCGTTCAAGCACCAAGGTGCGCATGCCAGCCATAACGGCTTGGGCTTGGGGCTGTTCATCGCCTCGGAAATCGCAAAGGGCCACGGTGGCACGCTTGAAGTCGATACCACAGACGCGCGGACGGTTTTCACCTTCCGTATGCCGCAATAGGGCGCTTTTCTGCATGGCACCGATTGGCAGGCTACCTACCTGCCAGCTGCGCCCGATGTGTTGCCACCAGCATGCGGCAGAACCCCGCCACCGCTTGCACGCGGCGTGATTGCATCAGGTCCTTCTGGGTTACCAGCCAGATCGCCTGATCAACCCCCAGATCAGCGTCGACACACACCAGCCCGTCGGGCTGTGCCAGAAAATGCGGCAAAACCGCCAGCCCTACGCCTGCCCGACATGCGGCAAACTGGCTGGACAGACTGGTTGTGCTCAACGCAGGCGCACGCCCGCACAGCCGGCGCTCCACCCAGTCGGCGGCCGGCAGATGGGCCTGTGCCTCGGACCATGTGATGAAATCATCGTGGTCATAGGCGGAACTGTCGCCTGCACGCGTGCGCTGCGCGATATAGCGTGGCGCACCATACAGCCCATAGCCCAACAGCCCCAGCTTTTGCACCATCACATGCCCGCGCACCGGTGCCACCATGCGCAAGGCCAGATCTGCATCCCGCCTGTGCAGGTTCACGGTGGAAATATCGGTTACAACATCCAGCGTAAGCCGCGGATATTGCGCGCGAAATTCTGCAAGCGCCGGCATGATCAAATGGTTTGCCAAATTCTCGGCCGTCGCCAGACACACACGCCCCGACACATCCGGGGTTCGGGCGCCACCGACGCCGAGCCCATTGGCGCAGGCTTCCATCGCCTCTGCCCGCTCGACCAGTTCGGCCCCGTCCTCGGTCAGGCGGTATCCGGTTTGCAGCCGCACGAACAGTGGTTGGTCGACCTGAGCCTCCAACCGTTCGATCCGTCGCGAGACAGTGGCAAGCCCCAGTCGCAGCCGGCGCGCAGCCCCCGTGAGCGTTCCCTCCCGTGCAAGGGCCAGAAACACCCGCAGATCATCCCAGATCACATCGACCAAAACCGCATCCTTTCCATTAATGGAAAACAGGATTTCCATCTTATACATATATTCCATTTTCGGAAACTGGCATTCGTCCTTGCATCACAACGCAGCTTGAAAGGACACAGAATGGAAAAACGTCGTCTGGCAGACGGGTTCGAGGTATCGGCACTGGGTTTGGGCTGCATGGGGATGAGCGAATTCTACGGCCCGTGCAATGACGCCACATCGCTGGAGGTATTGCACAAGGCCGCAGACCTGGGTGTGGATTTCTTCGACACCGCAGACATGTATGGTCCCTATCATAACGAGGCGCTCTTGGGCCGGTTTTTGAAAACCACGGCCCACCCCGTCAAAATCGCGACCAAATTCGGGATCGTGCGCGAACCCGGTGCCTATGCCAGAACCCTTGAGATGTCGCCCGACTATATCCGGCAGTCCTGCGAGGCGTCGCTATCGCGCCTTGGGGTTGAACGGATCGACCTTTATTATGTGCATCGCGTCAATCCCGAACAGGATATCGAGGCGGCGATGGGCGCGCTGTCGCAGCTGGTTGATGAGGGCAAGATCGACCGCGTCGGCCTGTGCGAGGTGCGCGCCGACACATTACGACGGGCCCATTGCGTGCATCCGGTCACAGCGGTGCAAACCGAATATTCGCTTTGGTCACGCGGGGTCGAGGCCGAGATTTTGCCCGCCTGCCGTGAGCTGGGTGTGGGTTTTGTGCCCTATGCGCCGTTGGGGCGCGGCTTTCTGACCGGCCGGTTTGAAAACCGTGACGCGTTCGGCACAGACGATTTCAGACCGGCGCTGCCACGTTTCCAGAACGCGGCGATGCAGGAAAACATGCGCATCGTCGAGGTGCTGCGTGAAATCGCGCAGCAAAAAGGCTGCACGCCGGGGCAGTTGGCACTGGCGTGGCTGCTTGCGCAAGGCCCCGATATCGTCCCGATTCCCGGCACAAAGCAGATCGGATATCTGACCGAAAACGTCGCGGCGGCCGACATCACGCTCAGCGCGCAAGATCTGGCCGCCATCGGCGCATCTGTGGACGCGCTGCAGGTGTCGGGGGCGCGGTATACCGATGAAGGCATGAAAGGGGTGAACGCCTGAGGTTCGCCCCCTCCCTCTCACCTGCACGTGTCTGGCGGCAAAGGGGCATAGGTCAGGGACAGGCCCCTTTGCTGGCCGTTTACACCAGACGCATCGGGTGCGCCCCCCTTACGCCTTGGGTCCGAAGGTCATCATCACGCCTCCGGCCCACGCGGGCTGTGTGCGGTCTCGGCCTGCCATCGCAGACAGCCCTCCAGATAGCTGCGGACGTCTGATGACAAACGGCCCACCTCTGCCAGGCGCGCCAGTTCCCGTACGGGATCGGTCGCGACTGTCAGGGCGTCCGGATGCGCCTCGATCAGACCGGCAATCTCGGTTCGCGAGATATCGCGCACATCGCGCATCAGCCCTGCACGAAACGGCAAGCGGTCGGTGTAGCTGCCTGTGGTCCAGATGAAGTCCACACCTTCCTCTGGATGGACCTCGACCAACGCCAGCGCGTCATATATCTGCTCGCAGATGCGCCGCCCCGCACGCGTCCACCCGTGCATCGCGGTGATCTGCTTGGCCAGTTGCGAAAAGGTCAGCGGCGCATGTGCGTGAGCCACGTCCGCCACCAATCGCTCAAGCACCGGAATATAGGACAGATCATAGAACCGCGCCGGATCGGGTGGAGGGGGTGTGGCCGTCTTGGCCTGCGCCCTGCTGGCATCATGAAGCGCGTAAGGGGTGGCGGGCGGTGCGCAGGGCACGACATCGCCTGCGAGTGTGTGATCGCCCCCCTCAACGCCGCCCTCAGGTATGGATGTCATGGCCTGCGCGCCTGTCGCGGCATGGCGGGCGGGCATGTCCCTAGGCACCGCGTCATTCTCATGCGCGTCCTTTTCTTGCGCATCACTGGCCGGAGTATCCCCGCTGGGTGCAGCCAGCTCGGCATCCGCGTCAAACGGGATGTTATTCGCATCGGCCGCACTATCGCGCTGCGCGCGCGCTGCGCGATCACGTTCAAGATGATCGCACAGCGCCGCGTGAATACGCTCGATCACCGGTTTGGGGTTGCGGAACCAGTCGGTTGACCAGATGCGCAAAATTGTCCAGCCAAGGTTTTCCAATACGACCTGTCGCACCTTGTCACGGTCGCGCGCGGTGGCAGAGCTGTGATAGCTGGCACCATCACATTCGATCCCCGCCAGATAGACGCCCGCATGATCGGGATGGACCACACCCAGATCGATGCGGAACCCAGACACCCCGATCTGTGGCCGCAGCTCCCAGCCCTTGGCCTCAATTGCGGTTTTGATCGCCGCTTCGAACACATTCTCTACCGGCCCCAAAGAACCGTCGTCCTGCGCGGGCAAAGCCTCCGCACCGCGGGCCGCGTAATCAAGGAAGCCCTTGAGGTGCTTCACCCCCATCGCACGCGTCCGGCCCAGATCGATCTGGTCGGCACGCACCGACGAGAACACATGCAATTCGCGCCGCGCCCGTGTGACCGCCACATTCAGGCGCTTTTCGCCGCCCTCGCCGTTCAGCGCACCAAAGGCCATGGACAATTTGCCCGCCGGATCAGGGCCGAACGTCACCGAAAACAGCATCACGTCGCGTTCGTCACCTTGGATATTTTCAAGGTTCTTTACGATCACCGGCTCTTCGCGGGCATCTTCGAAGAACCACTCCAGATCGGGGGTCTGACGGCGTTCCTCGTCCAGCAGATCAAGGATCAGACCCTGTTGTTCGGCGTTGAATGTGATCACACCCAAAGTCAGGCGGTCTGCCTCGGGGTCTTTCAACCAGCCCTTCAAGCGCCCAACAGCCATGCGCACGATCGCACGGGCCTCGGCCACGTTGGTGCGCGCCTGCCCACGACCATAAACGCCATCCACATAATGCAACTGGACCGCATCCGAGGTAATCGTGGGCGACGGGAACGTGACCAGACGCCCGCCGTAATAATGCCAGTTTGAAAAGGCAATCAACGCCTCGTCGCGGCTGCGATAGTGCCAGTCAAGCTGTCGGGTGGGCACGCCTGCAGCGGCGACCTCGTCCAGAATAGAGGCCAGATCACGTTCGTTTTCAGCCACTTCTTCCTCGCCCCCGTCAACGCGGCCAAAGAAATTGGTCGGCGGCAGCTGTTTGGGATCGCCCACGATAATCGCCTGACGCCCGCGCGCGATGGCGCCTATGGCATCCCATGTGGTGATTTGGGAGGCCTCATCAAAGATCACCACATCAAACGCCGCCTGCCCTGCGGGCAGGTATTGCGCCACCGACAAGGGCGACATCAGCACACAGGGCGCAAGTTTGGTGAAAGTGTCGGGCATCTCCGAGATCAGCGAGCGGATCGGCATGCTGGGCCGCTGCAGGCCCATCTGGTGGCGCAATGTCCCCAACTCGGACCGGCGTGCCACCATATCCTGTGCCGGCAGACCGTGCTGGACGCGCTGCAAAACCTGCGCGGACGACATCTGCGTGGCCTGATCGACCAGTTCACGGAAGCGTTTGATCGCATCCTCATGCGCCCAATGCGAAAACCCGCGCAAGGCCTCGTCACCATCCATGGCCAGTGGCAGCCACCATGCCGCATAGGCTGCCGCGAATGCATCACCCGCATCGTCTTGCAGGCGGCCATCCTCTATCGCCTCTACAAGCGGCGATAGACCGCAGGCACGCGCACGTGTGCGCAGCTCCGTCCAGCGGGTCCATTCCAGAAGATGCTCTTTGTTGGCAAGGATTGTGCGCAGCGATTTTTCCAGCCCCGACAGGCTGATCTGTGCCAGATCGCACGCAGCGACCTGCGCGAATTTTGCGGCCGCATCGCTCCATTCCGAGTGCGCCGCCCCCAGATCGGCCACAGCGCGCGCAACCTCCCCTGCCTCGCGCGTGGCAAGGCTGGTGCAGGCGGCCTCCCATCGGGTGCGCTCCACCACACTTGGCGACAACGGGCGAAGGACCCCATAGAGGTCTTGCGCCTGCACAAGCCACTGAGAAAGCGTCGCGGTGTCCGTCTTGACCCCGTCGCAGGCGGGGCACGCTTGCAAACGATGTGCCTCGATTTTGGTGCGGGCGCGGCGGGCATTGCTTAATGCCGTGATATCACGGGCCGGATCGGCGGTGCCTTCTACCGCGTAGGTTTGCAACAGCTTGCGCACCGACGATTGCGCAAGGCTGGAAAACGGCCACAGTTTTGTTTGCGCCACACGCCAGTCCGCGTCCAGCTGATCCAGCGGCATCGTCTCCAGCCGGTCCATCTGGTAGCGCGCCGCGCAGGCCGCGACACTGTCGTGATAGTCTGCCACAAGCTGGATAAAATCGTCCACTTCCTGCGACAACCGCGCCATATCCTGCGACAAGCCCCAGCTGACATCCTGCCCCGTTGTCGTGATCTGACCCAGCGCGGCTATCTTCCCAAGATCCTCCCGGTTTTGGGCCGGGTCGGCGCGAAGACCCGTCAGCTGCACCACCGAAGTGGCCGCCGTCACCAGATCGGTTGTCGCCCGCGCCAGTGCATCAGCCGCCGTCAGAAACGCATCTTGCCACGCGAAAGACCAATCCGTCGCCCCGACCAACGGGAACTGAGGCAAGGTGGCGATGATTTCCTGACCACGCGCCAGCGATTGCGCAAGCCGCTGCAAATTGGCGTAGCTTTCAGTATCATGGGCATCGATATTGTCGAACTGCAGCCGGAATGGCGGACGCAGGCGCGCGCTGTGGCCGATGGCTTGATACACGCTGAAGCCTTGCGAGCCGGTGCGGTGGAGTGCGGCCACATATGTGTTCAGCTCCTGTCGGGTGATGCCCAGATCATCGGTCACACGGTGCCAATCGGCTTGTGTTGTATCACAGGCCCGATCCCAGCTGCGCCCCAGCTGCGAGACAACCGATTTGCGATCGGATTTGTTGGAATGCAGCTCCAGCACCGCATCGGCCAGCCCGTGCGCCTTCAGCCTGCGATGGACCACATCCAGCGCGGCAGATTTCTCGGCGACAAACAGGACCGTTTTGCCCACCGCGATGCATTGCGCGATGATATTGGCGATGGTCTGGCTTTTGCCGGTGCCGGGGGGGCCGATCAAAACGAAATCATGGCCCTCTTGCGCGGCCAGAACCGCCGACAGCTGCGAGCTGTCGGCCGGCAAAGGCGTGAACAGATCGCGCGGCGCGACCCGTCTGTCGATATCGGCGGGCTGTGGCAGTCCGGCAGAGCCATCAGGCAAAAACGGCTCGGTAGGGTTATCCACCAGATATCTGACCAGAGGGCTTTCACGCAAGTCATCGGTGCGGTCCACCAGATCCTTCCACATCAGGAATTTGGCGAAAGAGAAGGTGGACAGGGCCAGTTCCTCGACCACCTCGAAACCTGCAATATCGCGCACACGCCGGCGCAGGATCTCGAAGATACGCGGCAGATCATAGCCCACCCCATCGCGCGGCAGATCGCCCTCAAGCTCTGGGATGCTCAGATCGAAATCACGCTTGAGAAATTCCAGCAAGGTAGAGTTGAACCGCACATCATCCTCGTGATGCTCGATCACGAATTCGGACTGCGCCGACCGGCGCGAGATTTTGACAGGAATCAGCAAAAGCGGTGCGCGGTAGCTGCGCCCGTCGGTTTCCGTTTTCTTCCAGCGCAAGAACCCTGCGGCCAGAAACAGCGTGTTCGTCCCCCCCTCCTGCATATCGCTTTTGGCGCGGCGGTGCAGCTCCAGCAGCCGCTTGTCGGTTTCGCGCCGTGTCAGTGGAACCGCAATCTGGCCTTTATCAAAAGCATCGCGGGCCACCTCCTCCAGTATCTGGGCCTCGTCGCGGGCGATTGCCTCCGCCATACCGGGCGGATTTTCATCGTTCAGCGCCAGCGTTCTGAATTTGCCATTCGCGGCAAGCTGATCTTCGAGCGATGCGACATCGGGGCACAGAAAAGGCAGGGTTTGCTTGGAATCGCGGAAATTCAGCAACCGGTTGCGCAACGACAGATCCAGGAGTTTGCGCTGCCAGCGCGAAATACGGTCCGCGGCAGTCTTGGGCGCCTCTTCGACCAGATCATCGGGAAGAAAACCGAAATCCAGCGGTTTGGGCAAGGCAGCCGGGCTGGCCGGAATATCGCGGCTTTCGATCTCCTCGCCCGCGGCATGCTGCGCCAGCGGCCGGATCCGCGCGGACCGTGCACGACAGATATCCACCGCAACCGCAAACGTATGCTCGACCCGCTCGGCGGTCAGATCGCGCCCCTGCTCCACAGCCTGATCGAACCCGACAGTCGGGCGCTGGCACAAAAGCGTGGTTTCCATCGTCACAAACTCGCGCGCATCAATCGCCTTACGCACCGCCATGACATCTGGCTCGGTGATCGAGCCGAAATCACGATCCGTCAGCCAGACGCCGGTCCAGGCGTGGCCCTCGCCAAACAGCACGA
Organism: Paracoccaceae bacterium; assembly: GCA_004153385.1. GTDB lineage: Bacteria > Pseudomonadota > Alphaproteobacteria > Rhodobacterales > Rhodobacteraceae > Thioclava. The sequence goes on along the minus strand of SDAL01000001.1, from coordinate 361,000 downwards.
CCGGATTAAGGCCCGCCGCCTCGAAACAGCCCGCAAGCAACAGCGCGCTGTCAAGACACGTGGCCAGGCCTTCGGTGCGCATCCGTCCCGGATCGCGGATTTTCTGGCCGCGGTGTTCGAAACTGGCAGGCGGCACGGCATAGCTCAGTCCGAGCGCGGTGGCCGCAGACCAGATCGCACCGGCCAGCATCCACGCCCGCGCCGGATCGCGGCTTTGATAGCCATCGATCGCGCCGCTCAGGCCGGCCTGTTCCAACAGCCCGCTTGCGTCTTTCAAGATCGCAGCCACGGTCGCGTTATTGGGCTGCACGAAGGCGGCGATCAGCCCCGACATATCCTCAAGCCCGCCCCATTCGTCGCGGGCCAGCATCTCGATGCGGCGCGTCTCGGTCAGGCGCGGGGCACCGTCATAGTCGATGCGCACAGACACCTCACCCCATTCCGCCTCGTTGAGCATGCCCAATATCGCGGTATCAAGCGGGGTTTCCAGATCGCGTATTGACTGGCGATCACCGGGCGCAAGCCGGTCCAGCGTCCATGTTTTGGGGCGGATCAGTCCGGGCTGGCAACTGGCGTGGACCACCAAACCCTCCAGCGCCACGGAGCCTGTGTTCACAAGCGTCAGGTGCTGGAGGATCGACACGCCGTTTTGCGACGAGGCAAAGTTGACCTTGGCCGTTGTGCTCAGATCGATCTGCAGGGCGGTGCCCGCGTCCTCATCCACAAAATCTAATGACGTATCCATAGTGATCCTGACCGGAAACTGCCGCCTTGTTGACCTGCGGCAGCCACATTTCGCGTTGAATTATGACACACGGCCCGAGCTTGCCGAGCCGGCCCAGAAGAGTATCAGAGACCTAAATTATTTTTTCACAGATTCAAGGATTTATCTAACGTCCGGTGGTGTGGATATCCCTGTGCTCCGGACAGCTGTCATGGCATCCAGATCATGGTTTGTTCTTTACAGTGCGGCGATGGCCTGATCCCGACCCCGCCCCGATCACGGCCAAAATCTGCACATGACCCCCATTAAACACCACGATCCTTCAGATTCTGGATCAAAAGAAGAACGTCCGCCGCCGCGACGCTCTGTGCACATAGCGGTACTGCGCGGGCGACGACATGCGTCCGCGGAAGATATCGGCTCCCGAAATCGTGAACAAAAGAGCAACGGCCCGATGACCCGCCGGCCTTGGCCCAGCGCAGGGGCCGCGGTTTTGCACGCGCATGCGCTGGGCCAAGGCACCCCGCGTATCGGAGCCTTCCATGATAAGGCCCCCGCGCGTGCCTTGGCGTGATCGGCTCAAATCACATGGTTGCGCAGCTGTCCCGGCGTCAGCTTGAACTGGCGCTTGAACGCGGTGGTGAAATTTTCGGGCGACCTATACCGTGCCGCGAACGCCGCCTGTGCAATCGTCACGCCGTCCTCGCTCAGGGCGCGGTAGGCAAGGGCCAGACGCTCTTGGCGCATATACTCACAGATGGTTACACCGAAAGCCGCCTTGAAGCGGCGCTGGAGCGAGCGGCGGTTCAGCCCCAGATGGCGTTCCAGCTCCGCAAGATCCACGTCGCGGGCCAGATGCCTTCGCAGATACAGGCGCGTTCTTTCGGCCACTGTGGCAAGACCGCCCTCCTGCGGGGCCGCCTCTGATACGATCCGGCGCAGCAGTTCCATTCCACGCGACATACGATACAGACCGCTGGACGCGCTGCCCCCTTGTGGCGGCGGGGCGATAATCTGGGTGGCAAGTGCGATGGTGTCTTTGTCGGGCGCCCATTGCCAGAACCCGTTGCCCGCCAGTTGCAGTGCCTGTGGCAGGCTGCCCATCCGCACGGCCCACTCCAGTGGCGTGGCAATCGCCAGTTTGCGATAGGGATGCCCGTTGCTTTCGATATGGCGCAGGGTCGTAGGGGTGTGAATGGCCATCATCAAGGCCGCAGGGGTGATGCGCGCATCAAGGTCGAAACGCTGCGCACCGATGTCGAACACATGCCTGCCGCTGAGCAGGATCAAAAGCTGGCATTTCGGGGTCAGCTGCTGACACGAGCCATCTTCGATACTGGTCTTGTCCACATCCAGAACGCCGATCCGGAACTCGCCGGGAAAGATATCTACACTCATGTTTTGTCCATGTCTGGCGTGGTCTGTGCACCGTCGTCCCCCCGCTGTCGCCTGCGCAAAGAAAGCAGTCGCCTGCACAGGGTGTAATCAAGTGGACGTGATCTGCGGACCAAGATAATTAATCCGACAAAATAACTCAAGATATGCCGCACATCCGTACCGAATTTCATCGGCCGGCCTATGGATGCGGCCGGAAAGATAGATTGGTCTCATGATACATATAGCCCCGTGCCGCGTGTTGAGCATATCGGCCCTGTTGGCCACCACAGCGATCATTCCCCCTGCGGGCGCGCAGGAGGTGGTAGAACTGGCCCCGATCCTTGTGCAATCGGACGCCGAGGCAGGCAGCGGACCCGTCACCGGCTACAGTGCGACCACCAGTGCCACGGCCTTGGGGCAGGATCTGGCATTGTCGAAAACACCTGTTAGCGTCTCTGTGATAGGTCAGGAACAGATCGAGGATCAGGGTGCCACATCTGTATCACAGGCGCTGCGGTATTCCGCAGGTGTGGCCGTGGAATATCGTGGCACCTCGAATATGGATGACGCGGTTCAGTTGCGCGGATTTGGCGATCGCAGTTTCGTGCCGCAGTTCCTTGATGGCTTGTCCTTCGGGCGCGGCGTCAAATCGCAGCTTGATCCCTTTTATCTGGAACGTATCGAGGTGGTCAAAGGTCCCAACTCCCTCACCTATGGCCAGGTGACGCCGGGCGGGCTGGTGGCGATGGTCTCCAAACGCCCGACAGACGCCCAAGGCAATATGGTACGTCTGAGCGCCGGATCGGACGACTACCTTCGCCTTGACGGTGATTTCCAAGGCGATCTGGATCGGCAGGGACAATTCAAATATCGCGTGGTCGGGTCGGCATGGCAAAAAAACCTGCAAGGCGATTTCGACCAGAACCGTCTTTTTGTCGCCCCGTCCGTGCAATGGGCCATGTCCGATCGCACGACCGTGACGCTGTCCGCGCTGTATCAAAACGAACCTGATGCGGGCAACCGAGGGTTCATGCCCTATTACGGGGTTGCCGCGCCCACCGAAGACGGGGTTTTGCTGGACGACAGCTTTCAGTCCTATGCGCCGGATTACGATTTTGCCAAGCGCGAGACGTGGTCGCTGGGCTATACGCTGGAACACCGCTTCGCCAACGGCTGGAAGCTGGATCACACCCTGCGCTACAGTGATGTTGATCTGACCCACAGCCAGGTCGGATTTTGGGATCCGGTCAATTACGGCACAGCCGATAGCGATCTTTATCTTTACCGTTTCTATGAAACGACAAGCGCCCAGACGCTTGGCACCAATATCCGCCTGTCGGGCACGGCGCAAACCGGCGCGCTTTCGCATGATATCGCGGTGGGTATGGATTATTTGCGGGTGAAATCGGACGGGGCATATGCACGTTCGGCCACTGATGCCTATGTCTTCAGCCTTGTGGATATGAACTTCCCCACCGCCAGCGATATCGCAGGGCTGACGCTTGATGCGTCCTCCAACACAACCACATCCGATCTGACCCAAACCGGTGTGTTCGCTCAAAACCGTATAAGTTTGGGCGACTGGGCCGTGCTGGTGGGCGGGCGCTACGACTGGACGGACACGAAAGCCACCCGCGACGGCACCATGACAGGGCGTTACAAGGACGAGAAATTCACCGGACGCGCGGCGCTTAGCTATCAGACGGCATTCGGCCTGATGCCCTATATCAGCTACTCGACCTCGTTCGAGCCTGTGACATCACTGGACGACAACGGACGCGCCTCGTTCAAGCCGACCACAGGCGAGCAATGGGAAGTTGGTGGCAAATGGGCCAGCAACGACGGACGGTTCACCGTGTCGGCCGCCTATTTCGACATTTCAAAGACAAACATCACCGAAAACGATCCGGTCACCGATGTGACCCGCCAGATCGGCGAGGTCGGATCAAAAGGGTTCGAGCTGGAAGCGCGCGGCGAGATCACAGACAGGCTTTCGCTCATCGCGTCCTATTTCAACACCGATGCGACCTATAAAACCGGCGACAACAAGGGCAATACATTTTACGCCGTTCCCACTGAACAAGCAGCGGTATGGATGAAATATGCCGTGATCGACGGGCTCGATCTGTCATTGGGCGCACGCTATACCGGCAAAAGCTACGCCGATGGGGCCAACACGCAAACCGTTCCCTCCTATACGCTGTATGACGCGGGCATCGGGGTGGATCTGGGTCGGTTCTGGCAGGCCGGTGACGGCGCGCGGGCCAATCTGACAGTCCAGAACCTGACGGACGAACGCTATGTCTCGTCTTGTGTGCGCAGCTATTGCTGGCTGGGCGAAGGGCGCACCGTTCAGGCGAGCCTGACCTATGAATGGTAAGCAACTGGCACAGATGGCAGGCCTTTGTGTGACACTCGCAGGGCCTGCGCTGGCAGACACCGCCCAGCCCCTGCGCGGCCCCGCCACCGTCACCGCACGACTGGAGGCTGGCCAAAGCCTGACATGGCCGCTGGATCTGGATCAGGGCACCTATGTCACCGGCACTTTGGACAGCGGGCGCCGCGCAGTGGACCTTGCGCTGGTCACCGCCGCGGGCCGCGACATCCGACTGCTCAGGGTCGAAAAAACGGGCAAGGATACATTCTATTTTGTGACACCACCGGCGGCCACCGCCCTTCAACTGCGCAACCACGATGATCAGGGCGCCCAGATCACCTTGGATCTGGACAAGATCATCCCCCCCGAGGCGCAAACGGGTGCGCCCGCCCCACAATTGCTAAGCCCCGCAATGGCGCGGCTGGCACACAGCCTGCGCACCGGCGGCGATACGCGCGCCTTCTGGGCCGAGCGCCGCAGCCGTGGCACGCCCATGGTCGAACCTGCGTCCACCGCCGGCCATTCCATTGTCACCTTCCTCTGGCAGGGCGCGCAAAAGAACGTACGACTGTGGGGGGCGCCTGCGCCGGATCATTCATGGCTGGCGCGGCTGGGCCAGAGCGATGTCTGGTATGCCTCTTTCGAGGTACCAGATAGCCTGCGCCTTGCGTATGGTCTGGCCCCCGATGTGCCTCAATTCGATGCATCGCCCCGCGAAAACCGGATAGCGCTTCTGGCCACGCTGCAGGGCGATCCACTCAACCGGCATCCCGTTTATGCAAACGCCCCCGATATCTGGTCCCAGCGGTCGTTGCTGGAGCTGCCTGACGCCCCGCCCCAACCCGGCATGTCAGGCCCGCCTGCGCCCGAAAAAGGCACGATCACGTCGTTCGAGTTCACCTCTGACGCCTTGGGCAATACGCGCGGGATCGACATCTATACGCCTGCGGGGTTTTCAGCCGATGATCCCGATCTGGTGGTGTTGGTCATGTTCGACGGGCCGGCCTATCAAAGCGACCGTGCGCCCCTGCCCCGCATCCTTGACCGGTTGATTGCACGCGGGCAGCTGCCGCCGGTGCTGGCCGTGATGATCGATCCGCTGGATGGCGAGACCCGCGGGCGCGAACTGCCACCCGACCCCGCCTTCCTAAACGCTGTGGCCGACGATCTTCTGCCCGGTATCGGGCGCGATCTAGGCATCACAATTGATCGCAGCCGCACCGTTGTGGCAGGATCCTCCTATGGCGGGCTTGCGGCCAACTGGTTTGTGCATGAACGCCCCGATGTCTTCGGCAACGCGATCAGCCTGTCTGGCTCGTTTCAGTGGTCGCCCGACGGCTATCGCGCCAATGGCACGCCCTATCTGTCGCATCTGTGGAGCCAGTCGGCCCCGCGCGATGTGCGGCTGTGGATGTCGGCGGGACAGTTTGAAATGGCCGCCCGCCCTGCAGAGGTCTCCATTCTGGAAACCAACCGCCATTTGCGCGATATCCTGCGGTTGAAGAATGTGGACGTCAGATACCGCGAATATGCAGGCGGGCATGACTATGTGATCTGGCGCGGCGCATTGGCCGAGGGGCTGATCGACCTGTTTGCGCGCCCCTGAAGGGCGCCCCGACAGGAGGCACGCTCAAGGGCCGGGGCCAAGGTCCCCGGGGGGCGCGCGGGGCCTGCCCCTTGAGCGTGCCTCCTGTCGCGCCTGGCCTTGCCTTTAAAAGCCGCTGATGATCTTTGGCTTGGTGCCATCACTGAACCGGCTGAAACGGTAGGCCGCCGGATCCACTATGGGGGCACGGTTCATCACAAGATTGGCTGCAAGCACCCCTGCTGCCGGACCTATCCCGAACCCGTGGCCGGAAAATCCGGTGGCGATATGAAAGCCGGGGATCTGGTCCACTGGCGAGATGACGGGGATCGCATCGGGCGTCACGTCGATGGCACCGGCCCAGCGCTGCGCGATCTGGGCGTGATCAAAAACAGGAAAGGCCTTGCGCAGATTGGCAAGCGCCTGATCCTGCATCGAAAACGACGGTTTGGGATCAAGCACGCGATTGTATTCAAACGGGCTTGCCTCGTCCATCGACCAGCGGTTGGGCAGCCGCGCTTCGTCATAGAACCGCCCGCCAAACCGCACCATCAGCGATTTCCACTCCGCGCCCAGCGCAGGCATGAATTCCCGCATGAACCGGAAACTGTCAGGCACGATATCCACGATATTGCGGAACCCGTCGGCAATGGTGTAGCCGCCATCCTGACGCTTTCGGATGGAAAACCCCTCCGACCAGATCGCATGCTCAGGCCCACCTTCCAAGGGGGCTGTGCGAATAACCGAGTTTTTGACCTTCAGCTGGGGCAGACGAAGGTCGTTATTTCGGGCAAACAGGCTCGACCATGCTCCACCTGCAAGCACCACCTGTTCGCAGGCAATTTCGCCGCGTTCGGTGACCACGCCACACACCTGCCCCGCCTTGGTTTCAATCCCGCGCACGGCGCATTCGGTCAAAATAGCGGCCCCGCGATCACGTGCGGCCTCGGCAATGGCAGGGGCGGCCTTTTGCGGCTCGGCGCGACCGTCGGCGGGGGTATAAAGCGCGCCTTCCACTTTCATCCGGCACCCGGGCGCCATGGCGTGGAACTCGTCCGCCGACAGCATACGGCTGCCCAGCTGGTACTCGTTGATATGCTCCAGCCAGCGGGCATGTTCCTCAAAGGCTTCTTCTGTGGCACAGGCAAAGGCGATACCGGTTTTCTTATAGCCCAGATCGCGGCCCGTACGCGCCCCCAACGTATCCCAGATCCTGAGCGCCTCTGCCATCAGCGCAATCTCTCGGGGGTCGCGACGCGTGATCCGGACCCAGCCCCAGTTGCGGCTCGATTGTTCGTGTCCGATCCCGCCCTTTTCGCATAAGGCAACCTTCATCCCCTGATCGGCCAGTTCGAACGCGGTCGAGGCACCGATGATGCCCCCGCCAATCACCACCACATCGACTTTTTGCGGCAATTCGAGATCACCGTGAACCGGCACAACAAAAGGCCCTGGCATATCAGAACGACTCCTCTAGCTGACAATTGACACAAAACTCGGCGACGCTGGCCGTATTGGGAAGATCGATCAGCATTTTTATGACCCCTGCCAGATCCTCGGGGGTGGTCATTTGCGCACGATCGCGGTCGGTGACTGCGGTGCCCATATCAGTTGCGACAAAACCGGGGCATACCGCTGTGGCGCGGATCCCTTCGGCAAAACCCGCGTGACGCAGCGCATGGGCCAGACCGACGGTTGCGAATTTCGAGACGGCATAGGCCCCTGAGTGTTCGGATTTCACCCGTTTACCAGACAGCGATGCCAGAAGGATAATCCGTCCCTGACCGCTGGCCGCCAATCCGTCCCACGTGGCCGCGGCCAGCCTGCGCGGGCCTTGCACATTCACATCCAGCATCTGCGCCATATCATTGTCAGTGATCTCCACGACAGATTGCGCGATCATGATACCCGCGCTTGCGATCACGGCATCAATACGGCCGAACCGGTTCGTTACCTGTGTGGCCCAATCAGTGGCGCTTTGGGGATCTTCGGCGTTATAGCTGCACAGATCGACACGCCCCGGATCACTGTGCGCCCAGTGCGGCATAACAGGATTGCGCATCCCCAGTGATACGGTCCATCCGGCATTGAAAAGCGTCTGCGCCACCGCCGCGCCGATGCCGCGGCTTGCCCCCGAAATCATGGCAATACGATCATTCGTCATTCTAGCTTCTTCCTCATGTTCAGATACGCGCGTTTGAGCATACGCATGAACTGCGCGCGATCCTGCGGCGCGATGAAATCGAAAAACTCCCGCTCCTGCTCTTGGATGATGCGCCGCACACTGTTGGCAAGCGCCTGCCCTTTGGGGGTGACAAACAGAGACTGGGCGCGCAAATCACCGCGATCTGTCTCGCGCCGCAGATCGCCCGATGTCACAAGAGCGTCGATAATCCGCCCCGTGGCCGGACGGTCGCGCAGCAAAACCTCGGCGATCTGGGACGGGCGCACACCGGGATAACGGTCCACCAGCAATACCGCGGTGATCTTGCCTTTGCCCTTGGCCATATCCAGATGCGCCATCCGCCGATCAAGGTCGTTGGAGACCGCGAAATCAAGCGACCTGATATACCAGCTGAACGCGCCTTCCAGCACGTCGATCTGCAGTCCGGCCAGCGTCAGGGGCGGACCGTCTGGCGATATATCCGGGGTGGTCGGAGGCATGAAGGCAAGGCGTCTTTCATCTGTGATATCCAGACCCAAAGTGAAAGCTGACAGCAGCCAACACAACCTGAAAGTTGCAAAACACAACCAAACACGGCCGACCGCTGTAACGTTGCCTGTTTTTCGGTCTAAAGATCGCACATGATGGCGGGCGCGCCAGAGGCCTACAGCAAACGCTGCGTTACCTAGCAGCGCTTAATGCAGGGTGTACTCCCCCGAACTCATCAAGGTCACGCAGGTTGTCCGGCCCGCCATGCGGATATCGGTCACATTCAGCCGCTGCGCGGGCCCTTTTTCGTCCCACAGCTCGATCGAGGCCCCGCCAAAGCTGGCCTCCACCAGACGTTTGAGCGCGTCGCCGGCCAGCACAGCCTCGAAACCGCCCGGGATGGGGCGAAGCGCGATATCGGCAAAACGTTCTGTGGCGATGATCAGTTGCAAAGCAAAGCATCCCTTGAAATGAAAGGCGATAAGGGCCACACCCGCAGGCGCATATCTTCGGGGGCATACATGCAACCGCTCCGTGTGCGGCACAGTGTGCGGTACAGTTCCGGCGCTGGAACTCTGTCGATGATGCCCGATCTATGCAGACCCAATGGTGCCCCTTCACAGTCTATATCTGGCGGTGCGTCACGCGCGCCTTCAGTGAACCCTGTCGAGACCACTATATCTGGTGGTCCGGCGTCCAGGTTCGGGGAAATTGTCTGCTCAACGCGGCCGAGGTCAACAAAACTTCACACTTGAAAACAAACGGCATTTGCGACTCCGGCACCACCTGGAGCGAGTCGTTTTTATTATCCACAGATGGCAGATGTGGTAGCCATAAGGATTCTCTGAACATAATAATGCGGTTGGCGGCACCGTCTTGCGTGTAGGGCAAAATTGTCCACATCCGGCCCACATCTCGGTGGGATATCCGGACATCTCACGTGGTGCACAAAATTTATGCAACTCTCGCTTTGCGTGGCAGCGCCCTGCGACCCGCCACACCAAGGATATGCGTCAAAAGCGAATCGCAGATGATGATTTGAGGTGAAATCAGCCCTCCGCCCTGTTGCCAAAAGCGGTCAAACATCATCATGCGGAGACTGCGGGGGGACGGATTTCGATCCCCACATCACAGTGGCGCGGGCACAGTGCCATCCGGCATGCAGAAGCCCTGCATCCCTGCCCGAGGAAGACCCAACGGGCTTTCAAGCAAACCACCGCCGCGGGTCATCATTATGATCCATCAAAACGGTTTCGAATTTAAGGAAATGGTCGGGGCGGCGAGATTCGAACTCACGACCTTCTGTACCCAAAACAGACGCGCTACCAGGCTGCGCTACGCCCCGACGCGCTCTCCATACAATCTCGATTCCGAAAGGGGAAGCGAAAATGCACAAAGATATGCGGATTTTACTCCAGAGCGACGCAAGGGAATGAAGATTGTGCCGAAGGAATGGCACGATGGCGCAAGACGCTGTGCCCCGCCGTTATCCCAAGCCGCTGTGCCACGCCGCCGTTCACCTCCAGCACGAATTGTGCGGCCCCCTTGGAGGGCAGCGGCGTCTCGTCGCCGGGCACGGCATTGGCTGCAATAGACACCACCGTCCCGCCAGCATCCGCAAAGATGATATCAAGCGGGATAAGTGTATTTCGCATCCAAAAAGCCCGCGGCGCGCTGTCGGGATACACAAAGAGCATGCCGGCATCCGCGGCCATCCGCTCGCGGAACATCAGGCCACGGGCACGATCTTGCTCGGTATCGGCCACCTCGACATTGAAACCATGCACGCCGTCGGGCACGGTTACCAGAACCTGATCCGCCGCACATTGCGAGGTGGCAGTCGATGGGCCAATAGTTGATTGTGCACGAACAATCTCGCCGGAAATAAACAAAGCCGCACAAACCAGCGCGGCACCCCCAACTCTGTTCAAAATCGTCATTGCGCGCTTTCGGATTGTGCACTCTCCCATGCCAGAACCTGCGCGGCCATGCGACCGCGCCGCCCTTCGATGACGCGCATACACACCGCCTCCCCCGGAGACAGGTCAGCAAAACCCGACTGCCGCAGCACCTCTATGTGAATAAAGATATCCTCGCTACGGCCGAACGCGTTTGCGAACCCGAACCCCTTGCCGGGATCGAACCACTTCACCCGCACGGCCTCTATGGGAAGCGTCGCAAGCTGCGCTGCATCCGTCTGGCCCAGATCCTCTATCGCAGGCAACCCGTCTTGTGTCACGGGCGGGGCGATCGTCAACACCTCGACCGCCTGACGTCCGCGTGACGTGCTTTGGATTTTGGCCGTCACGACGGCCCCGTCTGCCACAGATCCCTGCCCGAAGTTACGCAGCACGTTGCCATGCAGCAAAACATCCGCGCCCCCTACCTCATCGAGCAAAAAGCCGAAGCCTTTTGTCGAATCAAACCACTTCACCCGGCCAGTGAATGTCTTCAGTTCATTTTCACCATCATTCATCTGTCTCATATCCATTCAAACGAGCCATTGGCACGATGGTCGACCTTCCACATACGTCATAATACATTATATCCGCATATTTGAAGTTGAAAGTTCAAGGAGAAAACTTCCGTCTATGAATGTGAGGCGGCCTTGACGCCCGCCGGAATTCAAGGATTCAAGCGTGTAATCTGCCATTGCGACGTCATGTCATCTCGTGTCCACCGAAACCGGTCATGCAGCCTGAATGCCCCGTCGGCCCAGAATTCTATCTCTGTGGGAACAATGCGAAAGCCGCCCCAGAATGGCGGACGCGCGGGATTTGTGCCTTTAGTGGCGGTGATTTTTGCAACATCCGCCATCAGGGCGCCGCGGCTTGCAAGCGGTTGGCTTTGCGCACTGGCCCAAGCGCCCAGCCGTGATTTCAGCGACCTCGAGCGGTAATAGTCATCTGCCTGCACCCCGTCTTCGCGGTGCACGAGCCCGCGCACCCTGATCTGGCGGCGCAGCGATTTCCAGTGCATCACAAAGGCGGCCTTGCCTGCGGCCTCGATCTCCTGTGCTTTGACCGAGCCGTAATTGGTATAGAACAAGAACGCCCCGCCAGAGGCGGCCTCGCGCCCCTCGATTTCCTTCAAAAGCACCATCCGCGCATTGGGCATACCGTCGGCATCCACGGTCGACAGTGCAATCGCATTCGGATCGTTGGGCTCGCTGGCCTCGGCCTCGGCAAGCCAGCTCTGGGCGATGGCGAAAGGATCGCTGCCTTCGAAAATACCGGTTCTATCGCTCATGGCTTGCCTTTCATTGCTGTGAAATTGCCGCCGCGTTCATGTGACATTGTGCACCAACCGCACAAAGTTTGCACCTGCGACACCTTGTCTAAATGCCCTACATCTCTTAATGCTGTTCCACTTACCAGAGGGAAGCGGGGAAAACCTGACATGAGCAACAATCTGATGAAGGGCAAACGCGGCCTGATCATGGGCTTGGCGAACGACAAATCCATCGCCTACGGCATTGCGAAACAATTGCATGACGCCGGCGCGGAACTCGCCCTGTCCTATCAAGGCGAAGCGCTGAAAAAGCGCGTGGGCCCGCTTGCAGAACAACTCGATTGCGACACTATCATTGAATGCGACGTCTCCGATGGGGCATCCATTGATGCTCTTTTTGAGGCGCTGAAGGCGAAATGGGGTAAAATCGACTTTCTGGTTCATGCCATCGGCTTCTCTGACAAAAACCAGTTACGCGGCCGCTATGTCGATACGACGGCTGAAAACTTCCGCATGACGATGGATATTTCGGTCTATTCCTTCACCGCCGTGGCACGCCGTGCCGCCGATCTGATGGTGGATGGCGGCTCGATGGTGACGCTGACCTATTATGGCGCAGAACAGGTGATGCCGCACTACAATGTGATGGGCGTGGCCAAAGCGGCGCTGGAGGCATCGGTGAAATATATCGCCGAGGATCTGGGCAAGAACGCGATCCGCTGTAATGCAATCTCTGCCGGGCCGATCAAAACCCTCGCAGCCTCGGGTATCGGCGATTTCCGCTATATCATGAAGTGGAACGAGCTGAACTCCCCGCTGCGGCGCAACGTGACACAGGACGAGGTCGGCAAAGCCGCGCTTTATCTTCTGTCGGATCTTGGCACGGCGACCACCGGTGAAACACTGCATGTGGACGCGGGCTATCACGTTGTGGGTATGAAGGCGGTCGACGCGCCCGATATCGACGTCACCACCAAACCCAAAGGCTAACACCCGATGCTGGCCGCTTTGGGCGCGATCTATCTGGTGCATCTGGGGGCGGCAATCTCGCCGGGCCCGGCTGTGCTGATGTGCGCCCGCACCGGCCTGCGCGAAGGGTTTGCGCGCGGCAGCTGGCTGGCCGTCGGTGTGGGGCTGGGCGCATGTGCATGGGCATGCGCCGCCCTTTTCGGACTGGCGCTTGTATTTCAGGTCGCGCCGGTTCTGATGACCGTTCTGAAGCTTTGCGGCGCGGCCTATCTGCTGTATCTTGCATGGAAGATGTGGCGCCACGCGCCAGAGCCGCTGGACACCGCAATCAGTGTGGATGCCGCACGCCGTGGCCCGATGGGCCTGATATGGCTGGGCATCACCACGCAACTTGCCAACCCCAAACCGGCCGTGTTTTTCGGCACGATTTTTCTGACCTTTGTTCCGCCACATGCGCCGCTATGGGCATACGGTGTTATCTTGCTGATTGTGTTCATCAATGACGCCGGCTGGAATGTGATCGTGTCACGCGTCTTTTCGATGGACCGCACACGACAGGGATACCTGAACCTGAAAACCGCGATTGACCGGCTGTTTGGCACGGTTTTGGGCCTTTTGGGTCTGAAACTCGCGCTGACCTAAGGAGAGTATGATGACCAACCGCCTGCCCCACGAAAAAGGGTTCCACATCAGTTGGGACCAGATCCATCGCGACGCGCGCGCCCTTGCATGGCGTCTGGATGGAAAAGGCCCCGATAACGGGGGCTGGTCTGCCGTGCTGGGCATCACACGGGGCGGGCTGGTGCCGGCGGCCATCATGGCACGCGAGCTGGACATCCGCACCGTCGATACGATTTCGGTTAAAAGCTACAATCACCAGACGCAGGCCGCGCCGCGTGTGATCAAGCCGCCGCAGGCCGATATCATGGGCACCGATGGCGAGGGCGTGCTGATCGTGGACGATCTTGTGGACACCGGCCGCACGCTTGAGCTGGTGCGCAGCCTGTATCCCAAAGCGCATTTCGCCACGATCTATGCCAAGCCGCTTGGCGTGCCGATGGTCGACAGCTTCATCACCGAGGTCAGTCAGGACACATGGATCTTCTTCCCGTGGGATATGGCCTTGCAATATGTGCAGCCCTATCGCGGCACCGACAACTGATCCTCCACGTATGGATGACGCGCAAATGGCCGCCTTATTGTGCGGCCATTTCGCTTTTGCGCATCGGCATGGCATCAATCAGTGCAAAAATCGCCTCGGCACTCACAGGGGTGGTCTCATGCAGCTTCACGCCACCGTCCTTCCCGATCAGGTAGACCCCGAACCCGGAACCGGCGTTCAAGTGCGACCGGATGGAATGCGCCTCTTCGTCGGCATCACTCAATACAACAACGTCGCGCGCGGCGAGGCCATCTGCGGCCTGTTTGAGCGCATTTGCCTGAAGCTGATAGGCGGGATCGCTGGCATCATCTGCCAGCACAACGACAGGCCGGGACTGCCAGCGATAGGCGTCCAAGGCCAAAGTGGGGGAATCGACTTCCTCGAACGGGGCGGCCGTGGCGGGGGTCACACCAAAATGGGGCACCCCCGTACCAGATAGTGCAATCGCACCGCCCGATACCGCACATACCATACACGCCACCGGCAAGAGCAAAGATCTGAGCGGTCGGGATCTGAACACGTAAATGTCTCCGTCTCTGGCCTGAGGGATTGCTGGCGTCTTACGCCTTCACACGTCCAACAGACTACCGCCGTATTGGTTCCTGAAAACCTAACATTCCCGATATCGGCGGTTGTTTGCCACGACCCTGCCCTGATGCCCCATGTGTACGTCGCGCGCGCCCGCGCTTGCACATGGGGGGCGGCTCTGCTCAACTGCACGAATAGCTCCGATATAAGGATATCCCATGCCGCTCTCTCCGCTGTCTCCGGCTATGGCCGCGACATTCGCCCCCCCTGTCATGGCCGCGCGCCGTTGGCTGGACGGGGTTAGCTTCCCGCCAGAGCGGCCCCTGATCAATGTTTCGCAGGCCGCCCCTGCCGCAGCCCCCCCACAAGGCCTGCGTCAGGCCATTGCAGATGCCGCCCTACATGACGTGAACGCCCATCTTTATGGTCCCGTCCTTGGTCTGCCTGCGTTACGCGCCGAAGTGGCCACCCAATGGAGCCGCGCCTACGCCGGCACGGTCACCCCCGAACAGGTGGCCATCACCCAAGGCTGCAATCAGGCTTTTGCTGCAGCCCTTGCCACGCTGGCCGCACCGGGCGACGAGGTGATCGTGCCCACCCCTTGGTACTTCAACCACAAGATGTGGCTCGATATGGCATCGGTGCGCACAGTGGCGCTTACCACAGGACACGATCTTTTGCCCGATCCCGAGGCCGCCGCCGCCCTTATCACCCCCAAAACGCGCGCCATCGTTCTGGTATCGCCCAACAATCCGGGCGGCGTGGAATATCCCGCGGCATTGATGCGCGCGTTCTACACCCTTGCCCAACGCCACAAGATCGCGCTGATCGTGGACGAAACCTATCGCGATTTCGACAGCCGCGAGGGGGCCGCGCATGACCTCTTCACCGATCCCGATTGGGCACAGACACTGATCCAGCTGTATTCCTTCTCCAAGGCGTACCGGCTGACGGGCCATCGCGTGGGGGCGATTGTGGCCTCCACCGCGCGGCTGCAAGAGGTTGAGAAATTCCTCGACACGGTCGCGATCTGCCCCGGACAGCTTGGCCAGATCGGTGCGCTATGGGGCATGCGGAACCTGCAAGACTGGGTCGCCGAAGAGCGACTGGAGATTTTGCGCCGCCGCGCGGCCATGGCGCGGGGTCTGAAAACCCTTGAGGGGTGGCAGGTGCTGGGGTGCGGGGCCTATTTCGCCTATGTCACGCATCCGTTCACCACACCCTCGCCCGAGGCGGCCCAGTGGCTGGTGCGCGAGGCGGGGGTCTTGTTGTTGCCCGGCACGATGTTCATGCCCGACACAGACCCCAACGGCGCGCGTCAGATGCGGATTGCCTTTGCCAATGTCGATTGCGCGGGCATTGACTGCCTGATCGAGCGTCTGGCCGCGCTGCCAACCTAAGGAACGCCCCCCAAAAAACGGGCCCCTGATCGGGCCCGTTTTCCATGGCGCGGACGGGATGCGGACGGGATATGGGCCATAAATCCATCACATAGGCGCGGTTGGGGCGTGATGGCGCACGGCGAGCGCTTGCGAGCAGGAGCGCGAGGCCCTAAACACACCCCAACATATTTACACTGGCGCCCCTCGGGCGGGAGGGTCTTTCATGGCAAACAAGCTGCGCACCCATGGCAAGAACATGGTTGTCTGGGTTTTGCTCGGGCTGTTGATTTTGGGGCTGGTCGGGTTTTCGGCCACAAATTTCGGCGGCAATATCGATAGTATCGGCTCTGTGGGTGATACAAAGGTCTCCACCAACGACTATGCCCGCGCGCTTCAGCGCGAACAGCAGTCCATGAGCCGCCAGACCGGTCAGCAACTGAGCTTCCAGCAAGCGCAGATGATGGGGCTGGACCGCCGTGTGCAGGGCCAGCTTTTTGCCCAAGCCGCCTTCGAGGAGGCCGCAGACCAGTTGGGCGTGTCCATCGGTGACAGCGCGCTTGCCACACAAATTCAGGAGGCACAGGCCTTTCACGGGGCCGATGGCGCGTTCAATCGCGAAACCTATCGTATGGCATTACGCAATCAGGGCCTGACAGAGACCGAGTTCGAGGAAAAACTGCGCGGCGAGTTGTCGCGCTCTGTGCTGCAAAACGCGATCATCACCGGCACACCGGCCCCGGGCCCTGAGCTGGACGCCTTTGCAAGCTATCTGACCCAAACCCGCGATCTGGCCTATGCCGAGGTCGAGGAGGCTGATCTGCAAGAGCCGCTGGCCCAACCCACCGATGACGAGCTGCGCGCATGGCACGACGCGCATGAGGACCGCTTCATGCAGCCTGAAACGCGCCAGATCACCTATGCGTGGTTGTCGCCCGACATGATCGCAGATCAGGTCCAGTTGACCGATGACATGCTGCAAGAAGCCTATCAGGCGCGGATGGACGAGTTCGTCCAACCCGAACGCCGGTTGGTCGAGCGGCTGATCTACCCCAGCACGGACGAGGCCCAAGCCGCCCGCGCGCGCCTTGATGCCGGCGATGCTACATTCGCCGATCTGGCCAAGGATCGTGGCCTGACGTTGCAAGACACCGATATGGGCGATGTGACCAAATCCGATCTGGGCCCTGCGGGGGATGCGGTGTTCGGGCTGGACGGTGAAGGCGTCGTCGGTCCGGTGGATACCAGCTTGGGCCCTGCCCTGTTCCGCATCAACGGCGTTCTGGCTGGCGAGGAGCGCAGCTTCGAGGATGCAAAAGAGGAGCTGGGCGACGAGGCCGCGCATGAAAATGCCCGCCGTCTGATCGGTGACCGTTCCAGCAAGATCGAGGATCTTCTGGCCGGTGGTGCCACGCTGGAGAATCTGGCAGACGAAACCGATATGGAACTGGGCACCGTTGATTTCGGACCCGAAACCGATCAGGGCATCGCGGGCTACGAGGCATTCCGCGCAGCGGCCCAAAAGGCCACGGCGGAAGATTTCCCGCAACTGGTCGAGCTGGAAGATGGCGGCATTTTCGCCCTTCGACTGGACGGCATCACCCCGGCATCGGTCATTCCCTTCGAAGACAGCCGCGACGCGGTCGAAGCGGACTGGCGCGCCGCCAAGATCCTTGAACTGAAACAGGCGCGTGCCGATGCGGCCGTGGCCAAAATGGCCGACACCGAACAGGCTGCCACATCAGGGTTGAGCGCGACGGGGCTTTTGACCCAATCCCGCCAGAACCTGTCGCGTGGCGCCTATCTGGACGGCATTCCCCAAGGCGTGATCGCCCGCGGGTTCGAACTGGCCCAAGGTGAAAGCGCAAAGGTCACCGCTGAGGGACGCGTGTTCGTGGTCATGCCCACCGCGATCAACGAGGCCGATCTCAAAAACCCGGACGTGGTGCAGACCCATGACCAGCTTCGCGAGCAACTGTCCCAAGCAGTGAGCGGCGATCTGCTGGACCTTTATGCCCGCGCGGTGCAAAGCGAGGCCGGGATCCAGATCGATTCCTCCGCCGTGACTGCCGTTCAGGCACAAATGCGCTAACACGGGCGGCCCTACGCCCCTATCCCATCCTGTCAGGAGGTCCGAACATGGCTACAGTTTTCCCCTCATTCGAGGCGTTCGAGGCCGGCTGGCAGGAGGGCCGCAACCAGTTGGTCTATGCCCGCCTGACGGCCGATCTGGATACGCCTGTCTCGGTCATGCTGAAGCTGACCGATGCTGGCAAAAACAGCTTTATGCTGGAATCTGTCACGGGCGGTGAAATCCGTGGGCGGTATTCGTTTGTGGGTATGAAGCCGGACGTGATCTGGCGCACCCATGGCACGCGGGCGCAGATCAATCGCAATGCGCGGTTCGATGACACGTTCGAGGATGCACAAGACGCGCCCCTTGAAAGCCTGCGCGCGCTGATTGCCGAAAGCCAGATCGACATGCCGTCCGATCTGCCCGCAGGTGCGGCCGGTCTGTTCGGTTATCTCGGCTATGACATGATCCGGCTTGTGGAAAACCTGCCCGATGTAAATCCCGATCCACTGGGTGTACCGGATGCGGTATTGCTGCGCCCGTCTGTTGTGGCGGTGCTGGATGGCGTGAAGGGCGAGGTGATCTTATGCGCACCGGCATGGGCACAAAGCGGCATGTCGGCCCGCGCGGCCTATGCACAGGCCGCCGAACGGGTGATGGATGCGCTGCGCGATCTGGACCGCAACCCAAGCCCGCCGCGTGAAATGGGCGAGGCTGCCAAAGTCGGCCCCCTGCAGTCCAACTTTACCCGCGAAGGCTATATGTCTGCGGTAGAGAAAGCCAAGGAATACATCCGCGCAGGCGATATCTTCCAATGCGTGCCGGCACAGCGGTGGGCGGCAGATTTTCCGCTTCCGCCATTCTCGCTCTATCGCAGCCTGCGGCGCACCAACCCGTCGCCGTTCATGTTCTTTCTCAATTTCGGCGGGTTCCAGATCATCGGTGCCTCGCCCGAAATTCTGGTGCGCGTGCGCGAGGGCGAGGTGACCATCCGCCCGATTGCGGGCACCCGCCCGCGTGGCGCAACCCCTGCCCAAGACAATGCGCTGGAAGCCGATCTTCTGTCTGACAAAAAAGAACTGGCCGAGCATCTGATGCTGCTGGATCTGGGGCGTAACGATGTCGGGCGCGTGTCGAAAATCGGCACCGTGCATCCGACCGAAAAATTCATCATCGAACGCTATAGCCACGTGATGCATATCGTGTCCAACGTCGTGGGCGAGATATCGCCAGAGCATGATGCGCTGTCGGCCCTTCTGGCGGGCCTGCCTGCGGGAACGGTGTCGGGCGCACCCAAGGTGCGTGCAATGCAGATTATCGACGAGCTGGAGCCGGAAAAACGTGGCGTTTATGGCGGCGGTGTGGGCTATTTCGCGGCCAATGGCGAAATGGATATGTGTATCGCGCTGCGCACGGCGGTGCTGAAGGATCAGACGCTTTATATCCAGGCTGGTGGCGGGGTGGTCTATGACAGCGATCCGGCCGCCGAATACGAAGAAACGGTCAATAAATCCAAGGCCCTGCGGCAAGCGGCCGAAGATGCGGGCCGGTTCACGCACGGACGTAACAGCTAACGCCTTCCGGTGCGGGCGGGCGCGGCCCCCATTCGCCGCGCCCGACGCCTCCGTACTCCGACGCCACGCCACGCCGAAACCGGTCCTTCGGGCGTGGCGTCGCGGCAGGCTCAGGGCGCGGGGCGTTTTTGCGTATCAGCAAGATAACGATCAAGCGCCCGCCAAGACGGCAACAGCACAGTGTCGCCTGTGGGCTGTGCCTGACCGGCCCCGTCCGGCCCGGGCACTGGCGCGGATTGCACCACCATCACATCCAGCCCTGCGGCGCGCGCCTGATCGATCATCTGCGTGTCGCTGGCCGCGATACCAAGCGTGAGACCTGTCTGGGCGATGGCGCGGAGCACGGCCGGATCCTGCGGCGGCATCTGCGCCTCCCCCGCGTCTGTCGCCCCCCCGTCTGTGGCAACAGCGCCCCTATCCGGCGCGCGCCCTGCTGGCAGGGGCGCAAAGACCGCGACATTGGCAAACGGCATGGTTTCCTGCCAACGTGACAGGGCCGTTGCAACGTCTGGCGCACTGGCCGAAGACGGGGGCAGCAAGATCGCCACACCGATACCTGCCTGAACCAATCCATCCGCGGTGGTCTTTGCCTGCGCTGCTGTTGGATCAAGCACCACCATCACCCGCCGTCCGGCGGCGCGCAGTGTCTGCGGGTCGGGCCTCACGGCCCCGTCGTCGGCAATGACCATCACATCCGGCCCCGGACGGGCGGGCGTCCCCACAGGGGCCAGATTGGCATAGCCCGCCGGATCGGGATTATCTTGCGCCGCATGTCCCACCATAGAGCCGTCAGGCAGCAAAACGATATCACCGCCGGTTGCCGTGGCGGGCATCCCGGGGGCGACAGCTTCACCGGGCGGGGGCACAGGGATCTGGCCCAGCGGCATTAAGGGCCGGCTCAGGGCCTCGGCATCGCGTTCGGGCATCATTTCGGGGGCTTGTACCTCTACCGACGCCACGGGGCGCTGGCCTGCGTTCATCTGGGCAAGATCGGGGGTGGGCGCACGCGCAGGCAGGGCGGAAAACACCTGCGAGGGCGCGCGCCGCGCGGGGGCGGCGTCCGCACCGGGCCTGACGGGCATCCGGTCCGTGGGCGGCAGGCCAAACGCAGATCGCGCGGACAGAACGAGCGCCTGATCGGGGCGCGCAGGCGACGGCTGATCTGCGCCACGGTGTCCGGCACCGTCCACCGCGCCGGCCTCAGCGTCGGTCTGGTCCAACGCGCGGTTGTCGGGCGCGCGTCCAGTGGCGGGGCTGGCGGGTTGCGGGGCGATCACGTGGCCCGCCTGACCTGCCCTGCCCGTCGGCAATGTTATCGCCGGATCAGGACCACGCCCCGCACCGTCGGCAATGGGGTCGAATGGACCAACATCGCGATGCGCATCGGTGGCAGGGGTATCAAGGCCAAGGGCCACGGATCTTTCAGCATCGCCGCGCTCGCCGCCCCGCTGCCCGTGCCCCTCAAACGCGGCGGGGTCTGTGCCCGTGTCTACGGATCCCGTGTCTGCGGATTGATCTTGAACGGCCCGCGCGCCGGACAGGTCCCCGATTGCGGCCATATCCTGTGGCGGCACCGCCGGATCGGCAGGCGTGGAAACACCGCCGCGCACGCGCGCATCATCGGCCGCCAAGGGCGCGGCATCTGCGGGCCGCGCATCGGGGTCTGCTGGGATCTCTTGCGCGCCCGTTTGTCCTTCGGCCTGCAAGGCAGGTGCACTCCCCGCATCAGGTGCTGCGGCGCGATCCGCCTCTGGCATCACCGGCATCACCGGCACGCGGGGCGGGTCGGAGGCATCGGGACGCGTCAAAGCCCCGCTTTGATCCTGTGCCGACATCTGCGCCTGCCCGTCCCCCGTCACCGCCCCCATGACGGGGGAGCGATCTATCGGGCCCGATTGCGTGTCGGGCGCTGACCCGCGGGCGGGTCCGGCGGCCGCAGGTGTGTGCATCTCCCCGTCGGGCGTTGCGGGATCTTGCGGCACTCGGGACAGCGGGTCGGAGACGTCCGGACCGGAGGCTGCAAGACCCGCAGGCGAGGCTGCATCTGCGTTCGGGGGCGCGATATCCGTCGCCCGCGGGGCCTGATCTGCGGCAAGGCCCTCCTCGCCAGGCACACCAGGGACAGGCACATCAGGGACAGGCGCATTAGAGGCAGGCACATCAGGCACAGGCGGTGGCGCCAACACCACCAGCCCACCAAAGCCCACCACAGCAACAATCGCGCCAGTTGCGATCCCCCCAAGCAGTCCACGCATCCTGATTGCCCCTTTGTCTCCACGTCCTTGCGTGCCGGTTGCGGTCTGTTCGGGTGACCGCTTCCCCTGCGAGATGGGGCGATTGTGATCCGGTCCGCCGGACGGTTTCGCAAAACTGCCGCAAAAACCGCGCCCGTGACCCTTGACCATGGACCGCCCCTACGGGCATCTATAGCGCGACAGAACGCCCGGTTCACCCCCATAAAGCGGGCGCCTGCGGGCGCGACACAGACAAGAGGCGGTCCCCATGCTCCTGCTGATCGATAATTACGATAGTTTCACCTATAATCTGGTGCATTATTTTGGCGAACTCGGCGCGGATGTGAACGTGGTTCGCAATGACGCGCTGACGCCCGAGGCGGCAATGGCGCGCGGGGCGGAGGCGATTGTCCTGTCCCCCGGTCCCGGCACGCCGTCGCAATCGGGCATCTGTCTGGCGCTGACCCGTGCGGCCTATGATGCCGGTCTGCCGCTGTTCGGGGTATGTCTGGGCCAGCAGACCATTGGCGAGGCCTTTGGCGGCGCGGTCGTGCGCCATACAGAAATCGTGCATGGCAAAATGGGCCGGATCCATCACAACGGCACCGGCGTATTTCGCGGCCTGCCCTCGCCCCTGAACGCCACGCGCTATCATTCGCTGGTGGTGGAACGCGACAGCCTGCCCGAGTGTCTGGAAGTCACCGCATGGCTGGAGGACGGTACCATCATGGGGCTGCGCCACAAGGAAAAGCTGATCGAGGGGGTGCAGTTCCACCCTGAATCCATCGCCTCCGAACACGGTCACAAGATGATCCAGAACTTTCTTGAAGATGCAGGTGTCACCTTGCGCGACATCGAGGTGCAAAGATGAGCCACGTCCCCAATGACGCGATGAAGCCGATGATCTTTGCGGCCTCCGAAGGGCCGCTCAGCCGCGCGCAGGCAGAGGCCGCCTTTACCATTCTTTTCGAAGGTCAGGCCAGCCCTGCCCAGATCGCGGGGCTTTTGATGGCGATGCGCGCGCGCGGCGAAAGTGTCAGCGAATATGCCGCCGCCGCCGCCGCGATGCGGGCCAAATCCATCAGCGTGACCGCGCCTGACGGCGCGATGGATATCGTGGGCACGGGCGGGGATGGCAAGCACACGCTCAATATCTCCACCGCGACGGCCTTTGTTGTGGCAGGCGCGGGCGTGCCTGTGGCCAAACACGGCAATCGCGCGGCCTCGTCGAAATCGGGCACAGCCGATGTGCAAGACGAGTTGGGCATCAATGTGATGGCGGGCCTTGAGGCTGTGAACCGCGGGCTGAACGAGGCCAATATCGGGTTCTTGATGGCCCAGATCCATCACCCTGCGATGCGTCACGTGGGACCTGTGCGCACCGAGCTCGGGTGCAAGACGATTTTCAACATTCTCGGCCCGTTGACCAATCCCGCAGGCGTCAAACGCCAGCTTACGGGCGTGTTTGCCCCCGATCTGATCTGGCCCATGGCCGAAACGCTGCAAATCCTCGGCAGCGAGAAAGCATGGCTTGTCTACGGATCGGATGGCACGGACGAGATCACGATCACCGGCACCACATCCGTGGCGGCACTGACGGATGGCAAGATCACCGGCTTTGACATCCACCCCGAAGATGCGGGCCTGCCGGTTCACCCGTTTCGCGATATTGTGGGGGGGACGGCTGCACAAAATGCCGCCGCCCTGCGCGCGATTTTCGCAGGCGAGAAAAACGCCTACCGCGATGCGGTTATCTTGAATGCCGCAGCCGCCCTTGTGGTGGCCGACCGTGCCGCCCACCTGAAGGAAGGCGCCGAACTGGCCGCCCATTCGATTGACAGCGGTGCCGCGCGCACCGCGCTTGAAACCCTCGCCCGCATCACGCAGGAGGTCGCGCCATGAGCAACGTTTTGGACCGCATCAAAGCCTACAAGCTGGACGAAATCGCCGCCGAAAAACGCGCAATTCCCCTTGCCACACTGGCACAAGAGGCCCGCGCCCAATCCGCGCCCCGCGGATTTGCCAAGGCCCTCGGCGCCAAGGCCGCCACCGGCTACGGGCTGATTGCCGAGATCAAGAAAGCCTCGCCTTCAAAAGGGCTGATCCGCCCCGATTTCGATCCGCCGGCCTTGGCACGCGCCTATGCCCAAGGTGGGGCTGCGTGTTTGTCGGTGCTGACAGACCGGCCCTCGTTTCAGGGCGCGCCCGAGTTCTTGCGCGCCGCGCGCGCGGCCTGCGATCTGCCCGCCCTGCGCAAGGATTTCTTGTATGACACCTATCAGGTGACCCAAGCGCGTGCATGGGGGGCCGATTGCATCCTGATTATCCTTGCCACGGTCGAGGATGCACAGGCCGCAGAGCTGGAAGCCTGCGCCTTCGAGCATGGCATGGATGTGCTGCTGGAGGTACATGACGCCGCAGAGCTGGAGCGGGCAATGGCGCTGAAATCCCCGCTGATGGGGGTCAACAACCGCAATCTGAAAACCTTTGATGTGACGCTGGACACCACCCGCGATCTGGCCCCCCGCATTCTGGAGGCGGGCCGGGATCTGGTCTGTGAAAGCGGCATCTTTACCCCCGACGATCTGGCCGCAATGGCCGCAGTGGGCGCGCGGCGTTTCCTGATCGGTGAAAGCCTGATGCGTCAGGATGATGTGGCCGCGGCCACCGCAACCTTGCTGGGGGCCGCATGAGCCTGTCGCATTTCGACGCCGAAGGTCAGGCGCATATGGTCGATGTATCCGCAAAACCGCTCACCGCACGGATTGCGACCGCACGCGGTGCCGTTGTGATGCGCGCCGAGACGCTGGACTATGTGCTGCAAGGCACGGCCAAGAAGGGCGACGTGCTGGGCATTGCGCGGATCGCCGGCATTCAGGCGGCCAAGAAAACCGCCGATCTGATCCCGCTGTGCCATCCGCTGCCCATCACCAAAGTGACCGTTGATCTGACCCCCGATCCCGACCTGCCGGGCGTGCGGGTCAGCGCGACAGTCAAAACCACCGGCCAGACCGGTGTGGAGATGGAGGCCCTGACGGCTGTGTCAGGGGCCTGCCTTACGGTCTATGACATGCTCAAGGCGGTGGAGAAATCGATGCGGATCGAGGGGATCGAGGTTGTGTTGAAAGACGGTGGTAAATCCGGCCGGTATGAGGCCACCCGATGATTTCTGTTGCACAGGCGCGCGCCGCTGTTCTGGATCTGGTGGAGCCGCTTGATGCGGAGCTGGTGGCACTGCGCGATGCGGCGGGCCGCATCATGGCCGCCCCCGTAACCGCACGATTGACCCAACCGCCGTTTTCGGCCTCTGCCATGGACGGGTATTGGGTCAATGGCTGCGACCACACGCCCGGCGCACGGTTGCATCTAATCGGCGAATCCGCGGCCGGTCACCGCTTTGCGGGGCCTGTGGCGCAAGGGCACGCCATCCGTATCTTTACCGGTGCGCCGGTGCCTGCGGAAGGCGGTGTGGTGGTGATGCAGGAAGATATCACCGTTGAGGGCCAGCAGATCACCCTGCCCGCACAGCTTTCGGCGAAAGACAACATTCGCGCCCGTGGTCAGGATTTCACCGAAGGCCATCTGTTTCAGCCCACCCGCCCGCTAAGCGCCCGTGATCTGGGCCTTCTTGCCGCAATGAATGTGGCGCATGTGGCCGTCCACCGGCGTCCGGTGGTCGCGATTATCGCAACCGGCGACGAGCTGGTCATGCCAGGCGAGGCCCCCGGCCCCGACCAGATCATTGCCTCCAACAGCTTCATCCTTGCCGCGCTGATCGAGGCCGCTGGCGGTCAGGCACGAATGCTGCCGATCGCGGCCGATGATCGCGAAAGCCTGCGCATGGTGTTTGATCTGGCCAAGGGGGCCGATCTGATTGTGACCTCGGGCGGCGCCTCGGTCGGGGCGCATGATATCGTGGGCGAGGTCGCCACCGAACTGGGGCTGGAGCGGCATTTTTGGAAAATCGCCATGCGTCCGGGCAAACCGCTGATGGCGGGCAAGCTTGGCGATGCAGCGATGCTGGGGCTACCGGGCAACCCCGTCTCTGCCGCTGTGTGTGCGGAGTTGTTTTTAAGGCCCATGCTGGCCAAGATGCTGGGCGAGCGTCACGACTACCGTCCCGAGCAGGCCGTTCTGGGCTGTGATCTGGGCCCTGCCGGCCCCCGCACCCACTTCATGCGCGCCACATTGCGCCGTACACCGCAGGGGCCAGAGATCACACCGTTCGACAATCAAGACAGCGCGATGGTAAGCGTGCTGGCGCAAGCCGACGCGCTTTTGATCCGCGAAAAGGACGACGGGCCCGCCCGCGCCGGCACGAAAGTGCAATTTTTGCCGTTAAATTAACCATTTACCGACAAGAGGCGATTGACACATAACGGGAACGCGTATAGAACATTGCCCGAACGGGGTTGATCCCGAACCATCGGAGGCGCCGCATGCTTACACGCAAGCAACTGGAATTGTTAAATTTTATCAACAAGCGGCTGAATGAGGACGGCGTCTCGCCCTCATTCGACGAGATGAAAGATGCGCTCGACCTGCGGTCCAAATCCGGCATCCACCGGCTGATCACCGCGCTGGAAGAACGTGGCTTCATCCGCAGACTGGCGCATCGTGCCCGCGCGATTGAGGTGCTGAAACTACCGGAGGCGCAAGAGCCTGCCAGATCCACCGGTTTCACCCCTTCCGTGATCGAGGGGCGCAAACCGGCCCCGCCAGCACCGCGTGATGCACGCCCGATCGAGGCGGTTCATGCGCTGGAATTGCCGGTGATGGGACGGATTGCCGCCGGTGTCCCGATCGAGGCGATTTCGGAGGTGTCGCATCACGTGGCCGTACCGGGCAGTATGCTGACCGGTAACAGTGCCCATTACGCGCTGGAAGTTCATGGCGATTCCATGATCGAGGCAGGCATCAATGATGGCGATATCGTGGTGATCCGCGAGCAGACCACCGCAGAAAATGGCGATATCGTCGTGGCCCTGATCGCCGATAGCGAAGCCACGCTGAAACGCTTCCATCGCCGCGGCAAGATGATTGCGCTCGAGGCGGCAAACCCTGCCTATCAAACACGCATGCTGCGCGACGATCAGGTTCGGGTGCAGGGGCGGCTTGTGGGACTGATCCGCAGCTACTGAAGGTTGCATGTAGTGCGCGACACTGCGATTTGCCCGATTGCCACGACGTGGGCTGGGGAGATCGGGAAACCGCACCTAAGGGGCGGTCCACCGCCTTTTACCGGTGATCTGCGCGGTGGTGGTCAGCCGGCCTTGCGCGCTCCATGACACTGCACCTGTGCGCGACAATCGCCCCCGATCCCACAGATCGCATCCGCTGACAGGCCCGTCCATCTCCGCCGCCACGATGAGCAAGGCATTGTCCTTGCACAGGCGGCGGGCCCGCATTGCAGCCCCTTTACCGCTTAGATGGACAATGCGGCGGTTGTTCCATCTGGCCGCTCTTTGCGCCGCGGGCCCTGTCCATGCGGGGCGGCTGGCCGCCTCTGGCAATGTGGCGCGATCACCGTCCGCGGCAAGCCAGACCGATGCTATAAACTCCCCCCCGTTTTTTGACAGGCTGCGGCCATTGTTCGTCATCAGACCGACCTGTGTCGCCTCAAGGGCAACAGTCAGCGCAGGCGGCGCATGCAGCGCCCATAGCGCGAAGGCTGCTCCGCCAATCACACCGCCACACAGCTTGACCGGCCACCGCCCCAACACCAGAAGATATGCCCCGACCGCCAAGCATGGCACGGTCAGCCCGTCTGGCGCGGCCACCATGCGCACCGCCCCTGGCAGGGCTGCCACCCACTCGGCCACCCCCAGCAACCAGCCGGTGCCCACCCCCAGCAGCCACAATGCCGGAGCGGCCAGACCCACAGGGGCCAATATCGCGCTCAAGACGCCCGCCGGCATAACCACCAACCCCATAACCGGCACGGCCACCAGATTTGCCACAAATCCGTACTGCGCAAACCGGTGAAATACGGCTGCTGTCAGCGGCGCTGTGGCAAGCCCCGCGATAAGCGAACTGACCGCCACCCCAAGCACTGCACGGACCGGTGCGGGCATGGCGCGTGCGATTTGGGTCCATTGACCGAACCCGACAATCAGGGCCGTTGTGGCGGCAAATGAAAGCTGGAATCCCGGGCCCAGCAGGGCCTCTGGCGTCAGAAGCAGGATCACGACGGCCGCCAGCGCCACATTGCGCAAGCTGAGCGCGCGCCGGTCCAGCAGTATCGCCACCAGCATGATTGCAGCCATCACCCATGCCCGCTGGGTCGACACCTGTGCCCCTGACACCCACAGATATCCGCTTGCCGCCAGCAGCGCCACGACCGCTGCGATCTTGCGCGCGGGCATCCTCAGTGCTGGCCATTCCAATGCGGCAAGCCCCCACCTGAGCGAGACGAAAACCACGCTGACCAGCAGCCCCACATGCAGGCCCGATATTGCCACGACATGAAAGATATTCGCATCGCGCATGATCTGGTTGCTATGCGCGCTCAACCCCGAGCGATCTCCGGTCAGGATGGCGGCGGCCATCGCACCCGGCTGACCATCGATATGTGCACGCACGCCCTGCGCCAGATAGCTGCGCAGCCGGTGGGCGGCCAGCTGGGCGGTATCTTGCGGCGGGGCCACCAGCATCACCGGCCCGCGCGCATACCCCACAGCGCCCAGTTTCTGGAAATAGGCGAAACGGCGGAAATCAAACCCCTCCGGCATCGCCGGCCCGAGGGGCGGCATAAGATGTGCGGTTGTCATGACGCGCAACCCCGGCCGCAGCGCCAGATGTGATTGATCACCATGCAGCGATATCCGCACACGGTGCGGGGTTTGCGCCACCCCGACACCGCCGAGCTGCACACGATCAACAAGCAGGCGCATCCTGTCGTCACGGGTACGCTCCACCGCCAGAACACGCCCCTCCACCGCGCCGTAGAACCGAAACCCCAAAACCGGCGCATCCACATGTGCCGCGCGCAGCCCTGCGGCCAGAAATCCGGCATTCGCCAGCGCGACCAGAAGCGCCGCAAACCACAGCACCTGTGGCCCCCAACGCCGCACAGCCAGTGCACATGCCAGACAGGCCACTGCCGCCAGATAGCTGCCGGTCGTAGGGTCGCTCAGCCACGAGAACCACAGCCCCACACCCGTTCCCAACGCCAAAGGCGCCCAAAGCAGCAGATCGCGACACCCCTGCAAGGACGCAGCCGTAAGCTCGCCCGACAGCCGCCCGCGCCATGATGGTCCCGCGTAGGGCTGGGCAGGGCAGCCCCGTGCATCCGCATCCTCCGATGCAACCATGGCGCTCTCCGATATGGCTCCGATATGACGGTGTGGTGTGAGACCTTTGCGCGATACGCGGGTCTTGTCCTTCCTTCCGGTGCTGCTTATTCATCGGCACCAAGAGATATGACAGCCCCGTCAGGCCAGCTTCGGTCGTCGTGGTTTCCAAATGTTTAACGCGCCCTAGATCGGGTGCATGGAAAGGCCTCATCCAATGTCTGAACAGATCGTCACCCGTTTTGCCCCCTCGCCCACCGGCTATCTGCATATTGGTGGCGCGCGTACGGCATTGTTCAACTGGCTTTATGCGCGTCATATGGGCGGGAAATTCCTGCTCAGGATCGAGGACACGGATCGCGAACGCTCCACGCAGGCCGCCCATGATGCGATCTTGAAAGGGTTGAACTGGCTGGGTCTGGATTTCGACAACGAGCCGGTCAGTCAGGCGGCCCAAGCGCCCCGCCACAAAGCCGTCGCCGAGGAGATGCTGGCGCGCGGCGTGGCCTACAAGTGTTTTTCAAGCCAAGAGGAAATTCAGGCCTTCCGCGATGCGGCCAAGGCCGAGGGCAAATCGACCCTTTTCCAAAGCCCGTGGCGCGATGCAGACCCTTCCACTCATCCGGATGCCCCTTATGTGATCCGGGTGAAAGCGCCGCGCACAGGCAAAACCGTGATCGAAGATCGTGTGCAAGGCGACGTCACCGTGCGCAATGACCAGCTGGATGACATGATTTGTTTACGTTCGGATGGCACACCCACCTATATGTTGGCTGTTGTTGTAGATGACCATGATATGGGCGTGACCCATGTGATCAGGGGCGATGACCACCTGACCAATACCGCACGCCAGATACTGGTCTATAATGCCATGGGATGGGATCTGCCGGTTTTTGCCCATATCCCGTTGATCCATGGCCCCGATGGCAAGAAACTGTCCAAACGCCACGGCGCGGTGGGGCTGGAGGAATATCAGGTCATGGGCTATCCGGCCCCCGGCATGCGGAATTATCTGACGCGGCTTGGCTGGAGCCATGGGAATGACGAATTTTTCAGCGATGCCCAAGCCCGTGAGTGGTTCGATCTGGACGGAATCGGCAAATCACCCGCACGGCTTGATTTCAAAAAGCTCGCCAATATCAGCGGGCAACATATTGCAGCTGCACAAGACGCGGAATTGATTGTGCAAATTGAGGGCTATCTGGAAGCTTCCGGACACCTACCACTCAGCGATGCACAGAAAGAAAATCTTTTGCGCGCGATGTATTGTTTGAAAGAGCGCGCAAAGACACTGCCGGAACTGCTTGATAAAGCGTCGTTTATCTTATCGTCCCGCCCGCTTGATCTGGACGAAAAAGCCGTCAAGGCGCTTGATCCGGTATACCGTGGTATTCTGGCAGAATTGACGCCGCAGCTGCAAAATGCTAGCTGGACGCGGGAAGATTTGGAGGCCATCGTATCGACAGTGGCACAAACGCACGGGCTGGGCTTGGGCAAACTGGCCGCCCCGTTACGTGCTGCACTCGCCGGACGATCGGTGTGTCCAAGCATATTCGACATGATGTTGATCCTTGGTAAGGACGAGACATTAGCGCGATTGAACGATCAGGTGACCTGAGGCCGGGTCACCTTTCCGGATCAGACCGGATAACAACGACCGGCACGGCCCAGCCGGCATAACGAAAGGGAACCCAATGGCTGATAAGACGGCGACGCTGACACTGGATGGAAAATCGTATGATTTCCCCGTGCTCTCCCCGGAAGCTGGACCGGATGTAATTGATATCCGGAAACTATACGCGCAGGCTGATGTCTTTACGTTTGACCCGGGTTTCACCTCGACTGCTTCGTGTGAATCCGCGATCACCTATATTGACGGTGCAAAAGGCGAACTGCTGTATCGTGGTTATCCGATCGATCAACTTGCCGAGAAATCGCATTATCTCGAAACCTGCTATCTGCTGCTCAATGGCGAGCTGCCCAACAAGGAGCAGATGGAAGATTTCGAATATCGTGTAACGCGTCACACGATGCTGCACGAGCAGATCAACAACTTCTTCCGTGGTTTCCGCCGCGATGCCCACCCGATGGCCACGATGGTCGGCGTGGTTGGCGGTTTGTCTGCGTTCTATCACGACAGTCTGGACATCTCCGATCCATGGCAGCGCGAAGTGTCGGCCATTCGCCTGATCGCGAAATTGCCAACGATTGCGGCAATGGCCTATAAGTATTCCATCGGCCAGCCGATTGTATATCCGCGCAACGATCTCGATTATGCGTCGAACTTCCTGCACATGTGTTTTGCCGTTCCGGCAGAACCCTATCATGTGGAGCCGGCACTGGCGAAAGCCATGGACCGGATCATGATGCTGCATGCCGACCACGAGCAGAACGCCTCGACCTCGACGGTGCGTCTGGCGGGGTCCTCGGGCGCCAACCCGTTTGCATGTATCGCAGCCGGTATCGCCTGTCTTTGGGGGCCTGCACATGGCGGGGCAAACCAGGCATGTCTGGAAATGCTGCGTCAGATCGGGTCCGTCGAGAATATTCCGGAATATGTGAAACGCGCCAAGGACAAGGATGACCCCTTCCGCCTGATGGGCTTTGGCCACCGCGTTTACAAAAACTTCGATCCGCGGGCGAATGTGATGAAGGAATCCGCAGACGAGGTTCTGGAACTGCTGGGCGTGGGCGACAACCCGCTGCTGCAAGTGGCCAAAGAGCTGGAGCGGATCGCTTTGGAAGACGAGTATTTCGTCGAGAAAAAACTCTATCCCAATGTCGATTTCTATTCCGGCATCATTCTGGAGGCCATGGGCTTCCCGACCTCGATGTTCACGCCGATCTTTGCGCTGTCGCGCACCGTTGGCTGGATTGCGCAGTGGAAAGAGATGACCGAGGATCCGACCGGCAAGATCGGCCGTCCGCGTCAGCTTTATACCGGCCCGACCGCGCGCGATTACATTCAGGTCAACGACCGCTAATCGCGCACATAGCCATCAAAAACAAAAAGCCGGGTCATCATGCCCGGCTTTTTCGTGATACGGTTCGAGAGGGTGGTCTTTGTCCGGCTGTGTGCTCAAAAAGGCATCTGTGATACAGCATCGCCCTGCATGTAACCGGCCGGCCCCGAGACCCATAGTTTTCAACCTGATATGCCTTGAGCACGTTGGATTGGTGATGGGCGGAAAGATTGATTTGCCTAAATTTTAGGCAAAAATTGCAACTCACATAAATTTGATCGTTTGGAAAAATTCCAAGCATGGCAGGATATAATGCAGGCCGGATGTCATATGCCATATTGCACCGGCGAATTTTGTTTTGAAGCCGCCGCGCTACGCCCTTATCAAATACTCTGAACCAGACGGTATCAAATCGTAGTCCAGCACACCGACCGCGGGCCCGCCAATCAAAAATATACCTGATCGCATCGACATGCGGGAGGTCAGCCTGATCGCTTGCACGGTAACCCCCGCGCGGGCGCAGATGTCGAAGGGGGTATCTTGCCCGAGCAAAATCGAACGTGGCCGGTGGTACGGCGCACACACCCCACCGACACTGTATGTGTGGGTCATGCCGGGTAACTTTGCGTCGGATCTGTCAGCAGGGCTTGTTTTTCTAACACAAAACCGATCCCATCCCCTGACAGGTGGATCCATATGCACATTGGTGCCGTGCCTTTCATCTTACGGCATCCATCGCCAAAAACACGACCCAATCAAAAAAGCACCAAGGAGGTTTTTATGAAACTCACCACTGCACTCTCGGCGCTTGCGCTTTTTGTGGCCGCACCGGCGGCCTTTGCGGCAAATGTGCCTGAGGGCACCAAGCTTGCCGAGAACCAGACTTATACATTCTGGCTTCTGGATGCGATCAAATCGCTCGACCCGCAGATCAACACCGATGTCGAAGGCTCCGATATCGTGCGCAACCTGTTCGAGGGGCTTTATAACGAGGATGGCAACGGCGATCTGGTGCCGGGTGTGGCGCTGGACCATGATCTGTCCGATGACGGTCTGACCTATACGTTCCATCTGCGCCCCGATGCCGAATGGTCCGATGGCAAACCTGTTGTGGCGGGTGATTTCGTGTACGCATGGCATCGTCTGGCCGATCCGGCGACCGCGTCGGAATATGCGTGGTATTTGCAGCTGATGCAGGTGAAAAATGCCACAGCGATTGTAGAGGGCGATATGCCGGTGGAGGACTTGGGCATCAAAGCGATTGATGACCACACGCTGGAAGTGACGATCGAAACGCCCCTGCCCTATTTCCCGCAGATGCTGACCCACGGCTCCACCTTCCCTGTGCGCGAGGACGTCATCGCCGAGTACGGCTCCAACTGGACCAAGCCCGAGAACCTTGTTGGCAACGGGGCCTATACGCTGAGCAAACACATCCTTGGCGAACGTGTAGAGATGGACAAATCGGACACCTATTGGGATGCCGATAATACTGTCATTACGCATCTGACGGCGCTGACCATCAATGACGTCAATCAGGGCCTGACACGGTATCTGGCGGGCGAACTGGACCGTGTGGACATTCCCGCAGGACAATATCCGCGCCTGAAAGAACAATATCCCGATCAGGCGACCAGCCTGCCTTTCTCGTGCACCTATACCTATCTAATTAACCTGTCGGAAAAAGGCCCCGAGGCGTTGAAAGATGTGCGCGTGCGCAAGGCGTTGTCTTATGCGATGAACCGCGATGTGGTGGTGGACAACATCCTGCAAGGCGGCCAGAAACCGGCCTATAACTGGACCCACTGGGCCACGGCCGGCTTCGAGATGCCCGATATCGATTATGCGCACTGGAGCCAGAAAGAGCGCATGGACAAGGCCAAGGAACTGCTGGCAGAAGCAGGCTACGGCCCCGATAATCCGCTGGAGCTGACGCTCAACTACAACTCGTCGGAAGATCACAAGAAGATCGCAATCGCAGCGCAGCAATTCTACCGTCCGCTAGGGGTCAACCTCACCCTCAACAACATGGAGTGGAAGGTCCACACGGATCGGATGCAAAACCAGGACTTCGATCTGGGGCGCTATGCATGGTGCGGCGATTATAACGAAGCCTCGACCTATCTTGATTTCTTCACCTCCTATTCGGGCCACAATCAGGGCCATTTCTATAACGACGAATACGATGCGGTGATGAAAGAAAGCAAAACCGCCGAGGATCCCCAGCCGCTTTATACCAAAGCGGAAAGCATCCTGAACGAAGAGATGCCGTTGATCCCGATCTATCAATACGCGAAGGTCAGCATGATTGCCAAAGACATCAAGGGCCTGCCCACGCAAAACGTGATGCAGACCTGGTATGGCAAGGATATCTACCGCGTCGCGCAGTGATCGCTTCATAAACCAAGGCAAGGCGCGCGGGGCAAGATCCTCGCGCCCCTACCCCAAGGGACATTCTCATGCTCGTCTTTATTCTCAAGCGTCTGGCCATCGCGATCCCGACGCTGCTGTTGCTGATCGTGTTTTCGTTTTTGCTGATGCATGCGGCCCCCGGCGGCCCGTTCACCCAAGAACGCCAGATGCCACCCGAGGTTCTGGCCAACCTCAACGCGAAATACGGGCTTGACCAGCCGCTGTGGCAGCAGATCTGGTCTTATATCTGGGGGATTGTGGCGCATTTCGATTTCGGCCCGTCCTTCGTGTACAAGGATCGCTCCGTCAACGACATCATCGCGCAGGGCTTTCCGGTAACGCTGACCTATGGCGGTGTGTCCTTTCTGGTGGCAGTGCTGGCCGGCGTCACGCTGGGGGCGGTCGCGGCTGTCAAACACAACACCATTATCGATTATTTCGCCGTTGGCATTTCCATCGGCGCGCAGGTGCTGCCCAATTTCGTGATGGCGCCAATCCTTGTGATCGTGTTCACGCTGATCCTGGGCTGGCTGCCCGGTGGCGGCTGGCGGTTCAACGATCCCAGCTACTGGATCATGCCTGTGATTGCGCTTTCAACCTCCTATATGGCCTCGATTGCGCGGATCATGCGCTCGTCCATGCTGGAGGTGCTGAACTCCAACCATATCCGCACCGCACGCGCCAAGGGCCTGCCGGGCTATCGTGTGATTATCCGTCACGCGCTTAAACCCGCACTGTTGCCGGTGGTGTCCTATCTAGGTCCGGCCTTTGTGGCGATGATCACAGGCTCAGTGATTGTGGATATCTATTTTTCCACCGGCGGCATCGGCAAGGCCTTTGTCGACAGCGCGCTGAACCGCGACTATGCGGTGATGATGGGGGTCACCATTCTGGTGGGGGCGCTGACCATCTTCTTCAATCTTTTTGTCGATATAATCTACGGATGGATCGACCCGAAAATCCGGTACTAAGCCATGGTCATTGATAGTCAAAAAATGCACTCGCTGGCCCAAGCCACCGCGGCCGAAGAGGTGGCGGGCCGTTCGCTTTGGGCCGATGCGCGGCGCAGGTTCGTGCGCAACAAGGCCGCAATGTTCGGGCTGGTTCTGCTGGTGATCGTGGTCATGTTTGCCGGTTTCGGCAACTTTTTCGCGCAATGGAGCAATCAGGAAATCGATTTCTCGGTGATGGGGATGGTGGCGCAGGAAGGCGGGCCGTCTTTGGCAAACGGGCATTACTTCGGCACCGATGATCTGGGCCGCGATCTGTTTGCGCGCACCGTGCAGGGCACGCAAATCTCGCTTGCGGTCGGGGTGATCGGCTCTGCCATCGCGGTGATCGTGGGCACGCTTTACGGGGCCACGGCGGGGTATTTCGGCGGGCGTCTGGACAACCTGATGATGCGGGCGGTCGATATCCTTCTGGCGATCCCGTATATGTTCGTTCTGATCTTGCTTTTGGTGATGTATGGCCGCTCGATCACCATGCTGTTTGTCGGGGTCGGCCTGATCTCGTGGCTGGAAATGAGCAGGATCGTGCGCGGGCAGACCCTGACCCTCAAGGGCCGCGAATATATCGAGGCCGCGCGCGCCATCGGCGTGCCTGCGCCGGTGATTATCCGCCGCCATATCCTGCCCAACCTGATCGGCGTGGTCACCGTGTTTGCCACGCTCTTGGTGCCCAACATGATCCTGACCGAAAGCTTCATCTCGTTCCTCGGTCTGGGTGTGCAGGAACCGCTGACGTCGCTCGGGGCGCTGATCTCCGAAGGGGCCCGCACCATCGCTTACGGGACATTATGGCAGCTTGCCTTCCCGCTTCTTTTTTTCATCATCACGCTGTTCGGCTTTTTCTTTGTCGGTGACGGGCTGCGCGATGCATTAGACCCGAAGGACCGCTGACATATGGCACTTCTGGATGTAGAAAACCTCACCGTCCGCTTTGATACGCCCGAGGGCGAGATCCATGCGGTCAACGGGGTCAGCTTCACCTTGGACAAGGGCGAGACGCTGGGTATCGTGGGCGAAAGCGGCTCTGGCAAGAGCCAGCTGAATTTTGCCCTGCTGGGGCTATTGGCCCGCAACGGGCGCACCGGCGGACGCGCGATGTTTGACGGGCTGAACCTTCTTGACGCATCAGCGCGCCAGTTGAACGCGATCCGCGCCAAGCGCATCGCGATGGTGTTCCAAGACCCCATGACCTCGCTCAACCCCTATATGCGGATCTCCGAGCAGATGGCGGAGGTCCTGATGCTGCACAAGGGCCTGTCCAAGCGCAAGGCTGTGGAGGAAAGCATCCATATGCTGGATGCGGTGCGCATTCCGGATGCGAAAAACCGTGTCCGGCTTTATCCGCACGAGTTTTCGGGCGGTATGCGCCAGCGGGTGATGATCGCGATGTCGCTGTTGTGCCACCCTGAAATCCTGATCGCGGATGAACCGACAACGGCGCTTGATGTGACAGTTCAGGCGCAGATCATGGAGTTGCTGGCCGATTTGCAGCGTGATTTCAATATGGCTACGATCCTGATCACCCATGATCTGGGCGTGGTGGCCGGTTTTTGCGAACGTGCGATCGTGATGTACGGCGGCCGTGTCATGGAAGAGGCCCCGATTGATCCGCTGTTTGAAAAACCGACCCACCCCTATACCCGTGGTCTGCTGGACGCGATCCCGCGGGTGGATCAGGGTCAGGACGCCCTGCGCGCCATCCCCGGCAACCCGCCCAATATGGCAGGCGCGCCGAAAGGCTGCCCCTTTGCGCCGCGCTGCGGTTTCGTAACAGAGCGGTGCTGGGCCGAGACGCCGCCGCTCGTGGCATTTGACGGTGCCCGCGCCCGCGCCTGCTATCGCCCGATCGAGGAGGTCGCCGCATGAGCCAGCCATTGATCGAAGCCCGTGATATCAGGGTCAGCTTTGATATCCGCCGCCCCTCGGATTTGCCGTGGCAGGCACCTGCGCAGCTGCATGCGGTCAACGGTGTCAGCTTTTCGTTGCAAAAGGGACAGACGTTGGGCATCGTGGGCGAAAGCGGCTGCGGCAAGTCCACGCTCGCACGCGCGCTGATCCGGATGCTTCCGGCGTCGGGGTCGCTTATCTGGGAAGATGGCACCGATCTGTTGACCCTCTCGCCACGCCAGATGCTGAAATACCGCGCCGATATCCAGATGATCTTTCAAGACCCTCTGGCCTCGCTCAACCCGCGCATGACGGTAGGCGAGATCATCGCAGAGCCTTTGCGCACCCACCGGCCCAAGATGGGCGCCAAGGCGCGCAAGGAAAAGGTGCGCGCGGTGATGGAGCGTGTGGGCCTGCTGCCCAACCAGCTCAACCGATATCCGCACGAATTCTCGGGCGGGCAGTGCCAGCGTATCGGGATTGCCCGCGCGCTGGTGGTGGAACCCAAGCTGCTGATCTGCGACGAGCCGGTCTCGGCGCTGGATGTGTCGATTCAGGCGCAGGTGATCGGGCTGCTGGAAGAGCTGCGCCGCGATCTGGGGCTGACGATCATCTTCATTGCGCATGATCTGAGTGTGGTCAAACATCTCTCCGATGATGTGATGGTGCTGTATCTGGGCCGGATCATGGAGAAGGCAGGCTCGGACGAGCTATTCGCCGATCCGCGCCATCCCTATACACAGGCGCTTTTGTCAGCCGTGCCGATCCCCGACCCCAAGGTCGAGCGGACCAAGAAGGTCGTGCCGCTGGAGGGCGATCTGCCTTCGCCGATGCGCCCGCCTGAAGGTTGCGTGTTTCGTACGCGTTGCCCCAAAGCCCAAAGCCTGTGCGCGACTATGCCGCCTGCCCATGAGAACGGCACACACCAGACCATGTGCCATTTTCCAGGCGCACTCGCCGCGCAGGGCTGAACGCGGATCGCTAGCCCCCCTTTGCACGCGCAGAGACCATGCGCGCGCAAAGGGGACGGGACAGGCAGTGTGCCCCTCTGCCCTCCCTTGCCCCGCGCCCCGCGCTCTGCCACAACACGGCTCAGTTTACCCCTGAACCGGAGCGTTGGCGCATCGTGACTGCCGCCCACATCACACAACTGGCGCTGATCACCGGCGCATCGCGGGGGCTTGGCGCTGCATTCGCACTCGAACTGGCGCGCAAAGGCTTCCATATCATGGCCGTGGCACGACAGTCGGGCGGGCTAGAGGCGCTGGACGACCGGATCGTGGAGGCAGGCGGACGCGCGACACTTGCCCCGATGGATATTTGCGATCCCGCCCACAGGCAGCATCTGTCCGACGCAATCATGGCGCGCTGGGGCGGGCTATCGCTTTGGGTGCATTGCGCGATCAACGCGCCGCCATTGACCCCTGCCGCCCATATCGTCGAAAAAGACATGGCCCGCGCGCTGGCCACGAACCTGAGTGCGACCGCCGCCCTGATCGCGCATCTGGAGCCGCTGTTGCGCGCCCGCGCCGGTCGGGCCGTGTTTTTTGACGATCCCGCCTGTGCAGGGGCCAAATTCTTTGGCAGCTACGGGGCCACCAAGGCCGCGCAGATTGCCTTGGTGCGCAGTTGGGCGACAGAATCCGCACGCATCGGGCCGGATGTGCGTATTTTGCACCCCCGCCCGATGCGCGGCGCCCTGCGCGCGCGGTTTTTTCCGGGCGAGGATCGCGCCGCCCTGACCTCCCCCCAAAACGAGGCGCACAGGCTGCTGGAACGGGTCCGCGGGCCGTGAACCGTTTCCCCGACGCCTCACACCCCGACCGCGCGTCTAACGCCGCTTTACCGGTTGGCGCGCGCAGGTTAAGCAGGGAGAAAGGGACATAAGGGGTCGATATGCGCATTCTCATCACCAATGACGACGGTATCAATGCACCAGGGCTGGCGGTTTTGCACGAGATCGCAACCGAGCTGGCCGGCCCCGACGGCGAGGTCTGGACGGTCGCGCCGGCGTTCGAGCAATCGGGGGTGGGCCATTGCATCAGCTACAGCCGCCCGATGATGATTGCCCAGCTAGCCCCGCGCCGCTTTGCCGCCGAAGGCAGCCCGGCCGATTGTGTGTTGGCGGGGATCTACGATGTCATGGGCGACCACCGCCCCGATCTGGTGCTGTCGGGGGTGAACCGTGGCAACAACTCTGCCGAGAACGCGCTGTATTCGGGCACGCTGGGCGGTGCGATGGAGGCAGCCCTGCAAGGCATTCCCGCCATTGCATTGAGCCAGTTCATGGGCCCTGCCACAAACGATCTGGACGATATATTCGAGGCCTCCCGCGTGCATGGCGCGGCTTTGGTGCGCAAGCTGTGGGAAAACTGGCTGTGTGATGATGGCGCATACCGGCTGTTTTACAACATCAACTTCCCGCCCGTGGCCGCCGCCGATGTGAAAGGCCACAAGGTCGCGCCGCAAGGCTACCGCCATGACAGTTTCTTCTCCGTCGAGGCCGCGCATGCGCCGTCGGGGCGCAAGTTCCTGTGGGTGAAGGGAGGCCAGCAACAGACGCCCACCGCCGCAGGCACGGATGCAGCCGTCAATCTCGAAGGCTATATCTCGGTGACACCGATGCGCGCCGATCTGACCGCACATGACCATCTGCGCGAACTGGAGGCCCGTCTGGCATGACCCATTCCGGCGATGATCCTTCCTCTGGCGATAGCCCAGCAGAGCGCAAGATGCGCTTTTTGTACCAGATCCGCTCTCGCGGGGTGACGGATGCGGCAGTGCTTCAGGCGATGGAGAGGATAGATCGTGGCCAGTTCGTGCGCGGCTTGTTTGCCAACCGCGCCTATGAGGATATGCCGCTGCCCATCGCATGCGGCCAGACCATCTCGCAGCCCTCCATCGTGGGGTTGATGACACAGGCCCTACAGGTCCGCCCGCGCGACAAGGTGCTGGAGGTGGGCACAGGCTCCGGCTATCAGGCCGCCGTGCTGGCCGGTCTTGCGCGGCGCGTCTATACCGTTGATCGCCACAAACGGCTGGTGCGCGACGCAGAGGATCTGTTTCGCAAGCTGGATCTGGCCAATATCGTGGCGCTGACCGTCGATGGGTCCTTCGGCTTGCCCGAGCAGGCCCCGTTTGATCGGATAATCGTGACCGCCGCGGCCGAAGACCCGCCCGGCCCCCTATTGTCGCAGCTGAAACCCGGGGGTATCATGGTGTTGCCTGTCGGACAGTCGAACACGGTACAAACGCTGATCCGTGTGTGCAAACGCGATGACGGATATGATTACGAAGAAC
Source organism: Paracoccaceae bacterium (assembly GCA_004153385.1). Classification (GTDB taxonomy): domain Bacteria; phylum Pseudomonadota; class Alphaproteobacteria; order Rhodobacterales; family Rhodobacteraceae; genus Thioclava. The sequence continues at coordinate 320,269 of SDAL01000001.1, read as the reverse complement.
TGCGCCCCGTTCGGTTCGTGCCCCTGATTGAAGGGATCGCGAATGAGTAATGTACGCGTGCCGATTGCCAATGATCCCGGACACGCCGGGGCACCAATGAAGACAACGAGTGAGGACCGCGAGCCTATGATGATCCAACGCCCCCAACGCCTCGCAACATTTATGCTGCTGGGCTGCGCCGCAGTCGCACTGGCCGCGTGCGACCCGAACGGCCAGTTCGATCCGGATCTTCGGAGTTATTCCAACCTCGGGTTCGACACGAGCGAGGCGGCCCTGACCGCCACCGCCAATCGTCCGGCCGCGGATGCGCGCGGCGTGATATCATACCCCACCTATCAGGTGGCCGTTGCACGCAAGGGCGAAACACCGGCCACACTTGCGGCACGCGTCGGCGTGGATGCGGGTCAACTGGCACGTTATAATGCGGTGGATGCGAATGCGGTGCTGAACCAAGGCGCGGTTCTTGCGCTGCCCTCGCGCGTGGCAGAGCCGAATGGCGCGGCCTCCTCCAACGGGCAGATCGACATCACATCGCTTGCCTCGAATGCAATTGATCGCGCCGAGGGCACCACCCCCAACACCCCGAGCGCGCCCGTGGCCGGCAAACCCGCAGGCCCCGAGCCCGTGCGCCACAAGGTCGCGCGCGGCGAGACCGCCTATTCCATCGCACGCTACTACAATGTCTCTGTGCGCTCGCTGGCCGACTGGAACGGACTGCCATCCGACATGAGCGTACGCGAGGGGCAGTTCCTGCTGATCCCGACGGCGCTGGATAACCAGCCGCCCAAAGCAACCCAGCCCGAGGCCCCGGGCCAAGGCTCGCTGACGCCCACCCCGCCGTCGGCGGCAGAGCCCCTGCCGCAAAAAGTGCCGCCCAAAGCCTCCGAGCCGGTCGACAGCTCCCCCGCCCCCGATCTGAGTGCGTCGGTGTCGAAATCAACAGGCAAGGGCAAGCTGGTGATGCCTGTCCCGGGGTCGATCATCCGTCCGTATGTGAAAAAGAAAAACGACGGTATCGATATTGCCGCAAGCGCGGGCACGCCTGTAAAGGCCGCCGATGCAGGCACGGTCGCCGCAATCACCAAAGACACCGATCAGGTGCCTATCATGGTGCTGCGCCATGCCAACGGTCTGCTGACGGTGTATGCCAATATCGATGACATCACCGTTCAGAAAGGCGACAATGTCAGCCGCGGCCAGACCGTGGCGAAAGTGCGCCAAGGCGATCCGAGCTTCCTGCATTTCGAGGTACGCCAAGGCTATGACAGCGTCGATCCGGTGACATATCTGGATTGATCTGCGACGCGCGCCACCAGACCACTAAAGGGGGCTTCGGCCCCCTTTTGCGTGCCCGTACCCCGGTCCCCGGGGGAAAGGCGCTGGCCCTGACCGTCCGAATCATATGCGCGCTTCCATGATGGGTGTTCACGGTCAACACCCCGCCTTGAGATGGCTGCTAACCCGATGCATCGCTGCTTCGGGGCTGAATTCAGGGCAAAAATCACGACTTGAATGACAGGTGCATGACAAACGCTCCTGCGGGACGCGCAAGTTTGCATCATTCGTCCTTCATCACTGTCGCAAGTGTGCTCAGGCGTGACAAATGCCTGTAGTTGCGCTATCTGACCGGCGTGAGGCAGCCCCGTGTGCCCGTCGGGTGCGCTTCCATTACATCAAGGGTCAGGCACCACAGAAAGGCCAGTCATGAAACCCGATAACTCTCTCACGGACGAATACCGCCCGACCGAGGACGAGCCGTTCATGAACGAGCGTCAGATGGACTATTTTCGTCAAAAGCTCCTTACTTGGAAACACGAACTTCTCGAGCAATCCGCAGAAACGCTTGAAGGTTTGTCACAATCCGCGCGCAGCGTGCCGGATGTATCCGATCGCGCCTCCGAAGAAACCGACCGGTCGTTGGAGCTGCGCACACGCGACCGCCAGCGCAAACTGGTCAACAAGATCGACGCCGCCCTGCGCCGGCTGGACTCCGGCGAGTTCGGCTATTGCGAAAAAACCGGCGAGCAAATTTCCCTGCGCCGTCTTGATGCCCGCCCGATCGCCACAATGACACTTGAGGCGCAAGAACGCCACGAACGCCGCGAACGGGTCCACCGCGACGACTGATACGCGCGCGCGTATCGGAACAGATCTGATCACCGGCATGCAGCCCATGCCGGTGGTTGCGGCGTTTTGACGGAGGGCAACCGGATGCTGATGGGCAGGAAAATTACCGTTTTGGGGGCTGGCGTGGCCGGACTTGCGGTGGCGCGTGCCTTGGCGCTGCGCGGTGCGCAGGTCGAGCTGTTGGAACGTGCCGATAGTCTGAGCGATATCGGCGCAGGTCTGCAGATTTCGCCCAATGGTGCGCGTGTGCTGGATGCGCTGGGGCTGGGCGATGAACTGCGCGCGACCGGCCCGTCGATCCACGCGGTCGATCTGCGCAATGGCGAGAGCGATACACCTGTGGCACATCTTCCCATGGGACGGCTGCGCCCCGATGCGCCCTATCATTTTGTCCATCGCGCGCGCCTGATCGATCTGCTGGCACAAGGCGCACGCGAGGCAGGCGTGCAGATCCGGCTGCTGCAATCGGTAGCCGATGTGACACTTGATCCAGACGGGCCGGTGCTGAAAATGGCCCAAGGGCAGGAACTGCGGCCCGGCCTGCTGATTGGCGCGGACGGGCTGCACTCCAAGGTGCGCACGGCGCTCAACGGGCGCGTGGCACCGTTTTTTACCCATCAGGTGGCATGGCGTGGCCTGATTGAAGAAGACCCCGACGCCCCGCCTGTGGCAGAGGTGTTCATGGGGGTCAAGAAACACGTGACCAGCTATCCGCTGGCAGGCGGGCTGCGCAACATTGTCGCGGTGGAGGAGCGCAACCGCTGGGCCGAGGAAAGCTGGCATCTGCGCGATGATCCGATGTCCCTGCGTATGGCGTTCAGCGATTTCTGCCCACGTGTACGCGGCTGGCTGGAGCGGATCGAGGACCCTTATCTGTGGGGGTTGTTCCGCCATCCGGTGGCCCCGCGCTGGCACGGGCCGCGCTGCGTCATCATCGGGGATGCTGTCCATCCTACCCTGCCCTTTATGGCGCAAGGGGCTAATATGGCGCTGGAGGATGCATGGATTCTGGCACAGTCCCTGAGCCAGCACGAGGAGGACAACGTGGCCTTTGCAGCCTATCAGGCCGCCCGTCAGGTACGGTGCGAAAAAATCGTGAAAGCCGCGCAAGGCAACGCGCGCAATTATCACCTGTCAGGCGTATCGCGTACGGTGGGGCATCTGGGCTTGCAGGCGCTGTCGCGTCTGGCACCGCACGCCCTACTGGGCCGGTTCGACTGGGTCTACGACTATGATGCCACAGCCGCCTTGCAACAAGGCTCAAGTTAAGCTTGATCTTTTATCCGGTTGGCATGGCCATTGTTGGGGTTTGCGTGGCGCCACTCTGCCTTTAGAACGGCATGTGACGAACAAAGGAATTTTCTGATGGCCGATGACGCGCTGGTGATATTTACCCCCTCGGGCAAACGCGGGCGCGTGGCCAAGGGCACTGCGGTTTTGCAAGCCGCGCGCAGTCTTGGTGTGGATCTTGATTCTGTGTGTGGCGGGCGCGGCATCTGTTCGAAATGTCAGGTCGCGCCGGGCTATGGCGATTTTTCCAAACACGGCGTGCATGTGGCCCAAGATGCGCTCAGCGATGTGAATGCGGTCGAGGCGCGCTATGACCGGGTGCGGGGCCTGAAGCCCGGACGCCGTTTGGGATGTCAGGCGTGTATCGAGGGGGATGTGGTGATCGATGTGCCGGCAGAAAGTCAGGTGCACAAACAGGTCATCCGCAAATCCGCGACAGAGCGTGTCATGGTGATGGATCCGGCCACACGCCCCTATCTGGTAGAGGTGACCCAGCCCGATATGCACGAGCCTTCGGGCGATTTCCAACGTCTGGCACAGGCGCTGGAGCGCGAATGGGGCATCACCGGCCTTGGCGCGGATCTGGCGGTTTTGCGCCAGTTGCAACCGGCGCTGCGCAAGGGCAACTGGCAGGTTACGGCGGCGGTTCATGACGCAGGTCAGGGCGCGGAACTGACCGGCCTATGGCCGGGTCTGCGCGAGGCCCCGCTTTACGGGCTGGCCATTGATCTGGGCTCGACCACCATCGCAGGCCATCTTGTAGCACTCGATGACGGGCGTGTTCTGGTGTCCTCGGGTGTGATGAACCCGCAGATCCGGTTTGGCGAGGATCTGATGAGCCGCGTCTCCTATGTGATGATGAACCCGGGCGGCGAGGTTGAAATGACCCGCGTCGTGCAAGATGCCATGGGCACGCTTGCCACCACTCTGGCCGAAGATGCGGGCATTGACCCGCATGACATCATGGAGGCCACGGTCGTGTGCAACCCCGTGATGCACCATCTGCTTTTGGGAATTGATCCTGTCGAGCTGGGACAGGCCCCCTTTGCGCTGGCCACATCCGACAGCCTGAACCTGCATGCGCGCGATGTCGGCCTTACCACCATCGCCCCTGCGGGACGGTGCTATATCCTGCCGCTGATTGCAGGGCATGTGGGGGCTGACGCGGCCGCCGTGGCCCTGTCTGAGGCCCCCGAGGCCCGCGAAGAGCTGTCGCTAATCGTCGATGTCGGCACCAATGCCGAGATCATTCTGGGCAATTCCAAACGTGTTCTGGCGTGTTCCTCGCCGACGGGACCCGCCTTCGAGGGCGCGCAAATCTCCTCGGGGCAGCGCGCAGCCCCAGGCGCGATCGAGAAAATTCGCATCGATCCACTGACCAAAGAGCCGCGTTTTTGCATCATCGGCAACGACCACTGGTCCGACACGCCGGAATTCGGCACGCCGCAGATCACCGGCATCTGCGGGTCGGGCATTATCGAGGCTGTGGCCGAAATGCGCATGAGCGGTATCTGCGATGCCTCCGGCCTGATCGGCTCGGCCGCGCAGATCGGCAGCCCGCGCAGCCAGCCCGCAGGGCGTACACATGAATATGTCATCCATGATGCGCGCCCTGATGGTCCGCTGATCACAGTGACCCAAGGCGATATCCGCGCCATTCAACTGGCGAAATCCGCGCTTTATGCGGGCGCGCGGTTATTGATGGATGAAATGGGTGTGGACGCGGTCGACAGGGTCGTGCTTGCCGGTGCCTTTGGCGCGCATATCAGCGCCAAACATGCGATGGTGCTTGGCATGATCCCCGATGTGCCTCTGGATCAAGTGACCTCGGCGGGCAATGCGGCGGGAACAGGCGCCCAGATGGCGCTGTGTTCGTGCAAGGCCCGCCGCCAGATCGAGGCGCAGGTCCATAAAATCCACAAGATCGAAACCGCGATCGAGCCGAAATTTCAAGAGCATTTCGTAGCCGCCAACGCCTTGCCACATGCCACTGATCCTTTTACGCAGTTGCGTGCGATTGCACCCCTGCCTGATGTCAGTTTCAATACCAACGGCAGCGGCGATGGTCGCAGGCGTCGCAAGCGGGGATGAAACCGGCCCGACCACGGACCCGACAGCCATATCCCGCCAAGCCACCGCGCGTGATACACAAAGCATATGCGCCCAGTGTGTCACGCCAAATTGGCGCCACCTTATCGAAACGGTCTGTATCGGCAAAACCACGCGGTAGGATCACGCGATTTTCCCGATACATCTCAGATTTTCGCTTGCAGCCGCAGGTCTTACACAATAAATACAGCCCCAGCGCGGGTATGATGTAATGGTAGCCTGTCAGCTTCCCAAGCTGAACGCGCGGGTTCGATTCCCGCTACCCGCTCCAAATCACCTCATTGTAATTATTTGATTTGTAAAAGATTTTAGGTCTGCGGCTTCGATATTGCTATTTTTCATTTGGAACTAAGGGACACAACGCCCCTTTGAGTACCGAAGGACAGTCCAGTCAGCTTGCGCCTGTGGCCTCTGGATGCTCCACGCCAGCCGCACCTCCTTTAAGCGATACGTCCACCGAAGCTGCGAGCCTCTGCCGACCAGTCGGCACTTTGTCCCATTGTATCTGAACACCGATTTTGGGACCGCCATGGTGCGCCATGTTCCCCGGATGATATTGACCGCGCGAGACACCTTTTTTCTTGAGCGGGATCGCAATGGCCTGCGCAATTGTGCGCGCGCCCGGTTTCCCGGCGCAGGTTGCCGCTGTGCAGATCAACCGATGCGACCGCGATGTTCAACCTGTAGGCCAACCGGCTACGCCTCAGCCAAACACACCACGTAGACTATCTTTTGCGCGCGGCATAAGGCGTGGCGTAGCCTCGGAGTTGTCAAAGGCGCGGCTTACCCCGTCGGGCACCTCGATCGTGGCATTCACCTTCAACAAAAATTGAAATTCCAACCTTACTCAAGCCGAGCTGCTGTGCGTCCAAACCCGACACACACTAGCGGATTGCTCCCTACGCCATACGGAACAAACCAAAGTTGGCAATGAAAGTGAGAGTGATCAGTCGTGGTGGTATTGCTGCGCCGACGAGCTCAAACAACCGCCATGTTCGCCCGGTCTGCGCCAAGGCGCGTCAAGGTCCCCTTCCTCGCCCGTCTCGCCAAACTCCGCCGCGTCCGGCATCTGCGCCGCACCGATCATCAAGATTTGGTCGGTCTGAGGTCGCTCACCCGCTGGGGCGGCGTTCGCCATCCCTTCAAGACCCTGATATTGCTTCTATTCATTAAACAATACAGCCGGCAATCGGCTTCGGGGCTTAGAAAACAGGTCCATTATGATCTTTGTCAAACACCATGGAGGACCGTCTGCCTTTACATGTGTTTACGCAAAGGCGTGCCTGCCTGATGGGCGGCCTGCACATGCTCAGCGGGCCGGCGTGTTTTGTAAATTGGCATCTGACGGCAAATGAGATGCGCGACCCGTGAAACCGATACACAAAGGGAGGGGCAGCAGCACGGCGCGAACCCTACGCAGACATGATATTCGATCACCTCTGTGGTCCGCATAGCACTGATACATTTTGATAAATGGTGCCCCCACCAGGGATCGAACCCGGGACCTACTGATTACAAATCAGTTGCTCTACCAGCTGAGCTATAGAGGCACGCGAGTGCAAATATGCCAAAATATTTCACGCGTCCAGTGGGTGAGGTCATTTTTTTGAAAAACAGCGCATTTTTTTTGCAATGCTTTCCGGCAATGGCGGTTCAAGACCCTGCAAACCGCGATATCAACGCAGTTTACGCAGGTTGGTGCGCGCCAGAACCAGCATAGCCAACAAACCTACCCCCATCACAAGTAACGCAGGCGGTGATGCATCGCCCAGATTTTCCAAACTGGCTTTCTCATGCACGCGGGTGGCCAATGTTTCGTAATTGAAAGGCCGAAGCAGCATCGTGGCCGGCAGCTCCTTCACGCATTCCACAAACACCAACAACAGCGCCGATCCGACAGAGCTGCGCATCAACGGCACATAGATCTGGCGCAGCACCTGCCCCAAGGAGCGGCCTAAAGAGCGCGCCGCCATCGGCAAGGACGGAGGCACACGACCAAAGGCGCTATCCGCCGCCCCTTGTGCCAAGGCAAAGAACCGCACGATATAGGCAAGGATGATCGCAAACCCGCTGCCTGTCAGCAACAGCCCCGGATCGCGTCCGGTCACGGCCCAGATACCATCGGCCAGCCTGTGATCAACAGCCGCCAGAGGGATCAGAATGCCAACGGCCAGAACCGCCCCCGGCGCGGCATATCCCAATGCGGTCAACGGCAGAACCGCCCGCACAAGCCCGCGCCCGGAAAGGCGCACGCCGTACACCATCACCAGCGCCACCGTCACACACAGTGCTGCGGCAACTCCGCCGGTGACCAATGTGTGATACACCGCACGCACCAGACCTGCCCCGCCCCACGCCTGCGCATTGGCAATCGCGTGCGCGCCGATCACCGCAACCGGCAGCACAAACCCTGCCACAACCGGAATCAGACACAAACCGAACGCCGTCCAGCCCGCCCAAGGCGTAAGGGGAATACGCGAGATCGGCCGGCTTTGGCGGGCGGATTGGTAATAACGTGCATGACGGCGCCCGATCTTTTCAACCGCGAAAAGCGCGAAGACGACCCCTAAGATCACAAGCGCGATCTGGGCGGCCCCGCCTGCGTTTCCAGCCTCAAGCCATGTGGTAAAGATACCCGTGGTCAGAGTTTGCACACCGAAATAATCCACCACCCCAAAATCGGCCACGGCTTCCATCATGGCAATCGCCGCTCCTGCCACAATCGCCGGACGCGCGAGCGGTAGCCCCACGCGCCAGAACAGGGACACCGGCCCGCACCCCAAGGCGCGAGCCACTTCGAAACTGGCCCCCGACTGTTCGTGAAAGGCATTGCGTGCCAGAAGGTAGGCATAGGGATAGAAGGCAAACGCCAGCACCAAGACCGCCGCCCAACGCGACCGGATCACCGGAAACCAGTAATCCTGAGCGTTGTTCCAGCCGAATGTCTCACGCAACAGAATTTGCAGCGGACCCGAATAATCAAGAAAATCGACCAGCGCATAGGCCCCGACATAAGCCGGCACGGCGAGCGGGAAAAGCAGGGCCCATTCCAACCAGCGCCGCCCGGGAAAGCGGTAGATCGATACCAGCCACCCCGCCCCTGCCCCGATCATTGCCGTAAGCAACCCTACGCCCAGCGCAAGTATCGCGGTGTTGCCGAGATAGCGCGGCAATGCGGTTGAAATCAGGTGAGGCCAGATGTTTTCGGTAGGATGCAGGGCAATTCCGATCACGGCTATGATCGGGGCCAGAACAAGGGCCGCCACGCCCAGCGCGAAAGCAGACCACATACGCGTGGCCGACATGCCCCCACGCCTGCCCGGCCGGGATCCGGCTTTTTTGAACAGTGACGATAACACCTGCATGCCAAATCCTGAGAAATTGCGTGGACTATTGTCCAACGCGCTTAGCCCGAAAGCCGTTTGCCTGTAAAGCCGAGCAAGGCTAGGGTGCGCTCAGAATTGTCAGGAATAAACAGTATGCAGGTTGTTTTTCATCTCGGGGCACATGCGACAGACGAAGACCGGCTCATCCGTAGCCTGTCGCGCAACCCCCAGCATTTATCCCACCATAATGTCGTTGTTCCCCATCCCCGCCATTACCGGATGCTGCTACGCGATACCTTGCGCAGCTTGCGCGGCGCGTCCGCCGATCCGGCAGCATCGGATGCGCTTCTCTCCGCCGTGACCCAGCAGGAAAATGTGGAGAGGATCGTCTTCAGCCATGAGTTTTTCATGTGCGTGCCGACGCGGGTGATATCTGACAAGGGGTTTTACGATATGGTGCCGGACAAGCTGCCGCCGCTGGCCAATATCTTTCCTAACGCCGATATCGAATTCTACATGGCGCTGATCAACCCTGCCGTGCTGATCCCGTCGCTGGTGCGGCGCGAAAAGGACCTGCCTTACGAGGATCTGATGAACGGTTTCGATCCACTGGATCTGCGCTGGGCACCGATCATAGAAAGCATGGTGCAGACCGCACGCGGTCACCGGCTGGTTTTATGGTGCAACGAAGATCTTCCGCTTATCTGGCCGGAGGTGATGCGCAGCCTTGCGGGACTGCCCGACGATCTGGCACTCAACGGCGAAAACATGATTTTGCAATCCCTGGTGAGCGAAGAAGGCTTGACGCGATACAAGCAATATCTGCGTGACACCCCACCGCAATCGATCGAGGAGCGTCGGGATATCACCACAGCATTTTTGGATAAATACGCAACCGAAAACGCGTTGCGTATTGATGCAGACATGCCCGGTTGGGACGAGGATCTTGTCGATTCGGTCACCGAAATCTACGAAGCCGATATCGACCAGATCGCGGCCATGCCGGGTGTGGAGTTCATCCGCCCCTGAAAGCCCCTCATTGCCCGAGCGAAGCCGGTATAATGCGCCCATAAAACAGGGCGCATTTGCCAAAGGCAGTTGGTCAGCGTTTCCGCAAGAACTCCGTGCGCAACACCAGCCCCTTGATCGCGTCATGGCGGCAATCCACCAGATCGGGATCATCGGTCAGGCGAATGGATTTGATCACGGTTCCACGCTTGAGCGTCTGGTTGGCGCCCTTGACTTTCAGATCCTTGATCAGTGTCACACTGTCGCCATCGGCCAGTACAGTGCCTTGTGAATCGGTAACCTCCGGGCCCGATGCTTGGGCCATTTCAGACGCGGGACGCCATTCGCCGCTGACCTCGTCATAGACATATTCATCATCACTATCGGCCATACTTTGTCCTTTAATATCGCCAGATCCGACACAATCCGGATCATTGGCCTAAAAATTATCCCGTGGTCCGGTATCCGGCCACGGGCATTATGCGTACCTTGAACCCCCAAGGCACCTCAAAAGAATGCAGGCGCCACGCACACGCCTGCACGCGCATTATTCCATGCCAAGCGCTTGTTTATAAATGTCCAAGATCGCTTCTTCTTCGGCCACATCGTTTTTGTCACGTTTGCGCAACGCTATGATCTTTTTAAGCACTTTGGTATCATAGCCGCGTGCCTTGGCTTCGGACATGATGTCTTTTTGCTGCTCGGCTATGTCTTTCTTTTCCGCCTCGAGGCTCTCGAACTGCTCGATGAACTGGCGCAATTCGTCGGCAGTTACGTTATAGACGTCGTCGTTGGGCATCGGGCTCTCCTAACACTTTTCTTATGCCGTTTCCTAAGCCACGCCTGACGATGCATCAAGCGTCTTGCGCTTGCTCTTGTGGCGCAAAATCGCTACGTGGCGGGACAATCTGCAAAAAACCGCCACCATGGCCGGGAGTACACCTATGCAAAATCTGATCTGGATCGGCGCGGTGATCGCTTTGATCGGTCTGGCGGGCATCGTGTGGTGCATTGTGACCGTGTTTCGGGCCAAACGTCGCGGGATGGATGATGCAGCCATGCGTGAGACACTGCGCGGTTTGGTCGCGATCAATCTGGGCGCGATGTTCGTCGCCGTGCTCGGCTTGATGACGGCCGTCATCGGCGCGGCATTGGGCTGATACCAGACGCTTTAGCCGTCAAGATCCCCGAACAGGCGATTGTTGCGCAAAAGCGCCTGCCATAGCGTTGCAGGCGTCGGCGCCCCCTCCGCCATCCCTGCGCGCACCTGCTGGTAGGTGCGTTCGATCCCCATCCGGTCTGCATGATACAGCGGCCCGCCCAGCATTTTGGGAAACCCCAGCCCGTGAACTGCAGCAAGGTCGATATCGCCTGCGCGCTCTGTCATGCCAGCTTGCAAAATCGCAGCCCCCTGATTGGCAAGGCCCGCATAGATACGGCCGTTTATCTGCGCCGGTGTCAAAGGCCGCGCGATCACCCCTGCCTCGGCGCGCAGGGCCTGAAGCACATCTTGCGATATTTCCCACCCGCCGCCATCAAGAGATAGATACGATAGATACGCGCCCGGACGATGGCCCGCCTCTCGCATTATATCCAGCGCCCGCGCGGGCGTGACCTGCGTCAGAAGTGCAAACGGACCCGTTGCAAACCCTGCCTGCACACACGCTTGCTCCACCTGATAGGGGGTGGCCCCGTGGAGCACCGCGCGTTCGCCCTCGGCCCAGAAGGCTGCCTGCAGAGGCAACAGTAAGGAGTGTTCCTGAGCAAGTTCCAAAACTTGCCCCCCGCCCAGCCGCAGCATTTCCGCGATCTGGACGCGCGTTGGCGATGGCGGGGCCGCAAGTTCGCAATATACGCCCGCTTGTCGCAGATGCAGATCGGCCGTGCCGCAATTCGCGGCGACCTGCAGCCCGTCACCCGACCGCGCGCAAATCGCAGACGCATCAGGATCTGATAGATCGAATACCAAACCAAGCTCCGCCCCCGCCACGGCCTGCTCCAGATCAAGCGTTACCGTCACGCGCGCCCACGCAGCCTCTCGCACAGCATCGGGCAAATGGCCTGCCTTGGCCCAGCGTGCCTGCTCTGCTTGCAGGCGTGAGACCCCGTCGGCCAGCGCGCGGGCGTCAGTTTCCAGCCAGCGTATCCGATGACCGGCCACACTTAGCGCCAAGACAAGGCGCGCCGGCGGGGCAGCCAATAAAATCTCTTTCGCGCCGAGGGTTGCGGCTGTCACGGCACTGGCGATCACCGGCCTTGCACGCAGTTCGGCCTGTCGCAAATAGCGTTGGGCCTTGTGGTGCGCAGTTTGTGAAAGATCGCGCGCCGTAACCGCCCCGAAAGCCAGCGCGGCAGGCATCGGCAGCACCAGCGCGGCCTCTGTCACCGTGCAGGCGCGGGCCAGAACCGGATCGGTGGCGCAATCGGCCTGAAGCGCGTCGAGCGCCTCCAGATAGGCCACCGGTCGCGCAATCGCGGCCTGAGGATCGGGGATCAGCCCACCTTCCTCCGCGATTGCCGCAAGCAAGGTGGCGGCAAGTGTCGCCTGTTCGACGGCCTGAGGGCTCGTGATGGCGTCACACAGCCCCAACGCCATCGCGCCTGCGTCTGCGACAGGTATCGGACTGCGCAGAAAATCGATCGCGCGCTGCGGGCCGGACCGTCTGGCATGGCGCACAAGCGCCCCCGCCCCCGGCAAGCCGCCACACGCATATTCCACCGGCTCAAACAGCGTATCGCGAAAGGCCAGCCGTAGATTTGAGGCCTGTGCAATCGCAAGCGTACCTGCGCGGATGCGCCCCTCAAGCACCGTCACAACCGGACATGACATACCCGCCAAGGCATCGGTTATCTCGCCCAGGCACGGGGAGCGGTCGTCAGATATGTCTGCGAGCGCATCGGGATGAAAGTCGTCATCGGGATGGGGACAGACGGGCCAGCCCTGCGGACCTGCCTGTACAACAACGGCCCGCAACGTCGGCGTTTCGCGGCATTGGCAGATCACGTCCCAAAGTGCGGATCGCAACGGCGCATCGAAACCGCAGTCCTCCAAGGCGAAAAGCGTGATGAATGCCACCCCCTCGCATCGCTGCACATCGACCCGCACTGACATTTTGAACCCGGCATTTGAGGACCATCCGACATATCGACCACGACAACGGACCGAAAGCCCTTACTGCGCGCGTGCATAGCGATATATACTTGCGCTTAAAATGCCTCCCCGCTGGCAAAGGTGCAATGCGAAACCCGACATCCCGGGGCGGCTCGTGCGAAAGCTAGACATCCTCACCCATCGGTGCCTGTGCGCATAGGATCGAAGGATGCGGGCAAATCCAGATCCATGGGATCGTCTGCGCCATCATTGCCCAATCCGAAATCGGACATCTGTCCCGTATCCATCGCCGGGAAATCATCTGGCGCGCCAGATAGGGCGTCCTCTGACGGTGCGGACAGGTCGGCCAAGCCGCCATACTCTTGGGTATCATAGTCTTGGATGCCGTAATCTTGTGCAAGCGATGGAGGGGCACCAGAGGCAGCCGTCAGATCATCCATATTCGGCACCATATCCTCTTGCGCGCCTGCCTCGCGCAGCCGCAGCGCGCGCTTGCCCGAATACTGCCCCAACTTCGCGTGCCCCACCAAGCGGCCACCGGGCGCTTCCAGCATGATATTCTCCAGCGCCCCCTGTGGCAGTCCGATCACCACATCGGGGCGCAAACCCATCGCCTCCGACAATGGCAAACGCCAGCGGTAAATCACCGCATCAAGCTGGGCGCGCGTCCCCATGACGGTATGCTCCATCTGCGTGAACCACTGCATCTGTGCCGCCTGATCGAGTTCCGACTGGGCGACTGGCTGCTCTGGCTTCACCGGCCCGGGCCCGCGGCCGCGCGCCGGCACCGCCCATAAAAGCTGTGTTTCACGCTCTCCGCCCGGACCGATGCGCAACCCGATATGGATCACGCGATAGGTGACCTCTTCCAAAATCAGGGCCAAGGGGCGCGGGTCATCCAGATGCGATGCATAGCGAAACCCGCCCGCCCACGTGACATCGTCACTTTCACACAAGGCCTGCGTCAGCGCGCCCATCAGCTCGTCCAGCACACCTTGCATCATGGAGGCATCGACACGGGTGGGTTTGCGCGCAGCCGGCGGGGCCTTGCCCAACCGGCCCATCGTCTGCACCTCTATCAGCGAGGAAAACATCATCGGCGGTAGGGCAATCACCCCGAAGCTTTCCTTGTGACCTTCGATCACCGCAAGCATCGACAACGGCTCGAAAGCATCGCAAATCTCTGTAAGCGACATCTGGGTGATGCGCACATCACGCACCTCCAACGGCAGTTCCAGACTGTCTTGCGCCACTTTTGCGAACACATGCCGGATCGCGCGTTCGGGGGTAACGGGACCACCCGACACCGCCGCGCGCGTTGCCTCCGTCTTTTTACGCAGAACTGTCGAAACCTGTTCGTCCACCATATTCATCCCGCGCGCCCATTGGGGACGCCTTGGTTACGCTCGCAGAACTGGGTTTATAATTGGTTACGGCCAGATCACGAGACCTTGCTGTTTTCGGGGGTGCGCACCGGCAGACGCACACGAAATCCGGCACCGCCCTGACCGGGCAGGTAATCGATACTGCCGCCAAGATTATGCATAATTTCACGACAGATCGCCAGTCCCAGCCCCGCACCACCCGCACGGGCCGCATCGGTCAGCCGTGCGAATTTCTCGAAAATCAGCCCTTGCGATGCTTTTTCGATTCCCGATCCGTTGTCGATAAAATCGATCTGCACCTGACGGCCTGTGCGGCGTACAATGATGCGCAACACAGGCTTCGGGGCATCACAATATTTGCGGGCATTGGAAATCAGGTTGATCAACACCTGCACCAGCCTGTCGACATCGGTGAAAACAGGCATATGTTCGGCCGGAAAGTCGCGCTCTATCGTGAATACCCCTGATCGGCCGGATTGCGAGGCGGCCTGCACCGCACGCGAAATCAGATCATGCAGATTGGCCACCGTGATATTCAGCTGCACATGACCGCTTTCCAACACAGACAAATCCAGAAGATCATCCAGCAGGCGGGTCAAACGTTTGGTTTCTTGATGAATGATCTCGGCATATTGCGCGCGCATCGCATCCGGCAGATCAGGCTCCATCAGAATTTCCGAAAACGCCCTGACAGAGGTCATTGGTGTGCGCAATTCATGACTGATCTGGCCTAAAAAGGCATCCTTTTGCACCGAAAGCCGTGTGAGTTTGTCATTGGCCTCGCGCAACTGGCGCGCAACCTGTGCCAGTTCGTCGGATTTTGCTTCGAGTTGGATCGAATACTCTTTGATATCGGCTGATTCGCGCGCCACCGCGATCAGATCGCGCACCGAAACCTGTGCACCGCCCGACAACTGGCCCATCATCGCATGCGCCGTGGCCGCCCCCACCGATCCCGCGAGCTTACGCTCCAACGCGGCCAGAAAACGCGGTGTCGGGTCAGGAAGCCAGCCCTGCTTGCCTTGGCGTATGGCCTCTGCCTCGAAGAACGCCTGTGCGGTTTGCGCCCCCAGAATGCGCTGCGCCATGGAGAGCAGGTCCTCCGCCTCGGCCCCCGACGGGTTCCAGTTGCCAGGGCCGTGGCGCTGATCGAACACATTGACAAAGGCCACCCCCTGCAGCCGTTCTGTAGGCGGCGGAAAAGACATAAGCGACAGCCCCAGAAACACGGCCGTGTTCGCTGAAAGTGACCAGAAAATCGCATGTGTCAGCGGATCCATTCCCGGTACACCGAACAGCGCCTGTGGCCGTAGCCAGCCGATTCCCAAAGGACCTTCGGCCAGCAGTTGCGCAGACATCAGCCCCTGCGTGCCGAAAGATGGCAGCATAAGGGTGTAAAGCCAGATCGCGAACCCGACGATCAGCCCGCCTGCCGCCCCCTGATGGGTGGCCCCGCGCCAGAATATCCCGCCCAGCATCGCAGGCAGCACCTGCGCGGCCCCCACAAAGGAAATCAACCCGATGGCCGCCAGCGCGCCCGATCCGGACACATAATAATACCCGTATCCCATCGCCAGAACGAGCACGATCGACAGGCGCCGCGAGATCAGAACAACCGCGCGCAAATCGGACGCAGGGCTGCGCTGTAGCGCCAGCCACAGTGGCGTGACGATATGATTGGACATCATCGTAGACAGCGCGATTGCCGCCACGATCACCATGGATGTGGCCGACGAAAACCCGCCCAGAAACGCCACCATCGCCAAGATACCGCGATCTTGTGACAGTGGCAGCGACAGCACAAAAAGATCAGGATTGGTCTGTGCGGGCAGAAGCGCCAGCCCGAGGGCGGCAATCGGCAACACAAAAAGGCTCATCGCCATCAGATAGGCCGGAAACGCCCATGCCGCAGTTGCCAGATGCCGCTCGTCCACATTTTCAACAACAAGCACCTGAAACATACGTGGCAATGTCAGCACCGCCGCCGCCGACACAAGCGTCAGGCTGGCAAAACGCCCCGGTGCCAAGGCCCAGCCGGGTTGGGCGGCCTGCGATATCCGGGCGATCACATCGGCAGGACCGTCCGCCAGCCCCCACACAACGAAAATACCCACAGCCAGCAAAGCCAGCAGCTTGACCACCGCCTCAAGCGCAATGGCCATGACTATTCCGTGGTGACGTTCGTTGGCGTCCAGATTGCGGGTGCCGAACAGGATCGTAAACAGCGCAAGCCCTGCCGCAATCCAGACCGCGCTGCGGCGCTGGTCTGGTAAAATAGCCGCATCCGATGCGGGCGCGGCAAAGACGGTGAAACTCTCGGTCACCGATTGCAGCTGCAGCGCGATATAGGGTGTGGCCGCGATCACAGCCATCAGGGTCACGATGACACCCAGCGCATTGGATTTGCCGTAGCGCGACGAGATCAGATCGGCAATGGAGGTAACCTTTTGCGCCCGCCCGACCCGGACAAGTTTACGCAAAAGCCACCACCAGCCCACAAAGACCAGCGTCGGCCCCAGATAAATCGTTAAAAACTCCAGCCCCGAACGGGCCGCATAGCCCACCGCGCCGTAAAACGTCCACGCCGTGCAATAAATCGAAAGCGACAGGGTATAGATCCACGGGCTGTGCAGAAAACTCAGATGCCCCTGAAGCGCGCGCCGCTCGGCCCAGAACGCCACGCTGAACAACATGATGACATAGCTCAGACATACGCCGATCAGGATATTAAACGGCATCACACCACCCAGACCCGATCAACCCCGGCAAGGCCTGACCGCGCCCCGACACCCCCGCCTGCCCTGCCCACGCACAGACCGACGTCACGGCGCGTCCTCTTTTTCCGTCTGCCCCCCCTCGGGCTGGTCCTCTTCGGATAACGCTGGCAGCAAACCGCGCGCCAGAAGCGCCGACATCACGATCAGCACCGCCCAGACAGCGAAAACAAAAAGGGCCGCCGCGCTGCTGGCCACATCCTCTGGCGGATCGTTCACATCCCAAAACGCAGGCAGCATCCACAAGACAGCCCCCGCAATAGGCAGCAAGAAAACCGCATCCATCATCCGGCGACGACGATAGGATCTGCGTGCCAGAAACAGCGGGCCTCGCCGGCTCATTGCGCATACCCATGATCTATTTCACGGGGCGTCCCATTCTCGGATGCGCTCATTCGGGCGACGGGGCGCTGACAGGCGGCACCATCCGGTCAAGCACACAGATCAGATCCGCATTCGCGAACGGTTTTGCCAAAAACCCCGTAGCCCCCGCGGCGTGGGCCGCCTGCCGGTCGCGCTCCTGCCCGCGTGCCGTCAGCATTAGAACCGGCCGCGACACATGAGCATCTCTGGCCCGCAACTCTGCCAGAATTTCCAAGCCGGACCGTCCGGGCAGCATCATATCCAAAATCACCGCATCGGGCGACAACCCGTCCACTTGCGCAACTGCACGCGCGCCGTCCGTCTCGGTCGTGACGTTCCAGCCCCTGCGTTGCAAGATAAAGCGGATGGCCTCGGCAATATTGGGTTCGTCCTCTATCAAAAGCACATTTCGTTGCAGCATCTGTGCGGTTCCTCTCCCCCCAGTGCCCTCGGACTATTACGAGCCTTGCGGATCATGTCAAATTTATGTGACATGACCCGCAAGATGCCTGCCGGTGCGCGCGGGCCTAATCAGGCGTGACCAGCAGCGACGTTTCGCGCCGTGCAGCGCAGTTGGCACGCGGACAGATCCGGCAGGTTTCCCCTACCGCACGGGCTGGGCTTGATGCGCTGTTGCGTGCAGGCAAGATCAGCATCATCGCCTCGATATGGGCGGGGGCATCAAAGCACATCCCCGACGATTTGGAATTGCAAATCGCATAGGTATCGAACCGCTGCGGAACACGCCCTGCCATATCCACAACGCGGCGCAGCGGTTGCATCGGTCGGCTCAGCGCCTCATAGAGCGGCCAAAGCGGGCACCCCGCGCCAAACCGTGGCAAACCGAAGCCAGGGGCCGGTTTGCGAAATATCATGGCGCCTGCGGCGTCACAGACGACCAGTCCCAACGGTGGCAAACCTTCCACCCCCGATGGCAAGCCCGCCAACCGGCGGAACACAGCTGGCAGATCGATGCCGAAACGGGCCGCAATCGCGCCGGGATCGGCCCCAAGTTCGGCCACAGCCGCGCAAATATCCGCATAAGGCAATGCGTCAATATCCAAGCGGCGCTGGCGCAGATACTCACGCGCCAGATCACGCGCTGCCCCAGAGGCCAGCTCAGCCGCATCCGCGATCAGCGCATCGGGTGGGGCAGGATCATCCACCTCCATTTCCGGCAGGTGCCACCCGCGGACAGCCAGCCACGCCTCAAACTGCTCTTGCGGGCTCGACAGGGCCAGTTCCTCGCCGTTTTGCGTATCCAGATAGCCCACCAACGCCTCTGCCGTGGTCGAAAGACGCACGGTTTCCTGGGCAATCGTATTCAAGAACCGGTCTCGCCATGCGTCATCGATCTGGGGTTCGTCGACCAAAATCGCCGCCGTCGAGCGCAGGCTGGTCACCGCCGAAAGGACTTCGTGCAGGTTATCCAGTATAAACGGGTCCTCAGACAAACGCTCTGCCAAGCTCTCCAGCCGCCGCTCAAGCACGGTGATGTGTATCTGTCGCTCGGACAACAGCCGCGCCCAGCCCGGAAAACGCCCCACGAATTCCTCGATCCGCTCGCCCTCGACCAAGCCCGCCACAGCGCCTGTGGCTTGGGCCGCAGCCTCGCGCAGACCGTCAAACAACGCCCCTTCGGCGCCCTCGGATAAAGCCTCTGCCTCGACCTGTAGCGCCTGCGCGATGACGCCCAGACGGTTTTCACTCACCCGGCGTCGATTGTGTTCGATCAGGTTGACATAGGCCGCCGAAATGCCTGCCGCCCGTGCAAGATCGGTCTGCTTCATACCTATGGCCAGACGCCGTTCGCGTATGCGTGTGCCGGTAAGCGATGCGCGTGCCATAAGACCCTCCTGTCGTTGAAATTTACAACATCTTCACAAATCGGCAAAGCGATTTACCGCGCATCCCGCCGCCTCGTCTTGACTTATCCACGCCGCGCTGCAGCATACACAGGGTATCAACCCCGAGGTGATAATGGATCCCGACCACCCGACAGACGAATTGCAGGCAATTGAAACCGCCGTCAGCGATGCGGTATCGACCCTCGTGACAGAAGCATCCTTCCTACTGCCCGACTGGGTGGTGACGGCTTTGCTTTTCGCAATCTGCGCGGTGGCGGCACTGTTGCTGTATCGTGTGGTCAGGGGCGTGATGGACCGGATGGTCCGCAACCGCGATCTGTTCTGGCGGTCGCTCGTGGCCCGCAGCACACGCCCGTTGCGGTTGCTTTTCGTCATCATCGGTCTGGCGGTCGCCAACAGCGCCGCGCCCATTGCCCCCGCGCTTGACGAGGCGATCGGCCATCTTCTGACGGTGGCGTTCATTTTCTGTCTGGCATGGATGGCCCATACCGCGCTGTATATCTGGACCACGCTTCACATGCGCAGGTTCAAACTGGATGCCGAGGATAACCTGCTGGCGCGTAAACACGTCACCCAGTCACGTATTCTATTGCGCGTGGCCAATGTGATGATCGTCGTGTTCGCAGTGGCGGCCGCATTGATGACCTTTCCCGCCGTGCGCCAATATGGCGTGTCGCTTCTGGCGGCAGGCGGGGCCGCGGGGATCGTGGTGGGTCTAGCGCTGCAACCGATTTTGAAAAACCTGATCGCCGGTATCCAGCTTGCGCTGACCCAACCCATCCGCATTGACGACGCCCTTATCGTAGAAGGCGAATGGGGGTGGGTCGAGGAGATCACATCGACCTATGTCGTGCTCAAGCTATGGGACTGGCGCAGGCTGGTGGTGCCATTGAGCTACTTCATGGAGCAACCTTTCCAGAACTGGACCCGCGAGAACGCAGAGCTGATCGGAACATGTATGTTCTATCTTGATCACAGCGCGCCGATTGCCGATTTACGCATTGCAGGCCAGCGTCTGGCCGAAGAAAATCCGCTGTGGGATCGTAAGGTCTATGCGATGCAGGTCACCGATTTTCGTGAAAGAGTGATGGAGGTGCGGCTTCTGGTGTCGTCCAGAACGGCGCCCAAGGTTTTTGATCTGCGCTGCGAAATGCGCGAAGGGCTTATTGATTACATCCAGAAAAACCACCCCGACGCCCTGCCCAAAACCCGTGCAGAGGCGCAGCTGAACGACCAATCCGCCCCATTTTCGCGCCCCGGCCCCGGTGCGGTGTCAGGCCCCGCCTGACCCCTTTGCTAGCTGTCATCAAATGCCTGAAACCATGCGCCGTGCGACAGCGCCTTGTAGCTGCATTCCGACATGGTGAATTCGAGCCATTCGCGGGTGCGTCCCCGGGCACGCAGGATGTCGCGTGCAAGCCGCGCACGCCCGACCGCCACCCCGCCCGCCAGATCTCCGCCCTGATCAACCAAGCGGCGTTGCCAAAACCCGCGCGCCTCACGGATATAGCTTCCAGGCAATTGCACCGCAGGGCTGATATCCTGGGCCACGCTCAGACAATACCCCGCCTCGACACGCGCATCAGGCGTGCCAAACAGACCGCCAGCTGGTGCTGCAAACTGGTCAACCGTCAGTTTGATAAACAATCCCGCCACAATCACGAGAACAGCCCCAAGCCCCAAAATACCACGTACGCTTTGGCCAAAAAGACGCGCGGGGCCTTGTGCCGCCTTTCGCATACCCACCCGTGCCGTCCCCTTACGCCCGCTGCATACTGACCGACATTCTATCGGGATACGGGTTAAGAAACGGCAAAACACGAAGCGGGCCCCTGTACGAAAACCGCCGCCCAAGCGCGGTGCTTGAGCGGCGGGGATCAGATGTCATGTCGGAGGGAACGCGGCGTATCCCGCATCACCTGCTGGCAGATCAGTCGTCTGCTTGGGCGTCGGCGCGGGATTTACCATCCACTCCCATCGCCAGCGTGGCCGCCATCAGACCGTCCAGATTGCCGTCCAGAACGCCCTGACTGTCAGACGTTTCGTAATTCGTGCGGAGGTCTTTCACCATCTGGTAGGGTTGCAGCACATAAGAGCGGATCTGGTTGCCCCAGCCGGCATCGCCCTTGTTTTCATGCGCCTCGTTGATGGCCGCGTTGCGTTTGTCCAGCTCCATCTGGTACAGGCGGGATTTCAGGGCCTTCATCGCGATGTCACGGTTCTGGTGCTGCGATTTCTCGGAGCTGGTGACCACGATATTGGTCGGTATGTGGGTGATCCGGACCGCGGAATCGGTTGTATTCACGTGCTGACCGCCTGCGCCCGACGACCGGTAGGTATCGACGCGGATATCCGCCGGATTAACGGTGATTTCGATATTGTCGTCGACCACCGGATACACCCAGACAGAGCTGAACGAGGTATGACGCCGCGCGGCAGAATCAAACGGTGAAATCCGCACCAGACGATGCACGCCGCTTTCCGATTTCAGCCAGCCATAGGCATTGGGACCTGTGATCTTGTAAGTGGCCGATTTGATGCCCGCCTCCTCGCCTGCGGTTTCCGCCTGCAATTCGACCTCATAGCCTTTCTTCTCGGCCCAACGCACATACATACGCGCCAGAATAGACGCCCAGTCGCAGCTTTCGGTGCCGCCTGCGCCGGAATGCACCTCCAAGAAGGTGTCATTGGCATCGGCCTCGCCATCCAAGAGTGCCTCCAGCTCCTTGGCGCCGGCGTCATCCTTGAGCGTCTTGAGCGCGGCTTCCGCCTCGCGCACAACATCGGCATCATCTTCCATCTCGCCCAGCTCGATCAGCTCGACATTGTCTTTCAGATCCTGCTCGATGCGCTGATAGGTGTCATATTTATCCACCAGCGCCTGACGATCGCGCATCAGCTTTTGCGCCCGTGCCTGATCATCCCAAAGCGTGGGGTCCTCGATCATCGCATTGAACTCTTCGATCCGGTGCGGGGTGGTTTCAAGATCCATCCGCTGGCCCAGAAGTTCGAGCGATTTCTTGATCTGATCCACGATATTTTGGGTTTCGGCGCGCATTGCTGCAATCGTCCTTTCACTATGTCTTGCAGGTGATACAGATTTCGGAGGCCACCGACAAGCAGCACCGCTCGGTAAATTGTACACCCTTTCGGGCAGGCACAGCTGGTACCGGCCTTGCGGCACGACTGTGCGCGCGATTGAAAACACCGTCCGGCTGTGCCGGAGGGCTGCGCATTTCATTGCTGTGTCAGTAAAGACCGCCGGAACTCAGCGTTCCGAAATTCGCGCGCTGTTTGGGGATAACTGCCTTGCGTCCCGACGATGTGGTGACCGGTGTGCCACCGCCATCGCCATCATCGGTTTCCCCCGCCGAGAACAGCGGCAGGTTCGATCCCATACCAAAGCCACCATCCACGAGCATCCCCATGCCGGTGAAGGTTTCCTGACCTTCGCGCAGGTATTCCGCCTGAACATATTCACCTGTCGCATCGGCTGGCAGACGCTCGCCGGTATAACGGTTGAATTTCGCCCAATAGCCACCCGGAGGCACGGTAAATTCGGACCCGCCGTATTTCTTCACCGCCTCTTTCATGAACTCGTTGAAGACCGGCACACATAGCGTACCACCATAGGCGCCGCGCCCCAGACCGCGCGGGTTATCATACCCCAGATAGCACGATGCCACGATGTTGGAGGTAAAGCCCGTGAACCACACGTCTTTGGCATCATTCGTGGTCCCTGTTTTACCCGCCACAGGCACGTTGATATTCACGCCTTTGCCGGAGCCACGCTGAACCACACCCTTCATCAGCGAAATCATCTGATAGGCAGTGATCGGATCAACAACCTGCTCGGCATTCGATACAATGCGTGGCCCCTCGCCTGCAGCCAAGCTCTCACCCGAGCAATCGTCACACACCCGCTGGTCATGACGATAGATCGTGCGCCCGAACCGGTCCTGCACGCGGTCCACCAATGTAGGCTCTACCCGTTTGCCGCCATTGGCAAACATCGCGTAGGCCGAGACCAGATTGAACATCGTGGTCTCTTGCGACCCGAGCGCGTTGGCCAGAAAGCGGCGCATGGGTTTATAGACGCCCATGCGTTCGGCATAGCCCGCGATCGTGTCCATGCCGACCTCTTGCGCAATCCGCACCGTCATCAGGTTGCGCGATTGCTCCAGCCCGGTGCGCATCGGTGTCGGTCCATAGTATTTGTTGGAGGCGTTTTTCGGACGCCACATGCCTTGGGGTGTATTCACCTCGATCGGCGCATCGACCACGATGGTTTCCGGCGCAAAGCCGGAATCAAGGGCTGCGGCATAAACAAACGGTTTGAAGTTGGAGCCCGGCTGGCGTTCGGCCTGTGTTGTGCGGTTGAAGCCGGTGGACTGGTAGGAAAAGCCACCCTGCATCGCAATCACACGACCGGTATGCACATCCATCGCCATAAAGCCGCCTTCGACCTCCGGCACCTGACGCAATGTCCAGCGGATAAAGCTGCCATCACTGTCGGATGTCATCGCGCGCACCATCACGACATCGCCCACCTCCAGTAGATCGGAGGCGACTTGAGCCTTGCGGCCCAACTTGCCGCCATCCAGCTGTTTGCGCGCCCATTGAACGTCTTTCGCAGGCACCCAATTGCCGTCTGGGGGGGTGTCCTCGCCCTCGATACCGATGCGCGCATCGCTTTCGCCAAGCGCCAACACTACCGCAGGCTTCCATCCGGGCACATCGCGCGGCACCTGACCGTTGCGAATACCGGCCAGGGCGGCGCGCCAGCTGTCTTCGTCTTGCAGCTTATCCGCGTCGATTTTCAAACCTGTGCCACGCCAGATCCCGCGCGAGCGGTCATAGCTTTCAAGCGCGTGCCGCAGCGCCTTGCCGGCCTGCGCCTGCATGTCGGGATCGACTGTGGCCCGCACGGTCAGACCGCCGGAGAAAAACTCCTCCTTGCCGAAGCTGCGCGACAGCTGGCGACGGATTTCATCGGAGAAGTAATCACGCGGCGGCAGCGACTGACGGAACGGCTCGTAATCGCCGTTCTGGACCGATTTCACCGGCATGTCGCGCTGCTGTTCGAATGTCTCCTTCGAAATATAGCCGTTTTGCCACATCTCGCTCAGAACATAATTGCGCCGGTCCAGCAGGCGCTGGCGATCCCGTACGGGATTGTAATTCGAGGGCGCCTTGGGCATGGCCGCAAGGCTCGCCGCCTCGTAGGGTTCCAGCTCCGACAGGGATTTGTTGAAATAGGTGCGCGCGGCGGCGGCCACCCCGTAAGAATTCTGCCCCAAGAAAATTTCATTAAGATAGAGTTCCAGAATCCGGTCCTTGGAGAGGGCATGTTCCACACGTGCCGCCAGCACCAGTTCCTTGATCTTGCGCTCGACCGACCGATCCGACGACAAAAGGAAGTTCTTCATCACCTGCTGGGTGATCGTAGACGCCCCGCGCACATCGCGCCCGCCGGTCCGGATCGCGGTGAAGGCCGCATTCGCGATCCCCATCGGATCATAGCCCGCATGATGCCAGAAGTTCTTGTCTTCCGCCGAAACGAACGCCTCCTGCACCACGTCGGGGATTTCGTCGATCGGCACGAACAGACGCCGCTCGGAGGCGAACTCGTCGATCAGCCGCCCCTCGCCGTTATAAATCCGCGAGATGGTTTTGGGCTGGTATTGCGACAGCTGTTCGTGGCTGGGCAAATCGCGCGAATACATCCAGAAAATTGCACCAATCGTCAACGCCGCGAAAAATGCAGCCGTGACGATCCATGAAAAGATGCCGCCGAAGAAAGACAGGATAAATCGGATCAACAGTCGCTCCTTTGGGGAAACGCCCCCATTTGCGGTTGCCTATACCCTGCACGGTGGGTTGGGTCAAAACAACTCCGCCATGCAGTTGCGGGAATATGCTCACATATTGTCTATCTGGTATTGCAAGGGGGCTGCGTCATGCCTACCGGCACCCGACGCATGCCCTCTGCGTCGGGCGATCTACTGGCGCAAAAGCGGTGCTTGGGCGGCATCCGCGCGCGCCCATGTCTCCACCGCGCCCGTTACCGCCTCCGCCATGCGGGCGCGCCAACGCGGGTCCAACAAACGCTTGCGGTCGCCATCCGATGACAAGAAGCCCAGTTCGATCAGAACCGACGGGATATCGGCCGCTTTCAAAACCGAAAAATCCGCAAACTGAACATCGGGTTTATACAGTGTGAGGCCAGCCCTGCTGATCGCATTGCCAAGGTTTTGCGCGAATGCCAGACTGCGGGGGGCGGTTTCCCTGCGCGCCATTTGCATCAGAGCCACCGCCACATCATCGCCCTGCCCGATCATATCCACACCCGACAACAGATCCCCGCGACCATGGCGCTCGGTCAGTTTTTGCGTGGCCGATCGGGTGGCATCGGGATCGAACACATAGACGGCCGCGCCGGTCTGGGTGCTGTTTTCCAGCGCATCGGCATGCAGTGAAATGAACAGATCCGCACCGGCACTGCGCGCCCGTGTCAAACGGTCCTCAAGCGAGACAAAGCGGTTATCCTCGCGTGTCATCACAATCTCGATACCGGCCCGCGACAATCTTTCCTTCAATTCGCGTGCAAATGTCAAAACGACGATGGCCTCGGTCGTGGGGCCCGCCTCGGCCCCCGGATCGCGCCCGCCATGGCCGGGATCCAAGGCCACAACCACATTGCGCGTCCCGTCCTGCCGGTTGATGGGTTGGGCCACACGGGCCGGTTGCGGCAGATCCCACAGTGCCGATTCGGCAGATCCGGGATGCGGGGCGAACTCCTCTTCGGGGACCGGCACCAAAGAGATATCCAGCGCAGGCGCGCCGGAGGTTTGCATCACCGCCCGCTCGATACGCACGGGTCCCGACAGTTCGGCCACCATCCGCGACCAGCCTGTACGAAACGGCCCCCATCGCAGCGCGGTAATCGCGCCTGCGCCCAGAAACGCTTCCGGCTTGGCATCGGCAAAATCGACCTCTTGGAAATCCACAACAAGGCGCGGCGGCGCATCCAGCAAAAACGCGCGGTAAGGGACGCTCTCGCTGATGCCAAGGTGGATACGGGTCTGGTTGGCATCGCCTGCAATCGTACTGCGCACCGGCTCGAACTGTGCAAGCCGTGCAGCAGAGCGGGCTGCATCAAGCGGCCCCTGATTTTGCGCGCCCGCAGGCATGACGGCCACAAAGACAAGGGCCGCGATCAGCGATAAGCAAGGAAAGATACGCATCGCGCACTCCGTTTGATGTAGGCGTCACGACATAAAAGGCTCATCTCGGGACGCAATAAAAACCGGCAGGGCCGCACACGCGGGGTTGCACGCCGACAGGACCGTGCACCGGGACGGATTGGGCGCAGGGACGGATCGGGCACCGCGCGCCACGGGCGATATCAGCCGCGCGCCGCCATGTATTCTTGCAGCCGTTTCAGCCCCTCGGCAATCCGCGGCGTTGACTGGGCATAGGAAAACCGCAGCGTTCCGGCCCCGCGATGGGGATCGAAATCCAGTCCGGGTGTCACGGCCACACCGGCGCCGTGCAATATCTCTGCGGCAAAGGCGCGACTGTCATCTGTCAGATGCGATACATCGGCGTACACATAGAAAGCGCCATCAGGCGGGGCGATCCGGTCAAATCCCGCGCGTGGCAAACCCTCCAGCATCAACTGGCGGTTGGCTGCGTAGACGGCACGATTGGCCTCCATCTCGTCAATGCACTCCAGCGCGTTCAGGGCAGCGATCTGGCTGGCATGTGGCGGACAGATAAAAAGGTTTTGCGCAAGCCGCTCTACTGTGCGGATATGCGTCTGCGGCACAACCATCCACCCCACACGCCAACCCGTCATGGAAAAATACTTGGAAAAAGAATTGACCACATAGGCCTCGTCAGAGAGCTCGAGCGCGGTGATCGCGCGGCCTTCGTAATGCAGCCCGTGATAGATTTCATCCGATACAAACGCCAGATCACGCGCCTGCGCCAGATCCACAAGTGCGCCCAGTTGCTCACGCCCCAACATCGTGCCGGACGGATTGCCGGGGGACGCAACGATCAGCCCCTGCACATCATCGGGAATATCCTCGGGCACCGGCTGGTAGCGGTTTTCTGCCCGTGTGGCCATGCCCACCGGCGTGACCGACATGGCGCGCAAGATCTGGCGGTAACTCGGATAGCCCGGCTCGCCCAAAGCCACACGGTCGCCTGCATCAAACAGCGCCGAAAACGCCAGAACAAACGCCCCCGATGATCCGGCTGTGACCACCACGCGGGCCGGATCCAGATCCACCCCGTACCAACGGCGGTAAAGATCGGCGATACCACGGCGCAGCGCCGGCAGCCCCAAGGCCACCGTATAGCCCATCGACTGGTCATCAAGCGCAGCTTGCAACGCCTGTCGCGCGCCCAGGGGCGCGGGCGTCGAGGGTTGGCCCACTTCCATATGCACGATGTCGCGGCCTGCCTCTTCGGCGGCGCGCGCGGCCTCCATCACATCCATCACGATGAAGGGGTCGACCTGTCCCCGGGTTGAGAAACGCATCAACTGGCTCCATTTTCAAGCTGGACGAGTGCTGCGATAGGCGCTGATCGCGGCAGGGTCAATCCATCGTCATCCTCTTGCGTCTTGGAGCGTCGCACGGCACTGTTACACGCAACCGGCGGGGCCGGTGCCCATATGCACTCCAATCGTGCACGATGGTGTGCCGCGTCTGGCCGAGCAATACAAGGATGGCCCTGAACATGAACCGCAAACTTTTGCCCGCCTTCGCCCTGTCTGCGTTGCTCGCACAGCCTGCGACCGCGCTTGATCTTTCGGAAATGAGCGATACCGAGCGCGATGCCTTCGGCACAGCGGTGCGTGACTATCTGATGGACAATCCCGAGGTTCTGGTCGAGGCGATCAATGTGCTAGATCAGCGCCAGAACGCAAAGGCCCAGAAAAACGATCAAAGCCTGATTGCGGACCATCAAGATGCGCTGACCGATCCGGCAACATCATGGATTGGCGGCAACCCCGATGGCGATATCACGATCATCGAATTCATGGATTACCGCTGTGGCTATTGCAAGAAAGCCTATCCGGAGGTCAACAACCTTCTGAAATCTGACGGCAATATCCGTTTCGTCGTGAAAGAGTTCCCGATCCTGGGCGATGCGTCCGTGATGGCGGCGCGGTTCGCGATTGCCGTGCGCCAGATTGCGGGTGACGGGGCCTATGAAACCGTCCACAACGCCTTGATGACGCTGCGCGGCGACATTTCCGAGGCAAGCCTGCGCACAATCGCAACCGAAAACGATCTGGATGCCGATGCGGTTCTGGCCAAAATGGGCAGCGACGAGGTCGAACAGGTGATCGAGGCCAATTACGAACTGGCCCAGCAGATGGGCCTGTCGGGCACACCGTCGTTTGTGATCGGTGACGAGATGCTGCGCGGCTACGCCCCACAAGAAACCATGGCGAAGATTGTCGAAGACCAGCGCGGATAGCACGCGTCACTGCGATGACAGACCATAAAAAAGGGGCCGGCATGGCCCCTTTTTCGTCTCAATCGGTCCGCGCCGACAGCCCCTATTTCTACTCGGCTGCGTCTTCTTGCGCTTCCAGTTCGGCTGCGCGGTTTTCGACCAGCTCCACAATATGTTCGACCATCTGGTCGTTTGACATCTTGTGGCTTTGTTTGCCCGCCATATACACCATGCCCGATCCCGCACCGCCGCCGGTGAACCCCAGATCGGTCATCAGCGCCTCGCCCGGACCATTCACCACACAGCCGATGATCGACAGGCTCATCGGCGTTTTGATATGCTCCAGCCGCTCTTCAAGGCGTTCGACGGTCTTGATCACATCAAACCCCTGACGCGCGCAAGACGGGCAGGAAATGATCTGAACGCCACGGGTGCGCAGACCGAGCCCCTTGAGGATCTCAAACCCCACCTTGACCTCTTCCACCGGATCGGCAGACAGCGACACACGCAAGGTATCGCCGATACCTGACCATAGCAGGTTGCCCATGCCCACGGCCGATTTCACAGTGCCGGAGGTCAGGCCGCCCGCTTCGGTAATGCCAAGGTGGATCGGCGCGTCTGTGGCCTCTGCCAGCGATTGATAGGCAGCGGCGGCCAGAAACACATCGGAGGCTTTGCACGAGATTTTGAATTCGTGGAAGTCGTTGTCTTCCAGCAATTTGATGTGATCAAGTGCGGATTCAACCATCGCCTCGGGGCACGGTTCGCCATATTTTTCCAGCAGATGCCGCTCCAGCGAGCCCGCATTCACACCGATACGGATCGAACAGCCATGGTCCTTGGCCGCCTTCACGACTTCGCGCACGCGCTTGGCGTCCCCGATATTGCCCGGATTGATCCGCAGACAGGCAGCGCCTGCCTCGGCAGCCTCGATCGCGCGCTTGTAGTGGAAATGGATATCGGCCACGATCGGCACAGGGCTTTCGGCGCAGATTTCTTTCAGCGCACGGGTCGAGTCCGCGTCAGGCGTGGACACCCGCACGATATCGGCCCCCACATCAGCGGCGCGAATGATCTGATCCAGTGTGGCCTTCACATCTGTTGTGTCGGTATTGGTCATCGTTTGCACCGAAATTGGTGCATCACCACCAACGGGGACGTTGCCAACCATGATCTTGCGTGACTTGCGGCGTTCGATGCTGCGCCACGGACGGATCGGGTTCAATGACATTGGGGACTCCTTCGGGCGTGTCTGGGGGACAAACTAAGCCAGCCGCTGCACAAGGGCAACGGCTGAGACAAGATCCGGCCGGTCACAATCAGCGACAAATGGCGGAAAGGCGGTTTTCTGTGCCGCCAATCAATCGGTTTTCGGCCGATCCAGACCGATCACATCGGCTGCATCCGCCACAGAAAACATTTGCGACAGTGCCGCATCGGATGCGGGATCGGCCACGGCGTATTTCTCTGACAGCGCATCGGGGCTCAGCACGATATTTTTCGTGACCGCGCCGCGCGACCCCACCGGCCCGTGGGCCTCGCCGTTCACTGCAAAATAGATCGCACCGGATTCGCCTGTGCGCAGTTTTGCAGGTTCTGCCAGTTTGGGAACGGTATAGCGTTCCCCCGCATCCATGATTTTTTCCAGCAAAACCGACCCGTCCGCCGCGCTCACGCGCACCCAAGACGGGCGCACGGCCAGAATTTGTACATCTGCTGCACCCTGCGCGGTTGTGCGCACCACACCCGACGCAGCCTCTGGCGCACCAAGCGCCTGCGCAAGCGCCAAATCGACCGACCCTTGATTCAGACCGCCCCCCGCCGGCTGAGGACCGGGCAAGGACGATGGTGCGGGCGCGCTGTTCTGGGCAAGCAGCTGGCGCGCATCCTCGCCGGAAAACACACCGGCACGTGTCGGATCAATGGCCGCGATCGGACCATCGCGCGCGATCATCACAGGCACGTCCAGCGCCGCTGGACGGAACAGACGATCAGCGGCATTATCGGTGCGGCCGCCGGATGCACGCGCATCGGCCTGCCGCACAGGATCAGCCGCGGACACAGCATCCACACCGCTGAGCGGATCAAGCTCCGCAATCACATCAGGGCTTTGATCAACCGGTGACAGCTGGACGCGCTGCACCTCCTGCAACACAGTCCAGCCACCATACCCGATACCGCCCACAAGAGCGGCCAGTACCAGCACCGAGCCCACGGCACGCAGTTCGATCTGCGACCAGAAACCTTCGGTCTTGGGCACGAAAACAGCATTGGGATTGGCCAGCGCATCCACTGGCGCAGACGGCGACCGCTGCGGTTTGGGCCCGGACGCTTGAGGGGCCATGCCATGGGTGGGAGTGAACCCTGATTCAAGACAAAACCGCTCGAACGCCCAATCGGGATCAAGACCCAGATAGCGCGCATAGGATCGCACGTAACCGGCCACAAAAGACGGGGTATCAAATGCACTAACGTCCGCCGCTTCGATCGCAGCGATATAGCCTGCTTTAATCCGAAGCTCCCGCTGCACGTCCAAAAGCGACTTGGAAAGGGTCGCTCTCTCGCCGCGCATAAGATCGCCAAGACGCAATTCAAAGTCCTCAAAGCCCTTGGGTTTTGAGTCGTTCTGCGTCGAAGGAGGTGTCCTTCGCCCGATCATCCGTGTCCTGCCCCTATACACACTCGAAGTGATGTCCGATTCGACCGTTTTTCTGGAACCGGTTACGGAATCTTTACCACAGAGCCGCGCCCAATACACCGCCGATGCGCGTTATCCCGCCAATTCGGCACGATTTAGCTCACACCGCGCCCAAAGACTGTCGAGGGCGCGCACCAGCCCGTCGATTTCTTTCGGCGTATGCACCGGAGACGGGGTGAAACGCAAGCGTTCCGTGCCCCGCGGCACCGTTGGGAAATTGATGGGCTGCACATACACACCGAATTCCTGCAACAGCATATCCGACAGGGCCTTGCAATGGACCGGATTGCCGACATGCAAAGGCACAATATGGCTACCATGATCAATGAAGGGAAGCCCCATGGCATGCAGCCGCGCCTTGAGGATGCGTGCATGATCTTGCTGCATATTGCGCAGCTTCTGACCTTCGGTGGTCTTCAGGAAAGCGATCGAGGCCGCAGCGCCGGCTGCGACAACCGGCGGCAGGGATGTGGTGAAGATAAACCCGGGCGCATAGGAACGCACTGCATCCACCATCTTGGCACTGGCCGCGATATAACCGCCAAACACGCCGAACGCCTTGCCCAATGTGCCGTTGAAAATATCGATCCGCGTTTCGCCAAGTTTTTCGGCAAGCCCTGCCCCGCGCGCGCCATACATGCCAACCGCATGGACCTCGTCCAGATAGGTCAGCGCGCCAAATTCCTCGGCCAGATCGCAGATCTCCGAAATCGGCCCGAAATCCCCGTCCATGGAATAGATCGATTCAAAAGCAATCAGCTTGGGGGCCGCCGGATCATCTGCGGCCAGAAGTTCGCGCAGATGCGCAAGGTCGTTGTGCCGGAAGATACGTTTTTGCCCGCCATTGCGGCGGATACCTTCGATCATCGAGGCATGGTTGAGCGCATCGGAGTAGATGATCATGCCGGGAAACAGTTTCGGCAATGTGGACAGCGTCGCGTCATTGGCTGTGTAGGCGGAGGAAAAGACAAGTGCTGCCTGAGTGCCATGCAGATCGGAAAGCTCTGCCTCAAGGCGTTTGTGATACACCGTTGTACCGGAGATGTTGCGCGTACCGCCAGACCCCGCACCGGTTGCATCCAGTGCCTCATGCATCGCCTCAAGCACAACTGGGTGCTGGCCCATCCCAAGATAGTCGTTGCCGCACCAGATGGTAATTTCCTGCGTTTCACCATCGGGACGGGTCCATTGGGCCTTGGGAAACGCACCCTTCTCACGCTCGATATCAACGAACACCCTATAGCGGCCTTCGTCATGCAAGCGATTGATCGCCTGATCGAGTGCGTGATCGTAATTCATCTTCCTGTCCTCGCATATGTTCGCTGGGTCAGCGCTAGAGCAGCCGTCATCTCCGCACCTTGATAAAGATCAATAAAACGGCGGTAGATCGCTCACGCCCCTTAGTTACGCATTTTTAGAACCATTTCAAAGAGACCTTTTCGTCGCACCCCTTGATATTTCCACAAACCGGCTATGATCGTGTTAAAATTGCGGTTTTCCGGCGTCTATGGACATCGTCATGGCTGCGGCCTTAGGTTTGCCGCAAAACAAGGAGAACACATATGTCATTGGATGCCGTCCTGTCGCGCGTCGATACCGATCTAGATCAGGCCATGGACCGCCTGATGGAGTTGCTGCGCATTCAGTCCATCTCTACCGATCCGGCCTACACGCCAGAGGTCAAGAAAGCCGCCGAATGGCTGGTGGAGGATTTGAAATCCATGGGGTTCGATGCCGAACTGCGCCCTACCCCCGGCCACCCGATGGTTGTGGCCCGCCACACAGCCCCCGGCCCGCATCTGCTGTTTTACGGCCATTACGATGTGCAACCGGTCGATCCGCTGGATCTGTGGAACACGCCCCCCTTCGAGCCGCGGATCGAGGACACGCCCGCAGGCCGTGTGATCCGCGGGCGCGGCGCGTCCGATGACAAGGGCCAGCTGATGACGTTCCTTGAGGCCTGCCGCGCCTATAAGACCGAAACCGGCAGCCTGCCCGGCAACATCACGATTTTCTTCGAAGGAGAAGAGGAATCCGGCTCGCCGTCGCTTGTGCCCTTCATGAAAGAAAACGCAAGCGAGCTGACCGCCGATCTGGCGCTGATCTGCGACACCGGCATGGTCTCTCCCGGTGTGCCCACGATCGCAGGCAGCCTGCGCGGCATGGTCAAGGACGAGTTCACCCTCAAAGGCCCCAAAATCGATCTGCATTCGGGGTTCTATGGCGGGCCGGCCCTTAACCCGCTTCGCGAGATCTCGAAACTTATCGCCTCGCTTCACGATGAGAACGGGCGCGTGACAGTAGATGGGTTTTATGACGGCGTGTCCGAAGTGCCCTCCGAGCAGCTGGAGATGTGGAAAACCTGTGGCTTTGACGAAGACAGCTATCTTGGCAATGTCGGGATGAGCAAAGCCCACGGCGAGGAAGGCTATTCCACGCTGGAGCAGCAATGGTCACGCCCCACCGTCGAAATCAACGGCCTTTGGGGCGGCTATCAGGGCGCAGGATCGAAAACCGTCATTCCCGCAGAGGCGCATTGCAAAATCACCTGCCGCCTTGTGGGCGATATGGACCCTGCGGATGTGCGCAACAAACTCCGCGCCCATCTCGAAGCGCGCGTGCCGACCGATGCGCAAATCGTCTGGCACGGCGGGCTGGACGGGGCAAAAGCGGCCTTTATGGATACCTCACGCCCCGAATTCGAAGCCGCCCGTCAGGCCCTCAGCGGCGAGTGGCCTCACGACGCGGTGATCACAGGTATGGGGGGCTCGATCCCGATCGCAGGCTATTTCAAGGAAATTCTTGATATGGATGCGATGCTGATCGGCTTTGCCAATGATGATGATGCAATCCACAGCCCGAACGAGAAATACAACGTGGAAAGCTTCCACAAAGGCATTCGCAGCTGGGTGCGGGTACTCGACCGCCTGCGCAGCTGATCCCCTGCCTTCTAGGCAAAAGACCAAGGGCGCGGAGATGACCTCCCCGCGCCCCGAGTATCTTCACCACGCTTGACCGGCGTCAAATTCATTTGGCTCCGGTCTGGAGGGGCCCTGCGGCCCCGACCGGGCGCGGGCACAGGCTCGATGCCAGCCCGCGGCCGAGCGCTCTCAAGTCCGCATATCGGTTGGGTACCGCAACAGGCGTCCACGCGACCTTGCGCGTAGATATTAGATCGCGATCCCGTGGCGACCTGCCAGATCGGTAAAAAACTGCCATGCCACACGCCCCGAACGTGATCCACGGGTCGCCTGCCATTCAATGGCTTGCGCGCGCAGCTCTTCGGGCGCGATCTGCAGTCCATAGGCCCCGCAATACCCGTCGATCATCTGCAGATAGTCGTCTTGCGTGCAGGGATGGAACCCGAGCCATAGGCCGAAACGGTCAGACAACGAGACTTTCTCCTCGACCGCCTCACCGGGGTTGATCGCGGTCGAACGTTCATTCTCTATCATGTCACGTGGCATCAGATGGCGGCGGTTCGATGTCGCATATAAAATGACATTCTCGGGCCGCCCCTCGATCCCGCCATCCAGTACCGCCTTCAGCGATTTGTAATGCTGGTCGTCATTGTCAAAACTCAGATCATCGCAAAACAACACAAACCGCACATCAGGCGCGGCACGCAGCTGGGCCAGAAGGCGCGACACGGTGGGCAGATCATCGCGAGACAATTCCACCAGTTTCAACGCCAGCCCTTCCCCCACCGCATGACCATGGATCGCCTTCACAAGCGACGATTTGCCCATGCCACGCGCGCCCCACAACAGCGCATTATTCGCGCCATAGCCGCGGGCGAACTGCAAGGTATTGTTCAAAAGCGTATCACGTGAACGGTCAATCCCGTGCAACAGCTCCATGTCGATCCGGTCCACCGTCTGGATCGGCTCCAGCCTGTCGGGACCTGTGCGCCACGCAAACGCGGTGGCTGCGTTGAAATCGGGCGCTTTTAGCGGCTCTGGCGCCATACGCTCCAATGCGTTTGCAATACGGTTCAGGGGGTCGGTCATGGTCGGGTGGCCTCTTCTTCGTCCGCGTCCTCATCGTCAGGCTCGATCCAGGCGCCATCGGCACGCATCTGTGCCTCGCGCTTTTTCTCGATCCGTTTGACCAGCAGGATGGAGACTTCGTACAGCCCGTAGACGACAACAAACAAAATGATCTGAGAAATCACATCGGGCGGCGTGGCCACGGCCGCCACCAACAGGATGGCCACAACAGCATATTTGCGCATCGTCGACAGACCGGCTGCAGAAACCAGCCCGGCCTTGCCCATCAACGACAACAGCACCGGCAACTGGAAACAGATCCCGAACGCCATAACGAATTTGATCGTGAGGGACAGATACTCCTGCACCGAGCCCTGAAACCCGATTGCAGCCATCTGGTTGGCGGCTGAATCCGCATCGAAACCGCCCTGCTGGAAACCCAGAAAGAAGGTAAATGCAAGCGGCAGGATGACATAATAGGCAAATGCCGCACCTAGGAAAAACATGATCGGCGAGGAAATCAGAAACGGCAAAAACGCGTTTTTCTCGGCACGGTAAAGACCGGGTGCCACGAACCGCCACATCTGATATCCGATGATCGGAAAACTCAGCGCAAAGCCGCCCAGAAAAGAAATATTGATGGCAACAAAGAAACCCTCTTGCAGCTTGATCAGATAAAGGCCGCAGTTCTGGCCGCGATCGGCAAGCGCAGAGCAGATGGGTTTGGTCAGAAAGTTGAAGATCGGGTTCCAGACAGCATAGCACAACACCATCGCCACGATAAACGCAGCCAACGCATACAGAATGCGGGTCCTGAGCTCGGCCAGATGCTCGATCAGGGGTGCGGCGCTGTCATCCAGCTGGTTGTCGGAGCTCATGATGTCTGTTTTCCGCTTTCGGTCACGGTGTCTGTGGGGATCCCTGCGCGGCCTTCGGACACGTTCGTGGATCTGGCGGCCGGCGTTTCGGCCCGATCGCTGGCGGCTTGCGGCAGATCGGGCTCTGCATCGGCCAGCTCTTCGGGGCTGATGTCTTCGGGATCGAACGTCGCAGCCGTGCCGCTTTGCGCCGCATCCGGCCCAGCGTAAGTACCGGGTGCCGCAGCATCCGGATCGGGGGCCGCGACAGGTGCGCTGCTATCTTGCGCGGCTTTCGGCGAAATTGCTTTGGACGGCGCCGAGGGCTGCCATTTCTCGAACTTGTCGGTTGCACGTTCCAGCGCATCCAGACCAAGCGATTTTTTGGACGTCATCCCTTTGATGTCTTTAGCGGTTTCCGCCAGACCTGTCTGGTCTGCGGCATCTTCCATCGCACGCGAAAACTCCCGCGCCATGGATTTCGCCTTGCCGGTCACCCGCCCCAATGTGCGGAACATGCCGGGCAGATCTTTTGGCCCCACCACGATCAACGCCACCACGCCGATCACGAGAAGCTCACTCCAACCGATATCAAACATTCAGGCCCTCCAGCCCCGCAGTCGCGGCTTAGACCTTGTCTTTCTTTTCCTCGGACGTCACGTCATGCGACGTGTTTGCCGATGAATCCTCGATTTCGTCAGTGCTGTCTTTCACACCTTTTTTGAACGCGGTGATGCCTTTGCCGACTTCGCCCATCAATGAGGAAATCTTTCCGCGGCCAAAAAGCACAAGCACAACAACGGCGATAAGAAGAAGGCCCGGTAGGCCAATATTATTCAGCATTTCAAACTCCCAGTCGGACGGTCCAAGATCCAAATCCGCCCATCTTGGCTTCCACATTTATGTGTTTACACGCGGCAATCAAAGCCCCAATCGCACCCCTGTATCGCGATTTGTGCCACGACTTGCAAATAGTGATCGCCCTACCCCATTATGCAGCCCGTTGTGTAGGCGCGCGCAACAGGCTCAAGCCAGAGATATTCTGGCTGAAAATAGACGGATATGCCATGCTTCTTGCCGAATATGTGACTGCATTTGTAACTCTTTTTGTCGTGATCGACCCAATCGGCCTGGCGCCGGTATTCATCGCGTTGACGCAAGGCATGCCGGGCCATATGCGCCGGGCGATTGGTGTGCGCGCAATGCTGATCGGGGCACTGTTGCTGACGATATTCGGTTTGTTTGGCGATG
This sequence comes from Paracoccaceae bacterium, assembly GCA_004153385.1. Classification (GTDB taxonomy): domain Bacteria; phylum Pseudomonadota; class Alphaproteobacteria; order Rhodobacterales; family Rhodobacteraceae; genus Thioclava. The sequence goes on along the minus strand of SDAL01000001.1, from coordinate 282,635 downwards.
CCATTTTGGATGTGATCGGCATCTCCATGCCCGCCTTCCGCATCGCAGGGGGCGTCCTGTTGTTTCTGACCGCGCTCGACATGCTGTTCGAGCGGCGCACCAAACGGCGCGAGGATCAGGGCGAGGATCACATGAAAGACGCCAGCCACGACGATCCGTCCGTCTTTCCGCTGGCAACCCCCTTGATTGCAGGCCCGGGGGCGCTGGCCTCGATGATCTTGCTGGTTGGTCAGAACGAAGGGCCGGGCCATACGGCAATCATAATCTTGGTGATGCTTGCCGTGGTGGCTTGTGTGGCGTGCATGTTTGCGCTTTCCACCGTGATCGAGCGGCTTTTGGGCCGTATCGGTGTCATGGTGGTCACACGGCTTTTGGGAATGCTATTGGCGGCGCTGGCGATCCAGTTCATACTCGATGGCGTGGCGCAGGCCGGGATCGGCGGTTAGAGCGCCGGCACCGACATTTGCCTGCAACGACCCATCTGTTGTCTGGTTTTTAGCAAAAGATCTGCCATATAGACGTCATGACAAGTGATGATATCGGACGCATTTTATATCTGGTGCTGCTGCTGATGGTGGTGGGGGTATGGGTGATGCGCGATTTCCGGCGCAACCTCAGCCAACGATTGCAACAATTGGCAATATGGGCGCTTATCTTTATCGGCGTTCTGGCGGCAATCGGACTTTGGTCGGATATTCGATCCACGGTTCTGCCCACGCAAACTGTCACCGCCGAAAACCGGATCGAAACACCGCTGAGTGCTGACGGGCATTATTATCTGACTGTCGGGATAAATGGCAAACCCGTCCGGTTTGTAATTGATACCGGTGCAAGCGCGATTGTTTTGAGCCAGAAAGATGCCGAGCGTATTGGCATTGATACACGCCAGCTGGCCTATATCGGTCAGGCCAACACGGCCAACGGCCTCGTGCGCACCGCCCCTGTCCGCCTTGATACCGTTACCCTCGGCCCGATACAGGACCATGATGTTTCTGCGGTTGTCAATGCAGGGCAGATGGACGGTTCGCTTCTGGGTATGGCCTATCTAAGCAGATTTGCCCGCGTCGAGATAAACCGGGGCACTCTTGTTTTAGAGCGATAATATTTCACTGTCGCAAAAATCCGCCGAATATCATTTTTTCCAGTCCAATATATTTATGGTGATTGGTGTTTACTTGATATTGAGCGATTCACGCTATAACCATCTGCATGATTTGTTTAAGCCAAGCGATCAATTTGGCTTTGAGCGTGCTTATGATTTTTTAATTATGCACTGCTTTTTTATATTAACTAGTGACGAGGTAATTCGTATGGCTTCAGGCCTTGAAAATTTTGCATCCGGAAATGTGCAGTCCGTTTCATTTCCGCATAACCTGCCAACTCTTCAGCAAGCCGAATCCGTTGTAAAGCTTTTGAAAGCCATGGCGCATGAAGGGCGTTATACGATTCTTTTGCATTTGAATCTGGCAGAACGTTCTGTGGGTGAGCTGGAAGATATACTGGACAGCCGACAGGCGGCCGTCAGTCAGCAACTGGCCCGGTTGCGCCAAGACGGGCTGGTGAAACCACGTCGGGCGGGCAAAACCATTTATTACCGTCTGGCCGATCCGCGCATCAGTGAGGTGCTTAAACTGCTTGCACAGCCACATATGCGGGGCTAGGCGCATCGCCTCGCTGGTATCTGGGGTAAACCCGCATGTTAGGGGCCGGTGACGGATTGCGCTTTGTAGCGGATCGACCGCACCGGGGCTTTTCGCGGTGCCATTTTGGCGCTAAAGGCTTGTCGGATAACAGTCTGTCAACACAGAGGCCCGATATGCACGACATCCGCGCAATCCGTGATAATCCCGAGCAGTTCGATACCGCCCTTTCCCGCCGCGGGTTGGCACCACTGTCCAGCGCGGTTCTGTCGCTTGACGAAGCCCGCCGCCGCGCGATCCAGACCGCCGAGATGGCCAAGGCAGAACAGAACGCTGCATCCAAAAGCGTGGGCGCGGCCAAAGCATCGGGCAATGATGCGGAGTTCGAGCGTCTGCGTACGCTTGTCGCGGACAAAAAAGCCGAGGTCAGCGCGATGCAGGCAGAGGCCGCCGCCAAGGATGCCGAGCTGCGCGACATGCTTATGACAGTGCCGAACCTGCCGCAGGCAGATGTACCCGACGGCGCCGACGAGGCCGAAAACGTGGAGATCAGCACTTGGGGCACGCCCGCAAAGTTCGACTTTGCCCCCAAAGAGCACTTCGATCTGCCTGCCGTTGGCCGGAATATGGATTTCGAGACGGCGGCCAAGCTGTCAGGTTCGCGGTTCGTGGTCTTGTCGGGCGGGGTAGCTCGTGTTCACCGTGCCTTGGCACAGTTCATGCTTGATCTGCATGTCGATCACCACGAGCTGACCGAAAACATCACTCCCGTGCTGGTGCGCGACGAGGCGATGCTGGGCACCGGACAGTTACCGAAATTTTCCGAAGACAGCTATCAGACCACAAACGGATGGTGGTTGATCCCGACCGCCGAAGTCACGCTGACCAACTTCGCAGCCGGCCAAGTGTGGGAGGGTGCATCTCTGCCACGTCGCTACGTGGCCCATACCAACTGTTTCCGCTCCGAGGCAGGCTCGGCTGGTAAGGACACATCGGGCATGTTGCGCCAGCACCAGTTTGAAAAGGTCGAGATGGTCACGCTTTGCGACCCTGTCACGGCAGAGGCAGAGCACGAACGCATGACCCGATGCGCCGAGGCGGTTCTGGAAGGCTTGAACCTGCCCTACCGCCGTGTCGCATTGTGCACAGGCGATCTGGGCTTTGGCGCGCAAAAAACCTATGATCTGGAAGTCTGGCTGCCGGGACAAGACACCTATCGCGAGATTTCCTCGGTTTCGAGCTGCGGCCAGTTTCAGGCACGCCGGATGAACGGACGCTTCAAGGCGGATCACGACAGCAAGCCGGAGTTTCTGGCAACCCTCAACGGTTCGGGTCTGGCGGTCGGGCGCTGCCTGATTGCAGTTCTGGAAAATGGCCAGAATGCAGATGGCTCGGTGACATTGCCAGCGGCGCTGCATCCCTATCTGGGCGGTAAAACCACGCTTGTGGATGGCAAACTGGCATAACCTCAATAAATGTCCAAGCGCCCCCGCGATGCGTCATACGGGGGCGTTTTCATGTCTTTGGCCCTGTGCACGGCCGGCCCCACCGATGTGCCAAGATCGTCGGCCAACCACTGCGCGCAATAGCGTTGTGGCGTGCTGGCAAAGGGATTGAACCTGATAATCCCAACCCTATATTTTCATTGATAGACATGCGGCGCCATTGGCGATTGCACGCCACATCAACTTCGGTTGCAGTGTCCCATATAAGCCCCAAAGGGCGGTATGATCGCTGCCGGTTGAAACCGCCTCGCCACTGTTGCTTTGGCGCGGCATTGAAATTTGAAAGAGAACAATGGCCCGCCTGAAAGCAATCTTGGTGTTCATCACCACTCTCGCCTTCGTGGCGTCCCCGCTATGGTCCCCCAGCTTCAAGGGCTATGATCCAAGCCAGTTCCCGAACCCGTCTGAAACGCCTGCGATCCAGCCCGCAGGATGGGCCTTCTCGATCTGGTCGGTCATCTATCTATGGCTGGTGATCAGTGCAGCCTACGGGCTGTGGCGCAAAACCGACGATAGCGCATGGGATGCGCCGCGCTGGCCGCTTATCATCTCTACAGGGCTCGGGATCAGCTGGCTGACGGTTGCGACCTATATGCCGTGGCTGGCCACTGTTCAGATCTGGTTGATGTGTGGTGCGGCAATCTGGGCAGTCGCGGCCTGCCCGAAACCCCGCGACCCCGTGACCCGATGGGGCTTGCGCGCGCCTGCAGGCCTTTATGCCGGCTGGCTGACTGCGGCCTCGGGTGTGGGGACGGGCGTTGTGTTGATCGGATACAACGTGGCCTCGGAGCTGACCATCACCCTGCTGATGCTGGGTCTGATTGCGGCGGTCGCGTTCACTGTTCTGGTGCGGTTCTCCCCACCTGTCACCTATCCGCTGGCACTTGTCTGGGCGCTTTTTGGCATCATTATGGCCAATTGGGGCAATGGCGTGATTATGCTTCCATGCTTTATCGTGGCGGTGGCCTTGGCGGCGCTGGCCGCCTACCAGCATCTGCCCAGACCCAAAGCAACGCGCGCCTAGACAGACCTGGGGCGCGTCTTACCCCCACAGATGAGCAAGCCGGGCACACTTTACGAGAAAGCCGCCCCCTTTGGCCCCCTTGTCATGCCATCTGGCAATGGTCGGGAAAGCAAAGGGGGCGGCTTTTCAAGTTTCAGACCTGAACCCGATCATCGGTTCGGGCAGGTTGCCAGATCAATCGTCTTTCTTGCGACGCGCGGCGGCCGTGGCCTTGTGAGTGGCCTGTTTGCGCGCATCCACGTGTTTTTTCAAACGTGACGGGATGGATTTCTTACGATCTTTATAGGGGTTCACCTTACCCTGATCGCGGAAATAGATTCGGATCGGCGTGCCGGGCATGTCGAACGCCTCGCGCAGACCGTTTACAAGATAACGACCATAGCTCTCGGGGATCTTGTCGGTATTGGTGGATTTCACGACAAAACCGGGCGGACGCGTTTTCGCTTGCGTCATATACCGCAGCTTGATCCGGCGACCGCCGGGCGCGGGCGGTGGATGGCTTTCGGTCATCGCAATCAGCCAGTTGTTCAGCTTCGCGGTCGGAACGCGACGGTTCCAGATCTCGTGTGCCTTCAGGATCGCATCATGCAAACGGTCAAGCCCCTTGCCGGTGCGTGCAGATACGGTGACCATCGGCGCACCGCGCAGCTGTGGCAAAAGCCGCTCGAACGCCTCGCGCAATTCCAGCAGCTTGGCCGGTTTGTCGTCTTCCAGATCCCATTTATTGGCAGCCACCACAACGGCACGGCCTTCGGTCTCTGCAAAATCGGCAATCCGCAAATCCTGCGTTTCAAACGGAATATTCACATCCAGCAGCACCACGACCACCTCGGCAAAACGCACCGCGCGCAAACCGTCAGCCACCGACAGCTTTTCCAGCTTGTCATTGATCTTGGCTTTCTTGCGCATACCGGCGGTATCCCAAACGCGCATCGGTGTGCCCATGTAATTGGTGGTCACCGAAATCGCATCGCGGGTGATGCCGGCCTCGGGGCCGGTCAGCAGACGATCCTCGTTCAGAATCTTGTTGATCAGCGTCGATTTGCCGGCATTGGGTCGACCGATCACGGCCAGCTGCAGCGGTTTTTCAGCCGATGGGGGTTGGTAGGCAGGGATTTCCCCCTCTTCCAGCTCGCCCGTGATTTCGATATCGGTCTCGGGCAGTGCTGCAAGATTTTTGGCCGCGAACTCGTCGGCCATCGGTTTAAGAACCCGGTACAGATCCTCAAGGCCTTCGCCATGCTCTGCGGAAATCTTGTAAGGCTCGCCCAATCCAAGGCTCCAGCCTTCGGTGGCGCCTGCATCGCCCTGATTCCCCTCCGCCTTGTTGGCGGCGAGAATCACATTGGCATTTTTGCGGCGCAGGATATCGGCGAAAATCTCGTCGGCGGGCGTAACGCCCATCCGCGCATCAATCACGAACAGACAGATATCGGCCTCTTCGACCGCGCGCTCCGTCAGGCGCCGCATCCGGCCTTGCAGGCTGTCATCCTCGGCCAGCTCCAACCCCGCGCTGTCAATAACAATAAAGCGCAGATCCCCCAGCCGCGCATCCCCTTCGCGCAGGTCTCGGGTCACACCGGGGGTGTTATCAACAAGCGCCAGACGCTTGCCGACAAGGCGGTTGAACAGGGTCGATTTGCCGACATTCGGGCGACCGACAATGGCGAGGGTAAAGCTCATAAGGCCCTCCTTGGGCAACGGGCGACAAAACGCCGCCCGCACATCAGAACGCGTCTCCTACACGCCCCCGAGACCAAGGTCAAAGGGGCATCGGTTAACGATAGGCCAGAAGCTGGCCCGATTTCGACACAACATAAAGCGTCTGGCCCGCAACCACAGGCGCAGAGGCTGCCCCGCCCGGCAAATCGGCCTCGCCGATAAGGGCACCGTTCTGGGGCGAGAATACACGCAGGTTTTCCCCCGACGAGGCCACATAGAGTTTGTTGCCCGCCAGAACCGGCCCGTAGTGGGCATAGATTTTTTGCTGTTTCTTGACCTTGTCGGTCACGTAATAGGGCATATCGATGGCATAGATTTCGCGGCCTGTTTCCGCATCAAGACGCACCAGCTGCGCTTCGTCGGAAATCAGGAACACAGAACCGCCTGCGACAACCAAAGGCGAGGTTGCGCCCTCTTTTGCGGTCCACAAACGCTCGCCCGTGCCCAGATCAAAGGCCGCCGAACGTCCGGCCGATGTGCCCGCATACACGCGGTTGCCGACAATCACCGGATCGCCGGTCAGATCCACAACAGAGGCAAACGCCCGTCCCAGACGCTTGCCGGGCACACGCGATTGCCACAAGCTAAGCCCGCCTTCGGGCAAAGTGGCCATCAGATCGCCAGAAGGGAACGGGAAAACCACCGCCCGATCAGAAACCGCAGGGGCAGACACGCCTGTCATCGCCGAGGCCGAGGCAGGGCCGGCCAGCGTCCACTGCACCTTGCCATCGCTTGCACGAATCGCCCATGCAGAGCCGTCGCGCGCCACAACATAGACCATGCCGTCTTTTACAGTCGGCGCGCCGCCCACCGATACATCGAAAGATTGCCGCCAGCGCACGCGGCCTGTCGTGGCCTCCAGCGCGACCAGCTGGCCAAATCCTGTCGTGACATAAACCGTATCGCCCGCCGCGGCGATCCCGCCGCCGGATGCGCTATCGGCGTTTTCGCCCGCAGGCACCAGATCGGCACGCCACAACGTTTGCCCGGAGGTCGATGTGGCCACAGCCAGTGCACGGCTATCGAGTGTGAAAATCCGCCCGCCGGAGACAACGGGATCTGCTGTAATACGGTGCTTGCGCCCGGTCGCCTCGCCGATGGGCGCGCTCCACATCAAAGTGGTGCCCTGCCCGATGGCCGCATTGACCGGAGCGTGGCGTTCGTTGCCAGCCCGCTGGGGCCAGTTTGCATTCGCACTCACCGCAGGAAGGTTCAGCGCCACGGCCGTAGCCTGCGGCGCCTCCTGTGCGGGAATATTCAACACTTCGCGAGGGTCAAGACGCTCGCCCGGCAAGATCACCTCTTCGTCACATCCTGCGACGGCCAAAACCATGCCCAAAGCGGCCATTCCATAGATCAGCTTCACCGCTTTACTCCCTGCCATCGTAAATATTCTGCATCAATCAGCCTTGTGATATGCGCGCCCGCTCAGTCGGGTTGCACATCCCCCCCGAGCGCCACAATCAACTGCGAAAGCCGCTGTTGCAAGCCCGCAGTCAGCTCTGCCTCTTGCAAGATACGCTGTGCTTCGGCGATCGCCTTGTCGGTGTCACCGGCCTCGACCAAGGCCAGAACCTGCTGTTCTTGGGCCAGAGGTGCATAAGGCGCGCCGGGTTTTGCCAGTTCGGCCAGTGCCGCGTCGCGTTTTGCGGGATCCATATCCGTACCTGCGACCATAACCGCCTTGATCTGGGCCAGCTGGCGCAGGCTTTGCGGCAAGGCCTCGTTGTCTGCGGCGGCTTGGAAATGGGTGATCGCCGCGTCGGTGTTGCCGGCCTTCGCGGCCTCGCCACCGGCGGTCAAATCCAGCACACCCGCGCGGCTGCCATCGGCATCAATGGATTTAAGCGCATCAAGGGGGGCATCCTGTTCGACGGCGGCGACAACCGCATCACCGAATTCCTGCGCGGCATTGGCATCACGCGATGCGGTCCATTCCGTATAGGCCGCACCGCCCACAATCGCGAGCACGACCACGATCCCGATCCAGCCATATTTGCGGAGCATCCCGTAAAGGCGGTCACGGCGGACCTCTTCACTGACTTCTTCGATAAAACTGTCGGTCTCACTCACGGGCCGCACTCCTCAATTTGTCGTGGTCTTCTTATACGCAAGCCCGCCCCGCCGACAAGGCCAGTGGATCGATACACCCATCACGAGGCTGAAAACGCACGGATGGATCATGTTTCGACGGAGGTCTCTTTCTGCTCGTCGGCCTGATCTTCGGCCGATTGGCGCGCCCACATGGCCGCATATTGCCCGCCTCGGGCCAAAAGCGCATGATGGTGGCCGCGCTCGACCACTTGGCCTGCGTCCAGAACGATAATCTCGTCGGCCTCCACGATTGTAGAGAGCCTGTGAGCAATGCTGATCACTGTGCGCCCCTGCCCCACGGCCTTCAGCGCGCGCTGGATTTCCTGCTCGGTCTGGGTATCAAGGGCCGATGTGGCCTCGTCCAGAAGCAGGATCGGCGGGTTTTTCAAAATCGTTCGCGCAATGCCCACGCGCTGTTTTTCGCCGCCCGAAAGCTTCAGCCCGCGCTCGCCCACCTGCGTGTCATAGCCGTCGGGCAGGCTTTCGATGAAAGTATCGATATGGGCCGCTTTGGCAGCGGCCTCGATTTGCGCCTGCGATGCGCCCGGACGCCCGTAGGCGATGTTGTAGCCAATCGTATCGTTAAACAAAACGGTGTCTTGCGGCACAACGCCGATCGCCTTGTGGATCGAATCCTGCGTGACGTCGCGCAAATCCTGCCCGTCGATGCGAATGGCACCGCCCGTTACATCGTAGAAACGGAATATAAGTCGCCCGATAGTGGATTTACCGGCCCCCGACGCGCCCACAAGCGCGACACTTCCCCCCGCAGGAACGCGCATATCCAGCCCTTTGAGGATGGGGCGTTCAGGAAAATAATGGAATTTCACATCGCGGAATTCTACGGCCCCGCCCTCAACCACAAGTGGCAGCGCCCCGGGTGTATCGGAAATTTCGGGCGGTTGGTTGAGCAGATCGAACATCTCGCCCATGTCGGTCAGGCCTTGGCGGATATTGCGATAGACCGAGCCCAGAAAATTGAGCGGCGTGGTGATCTGGATCATATAGGCCTGAACCATCACAAAATCACCCACGCTCAATGTGCCCGCCGTCACTTCCATCGCGGCCATCACCATCACAGTGCCCAGACCCAAGGTGATGATAAATGCCTGCCCTGCGTTCAGAAACGACAACGAATATTCGGTTTTGATCGAGGCGCGCGCGTAATCGTCCATCGCCGTTTCATACCGGCGCGTTTCCCATTCCTCGGCTGCAAAGAATTTCACCGTCTCGAAATTGAGCAAGCTGTCGATGGCGCGTTGGTTCGCGTTTTGATCGGCGTCGTTCATCAGGCGCCGAACCTGCACCCGCCATTCGGTTAGCTTGAGCGTGAACGTCACATACAGCACGATCGTAAGCGCCAGCACACACGCATACCGCCAGTCGAAGGCAAGTGCGAAAATCCCCAAAACGAACAGCAGTTCCAATATCAGGGGCACGATGGAGAATAAAAGGAAGCTAAGGACGAACTCCACCGCCTTGACGCCACGCTCGATAATACGCGACAGCGCCCCCGTGCGCCGTCCCAGATGATATCGCAAAGACAGGTTGTGCATATGCACAAAGGTTTCCAGCGCCATCCCTTTAAGCGCGCGCGTGCGCACCGGAACAAAAAGCGCGTTGCGCGCCTCGGCCAGCCCCGATGCCATGAACCGCGCCACGCCATAGGCAACCGTCAGCGCCACCGCCCCCAGCGGCAACAGCAACGCCTGTGCATCCGCCTCGCCCGACAGGGCATCAACGGCAAGCTTGTAGATATAGGGTGTGGCCAGCGTGACCCCTTTGGCCGCCAGCAAAAACAACACAGCCCCCACCACGCGGCGGCGCACCCATCCGGCGTCTTTTTGGGAAGGCCACAGATAGGGCAGGATGAAACCGATCAGCTTCAGCCCGCGTTTGCGTTCCTGCGCGGCACTATCGGCGGGTGTGGTAGACGTATCGGGGGGCATCGGGGTATCTTTCGTTCCAGCGATCGGCACAGGCCAGACGTCGGTCTGCGCCGGCAAGTGGTATAGGCGATTGGTGTCGGTAATTGGGTGCGCCGCCCGCAGACAAGACGCGGCATGCAAGGACCGGCGCGACCCTAATCGCCCCCTGTCCAAAGTCCAAGGGGCATTGCACGGATGATCTGTGTTTTCAATCCCGCCCTCCCCCCCTGTGTTTGCACGATTTCGTCCCTTACCCCGACCAGCCTCCCTTGAGCCGGCCCGCATGCGGGTCTATCACACTGCCAACCGATCCCTTGGGAACCGTATCAATGACAGCGTCGGGCCTGCGTGGGCATCAATCGTCCCCCACGGGCCGCAACCGTTTGCCACGATAGCCCCGAGGTCCGTCCGAATTTGCAACCGAAAGGGACTATTATGGCCGACACCCCACGCTCCGTTTGTGTTTTCTGCGGCTCCCGTATGGGCACACGCCCCGCATATGAACAGGCCGCACAGGCCACCGGCACCATGCTTGCCGAACGTGGCTGGCGTTTGGTGTACGGTGCAGGCGATGTGGGGCTGATGGGCACGGTCGCGCGCGCCGCACAGCAAGCCGGTGGCAAGACTTTCGGCGTAATCCCCGAACATCTTTTCTCGCGCGAGGTCGGCAAGCGCGACCTGACACAGTATATCGTGACCGAAACCATGCATGAGCGTAAAAAAGTCATGTTCATGAACAGCGATGCGATTGTGCTGTTGCCAGGCGGTGCGGGATCGCTCGACGAGCTGTTCGAGGTGCTGACATGGCGCCAGATCGGCCTGCATGCCAAACCGATCCTTGTGCTGAACACCGATGGCTACTGGTCGCCGCTGAAAACCCTGATCGAGCAGACCATCACCGACGGGTTCGCCGATCCGACACTGGCGGAGTTTATCGACTGGGCCGATGACGTGGCGCAATTGCAATCGCTGCTGGTCGCGCGCCTGTCGGCGTGACGACTGCGCGTGTTTGGGGCGGGCGCAGATCGGGACGCGCGCCCTACCCCGCCCGATTTCGGGTTATTTCGGGGCGGCTGCGGCCCGCGCCAGTCTGGCCTGACCAAAGCTGCCGTAGCTGTATAGCGCCAGCGCGATCCAGATCACCGGCAAAGTGACCTTGTGCCAAGGTGTCAGCGGTTCGGCAAAGATGAACAGGGCCACCATCAACTGCAGCGTCGGGTTCATATACTGCATCAGCCCGACCGTCGACAGCTTCAGCCGTTGTGCGGCATAGGAAAACAGCATCAGAGGCACCGCCGTCAGCCCTGCCGACAGGACCAGAAACAGCGTCTCTGTCGGATCGCGCCCGAAATGGCCGCCGCCGGTTCCGGCCCAGCCCAGTTCCAGCGCCAGCATATATCCCAGCGATAACGGTGCCAGCAGCAGCACTTCGGCCGTGACAGACACCAAAGGGTCCGCCTTGATGCCCTTTTTGATCAGCCCGTACATGCCGAACGTGACCCCCAAGGTCAGCGGCACAAACGGCGCGCGCCCCAGCCCGATACCCAAGTAAAGCACCGCCAGTGCCGCGAGCAACACGGCCAGCCGCTGCGGCCACCCCAGTTTCTCGCCCAAAAAGACCACCCCCAACACAACTGAAAACAGCGGGAAGATATAGTAGCCAAGGCTTGCTTCCAGCGCGTGGTGATTGTGGATCGCCCAGACATAGGTGAACCAGTTACCGGTGATGAAAAGAGCCGCACAGGCGATGATCAGCGCAGATTTCGGACGCAGCGCGACCCGCAGGGCCTGCATGCGACGCTGGATACGCAGCACGATCAGAAACACCACCGCAGACCAGAACGTGCGATGCGCCAGCACTTCGAGCACGGGCACATCCTCGAGCACTTTGAAAAACAGCCCCGACAATCCCCAAATTGTGCAACAGGCCACCATGGCCAAAAATCCTTTGGCGGAATCGGACATAACGCTCTCCATTTGAATTGCGCGCAGGCTGGCGGATATCGGGCGGGATGAAAAGAGAACGTCCTGCACGGATCAGGGCGGCTTATGTGCAAATATCTGAAAGCGCCCTTCAGAACGGGTCTGAAGGGCGCTGGGGGGCCGGTTTTGTCCGGCATGTCAGATAGGTCGAGTGGGGGCGTTAGCTGTCGGACAGTTCACGGGCCACGTGTTTTTCAATCTCGTCACGCGGGTGGTTGGTGAAATCTTTCGGGATTTCGGCAATGATACGGTCGGAGACTTCCTTGTGGAACGCCGAACGCAAATTGCCCAAGACCGAGGGGCTTGCCACAATCACCAGATGATCGAAACGGCCTTTATGCGCCATTTTGTAAAGCCGCTCGGCCAGATCATCTGCAAAACGCTCTTTGGCAAGCTCGTGCCAATCGGTCTCTTCAAACGCGGATTTCTGTCCCGGACCGTTGTCTGCCTGACGACCCGGCTTGTCGGTCCCCTGATCTCGGTCGGCGGGATTGTCCTGTTCGTCAACGCGACGCACCTCAAGGTTGGGATCTTGAGCATCCGTCACGTTTTCCAAAAACATGGCCTTTTCGCCATTCGCGACAACGACCCATGTGCCTTTTTTCAACTCGGGCATTACATGTTCTCCTTGTCGCCGGAACCATCCTGATCCTGTCCCGTCACGCGGGTGTTGCCGGGATCGGTACTGTCATAATGTTTCTTTTCGTCGCGGGTGCCAAGTTTGCGTTGCATCTCGCCACCGGCACTGCCCTGACCACTGGGCGTTTCGGGAAGATCTTCGGGCGCTTCGCCCAAAACTTCTTTCGTCTCGCGGGTACCGTCTTGACTGCGTAGTCGCTCTGCCATGGTGACCTCCTGTCGTTATGTCCTGATGATATAACGCAGTGTGTCCGCAATCGTTCCACAAAGCCTGTCGCGATCCCAGACCACGCGATCCAGATGGCCACCCAACGAAAAAGGGCACCCTTACGGATGCCCCAGATCGTCAGTGCAGTCTTGGGTAGAAGGTCACATGCGCGATGCAACATTTTCCCAATTGACCAGCTTGTCGAGGAAGTTCGACAGATAGGCCGGACGTTTGTTGCGGAAGTCGATATAATAGGAGTGCTCCCACACATCACAGCCCAAAAGCGCCGTCTGGCCGAAGCAAAGCGGATTCACACCGTTTTCGGTCTTGGTCACTTTCAAGGCACCGTCGGTGTCTTTGACAAGCCAGCACCAGCCGGAACCGAACTGGCCCGCGCCTGCAGCCGAAAACTGCGATTTGAATTCGTCGACCGAACCGAAGGATTCAACCAGCGCTTTTTCCAACTCGCCGGGCATGGCAGAATCGCCCGGGCCCATCATTTCCCAAAACTGGTTGTGGTTCCAGAATTGCGATGCGTTGTTGAAGATACCGCTTTGTGCAACAGCTTTGGGATCATACGTGCCCTTGATGATCTCTTCGACGGATTTGCCTTCCCACTCGGTGCCAGCAATCGCCTTGTTGCCGTTGTCGACATAGGCTTTGTGGTGGATGTCGTGGTGGTATTCCAGTGTTTCCTTGGACATGCCGAGCGATGCAAGCGCGTCATGTGCGTAGGGAAGATCGGGAAGTTCGAATGCCATGGGGCGTCCCTCCTTAAACTTGAAGATTTCTCTCGCCACAATAGAAGCCCGCAAACTGCCAAGGTCAAGTGCCCGTCTTTTGCGCAATGGATTTTGCCCTGCATCGACAAACGCACCCCACCGCGTAACGCCGAAGCGCGCACTGCACAAAACGCCTGCGCCATGCACGCGTTTCGTGACCCGTGCAACGGCGCACATCGAACCGCAACACGGGCATATTTACCTGCCATCAAATCACCCTAGATTAGGGTCACGGTCTTGATACCATCGCTGCGTGTCATGCCCTCTCGCAGTCGTACAAAAAGGAAAACCCCATGACCAAAAAGATTTCGGTTCTTGTCGGATCTTTGCGTAAAGGCTCTTTCAACCGGATGCTGGCCAAGACACTGATCCATGAAGCCCCCGAAGCGATGACGTTCGATTTCGTGGAAATCGGGGATCTGCCGCTTTATAATCCCGATCTCGACGACGAGGGCACCGCGCCGGAGGCATGGACCGTGTTTCGCAAAGCGATCAGCGCCAGCGATGGTGTGATGTTTGTCACGCCGGAATATAACCGTGGTCTTCCGGCCGCGATAAAAAACGCGCTTGATGTCGGCTCGCGTCCCTACGGCGAAAGCGTCTGGGCCGGAAAACCCGCACTGGTCGTTTCGGGTTCGATGGGCGGTGTGGGCGGTTTTGGTGCAAACCACCATCTGCGCCAGTCGCTGGTCTTTCTCGATATGCCGGTGCTCCAACAGCCCGAAGCCTATATCGGCGGTTTCCACACGATGTTCGATGATGACGGGACTATGACCAACGACGACACACGCAAGTTTTTAGGCACGATCATGACGGCCTATGCGGCTTGGGTGTCGACAATTACCGGCTAAGCCGGTCACCATATGCGATCTCCGTCGCGTGAAGGGTGCCGAAGCAATCTTCGGCACCCTTTGTCTTGGCTTGATCGCGGCACAATCTTGTGTAGGACGCCAGATCGTCTTTCAACGCAGGCGCTCTGCACGCGGCCACAGCATCTCGCCTCTTTCGCCTGCGCGCCAGATTGCCTAGAGGGGAGGCCGGAACAAGGGAATTGCCATGCTGTTTGGGATCGTGATCACCGCGCTCGTCGCCTGTCTTGCTATCGTTTTTTTGAAAGCGCTCTGGCGCAGGCGTGACGTCGGCATGGCGGCCGCCGAATACGATATGCAAGTCTATCGTGATCAGTTGGAAGAATTGGATCGCGATCTTGCCCGCGGCACGATCACCCAAGACGATCTGGCCGCGGCGAAAATCGACGTGTCGCGCAAGTTGCTGGAGGCAGACCGCCGCGCCACCGCCGCGCAGACCACCCCGCAGGCCCCGCGTGCGGCCAACTGGGTGGCCAGCGCCCTGATTGCAGCCGGTCTGGCCGGTGCGGTGGCGCTCTACTGGGATTTGGGCAATCACGGCTATGCCGATCAACCGATACGCGCGCGTCTGTCGGATGCCAAAGATCGCTACCGCAACCGCCCTGACCAAAGCGCAGCAGAGGCCAGCTTTGCCCAAACCATCACGCCCCCTGACATTGATCCGCAATACAAGGCCCTGATGGACAAGCTCCGCGCCGCCGTGGCCGCCAACCCCGACGACCAGACCGGTCTGGCGCTTCTGGCCAAAAACGAAATGAGCCTTGGCAATCTGGCCGCCGGTCGCGCCGCGCAATCGCGGCTGGTCGCGGCCAAAGGCGATCAGGCCACGCCAGATGACACGGCACGTCTGGGCGAATATATGGTTGCAGCGGCCGGCGGTCTGGTCACCCCCGAGGCCGAGGCGGAATTCGCCAAAACACTTGAAGATGATCCTCAAAACGGGCGGGCGCGCTATTATATCGGGCTGATGATGGCACAAAACAGCCGTCCCGACCGCGCATTCCAGATGTGGGAGGCGCTTTTGCGCACAAGCCAGCCCACTGACGACTGGGTTGCCCCTTTGCGCGAAACCCTGCCCGCCGTGGCATGGCTTGCGGGCTACCCCGATTACGTTCTGCCCACCCTGTCGCCCGTGGGGCCCAGTGCGCAGGATCTGGTGGCTGCCCGTGCCATGCCCGATGACCAGCGTATGGCGCGTCTTGGCCCGCCCCTTGATGCGTTACGCGCGCAACTCGCGCGTCAGGGCGGCGGGGTCGAGGACTGGGCCAGGCTGATTGCGGGGCTTGTGCTTGTGGGGCGCGATCCACTTGCCACCGACATACTGTCGGAGGCGCAAGAGGTGTTTGCGGATGCGCCCGAAAGCCTCGCGCTTTTGCGCGGTGCCGCAGACGGCACATGGCCGCCAGAAACCCTACCCGAGACCCCACCCGAAAACACCGCCCAGCGTGGCCCCAGTGCAGACGATATCGCCGCCGCCCAAAACCTGAGCGCGACTGACAGGCAAGCGATGATCGAAGGCATGGTCAACGGTCTGACCGAACGGTTGCAAACCCAAGGCGGAAGCGCGGCGGAATGGGTGCGCGCGATCAATGCGCTTGCAACTATGGGCCAGATGGAACGCGCCGCCGAAATCTACACCCAAGGTAAGGCGGCACTGACACAGGCACAAGACGAGGACGGCTTGCGCGCACTAACCGCAGCCGCCGATGGCATAGGACTTACCAGATGATTTATGACACAGTCGATACATTCGCCCAAAGCCTTCGCCCGATGTGCGCCATTGCAGGGCTGGATCTGGGCACAAAAACGATCGGGATCGCCATATCCGACAGGCTGCGGTCTGTCGCGACACCGGTTTTGACGATCCGGCGCAAGAAATTCGGTGTGGATGCCGAGGCTTTGCTGAAATTGATGGCAGAGCGTGAGGTCAGCGCGCTGATCTTGGGGCTGCCGCGCAATATGGACGGGAGCGAAGGCCCCAGATGTCAGGCAACACGGGGCTTTGCACGCAATTTGAGCAACCTCACCGATCTGCCGATCACCTTCTGGGATGAACGGCTGTCGACTGTAGCAGCAGAGCGCGCCATGCTGGAGGCGGATATGTCACGCAAAAGGCGCGCCGAACTGATCGACCATGTGGCGGCAAGTTTCATCTTGCAAGGTGCCCTTGACCGGCTTGGCAATATCGCAAGAGAATGATGGCATGAACGACAAGGTCTGGAAACGCGACGAACCGCAAAGCCCCTGCATCAAGCTGTGCCAGATCCATCCTCAGGCACGGCTATGCATCGGTTGCCTGCGCACGATCGACGAAATCTCACAGTGGTCCCGCCTGTCGCCCGACATGCGCGGGCAGATTATGGCCGAGCTGCCCGCGCGCAAGCCCCTGCTGCAAAAGCGCCGTGGCGGACGGCGTGCCAAGCGCACCTCCCCCGAGTGATGCCCCCCGGGGTGATGGCTTTGTGCAATGGCCCTGATTTCACCCGCACCCGCCTGCCAGTTTCGCCCTAGCCCTTCGCAGGAAACACAAAACACCTGTCGCGGCGCAACATCAGCCACATCCGAGTGCCGGCCTTCGGCAAAAACACATTGGGCACGGTCGCCTTCAGGATAGAGCCGTCAAACTCCATCCGGAATTCCACAAGGCTTTCGCGCCCCATGAAGCGCGCACGTACCACGCTTGCGGCCGCTGGCGTTCCGTCTTGCGCAGTCGGCGCCGGACCACGACCGGCACGATCAAAATCGATCTTGATATGCTGGGGGCGGATCACGATCTCCAGCGCCGTACCATCGGCATACCCGGGCGCCAGAAACTCGCCAAACGCGGTGCGGACCAACGCACCGTGCACCGTCGAACGGATCACGTTCACATCGGAAAAAAAGCTGGCCGCCGCACAATCCACAGGGGCGTTATAGATATTGTAGGGCGCGCCACGCTGGACGATCTTTCCGTCGCGCATCAACAAGATCTCGTCGGCCATACGCATTGCTTCATGCGGTTCGTGTGTGACCAGCACCACGGCGGTGTTTTCTTCTTTCAACAGCTGTAAAGTGTCATCGCGGATCTCGTCGCGCAGACGCTCGTCAAGGCCTGAAAACGGCTCGTCCATCAGCAAGATCCGCGGGCGCGGCGCAAGTGCGCGGGCCAATGCCACGCGCTGCTGCTCGCCGCCAGACAATGCATGTGGGAAGCTGTCGCGGTGATGGGCCAGATGCACACGCTGCAACAGGCTGGTGACGCGGGCGGCTTTATCAGCGCCGGTCCCAGCGAGCCCAAAGGCCACATTCTGCGCGACAGACAGATGCGGGAACAGGGCAAAATCCTGAAACATCAGGCCGATCCCGCGCTGCTCCGGCGGTGTTTGCACTTGTGGATCCGAAATACACACGCCGTCTGCGAATATCGCGCCCCCGTCTTGCTGGTCCACGCCGACAATGATGCGCAAGGTCGTGGACTTGCCGCACCCCGAGGGCCCGAGCAGACAACTGACCTGCCCCGCACGCACGGTGAACGACACGTCGTCCAATACGCAAGTGCCGCCGAACTGACGCCGCAGACCTGTGACCTCTAACCTCGGAGGCGGGGCGGATATGTCTTGTGGCACGTGATCCATCCGTTCATTTGCGTGATCGGATCACGAAATAGCAGCCGGATCAGGCGCGCACAAGCACGCGCGCCCGATCCCGTGTCCGGTCGCGGTCCCTAGACAGAGATATTGGCCGCGCCCCCATCCAGCATGATATTCTGCCCGATGATAAACCCTGCATGTTGCGAACATAAAAACGCACACATCGCCCCGAAATCCTCGGCGCTGCCATAGCGGCGGGCGGGGATGGTGGCCAGGCGGCGGGCTTTTGCGTCATGCATGGAGATACCTTCGTCATCGACCACCTTCTGATCGAGCGATTTCGCGCGGTCGGTCGCGTGAATGCCGGGCAGAAGATTGTTGATCACCACACCGTCTGGCGCCACCTGACGGGCGGTCCCCGCCACAAACCCTGTCAGCCCGGAGCGGGCGCTGTTGGACAGGCCCAACTGCGCAATCGGCGCGCGCACCGATTGCGAGGTGATATTGACCACCCGCCCCCAGCCGCGATTGATCATGCCCGGCATCAATGCCTGCATCATTGCGATAGGCGCCAGCATATTGGCATCGAGTGCGGCGATAAAATCATCACGGTCCCAATCGGACCACACGCCGGGCGGCGGGCCGCCTGCATTATTGACCAAAATATCCACCCCTGCGTCGCCCGCGGCGGCCAGAACTTCGGCGCGGCCTTCGGGCGTTGTGATATCGGCGGCCACCGGGGTGATTTTTACACCGGTTGCTGCCGCAATATCATTGGCCGTGGCAGCCAGTGTATCGACATTACGCGCGTTCAGTATCACCTCGACGCCCGCGCGGGCCAAAGCCTCTGCACAACCGCGCCCCAGCCCTTTCGAGCCTGCACAAACAATCGCACGTTTTCCCGCAATCCCAAGATCCATGACAGTCCTCCTAAATATCCTTTCCCCCAGAGCTATCACCGACAGGCCAGACCGCAAGGGGCGCTTGACCTAACGCGGTGGCTTTCTTAAGGCGATACGCTAGGATTAGGATGAACGCATGTTCTGTGTTCGCAAAAAGACAAGGCCTGGTAATGAGTACTGTGAACGTGCCTCCTGTCCAGACAACGGTCAATGTGTTTGATGCCGACCTGTTTTGGGCGATCTCCGGTGCAAATCAAGGCGATGGCCTGGATATGCCGGAGCTGTGCGAGCTGGGCGATATCTACCAGCTGGAGCGCGATGCCCAACCGGTGGCGCTGCGGTTTGAAACCCTCGCGGATGGGAAACAGCGCATTGTTGAGGGATCGCATATAGGCGCGCCAGGCGACCGGATCGGGCTTGTGGCGCGGATGGTTCTTATGGCGCCTGTGGGCGATACGGTCGAAATCCACCTGATCCGGAACCACATGACACAAGACCTTTACGTCTCGCCCTTGGCACAGATCGCGGCAAAGACCGATTACACCCTGATCGAGGCGCATGACGGCCCGGGCTCCGCGCGTTTGACAGATCTGACCTGCGTGGCATTTACCGCAGGCACGATGATCACGATGGCAGATGGGGCATCGCGCATGATCGAGGACATACAGCCCGGCGAGATGGTGCTGACGCGCGAACATGGCGCACAGCCGCTGCGGGTGAATGCGAAATCAACCATGCGCGCCCATGGAGCTCTTGCGCCTGTGGTCATTTCCGCAGGTGTTTTGGGCAATGATCGCGATCTTGCCATCGCCCCGCAGCACAGGGTCTTTATCTACCGGCGCGACACAGATCACACCGCCCCTGCGCGGGAGGTTCTGGTTGAAGCGAAATTCCTGATCGACAATACCCGCGTATGGCAGCGCGAGGGCGGTTACGTCGATTATTACGCATTGGTGTTTGATCGCCATGAAATCATCTATGCCGAAGGGGTGCCGGTGGAAAGCCTGCTGGTGTCCGACACCACCCTTCACACGATGCCCCATGCCCTGAGTGCGGAAATACATGCGACCATGCCGATGCTGAAACACGCCCCGCGCCCTGATACGAAAAACGATCTTGATCTTGTGGAACGGATCGGGCGCGAGCGGGTGCATCCCACTCCCGATCACAATGGCTGACCCCGCCACGCAGGCGGCCAGTGTCGCACAGCGGAATTGTCCGCGCGCCGCCAGCCGTCGTGATCAGGTGGCGCGCAAGGCGTCGATCAGTTCGGATTTATCCATGGTTGATCGACCGTCAATCTCCAGCTCTTGGGCGCGTTCATACAGGTCCTGCTTGCTCCATTCCTCATAGGGGGGCGCTTTGCCACCCTTACGCGACGGGTGCATATCGGGATTGGCCTGCGCGTTCGATATCCGCGCGGCTTTTTCTTTCGACATGCCCTCCTCGCGCAATGCCTCGTAGCGGTCTTCGTCTTTCAAACTGGAATTGGCCATCGGTCGCCTCGCATTCTTCGGGTCACATATAAGGCAGAACCCCGTTGCGGCCCCGGTGGTTCCAGGGGCGCGCATTCGGGCCCGCCCTTGCAAGAGACAATTGCCACGGACGTGGCGACACGCTAAGAGCCTGCGCATGACAAACCGCCCCGAACTCCCGCCCGAAATCGCCCGCCGCCGGACATTTGCGATTATTTCGCATCCCGATGCCGGCAAGACCACACTCACCGAAAAGTTCCTGCTTTTCGGCGGGGCTATCCAGATGGCCGGTCAGGTCCGCGCCAAGGGCGAGGCACGCCGCACGCGGTCGGATTTCATGCAGATGGAAAAGGACCGCGGTATTTCAGTTTCGGCATCGGCGATGTCGTTTGAATACAAGAACTTCCGCTATAATCTGGTGGATACGCCCGGCCACTCCGATTTCTCCGAAGACACCTACCGGACGCTGACGGCGGTGGATGCGGCGATCATGGTGATCGACGGGGCGAAGGGCGTTGAAAGCCAGACACAGAAACTGTTCGAGGTCTGCCGCCTGCGCGATCTGCCGATCCTGACATTCTGTAACAAGATGGACCGCGAATCCCGCGAGGTGTTCGAGATCATCGACGAGATTCAGGAAAACCTCGCCATTGATGTGGCGCCGGTGTCATGGCCGATCGGGGTGGGGCGCGAGTTTCTGGGTGCCTATGATATGCTTCACGACCGGTTGGAGCTGATGGACCGCGCAGACCGTAACAAGGTCGCGGAGACGATCCAGATTTCGGGGCTGGATGATCCGAAACTGGCAGACCACGTGCCGCCGCAGCTGCTTGAAAAACTGCGCGAAGAAGTCGAGATGGCCCGCGAGCTGTTGCCCGCCTTTGATCGTCAGTCCTTCCTTGAAGGGCATATGACGCCAATTTGGTTCGGGTCTGCGATCAACTCCTTCGGCGTGAAAGAGCTGATGGACGGGATCGGCGAATTCGGCCCCGAACCACAGGTGCAAAAAGCCAAGGAACGCGATGTCTCCGCGGACGAGAAAAAAGTCACCGGTTTCGTGTTCAAGGTGCAGGCCAATATGGACCCCAAGCACCGCGACCGTGTGGCCTTTGTGCGTCTTGTCTCGGGGCATTTCACCCGTGGTATGAAGCTGACCCATGTGCGCAGCAAAAAACCGATGTCGATCACCAATCCGGTCCTGTTTCTGGCCGCCGACCGCGAGCTGGCCGACGAGGCATGGGGTGGCGACATCATGGGCATTCCCAACCACGGGCAATTGCGCATCGGCGATGCGCTGACCGAGGGAGAAATGCTGCATATCACCGGCATCCCGTCCTTTGCGCCCGAATTGCTGCAATCGGTGCGCGCGACCGATCCGATGAAAGGCAAGCATCTGGAAAAGGCCCTGATGCAATTTGCAGAAGAAGGCGCGGCCAAAGTGTTCAAGCCGATGATCGGCTCGGGCTTTATCGTGGGCGTTGTGGGCGCACTACAATTCGAGGTTCTGGCAAGCCGGATCGAGCTGGAATACGGCATTCCGGTCCGGTTCGAGCCGTCGCGCTTTACCTCGGCACGCTGGGTTCTGGGGCCGGAGGCGGCCTCCGAAAAACTGGTGAACGCCAACAAGCAGCACATGGCCACCGATAACGATGGCGATGCAGTGTTCCTGACCCGCCTGCAATGGGACATCGACCGTGTGGAACGTGATCACCCCGACGTGACGCTCTCGGCCACGAAAGAGATGGTTCAATGAGCACCGCCATACCACTGGAACTGCTGCAAACCCTCGCGCAGGAGCCGGGATTTCCCGGCGCGCCGCTGTCGATTGACGATCTGGCCGGCTATTGGCTGCAAGATCCGTTGGGCGACGAGCCGACATGGGCGCAGTCTTGTGTGTTCGTGATCGGCGAGGTGCCCGACTGGACATGGGAGTTTATCACCTGCGCTCTGCCGCGTCTGTCCAACCCGATCGAGGCGGTGATGCTGGCGGCAGGACCGCTGGAGGATTTGATCACCGATCATACCGTTCTGACAGGTGACAGGATCGTGGCGCTGGCCCAGCAGTCGGCACGGTTTCGCTACCTGCTGAGCGGCGTGGATCTGCCAGAGGCCACCGACGCCGCACAGATCGACACACTTGAACGCATCGCGCGCGTGCGTGCCGATGCGATGGCCCAAGGCATCATGGCGGGCGGTCCCCTGCCCGACTGACGCCTCCCCCGGTCAACGACGCGCTCCGATCAAAACAGACATCCCGCGTGGTGGCCACATAGATCCACCATTCGGCCGGTTGATCCTCTTGGGGACGTCGATCACCCTATGAAAAAGCCCCGACACTAGGATATCCCTGTGTCGGGGCTTATACATTGCCTGCGTGCGTAAACACGCCTTCGACCGCGACCTTATTTAACGGTCAGCTCCATCGAAATATCGGCATTGAGCAATTTGGAAATCGGGCAGTTTGCCTTGGCAGTTTCTGCGCATTTACGGATGGTCTCTGCGTCGCCCGAACCGGAGACAGTGACCGTCAGCACAGAAGATTTCACGGTAAATCCGTCACCCTCTTTTGCCATCGAGATATCGGCTTTTGTGTCGATCACAGCATCGGTGATATTTTCGCTTGCAAGCTGACCCGACAGCGCCATGGAGAAGCATGCCGCGTGCGCGGCACCGATCAACTCTTCGGGATTGGTGCCGGGGGCGTCTTCAAAGCGTGTATTGAAACCGTAGGGCTGCGCCGAAAGTGCGCCCGATTGCGTGGATACGGTGCCTTTGCCGTCTTTGATCGGGCCTTCCCAATGCGCGGAACCTGTCTTGACGATCATCATGTCCTCCAGAAATCTATTTGAGTTCATGTGGCCAACGCATCAGACGCCTTGGATGTTCCATCCCCTCCCCGTCCCAAAAATCGCCAAAGGGCAACGTGGCGCGATGATCCCTATGGCGCGGCCCGCACAGCCCCTATCGGCACGCTCTTGAAGGTTGAATTGCTACTTTCGGGCACTCCGATCGGGCAGATCACAGGTGCAGGCCCGCGAAGATCGCCCACGCAGGCAGCAAGACGAGTGCGGGCTGGCCACGGCCCCAAGACGGCCCCGGCCCAGCCCCGCCCCGTGTCGAGCAGAAGGCTCACAATTCAGGGTCAATCAGGCGGTGGTATTCCTGAATGGCAAAGCGGTCCGTCATACCGGCGACATAATCCAGAACCACACGGGCCAGCAAAATATCCCCGTCCGATCCGGCGCGTGCAGCGTGGGCAATATCGGGATGCCAGTCGTCGGGCAGATGCTCCGGATTTTGCATGAAATACGGAAACAACCCGTTGACCATCGTGGTCACGCGCGTGCGCTCCACCACCACCGAAGGGGCGCGGTACATGCGTGTAAACAAGAACCGCTTGATTGCCTTGAGGTTTTGATAAAGCGGCTTTGAAAAGCGGATGATCGGCCCATCCATCTGGCGGATGTCATCGACCGTTTGCGGCTGCAGCGCGGCCAGACGGTTCTGGGCAACCGCGATCACATCCTCGACCATCACCCCGAACACACGGCGCAAGGCCTCGTGCTGGCGGCGCGAACGGTCCAAGCCGGGATACAACCTGTCCACCTCGGCAAAACAGTCACCGATCACCGGCAATTCACACAGATCTTCTTCGTCAAACAGGCCTGCGCGCAATCCGTCATGCAAATCATGGTGGTTATAGGCACAATCATCGGCAACCGCGGCCACCTGTGCCTCGGCGCTGGCGTTGCTGTCCAGTTCCAGATCCCACGCAGCATCCACCTCCGCCAAGGCATAGGGCAGATCTTCGCGGCGCGCGACAGTATGCGACCCGCCCTGATCGGAGATCACCGGCCCGTTGTGCTTGGCAATCCCTTCAAGCGATTCCCATGTCAGATTCAGACCGTCGAAATCAGCGTAATGGCGCTCCAGCCGCGTGACGATGCGCAGGGCCTGTGCGTTGTGATCGAACCCGCCAAAGGGCGCCATCAGTTCATGCAGCGCATCCTCGCCCGTGTGGCCGAACGGCGGATGGCCCAGATCATGGGCCAGCGCCACGGCCTCTGCCAGATCGGTATTCAGCCCCAGATGATTTGCGATTGTGCGCGCAACCTGCGCCACCTCGATCGTATGGGTCAGGCGTGTGCGGTAATAATCGCCTTCATGTTCGACAAACACTTGGGTTTTGTGCTTGAGCCGGCGAAAAGCCGAGGCATGGATGATCCGGTCGCGGTCGCGTTGAAACGGCGTGCGAAACGTGGAATAATTCTCCGGACAAAGCCGTCCCCGACTCTGTTCGGGATGGCACGCATAGGGCTGAAACACGGCATCCTCATCTTGTCGCGACAATCTGGTATCCCTATATCCGTTAGAGCAAGGAAATACAGGCCCATACGGGCAGAAAGCGTGTGAAAATGCTGCAAATTCCGCCAAAAGTCACCGAGCGCGCCTTTGCGCGGCTGGCAGAGATCAACGCAGGTGCCCAAACTCCGCAGGCATTGCGCGTCGCCGTTGAGGGGGGCGGATGTTCCGGTTTTCAATACGACATCAAGCTCGAACCCGCGCAAGAACCCGACGATCTGGTTTTGCAAGGCGGCGGCCAGCGGGTCTTGATCGATCCGGTATCGTTACCGTTTCTGGAGAACGCGGTAATCGACTTCACCGAGGAGCTGATCGGTGCGCGCTTCGTGATAGAAAATCCGAACGCGTCCTCGTCCTGCGGGTGCGGCGTAAGTTTCGCAATGTAATGGCAGACCGCCGCGCGCGACATCGTGTGGCATGTCACAGGCTCGCACCTTCTGCGGGTCGCCTGATCTGCGGGTCGCCTGACATAAACCAGACACAACATCGCACGGGCCGCCACCGCGCTGGCGGGTTGCATGCGCCCCGTTTGCCTGTGTAGGTAACGACACTGCCGCCCGTACATCGGGTTTGATATTTGACCGAAGGACGACCGCTGATGAAAATCGCCACATTTAACATCAATGGCATCAAGGCGCGCCATGTCGCCCTGATCGATTGGCTGAAAGAGGCGGAGCCGGATGTGGTCTTGCTGCAGGAGATCAAATCCGTTGATGAAGGGTTCCCGAGGGAATTGTTCGAGGATCTCGGCTATTCGGTCGAAACCCATGGCCAGAAAAGCTTCAACGGCGTGGCCATCCTGTCGCGCCTGCCGTTGGAAGATGTTACCCGCGGGCTGGCCGGTGACGAAAGCGATGAACAGGCCCGCTGGATCGAGGCCACGGTGGTTGGGACGCGCGCGGTCAGGCTGTGCGGGCTGTATCTGCCAAACGGCAATCCGGTAGAGTTCGACGACGAAGACCGCCCTGTGGCAAGTGGTAAATACGGCTACAAGCTGGGCTGGATGGAACGGCTGCGACTGCGCGCGACAGAGCTGCTTGCGCTGGAGGAGCCGGTGGTCATGGCGGGCGATTATAATATCATTCCGCAAGACGAAGATGCCGCCAAACCCGACGCATGGGCGCGCGATGCGCTGGCGCTTCCCGAAAGTCGCGCCGCATTTCGCAAAATTCTAAATCTGGGCTATACGGAAGCTTTCCGTGCGCGGGTCAATGGCCCAGGCCACTATTCGTTCTGGGATTATCAGGCAGGCGCATGGAACCGTAACAACGGCATCCGGATCGATCATCTTTTACTCAGCCCGACCGCCGCCGATTTGCTGCGCGATTGCGTGATAGATCGTGAAATCCGCGGGCGCGAGAAGCCGTCCGACCACGTACCTGTATGGATTGAAATCGACGCCTGATAGGGGCGGGCTCCACCGCGGCGCCCTTGCATGGTAAACGGCTCGTATCGCGCCTGTCTTTCCTGTCGTGCGGGCTTTCACTCATCGCTCCGGCCATCCCATCTGGTAAGGCTGCGCGCCTTTTTGCTGCGCCCCGTGTAGCTTCAACCGCCCCGCCCGCGTGCCCCTCTTGCATCTTGGTGTGCTGCCTCAATCCTATGCAGATCCCCGTTCCCCGCGCGCCACCTTGCACGATAATACGGCGCTGGCTCTTGCTCATTGTCGGGCCGTGATGCAGTTCTATGGGCGCGGGTGCGACGATTGTGACCGCACAAGTGCCCGATAAAGGAAAGCCCATGACTGCCACCCCGCCCGAAGCATTCCAACACGCCACCTGGCGGGACAAACTCTCGGGGCTGCTGCTGACGCTGATTATCATAATGGTCATCTTGGGCAACTGGGCCACATTCGCATTTGCCGAAACAGCCGGCATGGTGCTGAGCGTTCTGGTCGTGGCCCTGATGACGCCACATGTCAAAAACTCCCGTAAGATCTTTGTGGCGATCGCATTGGGCCTGAGCTATTTTGCCGTGATAACACGCCCCGCGCCGTTGGAGCTGCTGGGCGAGGGGTTGAGCCGTGCGGCCTTCATCATCGCATTTTTCTGTGCACTGGCCACGTTACGCCATGTGGCGGGGCTTTCACCGGCCATCACCCATGCGGCGAGCTATCTGGCAAGCCAACCCCCAGGACGGCGCTATACCGCGCTGACCATCGGCGCGCAGTCCTTTGCGCTTATGCTGAATTACGGCGCGATCTCGTTGCTGGGTGGCATGTCACGCAGTTCGGCCGCAAATGAACCCGATCCAGAAATTCGCGCGATCCGCACGCGGCGCATGTTGCAAGCCGTCCATCGCGGTTTTGCCGCCACCCTGTGCTGGTCACCGCTCGGCTTTGCGATGGTGATTTCCACCTCGATTGTCGACGGCGCTGAAATCAATGCGATCATTCTGCCAGCCCTTGTGTCCTCGGCCATTCTGGTCGCCGCGGGTTGGGGGATGGACCGGATGTTCAAACCAAAACTCAGCCAGCCCCGTGCAACGAGTGCGCCGCAAAAAGACGCAGGCCACGTGTCCGCTTTGGGACCAATTGCGCTGTTGCTCGTGCTGATTGCGGTGCCGGTGGTGGTGCTGGATCTGACCCTCGGATTGTCGGCTGCAATGTCGGTGCTGATCGTGATCCCGCTGCTGTCTGCGGGCTGGCTTGTGATCGGGGCCACTCGCGGCGAGCGCACCCGCTATCTGGGGCGCCATGCGGCAGAATTCAGTTTTATGGAACTGCCAAGTTTTGCAAACGAGGTCGTCTTGCTGTCGATGGCCGGTTTTATCGGCAGTGTCGCAGGCGCCATTCTGGCCCCGCTCATCGCACAAAGCGGTCTGGATCTGACGGCCCTTCCCGCGTGGGTGGTGTTGATCTCACCCATCGTGCTGATCCCCTTGGGCGGCCAGCTTGGCATGAACCCGATCCTGTTTGTGTCGCTTTTCGGACCGATCATGCCAACGCCAGAGGCGCTCGGCGTATCACCTACAGCGGTGGTGATGGCGCTGACCGCCGGATGGGCGATTGCGGCCACAACCTCGCCCTTCACCGCCTCTGTCATGCTGACCGCACGGCTGGGGGATGTATCGCCCGGGACGGTGTCGTTGAAGTGGAACGGCCTGCACAGCCTTGTCTGCGCGGTCTTGCTGTCTGGCTGGGTGCTGATGTGGCTGTAAAAAAACGCGCCCTGTCTTGCGGCAGGGCGCGCGCGGCACCGAAATGGGTGGTTGTGCAACCAGCCGGTTAGCAGACCATATCGTCGCGGTGGATCAACGCCGCCCGACCCGGATACCCCAAGATCTGCGAAATCTCGCCGGAGCGATGGCCTGCGATGGCGCGCGCCTCCTCGCAGGTGTAGCGCGTCAGGCCTTTGGCGATGATACGCCCGTCAGGCCCGCTCACCGATACCGGCTCGCCACGACCAAACTCTCCCGACACCGATACGATACCGGCGGGCAGCAGCGATTTTCCGGAACGGAGCGCCGCAACCGCGCCCGCATCGATCTCCAGCTGGCCTTGCGGCTTCATCCCGGAAATCCAGCGTTTGCGTGCCGCGCGCGGATCGCCTTGCGGTAAAAACCAGCTTGCACGCGCACCGTCAACCAGTGCTTGCAGCGGATTTTGTCGCGTGCCCTCGGCAATCGCCATGGCGCACCCGCCTGCAACCGCAACTTTTGCTGCCAGAAGCTTTGTCTTCATCCCGCCCTTGGACAGGCCCGAAATCGGATCACCGGCCATTGCCTCGATCTCTTGGGTGATCTGGGGCACAACCGCCAAATGGCGTGCGTTCGGGTCCTGCTTCGGGTTGGCTGTGTAAATTCCGTCCACATCCGACAAAAGCACCAGCTGGTCGGCGCCGATGGTCACCGCAATCGATGCGGCAAGCCTGTCGTTATCGCCAAAACGGATTTCATCGGTGGCGACCGTGTCGTTCTCGTTCACGATCGGCACCACACCAAAGCTCAAAAGCGTGCCCAGTGTCGCGCGGGAATTCAGATAACGGCGCCGGTTTGATGTGTCGGACAGGGTCATCAGCACCTGCGCGGTTTTCACCTGATAGTCGCCCAACACATCCTGATACCCTTGGGCCAGCTGGATTTGCCCGACCGCTGCCGCCGCTTGCGATTGCTCAAGCGGCAAAACACCCGGATCAAGGCCCAGTATCCGCCGTCCCAAAGCGATCGAGCCGGACGAGACCAGCACAACATCAGTGCCGCGCGCGCGCAACGCGGCCACGTCGGCTGCAAGCCCCGATAGCCAGTCGCGGCGCAGCCCGTGTTCGTCGACCAATAGCGCAGAGCCGATTTTGACAACCAACCGGCGTGCCTGCGCGATCGACGGCGTATCCGCGGGGGTCAGGGCCGCCACGGCCCGTCCTCGACCTCGTCGCCCTTGCGATCCTCGACGATGCTGGTCCACAGACTGCGCAGCACATCGGTCACGCCCTGATGGGCGACGCTCGACATCATCACGACCGGCATGCCCATTGCCTCTTCCAGCGCGGCCTTACGCTCTGCCAAAGTATCCTCGTCCAGCGCATCTACCTTGTTGAGCACGGTCAGGCGCGGCTTTTGCGCAAGCAAGGGAGAGTAGGCTTCCAGCTCGTGCACGATGGTTTGCCAATCCTCTGCCACGGTCTCGGATGTGCCGTCGACCAGATGCAGGAGCACTGAACACCGTTCTACATGGCCCAGAAACTGATCGCCCAAACCACGCCCTTCGGACGCGCCTTCGATCAGGCCCGGAATATCGGCCATCACAAATTCACGGCCATCAACACCCACGACACCCAAATTCGGCACCAAAGTGGTAAACGGGTAATCCGCGATTTTCGGGCGTGCGTTCGACACGGTTGACAGGAATGTCGATTTGCCGGCATTGGGCAGCCCCAAAAGGCCTGCATCCGCAATGAGCTTGAGGCGGAGCCAGATCGTGCGCTCGACACCCTCCTGCCCCGGATTGGCACGTTGCGGGGCGCGGTTGGTCGACGATTTGAACCGCAGGTTTCCCCAGCCGCCATTGCCGCCCTTGGCAAGCAAGACACGCTGGCCCACTTCGGTCAGATCGGCCAGAATGGTTTCTTCATCCTCGTCGAGAATTTCGGTGCCCACCGGAACCTTGAGAATGATGTCGCTGCCATCGCGACCGGTGCATTGGCTGCCCATACCGTGCTGGCCGGTTTTGGCAAAAAAGTGCTGCTGGTAGCGGAAATCGATCAGCGTGTTCAGCCCTTCGATCGCTTCGACATAGACCGATCCGCCCTTGCCGCCGTCGCCACCGTCGGGGCCACCGAATTCGATATATTTTTCACGCCGGAAGGAGACGCACCCAGCGCCGCCGCCACCGGAGCGGATATAGACTTTCGCGAGGTCTAGAAATTTCATCGCAAGGATCCTTGGGCTGCCAAAGCGCGGGGATACGCGGCCTTGCCCAATCTTTCAAGCGCGGATGTGATCCCCGTGCATCGGGCGTGCATGATTTTTTGGTCAAACAGTGTGATTCACACCGGCTGCAAATCCACCATGGGACGCGTATCACGCCCTATTGATCGCATGGGGGAAACAAAAGACCCGACGCGCCCGGGGGCGCACACACCCGCTGCGCGCTCGGATCATTTTGCGTAAATCAGGCCATTTTGCGCAAATAGGTCCATGTCGGAACACGCGCACTGCGCGCAACAGACCAACCTTCGGCATCGCCCAGATATTCAAACCCCGCATTCGTCAACACACGTGCCGAACCGGGATTGTCCTGAAACACTTCCGCCAGCAGGGTGCGCGATCCATGCGGATTGGCCGCGATCAATGCCTGAACCGCCTCTGACGCGAAACCCACATTCCAGAAGCCAGCCCCGACCCAAAACCCGATTTCGGACTGATCGTCATCCAGTGTGGTCAACGAAATAACACCAAGAAGTTCGCTCAAGCCTTGATTCGATCCATCAATCGCCCATACGTCCTCGTTGCTGTCTTCGGAATTCACACGCGAGATGAACCACTCCGAACTGCCCGGTGGCAGGGGATGGGGGATCGCACGGGTGCCTTCTGCGAGACGCTTATCGGATGTATACATAGACATGAGGCCCGCATCGGATTTACGCAATGGGCGCAGAACGAACCGTTCCGCTTCGATCACGGGTTGCGCAGGGATGGCTTCCTGAAACATGTCTTGTCCTCCACAAGGGGCGCGATAACGTTTTGCACTGCACCCAGAATAGGCAGATAGTTTGCCCTGATAAAAATCGAGTAAATTTTTAGTTTTACGTAAACATCTTAGCCCACTCCCCAGCGACATAGATGCATCCGCTTAAAAAAACAAAAAAGGGACCGGCAGTGCCGATCCCCCTATAGTCTCGTCTCGGGTTGGTCGGCTTACTCGGCCGCCTCCGCGTTGGGAAGAACCGAGATGAACGTGCGGCCTTTCAGGCCTTTTTTGAACGTTACGCGACCTTCGGCCACAGCAAAGAGCGTATGATCTTTGCCCATCATGACGTTCGTGCCCGGATACCAAGTGGTCCCGCGCTGACGTGCAATGATGTTGCCCGGAATAGCCGCTTGGCCGCCAAACAGCTTGATGCCAAGACGGCGACCAGCTGAGTCACGACCGTTACGGGATGAACCGCCTGCTTTTTTATGTGCCATGGGTGGTGTCTCCCCTACTTACTTCGCTTCGTGCGTTGCACGACGTGCAACTGCGGTGCCGACAGCTTCCTTCACCGAAGCATCCGCGCCGGAGGCGACGATGTCGGTAACACGCAGAAGCGTCAGCTTCTGGCGGTGACCACGGGTACGCTGCGAGGAGTGCTTCCGGCGGCGCTTGTGGTAGGTGATGACCTTGTCGGCCTTGATGTTGTCAATGACTTCGGCCTGAACGGCAGCACCTTCGATGAAGGGCGCGCCAACAGTCAGGCTGTCGCCACCAACCATCAGGATGTCGTTGAACTGGACTTTTTCGCCAGCTTCAGCAGCCAAAAGCTCAACACGCAAAACGTCGCCTGCTTGAACTTTATACTGCTTGCCGCCAGTCTTGAGGACCGCAAACATTGCGTCTTCCTTTTTGTTTCCGCGACCTGTGGCCCCCGGTTCGGGTGTTTATAGGCCCGCATTCGGACCTGCCGTCGATCTGCGCGCCCTATCAAAAGAGCGTCGGTGAAAATAAATATCGCCCGGCAGAAGAGTTTCGGCCGAGTTGGCGCCTTATCCGGCATTGATGACCAAAAGTCAACACTTATCACCCGCCCCGCCATAGCGGGTTGCTGCCGTCTAGCGGTGCTGACGGGGAGAGAAACGCACCGTCACGCCGAAGCCCGGCGCGCATGTGCCCACTTCATAGCGCCCCGCAGCCTGTGCGGCAGAGGCTTCCATAATCTGAAGCCCGAGCCCTTTGCGCGACACCTTGCCATCTGGCAGACCAATCCCGTCATCGGCGATCTCCAGAAAAGCGTCCTCGCCGGGAGTGTGTGACAAATCGATGCGAATCCGGCCACGGCGTCCGTCGGGGTACCCGTGCTTGATAGAGTTGGCGACAAATTCGTTCACCAAAGTGCCAAGCGCGGCGGACTGCTCTGCCACCACGTGCAGATCACAGGCGGAGCATTCTATCGCGATGCGCTCGGGTGCCTGCCCTTCCAGATAGCGCGACACGTCCGTCAAGTAATCTCCCAGATTGACAGACGATCCGTTATCGGCCCGATAAAGCTGCTCGTGCAGCATCGCCACCGTCTGGATGCGGCGCTGGATCGCTTGCAAGGCATCCTTGGCTTCGGGGCTGACCACGTTGCGCGCCTTGATCGAGGCCAGCGCGGCAAGCGACTGCAACGAGTTTTTTACACGGTGATCGACCTCGCCCCGCAACTGCGTGGCCAATCGCACCGAGCGCCGTAATTCAAGCTGGACCATTACTTGCCGCGCCATCACGCGCAACGTCTCGCGCTGCACTTCGTTCAGCTGCCGCGGGCGATGGTCAAGCACACATAAGGTGCCGATTGGCAGGCCGTCAGAATTGACCAATGCCATGCCCGCGTAAAACCGCAAATTCAGCGGCCCTGTGCACAGCGGATTGTGCTGTGTGCGCGCATCTTCAAGCGTATCGGGAATTTCGAGCACGTCGTCTTGCAAGATCGTATAGGCACATATCGCCTGCTCGCGCGGGGTCTGGGTCAGATCCGTGCCCAACTTTGCCTTGAACCACTGACGCCCCTCTTCAAGAAGGCTGATCAAGACCACAGGCGCATCACAGATTCTGGCCACCAGCGACACGACATCATCAAATTCTTTTTCGAATTCC
This sequence comes from Paracoccaceae bacterium, assembly GCA_004153385.1. Taxonomy (GTDB): domain Bacteria; phylum Pseudomonadota; class Alphaproteobacteria; order Rhodobacterales; family Rhodobacteraceae; genus Thioclava. The sequence continues at coordinate 249,664 of SDAL01000001.1, read as the reverse complement.
GTGTCGACCACCTGATAGGAGCGCAACGCCTCCAGACGTTTGTCTTCATGCGAATGAACAGGTGCGGTCATAGAAATCCAGTCATTATTAGGTGGATTCAGCCACCGATCTTCAAACAGAGACGAAATTAGGTCGCCTTTGCTGGCAAGACAAGCCCCCGCAATACTCTGCGTCAAAGCCAATCCGCCGCAAAAGCGGCCTTGCGGCGGCCCAAGACCCTGCCGCTGCCAATCAAACTGATGCTTTTTCCTCAAGCATCATCCATTCTTCCTCGACCGCCGAAAGCGCCGCATGTCGTTCGATCAAAGCGTCAGTGGCCTTTTGGAACTTCAACGGTTCTTTGGTGAAAAGATCGGGCGCGGAGAGGAATTCCTCCAGCTTGGCGATCTCTGCCTCAAGACGCTCGATTTCGGCGGGCAACGCTTCCAGCCGATGTTTTTCGGTGAAACTGAGCGCTGTTTTCGCGGACGGGGCTGGGGTGGATGTGCTTTGCGGGCGTGACGCTCCTGCAGTCTGGGCGCCAGCATTCTGGGCAGGCGCCGAAGATGCCGCAGGGTCGGGGGCGGTCAGGGCCCGCTGGTGGCGGTAATCGCTCCACCCGCCAGCGTAAACCGTGGCGCGCCCGTCGCCTTCCATCGCGATGGTCGTGGTGGCCACACGATCAATAAAGTCGCGGTCGTGGCTGACAAGCAGAACCGTGCCATCGTAATCGCCCAAGATATCTTGCAAAAGATCAAGCGTTTCAACATCCAGATCGTTTGTCGGCTCGTCGAGCACCAACAGATTGGAGGAACGCGCCATGATGCGCGCCAACAGCAGCCGCGCCCGCTCGCCGCCCGAAAGCGACCGGATCGGGGCACGTGCCTGCGAATCGTCGAACAGGAAATCTTTCAGATACGCCACAACATGCTTGGGCGTACCGCGCACCATCACCTGATCGGCGCGGCCACGCACTTCCATATCGGGATCGTTGACCAACCCGTCCCATAGCGTCTGATCGGGATCCAAAGCCGCGCGCGACTGATCGAAAACCGCAGCCTCGACATTGCTGCCGATCGTCACGGTTCCTTCGTCAGGCGCAAGCTCGCCCATCAACATTTTCAACAGCGTCGTTTTGCCAACCCCGTTGGGGCCCACGAACGCAATCCGGTCGCCGCGCAAAACACGCAGATCGAAGCCGGATACAATCGGTTTGTCCCCAAAGGTTTTGCGCAGGCCGCGCGCTTCGATCACACGCTTGCCGGACGCCTTGCCGGTGTCCAGATCCATCGCAGCCACACCCTGACGCTTGATCTGGCCTGCCCGCTCGGAACGCATATCCTGCAAGGCGCGCAACCGCCCCTGATTACGCTTGCGCCGGGCCGAGATCCCCTCGACCGCCCATTTCGCTTCAACCTTGATTTTTTTATCCAGTTTGGCGCGCGCATCATCTTCGGCCGCCCAAACCTCTTCGCGCCATTCCTCGAAATGCTCGAAGCCGCGCTCACTGCGGCGCACCTGACCGCGATCGATCCACAATGTCGCCCGCGTCAGCGCCTTCAGAAAGGCACGGTCATGCGAGATCAGGACGAATGCCGCCCGCGTCGCTTTCAGCTGTTCTTCCAGCCATGCGATCGCCTCAATGTCCAAATGGTTGGTCGGCTCGTCGAGGAGCATCAACTCCGGCCCCTCGGCCAACAATTTGGCCAGCGCGGCACGCCGCTTCTCACCGCCGGAGGCGGTTGCAACAGAGGCCTCGAGGTTGAGCTTGAGGCCTTCGGCGACCATCTCGACCTTATAACTTTCGGCAGGATCCAGCTGGGATGCGGCATATTCGCCCAATGTCTCGAAGGCCGAAAGATCGGGTTCTTGCTCCATATAGCCGACCGTAATCCCCGGAGGGATCACGACATCGCCGTGGTCGGCCTCAACAAGGCCGGCCATCACCTTCATCAGGGTGGATTTGCCTGTTCCATTACGCCCAACGAGCGCCACCCGATCTCTCGGCTGAACCACAAGATCGAGACTGTCGAACACAGGATCGCCGCCATAAGCGAGCGATATCGAAGAAAGCTGTAAAATCGGTGCACGTGCCATACCGCGCAGCTAAGCATTGGCGCAAGAAAGGTCAATCACCCTTGCGCGCGGGGGGCGTTCTTTCACAAAGGCGCGCGATAGGTCTATCGCGGCGCCCCAGACACCGCGCGCATCGCGCGCGCCCGCGCAGGCGGGATGGCCGCGATCTCCAGTCCGGTGAACACATGCAGCGTGCCCAGATCCAGATCGACGACCGCATGATCGGACACCCACCCCCCCATCACCAGATAGCTGCGCAACAAGGGCGGCATCCGCAACATCGCCTGTTTCGGGTCCCCTTCCCGCCCGATCAGCACCCGCGCAAACCGCACGACCTTGGGCGCTTTCACCCGCGGCAGCCAGCGCCGTGGCGCAAGATGGCGCTGCGACAGCATGTTGAAACTGTCGGCATAGTCTTCCCAGTTCGTGCCGGCAAAGGACGAACACCCGAACACCATCCCCACGTCTTGCGTATCCACAAACCGTGCAAGCGCGCCCCATGCCACACGCAAAACATCCGGATCATGCACATCGGGTGCCATGCAAAACCGGCCAAGCTCGACCATCCGCCCCTCGTATCGCGACAGCGCATCAAGAGTATAATATTGTGCGGAATAGCTTTGCCCCAATTCCGAGCCATCACGAAACGGCATCAGACGAAAACAGCACACCAGCTTGGCTGTGATCACGTCTTCAATCAGAACATGCACGCACAGATCATCAAACGCATCCCGATCCGCGTGATCTGATTTACGAAAACACAGCCCCCGCAATGCCTGCGCCCGAGATACGTCTTGGGGTGTTTGTGCCAGACGCGCCAGATAGCGCCCTTTTCTAAGCGAAAGCATCGTTGCACCGCCTGCCAAAGCCAAAGCCTGCCCCAATTTACGCCACAGATCGCAAGCTAGAAACCCATGACCGCACATTTTTGTGAGCACCGCGGGACATGCGGCATTCCCACATCAGGCTTGCCTATAAAAAAGCCACCGCAGCCCGGATTGGGCGGCGGTGGCGATGATTTGGCGTGAGATCGCGACAGGTTCTACAGGTCGCGATCAGAACAATCAGTTATCCAACAACTGGCCTGCGTCGATTCGACCGATGCTGCCCAGCAACTGGCGTGCAAGTCCGATACCGCGGACATTGGGTTCTGTCACACGACGCGACAGGACGATGACATTGCCATCTCTCAGGCCGTAACGCTCGATATTGGACACACGCCCCGCCGGATCGAAGCTGACCGCAAGCACCTCGCGGGTGACCTCTTCGGGGGCCCACCAGCCCAAACGCTTCCAGCGCGATCCGACATAATACCAGCCGGAGCCTTCCAGAACGCCTGCCGAACTGGGGCGCCCGATCAGCGTCGCCAGCTCATCTTGCGTGGTTTGCCCGACCTGCACCTGAGCAAGCTCGTTATCTGTCGGTACATATCCATGGTTGCGGTAGATCGGCGCGCACGCACTCAGCGCGACCAAAACGCAAACCAACAGCCCTTGCACGACGTGACGCGGTGCGAAACCTTTGCTCACTCTATCCCCCTTGCCTCGCGGCCTTAGGCCTTTTATCTCGCTTACAACACCCGGTCACCGCTCTCAAGAGCGTTCCCGACCATCGGGTTCCTGCGAACAGGTGCCCAATAATGCCGCAGAAAACAAGCCGGTTCTGCCGAGCCGAAAGGATAACACTATGAGTGAAGAGTTCGAGACACTCCCGTGGAGCCACCCTGTCGCGGTCAGAGAGATCGCCGGACGAAAGCCGTTTCACTTCGATATCAAGGCCGACGCCCCCACCCGCGAGGCAATTTCCAAATGGGCCGATCTGGCGCGTGTCAGGGATCTGCGCCTCAAAGGGACGCTCATTCCGGTGGGGCGGCGCGATTTGCGTCTTGAGGCCACCCTCACCGCCGATGTGGCGCAGTTCTGCGTTGTGACGCTGGCCCCCGTTCCCGCAAAAGTGAACACCGAGGTGCTGCGCCGCTACCTGAGCGACTGGCAAGAACCCACTGGCGAGGAGGTCGAGATCCCCGAAGACGATACATCCGAGCCACTGCCACAACAGATTGATCTTGCGGCCGTCGCCCTTGAGGCACTGGAACTGTCGCTCCCGCTCTATCCGCGCGCGCAGGGTGCAAGTCTTGACGAAACTGTTGTGACAGAGCCCGGTCAGGAGCCTTTGCGCGAGAAGGATCTAAAACCTTTCGCCAATCTGAAGGCTATGATGGACAAAAAGGACGAAGGCGCGTAAGGGGGCGGTGAGCATGCGAATCCGGCGCCCGTTTGGCGGCGTTCGCATGATCGCGTTGCTCTCTTGCAAGGCGGGTCGGAACATATTGGTCAAAAAGCGCTTCGCAGGTCCAGAAAAGGCTTGCACACTGCTCGAATATCAGTATTTTCCCGGCCTCATTCGAGTTTTGGGTTCGCCCTGTTGGCTGCAGAAACTGCGCCCGGACGAAACTCCAGGAAAATCACGGCCTTATAGGCTACAATCGCGGGCGATGCGCCCCCTAACATCCGAGGTCGAGACATGGCTGTCCCTCAGAATAAAGTCACGCGCTCCCGCCGCAACATGCGCCGCGCGCACGACTCGCTCGTTGCTGCAAATCCGGCGGAATGCCAGAACTGTGGCGAGCTGAAACGTCCGCACCACGTATGTGGCGCATGCGGTCACTACGATGACCGTGAAGTCATCGCGATGGCTGACGAAGTCGATCTGGACGACGACGCGGCGTAAGCCCGTTGCCCCACGCACAGCTATTGTCATGCAAACATCGCACGACCGGACGCTGGACGATGGGCAGGGAACGGCTGCTATGACGCAGGGTCGCTCTGCGACTTCAGCGCCGGAGAAATCCGGCGCTATCGTCATTTCAGTCGATGCAATGGGTGGCGATCACGGACCTTCCGTGGTTGTTGATGGTGTGGCACGTGCTGCAAAGAAAAGCCCAGACCTGCGCTTTGTCCTGCATGGCCCCGAAGCCGAGCTGCGTAGCCTTGTAAAGGCGCGCAACCTCGAGACCGTTTGCACTATCTGCCACGCAGATAGCGTCGTGACGATGGATGCAAAGCCCAGCCAGGTCATGCGCAAAGGCAAAGACACGTCGATGTGGTCGGCGGTCGAAGCTGTACGCGACAAGACGGCAGATGTGGCGGTAAGCTGCGGCAATACCGGCGCTCTTATGGCGGTGTCGATGTTACGGCTGCGCAAATTGCCAGGTGTCACACGTCCGGCCATCGCCAGCTTCTGGCCGTCCCAAAATACGGCGGGCTGGTGTGTGATGCTGGATATGGGCGCCGATATCAAAGCCGATGCGCATGATCTGCTGACCTATGCGCTTATGGGCAGCTCCTATTGTCGCAATGCACTGGGAATTGATCGTCCGCGTGTCGGCTTGCTGAATGTCGGCACGGAAGAGCATAAAGGACGCGCCGAACAGCGCGAGGCCTATGGCTTGTGCCGCGACGCCCAAGAACGCGGCGAGTTCGATTTCGCGGGCTTTGTCGAGGGGAGTGATCTGTCCTCCAACAAGGCTGACGTGATCGTGACCGACGGTTTTACAGGCAATATCGCGCTCAAAACCGGCGAAGGCACCGCGAAATTTGCAGGGCGTTTGCTGAAAGAGGCGCTGACCGCCTCGGTCTTTTCAAAAATCGGTGCGCTGCTGGCGATGCGATCTTTGAAGAAACTCTCTGAAAAAATTGACCCGCGGCGCGCAAATGGCGGGGTTTTCCTCGGCTTGAACGGCACCGTGGTCAAATCTCACGGTTCTGCCGATGCGATGGGCGTTGCCGCTGCGCTTGATCTGGCCGCGCGTCTGGCCACCTCCGGTTTCGCAGAACGTCTTGCGGCACGGGTTGCCACCGAAGCGGGACACGGGCAGGATGCGCCCGAAAGCGATACCGCATAAAGCCAACAACGAGTAGCAGGCAATGAACATCAGATCCGTGGTCCGGGGCGTCGGGCATTATCTGCCCGAACGTATTGTCGAGAATGCCGAATTCGAAGGCAAACTCGACACGTCCGATGAATGGATCCGCTCGCGGACCGGTATCGAACGGCGCCACTTTGCCGCCGAGGGCGAGATGACATCGCATCTGGCCATCAAGGCCGCCGAGGCTGCGCTGAAGGATGCAGGGCTGCAGGCCGCAGATATCGATGCTATTGTCGTGGCGACCTCCACCCCGGATTTCACCTTTCCATCCGTGGCCACAATGGTTCAGGCCGGGTTGGGCAGCACGCATGGCTTTGCCTATGATGTGCAGGCTGTATGCGCCGGTTTCGTCTTTGCCCTGACCAATGCGAACGGCCTGATCTTGTCGGGTCAGGCAGAGCGTGTTCTGGTGATCGGGGCCGAAACATTCTCAAGGATCATGGACTGGGAAGACCGCTCCACCTGTGTGCTGTTCGGCGACGGCGCCGGTGCGGTTGTGCTGGAAGCGGCCGAGGGCCGCGGCAATCGCGATGATCGCGGTATTTTGTCCAGCGATCTGCATTCCGACGGCCGCTATCGCGAGCTGCTTTACGTGGACGGTGGTGTGTCGAGCAACGGGAAAGCCGGCCATTTGCGGATGCAGGGCAATCAGGTGTTCCGTCACGCGGTCACCAAACTGGCCCAAACGGCCCATACTGCACTGGATAAAATCGGACTGACAGGCGCAGATGTGGACTGGCTCGTTCCGCATCAGGCCAATTCGCGCATCATCTCTGCCACAGCGGATAAAATGGGCCTTCCGATGGAGCGCGTGGTGTTGACCGTACAAGATCATGGCAACACCTCTGCGGCCTCCATCCCGCTGGCGCTTTCGGTGGCCAAAGAGCAAGGCAAGCTGCACGCCGGAAATCTGGTCGTCGTCGAGGCGATTGGCGGCGGGCTTGCATGGGGTGCTGTGGTGCTGCGCTGGTGAGCCCGCTCGCGCGTTTCGCACATGTCAGGTGCGTTCGCGCAATAACCGGTAAAATCGTCTTTGACGCAAGTCATTGATGATATTGACATGGGCGCGGTATCGCCGCATTCTTGTCCCACATCTCACCTTGGGGGCATGATGTCGAAAACGCTTACACGTATGGATCTGTCAGAGGCTGTCTTCAACGAAGTTGGCCTGTCGCGCAATGAATCCGCTCAACTGGTTGAAACCGTATTGCAATATGTGTCCGATGCGCTTGTCGAAGGCGAGACGGTCAAGATTTCGTCTTTCGGGACATTTTCGGTGCGCGAGAAAACATCCCGCATGGGTCGCAATCCGAAAACCGGCGAAGAAGTTCCGATTAGTCCGCGCCGGGTGTTGAGCTTCCGCCCGTCGCATCTGATGAAAGACCGTGTGGACGCCGGAAATCAAAAGTGAACTGAGACCAAGCAGCGGGCGCAGACCCGCGCCCGGGACGAAGGAATAACTTTGCCATGGCGAAATCCGCCGCTGCCTTTCGCACGATCTCCGAAACATCGGAGGCTGTTGGTGTTCCAACCCATGTGCTGCGGTTCTGGGAAAGCAAATTCGCCCAAATAAAGCCTACAAAACGGGCCGGAAATCGTCGTTACTACCGGCCAGCGGATGTCACGCTTTTATGTGGCATCCGTAAGCTTTTGCACGAGGATGGGATCACCATTCGCGGGGTTCAGAAGATCCTGCGTGAAAAAGGTGTGAAACATGTCATGGGGCTGACAGATGATTCATCTACAGATGCCGCAGGCATAGAGCCCCCCGCCGAACAGACCGCGCCGATCCCTGCTGATGATGCGCAAATTCCGCAGGCGCGAGCCACCGTTCCGCTTGCTCAGCCTGCCGGTGGCGGATTCCAACCATCGCTACTGGCCATGCCGGACACGGCCCAAACAGCCCTGCCGTCCGTACCCGTTACCCTGCCCGACTTTGCGGATCTGGAGATGGAGGAGGCCTCCGTTGACCCTCCGGCTTCAGATGCAGACCCAGACGCCCATAGTTTCGAGGAAGTCTGGCGCCAGACCACTATTTTTGGTCAGGTGGAGGAAGAGGACAGCGACATCGACCTTTTGGATACGGACGAGGACGACGGCACAGCCGAGGACCTCACGCCAGACGCTGTGCCAGATGTCGAACCATCTGCACCGGCTAGTGATGCGCAAACCACGCAAGACACCGCGCCCGCCTCTGAAATCCCCCCGCAGGATCAACAAGACGCCAAGGGGCTGCCACCCCGGCAGGCAATACAAGACGGGCCAGAGGATGGATCGCCAGCGCCATCTGCCGATGGGGAGGCAACGATGCCTCGACCTGCGCGAATAGCGCAGCGCCTTGCATTGATATCGCCGCAAAGCCTTGACCGGTTCGAGCGGATCGCACTTCAACATGCGGCAGACCGGCTCCATGCGCTTCGCCGCAAGCTGGATCGTCGCCCATAATCGTCGCGCCGGCGGCTGCTGGAACCGGCACCCGCCGCGCGTGGCACATCCTATATCCCACAAGTGCGGGCCCTTTCGGCGTGAATGGTGCGCCTTCCGCAAGGGCGTTTTTATTTTTCGTATTTTCCGGCTTGCACGTCCCCCATGGTTCGCACTATATCCCCCTTGTCGGGCCATGGCGCAGCCTGGTTAGCGCGTCCGTCTGGGGGACGGAAGGCCGTGAGTTCGAATCTCGCTGGCCCGACCACTACGACAAAGGCCCACCCTTCTACGGGTGGGCTTTCGTATTTGTGCAAGGGAAACACAGCAATGCTGGCAGGCGTCCTCTCCGACAGTGCAATCACATTGATGATAGAGCGGGCCGAGATTACGTCCCCGACCCCACCCCTGCCAGAGCAGATCCAACCCGCCAGCCTCGATTTGCGTTTGGGTCAAGTGGCGTATCGTGTGCGCGCCTCGTTTCTGGCCGGACGCGGGACGCCCGTGGTCGACAAGCTGGCAGATTTCGAGATGCATCGAATGGATCTGGGGCCTGGGGCGGTTTTGGAAAAGGGCTGTGTGTATCTGGTCCCCCTGATGGAGGCGCTGGCGCTACCGCGTGGTGTAACGGCTGTGGCCAATGCCAAAAGCTCCACCGGCAGGCTGGATCTGTTGACGCGTGTGATCACGGACGAAGGGACGGAATTCGACCGCATCCCCGACGGCTACCATGGCCCGCTTTATGCCGAGATCTGTCCGCGCAGTTTTTCAGTGCTGGTGCGCCCGGGGATGCGCCTCAACCAGATCCGCTTCAGCGCAGGCACGGATGCACAACTGAGCGATGACGACCTTCGCGCGCTCCATCAATCAGAGCCGTTGGTCAATGGCACGGCAGTTATCGACCACGGTCTGGGCTTTTCAGTGGATCTGCGCCCTGAAACGGGCGATCTGGTGGGCTATCGTGCCAAGCCCCATACAGGCGTGATCGACCTTGATCTGATCGGTCAGTATCCTGCGGCGGATTTCTGGGAAGAAATTCGCACCAAAACCGGCCAGATCATCCTTGATCCCGGTGCGTTCTACATTCTGGTCTCACGCGAAGCGGTCACGATCCCCCCCGACTATGCCGCCGAAATGGCCCCGTATCTGGCGATGGTCGGTGAATTTCGGGTACATTACGCGGGCTTCTTCGATCCTGGCTTCGGTCATGGCACCACTGGCGGCTTCGGCTCGCGCGGGGTGTTGGAGGTGCGCTGCCACGAGGCGCCGTTCGTGCTGGAACACGGCCAGATCGTGGGCAGGCTGGTGTATGAACGGATGGCCGGGCGCCCTGCCCGCCTGTATGGCGCAGACCTGAAATCCAATTATCAAGGCCAAGGCCTGAAACTGGGCAAGCATTTTCACACCGCTTAGAACGGAGATCGTGTTTGTCGGCCTGCCGCGCCCGATGTGATCGCCGCTTTTAGAAACGCCGGGTGATCCTGGACGCCTGACGCGCGCGTTTGACCAGTTTGCGCGTATCTTTCTGGGTCGCTGACTGGGCGCCACCGACTTTCGCCTGCCCCTGTGTGCCGCCCTTTTTGCCGCGTTTCGAGGCCATGGACATACCTTTGTTGATGCCCATGTTGATCCCGCGCCGCAAAAGCTGGTTCATGATCATTCTGATAATCTGGTTCACTCGCACATTCCCTATGGATCGTATTGTCGGACCACGCGCCGGTTGGTGATCGGGGTTACTCGTCTTGCGTCACTGCGTCACTTGCATCTGCGCCGGGCAACTTGCGACCATCAAGAAGCCCCGCCGCCCGCAATTCGGCCAAGCCCGGCAAATCGCGTGCAGATTCCAAACTAAAATGATCCAGAAAATGTTCCGTGACAACAAACGTAACCGGACGCCCCGGGGTCATCCGCCGCCGGCCTAGCCGGATCCACTTCAATTCCATCAACAGATCAACCGTCCCGCGCGACACAGACACGCCGCGGATCTCTTCGATCTCGGCACGGGTCACGGGTTGGTGATAGGCGACGATAGCCAGTGTTTCGATGGCGGCGCGCGACAGTTTGCGCTGCTCAACGGTTTCCTTTTGCAGCACAAATGACAGATCGGGTGCGGTGCGTATGGCCCATGCCTCCCCCACGCGCACGACGCCCACACCCCGACCCTGATACCGGCGCGCCAGCGCATCGATTGCCATGCGCGGATCACATCCCACTGGCATACGCTCTTGCATCTCCTGCACGCTCACAGGGGCCTGGGCTGCAAAAAGAATGGCCTCGACCATCCGCTCCTGTTCGTCGGGCGACGGTGCAGGCAAAACGGACGCTGCGTCGGGATCAATATCGCTGTGCTGGGTCATCGGGATTTCCGGATCGAGATAGGGGCAAATGTATCGGTTTGCTGGATCTGGATCTGGCCTTGCTTGACCAGCTCCAGCGAGGCGGCGAATGTGGCCGCCGTAGCAGAACGCCGTTTTTCAGGGTTTTCGGTCCAACCATCCGGCAAATAGCTTTCCAGATCGGTCCAGTCACCGGCAAACGCAATCATGGCGCGAAGCCGGTCCAACGCCTGTTCGGGTGTGAAAAGATTACGTCTGTCAAACGCATAAGGGCGGAATTCATCGCGTGTGCGCACACGGGCATAGGCCTGCATCAGATCCAGCAGGCTTGCATCATACGTTACTTTCTTGGTGCGCGTCACCTCTTCGCTGATGCCGCGTGCGAATGTATCGCGCCCCAGTTGATCGCGCGCCATCAGTTGCGCCGCAGCCCCCCGCATCGCCTCCAGCCGTTCAAGTTGAAATGCCAGATGCTCTGCCATTTCTTCGGCAGAGGGGCCTTCGGCCTGTGGATCGGGGGGCAAAAGCAACTTGGATTTCAAGAACGCCAACCATGCCGCCATCACCAGATAATCGGCCGCAAGTTCGATGCGCAGCGCCTTGGCTTTGGTCACAAAGCTCAGATATTGCTCTGCAAGTTGCAGCACGGACACTTTGCGCAAATCGACCTTCTGCGTGCGCGACAGCATCAGCAGAACATCAAGCGGCCCCTCGAAACCGTCGACATCAACGATCAATGCCTCGGCGGCCAGACGATCGGCCACCTTGCGCGCCGATGCCTCTTGATCTGGCGCAGATGTCAGGCCGGATGGGTCACGATCAGACATCATGCCCCCGCAGATGGCGCGGATGCCATCGGGGCCGGTTGACCCAAGATATCAGCCAGTTCGCGCGCCAATGCATCCATATCCGCAGGCAGCGGGCTCTGGCGCATTTCCAGTGCGGACCGGGTGCGCACCATGGCCTCCGGCGTCAATTCGCCTGCCGCCAGAACGGTGGCCTCCATCTCTGTGCGCAAGCCGTTGCAATGCAGCACCAGATCACAACCCGCCACTTTGGTGGCCTCTGCCCGCTCGGCGATAGTGCCCGAAAGCGCCTGCATCGAGATGTCGTCGGACATCAGCACACCGTCAAAGCCGATCTGGTCGCGGATCAACGTGATCATCTGCGCCGATTGTGTCGCAGGACGGGGATCAACGGCGGTAAAGCGGATATGGGCGGTCATCGCCATGGGCAAATCCCGCAGCGCGCTGAAGGGGGCGAAATCCGTTTTTTGCAAAAGTTCGACCGGCTGATCGACCACGGGCAGCTCTTTGTGGCTGTCCAGCGTGGCACGACCATGGCCCGGAATGTGTTTCATCACCGGCAATACGCCGCCTGCCAGAAACCCGTCTGCCGTGGCACGCGCGCCTGCAATCACGCCTTGGGCCGTTGTGCCAAAACAGCGGTTTTGTAAAAACGGATGGGTGCTTGCACCAGCGATATCGCAACACGGGGCGCAGTTGCTATCAATGCCGATGGCGCGCAATTCTGCGGCCATCATCCGCGCCCGCACCCAAAAGCCGCGTTCAAGCTCGCCCGACTGGCGCGCCTGATCAAGCGGTGGCAGCCACTCGCGCCAATGGGGGGCGCGCAGACGCTGGACCCGCCCGCCCTCTTGATCGATCATCACAACCGCATCACGACCCACGGCCTCACGCAGATCCTGCGTAAGCCGTGACACCTGCGAGGGCGTATTGATATTGCGGCCAAACAGGATAAAGCCCCACGGATCGGCCTCGCGGAAAAACGCGGCCTCGTCCCGCCCGAGCGTGGTTCCCGAAAGCCCCAAAATAGTCGCAGATCGCATCAATGCACCAATGCCGGAATACAGGTGGCGTTCTCGGCCACCAATGCCGCGCAGAACCGCCGCGCCTCGGTTATATTTTCAAAGCCCTGCACCCGCAGTCGGTAAAAGGTCCGGCCACCGGCGCGCGCTTCCTGAATGACGCGTTTCTTGCCCTCCATCAGCGCCCCGAACTGAACCAACGCCTGATCCCAGCCCGCACGGGCCAGATCGGCGCTGTCGAACGCGCCAAGCTGCACCAGTCGCGTACCTGACGGAAGGTTTTGGGCATCGATCTCTACAGGGCCATCGGCTGCCGCAGGGCTCCCCCCGCCCAGTGCAGCGGCCACCGCAGACGCTGCCGCCTCTGCCACCAGATCGCGACCCGGTTTGCTGGCCGGACGCGGCGAGCGGGTCACACCCGGCACGTCCGCCGGAATAATATCGGACGTATCAATACTGAGCGCGTCGCTGTCGGTTGCATCCGTATCGGTGGTGTCCGCGCCCGCAAGTGCTGCCAGATCATCCACGCTCTGCTGTGTCGGCGTCTCGCCGGTGTCGATATGGGCATCGGCATCGGGTTGCGGCGGAATCAACGGCTCTGGTGTTTCGGCCTCGTCTTCGGCGGGCAGATCGTCTGCCTCGATCGGGCGCAGCTCCGTCATCGGCGTGTCCTGATCGCTTAATTCGGCCTCTGGCGGGGCCAGTGCAACCTGATCGGGCGCGGGCGCTGCAACCCCTGTGCCCGCCACATCGTTTACAGACAGCCCGACGTGGCGCGCCAGTTCACCGCCAGGATCCTCGGGGGCCACACGACCCGGCCCTTGCAGCGCCTGAATAACAGGCACACCCTGAATATCGCGCATCGCCAGTTTGTAGCCCCAGACAATCACACCAAGAACCAATAAAACAGAAGTGGCAGCCCCTGCAAAATTGATCCAACGCTGCATCGGGCGCGGACGTGGCTCATCTGTGGCAAAAACCTGTGCCTCGTAGTCTTGCGGATACGGCGACGCTGGGTCAGTGTAACCATAATCGGGATCGTCAGTGCCGCGAAGATCACGCGAGCGTGATCCGGCAATGCCGGGATGACCATAGTCATAGGGGGCATCATCCCCCCCACGCGGGGTGTGAAAGCTCGCCATTACTGCGCCTCGCCGCCGGAAAATCCGGCATCATGCCTCGAAATCCGGCGGCGTGCGATTTAACGCATCTCTTCGGCCGGTGTGACGCCAAGGATACCAAGTCCGGCAGAAATCACAACCGTCGCAGCCCGCGCAAGGGCTATTCTGGATGCGCTCGCGGCCTCGTTATCGTCTTGGATAAAGCGCAAGGAGTGATCGTCATTGCCACGATTCCAAAGCGTATGCAGCTCCGAGGCGAGATCATACAGGAAGAAGGCGATCCGGTGTGGCTCGTTGGCGCGGGCGGCGATTTCCACCAAACGCGGCCATTCGGCAATTTTCTTGGCCAGCGGAAGCTGCGCAGGGTGCAGATGCGATATATCCGCCTGCGCCAGACGCGCATCCGACATATCCCAGCCCGCCTCGCCGGATTTGCGCAAAACCGAACACACCCGTGCATGCGCATATTGCACGTAAAACACCGGATTGTCTTTCGACTGCTCCAGCACCTTGGCAAAATCGAAATCCAAAGGCGCATCATTTTTACGTGTCAGCATGTGGAACCGCGTCACATCCGCGCCCGCCTGCTCGACCACGTCACGCAGTGTAACAAAGGTGCCCGCGCGTTTGGACATTTTGAAGGGCTCGCCGTTTTTGAACAGCTTGACCAGCTGGATCAGCTTCACATCCAGCGATACGCGGTTTTCCGACAGCGCCGACACGGCCGCCTTCATCCGCTTAACATAGCCACCGTGATCGGCGCCGAACACATCAATCAATTGATCGAAGCCACGCTCGACCTTGGTCCAGTGATAGGCGATATCGGGGGCGAAATAGGTCCAGCTACCGTCGGATTTCTTGACCGGACGATCCTGATCATCCCCGAACTGGGTGGATTTGAACAACGTCTGTTCGCGTTCCTCCCAGTCATCGGGCAGTTTGCCCTTGGGCGGCTCAAGCGTACCGCGATACACCAGCCCCAGATCATCAAGCCGCTTGAGTGCAGCCTCGATCCGCCCCGTGCCATAAAGCGACTTTTCTGAGTAGAAGACATCCATCTCCACCCCCAGAAGGGCCAGATCATCCCGGATCAGATCCATCATCTTTTCAGTGGAAAATACGCGCAGATCCGCCAGCCATTCGGATTCCGGCTTGTCAATCAGACTGTCGCCGTATTTTTCCTTCAGCGCCGCGCCCACGGGGATCAGGTAATCGCCCGGATACAGCCCCTCGCGGATTTCGGGCTCAAGACCATTGGCCTCGCGGTAGCGTTCATAGGCGGAACGCGCCAGAACATCGACCTGCGCGCCACCGTCGTTGATATAATATTCGCGGGTCACATCGTAGCCTGCAAAATCCAGCAAGCTGGCCAGCGCATCGCCGAACACCGCGCCACGCGTATGGCCCACATGCATCGGGCCGGTGGGGTTTGCAGACACATACTCGACATTGACCTTGATGCCGTGGCCCAAAGCGGCACGACCGAAATCACGGCCCTGTTTCAAGGCATCATGCGCGACCATCCCCCAGACGGAGGCTGCCAGACGCATATTGATGAAGCCCGGCCCGGCAACCTCGGCCAGATCGATGCGGGGCTCCGCCATCAGCGCGTGCGACAGCTTGTCGGCGATATCGCGCGGCTTCAGACCGGCGGGCTTGGCCAAAACCATCGCGGCATTGGTCGCCATATCGCCATGTGCGGGATCGCGGGGCGGCTCCACGGTGACATTGCTCAGATCGAGCCCCTTGGGCAGCGTTCCTTCGGTGCTCATCGTCTCAAGCGCGGCGATTACGACCGCGCGCATCTCTGCAAACAGGTTCATTTCGGTATCCTCTGGCTTGCTCTTCCACTGCCAGAGGCGGCGGGCAAGGTCAACTCTTGCCGGAGATGGCTATAGATATGGCACGCGGCGCAGGGCGTGCATTTCAGGCACGCGGTCGCAAATCCCGCCGCCGTGTCGCAAAACGTATCCACCGCCTGTCGTCCGCGCGTCCGCCTCAGGGCAGTCTGGTCTTGGGTTTGGGGATGGCATCGGCCACCTCGGGCGGATGCGGGGCCACATATTTGTTTTCATCCTCGCGCAGCGCATCGGGCGGCAGCAACGAAATGATCCGCGCGCCCGGATCCGCCTTCAGCTCGTCCGCCTTATCGACAAATCGCAATTCCCCGCGCGGAGTGATCCGCAATACCGGAATCGCACCGGGACGGCGTTCGCGCCAGTCCTCGATGGTGAATTCTTCGGTCAGGCGGGTGATGCGGAAGGTCCAGCCATCGCGCACCATATCGCGAAACGTATCAAAGGTGCGCCCGTCGCCAAATGGCTGCCCGCCAAGCTGCGTGGGCAATGTGTGGCGTTTGCGATCCTCTTTCAACCGCGCCGTTTGCCAGACCTGCGCCCGTCCAAGCTCCGCGCCCAGATCGGTGGCCACCAGCGTATTATAGGCATCGTTATCGGTGGCGGCGAGCACGGTGCTATAGGCCATCAACTCAACCGTATCCTCGGCCGCCTCGCCCAGAATATCGCCGTAAAATGTCTTGAGCCCTGCGGCCCTTGGCCGGATCAGATGCGCATGGTTGGGATCGGTGACCAGAACCGGCACCTCGGCCTTTTGCAGGATTTCACCAAGTTGGGTGGAAAACCGCGAGCCGCCAACGATCAGCAAGCCCGGCTTTTCGCGCCCCGCCAGCCCCATGGCGCGCGCCATGGGCGCCAGCGTGAAGCCATGCAACACAACGGTCGCGGTCACCAAGATGAAGGCAAGCGGGCCGATGATCGCACCATCCTCGATGCCTGCATCCGCAAGCCGTTGGCCAAACAGCCCTGCCACAGCCACCAGCACAACGCCGCGCGGGCCTGTCAGGGCAATAAACAGCCGTTCGCGGATAGGAAGCCCTGTGCCGATCAATGACAAAAGGACCGTGGCCGGGCGGGCCACCAGCACCACGGCCAGCGCAAACACGACCGCATGCCAGTCAAGCTGTGCAAGCTGGGCCAGATCCAGATCGGCGGCAAGCAGGATGAACACCCCCGACACCAGAAGCACGGTGGCATGCTCCTTGAACCGGCGCAGTTCGGTATAGGACGGCAGATCGGCGTTCCCGATCACAAGCCCCATGATCGTCACGGCAAGCAGACCGCTTTCATGCAACAATGTGTCTGCCATCGCGAATGTCACCAACAGCAGTACAAACAGGGCGGGCACTTTCATATATTCGGGCACGCGACCGTGCTGGAACGCCCATGTCACCAGCCGCCCCGAGGCAAGCCCCAACGCAAGCGCAAACGCAATCCCGATGGCAAGCTGCATGATCGCATCGCTGATCGCCACGTTGGCGTGCAACACCAACACGACCTCGAATGCCAGAACGGCCGCCAGCGCGCCGATCGGATCGTTCACGATGGCTTCCCATTGCAAAAGCTGCGCGGGGCGGCGCGCCAGCCGTGCCGAGCGTAACAGAGGCGCGATAACAGTCGGTCCGGTTACGATCATGATACCGCCAAACACCGCCGAGGTTTCCCAAGACAGCCCCATGGTCCACGCCAGCACCAATGTGGAGGCAAGCCAGCCCAGCGGCGCGCCGATCAGCACCAGACGCATCACGCCCGACCGTGCATCGCCCAGCCGGTGCAGATCAAGCGAAAGCCCCCCTTCGAACAAGATCACCGCCACCGCAAGGCTGATCAACGGCCCTGTCAGATCCCCAAAATCACGCGACGGATCGATCACGCCGGTCAGCGGCCCCGCGACAAGGCCTGCCACAAGCATGAACACAATTGCAGGAAGGCGCAGCTTCCATGCCACCCATTGCGCGCCCACACCCACCAGCCCGACCAGCGCAAATCCCATGACCGGCCCCATGCCGCCCGCCGCCTGCGCTATCTCTGTTGCCATTCCTGCTGTCCTTCATTCATGATCGTCGCGATGCCATAAATGCTGCGCTGCGCGCAAATAGCAAGCTGCGCGAAAATATGCCGCTAGATTGACCTCTGGAACAAAATCGAGTAAATGGTGCGCGAACCCGCAATGCGGCGGGCTTTAGTCGGGGCGCCCTGATCCGATGCGTCCCTTATCATAACGCGGGCCGATTCCCGCGATGACAGGACGCTGATGATTAAATTTTCCGACCTAAAGCTGGACCCGAAGGTTCTTTCTGCCGTTGTAGAGGCAGGCTACGAGACGCCGACCCCGATCCAGGAACAAGCAATTCCCCCCGCGCTCGAGGGCAAGGATGTTTTGGGTATTGCACAGACCGGCACCGGTAAAACAGCCTCTTTTACCCTGCCAATGTTGACATTGCTGCGCCGTGGTCGTGCGCGCGCGCGGATGCCGCGCAGCCTCGTTCTGGCCCCCACGCGCGAACTGGCGGCTCAGGTTGCCGAAAATTTCGACCTTTATGCCAAGAACACCAAACTGACCCGCGCGCTGCTGATCGGCGGCGTTTCTTTTGGTGAGCAGGACAAGCTGATCGACAAAGGCGTGGATGTGCTGATTGCCACCCCCGGACGGCTTTTGGACCATTTCGAGCGTGGCAAACTGATTCTGACCGATGTAAAAATCATGGTTGTGGACGAGGCCGACCGGATGCTCGACATGGGATTCATCCCCGATATCGAGCGGATTTTCCAGCTGACCCCCTTCACACGCCAGACGCTGTTCTTTTCGGCCACCATGGCCCCCGAGATCGAGCGGATCACCAACACGTTCCTGCAGGCCCCTGTGCGTGTCGAGGTGGCCCGTCAGGCCACAACCTCGAACAACATCGAACAGCGTCTGGTAGAGATCGCGCCGCCGCGCAAAGACCAGAATGCCAAGGTCAAACGCGAGCTGCTGCGCGCGCTGCTCAACTCCGAAGGGGCCGCCTGCACCAACGCCATTGTCTTTTGCAATCGTAAGGTAGACGTGGATATCGTCTCCAAGTCGTTGCAGAAATACGGGTTCGACGCACAGCCCATCCATGGTGATCTGGAACAGTCGCACAGGACCAAAACCCTTGATGCGTTCCGTGATGGATCCCTCAAGATCCTCGTGGCCTCCGATGTCGCCGCGCGCGGTCTTGATGTGCCGGCAGTCAGCCACGTGTTCAATTATGACCTGCCATCCCATGCCGAAGATTACGTCCACCGTATCGGGCGCACGGGACGTGCAGGCCGCCACGGCGTGGCCTATTCCATTGCCGTGCCCAGCGACGACAAATACCTGAGCCAGATCGAAAATCTGGTAGAGCAGACATTGCCGCGCGTACCGCTGCCCGCAGGGTTCGAATTGTCCTCGGCTGCAAGCCAGCCCCCCCGTCCCCGCGACGGCGACGATAACAAGGGCGGCCGTGGTGGACGTGGTAATCGCAACAAACCGCGCAACAGCTCTGGCCACGCGCATATCGTCGATCACGGTCAGGAAGCGGCCACACAACCTTTCGAGGTGAAAGAGACGCCGAAACCCGTCGCTGCGGTTGACGTGCCTTCTGCCCCGAAAGCCGAGCCATCCCCTGCCCCTAAACCCGATGCGCCGCGCGCCGAAACCAAAGAGATCCCCTTGCCTGAGTCCCCGTCGCAGCCCAACCGCTATGAACGTCAGAATTCCGGCCGCGGATCGCGTGGTCGTCGTGATAACGGTCCCGATGTTGTGGGCATGGGCGATCATGTTCCCGATTTCATGCTTCGTGAATTCAAGATCGCAAAACCGAAATCATCCAGAAAGGATGACGACGCCGAGGATCTGGACACGGACGACACCCCTCAGGCCGTCGCAGCACAGGCACAGGCCTCTGACGCCACGAAAGACGCGCCTAGCGAAACGGAGAGCGTGAAAAAAGAGCCGGCAAAAAAACCACGCCGGTCGCGTGCAGCCAAGCCCAAGGCGGAGCCTGCAGCCGCAGCCGCAGCCCCCGAAGGCGAGCCGGCAACCGCGTCGGCACAAGCTCCCGCCACAGACGAGGCAGAGGCCAAGCCAAAGCCCAAACGGACCCGCACACGGACCCGTAAGCCTGCCGCCCCGAAAGCTGCAGCCACCAGTGACGCTACAGAGCAGCCTGCGACACCGCAAGCAGAAGCGCCTGCAACCAATGAGGGCAGCTCTGCCCCAGCAGACAGTGCGCCTGCACCATCTGATGCGGATACCGCGACCAACAGCTGATCGCTGCGCGACCCGCTGTTCACTTCAGGCCCGATCATGACATCATGATCGGGCTTTTTAATGTCTGAATGACGCATGGGCAGGCGCGCATCCTGTTGCCTCGCGCATAAAAAAGGCTCCACCCAGATCGGGTGGAGCCTTTGGTCTGAAAAGGCCCGAAAGCCTGCGTAGTAGCTGTTACTCGTCTTGCAGACGCGAGATGACCACTGTCACTTCCGGCTTCTTGCCGATCTCGTCCATCGCGCAGCTGCGCGCCACACGACGCATCATATCCTCGAGCTTTTTGTCATTGTCGATCACCTTGCCCGGTGCGCGATCAATCGCTTCGGTCAGTTCGGTTTCGATCTGCTCGACCAGAACCTGCCCCGAACGGCCCTTTGCCGGCAGACCCATGGCTTCGACCCAAGGTTCGCCCAGCGATCCACCGTCTTCATCAATCAGCACATTGATCATCAGATGACCGTTCAGCGCCATTCGAATACGATTGCGTACAACCCCGTCCATTGCGCCGATCAGAACGTTGCCATCCAGATAGGTGCGGCCGGTTTCCACATATTCTGCAATCACGGGTGCGTCGCCGGACAGTTCCAGCATCGTGCCATTGGTCGCAACCTCGGCCGCGATCCCTTTGGATTTCGCCAGCTTCACATGCTCGCGCAAGTGACGGTGCTCGCCGTGCATCGGGATCAACATCTGCGGTTTCAGCAAATCATGCAGCGCTTCCAGATCGGGCCGGTTTGCATGCCCCGACACGTGATACAACCCGCCACGCTCGGTGATCACATCAACACCCATTTCGGAAAACGCGTTCATAATACGGATCACGCCGCGTTCGTTGCCGGGAATGGTTTTGGAGCTGAAGAGGAACGCATCGCCCTCCTTCATCTCAAGACCCAGATACTTGCCACGGCTCAACTGTGCAGAGGCGGCGCGGCGCTCGCCCTGGCTGCCGGTCACAATCAGCATCAGGTTTTCGCGCGGAATATCGGCGGCCTCTTCAGGCTGCACGACACTGGGGAAGTTCCGCAAAACATCTGTTTGCTGCGCGGTTTGCACCATCCGCTTCATCGAACGGCCCAGCAAGCAGACCGAACGCCCTGCCGCCACACCCGCATCGGCAAGCGTTTTCAGACGCGCCACGTTAGAGGCGAATGTGGTGGCAACGAGCAGGCCTTCCTGAAACTGGATCAGTTTCGTCAACGGCTCGATCAGGGTCGATTCCGATTTGCCAGGCGTATGCGAAAAGATGTTGGTCGAATCGCAGGTCAGCACCTTGATGCCGTTCCCTTCTTGCGCGATTTCGTTCCACATATTCACATCGAACGCCTCGCCCACGATCGGGTTGGCGTCCAGCTTGAAATCACCCGTGTGCACGATCCGGCCCGCTGGCGTATCGATAATCAGCGCCGAGCTTTCGGGGATCGAATGCGAAATCGGCACGAACTGCACCTTGAAGGGGCCAGCCTCGATCACATCAGGACGCGGAGCGATCACCTTGATTTCGGTATTGATCCCGCCCTCGTTCAGCTTTTGCTGGCCAAGCGATGCGGTGAAGGGGCGCGCATAGATGGGCGCGCCGAGCTTGGGCCACAAATAGGGCAATGCGCCGATATGGTCTTCATGCGCATGGGTGATGAAAATCGCGTCCACACGGTCGGCATTATCTTCCAGCCATGCCGCATCGGCCATGATCAGATCGACGCCCGGCGAGCCTTCCATTTCAGGGAATGTCACGCCAAGATCGACCACGATCAGCCGCTCGGCACCCACGGGGCCGTAACCATACACATAGGCGTTCATTCCGATTTCGCCTGCCCCGCCTAACGGGAGATAGATCAGTCTGTCGCTCATGCGCGTGCCTGCCCTTTATTATAATCGTTTATAAGTCGTAGACCGTGAATCGTAAGATCGTATTCGACGCTGTCGAAAAGGTCGAACCCTTGTTCAAACAGCTCTGCCAACCCGCCGGTCGCAATCACCTTCATAGGGCGGTCGCGTTCCAGCCGGATCTGGCGGACGATTCCTTCGACAAGGCCGATATATCCCCAGAACACACCAGACTGGATACACGCAACCGTATTCGTGCCCACAGCCCTTTCCGGTTTGGTCACATCTACATGTGGCAACGCTGCCGCCGAGGCATGAAGCGCCTCAAGGCTCAGGTTTACGCCCGGTGCGATCACACCACCGATATAGGCACCATCGGTCGCGATGACGTCAAATGTCGTGGCCGTGCCAAAATCGACGATAATCAGATCGCCCCCGTGACGATCAAATCCCGCAACCGTATTGGCCAGCCGGTCCGGCCCGACGGTTGTGCCGTAATCCACACGCGGTGCCACCGGCAGCGCGCATTCGGGCTTGCCCACAACCAGCGGACGACACTCGAAATAGCGGTTGGCCAGCACGCGCAGGTTGAACACAACACGCGGAACCGTCGAGGATATGACAACCTCGTTGATCTTTGCAGGGATATCTTGCAACTGCATCAGCGTGGACAGCCAGACGAAATACTCATCTGCCGTACGTTTGTGATTGGTCTCGATCCGCCATGTCGCGACGAACCTGCCCCCGTCCCAGATCGAAAAAACCGTGTTGGTATTTCCGCAGTCAATACAGAGAAGCATCGCTCACTCCCCTTTCAAAAAAAGATATCGGCGGCCGAAATGACGCGTCGCCCCTCCGGCTGGCGCAACACAAGCGCGCCTTGCGCATCGATGGTCTCGAATACGCCTGTATGGGTCTCGCGGCCGGTTCTGGCATGGATCACTTCGCCCAGACGCGTCGCGCGGGCAAGCCATGCCTCGCGTATGGGGGCAAAGCCATGGGTGGCAAAGCTGCGCGCGTAGCGGTCAAATGCGGGTGCCAACAGATCAAGGAACGCCTCAGCGCTCACCTCGCAGCCCGTCTCGCCCAGAACGCAAACCGCCGGAACGGCCCCCTCCTCAAGTCCGGCGCGCTCTGGCGCGGTCCGCAGGTTCACGCCCAGCCCGCACACAAGCGCACCGGGGGAGCCCTTGGGCGATGCAAGCGTCTCCAGCAAGATGCCGGATACCTTCCCACCGTTCAAAAGCACATCATTGGGCCATTTCAGCGCAAGGCGCGCATGCGGCCCGCAGGCCTGCGCCAGCGCGTCATAAAGTGCAAGCGCGCTGACAAAGGAATACAGCGCAGCCTGATCGGGGGCCACACCCGGCCGGAAGACATAGCTTGCGGTAAAATTGCCGGCAGGTGCCCGCCATGGGCGCCCCCGCCTGCCATGGCCTGCGGTCTGCTCTAACGCCAAAATCCACGCAGGCCCCGCAAGATGCGGAGCCAGACGAGCTGCCTCAGTCATAGTACTATCAACCCGAGGCAGAACATGGCGTGCAACCGCCTCGGGCCATGTGTGCAGATCAGTTGACAAGTGCAGCCGCCGCCATCTGTGCCATGCCTTCGATGCCGAACAGGTTCACAGACCCCGCAAGCATGATCACCGCGGACGCAATCAGCAAAACCCGTTGTGCAGGGGCGATGCGTTTATCGATACCCTCTTCTTCTTCGGTGCCGAAATACATGAAATACACGATCCGAAGATAATAGAAGGCCGCGATACCCGAGCCGATCACCGCAAAGACCGCCGCCCAGACGTAGCCTGCCTGCACCGCCGCCAGCAGGACCGAAAACTTCGCCCAGAACCCAACCATGGGCGGCACACCGGCAAGCGAGAACAGCAAGATCAACAAGGCCCATGCGCGCATCGGGCCACGTTTGGCCAGCATATGCAGCGATCTGATATCAGTGATCGGCTGGCCGTCACGCTCCATCGACAGGATAAAGGCGAACATGCCGATATTCATCGCAACGTAAACGGACATATAAAGCAGCATCGCTGCCACACCCTGCGCCGTGCCAGCGGTCAGCCCCAAAAGCGCAAACCCCATGTGGGTGATCGAGGAATAGGCCATCAAACGTTTGATGTTCATCTGGCCGATTGCAGCAATCGCACCACCCAGAATCGACACCACAGACAGTAGCGCAATGATCTGCCCCCACTGGTCGGGCACCATGCCAAACGCATCCATCAGAAGACGGGCCAGCAATGCCATCGCAGCGACTTTGGGAGCGGTGGCAAAAAACGCGGTGACCGACGACGGCGAGCCTTCATAGACATCAGGCGTCCACATATGGAACGGCACAGCCGACACTTTGAACGCCAGACCGATGATCAGGAACACCATCCCGAACAGCACACCCAATGGCAGGTTCTCGGTGGTGACCGTGGTCATGATGCCTGCAAAATCTGTCGTGCCGGTGAACCCGTATGTAAGGGCCGCACCATACAGCAGGATGCCCGAGCTGAGCGCGCCCAGCACAAAATATTTCAGACCGGCCTCCGAGGAGCGGGTGCTGTCACGACGCAGGGCCGCAACCACGTAAAGCGCAAGCGATTGCAGTTCCAAACCGATATACAGCGACATCAGGTTGCCCGCAGACACCATCATCATCATGCCAACCACGGCAAGTGTGATCAGGATCGGATACTCGAACCGCATCAGGTTGCGACGTTCCTGATAATCCGCGCTCATGGCCAGCACACCGGCCGCCGATAGCAAGATCAGCACTTTTGCGAACCGCGAGAACGCATCTTCGATAAACAGCCCGCCAAAGGCAACGCGGCTGCCGCTTTGCAAACCGACCAGCGCGGCAAACAGCACAAGGATCGCGACAGTCAACCACGAGATAAACGGTGCGACCTTATCCTTGCCAAGGCAGACCCCGCCGATGAGTGCCGCCATCGCATAAAGCGACAGCAGAACCTCAGGAAGGACAGTGGAGAAATCCATGGACGTCATTGTTGGCTCTCCTTAATGCGCAACCGCGACAGCACCGGCGGCAGCCAGGCTCGCATGATAGTTTTCGACCAGATTGGCCACTGTCGGACCGATGATATCGGTCAACAGGCTCGGGTAGACACCCAACAGCAAGGTCATGATCACCAACGGTGCCAGCATCGCTTTTTCACGCAGATCCAGATCGACCACGGCCTTCAGGCTTTCTTTCAGCATCGGACCGAAGAACATCCGGCGATAAAGCCACAAGCCATAGCAGGCCGACAAAATCACACCGGTTGTCGCCAGAACAGCAAGCAGACGATTGGCTTGGAACGCCCCGGCGAGAGACAGGAACTCGCCCACAAAGCTGGATGTGCCCGGCAGCCCGACATTGGCCATGGTGAAGAACATAAACAGCATCGCATAGACCGGCATGCGTTTGACTAAACCGCCGAAGGCCGCGATCTCACGTGTATGCAGACGGTCGTAGATGAAGCCCACACTCAGGAAAAGCGCACTCGACACAAAGCCGTGGCTCAACATCGTATAGACGGCCCCGTCAATCCCCTGCTTGTTGACCGAGAAAATCCCGAGCGTCACAAAGCCCATATGTGCCACCGACGAATAGGCGATGAGCTTTTTCATATCGGTCTGCACCAGCGCCACGAGCGACGCATAGATGATCGCGATAACCGACAGCCACATGATGAAATCGGCCAGCAATTCGGTCCCGACTGGGAACATCGGCAACGAAAAGCGCAAGAAGCCGTAGCCGCCCATCTTCAGCAAGATCGCCGCAAGATCGACAGAGCCTGCCGTTGGCGCCTGAACGTGCGCATCGGGCAGCCATGTATGCACCGGCCACATCGGGGTTTTCACCGAGAACGAGGCGAAGAAGGCCAAGAACAGCAAGGTCTGCACACCACCCGGTATGCTGAAGCCCAGCACATCGACCGGCATTGACGGGAAATCGTATTCCATAAGCGTCGGGATATCCGTGGTGCCGGCGATTGCGAACATCCACGCAATCCCGACCAGCATCAAAACCGACCCCAGGAAGGTATAAAGGAAGAATTTGAACGTCGCGTAGACGCGCTGACGTCCGCCCCACACCCCGATAATCAGGAACATCGGGATAAGCGAGGCTTCGAAGAACAGATAGAACAACACGATATCAAGCGCGGTGAACACGCCGATCATGAAGGTTTCCAGAACCAGAAACGCGATCATGTATTCCTTCACGCGCTTTTCGTTTGTCCATGCCGAACAGATCGTGATCGGCATCAGGAAGGTGATCAGCATCACGAAAATCAACGAGATCCCGTCGACACCCACCTTGTAATTCATACCCAAGATCCATTTTGTCTGCTCGACAAACTGGAAATCGGTGTTGTTGGGATTATAGCCCGCCAGCAAAAATAGCGACACGAGGAAGGTGACCGAGGTCGCCGTCAGCGCAAACCACTTTGCGTTGCGATCCGCCGCCTCGGTTCCGCCGCGCATAACGATCGCCAGAATGATCGCAGCCAGTACGGGGATGAAGGTGATGATGGAAAGCAGGTTCTGCATTACTGCGACCCTCCGGTCAGAACGACCCAGAACATGAGCACCAAGATACCGACGACCATGGCGAACGCGTAGTGAAAGAGATAGCCGGACTGGATCCGACCAGCGAGACGTGCCAACGCCGGTATCAGCTTATAGGCCAAGCCGTTAAGGGCGCCGTCAATCGTGCCCTCGTCGCCTTTTTTCCAGAAGAACTGGCCAAGCGCCAGAGCGGGGCGACGGAAGATCGCGTCATAGAGTTCATCGAAATACCACTTATTCAGCAAGAAGCGGTGCAGTGCTGGCATGCCTTTGGCAAGCTTGGCAGGCAGCGCCGGATTGACGATGTAGAACAGCCACGCCACGCCAAGACCAATCAGCATCGCGATGAAAGGTGAAACTTTCACCCAGACCGGTGCGTGATGCGCCTCTTCGATAACCTCGTTATCTGCTGACATAAAGATCGCGCCCTCGCCCGTGGGGGCCAGATCGGGCTTTTCGTGGGCGCTTGGCGCCGCCTCGCCCGGTGCTGCGACCGCGTCACCTTCTGCCACCTCGGCCAGAACGGGATGGTCTTCATCTTGGGCCACAGCTGTTTGCGCCTCGACATGCGCGGATTGCATGTGGAAGAACTGGGTCATTTTCTGATGGTCGCCAAAGAAGACGTTATACCAGATCATACCGCCAAACACCGCACCCAGTGCCAGTACACCCAACGGGATGGTCATCACGCGGGGGCTTTCATGGGCGTGATCGTGTTTCTTCATGTCGCCACGTGGCGTGCCGAAGAAGGTCATGAACATCAGGCGCCATGAGTAGAAGCTGGTGAATAGCGCTGCGATAACCAGCATCCAGAAGGCGTATCCGCCGTGTGTGCCAGCCCATGCGCTTTCGATAATCGCGTCCTTGGACAGGAAGCCCGCAAAGCCGATATGGGTCAGCGGAATGCCGACACCGGTGATGGCCAGCGTCCCGATCATCATCGCCCAGAAGGTCAGCGGGATTTTCTTACGCAAACCACCGTAGCTGCGCATGTCCTGCTCGTGATGCATTGAATGGATCACCGACCCCGCGCCCAAAAACAGCATCGCTTTGAAAAACGCGTGTGTCAGCAAATGGAACATCGCAACCGAATAGACGCCCACGCCAGCGGCCACGAACATATAGCCAAGCTGCGAACAGGTCGAATAGGCGATCACACGTTTGATGTCGTTTTGAACAAGCCCGACTGTGGCCGCAAAAAACGCCGTGGTCCCGCCGATGAGCGTGATGAACATCTTGGTATCGGGCGCAAATTCGTAAAGCGGCGACATCCGGCACACCAGAAAGACGCCGGCGGTGACCATGGTGGCCGCGTGGATCAGAGCCGATACAGGCGTCGGCCCTTCCATCGCATCGGGCAGCCATGTGTGCAAAAGCAACTGTGCCGATTTCCCCATCGCACCGATAAACAGCAGCAATGCGCACAGCTCAACCGCGTTGACCTCAAGCCCGAGGAACGGAACAGTGATTTGCGCCAACTGCGGAACCTGTTGGAAGATCGTATCCAGATCAATCGAGCCGGACAGGAAAAACAGCGCAAATATCCCAAGAAGGAAGCCGAAGTCACCCACACGGTTAACCACGAACGCCTTGATGGCAGCCGCTCCTGCGGACGGTTTTTTGTAATAGAACCCGATGAGCAGATAGGAGGCAAGCCCCACGCCTTCCCAGCCAAAGAACATCTGCAGCAGGTTATCGGCTGTGACCAGCGCCAGCATCATGAATGTGAAAAGCGACAGGTAGGAAAAGAAGCGCGCCTTATAGCGCTCGTTACCCTCGAAGTTTTCATCATGCGCCATATAGCCCCAGCTATAAAGATGCACGAGCGCAGACACTGTGTTGATCACGACCAGCATAATCGTGGTCAGACGATCAAGACGGATCTGCCATGACGTTTCCAGATCGCCCGAAACAATAAAACTGAACAGCTCGATATGCTGCGTGGTCCCATCAAAGGTGATGAATACGATCCAGCTTAGGATTGCGGACAAAAACAGCAGGCCGGTGGTGACCAGCTGCGCGCCTTTTTCGGTGATCAGCCGCCAGCCGAAGCCTGCGATGACCGCCCCCAGAAGCGGGGCGAATAGAATGATCGTCGGCATCTGCGCTTACCCCTTCAACATATTGACGTCGGCCACATCGATGGAGCCACGGTTACGGAAGAACACAACAAGGATCGCAAGACCGATCGACGCTTCTGCCGCGGCCACCGTGAGCACGAAAAGTGCGAACACCTGCCCCACCAGATCACCGCTGAAGGCCGAAAATGCCACCAAATTGATATTCACCGAAAGCAAGATCAGTTCGATCGACATCAGGATGATGATGACGTTCTTCCGGTTTACGAAAATTCCGAAAATCCCGGTGACGAACAGCACGGCCGCCACCCCTAGGTAATGCTCAAGTCCGATCATCGTTGTCCCTCCGGGTCATCGCCCCGTACTCCATCCGTCATGTGCATGCCGAAAACACGCCTTATTCATTTACACCGAGCCGTCTCGCGGGCTGGCACAGGCGGCGCATTGTCTCGCGCCGCCCTCATCTCTCACAGCCCCTGGCCGGGCTTCACATCAACCAGTTTCAGCTGAACGTCGGGATCGCGTTGCATCTGCGCCATTGCGTCTTGGCGCTTTACATCCGTGCGGTGGCGCATGGTCAGCATGATCGCCCCGATCATTGCCACCAGCAACACAAGCGAGGAGGCCTCGAAGAGGTAGAGATACTGATCATAAAGGATCAGCCCCAAGGCACGGGTATTGTCGATCCCCTCCGGCGTCACGGCCGCGCGCAGATCCCCCGCTTGCGGCGCGATCTGCCAGTTACCGATCGCAAGGCCCAGCTGGACCAGAATAACCAAGGCGATCAAACCGGCGAGCGGCATGTATTTCGCCATCTCCCCCTTCAGCGCGGTGAAATCCACATCCAGCATCATCACCACAAACAGGAACAGCACTGCAATCGCACCGACATAGACGACGACCAGGATCATTGCCACAAACTCTGCGCCCAGCAAAATGAACAGACCGGCTGCCGAGGAAAACGTTAAAATCAGCCACAGCACCGAATGCACCGGATTACGGGCCAAAACCACCATGATCCCAGACACCACAACGAGCGTGGCGAAGAGATAAAAGGAAAATACCATCATGCGTCATCTCCCGCAGAATCTTTGTCCATCTCGCCAAAGACGCTTTGGGCGATCTCCAGCGCGCGGCTCATGGCGGGTATCCCGCCAAACATGCTCATTTGGAAGATCGTCTCGGCGACCTCCCGCTGTGTGGCGCCCGCCTCCAGCGCGTGACGGATGCTCATCCGAAGCTGGCTATCGCCCTGCGCGCCCATCGCCGTCAATGCAGCAATCGTCAAAAGCAGACGCGTTTTCGCATCCAGCCCGTCGCGGTTGAACGTTTTGCCGAACCACATTTCCATCATGTCGCGTGTCATCGTCGGAAAGACTTTGTCCAGCGCCGCAGGATTAAAGCTCTCCAATGCCGGGTTCATCCGGCGGGCCATGTCGGTCCCCTGCTCCATCATTGTCTGGAAGAGTTTGCTAAAATCCTGGGTCATGATCTCTCAACGATAAGGGGCGTCAATTTCAAGGTTACGCGCGATTTCTGCTTCCCAACGGGCACCGTTATCCAAAAGCTTTTCCTTGTTGTAGAACAGCTCTTCGCGGGTCTCTGTCGAAAATTCGAAATTCGGCCCCTCGACGATCGCATCCACCGGGCAGGCCTCCTGACAGAACCCGCAATAGATGCATTTGGTCATGTCGATGTCATAGCGTGTTGTCCGGCGCGATCCGTCTGCGCGGGGCTCTGCATCAATGGTGATGGCTTGGGCCGGACAGATCGCCTCGCACAGTTTACATGCAATGCAGCGCTCTTCGCCATTTGCATAGCGGCGTAGCGCATGTTCTCCGCGAAAACGGGGGCTTAGCGGGCCTTTTTCATGCGGATAGTTCAGCGTGGGCTTGGGGCGGAAAAAATACCGCATGCCGATGCCGAACCCCTTGATGAAGTCCACAAGCAGGAAGTACTTCGCCGCGCGTGCATAGTCGAATGCCATAATCAGCCTCCAATCGCGAAGCGGGCCCAGAACGCGCCGAACACTTCGAATTTCGCAAGAAACGCCACAATCACAACCCAACCAAGCGACATCGGCAGGAACATTTTCCAGCCAATCCGCATCAGCTGGTCATAGCGGTATCGCGGCGTGATAGCCTTCACCATGCCGAACATGAAGAACCAAAACACCATCTTGAGGAACATCCACAGCACACCGTCAGGCAAGCCGGGAATGGGCGAGAGCCAACCGCCAAAGAACAAAAGCGAGATCAGCGCGCACATCAGCCAGATCGCGATATATTCGCCAGCCATGAACAACAGATAGGGGGTCGAGCTGTATTCCACCATGAACCCTGCCACCAGCTCGGATTCCGCCTCCGGCAAATCGAACGGGGGGCGGTTCGTTTCTGCCAGCGCAGAGATAAAGAACAGCACCAACATCGGGAAATGCGGCAACCAGTACCAGTTCAGCAGCCCGAAAGAGCCATCCTGTGCCCGCACGATATCCGACATGTTCATCGAGCCGGTGGAGATGATCACACCGATGATGATCAGGCCAAGGCTGACTTCGTAGGAGATCATCTGCGCGGCAGAGCGCAGCGACCCCAAAAACGGATATTTAGAGTTCGAGGCCCAACCGCCCATAATCACGCCATACACCTCAAGCGAGGAGACCGCGAAAATGAACAAGATACCCACGTTGATATCGGCCAGCACCCAGCCTTCGGCCATGGGCACTGCGGCCCATGCAAGGATCGCCAGCACCATCGACATCACGGGTGCAAGGAAGAATACAAATTTATCCGCGCCAGCGGGAACCACGATCTCTTTAAGAACGTATTTCCCTGCATCGGCGAAGGTTTGCAGCAACCCCCAAGGGCCGACCACGTTGGGACCACGGCGCATTTGCACCGCAGCCCAGATCTTGCGGTCGCCATAGACCAGAAAGATCAACGACATCATCACGAAGGCGATCATCGCGATCGCCTGCAAGAGGATGATCACGAACGTCCCAAACGGTGTTGCGATAAACTCAGCCATGTTGTTCCCCAGACCGCCTTCTCTTCAAATCGTCGGTATGTCGCGGGCTTTGCAATCCGCAACTGCCTCTTGGGCGTTAATCGTTTGCAATCCGCGCGGCAACGCGGGCGAGATGATGTAAACTGCATCCGCCCGCCAGATACCACCCACTTTGTCAATCTTCGTGCGGATGTGGCGTGCAAATCCATATCCCCGGATCAGCGCATATTGCGCCGCAGCACAGATGGCCAGATCATCCACACGTTCTTTAGCATTTTCTACACCGGTGATGCCCACACGAAGCTCTACCAGATCATCTTGCAACAACCGCGTCTCGACAGGCAAATACTGCGGTTGCGCTTGCGGTGGGTCATCGTTCGTGGTCTGCGCGCCTGCTGCACCTATGCCACACGCCAACACTCCGGCAAACAGGCCGAAGCTGAGGCGCGCGATCTGGCGTAGGCTGGAGCGCAAATTCACGAGACGATTTCCCTTCTTATTCCGCAGCGATCGGCGCAGTGCGACGCTCTTTTTCAGCGGCAGACAGTTGTGCCATCAACACAGAGGCCCGCGCAACCGGATTGGTCAGATAGTGATCGCGAATGGCCGGACGGAAGCTCGCCTTGCCAAGTTCGCGCGTCTCGAGCGGCTGCCATTCATTTTCGATGACTTCGTCCACACGCGCCAGATGAGGCACCGCAGCCACCATCGCGCGGCGTAGCCCGGCGAGCGTATCCCACGGCAGAACGGCATTCATCTCTGCCGACAGGGCACGCAAGATTGCCCAGTTTTCCTTCGCCTCGCCCGGCGGGAAGCCCGCACGGAACGCAAGCTGCGGACGGCCTTCGGTGTTCACGAACAATCCCTGTTCCTCGGTATAGGCCGCCGCTGGCAGGATCACATCAGCGCGGTTGGCCCCGCGATCACCATGGCTGCCCTGATAAATCACGAACGGACCGCCTTCAGCGGCAGGGGTGATATCAACCTCGTCTGCGCCCAGATTGTAGATGACCTGCGCCCCGTCGATTGCACCCAGCAATCCACCGTCGGTCACGGCCCCCACATCCATGGCCCCCACGCGGCTTGCAGCCGTGTGCAGCACCAAAAGCTTTGCCCCCGTCGCCATCACGGCGGCCAGAACCGCTTCGCCATCGGCTTCGTTGACAGCGCCCTGCCCCACAATCGCCAGCGCGCCATCGCCGACCGACACATCAGCAAGCGCTGCACGATCATCGCCCAGATGCTCGTAATCATAGGTCAGATCAGTTGCGTCGCCGATTACTTTGATCTTTGCGCCGCGCAGCCATGCCTTGCGGATACGCGCATTGAGCACCGCTGCCTCAACCCGCGGGTTGCTGCCGACCAGAATGATTTCCGACGCCGTATCAATATCCTCGATCGCGGCATTTCCGACGTAGGCCGAGCGGTTTCCAGCCGGCAAACGCGCGCGGTCCGTGCGACATTCGACATGCCCCCCCTGCCCTTCGATCAGCGTTTTCAGGCTGAATGCGGCTTCGGTCGAAGCAAGATCACCGATCAGACCTGCGACTTTCTTACCCTGCATCGCTGCAGCCGCAGCCCCAAGCGCCTCTGGCCAACTTGCCGGACGCAGGCGACCGTTCTCGCGGATATAGGGCTTATCCAAACGCTGGCGGCGAAGACCGTCCCAGACATAGCGCGATTTATCCGACAGCCATTCCTCGTTCACGCCATCATGGTTACGCGGCAAGATCCGCATCACTTCGCGGCCTTTGGTGTCCACGCGGATGTTCGACCCAAGCGCATCCATCACATCAATGGTTTCGGTTTTGGTCAACTCCCACGGACGGGCGGTAAACGCATAGGGTTTGGAAACCAGCGCGCCCACCGGACACAAATCCACGATATTGCCCTGCAGATTGCTTTCCAGCGTCTGGTTCAGGTAGGTCGTGATTTCGGCATCCTCACCGCGCCCGGTCTGGCCCATCTGGCTGATGCCCGCCACCTCCGAGGTAAAGCGCACGCAGCGCGTGCACGAAATGCAGCGCGTCATATGGGTTTCGACAAGCGGACCAAGATTGAGTTCGGTGGCCGAGCGTTTGGGCTCGCGGTAGCGCGAGAAATCAACGCCGTAGGCCACGGCCTGATCTTGCAGATCACATTCGCCACCCTGATCGCAAATCGGGCAATCCAGCGGGTGGTTGATCAGCAAAAACTCCATCACCCCTTCGCGGGCCTTTTTCACCATGGGCGATTTGGTCAGCACCGTGGGCGGCGTCCCGTCCTTACCGGGGCGCATGTCCTTGACCTGCATCGCGCAGGAGGCGGTCGGCTTTGGCGGGCCGCCTACGACCTCCACCAGACACATCCGGCAGTTGCCCGCGATGGACAAACGCTCGTGATAGCAAAAGCGCGGCACTTCAATTCCGGCCTCTTCACATGCCTGAATCAAGGTGAGATTGGGATCTACCTGGTGCTCTTCGCCGTCGATGATGATCGTTCTGAGGTCTGCCATGTCACAATCCGTCAGTGTGCTCGGGCGCGGAAACTCGCGCGGTGAATTCGGGGCGGGGTGCCATCATTTGCAGCCCCCGGGGAAAATCCAGGAACCGTTCTGGAAGTAGTCGTCTGGACCGGAGGCGACGCCGCCTGTGCCGCACCACGCCTGAACCGCGCGCTTGGCCTCCGCCCCTTCGGCATCACCAAAGGGCGGCTGGGATCGTGTCACAATCACACCTGCGGGCGATTGCGCGATCTGGTAGCCTTCAGGCACCGCGCGCAGCTGCGCGGGTGCGGCAACGCGCGCCTGAACAGCCTGCCCGGTGCCGGTACCTGTGGGCGATGCGGGGGCACAGGCACCAAGTGCCAGCACTGCAAAAATGCCCCCCAAGCGTCGCACATTCCAACCGCGATATGTGGCGAATTGCGTCATGCTCACTCCGCGGCCATGGCGCCCATGCGCCCGGTTTTTTTCGCTTTGATCCGGTCTTCGATTTCCTCACGGAAGTGGCGCACCAATCCTTGGATCGGCCAAGCGGAGGCGTCGCCAAGCGCACAGATCGTGTGCCCCTCGACCTGTTTTGTCACTGACAACAGCATGTCGATTTCCTCGATCTCTGCCTCGCCGGTTACAAGCCGGTGCATCACGCGCGCCATCCAGCCCGTACCTTCGCGGCACGGTGTGCACTGGCCGCAACTTTCATGGCTGAAGAATTTTGTCAGTCGCCAGATGGCTTTCAACACATCGGTGTTCTGATCCATCACGATCATGCAAGCCGTGCCGAAGCTGGAGCGGTTTTCGCGCATCCAGTCGAAATCCATGATCGCATCGTTACACATCGACGCGGGCAATACCGGACAGGACGCACCACCGGGTATCACAGCTTTGAGGTTTTTCCAGCCACCGCGAATGCCGCCGCCATGTTTTTCGATCAACTCGCGCATCGGGATCGACATCGCTTCCTCGACCACGCAAGGCGTATTCACATGACCCGACATCGCAAAGAGCTTGGTCCCAGCGTTATTGGGACGACCGAAGGACGCAAACCATTCCGGCCCGCGGCGCAGTATCGTTGGCACGACCGAGATCGATTCCACATTGTTCACGGTCGTGGGGCAACCATAAAGGCCGGCACCTGCGGGAAACGGCGGTTTCATCCGCGGCATTCCCTTCTTACCCTCGAGGCTTTCCAAAAGCGCGGTTTCTTCACCACAGATATAGGCACCTGCCCCATGGTGCAGGTACACGTCGTAATCATACCCCGAACCGCAGGCGTTCTTGCCGATCAGCCCATCTTCATAGGCCTCGTCAATCGCACGTTGCAGGGCCTCTTTTTCGCGCACGTATTCGCCACGAATATAGATG
This sequence comes from Paracoccaceae bacterium, assembly GCA_004153385.1. GTDB lineage: Bacteria > Pseudomonadota > Alphaproteobacteria > Rhodobacterales > Rhodobacteraceae > Thioclava. The sequence continues at coordinate 214,508 of SDAL01000001.1, read as the reverse complement.
TAGGCGGCCTCGGCCCCCATCGCAAAGCCTGCAATCAGCGCGCCCTCGACCAAGCAATGCGGATCGTGACGCATGATTTCGCGGTCTTTACAGGTGCCCGGCTCGGACTCATCGGCGTTGATTGTCAAAAACGCTGGCCGACCATCAGACTCCTTGGGCATAAATGACCATTTCAGGCCGGTCGGAAAGCCTGCGCCCCCACGGCCCCGCAAACCGGAAGCCTTGACCTGTTCGATGATCCAGTCCCGACCATTGGCAAGAATGGCGCCGGTGCCATCCCACTGGCCGCGTTTTTTCGCGCCAGCGAGTGACTGGTCATACATCCCGTAAAGGTTGGTAAAGATCCGATCCTGATCTTTCAGCATGTCACTTCCCTCGTTTCTCTGGCCTGATATTCCGGCCTCGTCCGCCGATATATCGACGCCAGATGCGCCAGATATCGACCAGCGCGAATAGATAAGCGGCATCCGCCGCACGCTTGCCTGAACGCCTCCAAAAGGCGCGTTCCGGCCCTTTCAGTCCATACCCGACTATGGCGATCCGATCCAACATCTCTTCACCGTGTCTGCAAAAGCCCGAAGGGCGCAGGCGACGGGGCGGATCGGATACTACGTCAGGTATCCTTCGTCTCTTCAAGATGGACGGGGCGATCGGCCCCCTCCATCATAATCGTTCTGGCCTGCGACACCCAGTCATCGCGGGTACAACGCCCCTTGAAACTGGGTACGCTGGCATCGGCAAACGCGATCTCTTGTGGCCCCCAGGCCGCGATCTGATCGAAATGCCAGACACCCCATGAATTCAGCCGTTCTTCCAGCTTGGGACCGATGCCTTCGATCTGCTGAAGATCATCGGCCTTGCCCCCGCGCGGCGCATCAAGTCCAGACGGCTTGCGCAGGCCTTGTGTGTCATCGGCGTCTGCCTCGGGACGTTCATCGTGCCCGGTCTGGTCCCCGGTTCTGCCCGGAAATTTGTCGATGCGGCTGTGCACACGCGTCTCCGCCTCCATCGCGCGAAGATTGACTTTATCCATATGCACTTGGGCTTTATCTCCGGCATCCTGTAGCGCGGTGTCCAGCGTCTGTGAAAACTCCTGAGCGCTGGGATGGCTGTGTTGATAGGCCACAACATCGTCATGCTGCGCAGAGTGGCTCGGCGGCACGGCACGCGCCAATCCGCCCACTTCCAACTCTGCTATGTGCATATCAAGCGTACCGTCGATGAACGCCCAACGCAAAAACCCGCCAAACAGCGCAGCGGCGATCAGCCCGTAGAACACCGCAACCCAAAACCCCAGATGCAACACAAACAAAAACACCGTGATGCCGAGTGCGGCCCCCCAGAGCCACGTCGTTTTGCTGGCATTGTGTTTCAGTTCATCAATCATCGCTTGTGGACCTTTCAGGTCGCGTCCTCGCATGTTCCGGTCTGTTGCCCCACAATCGGGGCCACGGACCTGTATCAGGATTTATCGGCGTCCGAGCCTGCCCCGGCTGGCACCGATTTTCCCTCTGGGTTGCCTTTTTCGACCGCTTCGGCTTCTTGTTCCGTCACGCCTGTCTTATCAACGCTCTTACCTGCCGCAGGACGCGGCTCGTTTTTTTCTGCGGCTTGCTGAACGGCAGATTTCGGGCGCTCGGTCCCCATGACGCCGATCGGCCGACGCTGTCCGGTGGACTGCCACGGCGTGCGCAAAGGCACCTCTGTGCCATCAATCGACTTCAGGTAATCGTCTTGGCTAAGTGCCAATCCCTGCGCCGCGTTGCGCTCCGAGCGGTCGCAGTCGATCTCGGTCAGGGCGGTCGCACCATTCGCGGCCTCCGATGCAAACCGGCCGGATTGCGATCCGGGGACCGGACGTGCGCCGCCGGCCATCTCGTCGATCAGCTTGCCCAGCCCTTCTTGCGTCAGATCCTCGTAATAATCCTTGCCGATCTGGGCCATGGGCGCGTTGGCACACGCGCCAAGACACTCGACCTCTTCCCACGAAAACTTGCCATCGGCTGAAACTTCATGCGGATAAGGCGCAATCTTGTCCTTACACACCTTCATCAGATCTTCGGCGCCGCAGATCATGCACGATGTCGTGCCGCAAATCTGGATATGGGCCACGGACCCAACCGGCGCGAGGTGGAACATAAAGTAGAAGGTCGCAACTTCGAGTGCCCGGATATAGGGCATCTCCAGCATATCAGCGACATATTCGATGGCAGGCTTGGACAGCCAGCCTTCCTGCTCTTGGGCGCGAAACAGCAACGGAATAATCGCGGAGGCCTGACGCCCCACGGGATATTTCGTCACTTGGGCCTGCGCCCACTCCAGATTGGCAGCCGTAAATTCAAAGCTCTCTGGTTGTTCGTTATGCAAACGGCGAAGCATTAGCGGTCGACCTCCCCGAATACGATGTCCATCGTACCGATAATTGCAGACAGATCAGCAAGCATATGGCCCTTGCTGACATAATCCATGGACTGCATGTTCAGATACCCTGGCGCGCGGATTTTCGCACGATAGGGTTTGTTGGTCCCATCGGATTTCAAGAATACGCCGAACTCGCCCTTGGGGGCCTCGACCGCCGCATAAACCTCGCCCTCGGGGACTTTGAACCCTTCGGTGTAAAGCTTGAAATGATGGATCAACGCTTCCATCGATGTTTTCATGTCACCGCGTTTCGGCGGTGTCATTTTCCCGCGCGCCAAGATGTCGCCACCTTTTTCAGCGCGCAGTTTTTCAATGCATTGCAAGATGATCTTGGTGGATTCGCGCATCTCCGCGATACGCACCAGATAGCGATCATAGCAATCGCCCGCTTGCCCGACTGCGATATCGAAATCGAACTCGTCATAACATTCATACGGCTGACTGCGACGCAAATCCCATGCAAGGCCGCTACCACGCGCCATCACGCCCGAGAAACCCCATTCAAGAATATCTTGCTCGGTCACAACAGCGATATCTACGTTGCGCTGTTTGAACACACGGTTCTCGGTAATGAGCGTGCCGATATCATCGACCTTTTGCGGGAATTCCTTGGCCCAAGTCTCGATATCATCAATCAGATCGGGCGTCAGATCCTGATGCACACCGCCCGGACGGAAATAGGCCGCGTGCAGACGCGCGCCACAGGCCCGCTCGTAGAAGATCATCAGCTTCTCGCGTTCCTCGAACCCCCACAGCGGTGGCGTCAGCGCCCCCACATCCATAGCTTGGGTCGTCACGTTCAGCAGGTGGTTCAGAACACGGCCGATTTCGCAAAACAGAACGCGGATCAGCGAGGCGCGGCGTGGCACCTCGACGCCAGTCAGTTTTTCGATCGCCAGACACCATGCATGTTCCTGATTCATCGGCGACACGTAATCGAGACGGTCGAAATAAGGCAGGTTTTGCAGATAGGTGCGGCTTTCCATCAATTTTTCGGTGCCGCGATGCAAAAGCCCGACATGCGGGTCCACACGCTCGACCACCTCACCGTCCAGCTCGACCACCATCCGCAACACGCCGTGCGCTGCGGGGTGTTGCGGCCCGAAGTTGAGGTTGAAATTACGGATCCGCTGTTCGCCGGTCAGGGCGTCTTCGGATCCATCATCATAATGGTTTTGCCGGATGTCGCCGTCCATCATGCGTTACTCTCCGTGCTGGGGGCCGGTTTGGCGGCCGTGCTGGGCGCGAATTTTGCGAAAACTTCGGCCTCGGTCATCACAGCCGTGGCATTCGCAAGCGCATAATTCTCTGGTTTGCGGTCGATGAAAATCTGCGAGGTCACGTTGAACTGTCCCGGATGATCGAAACAATGGATTGAGACAGCAGAGGCCGAGCCATCTGCGGCAAGCCACGCAAGATTTGATCCGCATCTGGAACAAAACACCCGCTCACCCCATTCGGAGGATTTGAAGCGTGTGATGACAGATGTATCGGTGAATTGAACGGTGCCATTGCAGCCGATCGCAATGAACATGCCCCCCGACCATTTTCGGCACATCCCGCAATGACACACGCCTGCATCGCCCTGGGGCGTCGCCGTAAAGCTGCAAGCGCCACACAGGCAGGATCCGGAAAGCGCGCTGGTCATCACTTGGACCCCGCCTTGTCTTCGGTTTTCTCGTCACCCGGCAGGATGTATTTCGCGCCTTCCCACGGGGAAAGGAAATCGAACTGGCGGTATTCCTGAACCAGTTTGACCGGCTCATAGACCACGCGTTTCTCGACCTCGTCCCAACGCACCTCGACATAACCGGTGGTGGGGAAATCCTTGCGCAGCGGGTGACCGCGAAAGCCGTAATCGGTCAACAAGCGGCGCAAATCGGGGTGGCCCGAAAACAGGATGCCAAACATGTCGAACACTTCCCGCTCGAACCAGTTCGCGGATTTGTGGATCGAAATGATCGAAGGGACCAGATCTTCCTCGCGAATCGCAGATTTCACGCGAACCCGCTGGTTGCGATACATCGAGAGGAAATGCCACACCATTTCAAAGCGTTTGGGACGCTCGGGGTAATCAACCGCCGTGATATCCACAAGCGAGGAAAACATGCAGTTGGGGTCTTCCTTCAAGAAGGCCACAAAATCGACAATTCCGCCAAGCGTGACGGTCACTGTCAGTTCGCCAAAAGCCACATCGGTCGAGATCACATCATCGGGTCGACGCGATTCGATATGCTGGGCCAGTTCCTTGAGTGCTTCGGTCATCGCATCCTCCCTCAGCGCACCAATGTGCCGGTGCGGCGGATCTTGCGTTGCAATTGCAGCAAGCCATACAGCAGCGCCTCGGCAGAAGGCGGGCAACCCGGCACATAGATATCCACCGGAACGATCCGGTCACATCCACGCACAACCGAATAGCTGTAATGATAATAGCCGCCGCCATTGGCGCATGATCCCATAGAGATCACATAGCGCGGCTCGGGCATCTGGTCATAAACCTTGCGCAAGGCAGGCGCCATTTTGTTGGTCAGCGTGCCTGCCACAATCATCAGATCCGACTGGCGCGGCGAGGCGCGCGGGGCCATGCCGAAACGCTCCACGTCATAGCGCGGCATAGAGGCGTGCATCATCTCGATTGCACAACATGCCAGACCGAAGGTCATCCAGTGCAGCGATCCGTTGCGCGCCCAGTTGATAACATCTTCTGTCGAGGTCAGCAGAAAGCCCTTATCCTGCAATTCCTGATTGATCGCTTGTGTGGCGTATTCTTTGTCCACAGCGGCGGTATTGGCACTCGTCATCACGCCCATTCCAGTGCCCCTTTCTTCCACTCATACGCAAACCCAACGGTCAGCACAGTCAAAAAGACCATCATCGACCAGAACCCCGTCATCGACAGATCTGCAAAAGCCACGGCCCAAGGGAACAAAAATGCCACCTCAAGGTCAAAGATGATGAACAGGATCGAGACGAGGTAAAAACGCACGTCGAATTTCATCCGTGCATCATCGAATGCATTGAAGCCACATTCATAAGCCGAGACTTTTTCAGGATCCGGATTTCGGATCGCAATCACGGCAGCGGCACCCAAAAGCAAAAGTGCCAAAGCAACTGCAATGCAAAGGAAGATAAGGATGGGAAGGTATTCGCGCAGAATGTCTTGCACTGTTTGGCTCCCTAGTGTCGCGACTAAAGGTCGCGCCGGTTCAAGCTGCGGTGAGCAATAGCCCCGTGAACCTGCGGGGTCAACCGATGTGCCCCAATTTCGCGTCTTAATCTCATTAGGTCGCTTTTAACGCTGCAATCCCGACCAAAGAGTAAAGACCCACGAATTTATCACACAAAAGCTATTCTCGGTCTTAGGATATGCCTTGAGCGCCAACGGGCAAGACATATTCTTGCTTTTACTCATTTCGGCGCGGCAACAGGGGCCGGCTGTGGCTTTACCGTATCGCGCCTCGGGCCATCGCAATGCCAGCCGTTTGGGCATGTCAGGCCTGGATGCGGGCCCCCGGGTGGTAGCGCCACGCCTTGAGGGTTCCCCCTCTGTGCAGCAAGCGCGTCTTGTCTATGCATGACAGAATTTTATCCGTGAGGCCCGCCCAATGCGCGCGCCCGATGCGTGATATTTTTGCGTTCTGCGCGCGAATCGCAAAAATTTGATCCATATCAACGCGGGCCGATCCGCAAAGGCCGATGTCTCCTCTCGCCTGAAGAGAAGGAACACTCCCATGAGAACCCCGCGTTTTGCCCTAATTCTTGCTGCAGCCTGCACAACCTGCCTGAGCGGATCGCTCGCCATGGCTCAAGATGCCGGCAGCTTCACCCTTGGTCTGGGGGTGCATGGCGTGATGCCCAAAGATGACAACGGTCGTCTGGCGGACACATTCGATGTGAGCATCGGCGGCAACGTGCAGCCAACAGTCACGCTGGAATATTTTTTCCGCGACAACTGGGGGGTAGAGCTGCTGGCCGCCACTCCCTTTACGCATAAGGTCAATCTGAACGGCGCGAAAATGGCCGAGGTGAAACACCTGCCGCCCACCGTCTCGATCCAGTACCATTTCGCCAACGATAGTCAGGTCACCCCGTTCTTCGGTGTCGGCCTCAATTACACAGCCGTGCTGGATGTCGACGAGAAGAACGGACTCGAAGGGTCCAAGCTGGAACTCGACAACAGCTGGGGCGTGGCGCTTCATGCGGGCGTTGATTACGCCATCAATGATCGTTCGGCGATGCGCCTTGATATGCGCTGGATTGATATCGATTTGGATGCCAAATTGAACGGCGCTGATATCGGCACGGTCGAGGTTGATCCGCTGATCATTGGCGCGGCCTATGTCATCAAGTTCTGATCGACGCACAGCGCCGTAGTGAAAGGCCTCTTGTAGAGGGCACGCGATGTGGAAGGGGGCCCCTCTGGCCCCCGACCGTGGCGCGCTCGGGCTCGATGCCCCGGCGCGCCACGACCCCGCCCAAACACCGATCGGTTACAAGTTCAGCTCTGTCCTTGCATAACGCCATCCGGCCGTGTGACTTCTTGGGATATAATGCGTGCGATCTGTGCGGCATCTTCGACCGAGAAACTCAGCGGTAGCCTCATGTCGACCAGTTCGGCCAGAACCTTGTCCGTTTGTGGCAGGTGCTGGGCTGCGGTATACCGCCAGCTGTCATGGCGCGAGGTATAGCCGGCGGGTTCAGGCGCGCCGAACCATTTCAGCTCCACTCCACGCGCCAGACAGCGTGACACCAAACCGGCAATCTGCGCGGGTCCCGCCCCCTTCAGCCGGAACTGCAAGGAGGACCCCACACGCACCGCACGACGGTCTGCCTGCGGCAAAACGATCCCGGCACAGTCCGCCAGTCCGCAGGCCAAACGATCATAAAGCCGGCCCCAGCGTGCGCACTGCGCCGGTAGATCTTGCAATTGCGGGCGCAAAATCGCCGCGCGCAAATTGTCCATCCGCCCCGAGATGTTGGGCGTGTCGTATTTCAGGGCCTCAAACACCGCAGGCGCGGGTGATGCGCGGTGACGCGGGTACATCATGTAACTGCCCGACAGCAGAATCGCGCGTGCCATGACCACCGGATCATCGCTGACCAGCAGGCCGCCCTCGCCGCTGTTGATATGCTTATAGGTTTGTGTCGAATAGCATCCGATGATCCCGTGGCGCCCCGACGGCACACCGTCCCATGTGGCCCCCATCGTGTGAGCGCAATCCTCGATCACCGTCAGGTCATACCGCCGTGCGATGTCCATCAACCGGTCCATATCGCACAGATGGCCGCGCATATGGCTCAGCATCAGAACACGCGCCTGCGGGGCTTTCGCCTCCAGATCCTCCAGATCGATCACCAGATCTGGCGTGGTCTCCACAAACAGCGGCGCGGCACCGGTGCTGACAATAGCGCCCGGCACAGGCGCAAGCGTAAAGGCATTGGTGAGCACCCGCTCGCCCGGCGCGATAGAGATCGCGCGCAATGCACAGGCCAGCGCATACCCGCCCGAGGCGACAGCCAGCGCGAACCGCGCCCCTGTTCGGGCCGCAAATTCTTCCTCCAGGGCCGCGGTTTCACCGGTTTCGCCCGGTCGCGTGTTATAGCGATGCAAACGCCCGCTGCGCATCACCTCCACCGCCCGCGCAATCGCCGCCTCCGGCACCGCTTCTTGCTGCGTGAAATTTCCGTTGAAGATCTCGTCGGTCATGGAATTCGGCCCTTTGCCATCACGCACCCATTGCAGCGCAACGATCAGCAGATCAGAGGATCAATGGCAGCAACTGCTCTGCCAGCGCGGGCAATATCGCATAGCTCGCCATCGCGGCCTCTGGCGAAAGTGCCAGCACATCCTCGCCATCAGGGCCAAATGTCACAAGCACACAAGGCACTTGCGCGGCATGCGCTGTGGCACGATCGGTTTTCGTGTCACCGATCAGGAGAGAGCGTGCGACCTCCCCGCCCGCCTGCGTGACGGCGGCGATATAGGGCGCCGGATCGGGTTTGCGCGTAGGCAACGTATCCGCCCCGATCACCGCATCGAACAAATGCGATACACCCAGCGTGTCCAGCAACCTGTGGGCCAGCCCCTCGGGTTTGTTGGTGCAGATCGCCGTCAAAAATCCGTTTTCGCGCAATTGTGCGACGGCCGTCACCGCACCGGGATACAACACAGTATGCACGCAGATGTTCTCGCCGTAGAAATCCAGCAACCGCTGACAATCATCGTCAATCATCGGCTCCATCGCACCTGCATCGATGCCCGCACGGGAAAATCCGGCCTGCAACATCGCGCGGCCGCCGTGAAAGGCCGTGGCCGCATCGGCCACCGGATCAAGGCGCACCTCCAGCCCCCGCGCCTGAAAACACGCGTTTGCCGCCGCAATCAGGTCGGCCGATGTGTCGGCCAGCGTGCCGTCCAGATCAAAAACCACTGTGCGCATACCCCGAGCCCTACTCTATTATCTGTAACATGGCGAAAAATCACGTGATGACCCGCCACTTGCGGCGCGGTACGCTATGGGTAAAACGGGCATGAGCAGAAGAAAAGGCATCACCTATGGCCAACGCGCTGATAATTCTCGCAGCGGGACAAGGCACCCGCATGAATTCCGACACCCCGAAGGTCTTGCATCCGGTCGGGCGCGCACCGCTTGTGGCCCATGCGCTGGCCGCCGGTCGGGCGCTGGAGCCTGAGCGGATCGTTGTGGTCACCGGCCATGGCGCACAGGCCGTTGAGGTAGCCGTGGCCGAATGGGCCCCGCAGGCCGAATGCGTGCTTCAATCCGAACAACTCGGCACCGGCCATGCGGTCGCGCAAGCCCTGCCCCGGCTTGACGGGTTTACCGGCAGGGTCATCGTGCTTTACGGCGACACACCCTTTATCCAGTCCGAAACCCTCGAACGGCTTGTGCAATCCACGGCGGATATCACAGTACTGGGGTTCGAGGCAGCCGACCCCGGACGGTATGGCCGGTTGGTCACCCAAGGCGACACGCTTGAAAAGATTGTAGAATTCAAGGACGCCTCAGTGGCCGAGCGCGCGATCACGCTTTGCAATTCCGGTGTTATCGCCTGCGACGGCCCGCTTCTGGGGGAGCTGGTAGACGGGCTGTCGAATGAAAACGCATCGGGCGAATATTACCTGACCGATATCGTGGCCGCAGCCCGTGCGCGCGATCTGGATGCACAGGTTGTGACCTGCCCCGAGGCCGAGACACTGGGCATCAACACCCGCGCCGAACTTGCCCGTGCAGAGGCCTTGTTCCAGCAGCGCCAGCGCGCGCATGCAATCGAGGACGGTGTGACGCTGACCGATCCCGCCAGCGTCTATTTCGCCCTCGACACCTATCTGGGGCGTGATGTGAGTGTTGGCCCCAACGTGGTCTTCGGCACAGGGGTCACGGTCGAATCGCACGCCGTGATCGAGGCATTTTGCCATCTTGAAGGCTGTCACATCTCGCAAGGGGCGACCGTAGGCCCGTTTGCACGACTGCGTCCGGGGGCCGAGCTGGCCGAAAACGTGCATGTGGGCAATTTCGTCGAGGTGAAAAACACCACCCTCGCCGAAGGCGTGAAGGTCGGGCATTTGACCTATCTGGGAGATGCGGATATCGGCGCGCATACCAACATTGGTGCCGGCACGATCACCTGCAATTATGACGGCGTGTTCAAGCATCGCACCACCATCGGTGAAAACGCGTTTATCGGGTCCGATACAATGCTTGTGGCGCCTGTCTGCGTGGGCGCACATGCGCTGACGGCAACGGGATCGGTTATCACCGAAGACGTGCCGGCCACCGACATGGCCGTGGCCCGCGCCAGACAGGTTAACAAACCCGGTCTGGCGGCAAAGCTTTTTGCCAAATTGCGCGAAGAAAAGGCCCGTAGGGCCGCGAAGAAAGGCTGAACATATGTGCGGCATTATCGGAGTATTGGGCACCCACGAGGTTGCCCCCATGCTGGTCGAAAGCCTCAAACGGCTGGAATACCGCGGCTATGACAGTGCGGGCATCGCAACCGTCAATCACGGCACGCTCGACCGGCGCCGGGCAGTGGGCAAACTGTTCAACCTGTCGGATCTGCTGGTCCACGACCCCCTGCGCGGCAAGGCCGGTATCGGCCATACCCGCTGGGCCACACATGGTCCGGCCACGTTGAAAAATGCCCACCCCCATGTCGCGGGGCCGGTGGCCGTGGTCCATAACGGGATCATCGAGAATTTCCGTGAATTGCGCGCGCAGTTGGCGGACGCGGGCCTTGAGCCGGAAACAGATACCGATACCGAAACCGTGGCCTTGCTGACGCGTATGGCGATGGATCAGGGTCTATCGCCCCAAGACGCCGCGCGCGCCACGCTGCAAAAACTGGAAGGGGCCTTTGCCCTGTTGTGGCTGTTCGAGGGCGAGGACGATCTGATGATTGCGGCGCGCAAGGGCTCGCCTTTGGCGATCGGTCATGGGGATGGCGAGATGTTCGTGGGATCGGATGCGATCGCGCTCTCACCCCTTACCGACCGGATCACCTATCTCGAAGAGGGGGATTACGCCTTTATCACCCGCGCCGGCTGCGACATTTTCGATATCACGGGCACGCCTGTCACACGCGACGAGGCCCGCATTGATCTGGGCCAGACACGGGTCGAGAAAGCGGGCTACAAGCATTTCATGGCCAAAGAGATCGCCGAACAACCGGTGGTGCTGGGCGATGCGCTGAAACACTATCTGGCGGATGACCAGATCACCCTGCCCGATGCGGTGGATTTTTCCCAGATCGAGAGGCTGACGCTTGTGGCCTGCGGCACGGCCTTTTACGCCTGTCAGGTCGCGAAATACTGGTTTGAACAGATCGCAGGTATTCCTTGCGATATCGATGTGGCGTCGGAATTCCGATACCGCGAGCCGCCGATCCCCGACAATACGATGGCGGTGTTTGTCTCGCAATCGGGGGAGACCGCCGATACGCTGGCGGCCTTGCGCTATTGTCAGGGCCGTGTGGCCAAGACGCTGGCGGTGGTCAATGTGCCCAGTTCCACCATGGCGCGCGAGGCCGATATCGCGCTCCCCATCCACGCAGGCATCGAAGTGGGTGTGGCCTCGACCAAAGCCTTCACCTGCCAGCTTATGACACTTGCGATCCTGTCACTGGAGGCGGGTCTTGCACGCGGCCATATCACCGCCGCCGTGCAGAAATCCCATATCGAGGCGCTGCGCAGCGTGCCGGGCAAGATGAATGCGGGGCTGGCAATCGGCGAGGCCATCGCCGCCCTTTCCGACGAGCTCGCAGAGGCACAGGACATTTTATTTCTGGGGCGCGGTGCACTCTATCCGCTGGCGATGGAAGGCGCGCTCAAACTCAAGGAAATCAGCTATATCCACGCCGAAGGCTATGCGTCCGGCGAACTGAAACACGGCCCCATCGCCCTGATCGACAGAATGGTGCCGGTGATCGTGTTCGCGCCGCACGATGCATTGTTTGACAAGACCGTCTCGAACATGCAGGAGGTCATGGCCCGTCATGGGCAGGTACTGCTTGTGTCGGATGCCAAAGGTATCGCGACCGCCGGTGCCGGCACATGGGCCACTCTACAACTGCCGGAGGTTCCCGCCCCTTGGGCGCCGATCCTTTATGCGTTACCCGCCCAGCTTCTCGCTTATCATACTGCAATCGCAAAGGGGACCGATGTGGACCAACCGCGCAATCTCGCCAAATCCGTGACCGTCGAATGAGCGGTGAAAACGACAGCAAACGCCCCGACGACCTGAACGACGCCACACGCCAGCCAGTGTCGCAAGACCCGCCATCGCCCGATGATGCGCAGCTGCAGGCCGAGGCCGAAGCCTATGCGAAATCCGATGCGGATTACGCCTTCTTCACCGAAGAGGCCCAGCACGAAGATGGCGCCATCGCCCCGCCCACGCTGGAGGAGGCTCTGCTCACGCTTGAAAGCTGGTCCGATCCTGCGCGTGCGGCGAAACTTCAGGCCCAGCATGGTGGCGAATGCCGCTATCTTGGCACCCCCGCCGTAGGCCTTGATGACAGTGCCTCCATGTGGCGCGAGGCACTGGCCCCCGAACCCCGTCTGGAACTGGCCAAAGGCCTGTGGAGCAGCCAGATCTTCGAGGCGCGGATTGTCGCCGCCAAGCTGTTGTCCCAAGCCCGCATGCGCCCTGACGACGCCGCATGGGAAACGGTGAAGGACTGGATCGCGGACTGCGACAGTTTCGCGCTGACCGATGCGGTCTCCCGCGCCGGATCAAAGCGTTTGCAGGCCAAACCCCAGCGGCTGGAAGATATCGCGCCCTGGCTCGAGGCCGAAAGCCCGTGGCCCAAGGTGGCCATGTTCACCATGACCCGCCCGTGGGCCAAGCTGCGCAATCCCAAACCCGAAGACAATGCCGCACAGGATATGGTGCTTGGCTGGGCTTTCGCACTTGCGACAGGCACCCGTGGCCCTGTGGCACGTGCGATTTCGCTGTGGTTGATCGATCTGGCGCGCTTCCAGCAAGAGCGCGTGGAAGACTGGCTGACCACCACGCCGGAATTGTCGCGCCAGATCCGGCGCGAGACGGAAAATGCCCTGCGCAAGGGCCAGACCGGCGCCTGAAGCGCAGCGCGCGCGTATCAGGGGCAAAAGAGGATCCGCATCTGATCCTATGCAAAAAGGGGGCCAGTCAGGCCCCCTTTTTTAAATTCACGGACCGGCAGGTGCAGCTCCGTCAAGCCCGATTGCACATGTCTCATGCCACGCACGCGGCCCCGTGTCGCGCCACGGCCCAGCCGCGTACCGCGTGGCCGAATGCCTCGAACAGCGGTCGCGAGACAGGGTCCTGTGCCGCGCGGTATTCAGGATGCCACTGCACCGCCATGGCAAAACCCGGCGCATCCTTGACAAAGATGGCCTCGGGCGTGCCGTCGTCCGCACGTCCTTCGATCACGATACGCTCGCCCGCCTGCGTGATGCCCTGACCGTGAAGCGAGTTCGTTTCGACCTCGGTCGCCCCCAAGATGCGTGCAAACCGCCCGCCGGGTGTCAAATGCACCATGTGCCGGTTGGAAAACCCCTCATCAAGGGGCACATCGACCGGCATCCGGTGATTGCGCCGACCGGGCAGCTCACGGATTTCGGGATGCAGCGTACCGCCCATGGCGACGTTGAATTCCTGAAATCCGCGACAAATACCGAAAATCGGCTGGCCGGCCGCCACACAGGCACGCACCAGTTCCAGCGCGATACAATCACGTTTGCGATCAAACGTGCCATGCGCCTGTGTCGGCGTTTCGCCATATTCGGACGGGTGCACATTGGGACGGCCACCGGGCAACAAAAACCCGTCACAGCTTTCCATCAATTCCGCCACCGTCATCCAGTCGGGATCGGGCGGAATGATCATGGGGATACAGCCCGATACCTCGGCCACAGCGGCAGAGACCATCGTCCCCACCTCGTGGATAGGATACTGACCGTTCATCAGCCCGATATTTCCGATGATGCCGATAATAGGTCTGGTCATGGCAAGCTCCTTTCACCACGAAAGCTAGCGTGTGCGTAAAAGTATTAAAAGAGCGTGGATGCGCAGGCTTTGTGCGCATCAGCCCGCATACCGTCCAAAATACCTGTTTGCGCAGAAAATCATCACAACCACCCTGCCCTGCCATTGTAAACGGCGTCTTGCGCGACGCGCAAACGTGATTGCGCCACTGCCCTCATACCTCCGCCTTCGCTTGGGTCCGGCGGTGATGCAAGACCGGCTCTGTATACCCGCAGGGCTGGATACGGCCTTGGAACACCAGATCACAGGCCGCCTGAAAGGCAAGCCCGCCATAGCCCTGCGCCATAGGGCGGTAGCCCGGCATCTGGGCATTTTGTGCATCCACGACGGCGGCCATTTCACGCAAGATATCCATCACCTGCTGTTCATTCGTCACACCGTGATGCAGCCAGTTGGCCACCGACTGCGCCGAAATGCGACAGGTCGCGCGATCCTCCATCAGGGACACATTTTCCACGTCAGGCACTTTCGAACAGCCGATCCCGTGATCGACCCAACGCACGACATATCCCAGAATGCTGTGGCAGTTGTGGCGCAACTCGCGGCTGACCTCATCGGGGGTGAAACTGCGTGCCGTTGCAAGTGGCAGACATAGCAGATCATCCAGACGGCCTGCACGGGGACGGGCCATCAGGTCCCGCTGGCGAGCGGATACATCGACCTGATGGTAGTGCATCGCATGCAAGGTCGCGGCGGTGGGACTGGGCACCCATGAGCAGCTCGCCCCCGATTGTGGATGGGCGCGTTTTTGCGCCAGCATATCCGCCATACGTTCGGGAACCGCCCACATGCCCTTACCGATCTGGGCGCGCCCGCCCATGCCGCATGCCAGCCCGATATCGACATTGCGATCCTCATAAGCAGAGATCCATGGCTGGAATTTCATCTCGCCTTTAGGGCAGACCGGCCCCGCTTCCATCGCGGTGGAAATTTCGTCGCCTGTCCGATCCAGAAAGCCGGTGTTGATGAACGCCACACGGTCCTTGGCCGCAGCAATACAGGCCTTGAGGTTCACACTGGTGCGCCGTTCCTCGTCCATTATACCCATCTTGATGGTCAGCGGTGCCAGTCCGATCCGGTCCTCGACAAAGGCCATGACACGCGCGGCAAAGGCCACCTCCGCCGGGCCATGCATCTTGGGTTTCACAAGATAGATCGCGCCGGTGTCCGAATTGCGCGGCGCGTGGGGCTTTTGCAGATCGTGCAGCGCGCAGACCACGCACACCATCGCATCCAGCAGGCCTTCAAAAACAGGCATGCCTGCCCCGTCAAGCACCGCAGGCGTGCGCATCAGATGGCCCACGGTACGCACCAACATCAATGCCCTTCCCTTGAGGCAAAGATCGTTTTCCCCCTCCGGCGCTGTGAACACCATATCGCGGGCCAAGCGGCGCACCATCCGCGTGCCGTTCTTTGTCAGTTCTGCGGTCAGATCGCCGCGCATCAGCCCCAGCCAGTTGGCATAGGCGGCGGTCTTGTCATCGGCATCGACGCACGCAACCGAATCCTCGAAATCAATGATCGTGGTAAGCGCCGCCTCCAGTATCACATCGCAAATTCCAGCCGGATCACGCGCGCCCGCATCCGTATCAGCATCGATACGCAAGACGATATGCAGACCGTTGTGTTTCAGCACAACCGCGCTGGGGGCATCAGCCGGCCCCTGATATCCCAGAAACTGCGCCGGATCGGCAAGGCCGGTTTCCTCGCTCGTGTCCACAAACAGCCCGCCGTAGAGCACCCGCACGCCACAAGCCTGCGCCCAGCTACCGGCCACAAGGGGCACATGCTGATCAAGGAAAGCCTTGGCCCGTGCCACCACACGGGCGGCGCGATCGTGATCCAGCCCGCCAGCCGCAGGCGGTACTGACGACACCGGCGCCTCAAGCACCGGCGCGTCGCCCAGCGCATCCGTGCCGTAGAACGCATCATAAAGCGAGCCCCAGCGCGCATTGACCGCGTTCAGCGTAATGCGCGCATCGGTCACCGGCACCACAAGCTGGGGACCACACAAACTGGAGATTTCGGGATCGAGCGGCGGGGTGGTGATGGTAAAATCCTCCACCTCTGGCGCAATATAGCCGATATCTTTCAAAAACGCTTTGTAGGCGGTGGCATCATGCCCTTGCGCACGATGGTGCAAATGCCAGTCATCGATGCGGCTTTGCAACTCCTCTCGATGGTCCAGCAATGCCTGATTTTCATCAGAAAATTCGGCCACCAAATCCGCAAGGGCTTGCCAGAACTGTGCCGGTGTGACGCCTGTATCCGGCAAAGCACGGGTTTCTATGAAATCTGCCAAAACCGGCGCGACCTGCAGGCCCGCGCGTTCCATCCGTTGGGTCATCGAGACACCCTCGCTCTTTGCGGCCAGTGGCCATTGTCTTGCGCGCCAAACTGGCGTGCGGCGAGGCTGGTGTCCAGTAAAACGCATGCGGCCCGATACGCGACGCGCATCGGGCGGGCGTCGGGTGGGGGCCATATCACGCCTGTGGGCGGTCGGCACGCCCAGCCATGTGCGCCCGATTATCAAAGATATCCGCCCTTAAGCTCTCCATGCCCGGCGCACCGGACCGAAGGACGCAGGTCAGACTGTCTCAAATTTTATTGATCATCTCGCCACATGCTTCAGCTTGGCCTCAGCTTCGTATGCGCATCTACACATGATCGCCACCAGATCAGCGCCCAAGCGGTCGACCACCGGCCTGCAACCAAGATTACGAACCGGAGCCGCAAATGAACCTGCGCAAACCCATCTTGATCCTTTCTCTTCTCGTCGTGCTCGGCGCGGTAGGCACGTGGATCTTTGTGACACGTCTGTCGGCGCAGGAAACGGCCCCCCCGCCCACTGTCACAGTCAGCCCCGCTACGATTGAATCGACGGTCCTGGCCACCGGCCTGATCGAGGCGCGCCATCTGGTCTCGGTGGGGGCGCGCACCTCCGGCCTGATCGAGGCGTTGAATGTGGCCGTCGGCGACGAGGTCGCCCAAGGCGATGTGATCGCACGCATCGATTCGCTGGAACAACAGAATGCTGTGGCACAGGCCAAAGCCGATCTGGCCCAGAACGAAGCAGAGATCGCCTCCAAGAAGGCCGAAATAAAACAAGGCGAACTGGAACTGACCCGCCAGCAAGGACTGAATTCCAAAAAGCTGTCTGCGACGTCCGATCTGGAGGCGGCACAGGCGTCGCTGGCCATGTCACAGGCCGATCTGCAATCTCTCATGGCACAGAAATCACGTGCCGAGATCGAGGTTGCCGCAGCAGAACTCGATCTGGAACGCACCAATATCACCGCCCCCATCAATGGCACGGTCGTGGCCGTGGTCAACGACGAGGGGACCACGGTCAACGCCTCTCAGGAAGCCCCCACAATCGTCAAACTGGCCCAATTGTCGCAAATGGAGGTGAAGGCCGAAATATCCGAAGCCGATGTTGTAAACGTGGCCCCCGGTCAAACGGTGCGCTTCGCATTACTGGGGGATCCAGATCACAGCTACGAAGCGGTGCTTGATTCCGTAGAACCCGCGCCATCGTCGATCAAGGAAAGCGACGAGATCGATACAGATACGGCAATCTATTACAACGCACGCTTCATGGTGGATAATCCCGACCGGCTTTTGCGGATCGGCATGTCGGCGGATGTCACGATCCTTCTGGGACGTGCGCCGGATGTGCCAAGCTTGCCATTGTCGGTATTGCCGCAAAAAAGCGCGGATGGCAGCTATTACGTGCGCGTTCTTGGCGATGATGGCCTTGTACATCCGCAACAGATCAAGATCGGTCTGAAAGACACCACACATTTTGAAATCACCGAAGGCCTGCAGACCGGCGCGCAAGTGCTGACGCCCACACCCGCCCGTTCATCCAGCGCAAGCAGCCCGCCCCAAGGTCGTGGCCGGCCGATGATGGGCTTTTAAGATAGGGTCGCACAATGTCATTGATTGAAATCTCCGCGTTGTACCGCGCATTTGCCGCAGGCGAGCAGACCGTGCAGGTGCTGAAAGGTATCGATCTGCGCATCGAGGCAGGCGAGATGGTGGCCATTATCGGCCAGTCCGGCTCTGGCAAATCGACGTTGATGAATATTCTGGGCTGTCTCGACCGCCCGACCAGCGGTCACTATCGTTTCAACCAGCGGGATGTGGGACAGATGAGCGATCAGGATCTGGCTGCCCTGCGCCGCGACCACTTCGGATTTATCTTCCAGCGGTATCAGCTGATGGCGGAACTGGATGCCATCGGCAACACAGAGATCCCAGCGATCTACCGCGGTACATCGCGCAAGGACCGCCGCACCCGTGCGCGCGCGCTCTTGACGCGGTTGGGGCTTGAGACGCGGCTGGGCAACCGTCCCGGCGCTTTGTCGGGCGGGCAGCAGCAGCGCGTGTCTGTTGCGCGCGCCCTTATCAACGGCGGCGAGGTCATTTTGGCAGACGAGCCTACCGGGGCGCTTGATAGTGACTCCGGGGCCGCATTGATGGGCCTGCTGCGCGAGCTGCACGCAGAAGGCCATACCGTCATCATCGTGACCCATGATCCCAAAATTGCCCAAGCCACGGATCGTGTGATCGAAATCAGCGACGGGCATATCATCGCCGACAGCGGGACATCGCCCAAAACGCGCCATAAAACCGTGCCCCCCCCGCCCCCCGCACGCCAAGGCACCGGCCCCGCCATCAACCGTCTGGGCGAGGCCGCAATCATGGCGCTGAAATCCATGGCGGCCCATAAGCTGCGATCATTTCTGACGATGCTGGGGATCATCATCGGCATCACCTCGGTGGTATCGGTGGTGGCGCTTGGTAACGGCAGCCAGCAAAGCGTGCTTGAAAACATCTCGTCTATCGGCACATCCACCATTTCTGTGCGCCCGGGTACGGGGTTTGGTGACCGGCGTGCCAACAGGGTCGATACGCTGGTGGGCAGCGACGCGGATGCGCTGGCCGCGCAAAGCTATGCGGCCTCCGTCTCGCCAGAAGTATCCACAACCGCAAATGTGATACACGGCGCCATCTCGGCCTCTGCCTCGATCAAGGGCGTGTCGGCGGGGTATTTCCAGCTGGGTGCCTACACCGTCAGCGAGGGGGCGACCTTTACCACCGCCGATCAGGCCGCCCGCGCACAGGTTGCCGTGCTGGACAAAGATGCCGCCGTGACATTTTTCGGCACCCAAAGCCCGATCGGACAGCGGATTATGGTCGGTCGGGTTCCGCTGAAAATCATCGGTGTGGTGAGTTCGTCAGGGGCCAGTTTCGGGCCGCAATCCATCAAGATATTCACCCCCTATACCACGGCCATGACACGCATCACCGGCAGCACGACGGTGGAGTCGATCTCGGTTCAGGTGGTGGACGATTTCGATATGGACGAGGCCGAGATGCGGATCGCCGCCCTGCTAAGCACCCGCCACGGCACAACCGATTTCTTCTTGACCAATACCGACACGATCCGCGCCACGATCCAGTCGACCGCCAGCACTCTGACATGGCTGATCTCGGCGATTGCTGTCATCTCGTTGGTGGTGGG
Organism: Paracoccaceae bacterium; assembly: GCA_004153385.1. Taxonomy (GTDB): domain Bacteria; phylum Pseudomonadota; class Alphaproteobacteria; order Rhodobacterales; family Rhodobacteraceae; genus Thioclava. The sequence continues at coordinate 195,008 of SDAL01000001.1, read as the reverse complement.
CGGGATCGGGGTGATGAATATCATGCTGGTGTCGGTGACCGAACGCACCAGAGAGATCGGCATCCGCAAGGCGGTGGGGGCGCGTCACTCCGACATTATCGCACAGTTTCTGATAGAGGCCGTTATGGTCTGTCTTCTGGGCGGGGTGCTGGGTGTCGTGCTTGCCTTCGGCTTGGGCGGGATTTTGAGCGTGATCGCTCCGAATATGCGGCTGATCTATTCACCGACCACCGTGCTTGTGGCCTTTGGTTCGGCCACGTTGATCGGGGTGCTTTTCGGTTATCTGCCGGCGCGTGCGGCAGCCCGTCTGGATCCGGTTGTGGCCTTGGTGCGTGAGTGACGCAGCCCGCCACATGCACAGCCCGCATCACCGGTGCAGCGCCACAGGGACCACCGGCTGTTTGCTGAAGCCTTATGTGCCGGGGCACGGCGGGGCATGATGTGCCGGGGCACGGCGGGGCATGGCCGGTTTCACCCACCTGATATAGCTGCCGCAGCTACGGGTGGCGTTGCGTCTTCGCTCTGATCTTACGGCGTATCTGTCGCCAAGTGACCTGTTTGATGGTGCAAACTGGTTGATGGCGCACACTGGCACGCGGCCCGAGGATCTGGCCCGTGCAAACGTGCACTTATGCACCTAATGCATACCGTTGGGCATCACAGGCGCGCATATCCGTGATCGGGGTCTGCTTGCACCTTTGCAGATGCGGACCTACCTTCCGCATCCAAGGCACATAAAAGGAGCACCGCCCCAGATGGATGGTACGATTCACCTCACTGATTACACGCCCTATCCGTTTACCCTCGATAAGGTGGCGCTCAGCTTCAAACTCGATCCCGGCGCCACTCGGGTCAGTACGCGGATGCATTTCACCCCCAAATCAGGCGCGGTCCCGCTGCATCTGGACGGCGAAGAACTGAAACTTGTGTCACTTTCGCTGAACGGGACGGCGCTGGAGCCTGCGGATTATCACCGGACCGATACCGGGCTGACCATCCACCCCGCCGCCCTGCCCGATGGTGCTTTCATCCTCGAGACCGAGGTCGAGATCGCGCCTGAACGCAATACCGCGCTTGAGGGGCTTTATATGTCAAACGGCATGTATTGCACCCAATGCGAGGCCGAGGGCTTTCGCAAGATCACCTACTATCCCGACCGCCCCGACGTGATGGCACAATTCCATGTGCGCGTTGAGGGCGACCTGCCGGTTTTACTGTCGAACGGCAATCAGGTGGCCGCAGGCGACGGCTGGGCCGAGTGGGACGATCCTTGGCCCAAGCCCGCCTATCTTTTCGCACTCGTCGCAGGGGATCTGAAGGCCACAACGGGCACCTTCACCACCCGCTCCGGCACGGAGGTCGAGCTTAACATCTGGGTGCGTCCAAGCGACGAGGACCGGTGTGATTTCGCACTCGAAAGCCTCAAACGCTCCATGGTGTGGGACGAAGACGTTTACGGCCGAGAATACGACCTGTCGGTGTTCAACCTTGTGGCCGTGGACGATTTCAACATGGGCGCGATGGAAAACAAGGGCCTGAATATCTTCAATTCCAAACTGGTTCTGGCCAGCCCTGAGACCGCAACAGACACCGATTATGTCCGCATCGAGGCCGTGATCGGGCACGAATATTTCCACAACTGGACAGGTGACCGGATCACCTGCCGCGACTGGTTCCAGCTGTGCCTGAAAGAAGGCCTGACCGTATTCCGCGATCAGTGTTTCACCCGCGACGTGCGGCTGGGCGCGGTCAAACGGATCGAGGATGTGGCCACATTGCGCGCCCGCCAGTTCCGCGAGGATCAGGGCCCGCTGTCGCACCCGCCACGGCCCAACCAATACCGCGAAATCAACAATTTCTACACCGCGACCGTCTATGAAAAAGGCGCCGAGGTGGTCGGGATGTTACAGCGTCTGGTGGGCGAGGATGCCTATCGCCAAGCGCTTGATCTGTATTTCGAGCGCCATGACGGGCAGGCCTGCACGATCGAGGACTGGCTGAAGGTGTTCGAGGATGCGACGGGCCGCGACCTGTCGCAGTTCAAGCTGTGGTATACATCCGCAGGCACCCCGCATCTCACCGTGTCGGAGCATTTCGAGGGCGATACGCTGCGCCTTGATTTCACGCAGACCACGCCTGCCACACCTGACGAGGCGGAAAAAGCCCCCCGCCATATTCCGATTGCCGTGGGCCTACTGGATGATACGGGGCACGAAATCCGCGCCACAGAGATCCTCGAGATGACACAGGCGCAGCAAAGCTTCACTTTCACAGGGCTTTCGGCCAGACCCGTGGCCTCGATCCTGCGCGATTTCTCTGCGCCCGTCGTGTTGGAGCAATCCCAGACCGCGCAAGAGCAGGCGTTTCTCTTCGCCCATGACACTGACGGGTTCAACCGCTGGGATGCGGGGCGCAACCTTGCGCGCGCCACACTGGTTGCCATGACCAAAGGCGCCCCCGTGGAGCCAGAGTTCCTGTCCGCAGTCGGCGGCCTTTTGCAAGACGATACAGCCGATCCCGCCTTTATCGCCCATTGCCTGAGCCTTCCGGATGACGACGAGATCGCGCAGGCCATCCATGCCGCAGGCGACACGCCCGACCCCGATGCCATCCACACCGCACGGGGTGATCTGGCGCGCGCTGTGGCACAGGCACATCAGGCCGCATTGGGCGCGCTCTATGATCGGATGGCGGTCAGCGGGCCATACAGCCCCGATGCGGGTCCTGCCGGCCGTCGCGCGCTGCGTCTGGCATGTTTGGGGCTGCTCGGTAAGTTGGACGATGCGGCCCGGGCCCGTGATCTGTATGATACGGCCAACAACATGACCGAAACCTTCGGCGCGCTGGCCGTTCTGGTGCGCGCGGATCAGGCCGAGGATGCGCTTGGGCAGTTCCGCGAGACATGGCAGAACAATCGCCTTGTGATGGATAAATGGTTCATGGTGCAGCTTGCCGCCTGCCCGCCGGCAAAAACCGTTCTACGGGCCGAAACCTTGGCAAAAGATCCGGCGTTCGAGTGGAAAAACCCCAACCGGTTCCGTGCGCTGATCGGCGGGCTGACGTCCAATCATGCCGGTTTCCATGCCGCTGACGGCTCGGGATACGCGTTCCTTGCGGACTGGCTGATCAAGATGGATGGGGTCAATCCGCAGATCGCCGCGCGCATGTCCACCGCGTTTGAAACATGGCGCCGCTACGACCCCGCGCGCCAGAGCCTGATGCGCGACGCCCTGCGCCGGATCGCGGACACGCCCGATCTGTCGCGGGACCTGTCTGAAATGACCCACCGGCTTTTGGGATAAGGGCCAAGGCTTCCAACGACACCGAACGGAAAAGGGGCGCATCACAGCGCCCCTTTTCCAACACCGCCTCGGTCTCCCGTATCAGGCGCGCGCAGGATGCTTGCCCCCCATCCGGCAAAATCGTCCACACCACTGGCCCCCCATAACACGACCAGCGGCCGCGCCGCGCGATCGCAGAAAACGTATCCGCGCCTGTCGGGCCGCGCTTGCCGCCCAACAGGCACTTGCCCCGCACACGCCCCTGTCCTAGAAGGCAAGGTAATCACGAAACGAGGACTGCGCACATGCTCGACCATCTCGCCTATGAAGCACCAAAACCGAAAGTCATCTCCGGGGCCCAGTCGGATTGGGAACTGGTGATCGGGCTGGAGGTGCACGCGCAGGTCCATTCGAATGCCAAGCTGTTCTCGGGGGCCTCGACCCAATTCGGCGCAGAGCCAAATTCCAACGTGGCATTCGTGGATGCCGCTATGCCGGGCATGCTGCCCGTCATCAACGATTATTGCGTGGCGCAAGCGGTGCGCACCGGTTTGGGACTGAAGGCACAGATCAATCTGTTCTCGGCATTTGATCGCAAGAATTACTTCTACCCCGATCTGCCGCAGGGCTACCAGATCAGCCAGCTTTACCACCCCATCGTGGGCGAAGGCGAGATGCTGGTGGACATGGGTCCGGGCGTGGGGCGGATGGTGCGTATCGAACGCATCCACCTCGAGCAGGACGCCGGCAAATCGATCCATGACATGGATCCCAACATGTCGTTTGTCGATCTCAACCGCACGGGCGTGGCCCTGATGGAGATCGTCTCGCGCCCCGACATCCGTGGCCCCGAAGAAGCCGCCGCCTATGTGGCCAAGCTGCGCCAGATCCTGCGGTATCTGGGCACGTGTGACGGCAATATGCAAAACGGCAACCTGCGTGCGGATGTCAACGTGTCCGTGTGCCGACCGGGCGATTACGAGAAATTCCGTGAAACCGGTGATTTCTCGGTGCTGGGCACGCGGTGCGAGATCAAGAACATGAACTCGATGCGCTTTATCCAGCAAGCGATCGATTACGAGGCCCGCCGCCAGATTGCGATCATCGAAGATGGCGGCGAAATCATGCAGGAAACCCGCCTTTATGATCCCGATAAAGGCGAGACCCGCTCCATGCGGTCCAAGGAAGAAGCGCATGATTACCGCTATTTCCCCTGCCCCGATCTTCTGCCTCTGGAGCTGGAGCAGGCATGGGTAGATGATATCGCAGCCACCATGCCGGAACTGCCCGACGAGAAAAAGGCGCGGTTTGTGAAAGACTTCGGCCTTTCGGAATATGACGCCAGCGTCCTGACCGCCGAGGTCGAGAATGCCAACTATTTCGAGGCTGTGCTTGCAGTGGGTCGTGATGGCAAACTGTCCGCCAACTGGGTCATCAACGAACTGTTCGGCCGCCTGAAAAAAGACGATCGCAGCGTGACCGACAGCCCCGTGAGCGCAGAGCAACTGGGCAAGATTGTCGGCCTGATCAAAAAGGGCGACATTTCCGGCAAGATCGGCAAGGATCTGTTCGAGATCGTCTATACCGAAGGCGGTGATCCGGAGGTTCTGGTCGAAGAACGCGGCATGAAACAGGTTACCGACATGGGGGCCATCGAGGCCGCCGTGGACGATGTGATTGCCGCTAATCCCGCTCAGGTGGAGAAGGCCAAGCAAAATCCGAAACTGGCAGGCTGGTTCGTCGGTCAGGTGATGAAATCCACAGGCGGCAAAGCCAACCCGCAAGCGGTAAGCGACATCGTCACCCGCAAGCTCGCACAGTAACAGCCTCTTTGCGCGCCATTAAGATACACGATCAAAGCCGGGGACTTGTCCCCGGCTGTTTTCGATCACGCGGCCAGGATCACGGACCACGGTGGCACGCGCAAAACCCCGCCGTTCGGGCGGGGCTAAGGGCGCGCCTCACCCAACAGTCACTTGACGTGCCCCGCTACATCCCCCAGAACATCGACGCTAACGCATCGGGCCACCCGTTTGCGGCCAGACCATGCGACCGCACGCCGGCCGCCAGAATATGGGGCATTCCTAATGCAGCATTTTGAATACAAAGCCATTCCGGCCCCTCAAAAAGGGGATCGCGAGCGCGGATTGAAAACCGGTGTGGACCGGTTTGCCAGCGCCTTTGCAGCCACATTGAATGCCATGGCCTTTGATGGCTGGGAATATGTGCGCGCCGAAACCCTTCCGGCCGAGGAACGCAGCGGTCTGACCGGCAAAACCACTGTTTATCACAACATTCTGGTCTTCCGTCGCGCTGTGACCCACAGCCCATCGGCACAGGTTGCCCCCGTGGCCGAGGCCCATACCGCAGCCAACGCCGCCCCCGCCCCCACGCAGGCACAAACCGCCACGCCCAGTGCCAAGCTGCGCGCAGGGCGCGCGCTTGACGCGCAAGCCGATACCGGCACGGGCGGTCTTTCGGCGCGGGCGCCCGAAGGCCGCAGCCCACGCCTTGGGGCCGCCGATCGCGGCGAGGATCCAAAAGACCACGGCAAATGATCTTGCAACAGCGTGCGCGCCGCACCAGATAAAGCGATACGCGCATTCAAAATCCGCAACGGCCCCGGCCCGCACAGGCTCCGCCGCGCCCCAGATATTTTGCGGCCACGACGGTGGTGGCAGGCTGTCCAACGGACGCAACGGAATTTGGCAGCTAACAGCCAAAACCCCCTTTCAAGCGCAGTGAAATAGCTTACACTGCGTGGCCCGAGTCGGGATGTCGGCGCGACCCGTGCCCGCGATACTCGGCCAGATTACGGAGACAGACCCAGATGCAGAAAAGCGACCCATTCGGCTTCAACATCTCGGCTGCAGCAGACAAGAAGCGCCGTCAAAAAGGTCGGCGTGGTATGTCTGGTGCCTTTGAGACCTCAACTCGCGTCTGCGATAAAAAGGGCTGCAACGAGGCAGGTAAATACCGCGCCCCCAAAAGCCCCAAAATTCTTGATGACTACTTCTGGTTTTGCAAAGAACATATCCGGGAATACAACCTGAACTGGAATTATTTCCAAGGTCAGTCCGAAGAAGAGTTTCAGGAATTTCTGGACAATGCGACGGTTTGGGAGCGCCCCACCAAACCGTTCAACCGTGCCAATGACGAACGTCTCGGCTGGTCCCGTCACGGCATTTCCGATCCCCATGAGATGCTGGGCGAGAACGCGACACAAAATCCCGGACGCAAGGCTGTGGGCCGCAAGCTGCCGCCCACTGAACGCAAAGCCGCAGAAATTCTGGATGTGAAAGATACAGCCAGCAAAAGTGACGTGCGCAAGGCCTACAAAGCCCTTATCAAGGTATTGCACCCTGATATGAACGGTGGTGACCGTAGTCAGGAAGAAATCCTGCAAGAGGTCGTTTGGGCGTGGGACCAGCTCAAAGACAGCCGTAACTTCAAATAACATCCCGTCCGCCAGCCCAACGGTGGACACTGGTGTACGAGAGGGGGCACAGCCCCCGACCGAAACAGGGCGGGCTCGATGCCCGCCCTGTTTCGATTTGGCCTCAATACGTTTTTCGGGTGGCCACTGTCCGGTTACGCCTCATAAAGTTCGATTGGCAGGCCATCGGGATCTTGAAAGAAAAAGAATGTCTTACCGGTCAGCGCATCCGTGCGGATCGGTTCGATCATCTGGCCCTGTGCCGTCAGATACCGCGCCCATGCTGGCAGGTCCGGCACTGCAAAAGCCAGATGACGCAGGCCGCGCGCCTCGGGATAGCTGGGTCGCAAAGGCGCGTCGGGAAATGAAAACACCTCAAGCTGCGTGCCGCCCGGAACTTCCAGATCCAGCTTCCAGCTTTCACGCTCGGGCCGGAACGTCTCGGCCAGAACGCTGAAGCCCAAGACTTCGGTATAGAACTGGCGCGAACGGGCATACTCTCCCGCAATCAGCGCTACATGGTGTATGCCCTTCAGTGCAGGACGCGCGCCATCCCCGTTCATTTCGGCACCGTATCTTTGTCTTTTTTGGCAAACACACCAACCAACGGCTTTAGAACGAAAGTCACGACCGGCAAAAGCAGCAACCCGTAGGCCAGACCAAAAATCCCGTCGAAGAACGCAGTGGTGCCCCATTCGACAGCGCCGGTCAGGTGTTCAGGCACCCGCGCGCCCATAGTCAGCGCCTGATGGTGGATCCAGTCATACGGGCCATTCAGCCCCAGTTCCGCGATCCCGTGCAGCATGATATTACCACCCACCCAGATCATCGCTGCGGTGCCCACGATCAACAGAAGTTTCATGAAAATCGGCATAAACCACACGATACCGCGCCCCAGCGCCTGCGTGGCAGAAAAATGGGCGTTTTCGGCCAGCCAAAGCCCGACATCGTCGGCCTTTACGATCAGCGCGACCCCGCCATAAACCACAGCTGTGATCCCGATCCCCACAAGCGCCAGCGTCACCGCGACAATCCACAACGGGTCATCGGCCGGAAGCGCGGACAGCGCGATGGTCATGATCTCTGCCGACAGGATGAAATCCGTCTTGACCGCGCCTTTGATCTTGGCCTCCTCCAGATGGGCGGCCGAACGTTTCTTGGCCCCCGTCTCGGGCTTGTGGGCGGCATGGGGCACGAACAGATGCCAGACCTTTTCAGCCCCCTCAAAGCACAGATAGCTACCGCCCAGCATCAGCAAAGGCGTGATGGCCCAAGGTGCAAAGGCCGTCAGCAGCAATGCAAGCGGCAGCAGAAATACCAGTTTATTGCGGATCGACCCAAGCGCGATTTTCCCCACAATCGGTAATTCGCGCGCAGGCGCAAAACCATGCACGTATTTTGGCGTCACGGCGGCATCATCAATCACCGCGCCTGCCGCTTTCGCGCCCGCCTTGGCCGCTTGGCCTGCCACATCATCAACCGAGGCGGCAGCCACCTTGGCGATCCCCGCCACATCATCCAAAAGCGCTAAGAGACCGCTCATATTCAACCTTTCACACTGTTGGGCAAACCTTAAACCGGGCCGCGCATGCCCGCAACGCATGCGTGCCCATGTGGTTCACACCAAAATGGCCGTAGTGCTGTGCAATTTGGCCAAGGTGAACCGCTCTTGCATCGAAAACCCGTCAGCATACCCTTGCAGCGCTGCCCCAGATGGTCCACAAATCCCCCAGATCGTCGCGCGCCATCTGTGCCCGGCAAGAAGAAAGGTGCCTCATATGCTCGACATGAACGCGAAACCCACTGAAGAGATCAATGTCCGCGATGTCTTCGGAATTGACAGCGACATGAAGATCAAAGGGTTCGCTGAACGCACCGAGCGGGTCCCCGAGATCGATCCGACCTATAAATTCGACCCCGATACCACATTGGCGATCCTTGCAGGCTTTGCCTATGATCGGCGGGTGATGATCCAGGGCTATCACGGCACGGGCAAATCCACCCATATCGAACAGGTCGCCGCACGTCTGAACTGGCCTGCGGTGCGCGTAAACCTCGATAGTCACGTCAGCCGGATCGATCTGATCGGCAAGGATGCGATCAAGCTGGTGGATGGCAAACAGGTCACTGTTTTTCACGAAGGCATCCTGCCATGGGCGCTGCGCAACCCGACCGCGATTATTTTTGATGAATATGATGCAGGCCGTGCGGATGTGATGTTCGTCATCCAGCGCGTGCTGGAAGCCGAAGGCAAGTTGACGCTCCTCGACCAGAACGAGGTGATCACGCCCAATCCGTCCTTCCGGCTGTTTGCGACGTCAAACACGGTGGGTCTAGGCGATACAACAGGCCTTTATCATGGCACCCAGCAAATCAACCAAGGCCAGATGGACCGTTGGTCGCTTGTGGCAACGCTGAACTACCTCAGCCATGATGCCGAAACCGCGATCGTTCTGTCCAAAAACCCCAACTACAACACCGAAGCCGGCCGCAAGGTGCTGGGCCAGATGGTGCATGTGGCAGACCTGACGCGCACGGCGTTCATGAACGGTGACCTTTCCACCGTCATGAGCCCGCGCACAGTGATTGCATGGGCACAAAATGCACGTATTTTCAACGATGTAGGCTATGCGTTCCGCCTGACGTTCCTGAATAAATGCGACGAGCTGGAGCGCCAGACAGTTGCCGAATTCTACCAGCGTCTTTTTGACGAGGAATTACCGGAAAGTGCGGCGGCAATCGCCCGCTGAACCGCCCCCTTGGCCCACACCAACAAAACGGCGGGATCCTGCGGGGCCCGCCGTTTTTCTTTACGCATCCGAAAGGATTGAATGGCAGGCTCGGGGCTATGATGATGCGTTTGATCCTTTTGCTATGTGTCGGACTATGTGCCGCCTGTTCAGGGCCTGCCCCTGCGCGGGCCATCATCGAACGCTGTCGCGCGCTTTATATCAAAGACGATCAACCCGAAATGGCCGTGATCGCTGCAGCCGCGGTGCAGGGCTATCGAAGCCCGCATATACCATCGCTGCATGCGATTTTACTGCCCCACAAGGCCTCCCTGCCCCGTAAGGTGAAGCAATGCGATGATCTGTTGATCTTGCAGCACCGCCTTCCCCCCTGATCGCGCAAGATGCGCAACGCAAAAGGTCCGGCCATTGCGGGCCGGACCTGTCAGTATACTATGTCACGCTCTCGCGGTATACTATGTCACGCTCTCGCGGTTATGCGTTCGCAAGCGCGGGCTTGGTGAGATTGCCCCAGAATTCCATATCGCCCAGCAGTTCGTCGATTGTCGGGTCAAGATGTTCGGGGAAACCATCCGCATCGCGGTCCGTCATATTGGCAAAGAAATCGGCACCTGCGATGTGCACGGCACCGCGCACAGGTACCATGCCGAAATTGATCGCGATGACGCGCAAATGCTCCGCGGCACGCATCGCGCCGGACGGCCCGTAGCCCACGATGCCCAAAGGCTTGCGCCGCCAGCCGGTGAACGCGTAATCAAAAGCGTTTTTCAGCACACCGGGGATGGAGTGGTTGTATTCCGGCGTCAATACGATGAAACCGTCATATTCTTTCAAAAGGTCGTTCCAGCGACCGGCCGTGCCGGACGACGGCTCGGAATAGGCCGGTGCCATTTCCTCGTCGAAATGCGGCAGGTCATAATCGCGAAGGTCGATCACATCGAAATCGAACCCGCTGCGGTCTGCGGTTTTGTTCTGGAACCACTTCAGAACCACGTCCGCAAAGCGGCCTTGGCGTGTCGCCCCTACAATCAGGCCAATTTTCAGCGTATCGCTCATAGGGTCTTCTCCTGTTCATTCATGTCTTGTGAAGTTGCATCGCAACCCATCCGCTGCGCACACCTCCGTTTGGTGTGGCGCGTCATCGGGGCAAGATACTGTTCAAGCGCCCACAGACAAGCTGTTTTCCGGTGCAGTGCCGCGCGATGCGCGTGCACATGTGCAGGATTTCCCAAGATTTTGTCCATAGATCGACCGGATGCTTAAATCTACGCCGCTGCATGTAAATGGCTTATACGGAGCAATGTAGGCATGTTCAGGGCACCGTCATACGGGGTGCACGGCGCAAAACTGGCGTCCGCCCCCTCGAAATGGATCAAAATCACCTGTCACGCCCTCTTGCAGATACCGGTCTGCGGTGCTTTATCTTGGCTATGAGCAAGCCGTCAGACAACCCCGCAGATCCGTTCAAAAAAGCCCTCGCCGAGGCGACCAAAACCATGGCCGACCATCCGGAACTGACCGTGAGCTATTCGGTCGATCCGGCCGGACGCTCGGGGGATGCGATGCGCCTGCCGCAAGTCTCGCGCCGGATGACGCGCGACGAGGTGCTGTTGGCACGCGGCACCGCCGATGCCATGGCCATGCGCATGCGCCACCATGACGAGGCCATGCACGGGCGCTATCGCCCCACAGGCGAGATGGCCGCGTCCCTTTACGAAGAAATGGAAAGCGCCCGGTGCGAGGCGCTTGGCGCACGCGATATGCCCGGCACGCTGACCAATATCGATGCGAAAATCCAGCACGAGGCACAGCGCAAAGGCTATGCCCAGATCCGCAATCAGGCAGATGCCCCGCTGGCGATCGCGGCAGGCTACATGATCCGCGAAATGGCCACAGGGCGCAAATTGCCTGAAGGTGCCGATAACGTGCTTGATCTATGGCGGCCTTTTATCGAGCAATCGGGCGTGGATCTGAGCCATCTGCAAGACACGCTTGCCGACCAGCAGGCTTTTGCGCGGCTGGCGCGTCAGGTGATTACCGATCTGGGCTATGGCGACCAGCTCGGCGATGATCCCGATCAGGATTACGGCGACGAGGGCGACGAGGAAGAAGCCGCGCCGGAAAACGATCGCGGCGATATGGAAGAAAAAGACGATCAGGACGAGCAGGAGGCCGACGCCGCCCCCGAGCAGGCACAGGACGAAAGCGACGACCAGAAGCAATCTTCGGTTGCGACAGAGGATCTGGCCGATCCGTCCGATGGCGACGAGGTCGAGATGCCCGATCCCGACGCCGCGATGGAGCCGCCGCCCCCTGCGCCCGCCTCTGACGCCGATCCCAATTACACGGTTTTCTCGACCGAATACGACGAGGAAATCGCGGCCGAGGATCTGGCCGAACCCGCAGAGCTGGAGCGTCTGAGGGCCTATCTGGATCAACAGCTCGACCCCCTGAAAGGGGCGGTTTCGCGTTTGGCCAACAAATTGCAGCGCCGCCTTCAGGCCCAGCAAAACCGCTCGTGGGAATTCGACCGCGAGGAAGGGATGCTGGATGCGGGCCGTCTGGCACGCGTGGTGGCCAACCCTACCATGCCGCTGTCGTTCAAGATCGAGCATGATACGGAATTCCGCGACACAGTGGTGACGTTGTTGCTCGATAATTCCGGCTCGATGCGCGGACGTCCGATATCCATCGCCGCAATTTGTGCGGATGTTCTGGCGCGCACACTTGAACGCTGTAACGTGAAAACCGAAATTCTGGGCTTTACCACGCGGGCGTGGAAAGGCGGCCAAAGCCGTGAGGGCTGGCTGAACGAGGGCCGCCCGCAACAGCCGGGCCGGCTGAACGATCTGCGCCATATCATCTACAAACGTGCCGACACCCCCTGGCGGCGCGCGCGACCCAATCTGGGGCTGATGATGAAAGAAGGCCTGCTGAAGGAAAACATCGACGGCGAAGCACTGGAATGGGCCCACCGGCGTATCACGCGGCGCAGCGAGGCGCGCAAGATCCTGATGGTAATCTCTGACGGGGCACCGGTCGATGACAGCACACTGTCGGTCAACCCCGCAAATTACCTTGATAAGCACCTGCATGACGTCATCAACATGGTCGAGAAACGCAAAGCGGTTGAGCTGTTGGCCATCGGCATCGGCCATGATGTCACCAAATATTACCAGCGCGCGGTCAAGATCACCGATGCCGAAGAGCTGGCCGGCGCCATGACCGAACAGCTGGCAGGGTTGTTCGACAGTGATCCCCGTAAACGCGCGCGTGTGATGGGCATGCGAAAGGTCATATAATGTTTCAGGATTTCAGCGTAAAATCGCACCCCGAACACGGGCGCGCGCGCCTTGCAATGCTGCGTGAGACCTTGGCGCAGCACGATCTGGCCGGGTTTATCGTGCCGCGGGCCGATATTCATCAAGGCGAATATGTGGCGGCCCGCGATGCGCGGCTGTCGTGGCTAACGGGGTTCACAGGCTCGGCCGGGTTTTGCGTGGTCCTGCCCGATATGGCAGGTGTCTTCATCGATGGTCGCTACCGCGTTCAGGTGCGCCACGAAGTCGATATGGACGTTTTCACCCCCGTCGACTGGCCCAGAAACACTGCAGGCCCCTGGATCGCCCAGCATCTGGAGGAAGGGCGGCTTGGGTTTGATCCGTGGCTGCATACCCATCAGGAAATAGAGGCGATCCGCACCGCGCTGATCGGCACATCCGTGCGGCTGGTGGCGGTTGAAAACCAGATCGATTGCATCTGGACGGATCGCCCCGCCCCGCCCCGTGCGCCGGTGCGCCTGCATCCCGAGGCCTTGGCCGGACTGGATCGCGGCACGAAATGCGCGACATTGGCACAATCGCTTGCGGCAGACACCCTCAACACGGCTGTTCTGACACAACCCGATTCGATCTGCTGGCTTTTGAACATCCGTGGTAGCGATGTGGAGCGGAACCCTTTGGTACAGTCGCTGGCATTGGTGCATGACCATGGCGAGGTCGATCTGTTTGCCGACGAGGCGAAATTCGATGCAGATGTACGTGCGGCATTGGGGCCACGGGTCCATCTGCGCCCGATGGACGACTTCGCGCCTGCCCTGCGCGAATTGACAGGTCGTGTTCTGGTCGATCCCGCCACCGCACCGGTCGCTGTGGCGGGCGAACTGGAGGCAGGCGATGCACAGCCCCATTGGGCGCCGGACCCTTGCGTCCTGCCCAAAGCGTGCAAAACCCCCGCCGAAGCGGCAGGTATGCGCGAGGCCCATCTGCGCGACGGTGCAGCCATGGCAGAGTTTTTATGCTGGCTTGAGCACACTGCTGCGAACGGCGACTTGAGCGAAATCGATGTGGTCAGCAAACTGGAAAGCTGCCGTCAGGCCACCGGCGCGCTGACCGAGATCAGCTTTGACACGATCTGTGGCGCGGGGCCGAATGCGGCCATTGTGCATTACCGCGTGACCGAGAAATCCAACCGCCCCGTTCAGTCGGGCGAATTGCTGCTGGTGGATAGCGGTGGACAATATCAGGACGGCACGACAGATATCACCCGAACGGTGTGCATAGGCCCGCCGCCCGAACAGGTGCGTGCACCTTATACGCGGGTTCTCAAGGGGATGATCGCGCTGTCGCAAGCGCGCTGGCCCAACGGGCTGGCTGGACGCGATCTGGACGCTTTGGCACGCAATCCCTTGTGGCAGGCGGGGTTGGATTACGATCATGGCACCGGCCACGGCGTCGGCGCGGCGCTTTGCGTGCATGAAGGGCCTGCGCGGATTTCGCGCATCTCGACGCAGCCGATCCTACCCGGCATGATCCTGTCCAACGAGCCGGGATATTACCGCGACGGTGCGTTCGGGATCAGGATCGAAAATCTGGTTTTGGTTGTGAGCGCCCCTGAACTGGCCAACAGCGATCCCGATCGCGAGATGCTGGCCTTCGAAACGCTGACCTATGCGCCGATCGACACACGCGCCATCGAGCGCGATCTGCTGACGGCGACGGAGGTTGCGTGGCTGAACGACTATCACAGCCGTTGTCTGGCAGCCCTTGCACCGCGTGTCAGCCCCCAGACGCGCGCGTGGCTCGAGGTGGCCTGTGCCCCGCTTTGAATAACGCCTTTTCGTCACAATAACGGACGCGCCTGTAGCAACCGGCGCGTTTGGTGGCATGGCCTTCCAAACGGCAGCCCGCCTGTCAGGCTTCCACCACGAACTGTGCCGAGACGATTTTCCAGCCCGATGGGGTCTGTCCCATTGTCGCCACGAAAACGGTGCCCACACGGCCTGCCGCCGTTCCGTCAGCGTGCAAAATCCCTGACAATACGAACCGCTGCATTACAACGCAGGCCTCGCGCCCGACCGGACGGATCTTGATCTTGCCCGTGACCAGTCGCGCGCGCGCAAACGCCCCTGCCATCTCGCCTGCGATCAGTTCCGCGATCTGCTGCGGCCCTTCCGCCCAACCACCGGTCAGGCTTAGAAAATCCGCATCCTCACTGAAAAACGACGCAAGCGCGCGCACATCGCGCGCCCCCCATGCTTTGGCAAAGCTGGGGGGCAGTTCGTCGGGGCGTTGAAAGCTCATCGATGATCCTCGTTGGGCGGCATGACGCGATCGGTCTCGTCAGGCACCAGCTTTCCGGGATTAAGGATATTTTTCGGATCAAGGGCACGCTTGATCTGCCCCATCACCTGCCACGCTGCGCCATGTTCGGCGGCCATATAGCCGCGTTTGCCCAATCCCACACCGTGTTCACCGGTGACCGTGCCCCCCATTGCAAGCGCGCGGGCGGACATTTTCGCGGCCACCTCCTTGGCGCGTGCAAGCTCTGCCGGATCATCCCGATCCAACAGCAAGATCGCGTGGAAATTGCCATCACCCACATGGCCCAAGATCGGGCCGACCAGTCCCGCATTGGCGATATCCTCGCGCGTTTCCTCAACCGCCTGCGCCAGACGCGAAATCGGCACACAGATATCGGTCACCAGCCCCATACAGCCCGGGCGATAGCCGATACAGGCGGTATAGGCCCCATGGCGCATCCGCCACAGACGGTTGCGTTCCTCTGTCGTGGTGGCCCAGTTGAAATCGGCCCCGCCCATCTCTGCCACCACCTCGCCAAAGCGTTCGGATTGCTCGGCCACGGCAGCATCCGTCCCGTGGAACTCGATCATCAAATGCGGCTTTTCGGGCAGGCTTGTTGCGTTCATCTTGTTGAAGATTTGCGCGATCTGGGCATCTACAAACTCGATCCGTGCCATGTTGATGCCCATCTGGATGACCATCTGCACGGTTTCGACGGCCGCGTGAAAGCTGTCGAACGCACAAACCGCCGAAGACACTGCCTCGGGCTGGCCATGCAGTTTCAGCGTCATCTGCGTGATGATCCCCAGCGTCCCCTCGGACCCCAGCATTAGCGCAGTCAGATCATACCCTGCCGATGATTTCGCGGCCCGTGTACCGGTGTGGATCACCGTGCCATCGGCCAACACCACTTCCAGAGCCATCACATTGTCACGCATTGTACCATAGCCCACCGTCGTGGTGCCCGAGGCGCGTGTCGAGGCCATTCCGCCCAAGGACGCATTGGCCCCGGGATCAACCGGGAAAAACAGCCCCGTCGTGCGCAGTTCGGTATTCAGCTCCTCCCGCGTGAGGCCGGGCTGGAGCGTGACCTGCATATCCTCCTGGTGGATATTGAGGATCTTGTTCATCCGGCTCATGTCGAGTGTCAGCCCGCCATGCACGGGCACCGCGTGCGCCTCGAGCGAGGTCCCTGCCCCCCATGCAGTTACCGGCATATCATGGGCATGACAGATCGCGAGAATATCGGACACGTCTTGGGTCGATCGCGGCCAGGCAACCGCATCGGGCGGCGCATGTGCAAACCAGGTTTCGTTCTGGCCGTGCAGATCGCGCTCTGCCGTGCTTGTGCTCAAACCTTCGCCCAGACGCGCTGCAAGCGCTGCCAATGCCGCTTCATAAGCCATATCATTCTCCACTTCTCAAGCGCCGTTCTAAGCCTTTGACGCGGGACAGAAAAGCCCGGCTTTGCGGTGCAATCCCTCACAGCCGCGCGAACGGGATGTGACCGGCGATGCTGCGCCTATTACGGCCAGTAGAGGGCGCGCTGGCCAGCAAGGGCCAGATGGTGCGGGGTCAGGCCGTGCCGATCAGTTCGGCTGCAGCCGCACGCGCGGCGTCCGTTACCTCGGCACCCGAAATCATCCGCGCGATTTCGTCGCGCCGCTCGGTCTGATCGAGCACGACAACCTCCGACAGGGTCATGTCGTCCACCACGCGTTTTTGCACACGGAAATGCTGCGCACCGCGCGCGGCCACCTGCGGCGAGTGGGTCACGACCAGCACCTGTGCGTCCGCCGACAGGCGCGCCAGACGGCGGCCCACCGCATCTGCAGTGGCCCCCCCCACACCGCGGTCGATCTCGTCAAAGATTATGACCAACGCATCGGCCCCTTTCGACAACACGACCTTGAGCGCCAGAAGAAAGCGCGACAGCTCCCCACCAGAGGCGATTTTATTGAGCGGTCCGGCGGGGGCACCGGGGTTGGTGGCCACGGTGAAGGCGACCTGATCCATGCCCAATGCACTTGGCGTCGCCCGCGAAATCCGGGTTTCGAACGAGGCCCGCTCCATTTTGAGGGGCGCAAGCTCCGCCGCCATCGCCTGATCCAAACGCCCTGCCGCGTCTTGGCGCACACGGCTCAGCGCCTCTGATTTGCGAATAAAATCGGCATCCGTGGCCGAAAGTGCGGCGCGCAGTTCTGCCAGATGCTCCTCTCCCGCGTCGAGTGCTTGCAGACGCAGGCGAAGGTTGTCGGCAAATTCGGCCAGATCGTCGGCAGCGATCCCGTGTTTGCGCGCAAGAGCGCGGATCGCGAATAACCGCTCCTCGCAGCTTTCCAACGCATGGGGGTCGAAACTCATGGCATCCAGCGCCTCTTCCACGCCTTGAGCCGCCTCGGCGAGTTCGATCACGGCGCGTTCGAGCATTTCAAGCGGACGGTCAAGCCGCCCTTCGGCGCGGTCGGCGGCCCCTTGCAGCCAGCGGTCAGCATCACGCATCATCCCCTCGGCCCCGTCAGGACCGAGCGCCTGCAGACCGCGCACCACATCAGCGCGGATCTTTTCGGCCTGCTGCATGCTGCGCCTGCGTGTGTCCAACTCTGCCTCCTCGCCCGGGGTCGGGGCGAGTGTGTCAAGCTCCTCGACCGAATGGCGCAGGAAATCCTCCTCGGCGCGCACCTGCTCCAATGCCTCTTCGGCTTGGGAAAGGCTGCGACGGGCGATGGACCGTGCCGACCACGCGCGCGCCACATCTGCGCACAGATCGGGCGCTTCGGCAAAAGCGTCCAGCAAGGTCAGGTGACCTTTTTCATTCAGAAGGCCGCCATCGTCTTGCTGGCCGTGCAATTCAACCAGTGATGCGGAAATGCGCCTTAACACATCCCCGGATACACGGCGGTCGTTCACATAAGCTGTTTTGCGTCCGTCTGCGCGGTTCACGCGGCGCAAGATCAGTTCCTCGCCCGCAGGCAGACCTGCTTCTTGCAGCACGCTGCGGGAGGGATGGGCCGCTGGCAGATCGAATACAGCCGTGACCTCGCCCTGCTCTGCGCCCTGACGCACCAGCTCCGCACGTCCGCGCCACCCCAGAACAAAACCGAGGCAGTCCAGCAAAATGGATTTGCCTGCCCCGGTTTCACCGGTCAACACATTCAACCCGGCTGTAAAATCAAGCTCTGTATGCTCGACAATCAGAATATCGCGAATTTCTAGCGCGCGCAGCATGAAAGCTCTCCGGACAAAGACGGATCAGAGCCATTGCCCCTTGATCACCTGACGATAAATCGTTGATAGCCAGTTATCGCCCTTGCTTTCGGGGACAAGTCCCTGAGCCGCCAAAAGGTTATAAGCATCCTGATAGAACGGCGAGGACTGGAAGTTATGTCCCAAAATGGCCGCGGCAGTCTGTGCCTCGTCGGTCAAACCGAGCGCCAGATAGGCCTCTGTCAGACGCATCAGGGCCTCTGGCGTGTGGGTCGTTGTCTGGAACTGCTCCACCACAACGCGGAACCGGTTGATCGCAGCCGTGTAGTGGCGCCGTTTCAAATAGTACCGACCGATTTCCATTTCCTTGGCCGCAAGGTGATCGAATGCCAGATCGAATTTCAGGATCGCCGAACGGGCATAATCGCTGTCTGGATATTGCTCGATCACTTCGCGCAGCGCCTGAAGCGCCTGATAGGTCAGGCCCTGATCGCGGCCGACTTCGTCGATCTGGTCGTAATAGCTAAGCGCAAGAAGATATTTCGCATAAGGCGCATCTTCCGATCCCGGATAGGTATCAAGATAGCGCTGCGCGGAGGACCGTGCCTCTTCGTAGTTTTTCGCGCGATGCTGCGCGAATGCCTGCATGATCAACGCCCGTTTCGACCATTCCGAATAGGGATACAGCCGCTCGACCTCTTGGAAGTAACGCAAGGCGGTTGTGGGACGGCGCGGATTGCCGACCTCGAGCTCATACTCGCCACGCTCGTAGATTTGTTCTGCTGTGAAGTTTTCCAGCGGAACATCCTTGTCGCGCTCACCGGAGCACGCCGCCAAAGACGCCACCAGAACAAGACATCCGACCCGTAAAGCCGCAGATTTACCGCGCATCATGCCTTGCCCTATCCTGTTCGTGCCACCCCCCAAACGGGCGGGATATCATCTTTGTTCGCCTTCGGGCGAACGCCTACTGCGCTGCTTAACACAGAAAAATCGGGGGCGCAAAACGCCTTTCGCTCAAGGTGTCTTAAGGTCAGCATACGCCACATACAAGCCACGCTGGAAAAATACAAATACCCCCGAGGCAAACCAACGGGGGTATCTTCACAATGTCTCGAGCGGGAGACCCTGTACTGCCTACAGACTGTGTGAGGCAGCTCTTGAATTACTGTGCTGCGACAAGCGCCGGCTGGAACACGCCCGCACCGGGCAGGCTGTAGAGTTCCTCAGCATTCAAGGTGACCCACTCCCACGCCCCGGGGGTCGCAAAAACGGCGCGCAGCAATTTGTTCGTCATCGCATGGCCGGAGCGATTGCCGATATAACGGCCAAGGATCGGGCCACCTGCCAAGAACAGATCCCCCAAGGCATCCAGCATCTTATGACGCACAGCTTCGTCTTTGTGGCGCAAGCCGCCAGGGCTTAGAACCTGATCGCCATCTACCACCACTGCGTTTTCATAGGTCCCGCCCAAAGCCAGCCCGTTTTGCTGCATCATCTCGACATCTGCACGCCGGCAGAACGTCCGGCTGTCCATCAGCTCGCGCACAAATGCACCATTGCCCATGCGAAGGGATTTATGCTGATGTCCGATCACCGCATCGCTGAAGTCGATATCGAAATCAATTTCCATGCCGCGGGCAGGCACCAGACGCGCCCATGCAAGACCGTCACGCACTTCCACCGTTTTACGGATACGCAGCGCACGCAGACGACCGCCAACCTCTTGCAGACCGGCGTCGCGCATGCCCATCACGAAAGGCGCGGACGAACCGTCAAGGATCGGCACTTCGGGGCCGTCGATCTCGATCAGAACGTTATGCACGCCGCACCCGGCGAGTGCGGCCATGATATGTTCGATGGTGGAGACCTGAACGCCATCTGCGTTTTCGATCAGGGTGCAGAGCCGGGCATTGGTCACATTGTCCCACCGGGCGGCGATCAGAGGTTCAACCCCCACCACGTCGGTGCGACGAAAGACAATACCATGATCCGCCGGCGCCGGGATCAGGCGCAAGTGGACAGGGGCGCCAGAATGAAGGCCCACACCGTCAAAGCTCACTGATTTTCCAAGGCTCGTCTGCACGATCAAATCCTTTCTCTTCTTTGCGACCAACGGTTGAAAACACGAGACCGTTCCGCCGCAGTATCAGTTAAGAAGGTCGACCGGATTCCTCAACTCACTCTTTGCAACAGATTGAAACATTGCCGCAACATGGGGGCGAAACATCGCCGCAGTTAAGATAAGCCGTTGATTCAAAATAAAATCAGCCGGAAAATTTCCGGCTGATCTTTAGAATTTTGTGATCTGAAAATTTTTCAATATGACAATTTTCAGACAGTTTTAGCGCGAAATCTCAATTTGCCTGACGCCGCAGGAACGCCGGAATTTCGATCCGGTCCTGTTCGGGATCCTGCTCTTGGTCATACTCTTCCGCACGCTGGCGCGGCTGATGCTGCGGTTGCGCCTGTTGCGTGGGGCGCTGCTGGGGCTGGGGCTGCTGGGCCGGCTGTTGTCCGGCCTCGTGCCCATGGCCGGTCATCCGGTTAATCAGCGAGTTGATGCCAAAACGCGGCTTGTCGGCGGGTGCTTGCGGCGCGGCCCCACGGTCGGCGGCCATTGGCTGGCGCGGATTGGGCTGGCGGTGCACGGCGGCCTGCAGACGTGCCATCGCCTCCGGCGTGGGCTGGCCGGGCTGTACCGGCTGACGCGGATTGGGCGCCACATATTCCGATGCATCCTCGGGCGCCTCAAGCGATTGCGCGGGGGCCTGACGCGGCTGATAGGCTGGCGGCGGCAGATCCTCGGCCGGAGTCTGATGATCAGCACGGGTTTGCGCGGGGCGCTGCTGAGGCGCATATTGCGACCGCTCTGCCTGACGCGGCTGGGCCTGTTGCGGCGCAGGACGCGATTGAGCAGCCGGTGCCGACTGCTGAGCCGGCGTCCGGGTCTGCGGCGCACCATAGCGCGATTGCGGCTGGGCAGGTTGCGGTTGCGGCGCAGGCTGGGCTGCACGCGCATGCATCCCCGCACGCTGCGGCTGCTGGTGGCCGTAGTTCTGCTGCGGCTCATAGCTTTCAGGCTGCGGTGCGGCGTGGCGCGCTTCTTCAGCGGCCTCCGACGGGTCGCGCAGCGGTTCGGCCAGGGTACGACGCGGTACCGGCATTTCGGCTGGCGGGGCCAGCGCATCGATACCGGTCGCCACGACCGACACACGCATCATGCCATCCATATCAGGATCAAGCGTAGAGCCCACGATGATGTTCGCGTCAGGATCGACTTCTTCACGGATCCGGTTCGCAGCCTCGTCCAGTTCGAACAGGGTCAGATCGTAACCGCCGGTGATGTTGATCAACACACCTTTGGCACCTTTGAGCGAAATCTCGTCAAGCAGCGGGTTCGCTATCGCTTTTTCGGCGGCCTGAACCGCGCGGTCCTCGCCGGAGGCCTCGCCTGTGCCCATCATCGCCTTGCCCATCTCGTCCATCACGGCACGCACATCGGCAAAGTCGAGGTTGATCAAACCGGGACGGACCATAAGATCGGTCACGCCCTTCACACCCTGATAAAGCACATCATCAGCCATCGAGAACGCCTCGGTAAAGGTCGTTTTTTCATTGGCCAGACGGAACAGGTTCTGGTTGGGAATGATGATCAGCGTATCGACGACCTTCTGAAGGGCCTCAAGCCCCTCTTCGGCCTGACGCATCCGCTTGGAGCCCTCGAACTGGAAGGGTTTGGTCACAACACCGACCGTCAGCACACCCAGCTCACGCGCAGCCTGCGCGATGATCGGCGCTGCGCCGGTTCCGGTGCCACCGCCCATACCGGCGGTAATGAAGCACATGTGCGCGCCGGCCAGATGGTCCACAATCTCTTCGATCGTTTCTTCGGCGGCAGCGGCCCCGACGGAAGGACGCGCACCCGCGCCCAGTCCTTCGGTAACCTTTACCCCCATCTGCACACGCCCTTGGCTTTTGGACTGTTGCAAGGCCTGCGCATCAGTATTTGCGACGACAAACTCGACGCCCTCAAGCGCCTGCTCGATCATGTTGTTGACCGCGTTACCGCCAGCGCCCCCGACGCCGAAGACGGTGATCCTCGGCTTCAGGTCCTGTTGATCGGTCATCATGAGATTCAGTGTCATTGAGGTCCGCCTGTTTTTTGCTGGGGCCGGCCCTGTCCCGGCCGGTTTCTACAGATTTAAGGCAATTCTAACTTTGAATCGCCTTAGCGTCACGCGAAAAACACAGTTAACCCACAAAATATGGCTTAGGAAAAATAATTGTCAGCGGCATTTCGCGCATCCCCCCGAACGGGATGGCGGGTCAACGATTCGCACAGGTCTTTACACGCATTTCAAGGTGCGCATGTGACCTGTCACAGGCAGTGGCGCGCCCTACCAGTTCTCGCGAAACCACCGGAACGCACGGCGCAAACTACGGCCGTTCAGGCGCTCTGCCGGGATCTCGAAATCCCACCATTCGTCTTGCGGATGCGCGGCGAAAAGCGCAAGCCCCACGACAGAGCTGAAGCCCGTGGTCGTGGCCTGCTGTGGCAGCCCCTGCACCCTGAGCGGACGGCCAAGCCGGACATTACGGCCCAAAATACGCGCCGCGATCCCGTCGATGCCCGGCAACTGGCTGGTGCCACCGGTCAAAACGATCTGCTGGCTGGCCAGATGTTCAAACCCTGCGGCATCCAAGCGGGCACGGATTTCCTCAAAAATCTCTTCGACACGCGGACGGATGATGCCGATCAGTTCGGCGCGGCTGACTTGACGGGAATCCTTTTCCCAATCGCCCGAATTCCCCGACAGTTCGATCATTTCCCGGTCGTCCATGCTGGTGGCATGAACCCCGCCGTGAACGGTTTTCAAGCGCTCGGCGACCGCATGCGGCACTTGCAGCCCTGCGGCCACATCACGGGTGATATGATCGCCACCGATCCGCACGGCATCGGCGTAAATCATGTGCTTTTTCATAAAGATCGACAGACCGCTTGCCCCTCCGCCGATATCGATACAGGCAGCGCCCAGTTCCTGCTCGTCCTCCACAAGGCTGGAGATACCCGAAACATAGGCAGAACTGGCAATACCGGCCAGTTCCAGATCGCAGCGCCGGATGGCATTCACGATATTCTGGATCGCAAATGCGTCCACCGTCAGCAAATGCATATCGACCGCCAGCTTGCGTCCGGCATGTCCGCGTGGATCAGAAACACCCGAGCGGTGATCCAGCGCAAAGTTCACCGGATGGGCGTGCAGCACTTCGCGGTTGGCCCCGAAATCAGGCACGTCGCAGGCGGCCAGAACGCGGCCCACGTCCTGACCGGAGACCTGATCGCCCGCAATTTCGATCTGGCCCGCCAGACCGTAACTGCGCGGGCTGGCCCCGGCGAAGCCCACAATGACATGATCCACACGGGTGTTGGCCATTTTTTGCGCGGCCTGAACGGCGGTACGAATGGCCCGCTCGGTCTCAGGCATCGCGTCAATCTCGCCAAAACGCACACCGCGCGAGCGGGTTGTTGCCGCCCCGATGACACGAAACGCCGACTGACCGGCAAGCGGTCCTGCACCCTCTATATCGGAAAGATCCACAGGACCGTCGAATTTCAGCACCAGACAGGCAATTTTCGATGAGCCGATATCCAATAGCGCAATCACCCCGCGCTGCATTGCAGCCTTGCGCATGTTGCGCATCGCTCGCTGGGCTTGGTACAGGTCGGTCATATGGTTCGGGCCTCAATAATGCTGAACGGTTTCGTTATAGGTATCCAGTGCCTGACCAGATAAACGGATTGTCGGACGATCCTGGTTGCGCAGATCGATACGTGTAAAATCGCGCGAAAGAACATCCTCTGCCGTGTCCATCGCTAACAGCCGCTCCACCGCGGCCACGGGATGTTGCGCGGGCAGCTGGATACGTTGGTCCCCTTCAAGCGCAATGTCCCAGCGACGCTCGCCCACACGGATCAGACCACGCGTGCGTGGCAGGATCGGACCCGCCGCCTTCAATAGCGCCAGCGCCTCCGGCACGGCATCCTGTGCACCGCGTCCGGCGATCAGCGGCAGGTCCGCGCGTGTCTGGCGGTCGATCAGGGTGGCAACCCTGTGACCCGACTTGTCGAGCATCTCCAGACCGGTGGTCGTGCGCCACAAAATCACCGGCTCGCGTTCGGTGACGACCACCTCGAGCACTCCGCCCGAACGGACCATCACACGCGCATCCGCCACTGCATCCAGACGCAGGATCGTGTCGCGATATTTTTCTAAATCGATATTGAACGAAGACACCGGCAAACCCGTGGGCAGCATGGTGCGGACCGCGCGCTCCACCTCGGGGCTGGTGCCTTCGACCTGCATCGAGTTGACCATGAACTCGGGGCGGTTCTGGATTTGTGTCTTCAGATCCTCATAGACCTGCAGCATATCTGCACGCCGCCCGGCGTCACCGAAATAGACCCCCAATCCCAGCACAACGACAAAGGTCGGCACCCCGATCCGCGTGACCGAGCGCACCAGCGGCGTCAACCACAGACGCTGCAAGCGGAAAGCCAGACGCGAGGGGGCCGGATCACGCCTGCGCGACGAGCGGCGCACATAGCGCTGTCCGGGTTGCAAACCGTAGCCGCCCCCCGCTTTGGCCTGCCCCTTAACGGGGCCTTTTTTAGCCGGACCACTGGCGGATTTACCCGCACGCGCCGCCTTCCCTGCACCCGTCGCCTGCCCCGCCTTTGTACCGCCTGCGCCCACCGGTTGTTTGGCCTGATAGGATGTCGACGTGGCTCCACCCAGCCGCGGCGTTCGGGGCGCGTCGCTTTTCAAACGCTTGCCATCGGGGCCGCGCGGTGGCGCGCTCAGCGGTCGCATGACGCGTCCTCCACCATCCACCGGCACAGATCAGGGAAACTGATGCCGGCCTGCTGCGCCTGTTCGGGCGCAAGCGAGGTCGGGGTCATGCCGGGTTGGGTGTTGGTTTCCAGCAAGATCACGCCGTCAGGGCCCAACGCCTCGTTCCAGCGAAAATCGGTGCGCGACAGGCCCCGACATCCCAGCGCATCATGCGCACGGCGTGCGTAATCCTGACAGATCGCCACGATATCTTCGGGCACATCGGCGGGGCACACATGACGCGATCCGCCCTCATTGTATTTCGCAGCGTAATCATACCACCCTTCGGTGATAATTTCTGTCACGCAAAACGCCCGCTCGCCCATTACAGTACAGGTCAACTCCCGCCCCGGAGCGTAGGTTTCCACCATCACCACGTCGGGCATTTCGTCAGACAACTGCGGTGGCGTGTTGGCATTTTCATGCACGATATACACGCCCACAGAAGACCCTTCGTTATTGGGTTTCACCACATAGGGCGCCTGCATCACATGCGCGCGGCGCACCGCATCGCGACCGGCCAGAAGACTTTCGACCACCGGCAGCCCCGCTGCCCTGAAGGCCGCTTTCGCGCGTGTCTTATCCATCGCCATCGCGGAGGCCAGCACACCGGAATGCGTATAGGGCAGCTTCAACCATTCGAGAAGGCCCTGAACGCAGCCGTCTTCACCCCAGCGACCGTGCAAGGCGTTGAAGACCGTGTCAGGGTTCATTTTGGTTAGAACTTCAGACAGATCGGGGCCAGCATCAACCTCGATCACATCATATCCTGCCTGCCGCAGTGCCTGCGCGCATTCACGCCCGGACGACAAAGACACCTCCCGCTCTGCAGAAGGGCCGCCCATAAGAACTGCCACCAGCTGGGGTGTCCCGCTCGACTCGCCCGCCATTTTGCCTCGCCGGGGTTCACCCCGTTCATTGGTTGTTTTGAAACGACCGGCGTTGGACCTGTTCAACAGGCTTATTTTTCACCGATCCGCATGATTTCCCACTCTAGCGAAATTCCCATCGCGTGCAAAACCTTTTTGCGAACCTCTTCGCCCAAACCTTCCAGATCGGCAGCGGTCGCATCTTTGGCGTTAAGCAGGAAATTCGGGTGTTTTTCAGACATTTGCGCGCCTCCCAGACGCGCGCCCCGCATCCCCGCCTCGTCAATGACCTTCCACGCTTTCAAATCATGGACATCGTCTTCGCGACCGGTCGAACTGAAGCCTGCAGGATTACGGAAGGTAGAGCCGGCGCTGCGCTCCTTGGTGGGCTGGCTGGCATCACGGCGTGCGATCTGATCAGCCATTTTGGCCTCCAGCACATCTGGCGCGGCGCGTTGTGCGTGAAAAACCGCCCCGATAATCACACAGCCCTCGGGCAGATCGCTTTGGCGGTATCGCAGGTTCAGATCGGCGGCGGGGATCGTGCGCCGGACGCCGTCACGGGCGATCACCTCGACCTCTTGCAGATGGTCGGCCACATAGCTGCCATAACACCCCGCGTTCATCCGCACAGCGCCCCCGATCGCGCCCGGGATCGTGCGTAAAAACGTCAGATCAACCCCGTTCTGGGCGGCACGGCGTGCCACATGCGCATCAAGCGCGGCGGCGCCCGCATGCACACGCCCCCCATCGACCGTGATCGTGTTGAACCCGCGCCCCAGCCGAATCACCACGGCCCGTACTCCGCCATCGCGCACGATCAGGTTGGACCCGACCCCCATGGCAAAAACGGCGATATCGCGCGGCAGGGCCGCCAGAAATGCAGCCAGATCTTCGGGATCGGCGGGCTGGAACAGCCAGTCTGCAGGCCCGCCCACACGCAGCCATGTCAGATCGGACAGGGCGCGATTGCGGGTCAGCGTGCCGCGCGGAGTGTAATCGGTCAAAAGCGGTTGGTCAGTCATGGTCTCTTCCTAGCGGGCCGCACAGACAGCGGCAAGATCAGTCCTGTGGCTGTGGCTGTTCCCCGCGCATCGTGCGCAGCAGATGCCGCACCGGCCACAGCAGCACCCCGACCCCTGCAACCAGTACCGCAATCCCTGCAAACGGGCCGTTCTCCAAGGTGACCCAGCCCAGTATCGGCACGCCGCATGAAATCAGCCCCCACGCACCGCGATTGTGAAACCGATATGGGCCAAGCGCCGCCAGCACCGCACAGACAGCCCACAGACATGCGCATAAAATAGAAAAGGGCATGGCTCACCTCCACAGGCTGGAACATCAGGGGATCGATCAAATAACGATCTGCCCGACGTGACGCACGCGCCGGGCAGATCCGTCAGATAGACGCACACCGCGATGGATGCAGCCCACCAAAGGGCGAGGTCGTGTGGTCAGGTTAGTTTTTCAAGCTGCTCGGGCAAGGCGTTGGCCCATGTCGAGATCGTCCCTGCCCCCAAGCACACCACGATATCACCAGGACGGGCCTGTTCCTTGACCAGACGGGCCAGATCCTCCTGCGACAGGATCGCACGCGCATGACGGTGCCCGTGCTGGATCAGACCGGCCACCAGATCATCGCGCGAGGCGCCCTCGATCGGGTCTTCGCCTGCGCCATAGACCTCGGCAATCGCCACCACATCGGCCTCGTTGAAACAGGTGCAGAAATCATCAAATAACGAATGCAGCCGCGAGAACCGGTGTGGCTGGTGCACCGCGATCACCCGCGCCCCAGCCGTGCCGGACACCGCCTGACGCGCCGCTTTCAGAACGGCTGCAATTTCTACCGGATGGTGACCGTAATCGTCGATGATCGCGACGCCGCCCAGCACTTCTGCAACTTTGGTAAAGCGGCGGTTTACGCCCCTGAACTGCGCCAGCGCCTCGCGGATTTCGGTGCGCTTCATGCCCAGATGACGGGCTACAGCGACAGCCGCCAGCGCGTTCGAGACGTTATGGTCGCCCGGCATCGGTAACGTGCAATCGGCGATCATCACAGGACGACCGTCCTCGTCCAGCTCGCCCTGCAGCGCGATGTCGAAATGCGCGTTGCCGCGTTCGTAATGCAGGTTGACCGCGCGCACATCGGCTTGCGCGTTGAACCCGAATGTTTTCACCCGCCGGTCGCTCAGCTTGCCCACAAGGGTCTGCACTTCCGGATGGTCGGTGCAGCACACCGCCAGACCGTAGAACGGAATGTTGGAGACAAAATCATAAAACCCTTTGCGAAGGGCATCGAAGTCGCCCCAGTGCTCCATATGCTCGGGGTCGATATTGGTCACGATGGCGATTGTGGCAGGCAGACGGTTGAACGACCCGTCGGATTCGTCCGCCTCGACCACCATCCATTCGCCCTCGCCCGCACGCGCGTTGGAGCCATACGCATGGATCACCCCGCCGTTGATCACAGTGGGATCGAAATTGCCGTGATCAAGCAACGTGGCCACCATGGTTGTGGTCGTGGTTTTGCCATGTGTGCCACCGATCGCGATGTTGGAGCGAAGGCGCATCAACTCGGCCAGCATCTCTGCACGCCGCACCACCGGCAGGCCTTTACGGCGCGCCTCCTCCAGTTCCGGATTGCCGGGCTTGATCGCAGAAGAAATCACCACAACCTCGGCATTGCCCAGATTTTCCGCGCGTTGGCCTTCAAAAAATTCGGCCCCCAGTTCCTGCAACCGGTCGGTGATCTTGGAGGCACGGGCATCAGACCCCTGCACCACGAAACCTTGGGTCAGTAACACCTCGGCGATGCCCGACATACCGATGCCGCCCATGCCAACAAAATGGATCGGGCCAAGCTCGCCGGGAAGTTTGGTGGCGTTCATTGCGCGTCTCCTGTCAGATCTTCTACGATGGCCACCAGACGCTCTGTCGCGTCGGGTACACCATATTGCAAACTGGCGCGCGCCATGTCCTGCGCGCCGTCGGGGTTTTCCAGTACCAAAGACACCTGACGGGCAAGTGTTTCGGTCGACAGCTGGGATTCGGGGATAACAATCGCGCCGCCTGCCTGTGACAGGCCGCGCGCATTGGCGCTCTGGTGATCGCCTGCGGCGGCGGCAAACGGGATCAGGATCGCGGGACGCCCCACAACCGAGATATCGGCCACTGAAGAGGCCCCCGCGCGTGATATCACCAGCTGCGCCTCGCACAGGCGGCGCGGCACATCGTCGAAAAACGGCCTGACCTCTGCGGGAATGCCTGCGGCCTCATAGGCCGCGCTCACCCGCTCGACATCTTCGGGTCGGGCCTGATGGGCCACTCGCAGATTGCGCCGCAACCCGTCAGACAGGCTGGACAGCGCCGCCGGCACCTTATCGGATAAAATCCGCGCGCCCTGCGATCCGCCCATGACCAGAACCGACATCGGATAGTCACCCGGCACATTATAGGCAGCGCCATGGCGGCTAAGGACCGCGGCGCGCACCGGATTACCGGTGTGGGTGCCTTGCACGCCCGCCGGCAGATCCGTGGGCCATGTGCCACAGGCAAATGCCTGAACGCGGTGGGCAAACTTGCGGTTCACCCGCCCCATGATACCGTTTTGTTCGTGAATGGCGCGCGGCACCCCCAGCACCAGCGCCGAGGCCAGCGCAGGGATTGTCGGATACCCGCCAAACCCCACCACTGCGCGCGGGCGATCACGCATATTGCGCATCACCGCAGACGAGATGCCGCCCAAAATCTTGAGAGGGGCCATCAGCTTGGCCATCGCTCCGCCGCGCGCGAACGTGGCAGAGCTGACCTGCTCGATCTGGACGACATGCGGAAAACCACCGGCATAACGCGCGCCCCGCGCATCCGTCGACAGCTTGACCCGCCACCCGCGACGGACCATTTCTTCGGCCAAGGCCTGCGCGGGAAACATATGCCCGCCTGTGCCCCCGGCTGCGATCAACAGAAGGGGCGCCGATTTATGTGACATGTCAGCCCTTTATGAATTTTTTTGGCGTGTCAAAAGGTCGGAGATTTGCCCCTGCGGACGGCTCCGTGTGAGGGCCAGAAGCATCCCCACTGCAATGCCGGACGCGATAATGGACGAACCGCCATAGCTGACGAAAGGCAATGTCATGCCTTTGGCTGGCAAAAGTCGTACCGCAACCCCCATGTTGATGAAGGCCTGAACGCCGAAGGCCGCCGCAAGCCCGCATCCCGCAAGCCGGATGAACGGATCGCGTTCGCGCATCAGGCGCAGCATGGAGCGCATGACCACTGTCGCATAAAGCGCGATGATGATCAAAACGAGGATCAAACCGTATTCCTCTGCCGCGACAGCGATGATAAAATCGGTATGCGCATCGGGCAGCGACCATTTTACGGTACCCTCACCCACGCCCACACCGAAAAAGCCGCCCTCCTGAATTGCGTTGGTCGCATATCCGATCTGGGTGCGCGGGTCGATATCGGCCGACAGGAAACCGTCGATCCGGCGCGCGAAATGCTCTGATGTGTTATAGGCGGTCAAACCGCCCAAAGCCGTCATACCCGCAATCGAGATCAGCAAAGTGATCGGCGCACCGCCCACGAAATACATCACCATCCACGAGAACAGGACCAGAGAGGCCTGACCGAAATCCGGCTGCAACGCGAGCAGGATGACGATAATCACCGCCAGCACAAAGGAATAGAACCGCCCCGGAGGGCCGGACACTTCATGTGCGGCGGCCATGAACCAGCCGACGATGATGATAAAGGTGGGCTTGAGGAATTCAGATGGCTGGACAGAGGCAAAGCCGAACGAGATCCAGCGCACCGCCCCTTTGCCGAAATCGGTCCCGATGACCGGCAGGGCAAGGATCGCGGCGAATGTGATGAAAAATCCCAAAACACCCAGACGGCGCACCTGTGTGGGCGACATCATGGACACCAGAAGCATCACCACAAGCCCCGTGCCACCAAAGAAAAGCTGCCGTTTGACGTAGTAAAACGCCTCCAGCCCGTTTTTCTCTGCCAACGGAACGGATGCGGCCAGCCCCAGCAACATGCCGATGGCGAAGAGCATTAAAATGCATGACAACGCCCATTTATCCAATGTGCGCCACCAGCGTGGAAGAATAGGTTCACCAGCGCGCGCAGGCGCGGTGCCAAAGACCATTTCTGTCATGGGCTGTTACTGCCGTACTGCCTCAAAAAAGCCCGTTTTCCGGGTCTGCACCAACCGTAGAACACTTCACGTGCAAAGGCTAGGAAAACTGTGGCGCAAATGCGTGTGTTTTGCATTTCAAATGCAAAACGCTGGAAAGCTCTTGATTTTCGCGTAGCGTTGGACCTGCGCTCCCGAAGCTGTGAGGTGTGTTTTCTATGAAGGTTGGAATTGTCGGTACGGGTATGGTCGGGTCTGCCGCCGGATATGCCATTGCGCTACAAGGCGGGGCAAGCGAGCTGGTGCTGGTGGATCACAACGCCGCATTAGCGGTCGCACAGGCCGAAGATATCGCGCATGCCGTGCCGTTTGCCGGTGGCTGTCGTGTGAATGCGGGCAGCTATGCAGCGCTTGCCGGTGCAGGCGTGGTCATTCTTGCCGCAGGCGTCGCCCAGAAACCCGGCGAAAGCCGTCTGTCGCTGCTGGCGCGAAACGCCGATATCTTTACCCAAGTCATCGAACAGGTGCGCCGCCATGCACCCGAGGCGATCTTGCTCGTGGCCTCGAACCCTGTCGACATCATGACGCAGGTCGCCCAGAAAGCAGCCGGCCTGCCCCCGCATCGCGTAATCGGTTCCGGGACAATACTGGATACCGCGCGGTTGCGCTGGCTGATTGCACAGCATCTGGGCGTCGCATCGCAATCGGTGCATGCCTATGTGCTGGGCGAACATGGCGATTCCGAGGTGTTATGCTGGTCCTCGGCGCGGGTCGGATCCGAAGCCCTGTCAAGTGCGGCCGCGCAACTGGATGTGCCGTTGACAGATCAGGTCCGCGAGACAATCGATACAGGCGTGCGCCGCGCGGCCTATAAAATCATCGCCGGAAAAGGGGCCACATGGTTCGGGATCGGGGCGGGGCTTTCGCGGATCGTGCGCGCAATCAGTGATGACCAGCGCGCTGTTTTGACAACCTCGATCCAGATGGGCGATGTGATGGGGGTGGAAGATGTCGCCCTGTCCCTGCCGCGTGTGATCGGGGCCGAGGGGGCGGTGGCCACGCTTATGCCCGAACTCGATCCGTCCGAGACCCGCGCGATGGAACGTTCGGCCCAAGTGCTGAAGGAGACGGCACAGGGGCTGTGGTAGCCCCCCTGCCGCCTCTTTGCCGGATCTCCCTACTGCGGAAGATCCGCGACAAGCGCCGCGAAATGATCACCGCGTTTTTCGAAATTCGGATATTGATCGAAACTGGCCGCAGCCGGTGCCAACAGCACGGTATCACCCGCCGCGGCGTCCCGCGCGCAGGCCGCCACGGCCGCGTCCATCGTCTCGCAGATCTCATGGTCCAGCCCGGCGAGTTCAATCGCGAAATCCCGCGCGGAATGGCCGATGAAATAGGCCTTGCGGACATGGTTCAACTGGTCGCGCAGCGCGCTTACGCCCCCCTCCTTGCCAAGCCCACCCGCAATCCAGCGGATGTTTTCAAATGCCACCAGCGCCTTGGCCGCGCTGTCCACATTGGTGGCCTTGGAATCGTTGACCCAGCGCACCCCTGCTTTTTCCGCAATCGTCTGGCTGCGGTGTGGCAAGCCTGCAAAGCTGTGGAACGCGCGTTCGATATCTTTGGGCGAAAGACCAAGCGCACGTACGGCGCCATAGGCCGCACATGCATTTTGGTGATTATGCGCGCCCGGAAGCCCCTGAATACCGCGCAGATCAATCGATGCCACCTGCCGCCCCTTGCGCCATTCCGCCAAAAACCCCTTGCGTGCGAAAACAGACCAGCCCCAGTCGCCCAGCTTGCGTGCCGCCGACACACGGATCAACCTGTCGTCCTCGCGTCCGACCGCGATCTGGTTGGCCAGATAGGCCCCTTCTGCCTCGTCCACGCCAATCACCGCGCGATCCGGCCCGCCTTCGATAAACAACCGGCGTTTGGCCGCGAAATACCCGCCCTGACCGGCATGGCGATCCAGATGATCGGCCGTAAGATTGGTGAATACCGCGATATCAGGGGTCAGCGCACGCGCCAGATCTGTCTGATAGCTTGACAGCTCCAACACCACGACCTCGCCATCCTCGGGCGGATCGATATCCAGTACGCCACGCCCGATATTGCCCGCCATCTGTGCGGGTCTGCCGCATTGGGTCAGGATATGGTGGATCAGCGCGGTTGTGGTGGATTTGCCGTTAGAGCCGGTGACACAAATCGTTTTGGGCATTGCGTCAAACCGGTCCCAGTCGGCCACGGCCCATGACCGGAAGAATAGCCCGATATCATTGTCCACAGGCACGCCTTGGGCCATCGCATGTGCAATCACCGGATTAGGCTTGGGATAAAGATGCGGAATACCGGGCGAGACGACGAGCAGCGACACATCGTCGAACGCGCCCGTCTGCATCAGGTCGACGCAACCAAAGCCCTGCGCGTGCGCGCGATCACGCCCCTCCGGGCTATCGTCCCAGCACAGCGGCTGTGCGCCGCCTGCCTGCAGGGCGGCCGCTGTCGCAAGCCCCGAACGGCCCAGCCCCAACACCGCGATCTTTTGCCCCTCAACGCCCTGAACCGGTATCATCTGCACCCTCTTTCATTCAAATATCATATGCGGCCGGACGCATTCTAAACTGGACATCCGCCAGCATCACATCCGCCTGTATCACACCGGCCTGTATCGCACCGGCCAGCAACACACCGGCCAGCGCCCGCGATACACCGCGCCTTAACGCAGCTTCAGTGTGGCCAGACCGATCAATGCCAAAATCAGCGAGATAATCCAGAACCGGATGACAATCTGTGATTCCGCCCATCCCTTTTTCTCAAAATGGTGATGGATCGGGGCCATCAGGAATACACGCTTGCCGGTCTGCTTGAAATAAACCACCTGAATGATCACCGACATCGCTTCGACCACGAACAACCCGCCGACAATCGCCAGAACGATTTCGTGCTTGGTGCACACCGCAATCGCACCGATTGCCCCCCCCAGCGCAAGCGAGCCGGTATCGCCCATAAACACCGCCGCAGGCGGCGCGTTATACCACAAAAATCCCAAACCGCCCCCGATCAGCGCCGACGTAAATACAAGAATTTCGCCGGTGCCCGGAACATAGTGAACCTCTAGGTAATCGGTGAAATCGACACGCCCGACAATGTAGGCAATCGCACCCAATGTGCCGGCTGCAATCATCACCGGCATAATCGCCAGCCCGTCCAGACCATCGGTCAGGTTGACCGCATTTGCCGCCCCCACGATGACCACCATAGAGAACGGCACAAACAGGATACCAAGGTTCAAAAGCACATTCTTGAAGATCGGCATCGCAAGCTGTCCCGAAAGATCTGCCGGATGCATCCATGCCGCCAAAGTGCCAGCGATTGCCGCCAGAATAAGCCCCAGTGTCATGCGCATCCGTCCGCTGACACCTGCGGTGGTCTGTTTGGAGACCTTGGCATAGTCATCGGCAAACCCGATCAAGCCATACCCCAGAGTGACCATCAAAACGATCCAGATATAGCCGTTATCAAGCCGCGCCCACGCCAGCGTGGACACGAAAATCGACGCAAGGATCAGCAGACCGCCCATCGTGGGGGTGCCCGCCTTAGACAAATGCCCTTCGGGGCCGTCATCACGGATCGGCTGGCCCTTGCCCTGAATGCGTCGCAAGGCATTGATCAAGGGCGGGCCGAACAGAAACCCGAACACCAGCGAGGTAAAAAACGCAGCTCCGGCGCGAAAAGTAATATAGCGGAAAAGATTGAAAAAATCCCCCCCGTCAGAAAGGTTCGTCAGCCAGTAGAGCATAGTCTTATTCCTTCATCGCCGAAGCCGCACCGGGCTGGGCGAGTTTCTTTAATGCCTCGACCACGAGGCTTACCTTGGAGCCTTTCGACCCTTTCACCAAAACGATATCGCCCGCATCGATCAGATGTCGGGCGCGCGCCGCCAGTTCGCTGGCACTTTCATGCCATTCACCACGTTTATCACGCGCGAGCGCATCGCGCAGCGCGGCCATTCTGGGCCCTGCCAGATGGACCACGTCCACCTCTTTCATGGATGGCAAATCGGCCAGCGCGGCATGCATCGCATATTCATCCACCCCCAGTTCCAGCATGTCACCCAAGATCGCCACCCTGCGCCCGCGTTTCACGCGGCCCACCCCGTCATGCGGGGTCTGGGCCGCCAGCATCTCGAGCGCGACAGCCGTAGAGGTCGGGTTGGCATTGAACGCGTCGTCAAAAAGATCAAAGCTCTGGCTGGCATCCACCATATCCATCTGCACGCTTTGGCGCGCACCGCGACCCTCTGGCGGGGCCCAATGCCCCAGATCCATCGCCACAATCGCCAACTCGCATCCCAGCGCCTGCGTGACGGCCAACACGCCCAAGGCATTGGTACCGAAATGCCGCCCCGGCGTATTGACCTTGAACACCAGATCGCGCCCGCCGGTGCGGGCCTCCACCACAGTGGTGTCGTTCTGGATCAGGGCGCGTGTCAGGGCGAAGTCGGCGCCATCCACCGGACCGAAGGTCAGGATGTCTTGCGCGGGGGAGTGGCGCGCGGCCGTCAGCAACCGCTCCGAGACATCCAGCCCCAGTGGCACCACCGCAGTGCCGCCCGGCTCGAGCCCCAAAAAGATCGCAGCCTTCTCATCGGCAATGCCTGCCAGATTGTCGAAGGCCTCCAGATGCGCCGGCGCGACCGTGGTAATCAACGCGATATGCGGGCGGGCCATGCGGGCCAGGGGGGCAATCTCCCCGGGATGGTTCATGCCGATCTCGATCACTGCAAAATCTGCATCCCGGGGCAGGCGTGCAAGCGTGATCGGCACCCCCCAGTGATTGTTGAAACTGGCCTCGGCGGCATGGACCTTGCCCTGTTTCGCCAGAACCGAGCGCAGCATCTCCTTGGTGGAGGTTTTGCCAACAGAACCGGTGACGGCCACCACACGCGCCTTGCTGCGCGCCCGCCCTGCACGGCCCAATGCCTCTAGTGCGGCCTGAACATCAGCAACCACAATCAACGCATCTTGCGGGCCGCACCCGTCGGGCACGCGCGAGACCAGGGCCGCCCCTGCCCCCGCATCCAGCGCGCTGCGCACAAAATCATGGCCATCACGCTGCGCGGTCAGCGCCACGAAAAGATCGCCCTGCGCAAGCGCGCGCGTATCGATCGAAATGCCGTTGATCAGGGCCTCGTGCTGGGCCGTGCCATCACAAATCCTTGCGATCTCTGTCGCAGTCCAAAGCGTCATCAGATTTTCCCATCCAGCGCAGCCACCGCGACCGACGCCTGTTCGGCGTCATCAAACGGATAAACATCGGTTCCGATAATCTGGCCAGTTTCATGGCCCTTGCCTGCAATCAACAGCGCATCTCCCGGCTCCAGCCGGTCAATCGCGCGCAAGATCGCCTCGGCCCGGTCGCCCACCTCGATCGCATCGGGGCCAGCCCCATCCAGTACGGCGGTGCGAATGGCCGCGGGATCTTCGGTGCGCGGATTGTCATCGGTGACAAAGACCACATCGGCATGTTTGCGGGCCGCCTCGCCCATCAACGGGCGTTTGGTCCGGTCGCGGTCCCCGCCTGCGCCCAACACGACCACAAGCCGCCCCAGCACATGCGGGCGCAGCGCCTGCAGCGCGGTGGAGACAGCATCGGGGGTGTGGGCATAATCCACAAAGACCGAGGCCCCGTTGTCACGTGTAGCCGCCAGCTGCATCCGTCCACGTACGGTGGAAAGATGTGGCAAAGCCTGCACAACCTCAAGCGGATTGGCGCCGCATGCAATACAAAGCGCCGCCGCCGTCAGCACATTCATCGCCTGAAATCCGCCAATCAGCGGCAGTCGCACCATGTGCGGGCGGTCATCCCATGAAAAACGCAAATCCTGCCCTGTGGCATCGAAGCGCTCGCCCAACAGGTGCATATCGCAGCCCTCGGCCTTGCCCACACGGATCAGGGACTGCCCGCGCGCCAGAACGTAATCCGCCAGTTCCGCGCCTTTGGGATCATCGGTATTGATCACAGCCACACCGTCTTCGGGCAGAACACGGGTGAACAATCCGGCCTTGGCCGCGAAATATTCCGCGAAGTTTGCGTGATAATCCAGATGGTCTTGGGTAAAGTTGGTAAATGCCGCCGCCGACAGTTGAACCCCGTCCAGACGCCGCTGCGCCAGCCCGTGTGACGAGGCCTCCATCGCAGCATGGGTCACACCAACGCGCGCCATATCGCAAAGCAATCGGTGCAAGGTGATGGGTTCCGGCGTGGTGTGGCTGGATGGCGCGCTATAGGCACCCTCGACCCCGGTCGTGCCAATATTGGCCGCCTCATACCCCAGAACCTGCCAGATCTGGCGGGTAAAGCTGGCCACGCTCGTTTTGCCATTGGTGCCGGTAACCGCCACCACGGACGCCGGTTGCCGGCCAAAAAACAACGCCGCTGCATAGGCCAGCGTCTGGCGCGGATCTTCGGCCACAACAAGGGCCGCACCGGCCTTAGCAACCGCGCTTTGGCACAAATGCGCGCCATCGCGGTCGGTCAGGATGGCTTTTGCGCCGCGCTCAAGAGCGGCAGGCACAAATTCGGCGCCATGGGTCTTGGTTCCACCAAGGGCTGCAAACAGATGCCCCGGCCGCACCTGACGGCTGTCCACAGACAGCCCGGTAACCGGTATATCCGGACCGGCCATCGCCGTCAGTCCCAATGCGCTGAGCGCGATCTCCGGCGCAGATGTCGACATGTCTCGGTCTCCGGTTATGGTCGCGCGCCCATTTATCGCGCACCAAGGCAAAAGGTCAACGCAGCGCGGCGGTCGCAGGCGAGCAATCGCCACACAAATGCCACAAGCGAAAGCCCCGCCACGCATTCGGCCCGCATAATAGGACGTGGACGCAAGCGCGTCCTGTGCACGCCGTCACACGCTCCCCCCGCACGCCCAGCCGCGCCGCAGGATTATTCCTTACCTGCCAGTGAAATTCCGGCCATCGTCATCGCGGGCGCATGCGGACGCAGTCCCAACAGCGGGGCGGTACGGCGGATCACTTCGGCGGCCACGGGCACCGCCGTCCAGCCGGCTGTACGGCGCGGAATATTGCCCGAATTGTCCGATGGCTCGTCCAGCGTCAGCACGATCACATATTTCGGGTCGGAAATCGGGAAAACACCGGCGAATGTCGCGATAACCTTGTCTTTGTAATAGCCGCCGGTGGGCTTGACCTTATCGGCCGATCCGGTTTTACCGCCGACCTCGTAGCCCTTCACATCCCCGAACGAAGCCGTGCCGCGCGTTACGACCACACGCATCATCGCCAGCGCCTTACGGGCCACATCATCGCGCATCACACGCGGACCGTTGCCCTTGTTCACCCCCGCCAGAAGCGTAGGTTCAACCCGCACACCGCCATTGGCAATCGTGGCATAGGCCGCGGCCAGATGCAGCGGGCTTGCCGCGATCCCGTGGCCGTAACCGATGGTCATCGCACTGACATCGCCCCATCGGGGTGGCAGTTGCGGCTTGCCTGTTTCGGCCTCGATCAACTCCACTGACGTGGGCTTGAGAAAACCGAGTTTTCCCAGAAAGTCTTTCTGGGCGGCGGGGCCGAACATGTTCACGATATGGGCCGTGCCCACGTTGGAGCTATGCATGATGACATCCGTCACCGACAGCCGCGCCCCGTAGTTGTGGAAGTCGCGGATACGGAAGCGCCCGACGCGCATCGGGCTTTGGCTGTTGACCATCGTCGTGGGCGTGACCAGCCCCATCTCCAGCGCCTGCGCCACGGCAAAAATCTTGAACGTCGAGCCCAGTTCGTAAAGCCCCTGCACCGCGCGGTTGAAAAGCGGGCTGTCGGAGGCATCGCCTGTCACCATCGGACGAGGGCGTTTGTTGGGATCGAAATCGGGCAGGCTCGCCATAGCGACGATCTGGCCGGTATGGGCCTCCATGATCACCGCCGTCGCCCCTTTGGCGTTCATCAGCTTCATGCCACCGTCAAGAATTTCCTCCAGCGCAGCCTGAACACTCATATCAATCGAGAGTTTGAGCGGTGCGCCCTCGTTTTCGGGATCGCGCAGCCAAGTGTCGAACTGCTTCTCGACGCCCGCCACACCAAGGATCTCGGCGGAAGACACCCCTTCAGCTCCGAACCGCGTGCCCCCCAGGATATGAGCCGCCAGCCTGCCATTGGGATAAAGCCGCATCTCGCGTGGTCCGAACAAAAGACCCGGCTCGCCGATATCATGCACGGCCTGCATCTGCTCGGGGCTGATCTTTTTCTTGATCCACACAAATTTGCGCCCGCCTGTGAAATCTTTCATCAGACGGTCGTGATCGAGATCGGGAAACACCTTTATCAGCTTGTTCACGGTACCAACCGGATCCACCATCATCGGCGGCTGCGCATAAAGCGCATGCGTCACCAGATTGGTTGCCAGAACACGGCCCTCGCGGTCTGTAATATCGGCGCGTTGGGCATGGATCTTGCTGGCCACGGCCATGCGCGGCTCCACCGGCTCGGATGCGGCAAGCGTGCCCATGCGCAGGCCCACAACCGTGAACGCCCCCACAAACAACAGCCCCATCAACAACAGCCGCCCCTCGGCGCGCGCACGTTGCCGGTCGCGCGTGGCTTCGCTGCGAATGCGGATATTCTCGCGCTCGATCTGGTCGGGATTCTCGCCTTTGGCGCGGGCATCCAGAATGCGGGCCAAGGGCCGAAGCGGCGTGCGGATCATTACAGTCCCCTGTCGTTGGATGCCAACACGTCCACGCGCTCGGCATCCTCCTCCTGCGGGGTCACACCGGGCGGGGGGGGAAACGGAATTTGCGCAGGCGTCGCGAACTGCGTCGATTGCAACGGCATCAATCCCAGATCGGTAAAGTTCAGATTGACCAGCTCGCGCAAGCGGTCGGGACGGTTGAGATAGGCCCATTCGGCCTTCAATACACCCAACCCTTCTTGCAACGAAGCGATCTCGCGTTCGAGCGTGCGCAGATCATCACGCTTGCTTTGTGTGTCGTAATTCACGCGGTAGGCCCAAAAGGCAAGGCCCAACACACACAGGGCCGTGGCAAGATAGATCATAGACCTCATCTGTTTCTCCGTCTCTGCGTCTTCTGAGTGTCATCTGTATCAAGAGCCAGTGCGGGAAGGCCCAGTATCTGGCGGTCGGCGGGGGCGGCGGGCGCATCGGTGCGCACAGCCACGCGTAATTTCGACGAACGCGAACGCGGGTTTTCGTCCAGCTCCGCCTGATCGGGCGGGATTGCCTTGGATGGCTTGTCAAATCCCGGTGTTTCGGATTTCACCACCGGCGCATAGCGCGAGCCCTGCCCGCCGCCACCGGAACGTGCCTGAAAGAACCGTTTGACCACACGATCCTCTAGTGAATGGAAGCTGACCACAGCCAGCTGCCCGCCGGGTTTAAGCGCGCGCTCGGCCGCCTCCAACCCCTCGATCAGTTGACCGAATTCGTCATTGACCGCGATCCGCAGGCCTTGAAAGCTGCGCGTGGCCGGATGGCTTTGGCCGGGTTTAGGGCGTGGCAGGGCACGTTCGATCACGGCCACAAGCTCCCGCGTAGTCTCGAACGGCTGTTCGGCCCGTTTGCGCACAATGTTGCGCGCGATCCGGCGCGAGGCGCGTTCTTCGCCGTAATGGAACAAAATATCTGCGATCTCGTCTTCTTCCAGCGTATTGACCAGATCGGCGGCAGAGGGGCCTTCTTGCGACATGCGCATATCAAGCGGGCCGTCTTTCATAAAAGAAAACCCGCGCTCGGCCTGATCGAGCTGCATGGAGCTGACACCAAGATCAAGCACAACACCATCGACGCCGTCGCCCGCATAATCGGCCATCTGTGCAAACGTGGCCTCGACCAGTTCCAGACGGTCGCCGTAGTCACCCCGCCAGTCTTCGGCCATCTCGAACACCGCCGGATCGCGGTCGATGCCGATCACACGCTCGGCGCCTGCCTCCAAAAGCCCGCGACTATAGCCGCCAGCGCCGAATGTACCGTCAATCCAAGTGCCGCCCACTGGCGCGACAGCACGCAGCAAGGGTGCCAGCAGCACAGGAATATGTGGGCGGCCCGGTGCGCTCATCGTTCAGTTTCCTAACAAGGAGAGCGGGTCGAAATCATCGCCCAGCTCTTCGACCCAGCCTTCCACCGATGCGGCATCGGCATCTTGGAAGGTCTCGGGTTTCCAGATTTCAAATGTTTCGCCGACGCCAGCGAAATACGCTTCTTTTTCAAGGCCGATCTTGTCGCGCAGGAAGGCGGGCAAGACCATACGGCCGTCGGGATCGATCTCTAGCGGTTGGGATTTGGAAAGAACCAGCCGTTGCAAGATAACCCGATTTTTGGAACCGCGCGGCAGGGCCGCGATATCGGCAGCCAGTGCCTCGAACGCCTCTTGTGTATAAACCTGCAGCATCTTCTGGTTATCGGCACCATACACAATGACCATCCGCGGACGGTCTGCATTGGGCCGGCGCGCATCGCCGTCGGCAAGCTCTTGACGAAACAACGAGGGGATCGACATGCGCCCCTTGCTGTCCACCTTGAAGGTGTATTCGCCTATGAACATGCCCGCCACTCGCGAACCCTTTCATCTGTCCCGAAGGCCACATTGCCTGCAGGAAGTAAGAGCCCAGTTCTGTTCAGGCCGAGGCCTGAATGTGAAAACGGCGGATCGAGCTGCTGCCACTGCCCGATCCGCCGCCCTCGTTCCCATCTCTGGGGGGTCCGACTGCGCGCGCCACCTGGGGGATGTCTGCTCGCTCGCGCGCCGGATCTCATTTTTCGGAAGGGGGCGCCTGTATGAAACTGCTCTTTTCGCCGTGAGGTCTTTATGCCTCGTTGTTCCCGCCTTCTCGATGTCTAAGGGATGCCACGGGAATTCACGGGAGGCAACCTATTTTTGGTGAACGTTCTCTTAACTCGTCGCTGTAACAAACTGCAATCATTCATAAAATAAGAACAAACCAAAAACATAGACTCAATATATAGAGTATTCCTAAAGACTATCATCTACATATAGATAAGCGGTTTTTTTCCATTTGCGTCGAGCGACTCGGACGGCAGGGAAGAAAACGTGACGCGAAAGACACTAGTCCAGCCCTAAAATACAGGCATTCGCGGCATACACGAAACTGTGACCGTCCGTGATGGAACGTCTCAGGACTTATTCCCCTCAATTCCCTTTGACGAGTCTCACAACGCGCTTTTTCCCGTAAAATCCCATAACCGTGACGCATCGAACACGCATTGAGCAAGTTGACGCAGCGGCCAACGCCCCGCATTCCGCCTCCCCGCGCGGATCATCGGCAGAAAAGACCGCCGACCCGTTACGGGGTGGGCTCTGGCCTTTGCCCGACATGGGGCCACAATTGTATACGGGCCGGACTGTCCGTCCGGCCCGTATATAAATTCAACGATTATAACTGTCGTGATTGCGCGCCCTGTGACCCTAGGCCAGATGCGCCGCGATCACCCCTGCCGCCAGCGCATGATAGGGTGCCGCGACCGGCGTGTCTTGGGCCGCAATCGGCGTGCCGCCATCCCCTGCCAGACGCACCTCCAGATTGAGCGGCAGCGAACCAAGGAATGGCGCGCCCAAACGGGTGGCTTCGGCCTCTACCCCGCCATTGCCGAACAGATGCGCCTCATGGCCGCATTGCGGACAGATATAGGTGGACATGTTTTCGATCAGGCCCAGCACCGGCGCCTTCAGGCGTGCGAACATATCAATTGCCTTGCGTGCATCA
This sequence comes from Paracoccaceae bacterium, assembly GCA_004153385.1. Classification (GTDB taxonomy): domain Bacteria; phylum Pseudomonadota; class Alphaproteobacteria; order Rhodobacterales; family Rhodobacteraceae; genus Thioclava. Next base: position 152,067 of record SDAL01000001.1, on the reverse strand, counting down.
ATCAACGCCACGTCCTGCGGGGTGGATACGATCAATGCGCCGTCCAGTTCGGTTTTCTGGCACAATGACAGTTGCACATCACCGGTCCCTGGCGGCAGATCGATCACCAACACATCCAGCGGACCGTATTCATCCCATTTCACCTGCCCCAGCATCTGCTGCAAAGCGCCCATCAGCATCGGCCCGCGCCAGATCACGGCCTCGTCTTCTTTCAGCATGAAGCCGATCGACATCAAGGTGACCCCGTGGGCACGCAATGGAATGATTGTCTGCCCGTCGGGTGAGGCAGGGCGTTTGCTCACCCCCATCATTTTGGGAATAGACGGGCCGTGGATATCGGCATCAAGCAGCCCCACCGATTTGCCAGCACGCGCCATCGCCACGGCCAGATTGGTGGCCACGGTAGACTTGCCGACCCCTCCCTTGCCAGACGCCACGGCGATCACATGCTTCACGCCCGGCACCGGCAGCGGCCCGGACTGTTTTTTGGGATGGCCGCCGATTTGCGGGGCCTTGGGCGCCCCCATCCCCTTTGGCGGGCCGGAGGGAATGACGATTGACAGGCTTTTCACCCCTGCGAGCGCGTTGACCGCCTGCTCAAGCGCAGGGCGGGCCTGCTCCAGTTCGGATTGGTCTGCACCTTCCAGCACGAAACGGACGATTCCCGAATCCACAGCCAAAGCGTGAATCAATTTTCGGCCCACCGCGTTGCCACCACCGGGCAACGCGACCCGACTTACGGCGTCCAAAACGGTCTCTTTGGTTAAACTCATGCATCCTCCTAAGGTCGAAACCGATTTTCTGTGGCCAATTTGTCGCACAAAATTGCCCAGAAACCGAGTTTGAGCGCACCATAACGATGCCCAAGCAAGAAATGAACAGAATCCGGGGGAGAATGGGTCAATAAATGTTATGCAGTTTCCGCATGTCGGGCTTGTTCCCATGGACGTTGTGCAAACGCAGCATACACGTCATGTTAGCGTCAACGACGGAGAAAAAACGCTCCGCACTGATGAAAAGCACGAACTGAAGGATATCTGACATGGCTATGACGCATGACATTCAAATCGCTCGCCAAGGCAATGGTTTCTTCGCAGCAATCAAAGACGCAATCGCGCGCCGTAAAGTGTACAACCAAACGCTGAACGAGCTGCGCCAGCTGTCGAACCGCGAACTGAACGACCTCGGCCTGAGCCGCTCGGTCATCACCCGCGTGGCTGCAGAAGCCGCCTACGGTAAATAAGAGTTTACTTTCCAAGACTTCTCCTCCTCCCTAAGTCTTGGAAATGCGGCGGCGTTTCTCCTCCTCCCTGGAACGTCGTCAATTATACCGGCCCTAATCTGCCGGACGTCGATACGGTGATCTCACTCCTCCTCCCAGAGGTCATCGTTGCAAAAAGTCGGCGGCCCCCTCCTCCTCCCTGGGGTCGCCGCACTTTTTCCCTGCGACGGGGGATGAAATTTGGGTGCAAACACCCATGTAAGGTTACGAAAGGTCCTCTCCTCCTCCCTGGACCGATCGTTTCGGCGGCGCCCTCTCTCCTCCTCCCTGAGGGTGCCGCCATTTTGGAATACCGGGACCTCTCTCCTCCTCCCTGAGGGACCGGCTATAGGCGCGCCTTTCTCCTCCTCCCTTAAGCGAGGTGTGCCGACATTTCGCGGATCCTCTCCTCCTCCCTGGATCTGCGTCAAAAAGACGGCGATGTCCTCCTCCTCCCTGGGCATCGCCGTTTTTTATTGTCAAAATCCCAGCCTTTTGAAAAACTTTGCCGATACTGTGCGTCTTGCGGGTGCTTGACCGATTGCGGGCTTGCGTCAGAGGGGATGCGTCGGCATCACCGGCTGCAAAGGAGACCTGTCCAATGTTGTCATATCAACACGCCTATCACGCCGGAAATCTGGCAGATGTGCATAAACATGCGCTGCTGTCGGTCATGATTGACTATCTGACGCGCAAGGATAAGCCGCTAAGTTACCTTGAAACCCACGCAGGGCGAGGATTGTATTTCCTTGATGGGGAGGAATCAGCCAAAACCGGTGAAGCCGCCCAAGGCATTTTACGCGCCACCCTGCGCAACTGGTTCGACGAAGATCATCCTTATGCCCGCGCATTGGCAAAAACGCGCGCAGCGCACGGAGCGCAATCATATCCGGGATCGCCGATGATTGCCGCCAGCCTTCTGCGCGATATGGACAGTATGCAGCTTTGCGAATTGCACCCGCAGGAATATGAGGCCCTGTTTCCGCTGATGAAGCGTCATGCCCGCCTGCATCAACATGACGGGCTGGAGATGGCGATCTCAATGACGCCTCCAACCCCGCGCCGCGGATTGATGATGATCGATCCTGCATGGGAAGTGAAAACCGACTACACGCAGATACCGAAGTTGCTGGAAAAGCTGAGCACGCGCTGGAATGTGGGGGTGGTCGCTTTGTGGTATCCGATTTTGGAAAATCGCGCGCAGGCAGGTATGGTCGCACGCCTGATGGGGGCATTTCCACAAGCCCTGTCACACGAGGTGCGATTCCCGCCGGCACGCACAGGCCATGGCATGATCGGATCGGGCATGTTCGTGATCAACCCGCCCTGGGGGCTTGATGGCGAGGCCAAGCGCCTGACAGATCTGTTCAAATCACTCTGATCGCAACAGGACGCGCGCACCGGGCCTTTGGTATCACACCGGCCCGGCAACCTTGCACAATGGCCTAGAACGGCACATCGCCCGCCTCTTCGGCCGCGACCACATAGGCCGCAATCAGTTTTTTCTGCCCGCCGCCCTTTTCAAAATCGACAACCAGTTTGTCGCCGTCCTGTCCGGCGACGTGGCCATAGCCGAATTTCTTGTGGAAAACCCGCTCACCCACGTCAAACTCGATCGTATCAGGTTTGATTCCATTGGGTGTTTTTGGCGTTTGTGGCTGTGTCCCGCGCGATTGCAGACGCCGCCAGCCAGGGGAATTATACACATCGGCCTTTGCGACGCGATCATCGATCTGGCTGCCGAGTGTTTGCATGCCGTAGCCGCCACCGTTCAGCCCGGGCGGGGTGAGAACCTCGACATGGGACGGCGGCAATTCATCGATAAAACGTGAGGGGAACTGGCTTTGCCACTGGCCATACACCCGCCGGTTGCCCGCAAATGACACATAGCAGACATCTTCGGCGCGGGTGATCCCAACATATCCCAAGCGGCGCTCTTCCTCGAGGCCCTTGAGACCCGATTCGTCCATCGAACGCTGGCTTGGAAACAGGCCATCTTCCCATCCGGGCAAAAAGACCACCGGAAATTCCAGCCCCTTAGCACCATGAAGGGTCATCAAGGTAACCTTGGCGTCTTCCTCTTTAGATTCGTTGTCCATAATCAGCGCAACATGCTCCAAAAACCCTTGCAGGTTTTCGAACTGCTCCAACGCCTTGATCAACTCCTTGAGGTTTTCCAGCCGCCCAGGGGCCTCTGGTGTCTTGTCGTTTTGCCACATCGCAACATAGCCCGAATCCTCCAGAATCTCTTCGGCCAGCCGCAGATGGGCATGATCATGTGCGGGCGGCACGGCATCTTCCAACACTTCGAACAGATCATCCTCGTCACCCGCCGGGCTTTGCGCCGTGGCGGGCGAGGCATCCATGATCACATCGTGCCAGCGGTCGACATTCGCGACAAACTGCCGGAGCTGTCCTGCCCCTTTGCCGGAAATTCCGCCCTGTTGTAGCAAGATACGCGCCCCGTCGAGAAGGCAGACCCCGTTCTCACGCGCCGTGATCTGGATGTTTTGCTGCGCTTTGTTGCCAAGCCCGCGCTTGGGCTGGTTGATCACCCGCTCGAAGGCCAAATCATCTTCCGGCGTGATGGCCAGCCGGAAATAGGCCATGGCGTCACGTATCTCCAAACGTTCATAAAACCGCGGCCCGCCAATGACACGGTAGGGCATGCCGATGGTCAGGAACCGGTCCTCGAACGCGCGCATCTGATGGCTTGCGCGTACCAAAATCGCCTGCGCGTTCAAATCGAACGGTTTCATCCCGCGGGTGCCACGGCTAAGCGCCTCGATCTCCTCGCCAATCCAGCGTGCCTCTTCCTCGCCATCCCAATGGCCGATCAGGCGCAGCTTTTCACCGCCCTCGACCGCCGTCCACAGCGTTTTGCCCAGCCGCCCCTCGTTGCCTTGGATCAGGCCCGATGCTGCGGCAAGGATATGCTCGGTCGAGCGATAGTTCTGCTCCAGCCGCACGACTTTCGCGCCGGGAAAATCACGCTCGAAACGCAAGATATTGCCCACCTCGGCCCCGCGCCAGCCGTAGATGGACTGATCATCATCGCCCACACAGCAGATATTGCGATGGCCTTGGGCCAGAAGGCGCAGCCACATATATTGGGCCACGTTGGTATCTTGATATTCGTCCACCAAAATATATTTGAACCAGCGCTGATATTGGGACAACACATCGGGATGGGTCTGGAAAATCGTAACCATATGCAGCAGCAGATCACCGAAATCGACGGCGTTAAGGGCGCGCAGGCGGGCCTGGTACTGGGCGTATAATTCACTGCCACGATTGTCGAACGCAGCCGTATCTCCGCCGCTGACCTTCTCAGGCGTCAGGGCCTTATTTTTCCAGCCGTCGATCAACCCCGCCAGCTGCCGCGCGGGCCAGCGCTTTTCATCCATATTTGCAGCCACGATCAGCTGTTTGAGCAAACGGATCTGATCATCTGTATCCAGAATGGTGAAGCTGGATTTCAGACCGACCAGCTCGGCATGGCGGCGCAGCAGCTTCACGCAGACCGAATGGAACGTGCCAAGCCACGGCATCCCCTCAATCGCCCCGCCCAACAGCGTGCCGATGCGGTTTTTCATCTCGCGGGCTGCTTTGTTGGTAAAGGTCACCGACAAAATCTCGTTCGGACGCGCGCGATTTGTGTTCATCAAATGCGCGATTCGACACGTCAGGGCCTTGGTTTTGCCGGTACCAGCACCGGCCAGCATCAACACAGGGCCGTCAAGCGCCTCGACCGCTTCGCGCTGCGACGGATTCAAGCCGTCCAGATACGGCGTCGGGCGGGCTGCCATGGCCTGATGCGAAAGGCTGACAGCCCCTTCAAAAGCGTCATCTTCATCAAAACCGGTCATGCCATTTCCTCGCCCATCACATCCGGCCCACACAGGCAAGATGTTCCACAGATGTTCTTTATTTAGCAGATATCAAACATAGAAAAAAGGGGGGCACTGCCGAACAGTGCCCCCGTCATCTTGCAATTATCCTGCAACGGTAGGACCTAGCCGCGATGGATCAGGCTAGCAAAAAGCCCGGGGTCCAAACTCTCGCTGGCAAAGGTTTTGCCCTCGTGCAAAATCGCCACTGCATCATGGCTGTGAAGGCTTTCTTGGTGGCTGGCAACCACCCTGTAATCCCCGATGCGGGGTTCGTCTTGCAGGCCCTTGGCAAGGGCGCGCACAGCATCTTCTACAAAAATCGGATTGGCCGCGTTAAGTTCGGCAAACGCTTGTTCGTCCTCGCGTTTCACCATCACTTGGGTTTCCGTCACGATCTGTTTGCGTGCGATGTTTAGAAGATCCTCGAACCACAGCACGTCATCGCCCTGCGTGACCACGGAAATACGCGCCACTGAGCGCTGCGAATGCGGTGTTGCAAGGCGTCCACGTTGGCTGCGGGCATGTTCGGACAATTCAAGCGAGCACGGGCAGGTCGAACTGTAGACATAATCAAGATGGACAATCTTCAGACGCTGTTCCTGATGTTCGATCATCTCAAGCGTCAGGTCATAATATTGCCATCCCATCAGGCCGGAGCGCAACGACTCCCGCTTGACCGGATAGGAAAACGACATTGCCAGACGGGCGTCCAGACTGCCCAGATCGGCTTTGTAATCATCCAACACACCTTCCATCACCTCAAACGAAAACGCCGTTTCCGCATGGCGATAGAAAGACCGCATGATGCGGCTCATGTTGATGCCTTTTTGCTCTGCCTCAAGGCTGACGGTGCCTGTGATCGACGCTTCAAGATCCTGCGTACCACCGTCTTGGCTCCGAAACCGGATCGGCAGGCGGAAATTCGAAATCCCGACATGGCCGATGCGTGTCTTGGCCCCGACGATCAGCGAAGACGGACCATTTTGCAAATCCGGCATGGTGGCTTTGTAGGCCGCGTCCGGTTTGAAATCGGCATCATACTGGCGGGCCATATCGGGATAGTTGGGCAGGTCCCGCTCTGGCAGAAGCCTCGCAATCGCGGGATCAAGGGCGGCAACTTCCTCTGGCGTAACCGTGCGCGCCCAGTCTTGCAGGGTTTGCAAAGCTGCGCGTGCATCTTCGATATTGGCGTCAATCCGACGGTTCACGTTCATAGAAGGTTCCTTTCCACTGAACGCCGACATTTAGCTGGAGGCGTGTTGTTCAAATATAGAGGCGCTCAACACCCCTCAGCCGCGTGCTGCATCCAATCCGCGCATGATATCCGCAACCAGATCGTCACCGTCCTCGATCCCCATCGACACACGCACCATACCGGGTGTGATCTTGATCAGGGCGCGCTCGTCTTCGGTCAGGCTTTTATGCGTTGTCGTGGCCGGATGCGTGGCGATAGATTTAGCGTCGCCCAAGTTGTTCGAAATCTTGATAATTTCAAGTGCATTCAGGAATTTGAATGCAGAATCTTTGCCACCCTGAAGCTCCAGCGCCACCATTGTGCCGCCCGACCCCATCTGCGCCATCGCCAGATCATGCTGCGGATGGCTCGGCAAGCCGGGGTACGTGGTGCGCGACAAAGCGGGATGGCCTTCAACAGCGCGGGCCACTTTGGCCGCATTCTCGGCCTGCGCACGCACCCGCAGGTCCAGCGTTTGCATCCCCGACAACATGATCCATGCGTGATACGGGCTCATCGCGCCGCCGGTGTGTTTTACATAGCTTTCAAGCGGGCCACGGATAAAGTCGCGATCCCCGCAAACCACACCGCCCAAGGCACGCCCCCCGCCATCGATATGTTTGGTGGTCGAATAAACGATGATATCCGCCCCCAGCTCCACCGCCTTGGAAAAGATCGGCGAGGCAAAGACATTATCGACAACCAGCTTCGCGCCCGCGGCATGGGCGATATCCGCCACGCCCTTGACGTCAATCACTTCCAGCCCGGGGTTGGAGACCGATTCAAAGAAACACAGCTTGGTGTTGGGCTGTAACGCGCCCTGCCATTCGTCCAGAATAGTCCCGTCGATCAGGGTGACCTCGACCCCGAAACCTTGCAGGATCTGCAGCACATAAAGGCACGAACCGAACATCTGGCGCGCGGCGATAACATGGTCACCAGCCTTCAGCTGACAGCTGAGTGCCGCATTGATTGCCGCCATACCAGATGCACAGGCAAAGGCATCTTGCGTGCCCTCGATCGCTGCGATCCGGTCTTCGAACATCCGCGTGGTGGGGTTGCCGTAACGGGCATAAATAAACTCGTCCGGACCGCTTTGCACAAAGCGTTGTTCGGCGGTTTCTGCTGACGGATACACAAACCCTTGTGTCAGAAACAGCGCCTCTGCCATTTCGCCATACTGGCTGCGACGGATGCCTTCATGGACAAGCTTCGTGCGGGTATTCCATTCGTCAGCCATTCTTCCCTCCTGCGGTGGCAATCCTGCAAGGCCGCGTACGGCCCCGGCAGCACTGCGATAACGCCCCCCCGTCATCCGGTCAATGGGCCGGAGGTTTGCTCGCATGGCCAAGGGCACAGGCGACGTGGGCGATCAGTCGGCACGATCTTCAGGTTCGGGTGTCTGATCGATCCCGTAGCGTTTGAACAATCCGCTTTGCGCCATCAGGAACACAAACATCAAAATCGTCAGTCCGAAGGTCTTGAAATTGACCCATGTCTGTTCGGACATTGTCCGCCAGACCACCTCGTTTGCGACCGCCAGCGCCAGAAAGAACAAAGCCAGCCGCTTGGTCAGGATCACCCATCCCTCATGGCGCATCGGCAGGTTTTCTGCCAGCACCAGCTGCAGCCACGGTTTGCCAAGCGCCAGCCCCAACCCAAGTATACCTGCAAACAGCAGATAAATCAGCGTGACTTTCATTTTGAAAAACCGTGGATCATTCAGCCAGACCGACAGGCCGCCAAACACCACCACCAAAACCAGCGTTGCGATCTGCATCGGCGCCAATCGCCCCGTCAGTCGCCACAAGATAAGCGTGGTGATGACCAGAAGCGGGATAAACCCGGCTGTGGCCAGAACAAATCCGCCGTATTCCGTCCCGTGGATCAGATAGGTTTGATCCTTGAGTTTGATATAGGCGATGAAAAACGCCAAAACCGGCCCGAATTCGAGACCGAATTTCAATGCCGGGCTGATTTTACGTTCCGCCATAGCTATCCTCATGACTTGGTGTGCATGTTCTTGTGCCGCAGATGGAAGGTAAAGTCACGCCTTGGCGTGCATCCCCGCTCTCACGGCTGTGTCAACGTCAGGCGTGTCAGCGTCCGGCAAATTCCACGATCACGGCCCCGAGCGCGATCAGCGCCATCAGCGCGCCGCGCCACCAGCCGACCTTTTCGCCCAGAACCAGCCAGCCGATCAGGGCCGCAAAAACCGTGGAGGTTTCGCGCAAAACCGCGGCCTCGCCCACCTTGTCGATCCGCGTGGCCAGCATAACCGCCCCGAACGAGAAAAACGCCACCACCGCACCGAGCACCCCCCGCATAAGAAGGGGCCGCACCTCTGCTTTGGGCAGCTGTGTCCAGCGCCTGACGGTCAGCACCGGCATCAGCCACGCATCGATCAGAAAGAACCACGCCAGAAATGTGAAAGGGTCAGCGGTGGCGCGAATGCCATAGGCGTCATAGGTTGTGTAGGCCGCGACAAAGCCCCCCGTCAGCACCGCCATCGCCAGCGCAGGTACCATGGTATCCCTGTTCAGGGTAATTGTGCGCAAGTTATAAATCGCAAGCCCGTAGATGCCCGACAAAAGCACCGCAACACCCATCCACTGTCCCAAGCTGAACCGCTCGCCAAAGATGAAGCCGGCTGCAATCACCGCAAAAAACGGCCCCGTGCCGCGCACGACCGGATAGACCACCGTATAGGCCCCCCGGGTATAGGTCATGGCCTGTGCGATTTTATAGCCCGCGTGAATGAAAAACGCGCCAGCGAAAATGGGCCACATATGCGGCTCGGGGAACGGCACGACAAAGACCACAAACGGCAAGGCGATCACACCATAACATCCGTCAATCGCAGCGCGGCTGATCCACGGATCGTGTCGGCCCTTTTGCAGCGCGCCGAAAAGCGCATGCAACAGCGCCGCCAACAAGGCCAGCCCCATTGCAACGGTGCCGCCAAGCTCTGTGCCCTCCAGCGATACAAGATAGTGGCTCATCGCGAGCAGCTCCTGAAAAGGGTCAATCGGGCGGGGCGGCAGCCCCTCTCACAGGATCGAGACGCACAGATCCAAAAGCTCAAGCCGAACAAGAACGGGCCCCAAAATTACGAAGCGGTGCTGGTGCGCAGATTGATCCAGATGTCTTGCACGGCCCCGCCGCGTCGTGGCCCGCTGATCGGACATAAAGGAAACCTGCGCCCAAAACCCTTCGCAAAAGCGCGGGGATGGAACACATGTTTTTTGCTGGGTGGCCTGGTGCCCCGCCCCCAACCACCGCAAAGCGGCTTAGCGATCCTCCAGCCCCACAAGCGCACGGGCAAAATCCTGCGGATCGAAGGGGGCCAGATCGTCGATCTGTTCACCCACACCGATTGCATGGATCGGCAGGCCGAAACGGTCGGCCAGTGCCACAAGCACCCCACCCTTGGCCGTGCCATCCAGTTTGGTCATAACCAGACCCGTAACATTTGCCAGCTTCTGGAAAGTTTCAACCTGATTGAGGGCATTCTGACCCGTCGTCGCATCCAGCACCAGCAGCGTATTATGGGGGGCCTCCGGGTCTTTTTTACGAATGACCCTGACGATCTTGGCCAGTTCCTCCATCAGATCGGCGCGGTTTTGCAAACGCCCTGCGGTGTCGATCATCAACAGATCGGCGCCTTCGGCCTCGGCACGGGTCATCGCATCGAAGGCAAGGCTGGCCGGATCGGACCCTTCTGGCGCGGTCAGAACCGGCACATCTGCCCGCTCGCCCCACACCTTCAGCTGCTCCACCGCTGCGGCACGGAAGGTATCACCCGCCGCCACGATCACCGTTTTACCTGCCGCCTTGAACTGCGAGGCAAGCTTACCGATGGTGGTGGTTTTGCCAGAACCGTTCACCCCCACAACAAGCACGACCTGCGGACGCTTGCTATAGATCGGCATCGGCTTTGCCACCGGCTCCATGATCCGCGCAACCTCCTCGGCCAAGGCCGATTTGATCTGGTTGACGGACAATTTGCGCCCCATGCGTCCTTCGGCGAGGTTGGCGGACACGCGCAAAGATGTCTCGACCCCCATATCAGAGGCAATCAGCAGCTCCTCAAGGCTTTCAAGGAACGCGTCATCCAGCACGCGGCGGGGGCTGTCGTCGCGCAGTCCGCCACCGATCAGACGCCCGAAAAATCCCGGACGGGCGGGAGCCTCCTCCGGTTCCGGCACGATCTTTGCGGCTGGCGCGGAGTGTGGCGCGGGCTCCGGCTCGGGTGCGATTTCCGGCGTGGTTGATGCCTCGGGCCGTGGCGCAGGATCAGGCGCGGTTTTCGGCGCAGGAGGTGCCAAAGGTTCGGGCTCGGGTTCCACCGCAGGGGGCTGCTCGACCTCGGGAACCGCGGGCATGTCGTCCGTGTCCGACGATGGTGTGGCCTCCTCGCGCGGGGCCTCGGTCGCGTCATGCGGCGCCGGGATCGTGTCTGGCGCTGGATCGGGTTGTGCAGAAGCGGCGCGGTCTGCCCCTTCGGCGACCAGATCCTCCAGCCCCTCTTCGAGCTTCGAAGACGACCGCGTCATACGGGCTTTGAGCTTTTTGAAAAACGACATATCGATCCCTTTTTGCTTATACTCCACCTAATCAATCCGGACCGATGATGGAAGAGCCTCGCATGGCTGTAGCCGCGCGTTTTTCACCTGCCATCGGGCCGATAGCCGTGCCGGACGCCAGAAATGACTGGCTTGGGCACCACATACACCTGCCAAAGCCCCTTACTATTGCCCGCCCCTTTCCCCGAGCGGCAATGTGCTTGTGCGCGCACCCGTATGCCTACGGGCGTGATATGGAGCCTATTCACGTCAGAGCACACCGCCATTGCCGATTGCCCTATTGCGGCACCGGACAAACTGTCCTTTGGTAGAAGAAAGAGCGGCCCGCATAACCCGGACCGCGTCCCATCCAGCGGAGGTTCTTCCATGCATCTGAAATCTGTTGTCTTCGCCTGTGCTTTCGGCCTGTGCGCCGCTGTGGCGCAGGCCGAAGACCGCCCAGCCGATCAGGACATGTCCCCCGTTCCGCCTGCCCCGCAATCGACACCGGCGGCCACGCCTCTTGATGCAGAAGGGTTCGCGGCCCGCACAACCGGCCAGACCATCACCTATTCCGCAGGCGGGCGGCCTTACGGGGTTGAGCAGTATCTGCCGGGGCGGCGGGTCTTGTGGGCCTTTGCCGAAGGCGCGTGCAAGGAAGGCAAATGGTTCGCAAAAGGCGAGCAGATCTGCTTTGACTACAGGGATGAAAATGGCCTGCAATGCTGGAAATTCTACGACACGCCCGCAGGGCTCAAAGCGCAGTTTATGGACGGCAGCGGCGGCCCGCCTCTGATTTCGCTGCAAGAAAGCCCAGAGCCGCTGCTGTGCCCGGGCCCCGAGGTCGGCGTGTGATGACCGCCCTCTCAAGGCGCCATGCACGACAGGCGGTATATCCGGTGCATAGGGCTGTTATCTGGCCCTCCTGACCCGGTGCCCGACCCGTGCGAAGCGTCCGTATGATCGGGTGCGGACGCCCCACACCGAGGTGGCCCCGTTCAGAACAGGCTGCCCTGAACGGGGCCGTCTTTGGACGCCGGATCTGATTTACCTGCCTTCGCGGGGCGGGGTTTTGCAGCCGTTTTTGCCTTGGTCGCCGTGCGGCCGTCGGCACCCCCTGACGGCCCGCCCTGCGGGGTGCGCCCGTCGGGTGTCACGGAAATCCGGCCATCGTGGAATTCCACCTCCAGCGCGGTGGCCGATGTCGCCTGTGCCGCACGCGTCACCACACCATCGCCGTCGCGCACCACAACATAGCCACGGCGCAGTGTTTCCTTATACCCCAGTGTCTGGCGCATACGGTCCATCCGCTCCAGCCGTTCGGCCAGCTGCGCCATGCGCCGCGTTTGCGCCTCTGTCATACGCACGCCAAGGGCGGACAGCTGTGTGCGCCCTTCTGCATTGCGGCGGCGCGCGGCATCCACATTGCGTGTTCGCGCGGCATCAAGGCGCGCGCCCAAGCCCTCAAGCCGCCGGACCTGCTCGGCGATCGCGCGCCGTAAAAGGCCGGGCGACAGGCGCGCTTCAAGCCGCGCAAAATCGGCGCGATTGCGCAAGGTGACCCCGCGCAGCGCGGGATCAAGACGTTCGGCCCACAGATCGAACCGCTGGCGCGCGGGGGCCAGAATGGCCTCGGGCCGGCCCAAGGCGCGGCTCAGATCGGCATGGCGCACGCGGTGTTGTTCCAGGCGCGCGCGGCTGGCGCGGTCCATGCGGGCGGCGGATTCGCGCAGCCAGATGGCCAGTTCGGCGCGCACAGGCACCGCCATTTCCGCCGCAGCCGTGGGCGTGGGCGCACGTCTGTCGGCGGCGTGATCGATCAATGTCGTGTCCGTTTCATGGCCCACAGCCGAGATCAGCGGAATCCGGCTTTCGGCGGCGGCGCGTACGACCGCCTCCTCGTTGAACCCCCACAGATCCTCGATCGAGCCACCACCCCGCGCCACAATCAACAGATCGGGGCGCGGCACAGGCCCGTTCGGGCCAAGGGCGTTAAACCCGCGAATGGCGCGGGCCACATCGGGGGCGCACGCCTGCCCCTGAACGGCCACGGGCCAGATCAGCACATGGCGCGGGAAACGGTCGCGGAGCCGGTGCAGGATATCGCGGATGACCGCCCCCGATGGCGATGTGATCACACCGATCACCTGCGGCAACCACGGCAGCGGCTGCTTGCGCTCGGGGGCAAACAGCCCCTCTGCCTCCAGCGCCTTGCGGCGGGCCTCAAGCATTGCCATCAGCGCGCCCGCGCCCGCAGGCTCCACATGATCCACAATCAGCTGGTATTTCGATTGCCCCGGAAACGTGGTCATCTTGCCGGTGGCGATAACTTCCATCCCCTCTTCGGGACGGATCTGCATGCGCGAAACCTGCCCCTTCCAGCTGATCGCCGATACAACGGAACGGTCGTCTTTCAGATCGAAATACAGATGCCCCGAGCGCGGCATGGAGACGCGCCCCACCTCGCCGCGCACACGGATCCGGCCGAACTCGCCTTCGACCACGCGTTTGACCGCGCCGGAAAGCTCCGAGACGGTATAATCATGCGCATTGCCGCCCTGCGCGGGGCCATCATCTTCAAACAAATCCATGCCGCCACATTCCGCGATCTGGCGCGCGTGTGCAATCCCCGAACCGTTCGGGAGGCCCGCTTCATGTGTTCGACGCCGGAACTGGCACGGGCGGACAGGCCGGTCGCGCCTGCAATCGCGTTGGCACATCCTCAGGGTGCGGCCCTATGCCGATCGCCCGATCGCCCGATCGCTGCGCACAAGCTGGGCCCGCCGCCGCTCAGGGACGCCCGCCCCGTAAAACCGGCCCCCTTGCCCTGCCCGATGATCACACCCGTTTGCATCACACCGCCCGAGGCATCGTGTGCCATAGACGGTTGCCCGACTTGCCAGACCCATGCCGAGCCCGTAGAAGAACGCGCAAATGCGGGGCCAAAAGGAGCGGCTATGAACATTCTGGTGCTGGGCAGCGGCGGGCGCGAACATGCGTTGGCTTGGGCGATCAAACAAAACCCGAAATGCGACCGGTTGATTGTAGCCCCGGGCAATGCGGGGATTGCCGCGATTGCGGAATGCGCAGCCATTGATCCATGTGACAAACATGCGGTTTTGGAACTGTGTCAGCAGCAGGCGATCGATTTCGTGGTGATCGGCCCCGAAGCCCCTTTGGCCGCTGGCGTTGCCGATGCCCTGCGCGCGCAAGGATATCTGACCTTCGGCCCCTCCGCGCAGGCCGCCCAGCTCGAAGCCTCGAAAGCGTTCACCAAGGCGGTATGCGATGCGTGTGATGCGCCCACTGCCGCCTATGCCCGCTTTACCCAAGCCGGTCCTGCACGCGATTACGTGACCGCCCAAGGCGCGCCCATCGTGATCAAGGCCGATGGTCTGGCCGCAGGCAAAGGCGTGATTGTGGCACTGACCTTGCAAGAGGCGCTTGACGGGCTTGACGAGATTTTCGCGGGCGCCTTTGGCGCGGCGGGCGCGGAAGTCGTGATCGAAGAGTTTATGGAGGGCGAGGAAGCCTCGCTCTTTATCCTGTCCGATGGCACCGATATCGCCGTGATCGGCGGCGCGCAGGATCATAAACGTGTGGGCAATGGGGATACCGGCCCCAACACCGGCGGCATGGGGGCCTATTCACCCGCCCCCATCCTGAATGCGCAGGTCGAGCAAAAGGCGCTTGATGAAATCGTCCGCCCGACGATTGCGGAAATGGCCCGCCGTGGCACCCCGTTCCAAGGCGTACTTTATGCCGGGCTGATGATCCAGAACGGCCAGCCGCGGCTGGTGGAATACAATGTGCGCTTTGGTGATCCGGAATGTCAGGCGCTGATGCTGCGGCTGGGCGCGCAAGTACTCGATCTGCTTATGGCCTGTGCCGAGGGACGTCTTGGCGATGTGCAACCGCAATGGGCGGACGATCATGCGATCAGTGTGGTCATGGCAGCCAAAGGATATCCCGGAAGCTATGAAAAGGGCACCGTTATCGGCGGGCTGGATATGATCGAGGAAAACAGCCAGCAAGTGGTGTTTCACGCCGGCACCACAGCCAAAGACGGGCAGATCACCGCGACCGGCGGGCGCGTTTTGAACGTGACGGCACGGGGCGCGAGCTTGCAAGAGGCCCATGACAGGGCCTATGCAATGATCGAGCAGATCGACTGGCCCGAGGGGTTTTGGCGGACCGATATCGGCTGGCGCGCCCTTTAAATCCCAGCGCGCGGGCCGACGTTTACGCCGTGGCAGGCGCCCTGTCCGGCCCTGTCCGCGTTTGTATGGCGGTGCGGGCGGGCGCGCCATGTGCACATGTCTCAAGCGTCGCGTGCGATCGTCTTACCAAGGGGCCCGCCCGAACACGCGGGTCCCTTGGCCTCCCAAGGCAAGGCCCGCGGCATCGCAATCAGCGGCCCTGCCCGCCTTTCCTTCTGCATGGTCTTTGCCGACATGGTCTTTGCCGACACGTCCGGTGTCCGCCCCAATCGGGGCGTGTGGTGCACAACGCCGGCAGTGCCGCGCCACAACAGGCGCACCGGCCTGCCTTTGTGTCGTGGCAGCAACCGTCTTTGTCCGTGCGCACGGGATCTGGTGGTTTGCCCCCATACACCGGCACGTCCGGGGGCTTTTCCGCTCGCCAGCAGACGGGGCTTTGATATAAGAAAACCGAATTGACCTGACAGGAGCGCCCTGATGTCCGCCGAGCTTTCCCCAATTGAAAAAGCCAAATTCGCCGCCGCGCGTCGCGCCGTTGATTTCATTGAAGACGGGATGCGGGTCGGCCTTGGCACCGGCTCCACCGCCGCGTGGATGGTGCGCTGTCTGGGCGAACGTATCCGGCGCGAGGGGATCACGGTCGTGGGTGTGCCCACATCCACCCGCACCGCCGATCTGGCGCGCAGCCTCGATATTCCGCTGATCACGCTCGAAGAGGCGAAATTTCTGGATCTGACAATTGACGGGGCAGATGAATTCGATGCCGATCTCAATCTGATCAAGGGGGGCGGCGGCGCGCTTTTGCAAGAAAAGATCGTTGCCACCGCTTCGAACCGGATGGTGGTGATTACGGATGCGGCCAAAGAGGTGAGCCACTTGGGCACATTTCCGCTGCCTGTCGAGGTGATCCCTTTCGGTTGGCAGTCAAGCCGCAACCAGATCGAGGAATTGCTGGGCGGGATGGATGTGTTGGGCCGCCAGACAACGCTGCGGATGCAAGATGATGTGGCCTACCGCACCGATGAGGGCAATTTTATCGTGGACTGCCACCTCAATAAAATCGGTGATGCGCGGGCGCTGGCCATCGCACTCAACCAGATCGCAGGGGTGGTTGAAAACGGCCTGTTCATCGATATCTGCGATACGGTCGTGATCGGTGACGTAAACGGCAAGATCGAAATTCGCGACGGCAATGATGGACGTGTAACCCGCGAGCAACTGGATTTCAGCGGCGACACCGCAGTGTTCACGCCCTTGGGCTAAATGCAAGACACGCGCGCGCCGCACCGGTCGGGGCGCGCGCGCCCCTTTTCGCGGGCGCGCCGCAACCTTCGGCCGGCTCTGGCCAATGCCCGCAAGGTATGGTCTATCCTTACCCGCGCGAGACAGACGGAGACGATTATGAGTGCATTCGATTACGACCTCTTTGTTATCGGCGGCGGGTCGGGCGGTGTGCGCGCCGCGCGTATCGCAGCCGGTCATGGTGCCAAGGTCGCACTGGCCGAAGAATACCGTATGGGCGGGACCTGTGTCATTCGCGGCTGCGTGCCTAAAAAGCTGATGGTCTACGCCTCGGGGTTTCCTGCCGCGATGGAGGAGGCACGTGCCTACGGATGGGATGGCGAAGTCGGCCGCTTTGACTGGACCGCGTTTCGCACACGGCTTGAGGCCGAACTCGACCGGCTCGAAGGGCTTTATCGCAAGGGCCAGACCAGCGCGGGTGTTGAAATCCACGATTGTCGCGCGACCGTGGCCGGCCCCCACGAGGTCAAACTGGCCGATGGCACTGTCAAATCGGCCAAACACATTCTGGTGGCTGTGGGCGGCAAGCCCTTCGTGCCCGATTTCGAGGGCTGCGAACATGTGCTGACCTCCAACGACATCTTCCACCTTGAGACCCTGCCCAAGCGGATGCTGATCGTGGGCGGCGGCTATATCGCGTGCGAATTCGCCTGCATCATGAACGGTCTGGGGGTGGATGTCACAATCTTCAACCGCTCCGAATTGCTGCGCAGTTTTGATACCGATGCCCGCGATGTGATCGTGGAACAGATGCAGCGCGCCGGTATCAAGATCCGCACCGGCATCGTGATCGATAAAATCGACCGTCAGGGCGACAGCTACCACATCCATGCGTCTGACCTGCGCGACGAGGTCTATGACAAAGTGCTTTATGCCACAGGTCGTGTGCCCACAACCGATGGTCTGGGCCTTGAGGCGGCGGGGGTCAAGCTGGGCCTGCGCGGCGAGATCGAGGTGGATGACTGGTCGCAAACCAACATCCCCTCCATCTATGCAGTGGGCGATGTGACCGACCGCATCCAGCTGACACCTGTGGCCATCCGCGAGGGCAACGCTTTCGCGGATACGGTGTTTGGCAACAAGCCGTGGACGATGGATCACACGATGGTTGCCTCGGCCGTTTTCACCCAGCCGGAGTTCGGCACCTGCGGCCAGACCGAGGACGAGGCCCGCGCCGAAGGCCCTGTTGAGGTCTATGTCTCCAGCTTCAAACCGATGAAATCGGCCTTTGCGGGCAATCCCGATCCGGTATTTTTCAAACTGGTCGTCGACAAGGCGACACAGATCGTCAAGGGCTGCCATATCGTAGGGCCCGATGCGGGCGAAATGATCCAGATGGTCGCGATCGCGATGAAGATGGGGGCCACCAAGGCGCAGTTCGATGCGACCTGCGCGGTCCATCCGACGATGGCCGAAGAACTGGTAACGATGAAGGCACCGGTTCGAACAGAGTGATTTTTCCAAAGAATGGCGAAACGGGAGGTAACGCGGGTTGAAAAACGCGGGTTCCCTGCCCAAGTCCCATTAAAGCTTCAAATAAAGGTGAGGAGATCAATGAGCAATTCAGGTCCCTGGGGAACGGGCGGTGACGACGACGGCGACAAGCCGCGCGGGTCCGACAAGCGTCCCGGACAACGTGGCCCCGGCAACGAGCAGGGTATCCCCGAGATCGAAGAGTTCATGAAGAAGGGCTCTGAACAATTGCGCGTGCTTATGGGCGGGCGTGGTGGCAAGCGTCCCACCGGACCGGGTGGACCAGCAGGCGGCGGCAATGGCCCCGGCGTTGGTCTGATCGCTGGTCTGGCCGTGGCGGGCGCTGCAATTTTATGGGTGTGGTCATCTTTCTACACCGTTCAGCAGGATGAACGCTCCGTCGAGCTGACATTCGGCAAATACAGCTCCACCGGCATGCCGGGCCTGAACTTCGCGCCTTGGCCTGTTGTGACCCACGAGATCGTGCCGGTCACCCGTGAACAGACGGTCGATATCGGCATGGGCACCTTGGGCAGCGACGACACCGGCCTGATGCTGACCGGCGACCAGAATATCGTCGATATCGAGTTTCAGGTGGTGTGGAATATCTCCGATCCGGCACAGTATCTGTTCAACCTTGCCGATCCGCAGGAATCCATCCGTGCGGTGTCCGAATCCGCGATGCGCGATATCATCGCCCGTTCGCAACTGGCGCCGATCCTCAACCGTGACCGCGGCATGATTGCCTCGGAATTACGCGGGGCGGTGCAAGGCACGCTGGACAGCTATAACGCGGGGATCAACGTGATCCGTGTCAACTTCAACAAGGCCGACCCGCCGAGTGAAGTGATCGACAGCTTCCGTGAAGTGCAAGCCGCACAACAACAACGCGACCGGCTGGAAAACGAGGCGGATGCCTATGCCAACCGTGTGACCGCTGCGGCCCGTGGTCAGGCAGCCCAGCTGCGCGAGGAGGCGGAAGCCTACCGCGCCCGTGTGGTCAACGAGGCAGAGGGTGAGGCCGCACGCTTTACCTCCGTCTATACCGAATATGTCAATGCGCCCGATGTCACCAAACGCCGGATGTTCCTGCAAACCATGGAGGGCGTTCTGGGGGGGCTCGACAAGGTTGTGATCGACCAGAAAGACGGCGGTCAGGGTGTTGTGCCCTATCTGCCCCTGCCGGAGTTGCAACGCAGCACGGATGATGACGAAACATCTTCAGCGCAGGGAGGGTCGAACCGATGAAAAAGGCAGCTATTGCTATCCCCGTAGTCGCGATTGCCATTGCCGGCGCGCTGAGTTCGGTCTTTGTTGTGGACGAACGCGAGCAGGCGCTTGTGGTGCAGTTCGGTCTGGTCAAACATGTGAAAACCGATCCGGGTCTGGGGTTCAAACTCCCGCTGATCCAGAATGTGGTGACCTATGAAGACCGTATCCTGTCGCTGACGACGCGCCCGCTCGAGGTAACGCCGCTGGACGACCGTCGTCTGGTTGTGGATGCGTTTGCACGCTGGCGGATTTCCGATGTGGTGCGCTTCCGCGAGGCCGTGGGCCGCGGTGGCGAGCGTAATGCAAGCCAGCGTCTGGATAACATCATCACCGCGCAGATCCGTGAAACACTGGGTGCTGTGCCCTCTACGGCCGTGCTGTCGGATGACCGCACACCGTTGATGGTGAAGATCCGCGATCAGGCCCGTGACGAGGCCTTGGCGCTTGGCGTCGAGGTGATCGACGTGCGTCTTACGCGCACCGACCTGCCCGAGCAGAACCTCGAGGCCACCTATGGCCGGATGCGTGCGGAGCGTGAACGCGAAGCCGCAGACGAGATCGCCCGCGGTAACGAGGCCGCTCAACGGATCCGCGCAAGTGCGGACCGGACCCGGACCGAGCTGACATCCGACGCCCAGCGTCAGGCGGAAATCGTTCGGGGTCAGGCGCAGGCAGAGGCCAACAAAGCCTATGCCGAAGCCTATGGGCAGGATGCGGATTTCTTTGCCTTCACACGGCAGCTTGATTTCTACACCCGCGCCCTGTCGACCAAAACATCGCGCCTGATCACGCAACCCGACAGCCTGTATTTCGATTACAACCGCTTCTTGCAATCGATCGGCGAGGCTGACGGCACGCGGGCGGACCCCGCCGCACAGGCCGGTAACAGCGCCACCGGTGCGCCTGACACATCAGAGGCAACCGATACCGCGCCCGTGGCCCCTGAAAGCACTCCGCAAACGGACGCCACGCAAAGCGATACGATCCAGCAAAACTAAATCCGGCTGTATCTTGTGGCATAAAAACGGGGCTGGCACAGCGTGCTGGCCCCGCAGTTTTTTGAAGCGGTCTTAATTTGCATTGGCCCGAGATCTCCCCCTGCCAGATCTCTCCTTGCGAATTCATCCCCGATGGCGATGGTATTTCGCGTCCCATGCCCCCGGAATTTCGGCGGACCCATGCCGAACAATGGGCCACCACGTGAATGTCACTTGCATTTCACGCCTAATTGTCTGAGCGCGATGGGCTTTCATTTGTGATCTGCCTCACATACGCTTTTAATTCAGGCACGGTCGGATCCGGGTTCACCGCATCTGATCCAACGCACCTTCGGAGCAAGAGAGAGCATGACAAACCAGACACTCCCCTACATTTCCGCAAAGCGTGTTCGTGGTGCAGTCGGCGCAGCAGCAGTTGCCGTCGCAATGGCGCTTTCGCCAATGACCGCAGCACCGGGATATGCACGCGCCGCCCCCGATAGCTTTGCCGATTTGGCCGAGCAGGTTTCGCCGTCGGTGGTTATGATCACCACATCGATGACGGTTTCAACACCGGCACGATCCGGCCCGATGTTTCCTGAAGGCAGCCCCTTCGAAGACCTGTTCCGCGATTTCGGCCTGCCGGGCATGCCCGATCAAGGCCCCGCGCAACCGCATCGTTCAAACGCGCTAGGCTCAGGTTTCGTCATCTCCGAAGACGGTTACATCGTCACCAATAACCACGTGATCGACGGGGCCGACGAAATCTCGATCGAGTTCTTCAACGGCAAGAAACTGGATGCCACCCTGGTTGGCACCGATCCGAAAACCGACATCGCCCTGCTGAAGGTCGAAAGCGACAAACCCCTGCCCTTCG
Source organism: Paracoccaceae bacterium (assembly GCA_004153385.1). Lineage (GTDB taxonomy): Bacteria > Pseudomonadota > Alphaproteobacteria > Rhodobacterales > Rhodobacteraceae > Thioclava. Next base: position 130,993 of record SDAL01000001.1, on the reverse strand, counting down.
TAAAACTTGGTGATTCCGACAAAATGCGCGTGGGCGACTGGGTCATGGCGATGGGCAACCCGCTGGGTCAGGGTTTTTCTGCCTCATCGGGCATCGTGTCGGCACGCAATCGCGAATTGTCGGGCACGTATGACGACTACATCCAGACAGATGCGGCAATCAACCGTGGCAACTCCGGCGGTCCGCTGTTTGACATGGACGGTCAGGTGATCGGCGTGAATACGGCGATTTTGTCCCCCAACGGTGGCTCTATCGGTATCGGGTTCTCGATGGCATCCAATGTTGTGTCTGATGTTGTGGGCCAGCTGAAGGACTATGGCGAAACACGCCGTGGCTGGTTGGGTGTGCGCATTCAGGACGTGACCGATGATATGGCCGATGCGCTGGGTCTTGATGAACCTAAAGGCGCGATGGTCTCGGACGTGCCCGAAGGCCCCGCACGCGACGCGGGCATCCAGTCGGGTGATGTGATTGTCAGCTTTGACGGCGGTGATGTCAAAAACACCCGTGATCTGGTGCGCCGTGTGGCCGATGCCCCTATCGGTGAAAAGGTTCAACTGGTGGTTTTGCGCGATAGCAAACGCGAAACATTAACTGTGACGCTTGGCCGCCGCGAAAATGCAGAAGGCGATGAGCAATCCTCCGATACACAGCAACAGACCCAAGATGACAGCAGCATTCTGGGTATGTCGCTTGCACCGCTCGACGATCAGCTTCGTGACCAGCTTGAACTGGATGGCGATGCACGTGGCCTTGTGATCCGCGAGATCGACGAGAACAGCACCGCGTATGAAAAAGGGCTGCGGGCCGGAGATCTGATCGTGGAAGCAGGCCAAGAGGCCGTGGAAAGCACCGCTGATATGGAGGCACGCCTTCAGGCTGCTAAAGACGCGGGCCGCAAATCCGTGCTTTTGCTGATCCACCGTCAAGGGGAACCACGCTTCCTTGCGTTGCCGGTAGAGTAACGACCCTCTTGCACAAAGATACAGGATCGGGCGCCCTTGTTGACGAGGGCGCCCTTTTCAATGCGCATGGGGTCTGGCGCATATATTTTATAAAACCGCTTTGCCGCGCCACACGATCATAAAGCTTTCGGGCCACGATGTTGTTGTCTTGCGTCAGCCGGCAGGTTTGCGCGGCCCCTTCTGCATCGGCGGCGTGATAGACGGCCTCGATCAGCTTACGCCCTACCCCCCGTGCCGCGCGCAGACGTGTCAACATAAAGATCCTGCATATAGCATCGCGGCGCCCAGTCGGATGTCGACGCGACAAAGTGGTCATGCGCGACCCCGACCAACCACCCTGAGGCTTACGCCACAACGCCCTGCGGCCCGCGCCTGTGGCGCAGCATAGCGCAAGTCCACAGCCGGTGTGTGACCCGTTCTTCGACCTGTCGCGCGTAGAACCGGTTGTATCCGGCCCACAGCTCTTGCCATTGCGGGTGGTCTTCGCGATCAATCGTACGAATGACAGGGGCGTTCATAGCCATTGCCTTTCGTCACAAACTGCAAAGACCGCGCCGGACACGTTTTGTGATCAGGTGCCTGTATCGGTCCACACAATCAAGCCCATCTGCTGAGCGGCGCGCGTGGACAATGTCGCGCTGTCCAAACCGCGCGGACGCTGATAGGCCCGCACGGCTTTGGAAGTCTCGGCATTGATGGTTCCAGTCACAGCGCCTGAATACAGACCCCTGGCCGTCAACGATCGCTGCAAGGCCGAGACCAGATCGGGCGTCAGTTCTGCCGCACATAACGTGGGAAACCAGATCGTGCCCCGCCCGGGCACAAGCTGATGGCGGGTCTCCTGGCGGTATTGCGCTGGGGTGGTGATCTTGCCTGTTTTTGGATCGCGCACCTCCGGCGTGACCAGAACTTGCGATGTCACTGTCTCGAGCGCGGAAGGTTCCTCGCGTTTGGCAAAACACCCGGCGTCCGGGTCGGGGGCGGTATCGCGCCATTCCTGCGCCAGACTTGGCGATGGCCCGCTTGGAACAGACGCAGTCTGGCACCCACCGAGGGCCACAGATGCGATGAGGACCGTGCCCAAATGCGTTAGGATGCGCGCTGCCATGTTTCTTCCTTATAGTTGTCCTGCGGTCTGACGCCTCGACACTAGCAAGTTTCATCCCCCGCTGACACGGGCAAAAACGGCCCAAGCACTGGCCAAAGCGTGCAAGCTGTCATACACCAAGACAACATTCACCCACAGCCAAGCGTGAGGCCGAAGCCATGGCAAAAATTACCTATATCGAACATAACGGTACGCAACACGAAATCGACGTGAAGCCGGGTCTTACAGTGATGGAAGGGGCACGCGACAATGGTGTGCCCGGCATTGATGCCGATTGTGGCGGTGCCTGTGCGTGTTCCACATGCCATGTCTACGTCGCCCCTGATTGGGTCGACAAACTGCCCGCCAAGGATAGCATGGAAGAAGACATGCTTGATTTCGCCTATGAGCCCGACCCGATGAAATCGCGTCTGACGTGCCAGATCAAGGTCACCGAAGATCTCGACGGTCTCGTGGTGCAGCTGCCCGAAAAACAGATCTGAAGTTGACGCAGGCGCCCGGGCCAACACCCCGCGGCCAGTCACACACATATCGACCATAACCGTCATGGCCCCGTTTTCGGGGCCATTTTCATGTCATCTGATGGCGCGAGCACACATTACAGATCATGCGCGGGCCGGAGGGGGCTTGGCCCCCGACCGAAAACAGGCGGGCTCGATGCCCGCCTGTTTTCGACCCCGTTTCGGGAGTGGATAAATCGGGTTCAGATCACGCCCTGCAAAAAGGGCAGATCGTTCACACCAGCCGGCTTTGCTTCTTGGCAGCCTCGACGAAACCCGCAAACAACGGATGCGGGGCGAAAGGCTTCGATTTCAGCTCCGGATGGAACTGGACACCGATGAACCACGGGTGATCGGCATGCTCCACGATTTCCGGCAGGCGGTTATCGGGAGACATCCCCGAAAACACCAGACCGCACGCTTCAAGTTTGTCGCGGTAGCGCCCGTCCACCTCGAAGCGGTGACGGTGGCGTTCCTCGATTTCCGTCGCGCCATAGATGCTGGCAACGTTCGACCCCTCTTTGAGGATCGCCGTATAAGCGCCAAGGCGCATGGTGCCGCCTTTATCGTCATCCAGCTTGCGCTCGACTCGGTGGTTGCCCTGCACCCATTCTTTCAGGTGATATACAACCGGCTCGAACCGCTTCTTGCCGGCCTCGTGGTCGAATTCCTCGGACCCGGCATCGGTAATGCCTGCCAGATTGCGCGCCGCTTCGATCACGGCCATCTGCATGCCCAGACAGATCCCCAGATAGGGGATCTTCTTTTCACGCGCAAACTGGGCCGCACGGATTTTGCCCTCCGTGCCACGCTCGCCAAAACCACCGGGCACAAGGATCGCATCATAGCCTTCCAGATACGGTGACGGATCTTCATGTTCGAAAATCTCGGCATCAATCCACTCGGCCTTGACCCGAACGCGATTGGCCATCCCGCCATGGGTCAGGGCCTCGGCGATGGATTTGTAGGCATCCTCAAGCTGGACATACTTGCCGACAATCGCGATTTTCACAATCCCTTCGGCATGAACCATACGGTCCATTACGTCTTCCCAGCGTGCCAAATCCGGTTTTGGCGCGGGCGCTATGCCGAACGCATCCAGAACCGCCTGATCCAGTCCCATCCGGTGATAGGCCATGGGCGCTTCATAGATGGTTTTCAGATCATAGGCCGGGATCACCGCATCGGGGCGCACATTACAAAACAGCGCGATCTTGGCGCGTTCTTTTTCCGGAATAGGCTGCTCGGAGCGGCACACAAGCACATCGGGCTGCAACCCGATAGAGCGCAACTCCTTGACCGAGTGCTGGGTGGGTTTCGTTTTCAACTCACCACTCGCCGCAAGATAGGGCAGCAGGGTCAGGTGCATGAACACACATTGGCCGCGCGGACGCTCTTGGGCGAATTGCCGGATTGCCTCGAAAAACGGCAGGCCCTCGATGTCACCGACAGTGCCGCCAATTTCACACAGCATGAAATCGACCTCGTCATCCCCGACAGAGATCCAGTCCTTGATGCCATTGGTTACATGCGGCACCACCTGAATGGTCTTGCCCAGATATTCACCGCGACGTTCTTTTTCCAGAACGTTGGAGTAGATACGCCCCGACGAGACCGAATCCGTTTTGCGGGCCGGCACGCCGGTAAAGCGTTCGTAATGGCCCAAGTCCAGGTCGGTCTCCGCGCCGTCATCGGTCACGAAAACCTCGCCATGTTCAAACGGGCTCATCGTGCCCGGATCAACGTTGAGATAGGGATCCAGCTTTCGTAAGCGCACAGAGAAGCCGCGTGCTTGCAGCAAAGCTCCCAGTGCCGCCGATGCCAGCCCCTTGCCGAGCGATGAAACCACACCGCCGGTGATGAAGACGTAACGTGCCATGAAAGCCCCCGTGATATTGCCTGCCTTGATCGCGGCAATCGCAAAAAATTATAATCATCCCCGAAGCGAAAAACTTCGGGATCACGGGATTTAATGCTTACATGATTCGCGGTCCGCCCGCAATCGGACCGCAAGCAGTTGCGTTAGAATATGCGCGACACGCTAGGAACTGTGGGATTATTCCGCAGCGGGCGGTGTCATCGGCGCATCGTTTTGCGCGGGCGGAGGGGTCAGATCAACGCTGGGAAGATCCGAGTTGTCCTGCGTTTGTGATTGCGCGGGCTGGTTGCCAACGCCCAAACGGTCCAGAACAGAGCTTTCGCCCGCATCACGTGCGGCCAGAACTGTCAGTGTGATCGAAGTAAGCAGGAACCCTGCCCCAAGCACCCAGGTCGCTTTGGACAGCGCATTGGCCGCTTGACGGCCTGTCATGACGCCACCGCCACCACCAGCGCCGCCGGAACTGCCCATACCAAGGCCGCCGCCTTCGGAGCGCTGCAAAAGCACCACGCCGATCATCAGCAGTGCGAGGATCAGGTGAACGGTAAGGATGATGTTTTGCATGCGGACACGAAACCTTCTTGCCAGTCGACGCGACTATCTAGGCGGATAGGTTCTGTCACGCAACCCCTAGCCCGCACCGCGCCGTCAGGAAATCGTCAAATGGCGCGCGATTGCCAGACAGCGCAATCACTGGCCCAAGGCGACAAGCCTATGCAGATGCCATACCCTGCCCGCAGGCCACACCCTATCGGGCATCGCAGAAATCCAAAAGGGGAGGCTTTTGGCAGCGCAAATGAATAGAATCAGGTCCGCGATGCAAGAAACCGGTTTCCCCGCGCGCCGGCCTTCGCTATACCGCGCAAGGTTTTTCCAAGCGCCTGAGGAGAGTGTCATGGCCAATGTCGTCGTCGTCGGTGCCCAGTGGGGTGACGAGGGAAAGGGCAAGATTGTTGATTGGCTGTCGGAGAGAGCCGACGTCATCGCCCGTTTCCAAGGAGGCCATAACGCCGGACACACTCTGGTGATTGATGGACAAGTCTACAAGCTGAACGCATTGCCTTCGGGTGTTGTGCGCGGCGGCAAGTTGTCGGTGATCGGCAATGGTGTCGTGCTGGACCCTTGGCATCTTGTGGGCGAAATCGCCAAAATCCGCGAACAGGGTGTGACCATCACCCCAGAGACGCTGATGATCGCAGAGAATACGCCGCTGATCCTGCCCTTCCACGGGGAACTGGACCGCGCACGCGAAGCACAGAACTCGGTCGCCAAAATCGGCACGACCGGTCGTGGTATCGGTCCCGCTTATGAAGATAAGGTCGGGCGTCGGGTCATCCGTGTGGCCGATCTTGCCGATCCCGCAACGCTGGAGCTGCGTGTGGATCGCGCATTGGTGCACCACAATGCCCTGCGCCTCGGTCTGGGGCTGGAGCCGATCGACCGCGATGTGATCATCGCCCAGTTGCGTGAAATCGCGCCGGAAATTCTGCAATACGCCGCACCTGTGTGGAAGGTTCTGGCCGAAAAGCGCAAAGCCGGCAAACGGATCTTGTTCGAGGGCGCGCAGGGCTCGCTCCTGGATATCGACTTCGGCACATATCCTTTTGTCACCTCCTCGAACGTGATTGCAGGTCAGGCCGCCACCGGTGTCGGCATTGGTCCGGGATCGATTGATTTCGTGCTGGGGATCGTCAAAGCGTATACCACGCGTGTGGGTGAAGGCCCCTTCCCGACCGAATTGCACGACGATGACGGCGAACGTCTGGGCGAACGGGGGCGTGAATTTGGCGTGGTCACAGGGCGCAAGCGCCGCTGCGGCTGGTTCGATGCAACGCTTGTGCGCCAGACCTGCTCGGTCTCGGGGGTGAACGGCATCGCGCTGACCAAGCTCGACGTGCTTGACGGTTTCGATACGATCAAAATCTGTGTGGCCTACGATCTGGATGGCAAGCGGCTGGACTATCTTCCCACCGCATCGGACGAGCAGGCCCGCTGCACCCCGATTTATGAAGAAGTAGAAGGCTGGTCGGAATCGACCGAAGGCGCGCGCAGCTGGAATGATCTGCCTGCCAATGCGGTGAAATACGTGCGCCACATCGAAGAGCTGATCGATTGCCCTGTGGCCATGCTATCCACCAGCCCTGAGCGTGAAGACACGATCCTTGTCACCGATCCCTTCGCGGATTGATCGCCTGATCGGCCGACCGGTGCGCGCACCGGTCAGTTGTTATGCGTAAATACGGCCCGGTTCGGTATCCCCGATCCGGGCCATTTTTGTACCCCCCCCTTATCCCACCCGCGCTCAAGGCGCGCCCCGAGCACGCGCCTTCAGCACATAACCGTTAGCCGCCTTGGTGGTTCTTGGTCGCGCCAGCCGTGCGCGCGGCCGCCAGATCTGCCTGCAACGCGCCCTCGTCCTTGGCGCTTGGGTTTTGCGGGCGCGGCGCATCTGGCGCGGTAGCGTGACCGGTGTTCATCATTTGCGCATGGGTCACGGGGCGCGCAGGCGAAGGCGCTGCGTCCAGATCAAGGCTCAACTCTGCATCCTCGGCCCCTTCTTCCAACGCATCCAGCGCAGCCCCTATCGCATCCTGCGGCGCTTCTTGTGCTGTTTGGTCAGCGCAACGCAGATGGATGTCGGCGCCGGCCACGGTCACCTGCACCCACCCTTGGGACGCAGTTTCCGTTATCTGGCGCAGGCGCTGCGGGTCCGGCGCGCCGCCGTCACGCGATAATGCCTGCAAATATCCGCGCAGTTCTGCCAGTGTCGCCTCTGACACCGGCAGGTCAATCAGATTGCAGTGATAGCCTGCCTCGTGAAACGTCTTGGTCTGTCGGGACGGTGCCATCTGGTTTGCTCCTTTTCACGCCTATGCGCGGGATTTTTTAACCGCAGCCCAGCTTGCGCATTGCAGGACTGCACACAACACGTCAGTAATCTTGGCATGAACGACCCTATTTTCAAATCCCCCGGCGGTGTCACGCTTATTGGCGGCGGCAGTTGTGAATCTGGCGACATGGATATGGCGCTGCAGTACGCGCCCGATCTGATCGCAGCCGATGGCGGCGGGGATCGGGCGTTGAGCTTCGGGCTATATCCACGCGCGGTGATCGGCGATATGGATTCGCTGTCAGCGCAGGCCCGCAGCACGTTGGGCCCCGACCGCCTTCATCATGTAGCCGAGCAAGACAGCACCGATTTCGGCAAATGCCTGCGCATGGTCGAGGCTGCGTTTTTTCTGGCGCTGGGGTTCACCGGCAAACGGATTGATCATACTTTGGCGGCCCTGTCGCAAATTGCGACCGATCGATATCCGCCGGTTTTGCTGATCGGCCGCGATGATGTGATTTTCCGCGCCCTGCCCGAGATGGAATTTCATCTGCCAACAGCCACGCGGTTCTCGCTCTATCCGATGGGGCCGGTAACAGGCCGGTCAACCGGATTGCGATGGCCGATTGACGGTCTGGAGTTCAGCCCCGACGGCCAAATCGGAACATCGAACGAAACTGTGGGGCCGGTCACACTGGGTATCACGGGAAACTGCCTGATCTTGCTGCCAAAAGACCAGATCCATGCCGCGATGCAAGGGCTGGGTCTTATCACGCGCGATCAGGACGAAGCGCACAGGGTGTAAAAGCAGGGCCTTTGCAGCCCCACGTTTACACCAACGTGCTCAAAGCTTGGAGAGTTTGCTTTGCAACTCCGCCAACTGCTTTTTGATCTTGTCCAGTTCGTCACGATCTTCGGTACCTGCCGCATCGTCTCGGCCCATGTCGACATCTGGCCCGCTCGTGCCTTTGGGCCAGCCTGCCATCATGGTTTTCAAAAAGGCCTGCTGTTGTTTTTGCAATGCCTCGAACCCCGGCATATTGGTCATCGGGCCAGGCATCCGTCCCATATTTTCCATCATATGCGACTGACCTTCGCGCAGCATCTCGAAGCTGGCCGCCAGAAACTGCGGCACAACGCTTTGCGCCGATGTCGTGTAAGATCGCACCAGATCGGTCAGTACATCCACGGGCAGCACGCTCTCGCCCCGGCTTTCATGTTCTGCCACGATCTGCAGCAAATATTGTCGGGTCAAATCATCCCCGGATTTCAGATCAATGATCTGTACCTCGCGCCCGTCACGTATGAACCGGGCGATATCTTCCAGCGTTACATAATCGCTCGTCTCTGTATTATACAGGCGACGGCTCGCGTAACGCTTTATCAACAGAGGTTTTTCTGCTTCGGCCATGGTAACCTCCCTGAGCAAAAAGCTTCTTTGCAGCATGAAGGTGTCGCTTGCCAAAAGCAATATAGAAAGGGGCAGACCCTCGGGCCCGCCCCTTTCAAAATACCGCCCGGTCCAGAGGGACCTGACAGGACGCAGCAACGAAAACTTACTTCGTCGTGGTCGTGGTGGTTTTCTTGGCCGCATTGGTGGCCGAGGAGGTCGCCGATTTCATTGCAGCGCTTGCGTCTTCGGACATGTCCTTGCCAGCAGCCATCATCAATTCAACGGTTTCCATCTGCAGTTTTTTCGCAACTTCCGCAAAAGCGGACATGTTTTCTGCAGCGATTTCTGCCGACGAAGAAGCAAAATCACTCATCGCCTTGGCATAGTCGGACGGCTCTTCCTTGTGGGTCGACATGTCGCCCATTTTGGACAGAGTATCTTTCGTCCATTTGGCCGAGATTTCTGTCGATTTTTCAGCTGCGTCCAGCGCAACTTTCGACATTTTCTCGCCCAAAGCAGCTTGCGCTTTGAAGCTGTCTTGGAATTTGGATGTGTCCATCGGCATGGACGCCATCATGTCTTGCATCATTTTGGTGAAGTCTTGGGTCTTTGCAGCCATGTCGGTCGCTCCAGTTTATTGCATGGGGCGTGTATTCGATCAGCGCGGCCCCTTTCGCTGAATCAGAAGATAGATGCTGCAATGCAGAAAATCAAGCCCTTTTATGCTGCGCCGCAGCATTATTAATAAAATAGACGCGACACGGATCATCGATCGTGCCGTTGGGTCAGCTACAGATGACGCGCGCGCCGGTGGTCTTGCTCTCACAGCACCAGCGCACGCGCGGGCCTGTTACAGCACGAAGGTCTCCTTGACATATTCACCCGGCGCCGGACCCAATGAGGGGTGGGATGCGTCGCCCGGGGTGCGGGCTGCGACCTTGCGGCCCGATTTCTCGGCCAGCCATTCGGCCCACCTGCCCCACCACGTGCCTTCGTGAAACTCTGCCTGTTCCAGCCAGTCTTCAGCCTCTTTTATAGGTGCCGCAGATGTATAATGGCCGTATTTCTTCTTTGATGGCGGGTTGACGATCCCCGCGATATGGCCCGATTGCGCAAGAACAAAGGTCTTCTCCCGTGCGCCCATTTTCGCGATCCCGCCGAAAGATGCGGCCCAAGGCGCGATATGATCGGTTTCACATGCAATTGCCATCAGGGGCACATTCACATCCGACAGCTTTAGTTTTTCGCCTTTCAGCTCGAACGCCGTATCGGCAAAGCGGTTCTGCTGACACAGGCCCCGCAGATACTGGATGGCCATTTTTCCCGGAAGGTTGGTGGCATCCCCGTTCCAGTACAGCAGATCAAAAGCAGGCGGCGCCTCCCCCATCATGTAGCTGCGAATTGCAGGTCGCCAGACCAGATCATTGGCCCTGAGAAACGAGAATGTGCGGCTCATGAAATAGCTCGACAGAACCCCGTCCGCCTTACACTGCTTTTCCAGCCCGTCTACGAAATCGTCCTGTAAGAAGGCCGTGAATTCGCCCTGATCAGAGAAATCCGTGAGTGTGGTGAAAAACGTGGCACTGTTGATGGAGGTATCCTTGCGCGCCTTCATCAGGGCCAGCGTCAGTGCCAACGTGGTGCCCGCAATGCAGTAGCCGATCGCATTCACCTTCGCCACGCCGGTGATCGTCTTCACCTGCTCGATCGCATCCATATAGCTGTCGATGTAATGTTCGAACCCGACATCGGCGAACCCCTGATCGGGGTTTTTCCAGCTCACGACAAACACCGTGAACCCCTGCTCTACCGCATAGTTGATAAAGCTGTTTTGCTGCTTCAGATCGAGGATGTAGAATTTGTTGATCCATGGCGGAAAGATCACCAAAGGCGTGCGATACACCTGTTCGGTCTTTGGGGTGTACTGGATCATTTCGAACAAGCGCGTACGGTAGATCACCTCCCCTTCGCTGGTGGCAAGGTTGCCGCCCACCTCGAAGGCATGGCGATCCGCGAGCGTGACCAGAAGATCGCCGTTATGCTCCTCGACGTCGCGCACCAGATTTTCCAGCCCCTGCACAAGGCTTGCCCCTTCGGTGGCAACCGCCCGTTCCAGCGCATCGGGATTGGTGGCAAGGAAATTCGTAGGCGCCATCATATCCACCAGTTGGCGGGTAAAATACTGCAGCCGCTTTTGGTCAACCGGATCAAGCCCGGGCAGGTTCTCGGTGGCCTCTTCCATCGCCTGAGAGGCGATCTGGTATTGCTGTTTGACAAAATTGAAATAGGGATGCGTGTTCCACAGCGGATTGCTGAAACGCCGGTCCTGAGGGCCGGGATCATCGGGCGGGACGAAGCCTGCCGTTGCCAATGCATGGGTCGCGCCGACATAATGCGTCATGGCCTCGCCCCAGTATTTCACCTGAGATTCGAGGACCAGTTCCGGCTTGTCTGACAGCTCTTTCATCCACGCATGCGCCGCAGACATGTAAAGATCAGGCCCCGGCCCCTCCAGCGCAGGGTTGGGCAAGCGCTTTTTTGCCAGAGCGTCGACCAATCTTTGCGATAAATTCTCTATTTTCGCGAGATTTTGTTGCATTTGCTGCGTTGCAGCAGAAACCTGTCGTTCACCTGTTGTCATGCCCCCAACCTCCTCCTATCTTTTTAGCAGCATAGACCTGACCCTTCGGATGGGTAAAGCGGACATTCGTCAGATTTTCATACTCTTTCCGCAAGCTGCAATCACGGGGTCGGCCATAAGGAGTAAAATCTATGAAGGGTATGTCGAGTTACGATCTGATGGAAAGCGTCAGAAATACCAATGAATGGCTGGGTGCCTCGGCACGCGCCATGGCCTCCTACCCGATTTTTGGCATGATCCCGAACCCCGCGTTCAAGATGATAGAAGCGTGGGGCGGCGTGACCGAACGCAGCTTTGCCCGGATGGTAATGAAACCCGATTGGGGCATTCATTCGATCGCCGGCGCAGATGGCCGTGATCACCTGATCGACATTACCACAGTGCTGGAAAAGCCTTTCGGATCACTGATCCATTTCTCGGTACAGGGACGCGATCCCATGCCGCGCCGTGTGCTGCTGGTCGCGCCCATGTCCGGCCACTATGCGACGCTGATGCGCTCCACCGTCGCATCGCTCCTGCCGGATGCGGATGTCTTCGTGACCGATTGGCATAACGCACGCGATATCCCTGTAAGCGCGGGCAAGTTCGATATCGAAGACTACACGATGTATCTGGTGGATTTCATGCGCGAGCTGGGTCCGGAAATCAACGTGGTGGCCGTGTGCCAGCCCGCGCCGCTTGCGCTGGCAGCAACCGCCTATCTGGCCGAGGAAGACCCCGACGCACAGCCCCGCACCCTGATCTTGGTGGGCGGTCCGATCGATCCCGATGCGCGCGCCACCGATGTCACCGATTTCGGGCATCGCGTGACGATGGGCCAGCTGGAACATAGCGTGATCCAGCAGGTCGGTTTCCGTTACAAGGGGGTCGGTCGGATGGTCTACCCCGGCCTGATGCAGCTGGCCTCGTTCATCTCGATGAATGGCGAAACCCACACCAAAGCCTTCATGAACAAGATCATGAAAGATGCCAAGGAAGGCACCAGCGATTACGACCGCCACAACCGTTTCTACGACGAATATCTGGCGGTGATGGATATGACGGCGGAGTTCTACCTCTCCACCGTTCAGCGGATTTTCAAGGGGCTGGAAATCGCCAAGAACGAATTCACCATTGAAGGACGGCGCATAGACATCGGCAAGATCACCACTGTCGCGATAAAAACCGTGGAGGGAGAGAACGACGATATCTCTGCCCCCGGTCAGTGTGTGGCCGCCCTTGATCTGTGCACAGGCGTGCCCGACGAGATGAAATCCCAGCACCTCGAGCCGGGCGCTGGCCATTACGGGATTTTTGCGGGCGGCGCGTGGCGCAACAATATCCGGCCCCTTGTGCTGGAATTCATTGACAGCAACGCAAGCCATGGCAGCGCCGATATCAGCGTAACCGGCGATAGCACCGTCACACCGATGCGCGGACGCAAGGCGACGGGACCAAAACCCGCCGCAAGCAAAACCGGCACAGACGGCGCGACCCCTGTGTGAGGATAGCAAAGCCGGTGGAAAAGGGCTTAGCGTGCGTTCCAGACCTGTGTCATTTTTAAAACCACGGACAGACGCACAGTTTACGCACCGCCACTCTTGTCTGAAATTCGCACCGCCACTCTTGTCTGAAATTCGCTGCGGCGCGCCTTTGATAGGCGCGCCGGTCTTATTATGAGCGTCCACGTCTCGCACGGGCGCCGCTTCTTCTATCACTGCGCGTTTTTTGCAAGGAAAGCCTGCCAAACGCCCGCAACATCTGCGCATGACCCCGGTTCTATAGGCTGGATCAGCGCGACGATACTCCGGCCAATTGCATTAAAAAGCGCCCCTGACAAACAGGGGCGCTTTTCTCATCTGGAAAGCGGTGACGTATTCAGTTCAGCCCGCCCAACCCCGAAGGCGCGGGCACACCAAGGCTCGCACCACCGCCTTGGGGTGGCTCGACTGCGGTGCCCGTGGGGGCCCCCAGCGGGGGCAGTCCGCCCAGACCATTTCCGCCCTGCGATCCGTCAGGCGCACCCAGAGGGCTGAGACCACCGCCCAAACCGCCACCAAGACCACCGCCCAAGCCACCGCCAAGACCCGGCATATCCGGCAAGGTCATATCGACCGATGCAGGATCTACGACCGGACCTTTGTAATGCATGACAATCTGCGGGAAGGCGATGACGACTATGATCATAACGATCTGGATACCAAGGAACGGCACCGCCCCCCAATAGATCTGCGAGGTTTTAACCGGCTCCATTTTCTTGCCGGTAACCTTGTCCAGATACGGGATCTTTGGCGCGACCGAACGCAGGAAGAACAGCGCAAACCCGAATGGCGGGTGCATGAAGGATGTCTGCATATTGACCCCCAAGATCACCCCGAACCAGATCAGGTCGATGCCCATTGCCTCGGCTGCGGGTGCCAGAAGCGGCACGATGATGAAGGCAAGCTCGAAAAAATCCAGAAAGAAAGCGAGCAGGAACACCAGAAGCGAGACCACCAGCAAGAAGCCCAACTGCCCGCCGGGCAGCGAGGTCAGCAGATGCTCCACCCACAGATGCCCGTTGACGCCGTAAAATGTCAGCGAGAACACCCGTGCGCCCAGCAATATGAACATGACAAAGGCCGCAAGCCGCGTGGTCGATGTCAGCGCGTCGCGCACCACACCGATGTTCAGCCGCCCCTTCATCGCGGCCAGCACCAGCGCGCCCACGGCGCCCATTGCGCCACCTTCGGTGGGCGTGGCCACACCAAGAAAGATCGTGCCCAGCACCAGAAAGATCAACGCAAGCGGCGGGATCAGCACAATGACGACCTGCTGGGCCAGCCGGCTCATCAGATTGAACTTGGCCTTTTTATCGATGACCGCGATAGCATAGGCCACAATCACGGCCGCAAAGACGGACAGAATGCCCGCATCATTGGCCGAATGGTTGACAGCAAGATAGTAATCGGTGCCGAAAAACACCGCCACAGCAATCAAAAGGACCACGACCAGCGATGTGACACCCGACCCCAGCGTGCGGGCCTCTTTGGGCAGGGCGGGCATGGAATTGGGCCGCAAGATCGACATCACCAAGACATAAAGCAGATACAGCCCCATCAGCATCAGACCGGGGTACATCGCGCCTTTATACATGTCGCCCACAGACCGGCCCAACTGGTCGGCCAGAATGATCAGCACCAGCGACGGCGGAATAATCTGCGCCAACGTGCCCGATGCGGTGATCACCCCCGAGGCGATACGCCTGTCATATCCGTAGCGCAGCATGATCGGCAGCGAGATCAAGCCCATCGCGATGACAGATGCCGCCACAACCCCTGTGGTGGCCGCCAAAAGCGCCCCCACGATCACAACCGCATAGGCAAGGCCGCCGCGCACCGGACCAAACAACTGGCCGATGGTATCAAGCAGATCCTCTGCCATGCCGGAGCGTTCTAGCATCAGCCCCATAAAGGTGAAGAACGGGATAGCGAGCAATGTTTCGTTCGACAACACCCCCCACATTCGTTCGGGCATCGCATTCAGCAGCGGCCAGCTCAGGTTGATGGCCCCGTTGGACAGCGGCGCAAGCTCGACCCCGACAAAGAAAAACAACAACCCGTTGGCGGCAAGCGAAAAGGCCACAGGATAGCCCAGCAGAAGAAAGATCACCAACGAGGCGAACATGATCGGTGCCATGTTCTGCGCGATAAGTTCCAGCAACATTACAGCGCCCCTTCTTCAACAACCGGATCATCCTCGCCCGTGCCGGTACCTTCGGCATGCGGATCAGGGATCAGACCGCGTATAATCCCGATTTTCTTGATAATCTCGGACACTGTTTGCAAAAACAGCAAGATGAACCCCGCAAGCAGCAGCATCTTGGCAGGCCACAGGATCAGACCGCCCGAATTTGTGGACATCTCGCCAGAGCGCACCGAAATCATTACATAAGGATAAAGCAGATACAGCATCAGGCAGACAAACGGCAGCAGGAACACCACATGCCCGAACAGATCGATCCAGTTCTGTTTGCGCCGGCTAAGTGCGCCATAAAGAATATCGATGCGAATATGTTCGTTCTTTTGCAATGTATAGGCCGCCGCAAGCAGAAATGCCGCACCATACAGATACCATTGCAGCTCCAAATAGGCATTTGACGAGATGTTGAACATCTTGCGCACAACAGCATTCGTGGCGCTGACCAGGATTGCCAGCAAGATAAGCCAAGACACGCTTTTGCCGATAATCTCGTTCATGCGATCAATCAGCCGCGCAAATGCGAGCAAGCCGCCCATGGTCTCCTCCCCTTTTCACAATACGCCCTCAAGGACGCGGGTAACACTCTTTCCTATGACCGAGCGCGCGCAACAGGTCAACTTTCCAAGATCAACTCGCGCAATATTCTTACCGCAAGCGGCGCCTTTTCAAAGGCATTATGTTCGTTGACGCCTTTGGCAATTGGTCCGAGCCGCGGGAGGTACACCAGCCTCCAAACTTTGAAAATGCCGAATCCGGCTTAATAAACACTCTATACCGGGGCCGTCTGAGCACGAGACCTGTCACGAATTACCTTAAGTTCCTTTTGCTGCCATCATTACGCAACTAAAGAACGAAAAAATGATGCATCGCGACATTTTATTTATATGTTTGGCATTGACGCCCTCGATATGCAGACATAATGTCCGCTTGAATGCAGTGGAAAGGATCAGCGATGACCTCGCTTATCGTCGTAATCGAGAGGATGCGCATGGGCCGGTGACGGTTTGACCATGATGGTTCCCATGCGCCCCCGCCAAACGCCGGGGGCTTTTTCATATCGACGCCACTGCGTTGGAATTTTGTGAGGCTCCGCACAGGTCGCGGGGCACTGGGTATTGGGATGGAGAATGCGATGTCACGGCAGATGACTGGCGCGAAAATGGTGATTCAGGCGCTCAAGGATCAGGGCGTCGAAGTGATCTTCGGATATCCGGGTGGCGCAGTCCTTCCGATCTATGATGAAATCTTCCAGCAAAACGATATCCGCCATATTCTGGTGCGCCATGAACAGGCCGCTTTGCATATGGCGGAAGGATATGCGCGTTCTACCGGCAAGCCCGGCTGCGTGCTGGTAACCTCCGGACCGGGGGCCACAAATGCGGTCACGGGCCTGACGGACGCGCTGTTGGATTCGATCCCGCTTGTGGTGATATCGGGTCAGGTGCCGACGTTCATGATCGGCACCGACGGGTTTCAGGAGGCCGACACTGTCGGCATTACCCGCCCCTGCACCAAGCACAACTGGCTGGTGAAAGACGCCGATGATGTGGCCGAAACCCTGCATCAGGCCTTTCACGTCGCAACATCGGGCCGCCCCGGCCCCGTTCTGGTGGACCTGCCCAAGGATGTGCAATTCGCCACCGGTACCTATATCGAGCCCAAACAAGTGAAGATGAGCCATTACCAGCCCAAGGTAAAAGGAGATATCGAGGCGATCACACGATTGGTGGAACTGATCGAAACCGCGAAAAAGCCGGTGTTTTACACAGGTGGCGGTGTGATCAATTCCGGTCCCGGCGCGTCGCAATTGCTGCGCGAGCTGGTGGATGGCGCTGATTTCCCGATCACCTCGACGCTGATGGGGCTTGGTGCCTATCCGGCATCGGGCAAGAACTGGCTGGGTATGCTGGGGATGCACGGGCTTTACGAGGCCAATCTGGCGATGCACGATTGCGATCTGATGATCAATGTCGGCGCGCGGTTCGACGACCGGATCACCGGACGCGTGGCCGATTTCTCGCCAGAATCGCACAAGGTGCATATCGACATCGACCCCAGCTCGGTCAACAAAATCGTGCATGTGCACTTGCCGATTATCGGTGATGTCGGCCATGTGCTCGAGGATGTTTTGAAGGTATGGAAGGCGCGCGGTCGCAAGACAGACAAGGCAAGCCTTGCCGAATGGCACACACAGGTCAACGAATGGCGTGCCGTGCGCTGCTTGGCCTATACAAATTCGGAAAAAACCATCAAACCACAATATGCGCTCGAGCGGCTCGAGGCACTGACCAAAGGGCGCGACCGCTACATCACCACCGAAGTGGGCCAGCACCAGATGTGGGCCGCACAATATCTGGGCTTTGAGGATCCCAACCGCTGGATGACCTCCGGTGGTCTGGGCACGATGGGATACGGGTTTCCGGCGTCGATCGGCGTGCAGGTGGCGCATCCCGACGCGCTTGTGATCAATGTCGCGGGCGAGGCCTCGTGGCTGATGAATATGCAAGAGCTGGGCACCGCCACGCAGTTCCGCACCCCCGTCAAACAGTTCATCCTCAATAACGAGCGGTTGGGCATGGTGCGTCAGTGGCAGGAATTGCTGCATGGCGAGCGCTATTCCCAAAGCTGGTCGGAAAGCCTGCCTGATTTCGTGAAACTGGCCGAAGCTTTCGGCTGGAAAGGCATCATTTGCGACAATCCCGCCGACCTTGACGATGCGATCATGGAAATGATCAACCATGACGGGCCGGTCTTGTTCGATTGTCTGGTGGAAAAGCATGAAAACTGCTTCCCGATGATTCCGTCGGGCAAACCCCATAACGAGATGCTGCTTGCCGCCGACGCTGATGCCTTCAAGGAAGGCGCAAGTCTGGTATGACCCGGGATCCATGCCGCAGGGGGCGCTTTCTCCCTGCGGCATCCGGCGCGGGCGGAACTCCCCCGACCAGACGTTTCGACACGATGAAATCTTGTATTCGAGAGGAGAGGGCAATGGCCGCTCTGAACATCAAAAAAGGCTCGTCGAGCCATTCGGCCTATGATCTGCGCGATTTTCATTCCGAAGCCGTGCAAAGCCATACGCTGGCCGTAATTGTGGACAACGAGGCCGGCGTTCTGGCGCGTGTGATCGGATTGTTTTCCGGGCGCGGCTATAACATCGACAGCCTGACGGTGGCCGAGGTGGATCACAAGGGCCACCGCTCGCGCATCACGGTTGTGACCCGTGGCACGGTCGCCGTGGTCGAGCAGATCAAGGCGCAACTGGGGCGGATCGTGCCGGTGCACGAGGTTCTGGACCTGACGCTGGCCGGTCAGGCAGTGGAACGCGAGCTGGCCTTGATCAAGGTGGTCGGCACTGGCGACAAGCGTATCGAGGCCTTGCGTCTGGCCGAGATTTTCAGGGCCAATGTGGTGGATTCAACACTGGAAAGCTTTGTCTTCGAACTGACCGGACCGCCAGACAAAATCGACGCCTTTGCCGATCTGATGCGGCCTTTGGGCTTGCTTGATGTGGCGCGCACCGGCGTGGCCGCCCTGTCACGCGGCATGTAACGCGCCCTGATTGATATCAGCCAGACCATTTACAACCGGGCGTATCCGCGCCCGGTTGTTGCCTTTTGTGAAGGGCGCAGAGCAAAAGCCGCCCTGCGCGGATGCCGGTCGCTTCGCTCGCTCAACGGCGCTTCAGTCACGCAACCATGTGCGCAATGCTTCCGTGACCGCCTCGGGCTGTTCCAAAGGGGCCAGATGGCCTGCGCCGCTGATCTGGGTGCAGCGCGCATTCGGCATAAGCTCTGCCAGAAACTCGTGGCGACGGGGCGGACAGATCGTATCGTACTCGCCGCACACCAGCGTGGTATACAGCTTGGTCGAACGCAGCGCGCGCTGAAGATCGGGCCGGCGCATCAGGGCATGGCTTTGGGCGTCGAACACATCCGGCCCCAAAGCCGCGGCCATATCCAGCATCATCGCCTGAATGTTTTGTTTGTTCGGGCCCGGTGCCAGCGCGTTGGCAGGCACTTCTTCCAACATCGCCTCGTCAAGCTTGCCGGTGCGCGCTTTGACGATCCGGTGCTCGCGCGCGCCCGCCACAAGTGGCGTCTCCGATAATGGCGACACATCAATCAAGGCAAGCCGCGTGATCCGCTCGGGGGCCTGTCGCAACAGATCAAGCGCCACCAAACCGCCCAGCCAATGCCCCGCCACCGCGAATGTCGGCGGTGCCATCGCCAGAACGGCGGCGGCCATCGCTTCTATCGTATCGCCACGCAGCGGACAGACCATCACACCGCGCTCCGACGAGAAGGCCGTCATCTGATGCCAGAACAGCCGACCATCACACATAAATCCGGGTAACAGGACCAGCGGTTCTGCTGTCATATTGCACGCTCCTCATAAGACGGCGCCACTTTATCGGGCGCACTTTACTTTAGCGGGCACAATAACCGCAGCACGCGCCCAGAGCAAAGGTGTTCGTGCAAAATACTGGGCGCGATGGTCAAGGAATGCGCGTCAGCACCTCGGATACGGCATATTCGATCATTGTCAGGCAATCTTCATCGGAAAACCGGTGATCGGCCCCTTTCACCAAGGTCAGATGCATATCCGGCCCGTCGGCGTGATCCAGCAACCGGGTCGCCCAGTCCACGGGAACAGCCTCGTCTTGGGTGCCTTGTAAAAAGCGGGCAGGAAACGGCAGGCTGAGCGGGTCGCGCATCACCAGACGTGTGCGGCCCTCGTTGATCAGGCGACGCGTAATCACCAAAGGGGCACCGTATTCGGACGGTATTTCCAGCCGCCCGTCAGTTTCAAGCTTGTGTTTGGTGTCAGAATCGAAACTGGCCCAATAGCCGTCTTCGGTAAAATCGGGGGCTGCGGCGATGGTCACCAGCCCCGCGACGCGGTCGGGCATCTCGCGGCAGAGCAAAAGCGCGATCCACCCCCCCATCGACGACCCCACCAGAACTTGCGGGCCATCGGTCAGCGCAAGGATCGTATCGCGTGCATCCTCGAACCAGTCACCGATTGCGCCGTCTTCAAACGCCCCGCCGGACCGGCCATGACCGGAATAATCGAAGCGCAGGAACGCACGGCCCTGCGACTGCGCCCATTGTTGCAGCGACAGCGCCTTGGTCCCCTCCATGTCAGAGCGGAAGCCCCCCAGAAATACGATCCCCGGCCCCTGCCCTTCGGTTCGGTTATAGGCAATCTCGCGACCCTGTGGCGTGGTTAGAAATTCGGTCATGTCTGCACCTCTTGAAGTTGGGCGGCACAATAAGCGCCAGCGACCGACATCACAAGAAACAGCCCGATCACAATGGGGACGGATACGCTGGCGACCACGGCACCTAACGCCCCCGCCAGCAGCAGAAAACACCCCACTATGGTGTTGGACACGGCTGTAAAGCCCGCACGTGTTTGCGGGCCTGCCATATCCACCAGATGGGTCGCGCGCCCTTGGCGCACACCGTGATAGCTGAGCATCAGCAAAAACAGCACCACGGGGATCGCCCAAGGCTGCGTACGCGCGAGGCCCGTCCATTGCGCACCGAGCGCCAGCATCAGCGCCACCGCAGCCAGAGCGCCGGCGATCACCATCACCCGACGCGACGATCTGTCCGAAAAGCGTCCCCATACATATGATGACAACAGCGCGGCCAACGCCGCGGCCAGCACAAGACCGCCCAGCGAGGCTGCACGCTGCGTGCCGTTGGCGGCCAGCAACACCAGATAGGGCGGCGCCAGCGCTGTGCCCACCAAAAGCGCGCGTGCCACGATAAAGCGGCGCAACTGCGGATGCTGCCGGATCAATGTAAAGGATGCGCTTGGTATTGGGCGACGGTGTGAGCGTCGCGTTCCTCGACCAGTGTCGCCATCGCGACCGCGGCCACACACCAGCCCATGGCGCCCACCCCCAGCGCGCCCAGAACCAGACCCCTACGGTCTGTCACATCCCCCAGCAGCAACAGCGCAAATACCACAACCACCGCAGAACCGATCCCCGCCGCAGCCCCCGTGACGGTGCCACGCCTGCGTTTGCCGACCGTTTTCCCAAGCACATCCTTATAGCTGACCGAGCAGGCCGCACGCGCCAGCGCCAGAATCGCAAGCGCCCCTGCAATCACCATGCCCGCCAACAGACCGTTCAGCAAAAGCGCCGCCATAATCATGACAACAGCCGCCAGCCCCTGCACCGCCGCACCCGCCGCCCAGACCCATTTGCGCCGCGCCAACCGGTGTATCCGGCCTGCGATCACGATTTGCGGCAACAAAGCACCAGCCTCGCGTAGCGGTACCAGAAGTCCTGCAAGCCCCGCGCCCGCGCCAAGTTCGTTGACCAGCCAGCTGAGCACCAGCTTGGGGTCCACAAGGCCGTCTGCGGTTTTCGTGCCCGACAGCGCAAGGATGTGATGGCAGAAATTTCGGGGCTCGTGGCAATGTGCCGAGCGGCTGAGGCCTCCGGCATCCGTATGTTCACCGACCATACGCGCAAAAATGCGACCGCTGAGGGGCTGACCCATCCCGTGCTCCTTTCGTGGCTGGCACCGCAATTGCGGTGCGGGCTATGACCACAAAAGATACCGCG
Source organism: Paracoccaceae bacterium (assembly GCA_004153385.1). Lineage (GTDB taxonomy): Bacteria > Pseudomonadota > Alphaproteobacteria > Rhodobacterales > Rhodobacteraceae > Thioclava. Next base: position 109,371 of record SDAL01000001.1, on the reverse strand, counting down.
TGCCTGTGCAGGTGCCACGACAATTTTCGCCTGTGGGCCGGATACAGGGCGCGGGCGGGCGGCTGTTTCATGCGCACCCCGCGCGGGCCTTATTCGGCGGGCGCTTCTTGACATATGCCTCCGCCCCGCCCAAAAGTCGGGCCGACCATAACTTGCAACCGGGCGTTCCGTGGGCGCCAAACCGACGAGGAGGACTCGTATGTCCCAGATTACCCTCACCTTTCCCGATGGCAACCAAAAGCAGGCCGAGGCCGGTATCACCGCCGCCGAGGTTGCGGCTGACATCTCGAAATCGCTGTCCAAAAAGGCGATTTCCGCGCAAGTCAACGGTCAACATTATGATCTGCAATGGCCGATCACCGAAGATGCGCAAATTGCGATCAATACGCTGCAAGACGATGCCCCTGCGCTGGAGCTGATCCGTCACGATCTGGCCCATATCATGGCGCGCGCCGTGCAGGAAATCTGGCCGGATGTGAAAGTGACCATCGGGCCTGTACGCGACAATGGCTGGTTTTACGATTTCGACCGTCAGGACCCCTTCACCCCTGAAGACCTCGCCGGCATCGAGAAGAAGATGCGTGAGATCATCAACGCCCGCGACGCGGTGAAAACCGAAGTGTGGCCACGCGAGCGCGCGATCCAGTATTACAAAGACCGTGGCGAACCCTTCAAGCTGGAGCTGATCGACCGTATTCCCGAAGGCGAGGACCTGCGGATGTACTGGCACGGCGACTGGCAGGATCTGTGCCGCGGGCCGCATCTGGTCCACACCGGTCAGGTGCCCGCCGATGCGTTCAAACTGACCCATGTGGCCGGTGCCTACTGGCTGGGTGATTCGTCGCGCCCGATGCTGCAGCGGATTTACGGGGTGGCCTTCAAATCCAAAAAGGACCTGAGCGCCTGGACCACCATGATGGAAGAGGCCGCCAAGCGTGACCACCGCAAACTGGGCCGCGAGATGAACCTGTTCCACATGCAAGAGGAGGCCCCGGGCCAGATCTTCTGGCATCCCAACGGCTGGACCATCTACACCGAATTGCAAGACTACATGCGGCGCAAGCAACGTGCGGGCGACTATGTCGAGGTCAACACCCCGCAAGTGGTCAACCGCAAGCTGTGGGAAGCCTCGGGTCACTGGGACAACTACCAAGAGAACATGTTCATCGTCGAGGTGGACGAGGATCACGCCCGCGAGAAAACGGTCAATGCGCTGAAACCCATGAACTGCCCGTGCCATGTGCAGGTGTTCAATCAGGGGCTGAAATCCTACCGTGACCTGCCCTTGCGTATGGCCGAATTCGGCTCTTGCGCGCGCTATGAGCCATCAGGGGCGTTGCATGGCATCATGCGGGTGCGCGGTTTCACCCAAGATGACGCGCATATCTTCTGCACCGAAGAGCAAATCGAGGAAGAAACCGCAAAGTTCATCGAATTTCTGGCCGGAATCTATGCCGATCTGGGCTTTGACCAGTGGACGATCAAACTCTCGACCCGCCCCGAAAAGCGCATCGGTTCCGAAGAAAGCTGGGATCGTGTCGAGGCGGCCTTGGGCAATGCATGCAAGGCGGCAGGCTACGGTTATGATATCCAGGAAGGCGAAGGCGCGTTCTACGGCCCCAAGCTGGAATTCACCCTGACCGATGCCATCGGGCGGGAATGGCAGTGCGGCACGCTTCAGGTGGACCCCAATCTGCCAGAGCGGCTTGATGCAAGCTTTATCGGGCGCGATGGCGACCGTCACCGGCCGGTCATGCTGCACCGTGCGGTCCTTGGGTCTTTTGAGCGGTTCATCGGCATGTTGATCGAAAACTACGCAGGCAAGCTGCCCTTGTGGCTGGCCCCGCGTCAGGTGGTTGTCGCATCGATCGTGTCCGATGCCGATGACTATGTGGCTGAGGTCACGCAAGCCTTGCGCGCGCGTGGTATCCGTGCCGAGGCCGACACCCGCAACGAAAAGATCAACTACAAGGTCCGCGAACATAGCCTTGGCAAAGTGCCCTATATCTTTGCCATCGGTATGAAAGAGGTAGAGGAGCGCACAGTTTCCGTACGCCGCTTGGGGGAAAACCGCACGCAGACCCAGTCCCTGGACGAGGTTCTGGCACAGCTTCCGACCGAAGCCCGTGCCCCTGATCTGGCCTAGATCCCGCCTTGCTGGCTAGAATTGCCACATGATCACAGTACGGTGAGGAGAGTCGCTCTCCTCACCAAATTTACCATTGATTTTTCAAAATCATTGTTCATGATTTCCAGCGCGTGTAGCGCTGACTTTCTATCCCGCTCCCGATCAGGGCCAGCCGGACGACTTGGAAGCCCCGGCAGCACGGTCCGGGTGCAATCTCGCATCCGGGAAGACTTGAAGGAGACGACGGGAATGGCCACAGGCACCGTAAAATGGTTCAATTCCACCAAAGGCTACGGCTTTATCGCACCCGATGATGGCGGCAAGGATGTGTTTGTGCACATCTCTGCGGTCGAACGCGCAGGCCTCACCGGTCTGGCCGACAATCAGAAGGTCGAATACGAACTGCTGTCCGGTCGTGACGGCCGGGCGTCCGCAGGCGATCTGCAGGTTCTTTAAGACGATACCAGATCCGAATTTTCAAGATAAACGGCCCGCGTCAGAGTTTGCGCGGGCCGTTGCCCGTTTTGCGTCACGCCATTACGGTGTGGCAGATGCGGGCGATCACGCCCACCCCCGTTCAATCGCTGCGCCCGGTTCAAAGCCAGAGCGCCTGCGCCTCCTTGGTCCAGCCAAGGCTGCGCTTGGCCCCCTTTTCGATCACCGGACGTTTCATCAGGGTCGGATGATCTGCCAGAAGATCGGCCACCGGACGGGCGCGGGTATTCTCGTCAAGTCCACGCCACGTGGTCGAGGATTTATTCAGCAGCTTGTCACCGAATTCCAGATGCAGCGCCGCGATGTGTTCAGCCGTCAGCGGCTCTGCACGCAGATCATGAAAGGTCACATCAAAGCCCGCGCCCTCCAGCGCGCGGCGGGCCTTGCGGCATGTGTCACAGGTCTTGATACCATAAAGATCCATTGCGGATTACTCCTTCAATATGCCGTCTTCCAGACGCAAAACCCGATCCATCCGCGCGGCAAGGCCAAGGTTGTGGGTCGCGATCAGGGCCGAAAGTCCTGTTTCACGCACCAGATCCATCAGCGCGGCAAACACCGTATCCGATGTATCGGGATCAAGGTTGCCAGTGGGCTCGTCGGCAAGCATCAGCTTGGGGCCATTCGCCAGTGCCCTGCAAAACGCCACGCGCTGTTGCTCGCCCCCCGACAACGCGGACGGGCGATGTCCAAGACGGTCGCTTAACCCTACACGTGCCAGCAGATCGCGCGACCGCGCCACCGCCGCGCCACGGGCAACCCCATTGGCCAATTGTGGCAAAACGATATTTTCCTCTGCCGTGAATTCCGGCAACAGGTGGTGGAACTGGTAGACAAATCCCAATGCCTCGCGCCGTGCGGCCGTGCGCAGCTTGTCGCTCGACCCGCTCAGATCGGTGCCATCAATGGAAACGGTACCGCAATCGGGCACATCCAGAAGGCCCGCAATATGCAAAAGCGTGGATTTCCCCGATCCCGAAGGCGCGACAAGCGCCGTCACCTGCCCTGCCGGGATCTTCAGATCCAGCCCGCGCAGCACGGCGATTTCCGTGGGCAGACCGCGGTTGTAGATTTTCTCGATGCCGGTCAGGCTCAGAACATCACTCATAGCGCAGCGCCTCCACTGGGTTCAGACGCGCCGCACGACGCGCTGGAAAGATCGTGACGATAAAACTCAGCCCGAGCGACAGCCCGACCGCCTTGAGCACATCGCCCAGCTCCAGCTTGGCGGGCAATTCATAGATCCCCCTGATCGAGGCATCCCACACGCTGCCACCGTTGAGATAGTTCACAAACCCCATGATATGGTCGATATTAAGCGAGAACACCACGCCCACGATCAGGCCCGCAAGCGTGCCCAAAATCCCCGTAAAGGCCCCGCACAGGAAGAACACGCGCATGATCGCGCCTTCGGTCAGGCCCATGGTACGCAAAATCCCGATATCGCGCCCCTTGTTCTTGACCAGCATGATCAACCCCGAGGTGATATTCATCGCTGCAATCAACACCAGCACCGACAAGATGACGAACATCACATTGTCTTCGATATCAAGCGCGCGCAGAAAGCTGCCGGAACTGTCGCGCCAGCTCCATAGCATGGAGCCCTTGCCGCCGGCCTCCAGAAGCTGCGGCGTCCAGTTGTCGACATTCTCGGGATCGGTCACGGTGATATCGATCTCGTCCGCGCCGCCTTCGCGGTTGAAATAGCTTTGCGCCTCGGCAAAGGGCATGTAGATGCGGGTGCGGTCGATATCATAACGCCCGGCGGTGAAAATATAGCCCACCTCGTAGGCATTGACCCGGGGGCTGGTGCCAAAGGCGGTTTTGGCGCCATTTGGCGAAATCATACGGATCTTGTCGCCGACATTTATCCCCAATTCGCGCGCCAGGCCGGAGCCTACGGCGATACCGGGGCCGAAACCGTCCAGACTGCCCAATGACTCCTCGGGGTGGGCGATGCGCGGGATTTCCTCCAGATCGGATTTGGAAATGCCGAACACCTCCCCCACGTTGGATTGGTCGCCAAAGCTGACCATCACCTGCCCTTTGACCAAAGGCGCGGCATCGGTCACCCCCGGAATTTGCGAAATACGTTCGGAGCGCGCCTCGAAATCGCGCATGATGCGGGTGTAGACGCCCGATCCCTCGACCACCTCAGTGGGGGCGGAATACAGCGTGACATGCGCGTTGGCCCCGAGGATCGTATCCACGAATTCCGCACGAAACCCCGAGCGTACGGCAAGTGTGATGATCAGGGCAGCCACCCCGAGGGTAATGCCGATCAAACTGATCCATGTCATTACCGATACGCCGCCTTCGGCACGGCGCGCACGCAGATATCGCCACGCGATCATGAATTCGAACGGCGCGAAAGGCGCGGTTTTTCTGGCCATATGCAGTCCTCTTGCTCCGGCGTTCACATATCCGGAAAATTCGCGGCACAGTTGCGTGAAGACACCCAAAGGTCAAGCCTGCGCCCATCACACCGGCGACAGCCAGCGGTGATGGACGCGCGGTGATGGCTTGTCACCGCAGCATCGGGCAGGACTGCGCGCAAGACGCCCCCCCCCTTGCGTCCGACAGCGGGCACGACCACCTTGCATCCTGTCAAAAGATCAACGCGTCAACAGGTGTTCGTAGCGTGCATCGGTCAGCGTTTCGAGGAATGCCACCAGCGCATCAATACGCTGGTCGTCCAATGCAGGCCCCATCTCCAGCTTTGCAAGCGACAGGGTGCCGTCGACCTCTGGCGGGGCGAAGGGCGCACCGGTTTCGGGATTGATATGACGCGCCGGCCGTGTGGTGTTGTAGGTATTATAAAACAAAATAACTGTGCGCAGGTCGGCAAACACCCCGTTATGCATATAGGGGCCGGTCACCGCCACATTGCGCAAGCCCGGCACCTTGAACTTGCCAGCTTGGGCGGGATCGCTGATGTGCGGATTGGCCAACAGCCCCTGATCGATATACCCTGCGGCCATCTTGCTGGCACCGCGTGCGGCCCTGTTCACCGGCACACCGATATTGTGATATTCGTAATTACTGAAGGTTTCGTTTTTCTGGCCCGGTGTCGCTTGCAACTGATGGCACTGGTTGCAATTGGTGAATTGCTGCGAAAAGAACAGAACCCGCCCCAGTTCCTCCTGATCGCTCAGCGCGATCTCGCCGCGCAGGTAGCGGTCATAGCGGCTGGTGAACGGGGCAAATTCATCCGTTTTCTCAAAAGCGGCCAGTGCATCGGCCACCGCGTTCAGGGTGGCATCGGGATCACCTGATGGATCGGTAATACCCGCATATTGACGCAGGGCCGCGCGGTGGTCGGGATCCGCGCCCAGCCGTTTGGCCAGAACCTCTGCGGAGGGCAGCGCCATCTCCACCGGATTCATGATCGGGCCCAAAGCCTGCTCGGCCAGATTGGCCGCGCGCCCGTCGTGAAATTGCCCCCCCCGATAAACACCATCAGCGGTGCGCATGAATTCGGGCACAAACCGCGCATATCCCAAACCGGGGGCGTTTCTGTCGCCAAAGCTTTCAAGATCATCACCCATCGACACCGCACGTCCCGCGACCGTATCGCGCGGATCGGCAAACCCGAACGCAGGATCGTGGCAGGTGGCACAGCTTTGGTGATTTTGCCCCGAGAGCGCGGTATCGAAAAACAACCGCTCCCCCCATGCGGCAAGCGTGTCCGGCGTCTGGGCCGACCCGCGCGGCGCGGCGACACACACAATCGCAAGCACGAGCATCAAGCGTAGAAACATCTGCATCAGCGAAACCTGAACCGGCATTTGAAGGGGTTGGACGTCTATGCGCGATTATTCCGAGTTTTTCAATCAAGAAACCCGATACGATCGCGAAAAGCCCCCCGCGTCCGGCGGAGGGCTTCGTTTCAATCCATCACGGCGCGCGTCCTTGCGCGCGCCCGGGTCAGGCCCCGGTGCGCCTTTAGCGGTGGGCCTCGTAGATGTCCACGATACGGGCCACGGCCACCTCGGCAGACATCTCTTCGCTTTCACCGGTGCGCCGCGAGGTCAGTTCGACCTTGTTGGCCGCAATGCCGCGCGGACCAACGGTGATGCGCCACGGCAAACCGATCAGATCCATCGTTGCAAACTTTGCGCCCGCGCGTTCGCTACGGTCATCGTAAAGCGGATCAAGGCCGGCCTTTTTCAACGCGGCATACAATCCGTCACACGCACTGTCACAGGCCGCATCGCCTTGCTTGAGGTTGACAATCCCGCAGTGGAACGGGGTGACGCCCTCCGGCCAGATGATGCCTTTTTCGTCGTGGTTGGCCTCGATCAGCGCGCCCACCAGACGGCTGACACCGATCCCGTGGCTGCCCATTTCGACAGGCACCTTCTTGCCCTCGGGCGAGTTGACAGTGGCCCCCATCGCTTCGGAGTATTTCGTGCCGAAGTAGAAAATCTGGCCGACCTCGATCCCGCGTGCGGTGCAGCGGCGATCTTCGGGAAGATCGTTGAACAGCGCCTCGTCATGTGTCTCGTCGGTGCGCGCATAAAGCGAGGTGAATTCCTTGCAGATCTCGGCGACGGCATCTTTATCGTCGTAATCAACCTCGCGGTCGCCCAGATGCAGCTCGGGCACCTTGGCATCATAAAACACCTCTGACTCGCCCGTGGGGGCAAGCACAAGGAACTCGTGGGTGTTGTCGCCACCGATCGGGCCGCTGTCTGCGCGCATCGGGATCGCCGTCAGGCCCATACGCTCGTAGGTGCGCAAGTAGGCGACCATGTGGCGATTATAGGCATGCAACGCGTCTTCCTTCGTCAGATCGAAGGAGTAACCGTCTTTCATATAGAATTCGCGGCCCCGCATCACACCAAAGCGCGGGCGCACTTCGTCGCGGAATTTCCACTGGATGTGATACAGCGTCATCGGCAGCGATTTATAGCTCTCGACATGGGCGCGGAAGATGTCGGTGATCATCTCCTCGTTGGTGGGGCCGTAGAGCATATCCCGTCCGTGACGGTCGGTGATGCGCAGCATTTCCGGACCATAGGCATCATAGCGCCCTGATTCCTGCCACAGGTCTGCGGGCTGCAGCGTGGGCATCAGCACAGGCAGGTGCCCTGCACGGATCTGCTCCTCGTGCACGATTTCCTCGATGCGGCGCAGCACTTTGAAGCCCAAGGGGAGCCACGAATAGATACCGGCCTGCTGTTGTTTGATCATACCCGCGCGCAGCATCAAACGATGTGAGGCAATCTGCGCCTCTGCGGGGTTTTCCTTCAGAACGGGAAGAAAGTAGCGGGAAAGGCGCATATCGGTCCCTGTAAATTTAAAAGCGTTGAAGCTTCGGGCTAGCCGATATGAACCACAGGAGCAAGTGAAACACCTGTTCTGGCGGCCAATTCCTCATCGCAAATACCTGCGCGGGGGCTTGGATGGCGGGGCGGCGATAAAGGGGAAAAACGCCCGCCTGCCCCAAAGCGCGCGCGGATGCTACTGCAACACACCGCAGGCCAGCCAGCCACGGTCATGATCCGGGCGGGCCAAGTTGTCTTTGGCGTCCGGGGCCTCGCCCCCTTCAGGCGGTCGCGTCCCTTCGTCCACAATAAGGGCCGCGTTCGGGCCACCCGTCACTGCGTGGTGTACCTTGAAATCGGCCACAAACGCCTCGACACGGCCACGCCCGTCAGCCCCGACATGTATGTCCGGCAGGCTGACTGCGCGCAAATCACCGCGCGCGCGATCACGGGGATCCGGCTGTTGGGCGCCAAGCCTCGTAACCGCGCCCAAGGCGGCGCTATCCTTGGCGCAGCTGGCTTTGCCGTGCATCTGTACTACGTGATCACCTTGGGGCAAATCATGCACCTCGATCACGGCCAAGGCCATATCCGGCATCAGATCGGAGATCTCGACATGCCCGACCGGCGCACCGTCACGATTTTCCAAATCCGCCGTGGCGGTGGCGGCAAAGGCCCCGCCCGCACCAAGGCCCGAACCAAGCAAAAGGCCGATGGCGGTCATGATCACTGTCTTCATCAAAGCCTCCTACTGAATGTGCCGTCCCGAACGCACATCACCAAAGCCGGGTTCCCAAAACGATGATTTATGTCGCCATTTTACCCACGCCCCTTTGATTGAGCCATGACATGGTTGCGCGCGCGCGATCTTTTAGGCAATCGTCATCCAACCTCATCCAAGGAGCCGTCCCCATGCTGCAGCCAATTCGCCATCAGGCGCTGTATTGGACCATTGTCATGGTCGTATTCATCTTGATCTTGTGGCTGCTCGGGGATGTGATCTTACCCTTCCTGGTAGGCGGCGCGATTGCCTATTTTCTTGATCCGATCGCAGACCGGCTGGAGAAATACATGAGCCGGCCTGTGGCAACCATCCTGATTGCCGTTGTGGTCACGCTGTTTTTCGTCGTGGTTTCGCTGGCCGTCTTTCCGCTGCTGTTCGACCAGCTGCGCCAGCTGGTACAAACCGCCCCGCAGATCGTAGATCGTCTGGGCACATTCCTTAGCACCAATTTTCCCGATCTGATGAAAGACGGCTCGCCTGTCGATAAAGCGCTGGCAGGGCTGGGACAGACCATTCAGGACCGCGGCGGGGAGCTTGCAAAGACCGTTCTCTCCTCGGCCATGGGGGTGGTCAATTTCGTGGTGTTTATCGTGGTTGTGCCGGTGGTTGCTTTCTACATGCTGCTGGATTGGGACAAGATCGTGGCGAAGGTCGATGGAATGTTACCGCGCGATTACGCCCCCACGATTGAACATCTGGGACGCGATATCGACCGTGTGCTGTCGGGCTTCGTGCGCGGACAGGTCACTGTCTGCCTGATTTTGGGCACGTTCTACGCGGTATCGCTGATGGCGGCGGGGCTGAACTTTGGTCTGATCGCGGGGGCAATCGCGGGCACTTTGACCTTCATCCCTTATGTGGGTGCGATCATTGGTGGCGCGTTGTCCATCGGGCTTGCACTGTTTCAGTTCTGGGGCGACTGGGTGCATATCGGGATCGTGGTCGCGATATTTGCATTAGGCCAGTTTCTGGAAGGCAATATCGTCACACCGAAACTGGTGGGCGATTCCGTCGGTCTGCATCCGTTGTGGCTTTTGTTTGCACTCTCCGTCTTTGGCACGTTATTCGGGTTTGTGGGAATGCTGGTGGCCGTGCCGGTGGCCGCAATGCTGGGCGTACTGGCCCGCTTTGCAATCCAGCAATATATGCGCGGCCCTCTTTACCAAGGCGCAAGCGGGCGCGACGACATGCCTGCAAAAGACTTCGCGGAGTGATAGACCGGTCGCGGACCGGAACAGGCAGGCACGATGACGAACAAACAGCTGATTTTCGACTTGCCCTTGCGGCAATCGCAAGGCCGCGAGGACTACTATGTCGCGCAGGCCAATGCGCTGGCACTGGTGATGCTGGACCGACCGTCGAACTGGCCATCGGGACGGCTACTTTTGTTGGGCGATCCGGGGGCGGGCAAAACCCATCTGGCACAGATCTGGGCTGACGAAAACCGCGCGCCGCTGATTTCGTCGGGCGAGTTAGAGCATTACGACGCCCCCTTCCTCGTCTCCGCCGGGGCGGTGGTGGTGGATGATGCGGACCGTATCGCAGGCTCCGAAAACCACGAAAGCCTGCTGTTGCATCTTAATAACCTGTGTCAGGCCGAAGGGGTACGTTTGCTGATCACAGCGCGTACGCCGCCGCGTGACTGGGGGATGGACCTGCCCGATCTGCGTTCGCGGATGGAGGCCACCGCAAGCGCGCGTTTGCTGCCGCCCGATGACGCGCTTCTGGCCGCCGTTCTGGTAAAAATGTTTGCCGACCGCCAGATCCATGTGCCGGTCACGCTGATCCCGTGGCTGGTGGGGCGCATGGACCGCTCCATGGCCACCGCGCGTGCGCTTGTGAACGCGCTTGACGCAAGGTCGCTTGAAGAAAAGCGGGCCATCACCCGCAGCCTTGCGGCGGAAGTTCTGGACAGTTTGGGGCTGGACGGGCAAGAATAGGGTACTTTTGTCATCTTCCCGATACAATTCAAGGCGATAAGCGCGCCCATGACCCAGGCTGATTTCCTCCAGACCCCTTTCCCCGCCCCCGTAGAATTACCCCCAGAGGTAATCGCCGGGCCCGGACGATTTTTCAACCGCGAGCTGTCATGGCTCGCGTTCAACTGGCGCGTTCTGGAGGAGGCGACAAATCCGCGTGTCCCCTTGTTGGAACGCCTGCGGTTTGTGTCGATTTCGGCCACCAATCTGGATGAATTCTATACCGTTCGCGTGGCGGGGCTGCGCGAGCTGGTGCGCGAGGGAAATGTGAACCCCTCGCATGATGGCCTGACGCCGCGCGAACAGCTGCAGCTGATCAACGATGATGCGCGCAAGCTGATGGATATGCAGCAAACCACATGGAACAAACTACGCCGCGAGCTGGAAACCGCAGGCATCCGCGTGGTGACGCGCAATGCCCTGACGGATACGGATCTGACATTCCTGCGCGAGCATTTCCTGAACAAGGTATTTCCCGTTCTGTCGCCACTGGCCATTGATCCGGCCCATCCGTTTCCGTTTATCCCCAATCTGGGGTTCTGTCTGGCGCTGGAACTGGAACGCCCCGGCGACAAACGCCGGATGCAGGCGCTGCTGCCAATCCCCCAGCAGATCGACCGTTTCGTGCGCCTGCCCGGCGAGGGACGCTTCCTGCCGCTTGAGGAAGTGCTGCTGTTGCATCTCAACTCGCTGTTTCCGGGCTTCAAGGAAGTGGGCTATTGCGCGTTTCGTGTCTTGCGCGACAGCGATCTGGAGGTCGAGGACGAGGCCGAAGATCTGGTGCGCGAATTCGAGACGGCCCTCAAACGGCGCAGGCGTGGTCAGGTGATCCGCCTGAAAATCACCACCGGCGCCCCCACCAGCTTGCACAATGTGATTATGGACGAGCTGCACGTCACCCCCGACGAGGTGGTCGAGGTGCGCGGTCTTCTGGGGGTGGCCGATCTCAAGGAGCTGGTGCTGGATGAACGCACCGACCTTTTATGGCCATCGTTCAACCCGCGTGTGCCCGAGCGGGTGCAAGACCATGACGGCGATATGTTCGCAGCCATCCGCCAGAAGGATATGTTGCTGCACCACCCTTACGAAACATTCGATATGGTGGTGCGCTTTCTCACGCAGGCGGCCAATGATCCCAATGTTCTGGCGATCAAGCAGACCCTTTACCGGACATCGAAGAACTCCCCCATTGTCAGCGCGCTGTGCGAGGCCGCCGAAAACGGCAAATCCGTCACGGCACTGGTGGAGTTGAAGGCCCGCTTTGACGAGGCTGCCAACATCCGCCAGTCACGGATGCTGGAACGTGCGGGGGCGCATGTGGTCTACGGGTTTGTGAACTACAAGACACATGCCAAAATCTCGACGGTGGTGCGGCGCGAGGGGGACAACCTTGTGACCTACACCCACTACGGCACTGGCAACTATCACCCGATCACCGCCAAAATCTATACCGATCTGTCGTTTTTCACCTGCGATGACGCCTTGGGCCGTGATGCGACCAAAGTGTTCAACTATCTGTCGGGCTATGTCCAACCGGAGGGACTTGAGAACCTGTCGATCTCGCCCCACTCGCTCAAGCCGAAACTGATCGAGATGATCGGTCGCGAGGCGGAATTTGCCAAAGCCGGCAAGCCTGCCGAAATCTGGGCCAAGATGAATTCGATCATAGAGCCGGAAGTGATCGACGCGCTTTATGCCGCGTCGCAGGCCGGTGTGAAGATCAGCCTTGTGATCCGCGGCATTTGCGGCATTCGTCCGGGGATCAAGGGGTTGTCGGAAAACATCCGCGTCAAATCCATCGTGGGCCGGTATCTGGAACATTCGCGCATCGTATGTTTTGGCAACGGACACGGCCTGCCGTCTAAAAAATCGCGGGTGTTCTTCTCCTCTGCCGACTGGATGGGCCGCAACCTCAACCGTCGTGTCGAGACACTCGTGGAAACAACGAACCCCACGGTGAAGGCCCAGATCACCGAACAGATCATGGCCGCGAATATGGCAGACGAGGCCCAAAGCTGGATTTTGCAGCCCGATGGGAAATTCATCCGCTATCTGCCCGAAGACACAAAGGCGCTGTTCAACTGCCACCGTTTCTTCATGGAAAACCCCTCACTGTCGGGTCGGGGTTCCGCAGGAGCAAAAGATGTGCCAAAGCTTGCCCATAGCTTCGACTAGCCCTAGGTCTGGAAGAATGCGTGTAACAGCCTTGAAAGGGCACAGATGGCAGAACATACAGCCGTCGGTCAGGAAACTGATAATGATGAGTGGGACCCGTTCGGGGTTCCGCTTTTTGATGACCCATCGGTGCGTGCCCTGAGCCGGGTGGGCGTGGTGGATATCGGATCGAACTCTATCCGGATGGTGGTGTTTGACGGGGCCGCCCGCTCGCCTGCGTATTTCTTCAACGAAAAGGTCATGGCAGGGCTTGGTCAGGGTCTGGCGCAAACCGGCAAACTGAACCCCGAAGGCCGCATACGGGCAGCCGCCGCCCTCAAACGCTTCGCAGCCCTGGCAGAGGGTATGAAAATCGGCCCGCTGACATGTGTGGCCACCGCAGCGATGCGCGATGCCGAAGACGGGCCGGAATTCCGTGCACAGCTTGAAAAAGAAACCGGCCTGCAGCTTCATGTGGTTGACGGCCCCGAAGAGGCGCGCCTGTCTGCGCAAGGGGTGCTGTTGGGCTGGCCGGAGGCCGAGGGGCTGATATGCGATATCGGCGGCAATTCCATGGAACTTGCCGAGGTCCGCGGCGGGCGCGTCTGGCGGCGCATTTCCTCGCAGCTGGGCCCCTTCCGTTTGCAACTGATCGGCAGCCGCAAGGAACAGATCGCCCATATCCGCAAGGTGATACTGGACCTGGCCCAGGAGATGGGCACCGATCACGAACGGATCTATCTGGTTGGTGGATCGTGGCGCGCGATCGCGCGTATCGATATGGAGCGCAATGATTATCCCCTGCCGGTTTTGCATGAATACCGGATGAGTCCCAAGGGTGTTGGCGAGACGATCGACTGGATCGAGAAAAGTGACCTGTCGGATTTACGCAGTCGCACCGGAATCGGATCCCAACGCATGGAGTTGGTGCCGCTTGCCGCACTGGTTCTACGCGAGCTGGTGGCCACATTCGGCCCGAATGAAATCGATGTCTCGTCTTACGGGATCCGCGAGGGGCTGCTGTACGAACGAATGCCCGAACGCCTGCGCCGCCGTGATCCGCTGATCGAGGCCTGTCGCGACGCCGAACGCCGGTCCGCGCGCATCCCCGGCTTTGGCAAAAAGCTGCATGCGTTCATCCAGCCGATCTGGGGACAGGTCCCCCCCGAGGCCTATCGCCTGATCCGCGCGGCGTGTTTGCTGCACGACACCACGTGGCGCACCCATCCCGACTATCGCTCTGATGCGTGTTTCGAGAATGTGACCCGCGCCAACATGGCCGCCCTTTCCCATCCGGAGCGGATCATGCTGGGGCTTGCGCTATTGCACCGTTACAAAAACAGCCGCAACAGTTCGCCCTATCAAAACCTGTTCAAGCTGCTGAACAAAGAGCAGATCAGATATGCCGAGACCCTTGGCAAGGCAATGCGGTTCGGGGCGATGTTCGCAATGGCAGACCCGCGCGAGGCAGGCACGCTCGACTATGATCGCGACAAAGGAATTGTTGAACTGCGTCTGAGCGAGAAAGGATTTTCGCTGTATGGCGAGGTGGTCGAGGCGCGCTTCAGATCCCTATGTAACGCGCTGGGGGCCGAGGCAAAAATCGTCTTTCCGTCCTCTGCGAAACGATAAGGCTGATCGCGAAACAAGATCCGCATCCCGATCAGTGCAAAATGGTCAGGGATGCGGCTTTAAAGCTCGATTCCATTCTGACGAAGCCCGTCTTCACCTGCCCCGTCCTGTTCTGGCATGGTCGGTGAAGGTGACCCCGGCAGACTGTTTCGGGGGAGATCTTTATCGGGCGCATCTCCATCGGGTTGCACTTCGATGGAGGGCGCATCGTTTTTGCGCCGGATAAGGATGTCGCCGTTGTCCAGACGCTCTGGCGCCTCGTAATAGCTCAGATCATCGATCTCGTCCATCAACGCCCTCAGGGCGGGGCCAAGCTCCTCACGGGCATCAGAAAGACGCTGGCCCATTTCGTCAAGTTGCGGCGCAAGTTCTTCACGGAAGCGGTCAATCAGCGCCTGACCGCCCTGCCCGAAAAACCCCATACCATCCTCATCTTCCGCCGGATCAGCGGAACTATGGGATCGAGGTGCATCACGCACCTCCGCCAATAGCGGAGAGCCGCCCCAAAAGGCTGCGCCACCCAGCGTGACAAGAAAAACGAGCAAGATCACAATGCGTATCATAGTTGTGATATGGGCGTGTTTGGCGATAAGTCCAGAGGTGCACAAAAAGATCCTTCCTCTACCCTGAAAAATGCGCGCAAATCCGCCAGTCACACCGGATCGGGCGGCAAAAAGGGGATGCGGACGAACGTTTCAGCCACTTCACAAATCAAGGCGTGCGGGATGCAATCCTTTTGATCTTCATTCCATTGGTGCGGTGCTGGTGTGGTGCCCATCACGAACCAATCCATCATTGTGAAAAACGGCGCGCCGATCGAGGTGCCCGCCTGCACAGCCCGTATCCCGCAGACCCAAATGGAACCGCGCGTCATTCGGATCGAAGCGCTTCTGCCACGGCCCACAGCGGGGCCTACAGAGCGCGCCTGCACCCCCCCATGTGGTTGGCGCTTCAGCTGGGGGCAGTGAAGCCGGACATTTTTACCGGCGCTATAGGGAATGCTGGACTGCCCGCGCCCCTTGAGGGCGCTCAGGCGGGTTGATGGCCCGCGCGGATTTCTTCCCACGCACGGTTCAACGCGACCACCCTGTCCTGGGCCAGCTTCACGGCCTCTGCCGGCATACCGCGCGCAATGGCGCGATCGGGATGGGCCTCCCGCACGGCGCTGTGCCATGCACGGCGGATTTGCTCGTAGGAGGCATCGCGCTCCACCTCCAGCACGGTCCACGGATCAGGCTCTGCATTTTCTACATAGCTGGCACGGATCGCACGATAGCAGCACTCCCGAAGGCCGAAAATATCGGCGACCTCTTGCAGGAACACCTCCTCCGCCTCCTGAAATTCGCCATCCGCCACAGCGATTGCAAAAAGCCCTTCCAAAACATCTTTGAGCACATCATCGCCAGGCCCGAACATCTGCGCGATCTTGCGGGCATAGGCATCAAATCCTGCCACATCCGTACGTGCCATATTGAACACGCGCGCGGCGTTGGCTTCCTCGCCGGCAGGGATTTCGAAGATGCGCCGGAATGTCGCCACTTCGTTGCGGGTCACCTGACCATCCGCCTTGGCCATTTTGGCACCGAGTGCGATCACCGCGATGGTGAAGGCCACCGAACGCTCGGGCGGCGCACGAAGCTGGTCGAACACATCCGCCAACCCCTCCCCCCGCGCGAGGGAAGCCAATGCAGCAGCAATACGGGACCAAAGTGATAGCGGCTTATCCATGCAGCCCAGTTTATCGCAATTCCCGTGGCGACGCACCGGAGAAATTATAGGTTTTTGTAACAAATCCGCTAAAAATTATCAGGCTTGATGTAACCCAGCCCTTCCTGACACCAAAAGGGCACGGGTCACCGTGGGGCCGATCGCCATCACCGCTGGAAATGTTTCAGTATATCAATGATTTCACGCGCGGCATCGGGGATATTGGTCCCTGGCCCGAAAATGGCGCTGACGCCTGCGTTTTTCAGAAATGCATAATCCTGCTGCGGTATGACGCCCCCACAAACAACGATGATGTCGTCGGCCCCTTGCGCCTTGAGCGCCTGTATCAACTGCGGTGCAAGGATCTTGTGGCCCGCCGCTTGCGACGAAATCCCCACCACATGCACATCATTGTCGATGGCGTCCTGCGCGGCTTCTTGCGGGGTCTGGAACAGTGGCCCCACATCCACATCAAACCCGATATCTGCAAAGGCCGTGGCGATTACCTTGGCGCCGCGATCATGGCCATCCTGCCCCATCTTGACCACCAGCATCCGAGGGCGTCGCCCCTCGGTCCGGGCGAAATCCTCTACATCCTTCTGGATTTGGGCAAAGCCGGCGTCGCCCTCGTAGGCCGCACCATAAACGCCCGCCAATGTGTTGACCTGTGCATGATGGCGTCCGAACACCTCTTCCATCGCCATGGAAATCTCGCCCACACTGGCGCGGGCGCGGGCAGCCTCCACCGCAGCCTCAAGCAGATTACCCCCGTTTTTGGCACGACGCGTCACCTCGGCCAGAGCCGCCGCACAGGCGCCCTCGTCACGGGTCGCGCGGATGTTCTGCAATCCGGCGATCTGGGCATCACGCACTTTGACATTGTCGATGTCGAGGATGTCGATTTCCTCGACATTGGCGGGGCGGTATTTGTTGACCCCCACGATCACATCCTCGCCGCGGTCGATCATCGCCTGACGTCGGGCGGCGGTCTCCTCGATGCGCAGTTTGGGCATGCCCGACGCCACGGCCTTTGTCATACCGCCCATCTCTTCGACCTCCTCGATCAGGGCCCACGCCTCGTCGATCAGCGACGCCGTCAGGCTTTCGACGTAATAACTGCCGGCAAGCGGGTCCACGACATTGGTGATGCCGGTTTCCTCCTGCAAGATCAGTTGGGTATTGCGTGCAATTCTGGCAGAAAAATCGGTAGGAAGCGCAATTGCCTCATCTAGCGCATTGGTATGCAGCGACTGCGTGCCCCCCAAGGCTGCGGCCATCGCCTCGTATGCGGTGCGCACCACATTGTTATAGGGATCTTGCTCGGCCAGACTGACGCCAGAGGTCTGGCAATGCGTGCGCAACATTTTTGATCGCGGATCTTTTGGTGCGAACTCCTCCATGATCCGGGTCCACAGCGTGCGCGCCGCGCGCAGCTTGGCGGCCTCCATGAAGAAATTCATCCCGATTGCGAAGAAAAACGACAACCGGCCTGCGAACTTGTCCACATCCATTCCCGCCGCAATCGCGGTGCGCACATATTCACGCCCGTCGGCCAATGTGAAGGCCAGCTCCTGCACCAGATTGGCCCCTGCCTCCTGCATGTGATAGCCCGAGATCGAGATCGAATTGAACTTTGGCATCTCGGTTGCGGTATATTCGATGATATCGGAGATGATCCGCATCGAGGGCTCGGGCGGATAGATATAGGTATTGCGGACCATGAACTCTTTGAGGATATCGTTCTGGATGGTGCCCGACAAAACCGCACGGTCATGGCCCTGTTCTTCGCCGGTGACGATGAAACTGGCCAGGATCGGGATCACGGCCCCGTTCATCGTCATGGACACCGACACCTGATCAAGCGGGATCCCGTCAAAAAGCACCTTCATATCCTCGACGGAATCGATGGCCACGCCGGCCTTGCCCACATCACCTTCAACGCGGGGGTGATCGCTGTCATATCCGCGATGGGTTGCCAGATCGAAGGCCACCGATACCCCCTGCTGACCCGCCGCCAACGCCCGCCGGTAGAAGGCATTGGACTCCTGCGCCGTAGAAAAACCGGCATATTGCCGGATCGTCCACGGGCGGCCTGTGTACATGGTGGCACGTGGCCCGCGGGTAAACGGCGCGACACCGGGCATCGAGCCCATATGGGCGAGCCCTTCGGTATCTGCTGCGGTATAAACGGGTTTCACGTGAATACCCTCCAGCGTCTGCCAGCCCAGACTTTCCAGCGGTTTGCCCCGCAATTCCGCTTGGGCCAGCGTGCGCCATTCGGTGAGGGCGTCGGCGTCAGTTTTACGGGTCATGTGATACTGCCTCCTTCGGGCGGGCGCGGCACGGGCCGGAGTGACGCAAACCTGCGGGCGCGCGTGAAAGTTTCTGCCACACTGCCATGGTGCCAAAGGGGGTCACCCCCTATATCTAACCAAACGGAGGATTTGATGCAGGCCCGATGGCAACGCGCAGCTTTGGTTATGGTGACGGCCCTATGGCCGCTCGGGGCGCAGGCGCAATCCAGCGGGGTCTCGCCCATGGCGCCGGCCGATAAGGATGCCCAGTTCATGCCGATCCCCGCCGCCGAGGCCGATCTGGCAGGGCTTGTGTGGAAAAAGCGCCCCATTGTCGTGTTTGCCGATACGCCCGATGATCCCGCCTTTGGCGAGCAGATGCGGGCGCTGGAAAACCGGTGGCCCGAGCTGGATGCCCGCGATGTGGTGGTGATTACCGACACCACTCCCGACCCGATGTCGGATGTGCGTCGCAAATTGCGCCCCAGCGGGTTTTCAATGGTGATCATGACCAAGGACGGATCGGTGTCCTTGCGAAAACCCCTGCCGTGGAGCGGACGCGAGGTTTTACGCTCCATCGACAAAATGCCGCTCAGACGCGATGAGATCCGCAATGGTGCGGCCATGTAGGCCCCTCGGGCGCGCCACATTGCCCCGCCCGAGTGACCTGCACCCGCTTGGCCTGCACCTGCTTGGCCTGCAGTCGCATCATTTGCAGCCCGCAAGTTCATTGGCTATTCAAACTCCATAATCACTTCGTCCACCGCAAGCGAGGCACCCGCCTCGGCATGGACCGCCCTGACAGTGCCGCTGCGCTCCGCGCGCAAGATGTTTTCCATCTTCATGGCCTCGACCGTGGCCAACGCCTGGCCTTCCTGCACCGCATCGCCAACGCCCACCTTAACACTCACCAACAAACCGGGCATCGGGCACAGCAGCAGGTTCGACGTGTCGGGGGCGCGTTTTTCCGGCATCAATTGCCACAATTCGTGCTGCCGGGGCGTGTGCACAAGCACGGTCAGATCGGCGCCCCGCAGCCGGATGCGGTATCCCATCGACAGTTTCTGGACCTTCAGCACCACAGGTTTGCCGTCGATCAGCAACTCTGCCACATGATCGCCCGGCGTCCAGTCCGAACTGACGCGAACCGCCGCGCCGTCGTCAAACACGATTGTGGCACCGGCTTTATCGGCCGCGACCTGCACCACGTGGCTTTCCCCCTGAAGGCTGACCACCCAGTCATTGCCCACCTTGCGTTCGTGATTGCCCAATGTGCCAGAGATGCGTGTGCGCCGGATTTCTGCCACACGCTGCATCGCGGCCACAGCCGCCACCACCTGACGCAACAGATCGGGGGCCAGCGCAGCACCCGCGAACCCGTCGGGATACTCTTCGGCGATAAAGGCTGTTGTGATGTCGCCTGATACAAACCGGGGATGGTCCATAACGGCGGCACAAAACGGCAGATTATGGCCGATCCCTTCCACCTCGAAGTGATCCAGCGCGCGGCGCATCTCCTCGATTGCGGCGGCGCGTGACGCCCCCCAAGTGCAAAGCTTGGCAATCATCGGATCGTAGAACATCGAAATCTCGCCCCCCTCGAACACGCCGGTATCGTTGCGCACACGGCCCCCAAGGGGCGTAGGTCCCTCGACCGGCGGGCGGTAACGGGTCAGGCGCCCGATGGAGGGCAGGAAATTACGATACGGGTCTTCGGCATAAAGCCGCGCTTCGATCGCCCAGCCGTCGATCTTCACATCGTCTTGCGTGATCGTCAGCGCTGCACCGCTTGCAATACGGATCATCTGTTCAACCAGATCGATACCGGTGATCATCTCTGTCACGGGATGTTCGACCTGCAACCGCGTGTTCATCTCGAGAAAATAGAAATTTTTATCGGCATCCACGATGAATTCCACCGTGCCCGCGCTGGTGTAGCCCACCGCTTTCGCCAATGCGAGCGCCTGCTCGCCCATTGCGCGACGGGTCTCTGCGTCCAGAAACGGCGATGGTGCTTCCTCGATCACCTTCTGGTTGCGCCGCTGGATCGAACATTCCCGCTCGTTGAGCCAGACACCATTGCCATGCGCATCGCATAGAACCTGGATTTCGATATGGCGCGGCTGGGTCACGAATTTCTCGATAAAGATCCGGTCATCACCAAAAGAACTGGCCGCCTCGTTTTTGGACGACTGGAAGCCTTCGCGGGCTTGTGCATCGTCCCACGCAATCCGCATGCCCTTGCCGCCGCCTCCGGCAGACGCCTTGATCATTACCGGATAGCCGATCTCGTTGGCAATTCTTACAGCCTCCTGCGCGTCCCCGATCAGGCCCATATAGCCCGGCACCGTGTGGACACCGGCCTTTTGCGCAAGCGCCTTGGAGGTGATCTTGTCACCCATCTGCTCGATCGCGCTCACAGGCGGGCCGATAAAGGCCACACCCTCTTGCGCAAGCGCCTCTGCGAATTTCGCGTTTTCGGACAAAAACCCATAGCCCGGATGCACGGCCTGCGCGCCGGTCTGGCGGATCGC
Source organism: Paracoccaceae bacterium (assembly GCA_004153385.1). GTDB lineage: Bacteria > Pseudomonadota > Alphaproteobacteria > Rhodobacterales > Rhodobacteraceae > Thioclava. The sequence goes on along the minus strand of SDAL01000001.1, from coordinate 88,394 downwards.
ATCAAGGATTTTATCAATCACGATATAGGACTGGTTTGCGGGCGGCGGGCCGATATGCACCGCCTCGTCGGCCATTTTAACATGCATGGCCAGCGCATCGGCATCGGAATAAACCGCGACCGTCTTGATCCCCATGCGCCGTGCGGTCTTGATAACCCTGCAGGCGATCTCGCCACGGTTTGCGATCAGGATTTTTTCAAACATACCCGTTTCCTTTCCCAAAAGGTGGGCACGTCAAAACAGTGGAAAATCCGCCCGCCCCTTTCTCGTGAGTGGTGCCGATCATCGGTTTGATAAAAAAATGCCACCGAAGGACCTCCTTCGATGGCATCTTGAAAACGGCGGCACACGGGTGACTGGCACCCTTTATGCCTGCGTTCGTATTAGCGGCGGCTGCGGCTGCAAACGCCTGCGTCGTCGCAAAGCGCGCCTGCGCCTGCACCCAGTGCAGCGCCAGCAACCATGTTCTGGTCAGTTGCGTCAGCAATAAGGGCACCGGTGCCGGCACCCACAAGCGCGCGCTGCCCGTCGGTTTGCATGCAGCCAGCAAGTGAGGTTGCGCCGATGAATGCGAAGAAGAGGGCTGTTTTACGCATAGGAATGATACTCCGAGATTTGCATTGTTCGAAGATGACATTAGTGCGCCAAACCGTGAAGGAAAGTGGAAATTTCGTGATCTGGCAGACTGCAGAGGCGTTTGGGCGGCCCCTCGCCGATACCGTTGCGTTAACAGGCGAGGCTCCACCTGTCTCAAGCCACAATGCCTGCCACGTCGGCTTGCACCGCCATTTAGCACCAAAGCCGGTCTGGCCCGCAGGCCAGACCGTAGAAGGGAGGAAGAGGACAGAGCGGAAAACGCGGGAGTGTGCGCCACCGCTCCTGAGGCGTCATATTGCGCCCCGAAACCAGTTTGCGCCGAGTTGCAGGCGTAGGCAATCGCCCCCACGGTCCGTTGGGCGGCAAGCCGCCAAAGGCAGGGGGCGATGCGCGAACTCATGCCCAGTCGTCCTCGTCATCGGTGTCATCCCAATCAAAGCTGTCAGGATCTTCAAAGACTTCTGGAAAAGATGCCTCGGCGATCTTCACGTTGATTTTAAGAAGCGCATCATAGGATTCGGCATCAAAGCTGCTGTCGGCGGCGATAACCTCGCGCCCGAACAGCCAGCTGATACGGCCCGCGTCCAGATTGCCGCGCTCGAACGGCTCTTCGCCGAAGTGATTCCATAGCGCCGCCAGAAACCCTGCATCGGCACGCCGGTCTGCAGGCGAACGGTCACGATACCGCTCGCGGCGAATGATCTTGGTCGCGCCTTTTTTATTCGCGCGGCGGATAACGAATTGGTAATCGGTGCTGGGCAAACGCCCAGGAAATCCACGATGTTTCAGCATATTGCGCCCCTTGTCTGAAAGGTGGCCTGCATCGTTATCTGCACGCCACCCGGTCGGTTTGCCGGAGGGATTGCCCCCGGCACGACCGTCTTAGACAAGAATGACGCCGCTGTCCGGTCCTTCATGACATGAAATCGCGGAGTTTTGGCCCGGACAGGTACAAGTTTGGGCCCGTCCGACCGGTCTTTAGTATTTGCTGGTGTAGGTCGGCTCGGTCGACACCGGATCCACGACCACCGGCTGCGGTTGCGGCGGCTGGGTGCAGGCTGCGATGAAACCGACGAACGCAAGGGCTGCGAGCATTTTAACAGGCATGATTTTCTCCCGAGAGGGCCGCTTTGCAGAGGCTGCGGATGGCGGCGGATGCAACAGGGCAGATCAGCCTGCCCCAAGCCGGTATGGCCGTGGATCAGGTTAGCACGCTGCCATTGTTTGCCTATATCAAACACAAATCACCCCAGAAGAAACTTCGTATCAAACCAGACGCATTGCGTGCTTATTTCCGACCCGGCACACGCTGCCATTGACCTAAAGCGGAATATTATTGTGCTTCTTCATAGGCATGCTGCACTTTTTCGACCGCAGGCTTGCGAAGGCCCGTGACACCCGCCGCCGCGTCGAACGTGGCTGAATTACCTCATCGATAAAGCCTTTTTCGGCGGCCACGAACGGGTTTGCGAACCGGTCTTCGTATTCGGCAGTGCGCGCGGCAATTTTCTGCGCATCGCCCAGCTCTGCGCGGTACAGGATTTCCACCGCCCCCTTCGCCCCCATTACCGCGATTTCAGCGGTGGGCCATGCATAGTTGAAATCGCCCTTCAGATGTTTTGAACTCATCACATCATACGCCCCGCCATAGGCTTTGCGCGTGATAACGGTCACTTTCGGCACCGTGGCCTCGCCATAGGCGAACAGCAGTTTCGCCCCGTGCTTGATCACACCATTATATTCCTGCCCCGTACCGGGCAGAAATCCGGGCACATCCACGAATGTCAGAAGCGGAATTTCAAACGCATCGCAGAACCGTACAAACCGCGCGGCCTTGCGGCTGGAATCGATATCAAGGCAGCCTGCCAGTACCATAGGCTGGTTGGCCACAACGCCCACGGTTTGCCCTTCAAGCCGGATGAAACCGGTGATGATATTGGCGGCAAACGCTTCTTGGATCTCGAAAAAATCACCTTCATCCGCGACCTTGGTGATCAGTTCCTTCATGTCATAGGGCATATTCGGATTGGCAGGGATCAGCGTATCAAGACTGTCCTCGACCCTTGCCACATCATCAAAAAACGGGCGCACGGGCGCTTTCTCGCCGTTTGAAAGTGGCAGGAAATCGACCAGACGGCGCACCTCGTAGAGCGCCTCGACATCGTTTTCAAACGCCCCGTCTGCCACCGAGGATTTTTTGGTATGCGTCAGCGCGCCGCCCAGTTCCTCTGCGGTGACATGCTCGTTTGTCACGGTTTTGACCACATCCGGGCCGGTCACAAACATATAGGAGCTGTCCTTGACCATGAAAATGAAATCGGTCATCGCAGGGGAATAGACCGCGCCACCTGCACATGGCCCCATGATCACCGAAATTTGCGGGATCACACCGGACGCCTCGATGTTGCGCTGGAACACATCCGCATACCCCGCCAGACTGGCCACACCCTCCTGAATGCGCGCGCCACCAGAGTCGTTCAATCCGATCACTGGCGCGCCGTTTTGCATTGCCATATCCATAATTTTACAGATTTTCTCGGCATGGGTTTCCGACAAAGAACCGCCAAACACACCGAAATCCTGACTAAACACATACACCATCCGGCCGTTGACCGTGCCCCAGCCCGTCACCACCCCATCGCCGTAGGGCTTGTTGTCCTGCATGCCGAAATCGACACACCGATGGGTTTTGAACATATCGAATTCTTCGAAGCTGCCTTCGTCAAGCAGTAGCTCGATCCGCTCGCGCGCCGTCAGTTTGCCCTTGGCATGCTGGGCCTCGATACGGGCCACGCCGCCGCCAAGCCGTGCCTGATCTCGCCGTGTTTCGAGTTCTTGCAAAATATCGCGCATGGGCTTCCTTTCGGGCGGTGATAGGTCATCCTACAAATACGAAATTTTATTTCAAAGCTTAATTGAGAAAATTTGCAAACTGTCGGAGTTAGTTACGCTGCAAAGTACAAATTTGCATATTCGCTCATATATCCGCTCGTCTGCTTTCTCCCTCACACGTCCCGCCCTAGCCCGTGCCGCCGCATCTGCCGGTGCACAGTCGAGCGGTTAACGCCCAACCTGCGTGCTGTCTCCGAAATATTGCCATCGGTTTGCTGAAGCATGTCGGCCAGAATCGCAGCTTGCGCAGGTCGCGCATCTGCATGCCCTAAAGACGGTAGATCCTGTGCGCGCAGCACCCCGCCAAGTATCCGGTCCGAGCGCTGCGCCAGACCCGCCGCGTCGGCGGCGACATCGTGCAATTCAAGGAAGTTGCCCGGCCAGTCGTAACGGGCAAGCAGATCGACCGCATCCGGGGCGAGGGTTACGGCCTGCCCGAAGGCCATTGTCATGGCCGCACGTGCAAGCGCCACCACATCGGTGCGGTCTTTCAATGCGGGCAATTCAAGGTTTGCACGGCACAGCCGGTAATACAGATCGCGGCGCAGGCGGTGTGTTTCGAGGGCTTCACGGGCTGGTACTCCAAGGGCGGCAAACACCCGTAACCGCGCGACCTGCGGGCGTATTGCACCCACAGGCCGCCAACGCCCCTCGGCGACCAGCGCCACAAGGCGCGACTGCGCGCGCAGCGGCAACTCCTCGATTCCATCCAGATAAAGCGCACCGCCTTGCGCCTGATCGATCAATCCCGCCTCATGCCGCCCTTTGACATCACGACCAAACAAAACCGCTTCCTCAGCGTCGCCAAACTCCGCGCATCTGGCGATGATGAAGGGCTCCGAATGCCCGCCTGCGGCCTGTATTGCCCGCGCAAGATGGTGCTTTCCGACCCCTAACGCACCTTGCAGCAACACAGGCGCCGTCCCCCCCACCAGTGCCGCAGCGTGTTCGATCACCTTCGCCATCACCGGATCGCCATGCGACAGCGCGCGCAAGGGCGCAGGGCAAACGGGGCTGTGAGCCGGTCTACGCGCAGGCTCTCGGCGCGGTTCTATCGCATGCGCAAAAAGCCTGTGGCCGTCGCGGGTCTCCACAAACCGCTCGGCGGCGGCAGTGTGGCGCGTCAGCTCCTCGATACGCGACAGATCAAGCGCCAGCATTTGCGAGACAGGCCGCCCCAGCAACGCCTCGGGCTTACGCCAGTCCAGCCCCGTTGCCCGCGCCAAAAGCCGTGTTGCCCCATGCGTCATGCCGGTCACGCAGCCTGCCGCATCCAGCCGGATCGCGGCCTCGGGATCGGTATCGAGGAAATCCGCATTTGTTGAAAGTCGCAGCACCCAGTCGCGGCGACTTTCAGCCATGATATTGGCCATTTCGATCCGGCGTGCGGTCTGGCGCACCAGATTGAGCGCCAAAGACTGGCTGGCGCGCGGGCGCGGCGATGACAGCAGCGATATATCAAGCACCGCCGCAAACCGCCCGCTTGTGTCATAGATCGGCGCGGCGGTGCAGCTTAGGCTGGTATGTGTGGCATCGAAATGGTCGCTTTGATGCACGATTATCGGTTCGCCCCCCTCGATACATGCGCCCATCGCACAGGTGCCGGCGCGGGCCTCGGACCATTCGGCGCCCAGATACAATCCGGCCTGACGCAACGCTGCCTTTTGCGCGTCCTGACCCAGATATTTGACCGTGATGCCAGCATCATCGGCCAGCATCAGGACATAATCCTGCCCCGCGACCAGCTTATAAAGGTGCTCGATACCCTGACGCGCGATTGCGATCAGCTCACCCGAACGCTGCTGGTGATGGCGCAGCGTCTGTGACGGGACGATATAGGCATCGGTGCGCACAGCCGGATCCAGTCCGTGCTTGGACACGCATCGCTGCCACGAGGCGGCCACCGCAGGATCACGCGCGACTGCCGCCCCCTGCGAGGCGGCCTCGATCTCGCGGATATGTTCAACATATCTGTTCATGCCGCCCTCCACCAATACGGTCCCGTCACAAGCCTGCCCATTTTACCCACGCGGAACAAGCTATTTGCACAGCAAACAGGCGTAACCGAGCCGCGATTTGAACGAAACACAAACCGCTTGCGCCATGTGTTGCAGCCAAATGCAACACATGGCGCAAGCCGTGCAACAGCGCGCAATTCCAACCCGTTGGAAATGCGAAAGAAACGATTTCGCTCTGGGCACAAACACAGCCGCGCGCATCATGACAGCCAGATAATGAAAAGGAGACGCCTCCATGAAAGCGCTACGTTTTCACGCCGCCAAAGACCTGCGGATCGACACGGTGGACGACATATCCCCCCCCGGGCCGGGTCAGGTCGTGGTCAAAAACCGTTACGTCGGCATTTGTGGCACAGATCTGCATGAATATGCCAACGGGCCGATTTTCATCCCCACGGACCCCCATCCCTATACCGGCGCGCAAGGGCCACAGATTATGGGCCACGAATTCGGCGGCACTGTCACGGCGGTGGGCGAAGGGGTCAGCCATGTCAGCGTGGGCGACAGAGTGTCGATCCAGCCGTTGGTCGCGCCGCGGACGGGCGAATATTTCGCCGAGCGCGGCTTGCTGAACCTGTCACCGGTGCTGGGACTGGTGGGGCTTAGCTATGGATGGGGCGGGATGGCGGAGGCTGCCCTGCTCAACGACTACAACGTCTATAAAATCCCCGATGCGATGTCCGAAGAGGAAGCCGCCCTTGTCGAACCCACCGCCGTGACCGTTTATGCCTGCGACCGCGCAGGCGTGAGCGCAGGCAATTCGGTTCTGGTCACGGGTGCAGGTCCGATCGGTATTCTGGCCTTGCTAAGTGCGAAAGCCTTTGGTGCCACCACGCTTTTTGTCTCGGATATGAACGAGACGCGCCTGAAGCTTGCCAAAGACGCCCTGCCGGAGGTGATCACCATCAATCCAGCAAAAGACGATTTGGTGGCCGTGATCCAGTCCAACACCCAAGATAATCTGGGCTGCGACATCGCCATCGAATGTGTCGGCAACGACAAGGCCCTGCAAAGCTGCCTTGACGGGGTGCGTAAACAGGGCGTGATCGTGGCCACGGGGGTCCATCCCGGTGTGGGTAAGCTGAATTTCTTCGATGTCACGTTCAAGGATGTCACGCTGAAAGGCTCGTGGTGCTATCCGGCCCACAGCTGGCCACGTGTGATGGATCTGATCGCGTCGGGGGCCATTCCGGCCCGCAAGGTCGTGACCAAAAAGATCGCCCTTGATGACGCCGTAAGCGAAGGGTTCGAGGCGCTTTTGGATCCGGCCGGCACCCAGCTGAAGATCCTGATCGATCTGGCGCGTTAACACCACTCCGCGCAGGCGCATCCGGCGGGGTTACGGGGTTTGAGGAGACCCCGCCCGCCATGGACCCGCGCCTGTGCATCACCAGAGCCAAGGGAGGAGAACCTATGCTCGATACACCCCGAAACAGCGCCCTGCACGCGCTTGTTGCCGATCTTGAGCGCGCACTTGTCGCGCAAGATGCCAAGGCCGTGGCCGATCTGTTTTTGGAAAACGGATTCTGGCGCGATCTGGCAGCTTTTACGTGGAATTTGAAAACCTGCGAAGGGCGTGGCGAAATTGCCGCAATGGCGCAGGCGCAGTTGCCGCAGGTGGCGCCGCAATCCCTCCGCCTTGATCCTGCCGAGGACACCACCCACGCCGATGGTGTCACAGAAGGCTGGCTGCTGCTCGAGACCTCCATCGGCCGCGGTGTGGGCTATATCCGGATGAAACAGGGCCGGATCTGGACGCTGCTGACCACATTGCACGAGCTTAAAGGGTTCGAGGAACCCCGAAAGGACCGCAGGCCTATGGGCGCGGAACACGGCCATGATCCCGACCGGTTAAGCTGGCTGGAAAAACGCGCCCTGGAGACCGCGACACTCGGGGTCGAGACCCAGCCATATGTGCTGATTATAGGCGGTGGTCAGGGTGGTATTGCGTTGGGCGCGCGCTTGCGCCAACTGGATGTGCCCGCCATCATTATCGACAGCCATGAACGCCCGGGCGACCAGTGGCGCAAGCGCTACAAGTCGCTATGCCTGCATGATCCGGTCTGGTATGACCACCTGCCCTACCTGCCCTTTCCCGACAACTGGCCGGTCTTTGCGCCCAAAGACAAGATCGGTGACTGGCTTGAGATGTATACCCGCGTGATGGAGTTGAACTACTGGTCCTCGACCACGGCCAAATCCGCGCAATACGATGCGCAGACTGCCACATGGCAGGTGGTGGTGGAGCGCGCGGGCGAGGAGATCACCTTGCACCCCACGCAGCTTGTGATGGCCACAGGCATGTCGGGCAAACCCAACATCCCCACCTTCCCGGGTCAGGATGTTTTCGAAGGCGCGCAACAGCACTCCAGCCAGCATCCCGGACCTGATGCCTATCGCGGCAAGAAGGTCGTGGTGATCGGGGCCAATAACTCGGCCCATGACATTTGCGCCGCCCTTTGGGAGCACGGGGCCGATGTCACCATGGTCCAGCGATCCTCCACACATATCGTCAAATCCAACAGCCTGATGGATGTGTGTCTGGGCGGGCTTTATTCCGAACAGGCTATTGCGAACGGGATCACCACCGACAAGGCCGATATGATCTTCGCCTCCCTGCCCTATAAAATCATGCATGAATGGCATGTGCCGCAATATAACGAGATCAAACGCCGTGATGCGGATTTCTATGCCGCGCTTGAGAAAGCAGGGTTCCAGCTGGATTTCGGCGATGACGAAAGCGGTTTGTTCATGAAATACCTGCGCCGTGGGTCGGGGTATTACATCGATGTGGGCGCGTGCGATCTGGTAATTGACGGATCGATCAAGCTGCAATCGGGCAAGGGCATCAGCCACCTGAGCAAAACCGCGGTGGTTTTGGATGATGGCACCGAGCTTCCCGCCGATTTGGTGATCTACGCCACCGGCTACGGCTCGATGAACGGATGGGCGGCGGATCTTATCTCGCAAGAGGTGGCCGATAAGGTGGGCAAGTGCTGGGGCCTTGGGTCGGACACCACCAAAGATCCCGGCCCTTGGGAAGGCGAGCAACGCAATATGTGGAAACCCACGATGCAACCCGGCCTGTGGTTTCATGGCGGCAACCTGCATCAGTCCCGTCATTACTCGCGCTATCTGGCGCTTCAGCTCAAGGCCCGTTTTGAGGGGATCAACACCCCCGTCTGGGGATTGTCCCCGCCCCATCATCTAAGCTGAGCTGGATCCCTTGCCTGCATTTAGCGCCTCCGCTTCGCGTCAAAGCAAGCGAGCCGAAAGCGGCAATAAACGCAGGCGGGGGATCGACATACAACGGGTGCGGCCGCCACATCGCCCAGCGCGCCCCAAAACCGCCCAGCGCAACGGTCCATGCGCGGGTGGCGGCCCTACCGAGGAGCCTGCATCCCCCCGACAGCACACGCTTTGAGCCAGGCAGAATGAGTCGCGCCTCGGCCGTTATGGGGCGGGCGGCTTCGGGCTAGTCCCTGATCGGGCCGGCACACGCGGGCAGCTCTTGCTGATCACGAAAGAAATCGCGACGCTGTCGTGGATCACTCCTGCGTGCGCTTTCGGACATACAATTCCATGCGGTGGTGTACGATATCATAGCCCATCTCGGCGGCAATCGCGGCCTGCAGTTTCTCGATCCGCTCGGAACAGAACTCCACCACCTCGCCCGTATCTACATCAATCATATGGTCATGATGATCCGTCTCGGCGGGTTCGAACCGCGCAGGCGCGCCTTCGAACTGGTGGCGCTGGATCACGCCCTGCGTCTCGAGCGTGGTCAGCGTGCGGTACACGGTGGAAAGCGAAATACCAGGGGCCGCTTCCTCGGCGCGTCTGTGCAACTCCGGCGCATCGGGATGATCTCCGGCCTCTGCCAGAACCGCAAGCAAGGCCGCGCGCTGGCGGGTCACACGAATACCCGCAGCCCGCAGCGCCTGCATTAAACTTTCAAGGCTGTTGGTCGTTCTGTCCATTGTGCGGTTTTGCCCCCGCCCTTCCGGAAAATGCAAGAATTTATTGCTGGAAATTTTCATCAGGCTTGACAGTTGCAACTCATTTGCATTTGCATGTATTTTGAACGGAGGGACACGGGGAATGCAAACACGACATGGAAGTAACCACCTTTTCCTAGACCAGCGGCGCGCAGGCGGCCTGCGCAGGCGCGGGATGCTGGGGATTTTAACGGGGTTGGGGGTGTGGCTATCGGCCCCTGCGGCGATGGCCGACCAGGACCGGCTGAAGGTCGTCACGACATTCACCGTGATTGCGGATATGGCCAAGCAGGTCGCAGGCCCCGACATAGACGTGGTCTCGATCACGAAACCGGGCGCGGAAATCCACGGCTATCAGCCGACCCCGCGCGATCTGGTGGGCGCACAAGGCGCAGATCTGGTGTTGTGGAACGGCCTCAATCTGGAACGCTGGTTCGAGCAGTTCTTCCGCACTCTGGCCGATGTGCCCGCAGTAACCGTGTCCGACGGGGTGGAGCCGATGTCGATCTCGGGGGGCGAATACGACGGCACGCCCAACCCGCATGGCTGGATGGCCCCCTCATCGGCCATGATCTATGTGGACAATATCCGCGATGCCATGATCGGCATCGACCCCGACAACGCCCACCGTTACCGCGAGAATGCAGAGACCTACAAGGCGCAGATCATGGAGGTGATCGGCCCTCTGCGCGCGGCCGCCCGTGCCCTGCCCGAGGACCGCCGCTGGCTTGTGACCTCGGAAGGGGCGTTTTCCTATCTGGCGCGCGATTTCAACCTGACAGAGGTTTATCTCTGGCCAATCAATGCCGATGCCCAAGGCACGCCCCAGCAGGTGCGCAAAGTCATCGATGCGGTCAGAACGCATGACATTCCTGCCGTATTCTCTGAATCCACCGTATCTGACAAACCCGCCCGTCAGGTTGCACGCGAAACCGGCGCGGCCTATGGCGGTGTGCTTTATGTCGACAGTCTCAGCGGACCCGATGGGCCGGTACCCAGCTACATAGATCTGCTGCGCGTCACATCGCAAACCATCGTGGACGGATTATCGCAATGACAGACGGCATTCGCGCCGAAGGGCTGACCGTCACCTACCGCAACGGGATGACAGCCCTTCGTGATGCAAGCTTCACCACCCCCAAAGGCACGATCACCGCGCTTGTGGGGGTGAATGGTGCCGGAAAATCCACCCTGTTCAAGGCGCTTATGGGCTTTGTGCCCCTGTCGCGTGGTCGGGTTGAAATTCTGGGTATGCCGGTGCGCACCGCGATGCGGCAACAGGCGGTGGCCTATGTGCCGCAGGCCGAGGAAGTGGACTGGAGCTTTCCGGTGCTGGTCGAGGATGTGGTCATGATGGGTCGCTACGGGCATATGGGCTTTATGCGCCGTGCCCGCCCCGCTGATCGTCAGGCCGTGGACCGCGCGCTGGAACGGGTGAATATGTCCCAGTTTCGCCACCGCCAGATAGGGGAGTTGTCGGGCGGGCAGAAAAAGCGGGTCTTTCTGGCGCGTGCACTGGCACAAGATGCCCAAGTCATCTTGCTGGACGAGCCGTTTACCGGCGTCGATGTCAAAACCGAAGAACAGATCATCGCGCTGTTGCACGACCTGCGCAAAGAAGGGCGCGTGATGCTGGTGGCCACTCATAATCTGGGATCGGTGCCTGAATTTTGCGACAGGGTCGTGTTGGTCAACGGGACGGTTCTGGCGTTTGGCCCCACAAAGGAAGTGTTTACCGCCGACAACCTGCGTGTGGCCTTTGGCGGTGTATTGCGCCACTTCCTGATGGATGGCGCCCGACTGCATGATGATGCCGATCCGCGCAAACTGGAGGTCTTCAGCGACGACGAGCGCCCGCTTGTAATCTATGATGATCGCGCCCGCACGGTGGAGCCGCGCAAATGAGCATTCTACTCGAGCCCTTCTCCTACGGGTACATGACCAACGCGATCTGGGTCTCTGCCTTGGTGGGTGGGGTCTGTGCATTTCTCTCGGCCTATCTGATGCTCAAAGGCTGGTCGTTGATCGGTGATGCGCTCAGCCATTCCATTGTTCCGGGCGTCGCGGGCGCGTATATGCTGGGGCTGCCTTTCGCGATGGGGGCCTTTCTGTCCGGCGGCCTCGCAGCAGCGGCCATGCTGTTTTTGCGACAAAGTTCGGGATTGAAGGAAGACACGGTCATCGGGCTGATCTTCACTTCGTTTTTCGGATTGGGTTTGTTTATGGTCTCGCTCAATCCTATGGCCGTGTCGGTCCAGACGATCATCATGGGCAACATTCTGGCCATCACACCGTCAGATACCATCCAGCTTGCACTGATAGGCGGGGTGTCGCTTCTGGTTTTGCTGCTGAAATGGCGCGATCTTCTGGCCGTATTCTTTGACGAGGCCCATGCCCGCACCATTGGCCTGCATCCGGGCGCGCTCAGGGTGGTGTTTTTCACGCTTCTGGCTGCGTGCACCGTGGCTGCGATGCAGACGGTCGGCGCATTTCTGGTGATCGCCCTTGTGGTGACACCCGGTGCCACGGCCTATCTGCTGACCGACCGTTTTCCACGTCTGATTGTGCTATCGGTCATCATCGGGGCGAGCACCTCTGCGCTGGGGGCCTATGTCAGCTATTTTCTGGACGGGGCGACAGGGGGGATCATCGTCTGCCTGCAAACGTCCATTTTCCTCTTGGCCTTCACCTTCGCCCCCAAGCATGGCGTTCTGGCCGCACGCCGCCGCGCGCGGCGCGCCCTGACGGAGGCCGGATGATGTCATTGATTGATACACTGGTATTCCCGCTGCAATTCCCGTTCATGCAAAACGCGTTCCTGATCACCGCGCTGATTGCGCCCGCGGCGGCCATGCTGTCATGTTTTCTGGTGCTCAAGGGATGGGCACTGATGGGCGACGCCACAAGCCACGCGGTGCTGCCAGGGGTGGTGCTGGCCTATATCGCCGGCATACCGTTGATTGTGGGGGCGTTTCTGGCGGGCTTGTTTTGCGCGCTCGCCACAGGGCTGATCAAGGACCATTCCCGCATCAAGCAAGACACCGTGATGGGGGTCGTCTTCTCTGGCATGTTCGGCCTCGGGGTGGTGCTTTATACCCAAGTGGACAGTGCCGTGCATCTTGACCATATCCTGTTTGGCAACATGCTGGGTGTGGGGGCGCCCGATCTGTGGCTTACCGGCACGATAGCTGCACTGGTTGGCCTGATGCTCGCGCTGAAATGGCGCGATCTTCTGGCCCATGCGTTTGATCCTGTTCAGGCGCGGATGATCGGGCTGCGGGTGGGCTGGTTGCATTACGGGCTGCTGACGGTCCTGTCAGCCACCATCGTCGCGATGCTCTCGTCGGTGGGCATCATTCTGGCAGTGGCGTTTCTGATCGCCCCCGGCGCGGTCGGGTTTTTGCTGGCACGGCGTTTTGTGGCGATGATGGTGGCGGCGGTGCTGAGCGCACTCACAGCCGGACTGGGCGGCATCTATATCAGCTTCTGGCTCGACAGCGCGCCTGCGCCGACGATTGTACTGCTGCTGACGATCCTGTTCCTGATCGCGCTTGGCTACCGCAGGGTGCGGGTCAAAATGGCGATCGGGCGCAATGCCTGACAGCCAAGGCCCTTGCTTTGTATTGCGCATAAAATCAAGGCGATCTGCATAAATTACGGGCAGACCCATGCGCGCGCCGCCAATCTGCGCGGCCCGCCCCCCCTGTCGCCTGTTGACCGCCACTGGCGCACCTTCCAAAAGCGCTAGAGCCCTGACGGACCCCTCTTCAGGCCTTGTGCCCTCTCCTCGGGGAAAGATTGGTCCGCCGGTCGCGCCCTTCGGCATTAGGAAACAGTCATGCACAGGCAGCGCATCGCGGTGGAACGGCGCCGATACAACAAATGGGCCGCAGACGAAACGCTGGAAGATTACGCGCTACGCTTTACCGCCCGCAGTGCGCGACTGTCGCCCGCCACAGTTGCCCACACCGCCATCGGCGCGCTGGCCTTTCTGGCATGCGAGGCGATTGGTGCCACCCTCACGATGAATTACGGCACGCTCAACACCCTGATCGCGATCGGGGCGATGATGGTGCTGGGCGCGTTTATCGCGGTGCCAATCGCGATAAACGCGGCGCGCTCCGGACTGGATATCGACTTGCTGACGCGGGCGGCAGGGTTTGGCTACATCGGCTCTACGGTCACATCGCTGGTCTATGCCTCTTTCACCTTTGTCCTGTTCGCGATCGAGGCCAGCATCATGTCGGTCGCACTGGAAATGGTGCTGGGGATACCGCTGGGAGTGGCGCATCTTATATCGGCGCTGATTGTTTTGCCGATTGCCGCCTTCGGCATCCGGCGGATCTCGCGCTGGCAACGCGCGACACAACCGCTGTGGCTGGCATTGCAGCTGGCACCGCTTCTGGTGGTCGCTGTCATGCAAGGCGATATCGCAGGCTGGGCCACCTTTGCAGGCGACATGCGGCTGGTGGAGGGCACCGGCATCAACCCGCTGATGATCGGGGCGGGGCTTTCGCTTCTGATGTCGCTTCTTCCGCAGATCGGAGAGCAGGTGGACTATTTGCGCTTCATGCCCACGCGGCGGGATCGCGCATGGTGGGCGGCCGTGCTGGGGGTGGGGCCGGGATGGGTGTTGATCGCAGGTGCCAAACTGGCGCTGGGATCCTATCTGGGATATCTTGCGCTGCAAACCGGCCTGTCGCCCGAACGCGCGGCCCAGCCGGCCGAAATCTACCACATGGTCTTTGGCCAGATCGTGCCCGCGCCTGCGGCAGCACTGGTGCTCACAGGGGTCTTCGTGTGCGTTTGCCAGATCAAGATCAACGTCACGAATGCCTATGCAGGCTCTCTGGCATGGTCCAACTTCTTCTCCCGCCTGACCCATAACCACCCGGGCCGTGTGGTCTGGCTGGTCTTCAATCTGGCCTTGGCGCTGATGCTGATGGAGCTCGGCGTCTTCGGCGTGATCGAAAGCATTCTGGATCTGTTTGCGATATTGGCTGTGGGATGGCTTGGCGCGATTGCGGGCGATCTGATGATTGCGAAACCCTTGGGATGGGCGCCGCGCGTGATGGAATTCAAACGTGCCCACCTTTACGATATCAATCCGGTGGGATGCGGGGCCATGGGCCTGTCGATCCTCTGCGCGATTGTGTGTTTCAGCGGAATTCTGGGCGATCTGGCGCAGGCGTTTTGCGTGGTTATCGGTCTGGCGGTCGCTTTTTGCACAGCGCCCCTTCTGGCATGGGCCACAGGGGGGCGATTTTATATCGCACGCATCTCGGCCAGCACGCCCGACCCGTCCGGACTGTGCACCTGCGGCATTTGTGAAAACCGGTTCGATCCGTCCGATATGGCCCAATGCCCTGCCTACGGGGTCGCGATCTGTTCGCTGTGTTGCTCGCTTGAAGGGCGGTGTCATGACATGTGCAAACCCCAGGCACGGGCGTCCCAGCAGGTCGCGCAGCTGGCACAGCGATTGCTGCCGCCCGGACTGGCGGCACAAACCCGTACACGTCTGGCGCAGGTTCTCAGCCTGAGCTTGGTGTTCGTGTTGATACTGGCAGGATTACTGGCCTGCATCGCCCACCAGCTTTATCCCCAGTTCAGCGTTGATCAGGCCGTGGCCGTCACCCGTGCGCTATGGGTTATTTTCACCGTGCTATCGATCCTGTCAGGTGTGATGACATGGTTTCTGGTGCTGGCGCATGAAAGCCGGCGCAAGGTCGAGGATGAGTTCGCCCGACAGGCCGAGCAGCTGTTTGGCGAGATCGCGGCGCGAGAGGAAGCCGAAGCCACAGCCCAGAAGGCACGCGAAACCGCCGAGGCCGCAAATTTTGCCAAATCGCGGTTTTTGACGGGGCTGAGCCACGAGGTCCGCTCGCCGCTCAATTCGATCTATGGCTATGCCCAGCTTATGCAACGCGATGCCAGAGATCCCGCACAGGCGATCAGCGTGATCCAGCGCTCCGCCGAACATCTGACCGATCTGGTCGACGGGCTGCAGGATATCTCGCAGATCGAGGGCGGAACACTGGTCTTGCAACGCGATCCTATTGCGCTGCCCGAACTGCTCGACCAGTTGGCCGATATGTTCCGCCTGCAGGCCGAAGCCAAAGGGCTTGGCTTTCGCTACATGCGCCAAGGCTGGATGCCCCAACAGATCTTTGCAGACCGCAAGCGGCTGCGTCAGGTGATCATCAATCTGTTGTCCAACGCGGTGAAATTCACTGCCCAAGGCGAGGTCAGCCTCCAGATCCGCTATCGCAACCACATGTTGCAGATCGAAGTGGCCGATACAGGCATCGGCATCGCGCCCGCGGATCTGGAGCGGATTTTTCAGCCCTTTGACCGCGGCACCGACAGTCAGGCCCATTCCGTTCCCGGCACCGGTCTGGGCCTGACGATCACGAAACTTCTGGTGGAAATCATGGGCGGACGCATCGCGGTGCAAAGCCGTGTGGGACATGGCAGCCAGATGACGGTCGAGATGCTGCTGTTTGCCGCAACCGCGCAGGCCAGTCCGGCAAGACACGACCCGATCTTGGGGTATCACGGACCGCGCAGACGGGTGCTGCTGGTCGACGATGACGAGGATCATCTGCGGTTGGGCCAGCAAATACTTGCCCCATTGGGCTTTGCCATCCAGACGGCGCGAAGCGGCGCGCAGGCCCTGCGCATCGCCCCCAGCGCGCCGCCCGATCTGGCGGTTCTGGATGTGACGATGCCCGGCATGGACGGCTGGCAACTGGCCTCAAAGCTGCGCGCGCTTTGGCCCGGCCTTGCGATCTTGATGGTGTCGGGCAATGCGCAGGACGCACAGGCCAGCGCGCGGCGCGAAACAGGGGCAGATCATGATGCGTTTGTCTCCAAACCCTTCGTGTTTGACACATTCGTGGCACAGGTGGGCGCGCTTTTACATCTGGACTGGGACCGCCATCCGGCCCACGGGCACATGCGTGAGCCCGCATCACAGGCCCTGCCCGCCTTGCAAGCGTGCAAGACCACACCTGAGACGCCAGCCCCTCCCCCTGCCTCATCGCCACAGGCACCCACCGAGACCGGCACATATCGCGCGGCCCTGCGACAGGCCGCTGAAATCGGCCATCACCGCGGCGTTCTGCGCGCGCTCGATGCCATGGCCTGCACAGGCGCGCCCGCCACCGATATCGCCCGCTGGCGCCAGATGGCCGATGAATTCAACCTGCCCGCCATTGTCGCGGACCTTGAAAAGGGCATGCCATGACAGATCTGGGCGACACCGTTCTGATCGTGGACGATTCCCCGCAGACCCTCGGGATGCTGACCGATGCGCTGGAACGCGAGGACATGACGGTTCTGGTGGCCACCAGCGGGCAGGCCGCGCTCGATCTGCTTGCCAAAGTGGCCCCCCATGTCATCTTGATGGACGCCCGCATGCCCGGGCTTGACGGGTTCGAAACGACCCGCCGGATCAAGCAGACCCCGATGCGCGAACATATCCCCGTCATCTTCATGACTGGCCTGACAGAGACCCAGCATGTTGTGGCAGGTCTGGCCGCGGGCGGGGTGGATTATGTGACCAAACCCATTGTTCTGGACGAGATGATCGCCCGTATCAGGGTGCATCTGGCCAATGCGCGGCTGGCGGTGGGGGCCCGCGCGGCACTGGATGCCACCGGCCGCAGCCTGTTTTCCCTTGCAGCCGACGGGCAACTTTTATGGTGCACCCCGCGCGCCGAAGAGATCTTGTCAGATCAGTTCACAGGCGGGCGGCTGATGCTGGAGGATGCGCTTGTGGGCAGCCTGTTGGCCGCGGTGGCCTCAGATGGCGCCACACCCCCCCGGCCCCTGTCGGCACCGCACTCGGGCCCGCCTACGCGCGAATTCCATTTTCTGACCACCGTCAGGCCGGGCGAATATCTCTTTCGCGTGACCGAAACCCTTCCCGGTGCCCGCGAGGCGCTTTTGCGCGCGCGCTTCCCCCTGACCGTGCGCGAGGCCGAGGTACTGGTCTGGCTGGCTGCGGGTAAATCCAATCAGGATATTGCCGATATTCTGGGCAATAGTCCGGCCACGGTCAAAAAGCACCTGCTACAGATCTATGCCAAGCTGGGCGTGGAAAACCGCGCCACCGCCGCGGCCATGGCCGTACAGGCGCTGGCCGAGCACGGCTGACGCGCGCGCATACGCATCCCAGGCATGGGGCGCAGGGTCAATCTTTTGCAAGGCCGCACCCTTACCAAGATCCGGCCCTGCAAAAGCCATGTTCACACATTGACCAGATGCGCCACATCGGCTGCGCTGTCTTGTGCGGTCGTTCCGCGCCGGATCATACGCCCGCGCATCAGTACGCAATACTCATCGGCAAAAGACCACGCGAAATCCAGATATTGCTCTACGATGACGATTGTCACGCCCAGTTCGGTGCGCACGCGGCGCAGGGCCTCCTCGATCTGCTGCACGACATTGGGCTGGATGCCTTCGGTCGGCTCGTCAAGCAGCAACAATTTGGGCTGGCCCGCCAGCGCGCGCCCGATCGCCAGTTGCTGTTGTTCGCCCCCCGACAAGACACCGGCCTTGCGGTGGCGGATCTGGGCGAGTTTCGGAAACAAATCGAAAATATGATCCGGCACGCCCTGCCCGATCAGGCCGCGCCCACGACCGGCCAGTGCCGAAAGGCCGGTGGTCAGGTTTTCCTCGACGCTAAGATGGGCAAACACATGCCGGCCTTGGGGCACAAATCCGATACCGCCGCGCGCGCGCTCGTGCGGCTTTTGCGCTGTCACATCCGCCCCGTTGAACCGGATCACCCCCGAGGCCGCCTTCTGCACTCCCATGATCGTGCGCAACAGCGTGGTCTTGCCAACCCCGTTGCGCCCGATCAGCGCAACCGCACCGCCTTTGTGGATGTCCAGATCGATATCCCACAATACCTGACTTTGGCCGTAGGCAGCTGTGACTGCCTCCATTTTCAAAAGCGTTTCCATAGTGCCTACTCCTTTGCCCGACCAAGATACACGGCCGCCACCTCGGGATCGGCACGCACCTGCGCCACCGACCCCTGTTTCAGGAACTTGCCTTGATGCATCACCGTGACCTTGGCCCCCAGTTCCTCGACAAAACTCATATCGTGGTCGATCACCAGAACCGCGTGTTTCCCTAAAAGCGAATGGATCAGCTTCGCGGTTTTCGATGTCTCGTTCGGGCCCATGCCGGCGGTGGGTTCATCCAGCAAAAGCAGCTCCGCCTCGGTCGCCACAACCATGCCGATTTCCAGCCATTGTTTCTCGCCATGGGCCAGATCTGCGGCCAGTGTGGTTGCACGCGCAGCCAACCCCACCTGTTCGAGGATCTCGTCCACGCGCACGGCTTCGGCCTTGCGCACGCCCCGACCAAAGCCCCGCCACCAGCGGCGGTCCTTTTGCGCGGCCACGGCCAGATTGTCGCGCACGCTCAGGCTGGGCAGCACGCCCGGGGTCTGGAATTTGCGGCAGATCCCGCGACGCACGATCTCGTATTCAGGCAGGTTGGTGATATCTTCATCATTGAACGACACCCGGCCCGCGGCAGACTGGACCCGCCCGATAATCGTATCACACAAGGTGGATTTGCCGGCGCCATTGGGCCCGATCAACACCCGCAACTGACCACGATCCAGCGTCATCGAGAAATTATCGATCGCCTTGAAACCGTCGAAATCCACGGTAATGCCATCTACTTTCAACAGATAGGGTGCGGGATGCGCATCTGCGGTCATTTGCTTTCCTCCAGTGCGCCGGTCGAGCCGGCCATATCGTTTGAGCCATCCCGCGTGCGGTATTTCTGCCAAAGGTCGTCCACCAGACCGGCAAGGCCGTTGGGCAGGAACATCACCACCAGAATGAACACGAGCCCCAGCACATAAAGCCATGCCTCCGGCAACGCGGACGAAATCATGTCCTTGGCAAAATTCACGATCAACACGCCCGAAATCGCGCCCCACAGGCTGTGGCGTCCGCCCACTGCCACCCAGACGATCATCTCGATAGACGGCACCACCCCGACAAAGGCAGGCGAGACCACACCGGCATGAAGCGTGAACAACGCCCCGCCGATGGCGGCGAACACCGCAGACAGCGCAAAAGCCACCACTTTGTACGGTGTCGTATTGTAGCCCAGAAAGCGGACCCTGTTCTCGCCGTCGCGCGTGGCACGCAGCACTGTTCCGTAGCGCGATCCGATCAGCCATCTGGTGGCTGCAAAGACCAGCGCCAGAATGGCCAGCGTCACCCAGTAAAGCGTACGATTGCCATCCGTTGTCCCCAGCTCCAACCCGAAAATCGTCTGGAACCCGGTCAGGCCGTTATAGCCGCCTGTGGTGTTTTGCTGACTGGTCAACAGCGTGGCGAAGGTGAGCGCCACGGCTTGGGTGATCAGCGCGAAATACACGCCCACGATCCGGCGCCGGAATACAAGCCACGCGAAAACACCTGAAAAGACGGCGGGCACGACAATAATCGCCAACAATGCGAGCACCGGATTGGCGAAAGGCACCCACCACCACGGCAGCGCACTCACGCCCGACCACTCCATAAAGTCGGGCAGCGCTCCCGCCTCCAGCGAGGAGAGCTTCAGATACATCGCGATACAATAGCCACCCATTCCGAAGAACACGCCTTGGCCAAGGGTCAGGATGCCAGCCTCGCCCCAGATCAGCACGATCCCGATGGCCAGAATGGCCATTGCCAGAAACCGGCCCAGAAGGTTGAGATCATAAGACGACAAAAGCGCCGGTGCACAGATCCCCACGGCCAGCACGACGATCCAGCCATGTTTGAATATCGGGTGATCGGTCATGGATCACTCCTCCAATGCGCGCGAACGGGTCGCGACAACGCCCTGGGGGCGGAATTGCAAGAAGACAATGACCGAGAGCAGCATCAGAACCTGGCTCATCGAGACATCAAGGAAGATTTGCGAGATGGCCGAGACAAGGCCCAGAATGATCGCGGCCACGGTTGTGCCCACCATTGATCCCAAGCCGCCCATCACCACCACCAGAAAGGCGGGCACGATATAGCTTTGCCCCACACTGGGTGTGACCGGTCCCAGAAGCGACAGCACAACCCCGGCAAGGCCCGCAATTCCTGTGCCCAGACAAAAGACCGCCAGATCGACACGGCGCACATTGATCCCAGACGCTGCGGCCATCATCCGGTCTTGGTTGACCGCACGCACCAGCAACCCCAGCCGCGTTCGGGCAATGACCAGCCCCAGCACAGCCAGCACCACGACCGCCACCGCCAGAATGAACAGCCGCGTGGAGGGGATATAGACGCCTGCCAGCAGAAATCCTGTGTTCAGCCAGTCAGGTGCCGTCACCCCCACCCCGATCGGGCCAAAGATCGACCGCGCGGCCTGCTGCAAGATCAGGCTGACACCCCACGTCGCCAAAAGCGTATCGAGCGGGCGTGCGGCAAGTTTGCGGATGACCGTCAGCTCCAGCACCGCACCCAAAAGCGCCGCCCCCAGAAACGCGACCGGCATCGCCACCAAGATCGCCAACGGGCCGGGCACCACCAGATAGGTCAGATAGGCCAGATAGCCGCCAAGCATCAGCATCTCGCCATGGGCCATGTTGATCACCCGCATCAGCCCGAAACTGAGCGCAAGCCCGAGCGCTGCGAGCACGAAAAGCGAGGCCACGCTGAAGCCGTTGAATACCTGCCCTGCAAGAAGGGTCGCATCTAGCATCGAAATGTCCTTTGGTTGGGGGGGGGCAAACGCAAGGCCCGAAGGTCGGGGGGAAAGCCCCCCGCGCGCGTCTTCGGGCCTTGGCGCAGGGCGGGCGTGATTAGCCCGCGCTCAGATCACAGCTTTTGTTCGGGAAGGTCAGCGGATCATAGGGCTGCGGCTCGATCATACCTTCGGACTGCCACAAGATATCGAACTTGCCGCTCTCGTTCAGCTCGCCCACATAGGCCGTCTGGCGCAAGCTCTGGTTGGGTGCGAACGAGACGGTGCCCATGGGCGTGTCCACATCCAGATCCACCGCTGCTGCGCGCACTTCATCCACATCGAACGCCCCTGCCGCCTCGACCGCGGCCTTCCATGCGTACACGTTCAGGTAGCCATGCAGCATCGGATCGGTGACGGCGGCATTGGCCCCGTAGGCGTCACGGTACTGGGCAATGAAAGCCTCGTTTGCTTCACCGGGCAGCGTTTCGAAATAGTTCCATGCGGCATAGGACCCTTCAACCAGCGACACGCCCATTGCCTGCGCTTCCTGTTCACCAATGGAAAAGCTCATAACAGGTGTGTCTTCGATGCTGATACCTGCCGAGGCCAGCTGTTTGAAAAACGACACATTGCTATCGCCGTTGAGCGTGTTGAAGATGATATCGGGCTGTGCGGCGCGGATTTTCGCGATCACGGCTGAAAAATCCGTCCCCCCGAGCGGTACATATTCCTCGCCTGCAAGGCTCAGACCGTCCTCGTCGATATGTTTTTTAACGATCATGTTGGCCGTGCGCGGAAAGACGTAATCCGAGCCCACAAGGAAATAGCTCTCCTTGCCCTGATCCTTGGCCCATGTGTAGGCAGGCAGGATCTGCTGGTTGGGCTGCGCGCCCGAATACATGATATTGGCAGAGCATTCGTTGCCCTCGAACTGGACCGGATACCACAACAGGTTATCGGCACGCTCGAACACCGGCAGCATCGCCTTGCGCGAGGCCGACGTCCAGCCGCCGAATACGGTCACGACATCATCGTTCTGGATCAGCTTGGTGGCCTTTTGTGCAAAGATCGCCGGATCGGATGCGCCATCCTCGATCACGGCCTTGATCTGGTGGCCCATCACACCGCCCGCGGCGTTGATCTCGTCGATGGCCATGATCTCGGCGTTTTTCACGGTGACTTCGCTGATCGCCATCGTGCCCGACAGCGATTGCAAAACACCCACGTTGACGGTCTCGTCTTGGGCCAGTGCGGCCTGTCCCAAGCCAAAGGCCATACCGGCCGCGAGCACATATCTGGTAGAAGTCGTCATATCTGGTGTCCTTATCCCTGTTTTTCGTGCGCGCGCCTGTCCGGGCCTTCTGCCCTCCCCGCTCAAGCTCCGCGTTTTGCAACAAAACGGGCGGAAAATTGCGCGGGGATGGCGGGCCAGTTGTTGTGACACGGCGCGATCAGGCCTCAGCTTAGACAGGCGATGGCCGCGCCGGTATGCACCAAAGGGAGTATAGGCCGCGTCACTCCAACAGACGGGATGGGCCGCGCGCCCGTTCTGCCAGCCTTCTGATTTCGGAGAGATATCCCCCGACAGGCTGTTCATTTCGAGCGCTGGACAAAACCGTGTAAAACGGAATAGCCACGAGGGATGCCCATGATGAACCGCCACACCCCGCCCCATATCCTGACCCTTATTGTGGTGGCAGGCATGTCCGCACTCAGCATGAATGTCTTCCTGCCCTCCCTGCCGGGTATGGCACGGTATTTCGGGGTCGATTACGCGGTCATGCAACTGTCGGTTTCGGGCTATCTGGCAGTGTCTGCGGTGCTGCAATTGCTGATCGGCCCGATCACGGACCGTCTGGGACGGCGGCAGGTGCTGTTATGGGTGCTGGCGGTATTTGTTCTGGCCACAATAGGGACGCTTGCGGCCACCACCGCCGAGGCATTTCTGGCGGCGCGTATGCTTCAGGCCGCTGTGGCCACGGGGATGGTGATCTCGCGCGCCACAGTGCGCGATCTTTACCCCGGCGATCAGGCGGCCTCGATGATCGGGTATGTCACGATGGGGATGGCGCTGGTGCCGATGATCGGGCCGATACTGGGTGGCTTTCTGGATGAATATATCGGCTGGCAGGCAAATTTTGCGTTGCTGCTGATCGTTGGCGCGGGCACGTTCGCGCTGATCTGGGCGGATATGGGCGAGACTTCGCCTCCGGGCGGTATCGGGTTCCGCCAGCAATTAAGCACCTATCCGGTCTTGCTGCGCTCGCAGCGGTTTTGGGGCTATGCACTGGCGGCGGCCTGTTCATCGGGGCAGTTCTTTGCCTATCTGGGCGGCGCGCCTTTTGTGGGCGAGCAAGTTTTCCATCTCTCCTCGTCAGAGGTCGGATATTTCTTCGCACTGCCGGCGCTTGGCTACGGCATCGGCAATTTCCTGTCGGGCCGCTACGCGGCACGTGTGGGCATGGACCGGATGATTTTGGGTGGCACGATCGTCACCTTTGTCGCGACCGGTTTTCTGCTTTTGTCAGAGCTTGCGGGGCTGGAGCATCCGGTGCTGTTTTTCGGCAGTATCTGCATCGCCTCGATGGGCAGCGGGATGACATTGCCCTCTTCGAATTCGGGGCTGATGTCGGTACGCCCCGAGCTGGCGGGCACAGCGTCAGGTCTGGGCGGTACGATGATGATCGGCGGTGGCGCGGGGCTTTCGGCGATCGCCGGGCTATTGTTACAACCCGGATCGGGCGCTTTGCCGCTTGTGGTGATCATGTGGTTGACGACCGTGGCGGCCCTCGGATCGATCTTGTGGGTCTTGCGGCGCAATTCCAGCGTGGGGTTGGGCTGACGGTCCATATGGTGTCTGCGGACCCGGCCACATACCTGAAAGGGCGCGATATTTGTGCGTTCCCTCACCCATCCGATCTGACCACGACACTTTGCAAAACAATCAAGATATTTGCAAAAGAGGCCCGCCCATCGGCCACGCCCTTGTACGGGCCATCCTGACCCCGCACCAAGCCTATCGCCAGCCCTATGAACGCCTCTGCACTCTGGACGAGAGCGTCGTGCCTGAAGAGTGCAAACACAATGCCCAGCGCGCGGGAAGAGAGGCGCGATTTCTTACATTATAACGACAACTACATTGATGCAGGGGACCGCACCACCGCACACGGCGCCGGCCCCCTGCAGCGATCACCGTACTCTGATTTCCTATGCGATCCATGCGCTTGGCGCGCGCGCCATCGCGGTAGATTTCCACCAATACCGCAGCGCGGCGCGAACACCATTATGTGCAGCACCTGGCCGAAACGCTCTGGGCCTCCAACGAGCAGATCGCCCGTCGGCTGTCCATATTCAAACGCCACGGTGCCAAAGGAATTCCATTCTTTCTCGTTTGGATCAATCAGCCAGACACCATCACCAGACACCCTTCCGCCACGCGGCTGCAATGTGCGCGTTTCGGTGGGGCCTGCCCGCAGTGGAATATGCATCAGGTCTTTCAGACGCCAGCGCGGTTCTTGCGCCAGCTGGCCGAGACACCGGACGGCAGGGGCGGTTTGGCGCCCCGATGCGCGGCTGCGCGATCTGTCTTGGATGAGGGATACCCATGCCGGACGCGTGATCTGCGCCGATGGCATGACCACCAGCGCGCCTATGCGACAATCGGCAAGTCCTGCCACATCTGCGCGCGTGAAAACGGTCATTAACGCTTTGCACTCCATCCCACCACTTGCGCGCGGCCTTGATGCCGATCCCGACAGGCGCGCCATCAAGGCCTATGATTGTACCAGATTGGCCCTGTGCAAACGGGCGGGGCTGATCGCGCCGCATCCAAACGCCCCTATCTTGCGGTGAAAGGGGTCGAGGGGCATCAGGATGCTGACTGCGCGAGCTCTGTCATACGTGATCGATCAGGCCGATAGTTGCTCTGCGATCTCGTCTTTCAAAGAGGCACGGCGTTTGCGCAGCTTGTTTTCATCAAACGACGATTGTGGCGCGGTGTGGCTTTCGGCACGATAGACTTCGTCGTTGATCTTCTCGTATTCGGCCACCAGACGCGCAAAACGCGGATCTGCGGATTTCAGTTCACGCAGCCGATCAATATCAGCGGCAAAATCTTCGGCCAAAGCATGCGGGGTTGCAGACATCGGGCAGCTCCTTTTTCAGGCAATAACGCTATGATAGCGCCCCCATAGTGCAGCCGCTTTGATCAGGGTCAAGCCTAGAGAGGGCATTAGCGTGTATCGGCGGCGGTCCAGCCAGCCGCGCGGGCCTCGTCTTCGGTGCAAAACCAGCGCTCGCCCTTGGCCTCGTCGATCTTGGTGGCCGCATATGACCGCATACCCGGCACATGATACAAATGCCCATTGGAGGAGATATTGCCCTTGATCGCGCAATCGCCCGTGGGGTCGTTGGAATGCGCGCGCCAATGGGCGGGCGTCTCTACAGGTCCGGACCAGATCCCGCGCTTGGCGATCATCGCGGCTTTCTCCTGCCCGATATAATCGGTGGAATACTGCCGGTAGGCGATCGCCAGCCCGTCCTCGACCAATGCCGCCCCAAGATCCACGTCATTCTTGCTGCACACCGCAACCAGCCTGCCATACCGATCACGGGTGGTGCCACGACACGACACCACACCCGTGGCCCGTGCCTTCATCGCCTCGGTTGCCGCCGCGCCACAGGCCCATGTCCGGCCGTCCGAGCGGGTGCAGTCTTGCGCGCGTTCGGGCGCGTCGATGCCGTGCAGGCGCAAGATCTCGTCACCGATGACCAGCGTATCGCCATCCACCACGCGCGCCGGTCCGCGCACCTCTTTGGCCATCAGGGCGGTGGGCACGACCGACGCCCCGAGGACGCCGCAAACCAAAAGAGTACAAAACCTAAACATGTTCGTGCATGTCGATGAATATGCCGCCAAGTGCAAGGCCCCCCCTACGTCACCCGGGGGGGGGGCACAGCGTCAACGCTGCTGGTTCTGCCAGTTGGGATGGACCCAAGGCGGCGTGTTCTCGGCTGGCAGTTTGCGGCCCAGGATATGATCGGCGATCTTCTCGCCCACCATGATCGACGGTCCGTTGAGGTTGCCGTTCGGGATGCGCGGAAAGATCGAACTGTCCGCCACACGCAGCCCCGACACGCCGATGACCCGCCCTTCGGGATCGACCACCGCATCGCGATCATCGCGCCGCCCCATCCGCGCGGTGCCGCACGGGTGATAGGCGCTTTCGGCATGTTCGCGCACAAACGCGTCGATCTCGTCATCGCTGAGCACATCCGGCCCGGGTTGAATTTCGTATTTCACATGCTCTGCCATGGCGGGCTGTTCGAAGATTTCGCGCGACAGGCGCACCACCTTGCGCCAGTCCTCGCGATCCTGTGGCGCGCCCAGATAGTTGAAAAAGATCTTCGGCTTGTCCTTGGGATCGGCCGAACGCAGCGACACCCGCCCGCGAGAGTGCGCCCGCATCGGCCCGACATGGGCCTGAAACCCGTGCCCTGCCGCCGAGGCCTTGCCATCATAGCGCACCGCAATCGGCAGGAAGTGATACTGGATATCGGGATATTCCACGCCCTTGTCGGAGCGGATGAAACCGCAGGCCTCGAACTGGTTGGACGCCCCAAGACCGGTTTTGGTGAAAAGCCAGCGCGCGCCGACCCATGCCTTGCCCCAGATATTCCAGTATTTGTATAGCGTGATCGGCTTGAGGGCTGCATATTGCAAATAGATTTCCAGATGGTCTTGCAGGTTGCCGCCCACCCCCGGGCGATCCGCGCGCACATCAATGCCGTGCTCGGCCAGATGCGCCGCAGGCCCGATGCCCGACAGCATCAACAGTTTGGGCGTGTTGATCGAGCTTGCCGCAAGGATCACCTCGGATCGGGCGATGACGGTTTCTATCTTGCCGTTGTGCTCGATCTCGACCCCGGTGGCGCGAGAGCCGTCAAACACCACGCGCTGTGCAAGCCCGCGCACCAGCCGCAACCTGTCGCCAAAGGCTTTCTGGCCGGGGCGCAAATAGGCATTGGCCACAGACCAGCGCCGCCCTTTCCAGATCGTGGCCTCCATCGGGCCGAACCCTTCTTGGCGCGTGCCGTTGTAATCGGGCGTGTAGCCATACCCCGCCTGCTGGCCTGCCGTCACAAATGCATCAAACAACGGATTGTCGCGCGGGCCGCGGCTGATATGCAGCGGACCATCATGGCCGCGCACATTCGAGCCCGCGCCATCATCCCCACCGTGCCAGTGTTCCTGCCGTTTGAAATAGGGCAGCACATCACTATAGCGCCAGCCATCGGCGCCCTGATCGGCCCAATGATCGAAATCGCGCGCATGGCCGCGCACATAGACCATTCCGTTGATCGACGATGATCCGCCCACGACCTTACCGCGCGGTGTGGCCAGCACCCGCCCGTTCAGCCCCGGCTCCGGCTCGGACTGGTAGCCCCAGTCATACAGTCCCATGTTCATCGGATAGGACAACGCTCCGGGCATCTGGATAAACGGCCCCGCGTCCGACCCGCCAAATTCGATCATCACAACCGTTTTTCCGGCCTCTGCCAGACGATACGCCAAGGCCGTTCCACCGGAGCCTGCGCCCACGACCACATAATCCGCTTCCACGCTCATATCCTAAATCGCTTCCATGTTCATCGGGGGATGCGTGATCGCAATCACGCGTGCAGGGGGAGGATGTGCACAAGGCCCTCCCCCAACGCATCGGTTTACCAAGGGCTGTCGACAGGGGTCATTCCGACATAGACAGACTTGATCTGGGTATAGTGCTCGATCGCATGGCGGGAGTTTTCACGCCCGAACCCCGATCCCTTGACCGCCCCGAACGGCATTTCGACCGGCGTCAGGTTATAGGCATTGATCCATGTCGTGCCCGCTTGCAGCTGCGCCACAACGCGGTGCGCGCGGGTCATGTCGCTGGTAAACACGCCTGCAGCCAAGCCGAACTGCGTCGCATTGGCGCGCGCAATTGCCTCGTCTTCGGTCTCGAATTCAAGAACCGACATCACGGGGCCGAAGATTTCCTCACGCGCGATTGCCATATCGTCGGTCACATCGGCAAACACCGTGGGGGCAACAAACAGGTCTGCACCGGCCGTGCCACCCGCCACCAGACGCGCGCCTTCGGATTTCGCCGCCTCGATATAGCCCATCACCTTGTCGCGCTGTGCGCGGGTGATCAGCGGGCCGAAATCGGTCGCCTCGTCCATCGGATCACCGGGGGTGATCTTGGCCATCCGCTCGGTCAGCCGCTGCAAAAAGGCCTCCTTGATGCCCTTTTGCACGAAAATCCGCGTCCCGTTCGAGCAGATCTGCCCCGACGAGTAGAAATTGGCCAGCATGGCCGCGCCCACGGCATCTTCAAGCGAGGCATCATCAAACACCAAAAGCGGGGATTTGCCGCCCAGTTCCATGGTCACATGCTTCATCTGGCCTGCCGCTGCGGCATAGACCTTGCCCCCCGTCGGAACAGATCCGGTCAGCGAGACTTTGGCGATCCGCGGGTCGGTGGCAAGCTGTGCGCCCACCGCGCCATACCCCTGAACCACGTTGAACACGCCCGCAGGCATTCCTGCGTCGATGAAAATCTCGGCCAGTTTCAATGCGCCAAGCGGTGTGATCTCCGAGGGTTTGAACACCATCGTGTTGCCCACCGACAGCGCAGGCGCGGCCTTCCAGCACGCGATCTGGCTGGGATAATTCCACGCGCCGATGCCCGCGCACACCCCCAAGGGCTCGCGCAGCGTATACGCAAAATCACCGCCCAGCGGCATGGTCTCGCCGGTCAGCGTGGCTGCAAGGCCTGCAAAATACTCCAGCGCATCCGCGCCAGAAGGCCAGTCGGCGGCGCGGGTTTCCTGAAGAGGCTTGCCGGTATCGAGCGTCTCGAGCAGTGCCAGTTCCTCTGCACGCTCGCGGATGATGCCCACAGCACGGTGCAAAATCCGGCCCCGTTCCACAGGGGCCATCGCCGCCCATGCCGTTTGCGCCGCACGTGCGGATGCAATCGCTTTTTCCATGATTTGCGGGGTGGCGGCATGCAGACGCGCAATCACCTCCTCGCCGTAGGCATAGGTGACCTCGATCACCTCGCCATTCTCGTCGTCGATATATTCGCCATTTACGAAATGGCTCGCATTGGGTTGCGCCTTCATCGGTGTCCCTCCAGCTCTCTATCCAGATATTCCATAATTATGCCCACTGCCGCCTCGCGGTCAGAAGGCCCGTCCACGAGGGCTGCACGAATATAGACGCCATCAATCAGCGCTCCGAGCCCTCGGGCGACCGCAACCGCGTGCCCCCCCACAAGCGGTCGCAGATTAAAGACCAGATTCGATTGCAGCCGGCGTTGGTAAATTCCCAGCAAGCGACGTGCTTCGGCGTTTTTTTGGGCAAGTACATAGAAGTTCAACCATGCCGAGATTGCCTCGCGCCGGAAACTGCTTGGGGCGAACGACCCTGTCACGATCGCGCGCAGCCGCGGTTCCGCGCCATTGACATCGTGAAGAGCCTGTCGCACTTCATGACCATAACCCGTTAGAATTGAACGCATTGCTGCAAGAAAGATCTGTTCTTTCGATCCGAAATAATGATGTGCCAAGGCCGATGACATACCCGCCCTTTTGGCGATACTGGCCACCGTCACCTCAAGTGAACGCGCCTCGCCAACACAGGCAATCGTGGCCTGTATCAAGGCCGCTTTGCGGATAGGTTCTGCGCCCAGTTTTGGCATATCACTGCCCCCGATCAAAAAATAACTTGCAATTCATGGCTACAAGATTGTTTATTGACTAGTCAATCAATAAAAATACACCCAAGTTTTAGGAGATCTACATGACCTATCGCAAAACGCTTCTCGCAAGCCTTGCCGTTGCAGCCCTCGCGCTGCCGGCACATGCGAAAGGATGCGACAGGGTGGTATTTTCGGACGTGGGCTGGACCGATATCACCGCCACCACCGCCGTAACCACCGCCGTGCTGGAAGGGATCGGCTACAAGACCCAAACCCGCGTACTGGCGGTGCCGGTGACCTTCTCCGCGCTGTCGCAAGACGATGTCGATGTGTTCTTGGGCGCATGGATGCCAACCATGGAGGCCGACTTCGCCCCCTACCGCGAGGCAGGCACAATCGACATGGTGCGCACCAATCTGACGGGTGCCAAATACACACTCGCCACCAATCAGGCAGGCGCTGATCTGGGGATCAAGAGCTTTGCCGATATCGCGACGCATGCCGACGATCTGGATGGCAAGATCTATGGCATCGAGCCGGGCAATGACGGCAACCGCCTGATCGGCGACATGATCGCACAAGATGCCTTTGGGATGGGCGATCTGGACATGATCGAAAGTTCCGAACAGGGGATGCTGGCACAAGTCGCCCGTGCCGACAAACGCGACGCGCCAATCGTGTTTCTGGGCTGGGAGCCGCATCCGATGAATGCCAATTTCGACCTGACCTATCTGGAAGGCGGCGACGACTGGTTCGGCCCTGATTTCGGCGGTGCCGAAGTGCAGACCCTGACGCGTCACGATTACGTGCAATCGTGCCCGAATGTCGGCAAATTCTTGCAAAATCTCGAATTTACGCTCGACATGGAAAATCAGGTGATGGGCGCAATCTTGGATGATGGCGAGCGCCCTGAAAAAGCGGCCACCAACTGGCTGAAGGCAAATGCAGATACTGTGCGCCCGTGGCTGGATGGCGTTACCGCCAAAGACGGCGGCGATGCGTTCACCGCTCTGTCCGCGTCGCTCGACTAAAAAAGCAGGCCCGCCAAATGAAGGCCGGCTCTCGTCCCCAATGATGGGACAAAGACAGGGAACGACGGAGTTTTAGACATATGGACTGGTTATCCGAATTCGACTGGAAAATCCCCGTCGGCGATACGGCAGAAGCGATCGTGAACGGGCTGAAAGATCATGGTGCGGGCTTTTTCGACACATTGTCGGACGGGCTTGACCATCTGATCGAAGGGGTGCTGTGGCTTTTGCAGACCCCGCCGCCGCTGGCACTGATTGTTGTGTTCGTAGCGTTGACATGGGCGCTTCAACGCAGCTGGAAGAAATGCCTGATTGTCGCACTGGGGATGCTGTTCATCCTTAATCAGGACTATTGGGATGATACGACCGAAACGCTCTCGCTGATCCTCGTCAGCTGCATCGTATGTATGGGGATCGGGGTGCCGTTGGGCATTCTGGCCGCACGCAAACGCTGGATCTATTCGGGGATGGAGCCGGTGCTGGATCTGATGCAGACGCTGCCCACATTCGTCTACCTTATTCCTGCGGTGATCTTCTTCGGTCTGGGTCAGGTGCCCGGTCTGATCGCCACGGTAATTTTCTCGCTGCCCGCCTCGATCCGGCTGACCTATCTGGGCATCAGCTCCACCCCCACCGCGCTGACAGAGGCCGCAACCGCCTTCGGTGCCACCTCCAACCAACGGTTGTGGAAAGTGGAACTGCCATCGGCCTTTCCGCAAATCATGGTGGGCCTGAACCAGACCATCATGCTGTCGCTGTCGATGGTGGTGATCGCCACGCTGGTTGGCGCAGGCGGGCTGGGCACGCCGGTGCTCAACGGGCTAAACAGGATGCAGCCCGATCTGGGATTTGAATCCGGCATCGTTATTGTGGCCTTGGCGACGGTGTTGCGCGTAATGCTCGAAATCCGCAAGGAGCACTGAGATGACCGATACAGCAATCGAATTCGACAACGTGTCCATCGTCTTCGGCCACAATCCGCAATCGGCCCTGCCATTGATGGATCAAGACAAGTCGCGCGACGATGTCAAAACGGCCACCGGCCAGACGCTTGGCGTGCATGACTGCTCGCTCAAGGTCGCCAAAGGCGAGATACTGGTGCTGATGGGGCTGTCAGGCTCGGGCAAATCCACGCTGTTGCGCGCGGTCAACGGGCTAAATCCGGTGTGTCGTGGCGCAGTGCATCTGGCAACATCGCAAGGCATGGTTGATGTGACCCATGCCAAAAGCGATGATCTGCTGCGGGTACGCCGCCGCGAAATCGCGATGGTGTTCCAGCAATTCGGCCTGTTGCCATGGCGCACGGTGCGCGAAAACGTGGGGCTTGGGCTGGAACTGGGCGGGACCAACCGAACCGAGCGTCGGCGCAAGGTGGAAGAACAACTGGAACTGGTCGGGCTGGCGCAATGGGCCGATGTGCGTGTGGGCGAATTGTCGGGCGGTATGCAGCAACGTGTGGGGCTTGCGCGCGCGTTTGCAACCGAAGCCCCCACCTTGTTGATGGACGAACCTTTCTCGGCGCTTGATCCGCTGATCCGTGCCAAGCTGCAAGACGAGCTGCTGGAGTTGCAGGCCAAGCTGAAGCGCACGATCGTTTTCGTGTCCCATGATCTGGACGAGGCATTCAAACTGGGCAACCGCATCGCGCTGATGGAAGGCGGGCGCATCATTCAGGTGGGCACCGCGCGCGACATTATCGCCAATCCCGTGAACGATTATGTCGCCGATTTTGTGGCCCATATGAACCCGCTCGGTGTGCTGACCGCCGAAGATCTGGCAGAGGATGCGGCAACCGCGCCCCAAGCCCCTTGTGCGCAAAGCTCCGCCCCCCTGCCCCCCACAACGCCTGTGCGCATCGTGATGGAGCAGCTGCGCGATCATGCGGTCATTTCCCTGACCGACGGGCGCAAGATCACACGCGAAGGGGTTATCGCCAAGCTGATCAATCCACGCGCCTGATCCAGCGCCCCCCGACCGAAAACGACGCCCGCCCTGCACCATGGGGCGGGCGTTTCCATATCCGCAACCACAGACCGCCCCTCCCACAGCCTAGCCCGTACACGCCAGCCGCACCGCGACCGAGATCATGACCACAGCCACGATCCCGTCAAGCCAGCGCCATGCGTTGGGGCGGGCAAACACCGGTGCCAGACCGCGTGCGCCGAACCCCAACACGAAGAAAAACAAAAAGGAGGCGCTGACAGCCCCCGCCCCGAAGGCCAGATGCCGGTCGGGAAACTGCATCGCGACCGCCCCCATCAAAACGACCGTATCCAGCCAGACATGCGGATTGAGCCATGTCAGCACGATCAATGTGCCCAAAACCGGCACGAGCCCTTTGGTCTGGGCCACCCCGTCCTGCATCTGCTGTCCGCCACGCCACGCCGAGCGCGCCGCACACAGCCCGTAATATCCCAAAAATGCCACGCCGCCCCAGCGCAGAACCGGTGCCAGCCATGGCAGCGCCTGCGTGACACTGGCGAACCCTGCCACCCCGAGTGCAATCAGAACCGCATCGGAGGTGGCACAAAACAGGACCACCGCCAGCACATGCTCGCGCCGGAGCCCTTGGCGGATCACGAAGGCATTTTGGGCACCGATGGCCAAAATCAGCCCGAGACCCAGACGAAACCCTGCAAAACCCGCATCCCACATATCCCACGTTCCCGCATTGTAACTGTCGCTTCTCTGCCGGAGGTGCCACAGGCGGCGCAATCATGCTACTAAATTGGAATAAACCGGATTAAGCTTGGCTAATGTTGGATTACCCTGCTCTTGTCGCGCTTGGCGCGGTGATCGATTGTGGTTCGTTCGAGGGGGCCGCACTTCGTTTGCGCATCACCCCGTCGGCGGTATCGCAGCGCATCAAAAGCCTGGAAGACCGGATGGGCAGCGCGCTGGTCATTCGTGGCCAGCCGTGTCGTGGCACGCCCGAAGGCATGCGGCTGGCCCACCATCTGGAGCGTGTGCAGCTGCTTGAGGCGGAGCTTGATCCCGCCGCCCGTCCCGTCATGCGTATCGCGGTGAACGCAGACAGCTTGGCCACATGGGTTCTGCCAGCATTATCGCAGGTCGCGGGGCGGCTGTTCGATCTGGTGGTGGACGATCAGGATCATTCCGCGGACTGGTTGCGCCGGGGCGAGGTGATGGCCGCGATCAGCTCGCAGCCCGACCCTGTGCCCGGATGTGATGTACGCGGGCTGGGGTGTCTGCGCTATGTGGCCACCGCCAGCCCCGCCTTTGCCGCACGGTATTTCGGCAGCGGACCTGATGCCGCGTGCCTTGCGCGCGCGCCCTCGTTGCGGTTCAACCAAAAAGATACCTTGCAAGAGGCCTGGGCGCGTAGGGT
This sequence comes from Paracoccaceae bacterium, assembly GCA_004153385.1. Classification (GTDB taxonomy): domain Bacteria; phylum Pseudomonadota; class Alphaproteobacteria; order Rhodobacterales; family Rhodobacteraceae; genus Thioclava. Next base: position 54,062 of record SDAL01000001.1, on the reverse strand, counting down.
GTTTGATCTGCGCACGCCCCTGCCCGCGCATCGCATTGCCTCAAGCGAGGCATTCTTGCGCGCCTGCGAACTGGGCTTGGGCTGGGGCCTGAACCCCGAGCCGCTTGTGGCCCGCGCCCTGTCAGAGGGGCGGCTTGTGCAGCTTCATCCGCAGCCTGAAGATGTTGTGCTTTACTGGCATGTGGCGCGTCGCATGCAGCATATGATGCAACATGTCAGTGGTGAAATCCTGACAGCCGCCGCAGATTTCTTGCGCCCGATGCGCAAATCCGCGTAAGCGGTGGCGCACATGCTGCAAAGGGACCAGATCCCCGAGCAGCCGGACCCGCTGGAATTTGGGAAAAAATTGATGGGCTGGCATATTACAGGCGCAAAGGTACTGGCAGATCACGCAAGTGGCACAGCGCTCGCGTGCACCGATGTGGCCCTGTGTGGGACGCACATCACCCGTGTGGGCGCACCGGACGTACCGCCGCCCGCAGGCACGCGCCGCCTTGATGCAAGTGGCCTGTGGGTCTTGCCGGGCATCATCGATGTGCATGGCGACGGGTTCGAACGCCATCTGGCCCCGCGCCGCGGCATGGTCAGCGATCTGTCGGCCAACCTGCGCTTTGTGGAAACCGAGCTTGCAGCCTGCGGGATCACCACTGCGTGGCTTGCGCAGTTCTGGTCATGGGAGGGCGGCATGCGCGGGCCGGATTTTGCCACCCGCCTTGCCACCGCGCTTCACACCACCAAGCCAGCGCAGCGGCTGGACCTGCGCATGCAGTTGCGGCTTGAAACACACATGATCGCGGACCAAACCGCCGTTCAGGCGCTGATATCGGACACCGAAATCGATTATCTGGTGTTCAATGACCATTTGCCGCATCAGGCGTTGGCGCAGGGCAAAACGCCCCCGCGGCTGAACGGATCGGCGCTCAAGGCAGGCCGGTCCCCACAGGCCCATCTGGATATGATGCTCAGGCTTGCAGAGCTTGCGCCACAGGTCGGGCCGTTTGCGCGCAAGATCATCACGGATAACCCGCATATGCGATTTGGCTCACATGATGATGCGGATGCGAAGATGCGCGATAGCTGGGCCGCGTTGGGCGCCAGCATTGCCGAATTTCCGGTAACGCGCGCGGCGGCAGAGGCGGCCGTGGCCGATGGCACGCCGGTGGTGATGGGCGCGCCCAATGTGCTGCGGGGCGGGTCGCACAATCGCGGGGCGGTGTCTGCGACCGCTCTGGTGGCCGACGGGCTGGTATCGGCATTGGCGTCCGATTACCACTATCCGGCGATGATCGGCGCGGCCTTTGCGCTGGTGGAGGGCGGCATCTGCGACATCGCACAGGCGTGGCATCTGCTGTCGGCAGGGCCCGCGCAGGTCATGGGATTGAAAGACCGGGGCCGGATCGCCGAAGGCCAGCGCGCGGATCTGATCCTCCTTTGCCCCAAGACGCGGCGTGTTCTGGGCAGTTTCTGCGCCGGAGCGCCTGTGTTTTTATCGGGCGATCTGGTCGAACGGCTGGACTAACCGCCCCGGCCACCGGTAACGGGCAAACAGGCGTTCACGCCCCCATGGAAAGCGCAGGCTGGACATGGGGGCGTGAAGATCAGACCTTCAGGTTCGGAATGATCTGTTTTTTACGGCTCATCACACCCGGCAACACGACCGTGTCGCCCTCAACCGTGCAATCGAATGACGCCTCGGCGATGGTTTTCACCGTGTCATTGGGCACCAATAGCGTGGCTTGCTCGTTGAGGATATCGATCACGAACAACAGCACCTCATCGGCCCCGTCTTCGGTTGCAACCGCAGGCATCGCGGCCATCAGTGCGTCTTTGCGCGCCAGAACGACGGCAGGCGCGGTGGTTTCCAGAACGCTGACGCGCAGCCCGGTGGTGCCGACCTTGTATTCCTTGGAATCCATCCGCAGCAGCTCTGCCTCGGAGAATGCGGACACGTCCGATTTCGCCTCGAACATCTTTTGCGCCAGATCGGACAGATCAATCCCCAGATCCTTGGCCAGACGGTCACATACCGCGCGATCATGATCGGTCGTGGTGGGCGAACGGAATTCCAGCGTGTCCGACAGAATGCACGCCAGCATGGCGCCCTTGATCGCGTCGGGCGCGCGATCCAGATCCTCACCGATCAGATCATGCATGAGTGTGGCCGTGCAGGCCAAGGGACGGATCGTGATATCGATCGGGCCTTTGGTTTCCAGCCCGCCCACCAGCTTGTGGTGATCGATGATCGCCGTGATATCGGCTGCGTTGATCGAGGCAGGCAGTTCCGCGGGGTTGTTGGTATCCACGATCACGACCTTGTCGCCCGCATCCACATCCGAAATGATCTGCGGCTTGTCCAAGCCGAAATGCGTCAGAACAAAGGCCGCCTCGGTGTTCGGCTCGCCCAGAAGACAGGGCACGGCCGCACTGCCTTTCACCTCGTTCAGATACCACGCCCAGATGATGGGGGAGCCGGTGGAATCAGTGTCGGGGGCCTTGTGGCCGAAAACCTTGGTGGTCATTTCATTCCTCTGGGTAGATTGTTGGCGTCTGGCGCGATACATAGCCCGCCGGTTTGGGATTGTCACCTCGAGCAAACGCTATGGCAGCTTCGCGATAAGCGGGGTGATCTGCCAGCCACGCGCTTTCAGCCGCGACAGAACACCGCCCTCGCCCGGCAGATGCAGCGCGCCCGCCGCGACCATCACAGGCCCCCGCTCGGCCGCCCCCTCGATCACATCGATCCATGCCGCGTTGCGCGCATCCAGCATCACTTCCTCGGACAGCTGCATCTGGCGTTCCACCTCCTCGGGTGTGGCGCCCGCCTGCAAGGCCCGCGTCCGGCTGAACTCCCATATCATCTGGATGTCGCCTGTCGCATAAAGATCGGCCATAGTGGCCATATCATCTTCGGCACCCGCCATGCTTTGCGCGGTATAGCGCAGCATCTCGACGGCCTCGGCATCGGTCACCTGATCGAGGAGCGTAAACAACGTGTCATAGGCTTCAAGCGCATGAACAGGCACCTGCCTTTGCGCGGCCCGCGCCATCAGGGCCTTGTCAACGCCAACCCCGCCCGATTGCATCGCCACAACCATACACGACGGGATCGACAGCGCGATCGTCGCATATCCGGGGCGCATTTTCGCCAGCAGCACAGAGGGAATGCCCCGCGCTTGTGCCGCTTGCCTGAGCGACTGCCAAAGATCTTCGGGAAGCATCTCCGGCAAGGTCGTATCAGTCAGAAACATCAGATCCTGATCGGTCCGCATGGCCTTCAGCAGCCGGGCCTCTTCTTTCGGGCCGGCCTCCACCAGAAGCTGTGTGGCCTCATTCAGCATCGGATCCAGTTGGTCGAGCAACCCGTCATAGCGCGAATCCGGCACGTGCATTGTGCCCACCAGCGTCACCACCTCGCCCCCGCGATCCGCGCGCCAGACCAGCCCGCGCGAAAAAGGCACGGCATCGGCGCGCATGCGGATCCGGTCTTGGGTGGCTTGGGGGTAGGTCACAAAGATGTTGCGCCCGCCACATGCTCCTGCCTGCGTTTGTGCCTGCGTTTGTGCGTGTGCCGCAAGCCCTGCCCCCAGCGATACGACGACCGAGAACGCAAAACAGAACTGACGCATGATAAACCACCCCTCGCAAGATTGTGCGGCGTCGTTTGGGTTGCGGGCCGCATCGAAAAAAATACGTGATCATCTGGCCGGATGCTGTCACGCCGCGCACGTTCAATCCAGCCCGTTATTGGTTTTGCGCCCCCTTTGCGCACACATCCGCCCCGAGGGGCAAAATACTCACGAAAGGCCCCTTGAAATATGACATTCATCGCCGTTCAAAAAATCCGGATTTTCACTCGACAGAAGGCTTGACACATAGGGGGCACAATGCCTAACTCCGGCATCGTTAGCACTCGCCTCGAGTGAGTGCTAAAACAAACAAACAAAGTTATTGGGAGTCACCCAGATGGCATTCAAACCGCTTCATGACCGTGTGCTGGTCAAGCGCGTCGAAGGCGAAGACAAGACCAAAGGCGGCCTTATCATCCCCGAAAGCGCGAAAGAAAAACCCGCTGAAGGCGAAATTATCGCCATCGGTGAAGGCGCGCGCAAGGATTCAGGCGAATTGATCGCCCCTTCGGTCAAAGCAGGCGATCGCGTTCTGTTTGGCAAATGGTCGGGTACTGAAATCACCCTCGAGGGTGAAGAGTTCCTGATCATGAAAGAATCCGACATCATGGGTATCTTGTCGTAAGCCACGCGCTTGCTAGACAGCCCTGATCTCAAAACGAACATTCAGCCAAGGAGCCAATAAGAATGGCAGCCAAGGACGTAAAATTCGGCATCGACGCACGCAATCGCATGCTCAAAGGTGTCAACATCCTCGCAGACGCGGTGAAAGTCACCCTCGGCCCCAAAGGCCGTAACGTCGTGCTGGACAAATCTTTCGGCGCACCGCGCATCACCAAAGACGGTGTTTCGGTCGCGAAAGATATCGAACTGGAAGACAAGTTCGAAAACATGGGCGCGCAAATGGTGAAAGAAGTCGCCTCGCGTACCAATGACGAGGCCGGCGACGGCACCACCACCGCAACCGTTCTGGCACAATCCATCGTGACCGAAGGTATGAAATCGGTTGCCGCTGGCATGAACCCGATGGACCTCAAACGCGGCATCGATCTGGCAACTGCGAAAGTTGTCGAAGCGATCAAAGCGGCGGCACGTCCGGTCAACGACACCAACGAAGTGGCCCAAGTCGGCACCATTTCGTCGAACGGTGAAACCGAAATCGGTCGTCAGATCGCAGAAGCCATGCAGCGTGTTGGCAACGACGGTGTGATCACCGTTGAAGAAAACAAAGGCATGGAGACGGAAGTCGAAGTCGTCGAAGGCATGCAGTTCGACCGCGGCTACCTGTCGCCCTATTTCGTCACCAACTCCGAGAAGATGGTTGCGGAGATGGAAGACTGCCTGATCTTGCTGCACGAGAAAAAACTCTCGTCGCTGCAGCCGATGGTTCCGCTGCTGGAGCAAGTCATCCAGTCGCAAAAACCGCTCATCATCATCTCGGAAGATGTTGAAGGCGAAGCGCTGGCGACCCTCGTGGTCAACAAACTGCGCGGCGGCCTGAAAATCGCAGCTGTCAAAGCACCGGGCTTCGGCGATCGCCGCAAAGCCATGCTGCAAGACATCGCGATCCTGACCGGTGGTCAAGTGATCTCCGAAGATCTGGGCATGAAGCTGGAAAGCGTCAGCATGGATATGCTGGGCACCGCGAAAAAAGTCCAAATCACCAAAGACACCACGACCATCGTCGAGGGTGCCGGTGACAAGGCAGAGATCGAAGCCCGCGTTGGCCAGATCCGCGCGCAGATCGAAGAAACCACATCCGACTACGATCGTGAAAAACTTCAAGAGCGTGTTGCGAAACTCGCAGGCGGCGTTGCAGTCATCCGCGTTGGCGGCCTGACCGAAATCGAAGTGAAAGAGCGCAAAGACCGCGTTGACGACGCGCTGAACGCAACCCGTGCAGCGGTCCAAGAAGGTATCGTTGTTGGCGGTGGTGTGGCGCTGGTTCAAGGTGCAAAAGCCCTTGACGGTCTGACCGGTGCAAATGCCGATCAGGATGCCGGTATCTCCATCGTTCGCCGTGCGCTCGAAGCGCCGCTGCGCCAGATTGCGGAAAACGCAGGCGTCGACGGTGCCGTCGTTGCTGGCAAGATCCGCGAATCCGACGATCTGAACTTCGGCTTCAACGCGCAAACCGAAGAATATGGCAACATGTTCGAATTCGGCGTGATCGATCCGGCCAAAGTGACCCGGACCGCGTTGGAAGATGCAGCCTCGATCGCAGGCCTGCTGATCACCACCGAGGCGATGGTCGCAGACCGTCCGCAAAAAGATGCACCTGCAGGCCCGGATATGGGCGGTATGGGTGGCATGGGTGGCATGGGCGGCATGATGTAATCATCCGCTCCCATCCCATGGGACATCGGGAAAAGGGCATCCTTCGGGATGCCCTTTTTTTATGCGCAAGCCGATGTAGGACACATAACGCGCGTAAAGGGCTGTTGGCGGGATGACTTTGCACAACAGGCATAACGATCATCGCCCCGTGCGCGTGGCCGCAAAGCCATCCCGCGCACGAAGGGTTTTTGCCCGCAAAGGTCTGCGCACTGTTCCGGCGCGCACGCCCGCAGGTTATGCGTCGCTATAGGCCTCTGGCGGCGGACAGGTGCAGATCAGGTTCCGGTCGCCATAGGCATTGTCCACCCGCCCTACGGGAGGCCAGTATTTATCGGTCCTGAATGCACCTGCAGGAAAACACCCCGCCTCGCGCGAGTATTTGCGGTCCCATGTCACCAGCAAATCCTCCACCGTGTGCGGTGCATGGCGCAGCGGGCTGTCTTCGGCCGCGATAGTGCCCGCCTCCACTGCGCGCACTTCCTCGCGGATTGAGAGCATGGCTGCGATAAAGCGATCCAGTTCGGCCTTTGTCTCGGATTCGGTGGGTTCGACCATCAACGTGCCTGAAACCGGAAACGACATGGTGGGCGCGTGAAATCCGCTATCCACCAAACGCTTGGCCAGATCATCGACCGTGATGCCATATTCCGCAAATCCGCGCGTATCCACGATACATTCATGTGCGACGCGTCCGCGATTGCCCATGAACAGGATCGGATAGGCCGGTTTCAGCTTGGCTGCGATATAATTGGCATTCAAAATCGCGACCCGCGTCGCCTGCGTCAGCCCCTCGCCCCCCATCATCAGGCAATACGCCCATGAGATCAGCAAGATTGAGGCAGATCCGAAGGGGGCCGCCGACACCGTATCGGCCCCGCCTGTTTCGGGGTGTCCGGGCAAGTAAGGGGCGAGATGCGCCTTCACCCCGATCGGCCCCATCCCCGGGCCACCGCCGCCATGCGGAATGGCAAACGTTTTGTGTAAATTGAGGTGACTGACATCCGATCCGATATCACCCGGTTTCACCAGCCCCACCATGGCGTTCATATTCGCCCCGTCCAGATACACCTGTCCGCCATGTGCATGGGTGATCTCGCAGATCCTTCGCACGGTCTGTTCGAACACACCGTGGGTTGAGGGATAGGTGATCATACACGCCGCCAGATGAGCGCCCGCCGCTTCGGCCTTGGCCGCGAAATCATCCAGATCCACATCGCCGTTGGGCGCGGATTTCACCACTACGACTTTCATACCTGCCATTTGCGCACTGGCGGGGTTGGTCCCGTGTGCCGACATCGGGATCAGGCAGATGTTGCGATGCCCCTCGCCGCGCGCCTTGTGATAGGCGGCAATAGTCAAAAGCCCCGCATATTCACCCTGCGCGCCAGAGTTGGGCTGCATGGAAAAGCTGTCATAGCCGGTGATCTCGCACAGTTTATGTGTCAGATCCTCCAGCATTTCGCTGTAGCCCGCGGCCTGACTGATTGGTGCAAAGGGATGGAGTGATCCGAACTCCGGCCAGCTTACCGGCATCATCTCGGCGGCGGCGTTCAGCTTCATCGTGCACGATCCCAGCGGAATCATCGAACGGTCGAGCGCCAGATCACGGTCCGCCAGCCGGCGCATGTAGCGCATCATCTCGCTTTCGGCACGGTTCATCTGAAACACCGGATGGGTCAGATAATCGCTTTCGCGCAGCAGCCCCTGCGGAACGCCCAGCTCCACCTGATCGGGCGCAGGCGTGGTGATACCAAACGCATCCAGAAGCCGGGACAGCACATCGTCATCGCTCAATTCATCCAGCGCGATACCAACACGATCATGGCCCACCTTGCGCAGGTTGATGCCGCGATGACGGGCGGCGGCCATGATGCCTTGCTGGCCCACACCCACGCGTACGGTTAATGTATCGAAAAACGCCTGTGGCGCGACATCGGCACCCGCAGCCAACAGCGCATCGCGCAGCCGGACCGTGTTCCAATGCACGGTCTGGGCAATCGCGCGCAGTCCTTCGGGGCCGTGGAACACCGCGTAAAACGATGCCATGACCGCAAGCAGGGCCTGCGCTGTGCACACGTTCGAGGTGGCTTTCTCGCGGCGGATATGCTGTTCGCGGGTCTGCAACGCCAAGCGGTAGGCCTTGTTCCCCTTGGCATCGACAGACACACCGACGATCCGCCCCGGCATCGCGCGTTTGAATGCATCGCGCGACGCCATGAACGCCGCATGCGGGCCGCCATATCCCATCGGCACTCCGAACCGCTGCGCCGAGCCCACAGCGATATCGGCCCCCATAGCACCGGGTTCTTTCAGCATACACAGCGCCAGAAGGTCGGTGGCCATCACCGCAACGGCCTTGGCATCATGCAGCGCCTGACAGGCATCGGTAAAATCGCGCACATCGCCATAGGTACCCGGATACTGGAAAATCGCGCCGAAAACGGCGCTGGCGTCCAGATCCTCCGGCGGGGCTATGATGATCTCGATGCCCAACGGGCGCGCACGGGTTTCGATCACCGCAATCGTCTGGGGATGACAATTCTCGTCCACGAAGAACGCGTTTGCCTTCGATCTGGCCGCGCGCTTGGCCATTGTCATGGCCTCTGCGGCGGCCGTCGCCTCGTCCAGAAGCGAGGCATTGGCCACCGGCAACCCTGTCAGATCACTTACCATCGTCTGAAAGTTCAACAAAGCCTCCAGCCGGCCTTGCGCGATTTCAGGCTGATAGGGGGTGTAGGCGGTATACCATGCCGGGTTTTCAAAAATATTGCGCTGGATTGCGGGCGGCGTCACCGTACCATAATACCCCTGCCCGATCAGCTGGGTCATCACGCGGTTTTTCGCCCCCACCGCGCGCATTTTTTCAAGCAAACGGTATTCCGACAGCGGCGCCCATGAAAGCGGTACCTCTTGGCGGATATCTTGCGGCACCGTCTCGTCGATCAACTGTTCGAGCGAGGCCGCGCCCACGGCCTGCAACATCTCCTCCATCTCCGATGGCGACGGCCCGATGTGACGGCGGTTGGCGAAATCATATGTGGCATAGGACGAGGGTACGAAGGGCATAACGGAACCTGTTGTGTTATCTGAAGGATCAACCTGCAAAAGCTTGCATGGGACAGTGTTTGTGATGCGCGCGTCCAACGGTCCCAAAGCGCTGTGTAAGGGCGTGGGGGGGGAACCGGATCTGATCTGCGCAGCCTGAAAGACCAGCGCAGATCAGATGCCGCAGGTCTTTCAGGCCGCAACCGGTGTGATGCGGCCCTTGATCCACAAGCGCCCGCGGTGCACCAAGGGGCCGCGTATGGGTCTAGCCGATGAAGTCCTTATAGGCATCTTCATCCATCAGCGCGTCCAGCTGCTCCATGTCATCAAGCTTCATCTTGAAAAACCATGCCGTATCCAGCGGGTCGTCATTGACCATCGCGGGGTTATTGACCAGCGCATCGTTCACCTCGACCACTTCGCCATCCACCGGCGCGCTGATGTCAGACGCTGCCTTGACGGATTCGATCACACAGATCTCGTCGCCCTGCGCGACCTTGGTGCCGGTTTCGGGAAGTTCGATGAACACCACATCGCCCAACTGTTCGGAAGCGTGATCGGTAATTCCGACCACGACCAGATCGCCATCGACACGCAGCCATTCGTGCTCTTCGGTGAATTTCATTTTATGCTCCTTGTCTGAAGTGATTTGCACCACGCGCCCGCACCTGAACAGCGCGGGCGGATCGTGATATTTCAGCGTTTGAAATGATGCGGGTGAAATGGCAATGGGGTGATCTGTGCGGGCAATCTTTTGCCACGGACCTCGCCAAAAACCGTTCCGCCTTGTGACAGCGCCGTTGGTAGATAGGCCATCGCCACCGGCGCCCCGACCGACGGACCGAAACCGCCTGATGTCACGACCCCAACCGGCGTGCCACCCTCGGCCTCGGCATAGATCGGGGTGCCCTCACGCATCGGCGCGCGCCCGTCCGGGCGCAGGCCCACACGCTGGCGTGGGGCGCCGTTTTGCAACTGTGCAAGAATTGTCTCCTCGCCGTAAAAACCGCCCGAATTTCGCCGGTTTTTCTGGATCGCCCATGCCAACCCCGCCTCGACCGGCGTTGTCTGGGGCGTGATGTCATGGCCATACAAACACAAGCCTGCCTCAAGCCGCAGACTGTCGCGCGCGCCCAGCCCGATGGGGGCCACCGCATCATTTGCAAGCATGGCACGTGCAAAGGAGGGGGCCGCCTCGCGCGGCAATGAAATCTCGAACCCGTCCTCGCCGGTATAGCCAGAGCGCGAGATCCACAGCCGCCGGCCCTGCCAGTCGACGTCCGCCACATCCATAAATCGCATCGCGGCCACCTGCGGGATCAGATGCGCCAAGGCTGCCTCGGCCTTAGGTCCCTGCAATGCCAACAGCGCGCGATCGGTTATCACCTCGAGTTCGGGAACAACGGCACGGATATGTGCGATATCGGCGTCCGCACAGGCCGCGTTCACAACCAAAAACAGATGGTCGGATTTGCGGGCCACCATCAGATCATCCAATATCCCGCCGCCCGGCGTGGTCAGCATACCATAGCGCTGGCGCCCCTCGGCCAGCCCTGTGACACAGACCGGCATCAGCCCTTCCAGAGCGGTGGCTGCCGCAAGCGGCACGCGCAGTTGCCCCATGTGGGACACGTCGAAAAGCCCCGCCTGAGCGCGGCAGTGCAGATGTTCCTTGAGAACGCCCATAGGATACTGGACCGGCATCTCCCATCCGGCGAAAGAAACCATTTTAGCGCCAAGGTCCAGATGCAGATCATATAGATCCGTCCGCAGAAGTTTCGCCATGATGGCACCTCTTTGCAGCGCCGGATACTCCGGCATCAAATACCGCCGCAGAGCCTATGCCTGCAGGCTTTTCGATGCCCCTTCTGTCCTTACGCGGTTTTCCGGTGACGGAAACGACCGCGCGCCTGAGATCATTATCCCTTCGGCGGGTGCGATAGGCGCACCACTCTCCAGAGTCTGTCTGCAGCGGGGTCCCTGTGGCCTGAGAGTTTCCTGGGGCGGTTGCTCCTTCGGCATCGGGTCGCGCCCGAATTCTCCCGTCGCTGCACCCCCATCGATTAGCGCGATCTGTCACCACGGGGCAAGTAAAAACCCCGAAACGCCCTATCGCGCAGCGACAAACGCCTGTGAAATTGCCTGATTTTCAGGCAACGCCGGCTGTGCGGCATGTCGCTTAGACCCCGCGACGCTTTGATGGCGAACGGCCTTAGCCGATCACGCATTTCATGAACACGCTTGCCGGATCGTCGCGATAAGTGCCAAAGGGCGGGCAGTAGCTGAACCCTTCCCCCTCATAAAGCAACCGGGCGGGCAGAAAGCTGTCTTGGGCACCGGTCTCCAGCAGGGCCTCCTGTGCGCCGGCACGCCGCGCCTCTGTCAGAAGATGGCGCAGCATCATTCGCGCCAGACCACGACCCCGCTGCTCGCTTAATACATGCATGGATTTCAGCTCCGCCTGACGGGGTGTGATCAGTTTGAACGCCCCCATTGCGACCGCGTTCGTGTCCTCGCGCATCACAAAAAACGAGATACCGGGTGCGGCCAGCGCATCGGGGGCCAGCATGTGGTTGGAGCCTGCGGGCGTATCTTCATGCATCGCGGCGTAGTGACGCTTGTGCAAAAGCGCCAGATTTTCCTGCACCGGATGTTCCGCAGTTAAGGTTATCATTGCACTCTATCCTGCCTGTTCAACACCGGCCAGACGGTCGCGCGCAGTCCGGCAACTGTCAAGCTGGCGCAGGATTGCCAAACAAAAAGGGCGCGCAAAAATGCACGCCCGTCTTTCGGAGCATCTCAGCGGCTATATGGTCGTCCTAGCGGCGTAATTGACGCTGCTGCGCATTTGGCTGGACTGTCCGGATAGCCACCGGCTGCAGTTGTTTTGCATAAGCGGCTGAGCGCGCCAGCTGAAGCGCTGCCAAGGACGCAATCACAGTGCCTGCCACCAGCATGGCAACAGCAGGATCAAACCCGAGGATAAAGTCGCGCAGCGTGGCATTCGAAGCCCCGACAGACAGCGAAGCGATCATCGCGACACCAAGTGCCATATTCTGGATCGACGGGCGCATAGTTTTCAGCATGATCGCTCCTTCCGGTTTGTTCTCATAATGTAACGCAACTTTTCTCAATTCCAAGGGGGCATTCGGGAAATATTGCGCTAACATGAAAACCAAATCGAAGGCGCGGCCTGCGATTGCTGGGCGTTGCGGGTCAAAGCCCCGAAAACTGCCGCAACCGCAGGGATTAGAATGCCTCTGGCTGGAACTGACGCGCCATGTGATCCAGAACAGCGTTCACGAATTTCGGCTCGCGGCCTTCGGGGAAAAACGCCCGCGCCACATCCACAAATTCGCTGATCACAACACGCGGCGGTGTCGCGGGGCTGCACAGTTCGGCGCCGGCGGCGCGGAAAAGCGCCCGCAAGACCGAATCGATGCGTGCCAGAGGCCATGCCTCCAAAAGCGCCTGATCCGTCGCCTGATCGATCTTACCCTGCCATGTCACAGCGTCGTCAATCAGACGGCGAAAGAGGTTTGCATCGCCTTCTGCCATCTCGATATCGTCATAGACCGCACCAAAACGATGGGCCTCGAACTCTGCGCGCACCTTATCGGCGCCCTGCCCGACGGCTTCCATTTGAAAAAGCGCCTGAACGGCATAAAGCCGTGCGGCAGATTTCATCTGGCGTCGCTCCTCGAGCGAGGGTTTACGCGGTGCGGGGCTGGGCGTCGTATCGGTCATGCGGTCGTTGTTCCTTCGGCTTCACCGGCAATTCGGAACGACTCACCTTGTGGGCGAAAGCCAATCCCTTTTGTGCGGTTCGCCCATTTGCGCGAGAGCGCGAGTAAATGCAAGGCCGCAGCGGCTGCACCGGCACCTTTGTTGCCGCGGTCAAGATCGGCGCGGGCCTCGGCTTGGGCTTTGTTCTCGACTGTCACGATGCCGTTGCCGATCAAGATCCCTTCCAGCCCCATCAGCTGGATCGCACGCGAACTATCGTTGCACACGGTATCGTAATGCGTGGTCTCGCCACGGATCACACAGCCCAGCGCGGTGAAACAGTCATAATCGGCCATCCGTGCGGCCAGTTTGATCGCGGTGGGAATTTCCAGCGCACCGGGAACTTCCACCACATCCACCACCGCGCCGCAGCTGGTGGCCATATCGCGCGCACCTTGCACAAGGTTGTCTGCGATGTCTTTGTAATACGGGGCCACCACCACCAGCATGCGCACAGGCGTGTCGAATGTCGGGTTGGGCAGGACGTAATGCTCTTCGGCTTCGGCCATATCTAATCTCCGGCTCAATACTTGCGGGTTTTGATGATTTCGAGACCATATCCCTCAAGACCCACGACCTTGGGCATCGGGGAGTTGGTCAGCAATTCGACCTTGGACAGGCCGAGGGCTGCCAGTATCTGCGCCCCGAACCCGTACTGGCGCAAGATACGCGGGCTTTCCTCGTCGCCCAGCGCAAGCTTCATCGCCGGATCACGCAGCGCCACAAACACGCCGCGCCCCTCGGCGGCAATCGCGCTCATCGCGCGGCCCACATCCCCCAGACGCCCCGGGGTCAGCCCCAGCGTATCACCCAAGGGATCAAGCGCATGCATCCGCACAAGCACCGGCGCGCCATCGGTCAGGTCGCCACAGCTCAGAACGATATGCTCTGCCCCTTCGGTCGTATCGGTGAATACGCGCATTGCCCAATCCCCTCCGAATTCGGAGGTCACCGGTTTTTGCGCCGTTTCCTTCACCAGATTATCATACCGGCGGCGATAGGCGATCAGATCGGAAATCGTGCCGATCTTGATCCCGTGGCGCTGACCGAAGGCAATCAGATCGGGGAGGCGCGCCATGCTGCCGTCTTCCTTCATAACCTCGCAAATCACACCGGAAGGATCCATGCCTGCCAGACGACTGACATCGACCACAGCCTCGGTATGGCCGGCGCGCACCAGCACCCCGCCGTCGCGCGCACGCAGCGGGAACACGTGCCCGGGCGAGGCCAGATCGGCCCCGGTACTGGCTGGGTTGACCGCAACCGCCACTGTGCGCGCACGGTCTTGTGCGGAAATCCCTGTGGAAATCCCCTCGCGTGCCTCGATCGAGACGGTAAAGGCGGTTTCCTGACGCGAGGAGTTGCTGGAGGCCATGGACGGCAGGCCCAACTGGTCCACCCGCTCAGACGTCAGCGCCAGACACACCAGCCCGCGCCCGTGGGTCGCCATGAAGTTGATCGCATCGGGTGTCGCCATTTGGGCAGGAATGCAAAGATCGCCCTCGTTTTCGCGATCCTCGTGATCGACCAGAATATACATACGGCCGTTTCGCGCATCCTCCAGTATCTCCTCGATGGGAGAGATCGCATCGCGCAGGCTGTCCTCTACAGGGCCAGGCACATCATGGGGGCCTGATTTGTCCACGGGGGTGATGTCACTCATGCGTTCCACTCCTGCAGGCGGGCAACATAGCGCGCCATTGTATCAATCTCGAGGTTCACGAAATCGTCCGCACGCGCATCACCCCAAGTCGTCACTTCTTTGGTATGCGGGATGATGTTCACACCGAATTCTGCCCCCGACACATCGTTAACAGTCAGCGAGGTGCCGTTGAGCGTAACAGAGCCTTTGGGCGCGATGAACTTGGCCAGTGCGTCAGGGGCGCGAAACCAGAACCGCGTGCTGTCACCCTCGTCCGTGATCGACACGATCTGCGCCACGCCATCCACGTGACCGGCGACGATATGCCCGCCCAGTTCGTCGCCAACCTTCAACGCGCGTTCCAGATTGAGCCTGCGCCCCGTGAACCATGCATTGCGACCGATATTGGTTTTCTCGACGCTCTCTGCCGATATCTGCACATCGAACCAGTCCTTCGGTGTCTTTCCCTTGGCAATAACCGTCAGGCACACCCCGTCACAGGCAATCGACGCCCCGATATCGACGCTGTCCATATCATAAGCGGTTCCGATACGGGCACGCAGATCGCCCTCCTGCGCCAGATCGAGAACCTCGCCCATATCCGTGATAATTCCGGTGAACATCGCACCCTCCTTGATCCTTTCTTCCCAACTAACCTGCCGCCCCGTTTGGCGCAAGAAGCGCCATATCGGCCACAAGGACACATGTGTCGTGTAAAAATGCGCAAAACACCGCGGCATCCAGATAAAACTCTAGGATCACACAGATTTTTCACGCATCCTCGGGCGGTAATCTATCGGCTCGGATCTGCGCGCGTGCAGGCTTTGTGTGCACAGACCGGCTTTGAGCGGGTTCGGGCCGCCGTAATCAGTATGTGGACCAGTTGAGATGCACGACTATAAAGCACGCAATTTCTTGCTGTTGCAGGGACCGCACGGCCCGTTCTTTGCACAACTTGGCCGGATGCTGCGTCTGGCCGGTGCACAGGTCTGGCGTGTCAGTTTCAATAAGGGCGACGAGGCCTTCTGGCCCCACCGTGCCTCGCTGATTGCCTATCGCGACACACCCGACCGCTGGGCTGAACGGTTTGCGCAGATCCTGAACGAACACCAGATCACCGATATCATCCTTTACGGCGACACGCGCCCGATCCATGCACAGGCCGCCGCCGCCGCACGCGCCCGATCCATCACCGTGCATGTGTTCGAGGAAGGCTATGTCCGCCCCTACTGGATCACATACGAGCGTGGCGGCTCCAACGGCAATTCCCGCCTGATGAAGATGGACGTGGCCCAGATGCGCGATGCGCTGCGCCAGTCAGAAATCGAATTTCCCGATGCCCCGCCCAGATGGGGCGACATGCGCCAGCATGTGTTCTACGGCGCGCTTTACCATTTTTTCGTGATGACCCAAAACAAGGCGTATCGTAATTTCCAACCCCATCGCGGCGTAAAGGTAATCGAGGAATTCAGGTTGTATCTCAGGCGGTTGTTGTTGATTCCGCTGCATATGGTCCAGCGCTGGTTTGCCACGGCCCGCGTGAAATACGGCGGCTTCCCCTATCATCTGGTCTTGATGCAACTTGAACACGATTCCAGCTTCGTGATGCATTCTCCGTTCAACAGCCAGACGGAATTTCTGGAAATGGTCATGAAGGCCTTTGGCGAGGGCGCCCCCTCCCATCACCATCTTGTGCTCAAGGCGCATCCGCTCGAAGACGGGCGCGCGCCCATTGCAGCGGCCATCCAGAAGGGCGTGGCCGATTACGGTCTGGCCGGGCGCGTCCATTTCGTGCGCGGCGGCAAGCTTGCAAGATTGCTGTCGCAGGCACGGTCCGCGGTCACGGTCAATTCGACGGCCGCCCAGCAGGTGCTGTGGCGTGGCCTGCCGATCAAGGCCTTTGGCCGCGCGGTGTTCGACAAACCCGAATTTGTCTCCGACCAGCCGCTTGAGGAGTTCTTCTCGAACCCCGCACGGCCCGATACACGTGCCTACCGCGAATACCGCCATTATCTGCTGGAAACCAGTCAGGTGCCGGGCGGGTTTTATTCTGCCAAAGGCCGGCGCACATTGCTGCGTCAGGTCGTGGATATGATCCTGGACGCCGAAGATCCCTATGATGCGCTCAGCTCTGGCAGAGCGTCCCCGCGGCAACAGTTGCGGGTTATCAATTAGCCCATGTGGATAATTTGAGACTTTCCTATAGTGTTTTAGCCAATTACACAGACGGCGTCCCTACAAAGGAGCTTATTAGTGACTATCAAGGTTTTTCGCAGCTCACGGCTCTTGTTGCTCACCGCTGTGGTGTTCGGATTGTCCGCATGTGCCCTTCCCCGCTCCGGTCCGAGCAAAAAAGAAATTTATGCCGGTTCTGAATTGCAACGTGGAAATGCTTTTGTGATTCCGGTGGACCCGCGTGTCGCGCAAATCGCCTCTGCGCAGCCGGCACTTGCCTTCTCAAGCTCCTTTCAAAACGCAGGCATCATCGGGTCCGATACCATCAGCCCCGGCGATACGCTTAATCTGACAGTCTGGGAAAACGTGGATGACGGCCTGCTGGTGCAGCAAGGGGCGAATGCCACCCAGCTGAGCGAAGTGCAGGTCGACGGCGCTGGTTTTATCTTCGTGCCCTATGCCGGACGTATCAAGGCTGCGGGCAATACACCCGACGGTCTGCGCCGCGTCATCACGGAAAAGCTGAACCTTCAAACCCCCGATCCGCAGGTCTCTGTGTCCCGCGTGCCAGGCGACGGGGCGACCGTGTCGCTGATGGGCACAATCGGCGCTCAAGGCGTCTATGCGATAGAACGTCCGACGCGGACACTTTCGTCGATGATTGCCCGCGCAGGCGGCGTCTCGATAGAGCCTGAGATCGCCAAGGTCACAGTAACGCGCTCTAACGGTGCGCGCGGCACGGTCTGGCTCTCTGATCTATACGCCAACCCGCGCATGGATATCGCGCTGCGTTCGGGCGATACGATTCTGGTCGAGAAAGACTCCCGTGCCTATACCGCGCTCGGCGCCACAGGTCAGCAGGCCCGCGTGCCGTTCGAGGCCAAAGAACTTTCGGCGCTAGAGGCGATCGCGACCGTGGGCGGCCTTCAGTCGCGTACCGCAGATCCCACAGGTGTGTTTGTCCTGCGCAATGAATCACAAGACGTGGCCCGCCGCCTTCTGGGCCGTAACGACCTGATCGGGCCGCAGCGTCTGGTTTATGTGCTGAACCTGACCGAGCCCAACGGCATGTTCGAGGCACGTGATTTCATGATCCATGATGACGATACCGTTTACGTAACCGAAGCACCCTATGTGCAATGGTCCAAGGTCCTGTCTGCGATCACGTCGCCGCTTAGCTCGGCCAATTCCATCAATAACCTCGCAAATTGACCAGCACCCCCTCTTTGGACAAAGCCGCCGGTTCACGCCGGCGGCTTTTCTATTTCAACGCAGGCTTTGCACGACAAAAACGCCTGCGCCAGATTTTGGATGCCGCAGGCTACGACCTGTGCCTCGGCCTGCCCTTGGCCGAAGATCGCATAGCCGTCTGGGGCCGCACCCGCTATGCCACGCGTGGCGAGCGGGCCGCGCGCCATACAGGCGCGGGGCTGGTGCGTGTCGAGGACGCTTTTCTTCGCTCCGTCTTGCCCGGGCGAATGGGGGACAAGGGTCCGCTGGGGCTATTGATCGATCCCTACGGCGTTCATTTCGATGCCAGTTGTCCCTCCCTGATCGAACATCTGGCACAAACACACCCGCTTGATGATCCGGCCCTGCTGGAGCGCGCGCGCTCCGCAATCGCGCGATTACGCGCCATGCAGCTGTCCAAATACAACAATTTCGACCCCGAGCGCCCTGCACCGCCGCCGGGATATGTTCTGGTCATTGATCAGACCGAAGGCGATGCGTCGATCCGCTACGGTCACGCCGGCCCCGAGAGTTTCGCACAGATGCTGCGCAAGGCACGGCGCGATCACCCCGACGCCCGGATCATCATAAAGACCCATCCTGAAACCCGTGCAGGCAAGCGGCGCGGCCATTTCGGGCTGTCCGATTGTGATGCGCGCACCAGCCTGCTGAACGAGCCCATATCGCCATGGCGGCTTTTGGCAGGGGCGCATGCAGTCTATACCGTCTCGTCGCTGATGGGGTTCGAGGCGATCTTGGCAGGCCACACGCCGCATGTGTTCGGTCTTCCGTTCTACGCTGGCTGGGGAGTGTCCCATGACATGCAGAGCATCGCGCGGCGCACCCGCACCCTGACGCCTGCGCAACTGTTCGCGGTAAGCCATATTCTGGCGCCGGTCTGGTTCGACCCCTGCCGCAAGCAACGATGCACCTTGGAAGATGCCCTCAATCATCTGGAGGCAGAATGCCGTAGCTACCGCGAAGACCGGCATGGCTACCTGATGACCGGCATGAGCCGCTGGAAACGCCCCCATCTGCGCCGGATTTTCGGCCGCTACGGGCAGGTGCGTTTTGGCACCCCCGATCGCTTGCCCACATCATCGGCGCCCCCGATCGTGCACTGGGCCAGCAAGCCTGCGCGCCCCGATGGCGCGGCGCGGATGGAGGACGGTTTTTTACGCTCGAACGGGCTTGGGGCGCAACTGGTCCCACCGCTCTCGCTCATCTGCGACACACGCGGGATCTATTATGATCCGAACGATCCCAGTGATCTGGAGGAGCTTGTGGCCCGACCGCTTGATAGGGCACAAAAAACACGCATCAACAGCCTTCTGGACAATGTGATCGCCGCGCGGCTCAGTAAATACAACCTGCACGCACCCGCAGAGAATTTGCCGGAAGGTGTGCGGGTTCTGGTGCCCGGTCAAGTGGAAGACGATGCGTCAATCCGCTGCGGGATGGGGGGCCGGGGCGGGCGCAATCTGGATCTGTTGCGCGTGGCGCGGGAACGCAATCCAAAGGCTGTGGTGGTCTACAAACCCCATCCCGATGTGGAGGCCGGACTACGTCCGGGCGCGATTGCACAGCATGAGGCGCGCCGCTACGCCGATGTCATCTGCCACAATTCCGATCCGGTCGCGCTGATCGAGGCCTGTGACAGGGTCGTCACCATGACCTCGCTTCTAGGGTTCGAAGCGTTGATCCGTGGCAAGCCGGTGACGTGTCTGGGCATGCCGTTCTACGCAGGCTGGGGCCTGACGGAGGATTTGCACCCCGCGCCGGCGCGACGCACCGCGCGACCCGATATCTTGCAACTGGCCTATGCCACACTCATCGCCTACCCGCGGTATTTCGATCCGCTCAGCAATCTTGCGTGCCCGCCGGAGGTCGCTGTGATCCGCTTGCGCGATGGCCTCCCTGCCCGCTGGCGCACACGTGTCTTCGCGGGGGCGCAATCGCGTCTTGTACGTTTCAGCCATTTATGGCGATGAGGTTGATGGCTGTTACGCGCGCCGCCAGCGATGCAGTATATCGCCGCCAATCACCCGCTGGGACGCCAATTGGTACCGCGGGGCCTCGGTCAAATGCACAAGCCCCATCGGACCAAGCGCGGCGCGCCCGTCACCGCCCAGAACAGCGCCTGCGGTAAATCCGATCAATTCATCCACAAGACCTGCCCGCATCAATGCCGCCGCAAACTGGCCGCCCCCCTCGCAAAAGACGCGCGTCAGCCCGGCCTGGCCCAGAACACGCAGCAGATCGACAGGCGACAGCCCGTCGGGGCCTTGTGGCACCTCGATCAGGCTCGCGCCCTGTGCGTGCCAGAAGTCGCGGGCGTCCTTGGGCGCTTCCGGCCCGTGACACAGCCAAAGCGGCGTGTCTTTGGCGGACGCCGCAAGCCGCGCGCGCGGCAGATCCAGATGCCGGGCTGCAACCACCCGCACCGGCTGGCAGACAGGATCGAACCCCCTGACCGTCAACAGCGGATCATCGGTCCGTGCCGTTTGTCCACCCACCATCACCGCATCGAACTGGGCGCGCAACGCATGCACATGCGCCCGTGACGCGGCACTTGTGATCCACTGGCTTTCACCGGAGGCAAGCGCGATCCGACCGTCGAAAGAGGTCGCAAGCTTCAGCGCGAGCCAAGGCCGCCCGTTTTCGATCCGTGACAGGAAACCACATTGCAAGGCGCGCGCCTGTGTCTCCAGCACCCCTTCGTCAACCACGATGCCTGCCGCGCGCAGCATGTCATGCCCACGCCCCGCAACACGCGGGTCGGGGTCGGTCATGGCAGAGACCACGCGGGCCACACCCGCCGTGACCAGCCCCTGCGCACAAGGGGGTGTCTTGCCGAAATGCGAACAGGGCTCAAGCGTGACATAAGCCACCGCGCCTTTGGCCTTGGCACCGGCCTGCGCCAGCGCATGGCGTTCGGCATGCGGACGCCCGCCCGGCTGTGTCCAGCCCCGCCCGACAATCACGCCCTCGCGCACCAGCACACATCCCACCGCAGGATTAGGCCATGTATTCCCCAACCCCCGCCGCGCAAGCGATAGGGCCAGCGACATAAAGCGGATGTCGTCAGCGCTCACTCGATCACGCTTTGGGGCGGGCGCAATTCCGATACGAATTTGTCGAAATCATCGGCTTCCTGAAAATTCTTGTAAACACTCGCGAACCGGACATATCCGACAGTATCGATCCGCGCCAAGGCTTCCATTACGATCTCGCCGATCACCTTGGAGGCGATGTCCGTCTCGCCCGTGCTTTCCAGCCGGCGCACCAGTCCGGAAATCATCTGGTCGATCCGCTCTGGTTCCACCGGGCGTTTCTGCATGGCGATCCGGATCGAACGCTCCAACTTGTCGCGATCAAAATCCTCGCGCTTGCCGGAGGTTTTGATCACCACGAGGTCGCGCAGCTGCACACGTTCGTAGGTGGTGAAGCGACCACTGCACGCCGGACAAAACCGACGGCGCCGGATTGCAACGTGATCTTCGGCCGGTCGGGAATCCTTCACCTGGGTATCAACATTTCCGCAAAACGGGCAGCGCATCGCCTTCCCCTTCTCTAAAATCTGCATCACGAGCCTTAGGGGCCCTGCCCTTGTTATCCACAAGGACTATATGTGGCACACAAGGCTTTGGGTAGGTGGAAAAAAGATGCCTGCAAATGCGTTTAGCCATTGTTGCGTCAGAGACTCAGGCAACCGTCCTAGCGCAAAAGGCCCACCACCTCGCGCCGGTGGGAGTGCTTGCGGTGTTCAAACAGATAGATCCCCTGCCACGTGCCCAACACAAGCCCCCCGTTCACCAGCGGGATCTGCAAACTCACCGGCAAAAGCGCCGATTTCACATGCGCGGGCATGTCGTCGGGCCCTTCATAGGTGTGGATCATCCAGTCGTGGCGCGGATCGCTTGAGGGGGGCACGAGCCTGTCGAAGAAGCCCTTGAGGTCCACCTGAACATCCGGATCGGCATTTTCCTGTATCACCAAGCTGGCCGAGGTGTGGCGGATAAACAGGGTCACAAGCGCCTCCTGCTCCCCTGCCCCCTCGGCCCAGCGACGCACATCGCGGGTGATCTCGTAAAGGCCGGGGCCTTTGGTTGTCACTTCAAATGTGGTGGATGCCATTCTGCCCCCGCTTTGGCCACTGAACCGGATAAACTGAACCGGATAAGGTGACGCGCGCCGGACGGCACCGGCACGCGCCTGTCAGGTCAGCTGGCCGAAACTTCGCGCGCCTGCGTCCGGTCACGCACGGAAATCGCCAGACATTCTGGATTGACCTGCATGATGGCACGCTCTTTTTCCCAACGCGCGTCCAGTTCCGCCGCACTCAGACCGCGCGCACGTGTGCCCACCGGCACTTCGCTACCATCCGAAATACCCTGAACCAAGGTGAACGTACCATCGCCCGGGTCCTCGACAAACATAAAGCAGGTGCCCGGCACGCTCATGTCCGGCAGGTTCGCGGGCGGGGCCATGCCGGGCAATTGCGGCAGGTTGTCCATCTGGCAGGCGGCCAGCGGGATCAAGGCAAGGACAAGGGCGATGCGGGACATGATAAAACCTCTGCGCTGAATTTGACCGTAGCATTACGTGAAACGCGATGCCCCGTGAAGGGGCAGCCGCCATATCCGTTCAACGGATCACCGAAATGCGGGGGGCAGTTGCTCTTGGGTCGCGCGCAAGACCAAGGCCAGAGCATCCGCGCTGAGGCCATCGAATTTACGCAGATGGATGCGGTAGGGCCGCGGCGTGAACCACCAGCTTAGCTTGAGCGACGGGGTCGCTGCAGTGATCGACAGCACATGCTGGCGTAACTCCCCGCGCAGGTTTTTCATCGCAGCCCCCACAAACAGCACCGGGCCAGGGCGCGCCACCGGCTCCAGCAGCTTCAGCTTGTGGCGGTTTTGAGGGCTGAGACTTTGGCGCTTTTGCACAAAGATCTCTTGGGTTTCAGTCGGGTTACCGCTCAGATCCTCGATTACATACAACGCTGGGTCGGCCCAGCCGAAGCGGGTTTCCAGATTATCCTGCCAATGCATATTTTCCAGCACAGCCTCGTCGCTGAAACGCGCAGCGCGCGCGGTTTCCACCACGCGCGCCAAACGGTCCAGCGGCCCGTCAAGAGTTTCAGGCCACATAAAGCTTACTGATCAAGGAAGCTGCGCATCTTGCGCGACCGCGACGGATGCTTGAGCTTGCGCAATGCCTTCGCCTCGATCTGGCGGATCCGTTCACGGGTCACCGAGAACTGCTGGCCCACTTCTTCCAGCGTATGATCGGTGTTCATCCCGATACCAAAGCGCATCCGTAGCACGCGCTCCTCACGCGGGGTGAGCGACGCCAGAACCCGCGTGGTGGTTTCTTTCAGGTTTTCCTGAATCGCGGAATCGAGCGGCAGAACCGCATTCTTGTCCTCGATGAAATCACCAAGCTGGCTGTCTTCCTCGTCCCCGATCGGGGTTTCGAGCGAGATCGGCTCCTTGGCGATTTTCATCACCTTGCGAACCTTCTCCAGCGGCATTTGCAGTTTTTCTGCCAATTCCTCCGGCGTCGGCTCGCGACCGATTTCGTGCAACATCTGGCGGCCCGTGCGCACAAGCTTGTTGATCGTTTCGATCATGTGCACAGGAATACGGATCGTGCGCGCCTGATCGGCGATCGAACGGGTGATAGCCTGACGGATCCACCATGTCGCATAGGTCGAGAATTTATACCCGCGACGGTATTCGAATTTGTCGACAGCCTTCATCAGGCCGATGTTGCCTTCCTGAATAAGATCGAGGAACTGCAAACCGCGGTTGGTGTATTTCTTGGCGATCGAAATCACGAGGCGCAGGTTGGCCTCGACCATTTCCTTTTTCGCCGCGCGGGCTTCTTTCTCGCCCTTTTGCACCTGACTGACGATCCGGCGGAATTCCGAGATATCCACACCCACATAGGTGCCGACCTGCGCCATATCGGAGCGGAGTTCCTCGACCTTGTCGCGGAATTTCTCCATCAGGGTTTGCCAACCACGGCCGGGTTTTTCGGCCATCCGCTCGACCCATGCAGGGTCCAGCTCGTATCCACGATAGGATTCCACGAACTCGCGGCGGTTGATGCGAGCCTGATCGGCCAGCTTCACCATGCTTGAATCGATCGACATGATGCGGCGGTTGATGCCGTAAAGCTGATCGATCAGTGCCTCGATGCGGTTGTTGTGCAGATGAAGCGAATTCACCAAAACCACAATCTCGCTGCGGGTTTTCTGGTAGAGCGCCTCATCGGCTTTCGAGAAGCTGCCATCCTCGTTGAGGGTGGCCGACATCCGAAGATCCTGCATTTCAGCCAGAAGTTCGTAGTTATTCGCGATCGCCTCGAGCGTTTCAAGAACGCGCGGCTTCAGCGCGGCCTCCATGGCCGCAAGCGACATGTTGGGGGCTTCGTCCTCGTCGTCGTCATCGGAGTCGATCGGGTTCCCGTCGGCATCCAGTTCCTGCGTTTTCTCCGCAGGGCGCGATTGCGTCTCGCCCATAGCAGGGGACACCACCGGCGTATCATCGTCTTCGCCCTCTTCATCGAGCGAGCGTCCGAAGGTGGCATCAAGGTCGATCACATCGCGCAGAAGAATGTCTTCTTCCAAAAGCTCTTCGCGCCAGATCGTGATCGCCTGGAACGTCAGCGGGCTTTCGCAAAGCCCCGCGATCATCGTATTGCGGCCGGCCTCGATGCGTTTGGCAATCGCAATCTCGCCTTCGCGCGACAACAGCTCGACCGAGCCCATTTCACGCAGATACATCCGGACCGGATCATCGGTGCGGTCCAGCGCTTCTGCCGAAGACGAGGAGACGGTCACATCACGGTTGCCGCCGCCCGTCGTGGCCAC
This sequence comes from Paracoccaceae bacterium, assembly GCA_004153385.1. GTDB lineage: Bacteria > Pseudomonadota > Alphaproteobacteria > Rhodobacterales > Rhodobacteraceae > Thioclava. The sequence continues at coordinate 29,341 of SDAL01000001.1, read as the reverse complement.
GGCGCCGCCCTTGGACTGGCCCCCGGTCGTGGTTTCTTCCTCGGCGTCTTCAGCCTCGATCACGTTGATGCCCATCTCGGACAGCATCGACATGACATCCTCGATCTGGTCACCCGACACCTGATCGGGCGGCATGACCGCGTTCAGCTGGTCGTAGGTAATGAATCCTCGGTCCTTGGCCTCGGCGATCATCCGCTTGACCGCGGTTTTCGACATATCAAAGGACGTGTCTTCATCACCTGCGGAAGTTGGCTTGTTCTCGTCGACATCTTTAGCGGCCATGGGCGCTCCTTGATCGGCTTTGGCTTAAGCACGGCTGTGACAGGATCGAATCACATCCCATCGTTTTATCGAATCAATAAACCGAATCACAGAGGGGTGAGTCAGTCTTATTCAGTTCAGTTCATCACAACTTCATTTCTTTTTCCGCCATATTTGCTGATCTATGGCAGATTGCAGAAATGCGGAGAGCGCTTCGCGGTCCTCTCCCATATCACTCGTATCGTCCAGTTTCGAACTCGATGCACGCTGGCGCCGTGAATTTGCCTGACTTAACCGCCAGGTAACCCCTTCATCAGCCAATCCTTCCAGATCCTCCATTGCATCTTCGACCTCTGCTCTCACAGCCCGCTCCGCCTCCAGCTTTGCAAACTCTTCAGCCAGACACATGCGTGCCAAAGCCGTATCCGCCACTTTCATAACAGGTGGGGCTGTCCGGACATGGGGCAGACGGAGCAGAGTTTCAAGGCTTTCGGCGGCATCAATTTGCACACGCTCGCCAAGTTCCGCCGCTGGAAGAGCGATATGGCGCAGTAAAAGATTGCGAACGCGGTCCTGATCGGGGTGCAGGAAAGGTGCGGTTTCCAGCTCTGATTCGAACTCTGCTGCAAGGCCGGGATGGGTCACGCAAATCGCCAGAACCATCGCCCCGCGCAGTTCTTCTGCAGCAGCGGCATCCTGCGCCACCGCCAGCATGGAGTTGCGTGTCTGCTCAAGCGGATGCTGGGCGGCCATCCATGCCGCACGTCCCTGTGGATAATTTCCGCGCCTTTGTGGATAACTGCTGTTTCTCCCGAAACCACCCCCAGAATTATACCCACCACCTTGTGGATAAGATCCGCCCGGCCGGAAAGAGCGCCCGGTATCTCCTTGGGGATAATTCCGCCCCTGGCCGAACAATTCCCTGCGTTTTTCTTTGATTTCCACGCCGTAATGCGTGCGGATAGAGGGGTCCTTGATCTGGCCGATGGCGGCGCGCAATTCCTTGTCCAACGCGGCTTTACGCTCGGGGCTGTCAAAGCTCTTGCCCTCTATCGCGCGCGTCCACATCAGATCGATCATCGGGCGGGCGCCATCCAGCAGCGCATTCATCGCCTCGGGGCCTTGCGCCTTGAGCACATCATCGGGATCTTTGCCCTCTGGCAGGATCGCGATCCGCAATCCCTTGCCAGCCTCCAGCAGGGGCAGCGCCAGATCGATCACACGATGGGCCGCGCGGATACCGGCCGTATCACCATCAAGCGCGATGATCGGCTCGTCGTGGATCCGCCACAGCATCTGGAGCTGGTGCTCGGTCACAGCCGTGCCAAGGGGGGCCACCGCGCCGCCGAAACCGGCCTCCGACAGCGCGATCACATCCATGTAGCCTTCGCAGACCACCAGCTTTTGCCCCTTGCCGCAGGCTTCGCGTGCAGGTCCGTGGTTGTAGAGCGAGCGCCCTTTGTCAAACAGCACTGTTTCTGGCGAATTGAGGTATTTCGCGCGTGCGTTCGGATCCATCGCACGGCCACCAAAGGCGATGCAGCGCCCGCGCGGATCGCGGATCGGATAGATGATGCGCCCGCGAAAGCGGTCATAGGGGGCGCCGTTACCGTCTGGCTTGGCACACAGGCCCGCATCAACGATCAGCTCTGGCGTGAACCCCTTGGCGGATAGCGCCTGAAACAGCCCTTGGCGCGTATCGGGGGCAAACCCGATCTCGAACCGCTCCTGCGCGGGGGCGCCCAGTTTGCGACCGGCCAGATAATCGCGCGCCGCCTGCCCGCTTTGGGAGGACAACATCAGGCGGAAATACTGGACGGCGGCCTCCATCACTTGGGCAAGTTCGGTGCGTCGGTCGGCCTTTTCCTGCGCTTGGGGATCGCGGGCGGGCATACTCAGCCCGGCCTCGCGGGCCAGTATCTCGACCGCCTCCATGAAACCGACATTTTCGGTCTCGCGGATAAAGGTCAGCGCATCGCCTTTGGCATGGCACCCGAAGCAATAATAATAGCCCTTACGGTCATCCACATGAAACGAGGCCGACTTTTCCTGATGGAACGGGCACGGTGCCCACATGTCGCCCTTGCCCTGATTGGACTTTCGGTTGTCCCACATGACCTTGCGCCCGACCACTTGCGCGATCGAGGTGCGGGTTCTCAATTCATCTAGAAATCCGGGTGGTAGGCTCATATCTCTCATATCGGCTGTCTGGGCGCGTGTGTCCAGAGGGGGCCCGCACACAACGCCCCAAGAAGGCGTGCAAAAAGGTGCACCTGCCCGATCAGGGGCAGAACGGCATGTGATCGCCGCTGGCCAAGCCGGTCCGCCCTAACTATGGTTTCGCACAAAGACGATTAGGAGATCGCAATGCCCAAGCCCCGGACCGCTTTACGTGTCATGTTCATAGCGCTTATGCTTGCTGGCTGTGGCAATGATACCTATGAGAGCTATCCGGAGCTTTTGCCGCTTGATCGCCTGCTGGTCGAAGAGCCTGCGCCCGATTACCGCGCCACCGCCGCGTTGCAATCGCGGGCAGATGCGCTGCGCGCACGTGCCGAGGGTTTGCGCAAGCTGCAGCCTGCCCCCAGCCCCGATACGCCCGCAGTCCCAGCGGTGGACACCACCGGACCCACCGCAGACACAGCCCCTGTTGCCCCGGGCACCGAGGCGGACTGACCCGACCCGCACAAGGCCACCCGCGCAAGTCACGTACCGACGCTTTGCGGGGTGGTGCGCGCTATGCGCGTTGCAAGGGCCGCGCTTTCCAGATAACAGATCGCGCAACCCTGAAAAGCAGATCCAACGAGGTTTTCATGTCCAGCCCCATCCTGACCGGCCCCGCCCTTCGCCTTGGTATCGCGGGTCTTGGCACAGTGGGCATCGGCGTTGTGAAAATCGTGCAGCGCCATGCCGACATGCTGGCCATGCGCGCGGGACGCCCTGTGCAGATCACCGCCGTGTGCGCGCGCGATCAAAACAAGGACCGCGGCGCGGATCTGTCGGGCTATGCGTGGGAGACCGATGCCGTCACCCTTGCACAGCGTGACGATATCGACGTTTTCGTGGAAGTGATGGGCGGCCATGAAGGTGCGGCCAAAGATGCGACAGAGGCCGCGCTGCGCGCAGGCAAGGACGTGGTCACCGCCAACAAGGCGCTGCTGGCCCATCACGGTCAGGCCTTGGCCGAAACCGCCGAGGCAAACGGACAAGTCATCCGTTTCGAAGCTGCCGTGGCCGGTGGTATCCCTTGTATCAAAACGCTGACAGAGGGGCTGGCCGGCAACCAGCTGCGCCGGGTGATGGGCGTGATGAACGGAACCTGTAACTACATCCTGACCCGCATGGAAGACGCAGGCCTGCCCTATGATACCGTTTTCGAAGAAGCCAACCAGCTTGGCTATCTGGAATCCGACCCCACACTGGATGTCGGCGGAATCGATGCGGGCCACAAGCTTGCGCTGATGGCCTCGATCGCCTTTGGCACCAAAGTGGCATTTGAAAATGTGCAGCTGGAAGGGATCGGCAGGATCTCGATTGATGATATCCGCCGCGCCGGCGACATGGGGTATAAAATCAAGCTGTTGGGCGTGGCCCAAATGACAGGGCGCGGGTTGGAACAGCGCATGACACCGTGTCTGGTGCCTGCCAGCTCTGCTTTGGGGCAACTGTCAGGCGGCACGAATATGGTTGTGTTCGAAGGCGACAGCGTCGGCCAGATCGTGATGCGCGGCGCGGGCGCCGGTGAAGGCCCTACGGCAAGCGCCATTATGGGCGATGTCATGGATGTCGCCCGCGGGCTGCGTCTGCCCACATTCGGGGCCCCCGCCACGCAGTTGGTAGAAGCCGCGCCAGCCGTGACCGCGGCCCCTGCCCCGTATTATCTGCGCATCAACCTGTCCGATAAACCCGGCGCGCTTGCGAAAGTCGCACAAACGCTGGGCGATGCTGGTATCTCCATCTCGCGGATGCGGCAATACGGCCATGCCGACACCTCGGCACCTGTACTGATTGTGACGCATAAAACCACGACCGATGCGATCCATTATGCCGTGTCGCAATTCCCCGCAACCGGCGTGGTTGAGGGCGATCCCGTCGCCTTGCGCATCGAAGAACTTTAAGGCACCCGCGCCTTTATACGAACCAGTGACGGTGCGTGCCCTCCAAGGCGCGCACCGTTTTCATATGAACGCGTGGCCATCACGCAGCGCACCGGCCATTGCGCCGTCATGGCCGGTGCGTGCCGTTGCGGCATACTGGTAGTCTGGAATACTGGTAGTCTGGCATGCTGGTAGTCTGGCATGCTGGTAGTCTGGCCAGCAACCGACGGCGCAACCGATCAATACCAAAATCCGCACCGCCCAAGCGGTCGCGCGACTGGCACCCCCCCTGATCTGTTTACGCCCAAACAGACGTCAGCGGAAAACTGCAAAAAAATATCCCGAGTAAAACAATCAGACTTTACAAGCCCGACTTTTTAACTCAGGATATGACATGTAGCGCCAGTCAGCTTTTGACCAGCCCCATAAACAGGAGACCGGAAATGCCTGACACATTACCACACCGGCCCGACCAACGGGCTGTAATCAAAGATGAATTCGATCCGATCACATTGCACGATCTTGTGCAGGCCTTGTGTCGCGAATTCACGCCGCAGGCTGGTGTGATCGAAATGATGCTCAATAGGATTGAGAGGACCCAATGACCATTTCTCCGGATTTCACCAACGCCCTTCCCGCACACGAGGCCCAAACCCTGACCGATGGTGGCAACCAGGCCAACATCTTGCTCAACGGGCAGGTCTACACGCTCCGCATCACGCGCGCGGGTAAGTTGATCCTCACGAAGTGATCTCATCCAGACCCAATCATCAATCTCATTGTCTGCTATAGACCGTGGCAAACCGATAGGCGTTGCCACGGTTTTCTGTTTGGGGCGCACCGCCCTCATCCTCCCGATAGATCTAGAAAAGCCAAGAACGATTGGCAAACGCGCACCATGCCAATGCACAAGGCGGGAACAGCCGCGCGAGCATTGCCCAGCCGTTTGTTTCAGGACACGCCGCAAATCAGCGCCAGGATTGCGCCAACAGCAGTGCGATGCGGCACATACCTCAATCCCGATGCCAAGACTTCCGCGCTCCGGTCAGCACAAGGGGTGTCGCACCGCATCGAAACAGACGGCGCGCATCATAGCACTGAAATCATGCCGCCATCTGCATATATGATCTGGCCTGACACATAGTTGGATGCATCCGACGCAAGGTAGATCGCGGTGCCAGCCAATTCATCGGGCAGCCCCCAACGACGCATCGGCGTACGGGCTTTCACCCAGCTGTCGAAATCGGGATTGTTGATCAGCGCCTCGTTCATATCGGTCACCATATACCCCGGACCGATTGCGTTGGACTGGATGCCTTTTTCACCCCATTCAGCGGCCATCGCCTTGGTCAGCATTTTGATGCCGCCTTTGGCAACCGTATAAGGCGCAACCGTCGCACGGGCCAATTCCGAGGTGAGCGATCCGATATTGATAATCTTGCCATAACCGCGCACGGCCATCCGCTTGGCAGCCTCGCGCCCGATAACAAACGATGCGGTCAGATTGATATCCAGCACGCGCTGCCAATCGGCGGTCTCCAGTTCCAGCATGGGTTTTCGAAACTGGATACCCGCGTTGTTCATCAAGATATCAACGTCAATACCCTCGTCATCGAACCGCTCGAACGTGGCCTTGATTGCGGCCTCGCAGCTTACATCGAATGCGGCAGTCAGCACATCATGGCCTTGTGCGCGCATCTCGCAGGCGGCCTCCTCCAGCCGTGCCTCGTTGACCCCGTTGAGGATGACACGGGCGCCTGCCGCCGCAAGACCTGCGGCGAACGCCTGGCCAAGGCCCCGCGAGGATCCTGTAATCAAGGCCGTTTTGCCCGTCAGGTCGAATAGATTGATAGACATGATTATAACTCCGATACACGGACGCTCAGATCCGGACGTTCAAAGAAAGAGGCAACAAGCTCCGTGCCAAGGCCGGGGCCTTCCATCGGGTAGACATAGCCCCCCTCGATACGCGGTACTTCCGTCACCAGCTCGCGATACCAGCCCTTGTAGAAGGCGCGCACCGATTCCTGGATCAGCGTGTTGGGCTGGCTGAAGGACATATGGATCGCGGCTGCAAACCCGACCGGTCCGATACAGTCATGCGGCGCAAACGGACGATGGTAGGTATCGGCCATCGCGGCAATCTTGCGCCCTTCTGTCAGGCCACCGGTCCAGCACAAATCGGCCATCACCACATGTGCGGCGTCACGGTCCAAGTACTCTTTATAGGCAAACCGCGAGCCGAGGGTTTCGGACGCGCAGGTCCACACATGGGTGGAGCGCGCGAATTCGGCCAAAGCCTGCGGCGCGTTCATGCGGATCGGGTCCTCATACCAGCGCGGGTTGAACGGCTCCAGCGCGCGGGCGATATCCTTGGCCACCGGCAGGTTCCAAAGCGAATGCAACTCGACCATGATATCCATCTTGTCGCCAACCGCGTGGCGGATGTCCTCGAACGGTTTGATCGCCGTTTTCATCTGCTCGGTGGTGATGAACATGCCCTTGTTCTCAATGCCCGCAGGATCAAACGGCCAGATTTTCATCGCGGTGATGCCTTGGTCCAGCAGATCCTCGGCCAGCGTGCCCGCGCGGGTCATGAAACCGTCGAGGTCTTCATAGGGCGAGTGATCCCCATCAAGGTTCCATGTATCGACAGGCTTGATCTTGTTGGTGCGCACATATCGGGTGCCTGCGCAGGTGTTGTACACGCGGATCCTGTCCCAGCTTTGGCCGCCAAGCATGACATGAACCGGCTGATCGCAGACTTTGCCGAACAGGTCCCACAAGGCGATATCGATTGCCGACGCCGCCCGGTACTCGACACCTGTGGAGGCCTGCGCATTGGGCAACGAGACCATCTCCTTGTGCAATGCCTCGATGTTTAGCGGATTTTGCCCCACCAGTCGTACCGCCAGCGTATTGTGGATATGCGCCTCCACTGCCTCGGCACCGTAAAATGTCTCGCCCAGACCGGTGATGCCTGCATCTGTTTCGACATGCACCCACAGAACGTTTGCGAATTCCTCGACCCGATAGGTCCGTAACGCGGTGATTTTCATAGCACTCCCTTGCAAGCATAGCACCTCCGACAGGGCCTGCCGCGCGCGGCGGAACTGTGGCGCAAATACGGGTCGGGTCGTGTGGGATCGTATGACTGCCCGCAGCCAGAAATGACCGTAAACGGCGAGGACAACGCATGGCAACTCTCTTTTTTATTTGGTCATACAGTTAGATGTTTTCTGTAATATCTATTTCGCAAGGTTGGGACGCGCCTGTCTTGAAACACGTTCAACAGCTTTACGGCTGTGGATTTTGACAACTGGCACAGCTGACGGCGGCGTGCCATGTCTTGTAAGACAGGCCCTGACAGTTCATGCGAAACTTGGCCCGCCTGATATTTTGGTAAGACAGAAATAGCCATTATGACATCCGGATCGACCCCCTCCCCGCTGATGGAGGCCTCTGACATCGGATTGGTAGAGCAGGCCATGATCGACATACGGGCCTATATCCGCGCCAAGAGGCGTATGCCCGGTGCGGTGCTGCCGTCGGAAATCGCCTTGGCCGCGCATTCAGGTGTATCGCGTCCCGTCGCGCGAGAAGCCCTGAGGGGGCTGTCCACCCTGCGCGTGGTCGATATCGGACACGGGCGCAAGGCGCGGGTGGCGATGCCGGATGCATCCTCGCTTAGCGTTATTCTTGATCACACGTCCTATACGGGCAAGCTGTCCATCCAGCAGATGCTCGATGTTCGCCGTACCCTTGAACTGCGCACCGTATTGCTGGCAACCATCCGGCGTAGCGATGCGGATGCCACTGCGCTGCTGTCTGTCGTGCAGCAAATGCACGCAGCGCTGGAAGAAGACCAGAATACTATCATGAAGTTGGATATCACCTTTCACGAGGTCATCGCGCGGGCGTCGGGCAACCTGCTGTATTCCATCCTGATCGAAAGCTTTCGGGTCATCACACGTCAGACATGGGGCATCGGCTGGCGCGCGCGCGCAACGGACGACAACCGGCTGGGCAGCATCCTGTGCCATGAAAACATCGCGAACGCCATTATGGCGCAGGATGCCGTGCGCGCGGAAGCGGCCATGAACGCGCATTTCGACAGTGCGGTAAACGTTTTGCTCCGCGCGGGTATCACCTGAAAGCCGCCCCACCCTCGCCTGAGGGATATCGATTGATGAGAGACCGGTTTGTGGACGTGTACAAGATCAGCCTTGCACCGGTCCTGCTTGCGCCGCGCACACTTTACCGATCCGATCCCTGTTTTGCCCACCGCCCCGCTCCGCGTGGCGTAGAAATTGCGCCTTTGAGGGTGCAGACAGTCGCAAACCGGACAGGGTCAACCATGGGGTCTTCTATGGCATGTCGGCATATCAGGGCTCCAAAGGGCTGTGACCTACGGCCATCCGATCCGGATTTGTGCCAAAGATCACCAAACCCCATCAGGTCTTGGGCGGCATCGGGCTTGGCCCGACATCCCCATCCGCTGGCCCCGCTGCAAGCGCCAGCGCAGGGCATTGGGCGATAATATCCTGCGCCACATCTTCGATGGATTTACGATTGTCCATTGCGGTTTTTTGCAAATGGCGATGGGCCTCGCCCATCTCCATCTGGTGCAGCCGGCACAGGATCATTTTAGCGACGTGAACCGCTGTTAGCGCGAGGCCCTGCCGGTCAGCTTCGGCAAGCCGTCTGGCGTCACTTTGACGACGCCGCCAGACGTCGCGGCTGATCATCAGATTGGTCAACAGACCGAAGGGCTTCACCGGACGTTCGATGACCGCCGACGCGCCCAGTTCGAGCACCAGCTGCAAGGTCGACGGGTCCTCATAGCCGGTCAGCGCGATGATCGGCGGGCTCAGATCGGTGAGGGTCGCGATCAGCCCGCGCACGGCATCGCGCGCATCCGTCTGTACGGTCATGAACACCACATCGACATCATCTGGCAACCGTTGGGGCACCGGCCATTCCAGACGCGGCAGACAATGTATCCGTATCAGATGGGACACCAGCCCCTCCGCCTCCTCGCCGGGCGGCAGGAGCACAAGGACACGGGTGCCTTTCAAGTCGCTGATGCGTGGCTTCCTGCGGGCGCTAGACATGTTCGGTTGTGCGATCCTCTAAGCAATGCTCAACCATATAGGGTTCTGGCCTGACGGCTTCGGGCGCTGCCTCCACGATCTGGAAAACCCCCCTCGTATCGGCGCGCGCCACGCGTGGCCAAAGATAGCTGTGATGTGTTCCCGCATCCAGCCGCACCCGCCCTTCGGGCGCATCATAGGCGACATCCCATAACCGGTCCCGCACCGCATCGATGGTAAGTGTATCGCTCGCCCGCGCGGCAGCAGCAAAAAGATGCACTTGAAAATACGCGGCTTCGGCCCCTGAGGTCACCGCCATATCCGGCCCGAACCGGGCCTGCATTCCCGCCACGAAACGGCGGCTGGCCACAGTGTCGAGGGATGCGAAATAGGGTGCCGCGGCAATGCTGCCTTCGGCAATATCGGCCCCCATCCGCGCCAGATCGGATTCGTTCGTGGCAAGGCTCGCAATCGGCACACCCCGCGTGCGCAGACGGGTGCGGGCGAAGGCCCTGTAAAGGCGGATCGTGTCGTTTCCGACAACTGTGGAGTAGACGAAATCCGGCTGCGCCTGTTCAAGCCGCGCCATCACCGCAGCCAAAGCATCGTCAGGGGCATTGATCGGAAGATATGCCTCTGCGGCAATTTCGCCCCCTGCCTGTTCGAACAGATCGCGCATGATCCGGTTGGATTCATGGGCATATATATAGTTATTTCCGATAAAAAATCCGCGCGGCCCGTGATTTTTCAGCAGGTAGCGCGCGATGGGTAGGCAGTTCTGGTTCGGCGCAGCTCCAGTATAGATGCAGTTTTTTGAATACTCGAACCCTTCGTAAAGCGTCGGATAGAACAAAAGTGCCTGACGCCCCTCGATCATCGGCAAAACGGCCTTGCGGGAGTCCGACATATGTGTGCCGAACACTGTGCGCACATGGTGCACATCGCACAGGGTTTCTGCCGCGCGCAGATAATCCGCAGGACGCCCCCCCACCGGCACACGGCACAGCACCAAAGGCACGCCATTGATCCCGCCGGCCTCGTTCACCTCGCTGATTGCAAGTTCGCTCGCAGCCGCCTGCGTGGCCTCGACGGCAGCCGTCGGGCTGCAATCCGAAAACAACAGCCCCACCGGTATCCCGTCACATGTGGGATTTAGCAAATGCATCACAACGTCTTCCAGTCATAGGCCGCCTCGAAGGCCGCGCCTGCACGATACAATAAAGCCTCCGAAAAATCGCGCCCCACAAGCATCATTCCCACCGGAAGGCCGTTGCGCATCGCGCACGGCACGCTGAGCGCCGGCAGCCCCGTTGCATTGAACGGTGCGGTGTTGGCGTTCATTTCCAGCGCGCGTCCCACGAATGTGGCCGGATCACAGCCTGCATCGGGTAATTCCGGCGCCTGCAGCGGGACCGTAGGCATCAGCAAAAGATCGTAATCTTCAAGCAGCCCTTCATACGCCCGTTTGAGCGGGCGCACCAGATTTTGCGCTTTGGCATAATACCGGCCGTGGTAACGGGTGCCGAAATAATGCGCCGCCAGCAACACCGATTTCATATCATCGGGAAACGTCGCGGCATGCGCGCGCCAGTCCTGCTGCGCGCGCATGAGCGACGACAGATAGAGCCCTTTCCAGTTCGAGCCGTAATTATTGCCCTCAAGCTGGCGGACGGTGCCCTCTACCGCAATCGGCGACCAGATCGCGTGGCCATTGCGGTGCATGGGCAAGCTGACCTCCTCTATGGTCGCGCCGAGCGCTGCATAATGGCGCGCGGCGGCACGGACGGCATCGTCCACGTCCGGTTGGGAATTTGGCCAGCCGAATCCTTCGGTGATGACCGCAATACGCAAGCCGGCCGCACCCGTTTCCAGACCGGCTGTATAATCGCCACAGTCGGGCAGGTTTACCTGACGCGGATCAAGCCCGTCGGCCCCTGCGATGACGTCCAGAACACGGGCATTGTCACGCACCGTCCCCGACATGATACCGGCATGATCCAGCGTCATCTCGACGGGCATGACACCCGTATACGGCACCAGCCCGTGGGTGGCTTTCATCCCCACAAAACCTGCATAGGCCGCGGGGATGCGCACAGATCCGCCTTGATCGGTGCCGATCGCCACATCGACAAGGCCCGACGCAACCAGCGCCGAACATCCCGAAGACGACCCTCCCGCCGAACGGGTTTCGTCATGCGGGTTGCGCACCGGTCCAAGCGCGCTGGTATGGCTACCGCCGGATACGCAAAAATATTCGCACTGGGCTTTTCCCTTTATCACCCCACCAGCATCCAGCATGCGGGTGACCAATGTCGCGTCGATTTCGGGCATGTACCCGCGCAGACTGTCGGCACCGTTCATCATCGGCACGCCCGCCAGACATATATTGTCTTTCAGCGCGATACGAAGCCCGTCCAGCGGGCCACCTTTGCGCCCGCGCACCTCCGACAAGACATACCATGCGTTATAGGGGTTGTCCTCGGGGGCGGGACGATGGCCGGGGGTGCGTGGATAGCGGACCTCTGGCAGGTCCTCGACCAGATGGTCCACAATGGTGTAATCGGCGCTCACCGCGTCCAGAAGGGTTTCGAACGCCGCGATATCGGATTGTGACAAATCCAGATTGTAATGCTGGCTGGCCGCCTCGATATCGCCGGTGTCGGGTCTGCGAATGGTCATGATCTATCCTTCAATCCCGATGAATGTTTTGGCGGCCTCTGTCGATCCTGCCGCCTTCGGATCAATGACCTGCACGACGCTGCCCTTGTCGATGGCCAGCACGCGGTCACAGATTTGCCACAGGAAATCGATGTCCTGCTCGACCAGAATGATCGACATCCCCTGCTCCCGGCGCAGTTTGATCAGAACGTCGATGATCTCGTCACAGATAGAGGGCTGGATGCCTTCTGTCGGCTCGTCGAGCAAGATCAGATCGGGCTGCCCGCACAAGCATCGTGCCAATGCCAGAAGCTGCTGCTCGCCCCCCGACAGCATCCCCGCCTGGCGCTCGAGCAGCCGCACAAGACGCGGAAACAGCTCGAGAACCGCACTGATCTGGCGTGCGCTGCCGCGAAAATCCTTGACGCATCCCATGCGCAGGTTTTCGTGCACACTCAGCGCCTTGAACAGTTGCTTGCCCTGCGGCACATACCCGATCCCCGCACGGGCACGAAGCTGCGTCGGTGTCGTGGTAAGGTCCTGCCCGCTCTTGGTGACACGGCCCGACCATGCCGGAAGTTCGCCCATGATCGCACGCAATAACGTTGTTTTTCCCATGCCGTTGCGACCAAGAACGCCAACACATTCGCCCGCACCGATCTGCATTTGCAGATCGCGCAGCACGGGCACCCGCCCGTAGCCTGAGTTGAGTGCAGTGATATCAAGCATCCGTTGTCTCCTTTCGGCCCAGATAGGCAGCACGAACCTGCGGGTCCTGTGCGACCTGCTGGAAACTGCCCTCTGCAATAACCTCGCCCTGCTCGAAAACGGTCACGCGGTCTCCGATCATCCGGATGAAATCCATGTCGTGTTCAACCACGATCACCGCGCTGTAACGGGTGATGTCACGGATAATCTCGACTGTTTTGACGCTTTCGATATGGGTCATACCGGCGGCGGGTTCATCCAGAAGTGCGACGGCGGGGCGTGATGCAAGGATCTGCCCCAGCTCCACCCACTGCCGCTGGCCATGGGCCAGCTCGGCACAGGGGCGATCACGCAGGTCGGCCAAGCCGATACGCTCCAGCACCTCTGCGACGCGGTGAGGAATGTCTCGTGCATGAACGCCGTGCGGCACCGCCAATTCGAGGTTTTCGGCCACCGTCATGTCCTCAAACAGACTGGGCACCTGCGTCTTGATCCCGATCCCGAGGCGCGAGATCTGGTAGGGCAGAAGCGATGTCAGCGTCTGTCCCTTGAACGTGACCGTGCCACGTGTCGGCTTGTGCTGGCCACTCAACAAGCGGAAAAACGTCGTTTTACCAGCTCCGTTCGGCCCGATCAGGCAACGCAGCTCTCCTGCGCGCAATTCGAAATCGACCGCTTTGACTGCGTGAACACCGCCAAAGCTGATGCCCAGCCCTTCGGCCTTGAGAATAACCTCGCCATTCATGCCTGTTTCTCCTTAGCGGTGATACGGGACCTGCTTGGGGTGACGGCTCTGGCGCATTTTGCCAGAAGCGGCGCGATACCCGCCGGCACGACCAGAACGAAGAAGGTCAGCACCAGACCGAGCACAAGATTGACCTGTATCGTTTGTTGAGTGCCAAGCTGCGTGGTCGCCCATTGCAACGCGATACATCCCAATATCGGCCCGATCAGCGTCCCCCGACCGCCGACGATCACCCAGATGATGATCTGCGCCGACTGCACCAGCGCGAAAACTGTCGGGCTGACAAAAGCGCCCCAATTCGCGAACAGACAGCCTGCCAGACCGGCAAGTGCACCGCCCGCAGAAAACGTGACAAGCTTGCTCAGCGCAACATTATAGCCCAGCAGCTCGGCACGGTATTCGTTCTCGCGGATCGCGATTACAACCTTGCCCGCGCGGCTGCGCAGGTAAAGGCTGATCGCTGCGAAACAGCCCACCAGCAACGTAAGCGACAGTCTGAACAGCGCCGCCGGATCCAGTGGTGTTCCGTTGGGCCATGCAAGTGTCGGGATCCCCGTAATCCCGTTGAAGCCGCCAAGTTGCGCCGCTCCTATACGGTATTGCGGCCCCGAGGTTGAATTCACGAGGTTCATCAAGATCAGCGATACGGCCAGCGTGATCACACCGACGTAGATGTCGCTGATCCGGCCGTAGAACATGAAATAGCCAAGGATTGCGGCAAAGAGCGTTGGCACTGAAATCGCGATGGCAACGGCCAGCAGTCCGGGACCGAAATTGAGCGCGGCAATCGCGTACGCATACGCCCCCAGACCGAAGAAGCTTGCCTGCCCCAGACACATGATCCCGCCCTTGCCCCAGATAAAGGCAAGGCTCAGCGCAAGAAGTGCCATCACGACATAAACCGTGACCTCGTAGACCGTATAAAGTTCGACCAGATTGGGCAGTGCCATTCCGCCCGCGAGCACGACCAGCAAGGCGAGTGTTTGTAAGATACGCGACATCAGATGGACCTCCGGAAGAAACGACCGGTGATGCCTTTCGGCAAAATCCGGATCAGAACCACGGCTGCCACCAGCAGCGCCACCTCGCCTATGACCGGCGTATAAAGATAGGTGAAAACCTGACCAACGGTGCCAAACAACAAAGACGCCGACAGGTTCCCCGCAATCACAGCCCCGCCGCCGCTGATCACAGTGATGAAGGCTTTGGCGATATAGGTGGCACCAATGGTAGGAATGACACCCGTAATCGGGGCGAGTGCGGCCCCGCCCAAGCCCCCCAAAGCGGCCCCCAGAGCGAAGGTCATCGAATAAATCCTGCGCGGGTTGCCCCCGAGTGCGGCCACCATATCGGCGTTTTGGGTTGTGGCGCGCGCCTGCAACCCGAAGGCGGTAAAGCGAAACAGCCCGTACAGCAGCACAAAAATCGCAAGCGCCAGACAGATCAGATAGATCCCGTAGCCGCTGACCGAATATGCCCCGATTGTCACGCTTGAGAGCGGCGTGGAAATCCCCGTCGTGGTATTGCCAACCAGCATGGTCATCGCACCGATCAGGGCAAGACTGATCCCCCATGTCGCCAGCATGGTATCAATCATCCGGCCATATAAATGGCGTACAACAAGCCATTCCAAGGCCAGCCCCAGTAGCCCCACGCAAAGCGGCGCCACCACAAGCGAGCTGACCCAGAAATTCAGGCCAGCCCAGTTTTTTGCATAGATGGCAACATATCCCCCTATCATGAGAAATTCGCCATGCGCCATATTGATCACCTTCATCATCCCGAACACCACGGCCAGCCCGATGCTGATCAGCACCAAAACGGCCACAGAGCCCAGAATCTCGATTGTCAGGATAGATGCCAGATCCATGTCCGCTCCTTACAGCTCGATCACGTATTGCGTGGTATCGGCTGGGTTTGCGATCAGATCACACGACATTGCGGTGTCGACAGGTCGCGCTTGCGAGAAGGTCTCGACGGGCACCAGCCCACCGTCCTGTACCCGCGCGATATGCACATCCATGATCGTGTGATGCGTCTGCGGATCGATTTGCACACGGCCGCTCGGCCCGTCGACCGACACGCCGGTTTCCAACGCCTCGATAACCGGCATCCGGTCTGTGGTCCCTGCCTGCTCGACGCCCTTGGCCCACAGCTTGAACCCCTGATAGGCGCCAACGCCAAGTTCGGTGATATAGGGATAATCGGCACCATACATCTTGTGAAACGCTGATACGAAGGCCGCGTTCTGGGGGGTATCGATCTCCTGAAGATAATTCTGGCAGACCATAAAGCCGTTGCATTCCTCGGGCGTAAGGATGACATGCTCGTTGCCGCCTGCGAATGTGGTAGACGAAAGCGGAATTTGCCGGTGCATCCCCGCCGCCTGCCACTGGCGGTAGAAGGAGATATGCGCCCCGCCAACAAGCGCCGACCAGACATAGTCCGGTTTTGCCTGCTGTATCTTCGAGATGGCCGTTTTGAAATCTGTCACATCCAGCGGGAAGAATTCGACCGCCAGCACCTCACCGCCCTGATCGGCTGTGAATTTACGCACCCAATTTGCGGTGATCTGACCATAGTTATAATCGGCCGCGACGATATAAACCTTCTTGCCAAACGTCTTGGTGGAATAATCCACCAGTTTTTCGACCGTCTGCCCCGGTGTCACGCCGGTTGCGAACATGTTTCGATCGCAAACACCACCTTCGTATTGATTGGCATAGAAATACAGCGTGTTGAACTGGCGCATGATCGGGCGCAACACCTCGCGCGAGGAGGAGGTGATGCCGCCAAACACCACAGCAGGCTTGTCGGCCAAAACGGTCTGGCGACCGAATTGGGCATAAAGCTGCATGTTGGATTGCGGATCGAACACCTTCAGCTCTATCTCGCGACCCAAAAGGCCCCCGTTACGGTTTTGCTCTGCGACAGCGAATTTCAGCGTGTCGACAATTGGTGCCCCGTAAACATCAAGGCCGCCGGAAAGATCATAAAGCGCCGACACGTTGATCGGCCCCTCCTGAGCGGATAGAATATTCGGACAAGCAAGAACGGCTGTCGAGCCAAGCAGGCCCAACGTCTGGCGACGGTTGATTTTCATTATTTGACCTCAATGATTGGGCCCTGTCGTCCCGCCATCGCACGATCATTTTCCAAGGGGAAAACACATGCGAGGCTCGACTGCCGACACAGGGCTGCCGGCAACAATTTCGATAAGGAAATGGAGAAATGACCGGATCAGAGATCCGGCAATATCCAGACGACGCTTTTGGCATCCGGCATGTGCAAAACTTTGTTGTTTTGCTAATACATGAAATAGCATCACGAAATCGTCACGTAAAGATCATCAGATTGCAAAACCGTCCCGCCATGAAGATATGCAAATTTTCAAGGCATCCAGAAAAACTTTGCCTATTTTTTAACCATTTCTGACGAGGGCTAGGCTGCATGTGTGACACGACGCTGCGGGATCGCGTAAGCGTTTCACACAGCTCCATGTGTGTTTCACAGGCCAAACTTATAGCGCCTATTGCGTCTTACACCTGACGGCGCAGCCAGAAGAGGGATGCTGTTTCTACCACCATGTTTCGCGACGAACCAAATCCATTGCGTTGTTAACGCCCAGCCTCAAGCCCTCATTTCTTAAGGGTGCCATCCGCCTAAGTGGCAGTTTTTCAGTTGCATTCTTGAGCGGGCCCAGCCGCAGATTTCCAGAAATCTCTGTTTTGAATGGAACGCTTAAAATTTACATCTTTAGCGCCAGCATTTTACGCGCATAAACGATCCGTAAGATGCACATCAGATCTCAAGGCAAGATCGGTGCGCTTTTTCACGAATGCTATTCATAAGATCTCTTGTGATCGCGCAATATACAGCAAACCTGACGAGGCTTGCGCCATGAAAATCAAGTTGGACGCCGCCTCCCCCCGGCATGCAGCCCGCCGCAGAGTCGACGCCTCATTCGTAGGTCCCGCAATCATTTGAAGGATCGTGTGCTTGCTGTCAGGCGCCTGAGTGTTTGCGTGCTGGTACTGTGCCGGTTTTATCTGCAGTGTGCTGGCTGAACGCAGGCTCGCGGCTTGTCAGCCTCCGCCCGATGCGTTCAATCGGTGAAGGTCTATGCTTTCTCACGGCAAGTCCTCGGCAGCAGACGCCGTGCACATCGGAATGATCGGTCCTGTTTTCACGCCGCTGATGCAGGAGATGCAGGAGATGCAGGTTTGCCTTCTCTAGGCGTAGGGCATTTTTTATTTTTGGTTGTGGAAGCTCATGAGCTAAACGCCAGCCAGAGCGGCCCATTGCCAACCTTCGACATAGCGGGCAGCCTCCGTCAGGCTGGGGATGTTCGCAGTGCGGACAGGCCGTGTGGACCCCTGCCCATTTCGACATGATCGATGGTATGCGCCGTCTCGTTCGTCTGAGTGACACCTTTCGCAGCCCTTGTCGATCTTACGGTGCCGGGCTTCAATGCACCGCCAGCGGCAATTGCTCGGCCCGGCTGTCACCCTGTCTTGTTGCTTCGAATTCAGGTCTACGGGTATTTAAACCAGCTCCCTTCATCGCGGCGTTTGGGGCGCGAACGTGATGGCAATCTGGAACGTGTCTTGAGAAAGCTGGCGCATCTGTCAAAAGAAGCCCTGTGCTACAGAACAATCGAGCAGAGCATGGATGGGACCGCCGCGCGCCCCAAGTTTCGCTTGGTGGTCCTGATGCACGATCCACAGCAACAACGGCCCCGATGCTGCGCAGTATCGACTGTAATATTCAAACGGCCGTCGACGCCAATCGCAACCTGATCGTTGCCCATGAAATAGCAATGCGCGGGGCTGAGCGGCATGCCTTGTCGATGATGGTCGCGGCGGCCAATGATCTCTTAGCGGCAGATCAGCCCACAGAGATCACGGATCAAGTGGACGACAAGAGCAGTAAATCGTCGCCAGCGAAGAGGCCGGCATCTCAGGTGTGGTTCCCAACCCTATAATATCAAGCGCCGCTGCACCCAGTCAGTTCGACAAGGCTAAGGTCGCATATGATAGCGGCACACATGCCTGTGTCTGCCCGGCAGGCGAGCAGCTGACCTACAGCTTTACCGGCCAGAAAGACGGCAAAGCTAACAGATCATATGGGTCGGATGCATGTTCCGAGACATCAATCTAAAAAAAGATGACACCCGTTGCGAAGCGGGAGGCGATGGCGCATTTGATGGAGGTCCATCAGGTCAGCCAGCGACAGGCGTGCGATGCTCTGCAAGTGGATCGGGCCACGGTGCGATACCTGACGCGCCGTGGCGATGACGCTGAGCGACGCGATGCGATCAAACGGCGATCCAGAAAACAGCGACGGTTTGGTTGTAGTTGCGTCCATGGGATAATTGCGCGGGAAGGTTGTGCGGCGAACCACAAAAAGGTGCGGCGCAGAGGTGGCAGGAAGCGTGCGTTGGGCAAGAGAATGCCGATGGTCCAAACCGACGTTGGAGCTTGGATGTCGTGTCTGATGCGCTGACAGACGATCCCCGTTTTCGCATTCTGGCCGTCGACGATAACCTCAATCGCGAGAACTTGGTGCTGGTCGCGGACACATCATTGCCGGGCCAAAGGGGTGCCAGAGACGATTGTATCGGCCAACGACCCTGAGTTTACCAGCACCGCGATCCTT
The DNA here is from genome assembly GCA_004153385.1 of Paracoccaceae bacterium. GTDB lineage: Bacteria > Pseudomonadota > Alphaproteobacteria > Rhodobacterales > Rhodobacteraceae > Thioclava. The sequence continues at coordinate 10,121 of SDAL01000001.1, read as the reverse complement.
AAATGAGTTCAGGAAATCGGCGTCGATTGGCTTCACATCGCGCCTAGAAAGCCCCAGCAGAACGGCTTCATTGAAAGCTTCAACAGCAAACTGCGAGACGAGCGTCTCAACGAAACGCTGTTTGGAACAATGCGCGATGCCCGCAACACGCTTAAAGACTGGCAGGAGGATTACAGCTGGCGCAGGCCGCACTCAGAATTGGGCAACCTGACACCGATGGAATTTTGCAGAGAAAGACAATGGACAAGATGGCGGCTTGGCGCCAAAAATTTAACCCCAAGGACTCCGCCCAGAGCTGGAAGAAACTTGGGGCTCAGGTTATGTTCTACATCAAAACCTTGATCTTGTCGCGCCCTTCGAGCGGAAGACGAAGAACGCACCGGAGAAGGGGGCGAGTTTCAAATTGGTCATGACGTAATTGGCCAAGCCATCCCTTCCCTTCCGGAAATCGACAGGGCGAGTGGTCAGATAGATACGATCGCTGCTGGACAGTGCAATCACTGGCACTGTCCAGCAACACGGATCAGCTTCAGAAGGTCTGCTTCGTCGATGGACAAAGGGAAACTTGAGGCAAATCCCGCCCACGTACAGGTGAGCTGAGCCTGCTGAGCTATTAGCTGCAGCGGTAGTTTGATGCGCCGCCGGAGCGACAGTCGGTTCGACTAAAACCTGCTCGAAGGCCTGCCCATCGACGCAGTTTTTTTCAACACGCTCTCGCCGATCAGCGATCCACCACTTTCTCAACAGGCATTCATGGGCATCCAACTCGGCGGCGACATCTCCAAGTGACATGCCATCTTCCCGAAGGCACCTAGGGTCAGGACCCATTGATCTCAGCCGAGCGTCGTGATTCACCGCCGAAAAACTGAGCGGTGACATGTCTGATCTTTTGTGGTTGAGCGACGCGCAGATGACGCGCTTGAAGCCCTATTTTCCGAAGTCCCACGGCAAGCCAAGGGTTGATGACCGCAAGGTGCTGAGCGGGATTATTTTCATCAACCGCAATGGGTTACGCTGGCGCGATGCGCCCAAAGAATACGGCCCTCACAAGACCCTCTATAACCGATGGAAGCGGTGGAGCGACAAGGGCGTCTTTGATCGGATCATGGCTGGCTTGGCTACCGAGCATCAAGAAAGGAGACCGTGATGATTGACGCGACTTACCTCAAGGCACACCGCACCGCGACCAGCATGGGCGTGAAAAAGGGGGCCGTGGACGCCTGATCGGGCGCACCAAGGGCGGTATGAATACCAAGCTGCACGAGGTCTGCGATAGCCAGGGGCGGCCGATCAGCTTGTTCGTGACCGCCGGGCAGGTCAGCGACTACATCGGTGCCCGGGCCTTGCTGAGCAGCGTGCCAAATGTCGACTGGTTGCTCGGTGACCGCGGCTATGACGCTGATTGGTTCAGAGAAGCGTTGCGAGACAAAGGGATACGCGCCTGCATCCCGGGTCGTAAGCAGCGCAAGACCACAGTGAAATACGACAAGCGCCGCTACAAACGCCGAAATAGAACCGAGATCATGTTCGGTAGATTGAAGGATTGGAGAAGGGTCGCGACCCGGTACGACAGGTGCCCAAAGGTCTTCTTGTCCGCAATCGCTCTCGCTGCAACCATCATCTATTGGTTATGAGTCCAGACCCTAAGATCTTGCGGCTTGCTTCGCCTTGCGACGGGGTCGTCAGGGGGGTCAGATGCAACGCTCACGGGCTTTTGCGGTTTGCGACGGTTGACGCGGAAGGCGGTCCCGAACGCAAAAAAACCCGCCGGGGCGGGTTATGAGGGTACGTCTAATTTTGGTAGATTAGTATTTGGTTGCGGGAGCAGACAACCGCCGCTTCCTACCTGAGCTTATCTGCGCCGTATGAAACATCTTTGCGCATTCAGCGCCGAGAAGGATCCTGACCATTGCGTTGGGCCGGGAGCGTCCGCAGACCTGCGCGACACGCCTTAACAAGCGCGTTCAGCTTGGCCCCCGCCTGAACGACACCTGACGTAGCAATGTCACCGGCGGCAGGTGCATCCGCGACTAAGCTTTCCGTCGCTCCCGGCCCATTGCGGACCTTCGTCCAAGGGTCAAGCGTTGCCCTACGGTTTCACCATGGCGGCCATTCGTGCATCACGCGGCATCTCTGTCCCTCGAATGACAGCAGAGACGGACCTTTCGAACATTCGCTGCACAAGCTGCAATGGCGCAGTGGTCGGCCACGAAACGCAGGAAGCGTTCACTTCTCTACTCCGCCTTCACCCCGAACGCTGTCGCTCAGCTAGGATCAATGCGGTGATCGACCTAGAGCCAACGACCACACCTGCGGAGGCTCGGGTTTGCTGCGGGGTCACTATGACCGGCAGAGCCTGGCCGGTCAGCTTGAACACCCTGATCAAGTAGACATTGAATTATTAGACTGAGTGGTCTAGAAACTCAAACTATGACCGAAACTGTCCCCCTTCAGTCCGCCAGCCAGAAGCCCCGCCGTGGCCGGCCACGCGGCGCGCCGGATGCGTCCGAGGCGCGCCAGAAGCTGATCCGCGCCGGGCTCGAGCACCTCACGGAAAAGGGGTATTTCTCGGTCGGGATCGACGAGATCCTCAAGGCGGCTGGTGTGCCCAAGGGCAGCTTCTACCATTACTTCCATGGCAAGGCCGATTTCGGTCTCGCGCTTGTCGCAGCCTACAACGCCTATTTCACCACGCAGATCGAGCGGGCGTTCCTGGACGAAGAGCACGCGCCGCTCGACCGGCTCCGCATCTTCACTGCACGGGCCGAGGAGAGAATGGCGCGGCACGGTTTCCGGCGGGGGTGCCTTGTAGGCAATCTCGGGCAGGAAATGGGCGCGCTCCCTGACGAATTCCGCGCCGCGCTCACGGCCGTGCTGGAAGACTGGCAGGCCCGCACGGCGCGACTGCTCAGCCTGGCCCTGGCGCAGGGCACGATCGTGCCGCATCACGCCCCCGCGGACTTGGCGGAGACCTTCTGGATCGGCTGGGAGGGCGCCGTGCTGCGCGCCAAGCTTGAGTTGCGCCCCGATCCCCTGCGCCGCTTTGCGGACACGTTCCTCCGCCTGATCGAAATTGAGGCCACAAACACCTGAAAGGATACGAAGATGAAGGCAATCCTGATCGAAAAGCCCGACGATACGCAGATCGTTTCGGTGCAAGACGTCCCGGATACGCAGCTGCCCGAAGGCGACGTTCTTGTTGATGTCGCCTACTCGACCATGAACTACAAGGATGCCCTGGCGATCACCGGGGCCTCCCCTGTCGTGCGCCGGTTTCCGATGGTGCCCGGCATCGACTTCTCCGGCACCGTCGCCGAAAGCAGTCACCCTGACTTCAAGCCCGGTGACCGGGTCGTGCTGAACGGTTGGGGCGTGGGCGAGACCCATTGGGGCGGGCTGACCGAACGAGCCCGGGTCAAGGGCGACTGGCTCGTCCCGCTGCCCGCGGCAATTGCTCCGCGGCAGGCAGCTGCAATCGGCACGGCGGGCTACACGGCGATGCTCTGTGTGTTGGCGCTGGAACGGCAGGGGGCAACGCCCGACAAGGGCGAGATCGTCGTCAGCGGTGCGGCGGGGGGCGTCGGCAGTGTTGCCACGGCCTTGCTTGCGGCCGGAGGCTACGAGGTTGTGGCCGTGACCGGTCGGCCTGCGGAGGCTGAGTATCTGCGCGGGCTTGGGGCGGCCTCGGTGATCGACCGCGCCGAGCTGACCGGAAAGACCCGCCCGCTTGCCAAGGAACGCTGGGCCGGGGGCATTGATGTCGCGGGCAGCACTGTGTTGGCGAATATGCTGTCGATGATGAAATATCGCGGTGTCGTCGCGACCTGCGGCCTGGCGGCAGGCATGGATCTGCCCGCTTCTGTCGCGCCCTTCATCCTGCGCGGCGTGACGCTTGCCGGGGTTGACAGCGTGATGTGCCCCAAGCCCGATCGGCTCGAGGCATGGTCGCGGCTGGCGCGCGATCTCGACCTTGGTAAGCTTGAGGAGATGATCACCGAGGTGCCCTTTGCCGAGGTGATCGACACCGCGCCGCAATTCCTCGACGGCGTCGTGCGCGGCCGTATTGTCGTTCCGATTGCCGCGTGAGGGCCCCGAGGTGAGCGAAATGGACCAACTCTCCACAGCGCGGGCGCAGCGACGTTGCGCCTGCACGAATGCCCCGGCTGGTATTTCCTGCTGCGTGAATTCGATACCCTCTACCGACACGGGTCTGCAGGAGGGAGCCGGCTGATCCGCGCACACCGCAAGCGCGTGCGGGACGCCCTGCCCTCGATCATCGACGCAAATCCCGAGCTCAGCCTGCGCCCTGTGGAAGCCAAGCCAGTCACGGCCCATCTCTTCCGGGCGCTCGATCTCGGTGAGCGTGGCGCGGTGCAGGGGGGACCCGGGCGCTTTCGCGGGTGAAGGACCAGCTCACCCGGGAGTACGGATACGAGGAGGTGCCCAAGGCGCTGGCGCGGAAATATGCCTATTGCGAAATCCTAGAACCGCGCGGCCCTGTTCGGACCGAGAAGCTGGTGCTGTAGTTCGTGCTTTTTGCGCCAAACACAACCTATCCTCAGCATAGCCACCATGAGATTGAGAAAAGCTACATCTCGGTCGCTGGGTCCTGATCTGAGAATGACGCCGCCGTCCATGCATCCGGGTCGCTCATTATGAACCGGCCGGGGCTTGAGCACCGGATCACCAAGGGCGAACTGGACCCCTGCCTTCTGGCCTACGCCTGGATCGGCCCCGAGGAGAGGCTAGACTCTCTCGGCATGAAGCTCAGTACGACTCGGAAGGCGAGGGGCGCACAGGGCATATGATCGCACCGCTCGTCGGGGTCCGGCACCCAACTGCGCATCCGGCCCAGATCCGACCTTCAGCCTTGGATCAGAATGCTGCAGCGCCTCCGCTAAGCAGACGTTGGTCCACGACACAGCGAAGGTCGGCTCACCGCCCATCTTCACGAAGGCCCCGCATCTGTCCCCTGCGAGATCTGCGCAAGACGAGCCTGAGCCTCTGGCTCCCACTGCTCTCGCAGGCCACGGACATATTCCGCATCGTCCTGCAACTTTTGGCGTTCTTTGGCCAAAGCTCGTTTGACGGTACGTGCGACCAGTTGCGCAATTCGCGTGACCATTCCCATCGCAGGATGGATTTGCTTCCGCTTTTCCGCCCGCAGGTCACCCGTTTTCGGTGCCGCCGCGCCCCAAACCAAGCCCGCTTTCCGATCCGTCGCTTCTTCCTGCCAAAGCAGCGCGCCCTCAGCAACCAGCTCCAAACCAGCTTCAACGGCCTCTGAGATAATCTCCGCTTCCGCGACTTTCAGCTGCACCTGCGTTACCCCGTCTTCCAGTTTCTGCTCTTCCACTTGGCGCGCAGATTGGGCGGTAATACATGCCGCTGCCTCTTGGGCGCGATGTTGTTCCAGCGACTGGACCTCTGCGACAAGGCCGCATTCGCGCCTTCGCAGGTCGGCCAACCCTTGCTTTCCCTCCTCCGCTTCGCGATTGATCCGCGCCAACTTTTCTTCTTCTACCTTTCGCTCCGCAACCTTCGCCTGGAACTTTTCAAGAGCTTTTTCTGCCCTCTCCTCATACCCCTTTACCAACGGCTCCAACGCCCCGACCTCGGCCTCAATCCCCATTTTCCGAGAAGATGCGGCGGCAGCCGCTTTTTCAAACTGCAGCGCTTCCTTCCCGGCCGCATCGCGGAGCCGGATCGCTTCTGCAATTTCTTGCGCAGCCCGCTTTTTGCGGGCCTGCGCCTCTTTTATGGCGCGCTTGCGCGATTTCTTCACCGCAGCCTTGGCAAGGTCCCGACCGTCCTCGAGGGTCGCCTTCGCCGCCTCCTCGGCCGCGCCGAGGAGGCGCTTCTTCTCTTCCTGCGCCTTGCGGCGCTCTTCGGCGCGCCACTCAGACGGCGGCACGTGCCGCCGCCTGTCCGGAAGAGGTTTGTCCTCGGCCCGCGCCCGGCGTCGGGCCTCGGCACGGCGCTGCCCACGAGTGATCCCAATCTTCGCAAAAGCGGCACCCGCCATATCCTGAGCCAACTCATAATTCCGGAGCAGCGGATTTTCAGATGGTTGCAGCAGGACCTGATGACCACGGTTGATGGAAGGTTTTTCAGCCCACACGACCACCACAAAGTGGATGTGCAGGGCTTCTTCATCCATATGCATCGACGCGAATCGCAGCTGATCACCCGGGAAGCTCCTGCGCAGGAACTTCATCGCGGTTCGCCTGAACTCCTTCACGCGTTCGGGGTCCCACTGCGCCTGCCCACTTCCGCCAAACCAATCCTTGTTGACGGTCAAGATCCCTTCCCTGAGCGGCCCCTCCTTGCTGACGCGCCACGGGTCTGCTGGTCCCGCCTCCTCAACCCTGCGCACCTCCGATTTGCGTGATTTTTTATGGAGAGCTGCAAGATGCTGCTCAAAGTTATGCTGCTTCATCTGTACAATTTCATCACGGATGACCTGATGCCATTTCTCACCACCAACAAGAATCTCGTTGGCCTTTGTGCGGCGCAAATCAACATGCCCCAGATCCCCACCGCGGCGTTCATCGTGGAACCTAAACCGGCGCAGCGTATGAGGCCAAAGCCCAGAGAACCGCAGAACGATCGGTGGCTTTTTCAGATTGACAGGCTGGGCTTGGGTAAACTGGGGCTGTACGGTCATCTTACTGCTCGGATCTATTTCTCTGATCCGAGTCTCCGCGAAGACGAAGAAAATCCCGATAGACTTTTTTTGATCTTGTGAAGCTTGTACTCACTAGGCAAGTTGCAATCCCAGGCTGAGCCCTGGACTTACAACTTACCTGTTCGCGAGGGGGTTTCCCCCTGCGATCCCCTCCTCGTCAGTGTGTTATCGGCTTTCGCCTCAACACACTTCCTGCGGCCAGCAGCCTGCTGGACCCGCCCTGACCGGGTTAGGATGTCATTTAGTTTTTCGGTTTTCCTAGGACGGTGTTAATCAGGCTGCCAATCACGCGTTTACTGCGAGCCGCTGGCGAACTGCTTCTGCAAACGTCACAGGTCGCTCTGACCATTCCCCTCGCCCATGTATCCGTTCTTCCGAAGATGCTCGGTGAGCAATTTCTCAATCAATGACGTTAGGGATCTCTGATCTGCTGCAGCCGCACGATCCGCAGCCTCTTTAAGGCTAGGCGAGATACGGAGGTTAATCTGAGAGGTCTTTTTCTCTCTCATTTTGTATATACATCCTCTTTACTTTTCAGATTCGAGTGTACATACATTACCTACACAATGCAAACGGCCCCCGCTGATGCTGGAACATCCACGAGGGCCTAACCATACCGATCTCGGCAAGGAGACCCACATGGCTAACACCATCGCTATCACGCGGCCCAGCGTGACGGAAGCATCGCGCGACGTGTTTTCGCACAGCATCATCTCGCGCAGGTTCACGTAGTTGAACATCGCGCTCGCCGCGTACATCGAGTTCGAACGCGATCTTGAGCATGCGGATTGTTTTGACCCCGCGTTCCTGTCCTGGACGACAGACGCCGAGGGCGCCCGGGCCGAGGTACTGAGCCTGTCGGGCCGTATCGCCGCCTTGCCTGTTCAACGCCGCGAAGATCTGCCTCTGAAGCGTTCGGCCATCCTCACGCGTGCGGTGATCGAGAGCGCTACCGAGGTCGCCTTCACCGACCTGCACCGTCTGCTTGGCACCCATGCAGAGCTCTTCGCCTGCCTGGATGCCGGCGTGACCGTGATCCGAACGCGGCAAATGCTGAGGATCTGCCACGAGCAGATCGACGCCATTGCCGAGCTTGGCGAGTTCAATGACCCGGTCGCGGCCTGGGCCGAGCAGAGTTCTGATGCCGAGCAAAGCGCGCTGATCGCGGCCTGCGCGATCTGATCTCCCCGCCTTTCAACTGACCAGCCGGCGCGCTCCGCGCCGGGCGGGTCCCCTGTGTCTACTCACAGTTTACGCGTGTCGCCCACCGCGCCCTCACGGGCAGCGGGCTGGCCACGCTCTTTCCGGAGGTCTTCTCATGACCCAGTCTGACCATAACATCTCCCCGGCCGTACCGCTTGCCGTAACGATTCCGATCCCTGCCCATTGGCAGAAGACGGCACGCGGCAAGGGGTTTAGTCTCACGCGCCGCGGTGCGGATCGGTATCAGATCATGCTTGAGTGCCACCACTGCGGCAGGGAGCATCGCAGCAAGCGCAATGTGCTGATGGACCACACCCCGCTTTGCCCACATTGCATCGAGCAACGTTGGCGCGAAGATGCCAGATCCGTCGGTCTCGAATTGCTGCACCGCGACCCGGACGATCATAGGCATGGGTTCTACCGTGCCGCCTGTGGCCACTCCGTCCGTCGGCAATTCGGACGTATCCGGCAAATCGCGCGCGGCAAACACGCTCTACGTTGCGAGATTTGCCACTGCGTGTGGGAGAAGCCGAGGCCAAGATCACCGGCTGGGAACTGATTGGCCCGGCTGTCGAGAAAGGGGTGAACTATCGCCGGTATCGGCACAGCTGCGGCCATCACCAGGAGATCGCGCGCGCAAACATGCAAACCGAACGGGTCTGCTGCGGCGGATGCGGCATCGGCTGGGCGACAGCGCCAAGTTTTATCTACTGCATGCGCTTCGGGATCCTCCACATGCCGCATATGATCAAGCTCGGCTTCTCGCGCAATCCGCGCAGCCGATTGCACCACCAGCTTATGTGCAGCCCGGAGATTGGAGGCACCATCTTGCTCACGGCCTCCATGCCCACCGGCCGCACGGCCCAAAGTCTCGAGAAGCGCATGCATGGCGCCCTGAAGCGCACGCATCCCGACGCGATCATCCCGCCCGAGCAATACCGCGAGCATCTGCGCGTGAAGTCCGAGATCTACGAGGCACGGCTCGAGACCACGATCCTGGCCATGTTGAACCAGTTCGGCACCGGCACCGACCCCTCCGTCTGATCCCTCCCTCTTCCCCCACTCACCTTCCCTTTTTTCATGGAAAGAACCGGCGTTAGCCGGCCCACTTCCCATTGTCATGGAGCACTGCGACATGCCGAAACCCACGAACATGAACGCCTCTTGGGCGCCTTTTGCCCGCACGATCCTGCGCCGCCTGCATGCTGTCGAAGATGACAGCAGCTTCGATCTGGACATTGACATGGATGGCGACACGATCGCGCCGCGCAGCAAAAGGACGCCGCCCGGTGTCATCGAGCTGCTTGATGCGATGGACTCCACACAAAAGCACGATCTGCACGACCTCGACGCGATGCGCGCAGCCGGTGTCGATGGCGTCTCCCTGGATGATCGCGGCTCGGACAGGCCGCCTCATACCATTGCCGCGGGCAAGATCCTGATGGCGCTGCGTCTTGCCGCCACCTTCATCCGCGAGGAACATTTCCTGCAGGCGCTCGAACCACGCGCAGTGACCGTGCTGGAAGGGATCGGCTCCGCGCAGCTTTCCGGTGCGGCCACATCGATCGGCCGCCTCTTCCTGCCGACAGACTGGACGTCGCACGCGCGCGCACCGCGCCATAAGGAAAGTGGCGTGCTGCAGCTTCTGCGCCCGACGGAGAGCGGCAGCAAAAAGATCAGCGAGCATGCCGTCGCGAAGATCGAGAGCGAGATCCTGACAGCACTGACCTTGCCACACCCGCTGATGATCCTGCTTCCGGAAACTGCGTTGCTTCCGCCAGAGCTTCGTCGGGTGCTGCCGCCTGCCAAGCGGCTGGCACCGATTGACCGCGACCTCATGCTGAAGCTGCTCGGCCAGACCCATTCCTCGACTGGCAAGATCGATGCCGCCTTGGTCCGTCCGCTTCTGCCCGACGACGAGGCGCTTGCGACACTCGATATGCCAAGCCTGATGTCCGCACTGCGGGAGCCGGACGCCTCTGCTGCGGCGCGTAAACTGACGGCGCTTCTGGCGCCCACGGCCAATACCTCTTCCGACATGACGCTTGAGGAGATCGGCGGTGATACGCCCGCGCATCAGGTCGCACGGGATCTTGTAACGGATCTAGTCGCATGGCGGCGCGGCGAGGCGCAATGGACCGAACTCAGCGCATCGCTCCTCCTTGAGGGCGAACCCGGCAGCGGCAAGACGCTCCTCGCCCGCGCCATTGCCGCCTCGGCCGGAGTGCCC